>NZ_JBBOWB010000002.1:0-1507196 GCF_038006885.1 Paenibacillus sp. FSL R7-0302
TGCCCCCCATGAAAACTCCCCCCTTCCGCACCTGCAGCTGACTCTTATCTATTATACGATCATCATTATTACTTCTTGCGGGAATGTCCTTTGCCCGCAGCAGGACGCCCCGGCGGATTACCGTTCTTCATCATCTGCTGGGCACGCTGCATTTGCTTCCCGTTCAGGTTATACCCCATTTGCTTGGCAACCTTCTGCAGCATTTCAGGATCATTCTGCATCGTTGTCATCTGTCTGCGCAGATAATACACACCGATGAAGAATCCGCCGATCAGACCTACCACAAGCGTAATAATAGGCAATGCAATATTCATCTGTAATCCACCTTTGTACTCTATTGTCTGGCGATAACCCTGTTCAGGCACGCGAATCTATCATAGCATTTCAACAACTGGACAGCAATTGCCAAATCCCGCTGACAGCCGGTTCATTTCCCGTCCGCTGCTCCCTGCTCACGCAGCTTGCCTGCGGCCCGCTCCAGCATGTCGCGTACCGCAGCGTCCTCTTCGCTCCCAAGCGCCTGCTCAACAGCCGCAAGGGCCTCTTCGCCGCCGATGCGGCTCAGCGCCCAGGCTGCCGTCCCGCGCATCACCGGCCGCGTCTCCTTCAGCACAAGCTCCGTCAGCTTCGGCACCGCCGAAGCCTCCTTGAAATTGCCTAGCGCAATCACCGCGTTGCGCTGGATCGGATTCTTGCCGCGCCAGGCGGCGGAGCTGCTGCCGAATTTCTCCTTGAATCCCCGGTTGCTGAGATCCAGAATCGGCATCAGCAGCGGCTTGACCACCTCAGGATCAGGCAGAAGCTGCGGGCGGTGGTTCCAATTCTTGCCGCGGTTATGCGGACAGACAATCTGGCAGGTATCGCAGCCGTAGAGCCGGTTTCCGATCTTGCTCATATAGTCCTCGCTCAGGAAGCCCTTGGTCTGGGTCAGAAAGGAGATGCAGGCCTGGGCATTGAGCTGGCCCGGTCCGACCAGCGCGCCGGTAGGGCAGGCGTCGATGCATTTGGTGCAATCGCCGCAGCCCTCCTCTACAGGCTGGTCCGGGGGAAGCGGGAGATTCGTCACCATCTCCCCCAGATAGATCCATGATCCCCACTTGGGTGAGATAATGGCACAGTTCTTGGCGCTGAAGCCGATACCCGCCCGCTCTGCTACAGCCCGATCTACAAGCGCTCCCGTATCCACCATACTCTCAAGCACGGCATCCGGGACGCGCTCACGGATGAAGCTCTCCAGCTTCGCCAGCGCTTCACGAAGGACATGATGGTAATCCTGGCCCCAGGAGGCGCGGGCCAGAATACCCCTGCGCGCCCCAGGCTCGGATTTGGGCGGGTCCTCCATTTTGGAGGGATAGGCCACCGCAATAGCAATGATGGAGAGCGGCTGCTCTCCGGACTGGAGGGCCGGAACCGTCCGCTTGTCCAGGTCAGGCTCCTCGAAGCCGGATTCGTACCCCTTGTCCCGATGCTCCTTGAGAATGTTCTTCAAATATAAAAACGGCTCCGCAGTGGTGAACCCGATATCATCGATACCGAGCGCGGGGGCGGCCGCCTTAATCTCTGCCTTAAGTTTCTCCCATTTGGAAGGGGGCGGAGCGTAACCTTTCTGGATGTTGAGGTGCATATCCGCCTCTCCTTTATAGATTGACTAAGGTTGCTCTACAGGCCCTTCATCTTGGAGATAGGCCACCAGATCAGGGACACCTTACCCACAATACTCTCCCCTGCGACAGCGCCGAAATAACGGCTGTCCTTGCTGGCTCCGGCATGCCGGTTGTCCCCCATGACGAAGTAGGTCCCCGCCTGCACGGTCAGACTGCTGAAATCAGGATCTTCTATAGACGTATCGATATATGGCTCATCCAGCAGCTTACCGTTGAGATAGAGCTGCTGGCTCCGTACTTCAATAATGTCGCCGGGAATGCCGATTACCCGCTTGACCAGATATTCCTTGCGGCTGGGTCCCGTACTGGGATCATGAAGGACGACAACCTCCCCGCGGCCCGGATTCCCGAAGCTGAGGGCGATTTTATTAATAATCAGCTTCTCTCCCTGATAGAGGGTAGGCTCCATGGATTGGCCGATTACAGTTGACACATTGAACACATAGATATTAAGCAGCGACATCACAGCGAACACAATCCCCGCCGTAATGATCCACTCCCGCATATCCTTGATCCAAGTTCTTCTCGACTTCTGTCTAGACTTGTTATGCGTCACTGATCTGTATCTTTGTCTGCGGCTCCGCATGAAATCTTCTTCAAGCTCCCGGTTCATAGGCCACCTACTTGCTTCGATTGGGTTATCCGTTCCTTAACAATAGAAAAGCATATCTCCCGCCCATTTGCAATGGACATAGGGAAGATATGCTTTAGTATAATGAAACAGACTATGCAGGAATACCCATATTCAAAGTATCCGCCCTGCAACAGTTCTCTACTCTGACCTTTGATTCCGCTTACAGCAGCGGTTCAGCAACAGTTACCCGACAATGCTCAGCTTGCGCACGGATTTGAAAATGTGGTTCTCGTCATAACCCATGGCTTCATAGAGAGGCATTGCAAAAGAATTGTGTTCATCGACGGCAACATAAATGCCGCTGACCTTCCGCGCCTGAAATCTGCTCTCCATAGCCGTTACAAGACTCTTGCCGACTCCTCTGCGGCGGTAATCCGGATGGACGGCAATGCGGAAATAACAGCCGTGATTCTTCTCAATCGTACCAATCAGCGCACCGATGATTTCTCCTTCATCCTCAGCAACTACAATGAGATCAGAATCCCATGACAATTGCCTGGAGAAAGGCTCGATCGTGCTCTCGAAACATTCTTCCGATAATGCGGTCTGCAGCAATTCAGTCACTGGAGTTACATCGCTTAATTGAAAGGAACGAACGTGCATACTTTCAAGTCTCCCTTTTCTATGGCTTATGATTTTACAAAAAGAAGGAGTTTCCATAACAGCATAAAGTGGAAAAAAGCATCAAAAACCGAGGAATACCTGCTTTTGTCTCTATTAAAGCACACTTTTCTCGCGTTATCATCATTTTTCTTTTGAAAGCGCTTGATATGAAGCGTTTACATTCAATATAGTTTCATATTTAACATGTATTAGGAAATTCTAGTAGTCAAAACGTCCCGGTTACGAGTCTTATCAGTTTAACATAGGCTTAACACTTTCGGTGAGCTGAGGACGAAAAAATACTTTTTAAACAATAATGTTTATTTAGTGTTGCATTATTGTTCCAGATGCGTTTTAATAATAGTATCTCAACGGATATATACCAAAACCAACATATAATCAGGAGGGATTTTTCCATGGCTTTTCAATTACCGGCACTTCCGTATCCGAACAACGCACTTGAACCACACATCGACGCATTGACGATGGAGATTCATCATGACAGGCACCATAACACTTATGTGACGAACCTGAACGCCGCACTGGAAAAGGCACCCGAACTGCAAAACAAAAGCATCGATGAGCTTCTGACCGACCTGAACGCTGTACCGGAAGCGATCCGCACAGCGGTCCGCAACAACGGCGGTGGACATGCCAACCACACCCTGTTCTGGGAAGTGATTGGACCGAATGGCGGCGGCGCACCAACTGGCGCACTGGCTGCTGCCATTGACAGCGAGCTGGGCGGCTTCGATAAATTCAAGGAAGACTTCGCGGCTGCAGCTACTACACGCTTCGGCAGCGGCTGGGCTTGGCTCGTTGTGAAGGACGGCAAGCTTGCTGTAACCAGCACACCGAACCAGGACAACCCGATCAGCGAAGGCGCAACTCCAATCCTCGGCCTCGATGTATGGGAGCATGCCTACTACCTGAACTACCAGAACAAACGTCCTGACTACATCAAGGCGTTCTGGAACGTAGTGAACTGGGAAGAAGTCGGCAAGCGTTACGAAAGCGCGAAATAAGCATCTGCCTTCAGCATGATGCTCTAAGCAAACAGGTTCACCTCTGCCGTAATGGCAAGGGTGAACCTGTTTTTGTATACCGGCCCCGCCCAGCGTGTACGTTAGGCCCGGCCTTAGATCACTGCATGAACTTGGCGTTCAGAGCGTCGTACTCACGCCGGGTGACCGGAATTACCGTTCCATGGCGGGGGCTGGCCGGCAGCTCATAATCAGAGGATACCGTCCACTTGCCCGAATCCAGATCTTCCGTCTCCAGCGGGATGTACCCTCTCCCTCCGAATTCATCCACAAACAGATACCACTTCTTCTCCGTATTGGATTTGAACAGGGTCGGCCCTTCAATGCCCTTCAGTCCGCCGACACTTCCGCTTAAGCGCTTCACCGCAGGCGCAAATACCGAATCCAGGGATTCCTGGAATACCATTTTGCCAAAAGGGGATTCCGGGCCTTGCTCACGCTCATCCTTGGTGAATCTGTAAATCTTCCCGTTATACGCAGCCATAGTGGTATCAATAATCGAATGCCCGTAGTCCATATAGACCTGCGGCTCTGTGAACGCGCGGAAATCGCGTGTCTTGCTGTACAGGATTGTCTGGTAGGCGTCCCCGGTGTGAGCGGAATCGGCGAACATCCGCGAGGCCCAGAATACGATATATTCCCCGCTATCCTGGTCATAGATTACCTCAGGTGCCCAGGTATTCCCCGCCTCCTCTGGCGAGATCTTGGCTTCCCAAGGCTCCGACCAGTCCACGAGATTATCCGATTCCCACACGATGATCGACCGGCTGCCCCGTGTCTGGGCTGCGCCCCAATCCCAATTGCCGTTGATCTTCAGATCGGTGGCGATCAGGTAGAACCGGTCCCCTTCAGGCGAACGGATGATGAAGGGATCTCTGACTCCCTTGTCGCCCAAGGGGGAGGTAAGCACGGGCTTCCCGCCGTTCAGCTCCTGCCAATGCAGCGGGTCATTGCCTACGCTGAGGGCGAAGTATACCTGTTCGCCGTCTTCGCTCCCTTCGCCTGTGAAATAGCTGAACAGATAGCCCGCATAGTCCTCCGCCGCCGGAATGTCCTGTGCAGCTTGAGTCCCGGTAACCCGAGTTCCGGCAACCTCAACCGGCGAGCCAGCCTCCTCCTCTAGTTCCGGCCCGCCTGCCACCAGGGTCACCACCGACTTGGCCGGGATAACGGCCTGGAATACCTGCTCCCCATCTGCTGTCCCATTAGCAGCTTCATCAGCAGCCACATCCTCGCCGCGGGCCAGATCCAGCTGCTCATTGGTTACATAGGAACGCAAGGCAGATGCCTTTAGTCCCAGTCCGCTCAGCGTGAGCTGCACCCGCTTCTCCTCCAGGCTGTCATTCACCAGCACCGCCGTCATGCTCTGCTCCTCCTCGTGCACGTAAGCCGAGCCGAGCAGCCCGCTTCCGGCTTCCTGACTCAGACCGGAGAGCGCAATCCGCACCGCTCCGGGACGGATGAACCTGCTGTAATTACCGAGCGACCACAGAATCTTCGAGGTCAGGATGTTCTGCTCATCCCCAGGCTGAGTGTAATCGGTGTATAACAAGCCGTCCTTGTAATCTACCTTGGATACTGCGGTCCACCACTGCCATGCGGCTGCATTCGCCTCGGTCAGATCGAAGTGAATGGTGCGCGCCACCTGTAGCGCCGGCTCCATCCCCAGATCCCGTCCCGGGCCATAATCGCCCATAATGCAGTACTCGGTGACCCAGTATTTGGCCTCAGGATCATATTGCTTCAGATTACCGTCAAGCAGCTGTCTTAGCTTCACCAGACGGTCATCGCCGGAATGGCTGTAATCAGACCAATAGGAATGCGAGGCGATCTTATTGCCGACCGCTTCCTTCAGCACAGGGTCACCCAGCAGGTCTTTAATGTATTCCCGGTATTTCCCCAGCCCCAGGCTATTGGCTCCGCTGGAATAGACGCCGCTGCCCGCGAACTCCCGGTAGTGCTCATCATCGAGCAGAGAGATAATCTCCACTCCATCCGGGGCACTGATCTGCGCTTCCAGCCCGCTAGCCCGGAGCTGGGCATGCAGCTCCAGAATCACCCGCTTCAGGTCGTCATTGTTGTATCGGCTGGCTTCCTGCTGCGCGTGATTCCAGTCCCAGGTCGGCTCGTTAACGGGACTGATATAATCGAACTCCAGCCCTTCCTGCTTGAAATGCTCCAGCACCTCAATCAGGAAGGAGGCGAAGGCAGCTTCAGAGCCTTCCTTCAAATTACTGGACCCTACCTCCGGATCAGGCTGGGCATGGCCATTGCGGGTCATCCAGACCGGCGGGCTGTTGACGAAAGCAATCAGGGATTCGACTCCGCGCTCCTTGGCCGCCCGCAGGAACCACTGCTGGCCCGCCTGCCTGCTCCAGTCGTACGGCCCTTCCTCCGTTATTTTGAAGGCTTCCGTTCTTCGCCACGGATCTGGAATGATCGCCTGATCGGTCTCTACCGAGCCTGCACCTATATTGAAGCGCCATGCCGACAGCCCGATTCCTTCGGTACGTGAGAACAGCAAATCTGCCACCTTGTTCTTATTCTCTTCGGTCCACTCCTTCCCCAGGGGGTCCATGGACCAGGCGTCGGATGCGCCAAAGTTATCGATAGTCTGATAGCGGATATTGCCGTCTATCGTCACTGCCGCATCCGGCGGTTTCTGGTGCTGCACAGGGATTTCCTCCTCTTTCCTATTACTGAACAGAATTACAACAACACACACTAGAACAACGCCGGTAACCGCCGTAACTGCCAGCCGCTTCATGCTCCTATCCTCCTCCTAACCAACCAGACCGGACCGCTCCACACTCTCAACGAAATGCCGCTGAACGAATACATAGAGAATAATTAGCGGCAGAATCGCCATCAGCACACTGGTATTCATCATCATGGACATGAAGAACGGGTCCTGAACGAGCGAATTCGCTGCCTGGCCGCCGCCGGTCATGTAGGTAGCAATGCCGTAGCCCGCCGATGACATCATCGATGACATGACCTTCGGTTCGTTCAGATACATATTGGTGAAGAAGGAGTCATTCCACTGCCACACGAAGGAGAACAGCATTACGGTTACCATAGACGGAATGGCATTGGGCAGTATCACCCGGGCGAAGGTGGTGAAATAGCCTGCTCCGTCCACATAGGCCGCTTCCTCAATCTCCCGTGGAATGCCCTTGAAGAACTGGCGGAAAATATAGACATACAGCCCTGTCTTGACGCCCATCCCGAGCATCGAAGAAATAATAAACGGCCAGTACGTATTGATCAGATTCGCCGGCTTCCCCGTGAACAGCTCAATCAGGCCGAACAGGTCAAAGTTCTTGAAATGCAGGTACAGCGGAATCATGATCGTCTGGGAAGGGACAAGAATCGTAAAGATCACTGCCGCGAACAGCAGCCCGCTTCCCTTGAACTTAATCCGGGCAAAGCCGTAACCGGCCAGCACACAGATGATCGTCTGAAGCACCATGACCGCTGAGGACAACAGCAGGGTGTTCCGCAGGACTGCCGGATAGTTCATCGCTGTGAAGACCAGCCTGAAGTTCTCCAGGGTGAAGGCCTGCGGGACCCAGATCACGGTGGAATCATACAGATCATCCATACTCTTGAACGCAATCGACAGCTTCAGCAGGATCGGGTACAGGATGACGAACGAGATACCGAAGACCAGCACAAAGCGGGCGATGACCCACAACCATTTTTTCGAAAATTCTACCCAATAGGCGGCCGAGGCCAGCCTGTGCAGCTGCTCTTTCCTGGAGCGGTGCGGCATTGCTGCGGTCTCTGTCTTCATGAATGCTCCTCCTTCCTAACCGCTAGTCTTGATAAAAGACTTTGCGTGAGATCAGCGCCGTCGTGATCCACAACAGCAGCGCAATGATGGCAAAATACATCCAGGACATGGCTGCGCTCAGCCCGAAATTGAAGCTCTTGAACGCTGTATCCACCACCATGCGGCTGGTCTGGTCGCTGATGAAGCTGTCGATGATGGTATAGACCAGATTCGTCAGGATCAGCGGGCCGATCATCGGAAACGTAATTTTCCAGAAGGCCTCGTAGCCTGTGGAGCCTTCAATCTTCGCCGCCTCATACAGGGAAGGGGAGATCGATTGCAGCCCCGCCAGGAAGATCAGGATCTGCACGCCCGATTGGCTGACAATCTCATAGATCCGGCTCACCGCCCCAGTCAGATACTGCACCACAGTGGGGCTCAGACCGGATTCGATCAGCAGCGTGGTCAGCTCCAGATTCTTGATCACCGACAGGCCTCCGCCCGTGGAATCACTGGCGCTGCGCACCACAGACTGCATCAGATCCCCGTTCTCAATGCTGGCAATAATACCCGAGGCCAGAATGACCGGCAGGAAGAAGATGGCCCGGGCCAGCACTCTGCCATGGAACTTCTGATTGAGCAGCACAGCGAAAAACAGGCTGAAAATCAGAATAAGCGGGGTGTTCAGCACGATATTCGACACGGATTCCGTTAATGTCCGGACATAGGATTCATGGGAGAACAGCGCCTCCCGGAAGTTCGCGAGTCCGATATATTTTAGCGTGAAGCCCTCATCATTGACCTGCAGGTTACTGAGGCTGAACCGCAGGGAGGACAGCAGCGGCGTCAGGAACAGGAAGCAGAAGCCCGCGAACCAGGGAAGAATGAAGTACAGGCCGTAATATCTGTTTTTTTGCTCCAGGGACAGCTTCTTAAGCTTCATTATTGCTGCTCACCTCCTACCCGGTAATTCCGTCCGTCTATGGTTACTCCGCCCACAGTCACCGGTGCACGGTTGTAATTCACTATAATCGTAGTACCCGCTTCATAAGTCGTCTGATAGACACCTTCGGCCAGCTTCTTATGCTCCTTGATCGTCTGGGACTGGACACTCTTCAGTACACGACTCAATGCCTGATACTGCCCGGCTGCCAGATCAATCCAGCTGCGGTAATCGGCTGAATACAGCCGGTCGAAGCCCGTCATCTTGACCGCAGAGGGATCTGCATAGAACCAGGTATAATACGGTGCGCTCCCGGTCTCCAGCGCCTTCAGCAGACTAAGCGTTGCATCCTGATCGTCAGCCATATTCCAGGCAGTTCCGGCATATTGCAGATAGCCGTGGTACACCATCTGGAAGAAGGGGATGCTCTCATCCGTAATATTGAACCCGCTGCTCTGCATAGGCGCAGCCACAATATGACGGGCGAAGGGAGCTGCGTACGCATTGCCGCCTTCAACCATCAAGCGGGGCACCGAGCTGCTCATGCGCTCCAGCTGCTCCTTGACGATTCCCTCGGCCCGCTGGCGGTCAATTAGATTCTCCGCATTGAAATCGGAATTCAGCCCGCTGCCGAGATCCCGCAGGGACAAGCCGTCCACTCCAAGCGCTGCATAATCCCCGAGGAAGCCGTCTACCACACCCGGCAGTACCCGGGGACTGACGACATAACCGGAGGGCTGCTTCATATCCTGCTTGAGGTCAGAGATATCATAGGGATACGTATGCGCCAGCTTGCCCGTAATCAGCCGGGAGGCCTGTGACTTGCCGAGGCCCTTGGCTTCCGGGAAAGTCTGCAGGAACGAAGCATCGGGATATAGTGTAATCCCCTTATCCTGTGCGTAAGATTGCAGCTCCTGAAGTCCTTTTGCCCCGCCAAGCTTGCTGTCCACCGATACGCCCTTCGGGTAATTATGGTTGATGCCGCCGTTGAACCATCCGGTGTACCGCAGTTGAATGTCCCCGATCCCCTTCTCCTGCATCTGCTCCAGAATGACCCTGGCCTCCTTGAAGGAAGTAAGCGGCTCATAAGCGCTGTAGGGAATGCCCAGGAAGAATTTCTTTTTCGGAATGCCGCCGATCAATTCCAGGTAGAAGGGGACGTCCTCCACCTCTTCCAGCCTTGCCATCCCGGTATGTTCGATTAAGTACTCCCGGTATTGCGCGGCCATGCCTGAATAGCTGGCTTCTTCCTGATCAAGGAAGCTGTACGCTACAGTGATATCTCCGGGAAAGATACCTGCCTGAAATTGCTTCACCGTACTGGAGCGCCAGCCGTTGGTCAGCGTCACTTCCTCCAGACTGCCCAGCGTATAGCTGGAGAAGACATTGTTATACTGATTCAGCCGCCCGCTGACGTCTGCCTCCACGGCTGCTACCGCAGCTCCGCTCTCGATCACCGCCAGGAAGCCGCGGTCCTGAACCTTCATGCCGAATACAGGCAGCCGTGCGGTCTCCTCCTTCTGCACTTGCCCCAGCTGGGTCAGCGCAGCATCCGGTCCGTACATCGCGGTGCGGTAAGGGGTAGCATAGAGCTTGTTATTGTTAAAGTGTATCAGCGACCCGGAGCCGTCCGGCACCAGGCTGTAGCCTTCATCCTTCGTCCCGCTCGCCCCAAAAAACGGAAGCAGCGACAACGTCTGAATATGCATATTATCCGGATAATGGACCTTGTCGCCCGGGATGCTTACCCTTAGCCGATTTCCGTCCAGCTTGTATTCCAGGGGGAGCGTCACCAGGGCGGCTCCGTCCCCCTCTTCGCCGTAGGCCGCCTTATCGATGGCAATTTGCGCCTCATCATAGCCGACCTGCTCGAACAGGGAGGTCACCTTCTTAAGCCCGACTCCCTTAAAGGACGTATCTCTTCGTTCATACCGCTTGTTCTTCTCATCATACCTGAACCGCTTCTCGATCTCCTTCTTGTCACTGTCCTGCTCAAGGCGGCCGATAATCAGGGTACGAAAGCGTTCTTCACTGATGTATTTGGGAATACCGTCGATATTGCTCTTGACCTCCCCCAGCGTATACACGATATTCAGGCTGCCGCCCGATTCCTCGATGGTGAACTGGCTGCTCTGCACACTGTGGGTGTAGTTGTCATAGTTCATGAGATTGCCCTTGCTGTCATAGTAGGTCAGCTCTACCTGTACATTCAGCTTGGATTTGTTATATCCGGTGGCGACAGCATCCTGTTCGCGGTCCTGCGGGTTAGAATACCAGAGCGCTCCGCTCTTCTTATCCTTAACGGCGATCTCCGTTGTGTCCCGGTTCAGATACAGGGTCAAATATTCGTTGTCCAGGGCCGCCTTCAGACCTGCGGATAGCTCCGGCGCTTTCGGGGTGGCCTGCACGCTCTGCGCTGAGGATGGTACCGCTGCTTCGGATTGTATTGCCGTATCGGATTGTACCGCCGCTTCCGCTTCAGGCGCGGATTCCGCCAAGTCTGTGTACGGCAGCAGGGCTGCGCCGCTGAGCATAAGCACAATTGCAATAATGGTTAGCTTCTTCTTCAAAGCCTGGCTCCTCCTTTCTTATCCGCGAAGTGAAAGCTCCTGGTAGACGGTGTAGACAAAACTGACAATTTGCTGGATCAGATTGAAGAACAGCAGGCCCAGGAAGATGATGATGCCCGCCACGGCCAGCGTCAGCAGCATGGTTGTAATCGTTTTGAGCACCGTGTACTGATGAACCGTCATGGTCCCGATGAACAAGAGCCATACGAACCACAGCGTGGCCAGAGCATCCAGCAAATGATAGAAGGAAGCCTCCCGCAGCGTAATCACGTTGCTGAGCAGGATATTGGGAATGTTGATCAGAATCAGCGGAAGCAGGGCGTACCCGGTCGTAATGACGATCTCCGCGAATTTGCCCTCCCCGTCCATCAGCGTCGTCAGCGACCAGTTCGCCAGGCACCAGAGCAGGAACGGGAAAATAATATACTTGAGCTCATTGATACTGTTCAGTTCAAGCGGGTGATTATAATTGACCACATAGCCTACATATTGGCGCTTCACAATCATAGTCAGGGTAAGGAATATAAGAATGCCCAGTGCCATGCGCAGCTTGCCCTTATTCTCGTATTTCAGATCCCAGAATCCGTCGAAGGGGTGTACTGCTACATGCAGTGAATATTTAATGTCCTTAAGAAACAGCATCCTGGACCCTCCCTCCCTTTCTCGGCCGCTTCATCAGGCGGGTAATCACGTAGCCGCCCAGCAGCACGGCTATCAATCCGGTCATATAGATGCTGAAGTGATCGCGCATATACTCCCTGCGGTGTTTCCCCAGCGCCTTGGAGTAATATTCACGGTCATTGCCCAGCTTCAGATAGGTCATAGCCTCCTTGTATTCGCCTTGGCGGAGCAGCGATTTGCCGATGCCGACATAGGCCATCTCATAGTTGGCATCCAGCTTCAGCACCTCCCGCCACAGCTTGGCGGCTTCATCATGCTTACCGGAGCTGTACAGGGTGTTGGCTTCATTGACCATGCTGCCGAACCGGGTCACCGTGAACTCGGTAATTCTCCCCAGATCACGGTCCAGCACATAGAGCGCATCCCCATCGCTCTCCACCGCCGCCGGGTTCTTGAACGTGCCGAGTTGGCTGCCCAATTGGCCGATGACATACAGCAGCTTGCCGTCCTCATTGTAGGTGAACACCCGCCCGCGCGTGGCGTCCAGTGCCCGGTAGACCCCGTTTCCGGTCACATCAATGTCAATGAAGGCGGAGCGGTCCCGGCTCAGATCGCCGATGGGCGGGATCTCCCTGCTGACCCGCAGGACATCGATGCCGGAGGGATTCAATCTTTTTACCGGAGAGAAGGTCTTCTTATCCACGGTAGTGGTATAGATGAAGCCATCTTCATCGACATCGACATTGTTGAATTCCAGCGGAATGAACTGCACCATCTTCTCGCGCTGCTCCTTGGTTGATACCGACTTCCAGAACAGATCCACAGGATCAAACTGCACCTTGTTCGTGCCCATGAAGCCCGTGAACTGCCCGTCGCTGTCGAACTCGATCAGCCCTTCATAGACCCCTCTGCCGACCACATAGATGCGGCCTGCCTTATCCACAATCACTTTTCGCGGAAAATACTCAAAACCCGCTCCGATCACATCCGCCTCCGGCGCTCCGATCTCCCGCACGAAGGCCCCTGTGCCGTCCAGCTCGACCAGCCGTCTGTTCTCCGTGTCCGCCACGTAGATCCGGCCGGCATCCGTAACGAAGAGTCCCTCCGGGTTATTGAAGCTGTCCTTCTTCTCCCCGTTCCGGAAGCCTTCGATGACACGGAGTGTCTTCCACTCCTTATCCAGCACCACAATCCTCCCGTTCCCGGAATCGAGCACATAGAGCAGCCCTTCCGCTGAGACAAACAGGTCTCCCGGAGCAGTCCAGGCTCCCGTCCCTGCCTCCAGCCCGCTGATGGCCCTCGAAGGAAGATAAGCAATCGGCGACTGAACCGCGTCTCCCCAGTAGGAGTAGGTATATCCTTCATACGGCGCAGCCCCGGCCGGCCTAGGACACAGGCTGACAAGCAGCAGCACGGATACAAGCACCAGTATCGATGACTTTATTCTCAACCCTAACGCCTCCATCGCTTCAGTCCTTCATGCCGGACGAAGCCATCGTCTGAATCACATTGCTCTGTGACAGAATGAACGTCACAATCGGCACGGTCATCATAATCACCGCTACCGCAGCCCCGACTCCTGCACGGGCGATCCCGCCCTGAATAATCTGGCCCATCGCGTAATGCAGCGTCTTGAGCTGCTCGCTGTAGATGAAGCTGCCGCCGTCCGTGCCCCATAGCATCTGCATCATCAGAATGAGCAGCGTCAGCCAGGCCGGCTTCACCAGCGGCATGACGACCTGCCAGAAGATGCGGTATTCACTTGCCCCGTCTATCTTCGCCGCCTCCAGAAGCGCATCGGGGATCTGCTCCATGAACTGCTTCATGAGATAGAGTCCCAGCGGATAGGCAAAGGCAGGAACGATAACCGCCTGGTAGGTGTCCATCCAGCCCAGAGCGGACATAATCATATAGTTCGGTATCGCGGTGACATGCGGCGAGAACATCAGCGACAGGACAACCACGGTGAACAGCACCTTAGAGCCGCGGAATTTATGCTTCGCCAGCGGGTAAGCCGCCGCCGAGGCCAGCAGGATATGCCCGGCTGTACCGGCAGCGGTAATGAATACCGTGTTGAATATATATCTGGAGAACGGTACCCAGGAATTCTTCATCACCTGAAACAGATTGGCGAAGTTCTCAAGCGTGGCATTGCGTACAAACAGCGTAGGCGGGAAAATAAACAGCTCATCCAGCGGCTTGAACGCATTGTTAATGACATAAATTAACGGAATCGCCATGAAGGATCCGAATCCGGCCAGGGCCAGGAACAGCAGGGCGTCGACCTGCCAGGAACGGTTTACTTTTTTGTTCAGACGTATAGCAAGCTTCATCCCGCTTATTCACCCACCCTCTTCAGCAGCTTTTGAACAATCAGATTGCTGCCCAGCATCATCACGAACAGCACGGTGGCAATCGCCGAGGCATAGCCCATCTCGAAGCGGATCGTCCCGTAGTCCACCAGATGGGTTACGATCGTATGCGCCCCGTACTGCACACTCGGGAAGCCTGCCAGCGCCATAGCCACATCGGCAACTGCCAGCGACGCAGTGATCTGAATGACCGCACCGAACATCAGCTGCGGCCGCATGGAAGGGAGCGTAATGAACCACAGCTCCTGCCAGCGGTTTTTGACACCGTCCACAGCCCCTGCTTCATACAGCGTCTTGTCAACGGTCTGCAGTCCGGCGATGAAGGCCAGGAAGCTGGTCCCGAGGCTTAGCCAGAGCTGTACCAGCATGATGATCCCCAGCATATACTTGGGGTCCTGCAGCCATTGGATCGGCTCATAAATTACGCCAAGCTGCATGAGAAGTCCGTTGATGATCCCGTAGGAGTCACTGGAGAAGATAATCTGCCAGATGAAGAAGACATTCCCCGAGATCGACGGCGCAAAAAAGATCAGGGTCATAAACGCCCGCAGCTTGGGATTCAGCTCATTGATCAGCCAGGCAAACAGAAAACAGGCGATATAGCTGACCGGTCCGGTAACCACCGAGAAAATCAGCGTATTCTTGACCCCGATCAGGAACACATCATCGTTCCAGAGCAGCTTGGAATAATTCTCCCAGCCGATCCAGCGCGGCATCTCCAGCATGTTGAAGTGCGTGAAGCTGAAGATGATCGAAATGACCACCGGCAGTACGGTAAACAACAGAAACAGCACCATATATGGAGCCAGCAGTACATACAGATGTTTATCCCGCCGTATGTCTTTGCCGAACAAAGCCCAGTAATTACGCAGCCCGGAAGGGGACAGCCGGGGCTGAATCAAGGG
This sequence comes from Paenibacillus sp. FSL R7-0302, assembly GCF_038006885.1. NCBI lineage: Bacteria > Bacillati > Bacillota > Bacilli > Caryophanales > Paenibacillaceae > Paenibacillus > Paenibacillus sp. FSL R7-0302. The sequence continues at coordinate 15,131 of NZ_JBBOWB010000002.1, forward strand.
TTCGGCCGTATTTTTCACTTTCTGCACAAGAGTCCCTCCCTATTCCCTTCGTTTCAAATCGAACTCCGCTCTCTTCTGATCAATCTCATAGTCGATCTCCTGCACATAATCGTACAGGGCATCGGCGGTGTTCGTTCCATTGTTGATGACCTCGCGCAGAGCATTGTCAAGATGGCGGCCTGTGAAGTAACCGCCCGGCACCTCAGGCACACCCTGCACCCATTGCCACTGCTCCTCCAGATGGCGGTAATCGCTTGTCGGCCACGGCAGCTCCTTAAGCGCTTCAACGTTCGCGGTCGGATACCGCGCTGCCGCGCCCATGAGGCCCTCCATCTCCCGGCCGAAGCGGACCTGCGAATCCTTGTCTACCCACCACTTCATGAATTCCCAGGCGGCATCCTTGTTCTTCGCCTGCTTGAGCATTAGCGCGGCGGTGCCCCCGCTGGCAACATCCCTGCGGATACTGCCGTCCGGCTGTTTCGTTCCCGGAACCGGAATGAATTCCCATAGCCCCTTAATCTCCGGCGCAGATACTGTCAGATAGTTATAGAAGGTATAATCCTGAATGCCGACCGGCATCTCGCCGGTGCGGAACCGCATCGGGAAGTCGAAGATCAGCGGCAGCTTGTAGCTGGTGTAGAAATTGGTCCAGTTCTTGAAGGCAGCCAGCCCCGTCTCTGTATCGAGTCCGCTCTTCGCTCCGTTATTCAGATAAAACGATCCGCCCATCTGATAGAGCAGCATGGCATAGGCGCGGTTGACCTCCAGCACCGGCACGCCTGTCGTCTGCGCGAGCGGCAGCGCCATATCCATCCGGTGCTTCTGCAGCACCGGAATCATCGCGTAGACCTCATCCCAGGTCTGCGGCGGTGCAAGATTCAGCTCCTGCAGAATATCCTTCCGGTAGAACAGCATGTTGAAGATCTGCTGCTCCGGCAGGGCGAAGACCTGATTCTCGAACCGGTACGGCACGAGCGCACTGTCTCTGAACTGCTTCACCACTTCCTCATAGCCGGGATACTTCGACAGATCCTCCGCCGCTTGGCGCATCCCGAAGTTCACCGGCATATCATTGCCGACCTGCATCGCCACATCCGGGCCTTCCCCGGCCAGCGAGGCGCGCAGCAGCACATTCGGACTCACCAGCTTCAGATTGACACCGATGCCGGTAAGCGGGGTAAATGTATCATCGATCATTGCCTTCAGCACCTGCGCCTGGTCGCGGCCGGTTCCGATCCATACATCAATGGTCTCGCCGTTCTCCGTGGTATTGCCAATCGTGTTGTAATCCTCGAAGAACGAATGGGTGAAGGACGACACCTCATGCACAAGCTTCCTGAACCCGGAAGCATTCGCCTTCGGCAGCTTCACATCCGGCGAAGAGAGCAGCAGGTAATCAATCTCCAGCGGCTGCTCCCGTACCTCCAGAATCCAGGAGCCGACGCTGCCGACATTGATTTTGAACTGCGATAGCCGCTTCTGAACCGTTTCCGGCTTGTCGGCCATGTCCGCCAGCTGATAGGCAGTTTTATTCAAGGTTGCGGTTTTATCACTCTTTTCCCCTGTAAGCCGGACCAGCTCTTCCGATATGCCATATAGAATCTTGCTCTGCTCACGGAAGACCGCCGTCATATCCGGGATTTGCTCCTCCAGCCTGTAATCGCGGTACGGATCCGGCACATTGCCTGTAATCATCAGGATTTTGCGGTACATCGCATTAATGTCCAGCACACTGGCCTCCACCTGGCGCAAGAGCGGCGCAATCGCCCCGAGGCTGACCTCCAGCTGCAATTCGTGTTTTCCTTTGCTTAAATAGAACAAATACGGCTCATCCCCGTTCCCCAGCCGGTTCATCTGCCAATCCGAATCGTAGTAGAACGGTATTTGCAGCATTTCCCGAAAAGGAACCTCTCCGTCAATCCGCAGGGAGCGTGTGGAATAGATCCCTCTTAACAGCTCCTGCCGGCCTTTGATGGTGATGTTGTACAGACCGTCCTCCGGTGCTTCCACTTCCCAGGCGATCCATTGGCCCGGTACCCGCCAGTTGTTGCCGCCAATCGTGTTCATTCTGATCTTGGAGACATCGTACGGCTCTGTTGAAGGGCTTGAGCGGTCTGTGACCGGATACAAGGTCGGGGAGGATTTGTAGGCCGCGTCTTCCCCCTGAATCTTGATCGTATGGCCGCTGGTTTCCTTGTATTCTTGAGCTTCGTAGCCCTGCTTCACCTCTGCATAGGCAGCGGGTGCAGCGTAGCTGTGCAGCTTAATATAGTCGATGACCATCGGCTCTCTGCCGGACACCATCGTTATGGTGTGCCGGCCTGCCGGGAAATAGAATTGGTACGGCTCCTCATAGTAGCCTTCCGTATCTCTCAGCAGCGTCTCCTGCCAGGCCGGAGCCTCAATCTGGCGCGGCCGGAGATCATTGTCCCGGTTATCCTGCCGGATCTCCGGGTTCTCATTGACCCAGATCCGCGCGAAGGACAGATTGCGGGCGCTGGTGAACGGCAGCTTGCCGTCAATCAGCAGCTCACGTTCAATCGCCGAGCTTTTGCCCTTCACCGGATAATAACGGACCGAGATGTGGTACAGTCCGGACTTCGGCACATCCAGCTGCCACCGGATGGAGCCGCTCTCCTCCGTTCTGACGTATCTCCCCGTCTCCCCGCCAAGCTCTGTTAGCACCTCCGGGCTCATCCCCTCGGCCCCTGTATAATCGGCCCCCTTCAGCATAATTTCTTCGCGCGGCTGCTCCTCGCCCTCGTATTGCTGCAGATAATGCTCATAGCTGCCCTCAGGCAGCTGCCGTACCTCCTGCCCGTTCCCCGTTACACCTTGCGCCGCCTGGGCAGCAGGCAGCTCTGCGCTTGCCGCAGGCAGCGCCATCATGGAGATCAGCATGACGGTTACAAGTGTCCGGTTCATCATACGCCGGGATAATGGCATTCTCACTCGGGTTCCCTCCTCTAGCAGACTTGCATTTAAAGAGTGTTACAGGTGTAACTGGTTATATTTCAAGTGGAACGGCCTGGCAGTCCTTTTGAAGGACGGTACCGTTTCAGCGCGAAATTCTTATATTTCAAGCGCACACGGCTACGCCGCCCTTTAAGGGCGGCTGCCGATTCTGCGGACTAACGCAGCAGGTATTGCGCAGGACAAGCAGTTATTTCCCTTGTTATAAGCTGTCCTGTTCCCTATTTTTTCTCTTTATCCTGCTCTCCGCTCAGTACCTTCTTGGCTGCGGCCTGCGCCGTTCCAATGACCTGGGCCACCCCGGTGGACGGTGTAATCTCGCCCTTCAGGAATTTCTCCGTCACCTTATCCAGCTGATCCTTGACGCCAAGACCGCCGTAGCGTCCGCCATAGACCCGCTCTACCTTACCCTCATCATTCATCGCATTGGCGATAGAGGCTTCATCCGGCAAAATATTCTCCATCGACAGTCTGCGGTTCTCCTGCCAGCTGTCGAACGGCTGCAGATCCTCCCAGATCTTCACGATGGTATCCGCATCCTTAACCCCTTTGGGAATGGCATAGGCTGCTGTCTGGCCCAGCGGATCGTAGTACTTATCGGCCTGCGGGCCTTTTGGAATATAGACATATCCCCATTCATCCTTCATCTTGCCAAGAATACGCCCCTCGATTTCCCAGAGACCGCCCGGATACATAGCCACGGTGCCTTCTCCAAAATACTTAGCCGGGTCTTCCCAGTCATTGCCCTCGTTAGGCTTGAATACCTTATCCTGCGTGTACAGCTTATGAAGGAAGTTAAGCGCTTCCATAGATGCCGGTGAATCAAAGACCGCCTTCTGAGTGGCTTCGTCGTAGATTTTACCGCCGTTGCTGGCGATTAGCAGCTCCGAGATCACATAATGGGCTCCGGCCAGACCGTACTGGTCCATCTTCCCGTCCCCGTTCTTGTCAATCGTCAGCTTCTTCGCCGCATCAAGCATCGTATTCCAGTTCCAGTTATCCTCATCCATCAGCTGCTGCGGGTCCTTCAGGCCTGCTTCCTTGAAAATACGCTTGTTATAGAAAACGCCGCTGTCGTTCGGGCTGTACCAGCTCTCCAGACCATAGACCTTGTCGCCGCCGAAGCGCATGGAATCAATCACACTCTGATCGATGAGTGAATCCTTCAGATAATCATCAAGCGGTGTAAGGAAGCCGCCATGCATCAATCCCCAGATGAAGCCGTCAGGCAGCCGGACAATCTCGGCAAACGGATCGCTCGCCATAACGGAAGAGGACAGCTTCTCGGCGGTGGACCAATACTCTGTATTCAGGTATTTAATCTTGACGTTGTATTTCTCTTCCACCGCTTTGATCCGTTCGCGGGCAAGCTCATCTGCCTCTGAATCCCCGACAGGAGTGGCATCCCACCAGTGGGAAATGCGGATCTCCCGCCCGTTCAGATTGGCAGCCGGCGTTGCCGAAGGCGCTTCCGTTGCTGCTGGTGCCGTTTCACTGGCTGCCGGAGCCTGAGTCGCCTCCGCCGCCGGTGTTGCCGGTGCAGACGCATTATTCCCTCCGCTGCAACCGGTTACAAGTGTAACTACGGCTGTCATCAGCATGAACCAAGCCGAGCTTTTCTTCTTCAACTGTTTCACTGTTCGCCACGCTCCCCTAATTTCAGTGATGTTAAGCCATTTCAAGATTGAACTGATTCAAGATTGAATTGATTCAAGATTGAACTGATTCAAGATTGAACTGATTCAAGATTGAACTGATTCAAGCATGTCTGCGTCCGTCCCCCGCTCCCTTCCCGATGTCATATTTATATAGTGGCGTATGCCAGCATATAAGCCCTTAAGACTACCCTTGAAATGATGAAAAGAAAACTTGGAAATAAATGAACCTGGATACGGGCAGTGCCGCTCCGGCGGGAAGGATAAGGGTTATTGCACGGCCCTTGCCGTCCCATTAAGGGCGATACCGCTTCAGAGGGCGTATCAGGAGCAACTGTGCACGGGCCTCTCCCGAGAGAAGGATAAGGATTATTGCACGGGCCATGCCGTCCCATTGAGAGCGATACCGCTTCAGAGGGCGTATCAGGAGCAACTGTGCACGGTGCCTCTCCCGAGAGAAGGATAAGGATTATTGCACGGCCCTTGCCGTCCCATTAAGAGCGATACCGCTTCAGAGGGCGTATCAGGAGCAACTGTGCAGGTGCCTCTCCCGAGAGAAGAAGGATAAGGATTATGCACGGCCCTTGCCGTCCCATTGAGAGCGATACCGCTTCAGAGGGCGTATTAGGAGCAACTGTGCACGGGCCTGCCGTCCCTCTGAGGTCGGCACCTCTCTCGCGGGAAATATCCGGATGACTGGTGGGTTACATTTGCGAATTCCTTATACTTTTCAAATTATCAGTAAATTCGCAAACTCTCCTTGTCCCATATGTACCGCCAGAGTAACCGCTTACTCAAACCCTATAAAATAATGAAATGGGTTTCATGAAATCCATTTCATTATAACTTCTGGTTATCCCCTGGTCAATCCTACTTTACACAAATTTCATGCTTCAATCCAAAAACTTTCCAGAATACAGGCCCCCTCGTGCTGACGCACTCCACATACGCCTGGAAAGTTCTTGACCGGCCCTGGATGAACATACTTGAATGCGTGCACGGCAGACTTGTCTGGTAAGCAGCTTCCGGCGAGTGTTGTTGCGAGCTATTTTGTGAGCTATTCTGCGAAAATTTTCGGGCGGCCCGTGCTGTCACGTACCACCAGCTTAGGCTGGAGCACCGTCCGTTTTCTGGGATTTCTGCCGCTGATCAGCTCATGAAGCATCTCTACAGACAGCTCCCCCAGCTGGTTGGTGTTCTGCGACACCGTAGTCAGCTCCGGAATAACCGCTCTGGACAAGGGCGAGTCATCGAACCCGACGATCGACAGATCCTCCGGTATCTTCAGCCCATGCTGGGTGGCCGACTTCAACGCGCCGATAGCCGTAAAATCATTTACACACAATACCGCTGTCGGCCGTTCCTCCTGCTCCAGCATCCGGTCCATCAGCTTCCGCCCGCCCTCGATCGAGAAGTCGTGGAACATGACCCAATCCTTGCGTAGCTCAAGCCCCTGCTCCTTTAGCTTCATCCTCACGGACTTCAGCTTCACCTGAGTCGTGGAGGTCTCCTCCATCCCCCCGAGGAACCCGATTCTACGGTGCCCCAGGTCCAGAAGATGCTGGGTGGCCAGTGCCGCCCCTTCTTCTTCATCGGTGTAAATGCGGTGCAGACCGCTCCGGGGCAGATTGCCGTTGACCAGCACGATCGGCACATGCTTCGACAGCTCCACGACCTCCTGGGACAACGCCGGCGGACACTGGTTCAGGTTAATTCTGCCGCCCAGAAAAATAATCCCATCCACTCTTTTCTCCCGAAGGATGCTAAGGTACTCCGACTCGCGGCTATGCTCCCCTGCCGTATCGCAGAGGAAGAAGGTATAATGCTTCTCTCTGGCCACATTCTCGGCTCCCCAGAAGACCTCCGGGAAAAAGGGGTTGGTGATGTCTGGCAGAATCATGGCGATGGTGCCAGTCTCCTTCTTGAGTAGACTGCGGGCAAGCGCGTTCGGCTGAAACTGGTGCTTCTCAATCACAGCCATGATGATCTCCCGGGTGCTCTCCTTGACCGGAGCTGTATTGTTGAGGACACGGGAGACTGTGGCTACGGACACCTGGGCCTCCTTGGCGATATCATATATGGTAATCGTCTTCATCCTTTACCTCCTTGGTCTCGCGTTCCTGGCTTATGGCAACTTACATCCGGGGCGGATGGGTGCGGGGGGGTTGGGGTGGAGCGGGGAAGTCGGCAGAGGGGCAGGGTGCAGTTAGGGCTGGAAGGGCGCGTGGAGATGGGCTGGTGCTTAGTGGCCCTTTGTTCGTGCCAATCGCCAACTGCTCCTCATTTTGCTCTACCGCCCACTTTTGGCCAATTCAGGGTAGTTGTGCTCCTCATTTTGCTCAATCGCCCACTTTCGGCGGATTCAGGGGCAGTTGTGCTCCTCATTTTGCTCAACCGCCCACTTTCGGCCAATTCAGGGGTAGTTGTGCTCCTCATTTCGCTCAACCGCCCACTTTTGGCCAATTCAGGGGTAGTTGTGCTCCTCATTTACGCCTGCTGCCCACTTCCCGCACATTTAATGGGATTTATCCCTCTGATTTCACCCGTGCGGCTCACTTCTGGTACTTTTAATGGGATTTATCCCTCTGATTTCACCCATGCAGCTCACTTCAGGCACATTTTATAGGATTTATCCCTTTGATTTCACCATGCGGCTCACTTTCGGTACTTTTAATGGGATTTATCCCTTTGATTTCACCGTGCAGCTCACTGTCGGCACATTTCGGTGCGACCCCCTTATCCCGGAGTCCTCCATATAAAATCAGCACTTGTCGTACATATGCTCTTTATTTCGCTTTTTCTCTCGGCCAGAAGAAGCGGGAGCGGTCTTCCAGGGTCAGGACCCACTCCGCAAAGGTAGCTGGCGGCATGTTCCGAAGGCTCGTATGCATTCTGCGATTGTTGTAAAAGTCCATGTACCGGTCCACCGCTTCATAGGCCTCTTCGAACGTGTCGAAGGCCTCTTTGCGGAACAAATCCCGGTCAATATTACTGTGGAACGATTCAATAAAAGCATTGAAATCCGGCGTTCGAGGCGGAATGCGTTCATGGGTCATTTCCCAGCTTTCACACATGTCGCCAAACAGGTGGCTGACGAACTGTGGACCGTTGTCGGTGCGGATCACCGGGCGTGCGCTGTCAGGGGCGCAGTGTTGCTCCATGGCGCGTCCCAGCGTCTGGCAGGCGTGCTTGGCCTCACACGACGATCCTCGGTGGTAGCCGACGATAACACGGGTAAACACATCGATAATGCTCAGGACAAAGAAATGCCGGTCACGGCCCGCCACGTACCCGTACTTAATGTCCATCTGCCAGAGCTGGCCCGCCCCGGTAATGACTCGGTTCTCCGGCAGCTTCCGGGGGTGCTTAAAGCGCTTGTGGCGCTGCGGCTGCAGGATCTCCAGCGCCTGACACAGCCGGTAGCTTTTCTTGTGATTGAGCCTCAGCCCGTGCTGGTTCCATAAGCACTTGGCCAGAAGTTTGTATCCGTACACGTGCTCCTCTCCAGCGATTAATTCCAGCAGCCATTCCTGGATTTCCTCGTCGCTAATCTTCTCTCCAGACTCGGTCAGGGAATAGCCGGGTACGGGTCTTCCACGCCCCTGGGGTACAGCCTGTGCAACCTGCTTCTTGCGTTTCTTCCGGTCGTAGTACGTGGACTCTGCTAGCCCGATAAGTCGCAGCACCAAGGCTGCGGTATTCCCCTGCTTAATGAATAGGTCGGCTACCTCGATTTTTTCGGATAAGCAGGGGTTGGCTTTTTTAGCAGTTCACGTAGAATCTCGATCTCTAACTCCTTTTCGCCGAGGATCTTGACGGCCTTCTCGTATTTCTGCTCCACTTCCAGGAGGCGCTTCAGTTCCTCCACCTGCTCCTGGGGATACGGATGATCTTGTTCCCCATGGGTCTCTCGGTAGTCCCTCACCCACTGATTCACCGTCGATGGGGTCACCCCATACTTTCGGGCAACCACCGCTGCCTTAATGCCAGACAACACCTCTTGCGCAGCCTTCTCTCTTGTTCCTGTTAAGTGTCCCATACCGTTCATCCTCCTCCTCTATCTAGTCTACATTTTTGTGGGGGAGGACTCCAACTTCTTTAGGGGGCTGTGGAGATTTAATGGGATTTATACCTCTGATTTCACCGTGCGGCCCACTTTCGGCACATTTAATGGGATTTATCCCTTTGGTTTCACCATGCGGCTCACTTCCGGCACATTTAATGGGATTTATCCCTTTGATTTCACCGTGCGGCCCACTTCCGGTACATTTAATGGGATTTATCCCTTTGATTTCACCATGCGGCTCACTTCAGGCACATTTTATAGGATTTATCCCTTTGATTTCACCGTGCGGCTCACTTCCGGTACTTTTAATGGGTTTTTGCAGCCTGATTCCGGCGCGGTCAGTGGCGCATATATACTATACTTTCGGCTGTTTGGGTCAGGTAATACATAATTCCAGTTTGTCCACAACCGAAGCCCCTACATTTGCTCAACAGCACACGGAAGCGGTGGTACTCTATTGAGAAGGACAGCAGCCGTTGCAGCGTTGGCAATAAGATGAGAGAATCACCCCCCCGTCTAGTACCAAACATACTAATCTTTACACTGCAATCGGCAGCAGTGATGCTTGTCCGTGGATGTACTGTATGGCTCAGCGGGCAACAGCATCACGGTTGTGGCTGGGACCCTAGGTCCCTTGCTCATCGAAATAGCTGTTCAGGAGCTTGAGGAACACATTCGGAAAGGCGTAGTTCTTCATGTCCTCGCGGCTGATCCAGCGCTGCGCTCCGCTGTCTGCCGCGTCGGCTGCGGCATCCCCGCTGTCGAACAGCGCCAGCGGTGCGTCTTCCGCCGGCTGTGCCCCCAGCGCCGCAAGCACTGCCCCGGCCTCTGCGCTCAGCGGGCCGTCTGCGCCCAGCGCGCCATCCCCGCGCTCCGCAGGAGCCGCCCCGTACACGGCGCGGCTCTCCGCTGCCAGCGGCAGCGCCGCCTCTTCCCTGCAGCGATACACCTGCAGGGTCCACACAATATGGCTGAATGTATGCTCCGCAGCCATCCAGTGCCCCTCAGGCCGGGCGTGAATCCCGGCCTGGCTCATGGACCGGCGCAGCCGGTCCAGCGCTGCCGCTTCCGGCAGCAGCGCACCGCGCGCGCCGCCGGCCTCAGCAGGCGGCGCAGGCCAGTGCGGCAGCTCCCACATGCGGGCCAGCAGCCCGCTGGCCGGCCGCTGCCGGATCAGTACCCGGCCCGCGTGCTCGCCGCGGCCCTCTACCAGGGCAGCCAGCCGCTCCTCCGGACGCGGCGGCTTCGCCTTGGTCTTGACGGGCAGCGAGGCCTCGCAGCCCGCCAGCCGCGCGGCGCAGTGCTCCATCACCGGGCACGGCAGGCAGCGCGGTGATTTCGGCGTGCAGATGAGCGCGCCAAGCTCCATCAGCGCCTGATTGAAACTGCCTGCTTCCCCTTCGGGGATCAGCTCGGCGGCGAGCTTTTCCATCTTCACACGGGTCGGACCTTTGGCAATGTCATCCTCAATCAGGAAATACCGGGACAAGACGCGCATCACATTGCCATCCACCGCCGGCTCCGGCCGGTTGAACGCGATGCTTAGAATAGCACCGGCTGTATACGGGCCTACGCCCTTGAGGCCGAATACGGCATCGCGGTCATCCGGCACCTGCCCCCCGTACAGCTCCTTGACCTGCTTCGCGGCATGCTGGAGATTCCGGGCACGCGAGTAGTAGCCAAGGCCCTCCCAGCATTTCAGCACCTCTTCCTCCGGTGCATCTGCGAGCGCCTCCACGGTCGGGAACTGCTCAATGAAACGGTTGAAATAAGGAATTACCGTATCCACCCGGGTCTGCTGCAGCATAATCTCCGAGATCCAGATGTAATAAGGGTTGCGGTGGCGACGCCACGGCAGGTCCCGCTTCTGGAGGTGGTACCATTCCAGCAGGAACCGGCTGAAGAATAACTTGGCTTCCTGCTGCGCTTCTATGTGCTTCTCGTCTGTGGTCATCGTTATTCTCCTTGCCGTTCATAATTATATAGTTACAGGCTGTGGCCGGTCGTCCGCTCCACCACCGCGAAGGCCGAGGCCAGTCCGCGGCTGTGCGTAATGGTGAGATGAATGACATACTCCTGCTCCGGCAGCCCCAGCCGGGCCCAGGCCTCCGCCGACAGTATGGCTACTGGCTTGCCCAGCGCATCCGGCAGAATCTCAATGTCCTGAAAACCCACCATCTGTCCGATGCCGCAGCCCAGCGCCTTCACAACCGCTTCCTTGGCCGAGAATCTCCCGGCGGTGAATTCCGCTGTCTTCGTGCCTTTGCCTGCGGCCAGCATCCGCTCCGGCCCGGTCAGAATTCTCCGGGAGAAGCGGCTACCCAGGCTGCTCTCCGTAATCCCGGCAACCCTGCCGATTTCCAGCACATCATGCCCGATTCCGTAAATCACACTCCCACACCTCTCCTGGCTCTGCATTCCTTAACCCTCTTATATTACCTTCTATCCTTACCCTGCGTCTAATGATATGATCTTGCTAGGACTCCACAGATCTCATGTAACAGTGAGGCCTGTCAGCTTCTCGGCCAAGTATTATTAATAATAGTCTTAGCGTCAGCTTTCTGCTATCTTAAAAGAAAAAAAACTGAAAGTCTATCACCCGCAAATCAGGTATATCTGGTAAAGAGGTACAACCGCCAGTTCCAAGAGATGAAGGAAAGGAAGAATACCTTATGTTCCGTAATTTTGAATTACCCGCAGGAGAGGATGCGGTGCTTCGCTGCTCCCATTTTCCCGCTCAGGGAGAGGCCCGGAGTGTGGTGGTTATCGCTCACGGCTACAAAGGCTTCAAGGATTGGGGGATGTTCCCGTATACGGCACAGGCGCTCAGCGACGAGCATGAAGTGATCAGCTTCAATTTCTCCCATGCCGGCATCGGCGAGGATCTGCAGAATTTCACCGAGCTGGACAAATTCGCCCGCAACACCTACCAGCGTGAGATCAAGGATATGGAGATCCTGCTCTCCTATCTGAGCCAGCACCACAGGTTCGGCAGCCTCCCGCTTTTCCTGCTGGGCCATAGCCGCGGCGGGGGCGACTCGCTCCTCTACGCACTGGATCATCCGGCAGAAATTGCCGGGGTCATTTCCTGGAATGGAATCACTAACCTGGATCTGTTCACAGAGCAGCAGAAGAGTGAAATGCGGGAAAAGGGCCGGACCCATGTGCTCAACGGACGGACCGGCCAGCAAATGCCGCTGGACGCCATCATTATAGAGGATCTGGAGCAGCAGGCGGAGCGTTACCAGATTCTAGAGCGGATGAAGCAGGCCAACTTCCCCGTTGTCCTGATTCAAGGCAGTGAGGACGGCGAGCATCTGCGGCGCGGCTCCGAGCAATTGATCCGGCTGCGGCCGGATATCGAATGGGTGCAGATTCCCGGCGGCAATCATACCTTTGGCACCGTTCATCCTTTTGCCGGAACTACTCCTCAGTTAGAGCAGGCGATATCCGCTACTAGGGAATTCATCGACCGGGTGCTGGCGAAGTAGGACGTACACCTATAATTAGCCTCACATACTTGGCTGCCTATTGTATTCGGTTTTTCACATACATTCGGCCCATTCGCCTTCGCACCACACATTGTATTCGGTTTTTCACATATATTCGGCCGATGCACCTTCACACGAGCCTATTGTATTCCGTTTTCCACATACATTTAGCCGGTGAACCTTCATACGAGCCGGATGTATTCGGTTTTCCCCATACATTCGGCCCATTCGCCTTCGCACCAGCTTACTCTTACACAAAAACCGCCGGAGCGTCTGCATCAAGCGCAGCGCCCCGGCGGCTCCGGCATAACCTGTCTAGATCCCCGGAATACTATCGCGCTTATGCGCCGTTCTCCGGAAGAAGCGCTCCAGCTTCTCCGCCGCATCAGGGCTGACGGTCTTCCCCTCCAGATAATCGCTGTTCTCCTCATAGGTGATTCCAAGCTCAGTCTCATCCGTCTGGCCCGGCCAGAGTCCGGCCGTCGGCGCTTTGGTCACGATATCCGCCGGCACGCCAAGCGCCGCAGCCAGCTGCCGTACCTGACGTTTGTTCAGGGAGGACAGCGGTGTTATATCGACGGCGCCATCGCCCCACTTCGTATAGAATCCGGTAATGGCCTCAGAGGCATGATCGGTACCCACCACCAGCAGATTGTTCTCAAAAGCAAGCGCATACTGCATCACCATCCGCGTTCTCGCTTTTACATTCCCCTTGCCCTGATGGGTGATATGCTTGTGCTGGCCCAGGGCCTTCAGGCTGTGCTCAACCTCCAGGGCGATCTCGTTCACCGCTTCTTCGATATTGGTCTCCACCGTATGGGTCAGCTCAAAAGCCCGGGCTACCGCATAGCTGTGCTCAATATCCTCCTGCTCCCCGTAAGGCTGGAACACCCCGAGTGTCATATACTCCTTGCCTTCCTCCGCCGTCAGCTCGTCCGTAGCCAGCTTGCACAGACCCGCAGCCACCGCGCTGTCCACACCCCCGCTAATCGCAATCAGCAGACCTCTGGCCCCCGCCTGGAGCGCATACGCTTTCAGGAAATCTACACGCTTACGTATCTCCGCATCCGTATCAATCGCCGGCTTAACTCCCAGCGTAGCAATAATCTCTTCCTGCAGACTCACAGGACCACCCCGTTTCTTAGAATTGTAATCCCTGCCCTTAACACAAGTTAAAAAAATCCCGCATGAGCCAAGCCTCCGGCTGACGGCTGGCTGATGCGGGATCCTTACTTATTCATGCTGCTGCCCTCAGGCTGCAGGACATTATTACTGGCACACGCGGTCAAAAACTTCCTTCAGCTCCGCAGCAATCTCGGCTGCCGAACGGTCTTCCACACCGTGACGTTCGATGAAGTGAACCAGTTCGCCGTCCTTCATCAGCGCGATGGAAGGGGACGATGGCGGATACGGTGCGAAATATTCACGCGCCTTGGCGGTGGCCTCCTTCTCCTGACCGGCAAATACGGTGAACAGGTGATCCGGCAGAATCTCGTTCTGCAGCGCCTGGGCTACCCCTGGACGGCACTGTCCGGCGGCACAGCCGCATACGGAGTTCACAACAACCAGCGAAGTTCCCTTGGCTGCCGGAAGGGCTGCTTCCACCTCCTCCGGGGTCAACAGCTCCTGAAATCCGATACTTGTCAGATCGTCGCGCATAGGTTGGATAGAATCTCTCATATATTGATTAAAAGACATGGACATTTCTCTGCACTCTCCTTCATCACTTGAATTGAGATAAGGTCAGAACCCGGATAACGTTACCGCGTTCCAGCACTACTTGCTAACTTTATTATACATACATACTCTGCGAAAGCAAGAGACGCAGCCTGCCGCTGCACAGCCCCGAAACGGTGCCGTCCCCGTGAAATCTGCTACATATATACAGGGCTCTGGACCGCTCCCTCTCTGGACTCCACCGGAAAAGTAACGATGACCGAGGTCCCGGACCCTACCTCCGATTCCACCCGGATCGTCCCGTTATGCCGCTCCGCAATACTGAGACAGAGCGGCAGACCAAGACCTGTCCCCTGGCTCTTGGTGGTGAAAAACGGGGTGAACAATTGATTCAGCTGGCTCTGGGGCATGCCTTCTCCGGTATCCGTAATAATCAGCAGCACGTTATCCTCATGCTCACAGGCAGCCAGCGTCAGTACGCCCTTAGCTTCCATCGCCTCCATGGCGTTGCGGGCCAGATTCAGAATCAGCTGCTTAATCTCCCGGACATTGAGCTGCAGCAGCGGCATCGTCGGGCTGATTTTCAGCTCCACACTCTGGCCGCGGAGATTGGCATCCGCCCAGATCAGCGGCGAAAGCTCCTCCAGAACAGACTGGAGCCCGGCCGGCTCCTTGTCGGATACACGGGTCTGCGCCAGCGACAGAAAGTCATTGATGATGCTGTTGGCCCGGTCCAGCTCCTCCATGACAATATGATAATAGGAGTGGAGATCCTCCGGGCTCTTTTCCCGCATCAGCTGCAGGAAGCCGCGAACTACCGCCATCGGGTTACGGATCTCATGCGTAATGCCCGCAGCCATCTGCCCGACCAGCGACAGTCGCTCGACATTGTCAAGCTCACTGCGCATTTTCTCCTCTTCCGTCAAATCCTGAATAATCATGACGATGCCGCCCGGCAGCCCCGATTCATGCTGGAGCGGCGCGGTAAAAATATGATAGGTCATCGAATCGACCCTGATCTTGGTATTGGAGCGCTGTCTACTCCGCAGAACCGCCTGTAACCGGTCCAGGGTAGCCTGATCCATGCTTTTGCCGAAGATATCACCAGCCGGCCTGGACAAAATAAACTCTCTGGTCAACAGGGGACAATGACGCTGCATCAGGCTCAGCATATATTCATTCACCTCTGTCACATACCCGTTGTCATCGAACTCTATAATATTCAGCGGAACCACATTTGTAATCTGCTGCAGCTTCTCCGATTCCCACTGGAATTTCTCCGAGATTCCCTGCATTTGGACCCTGACCTGCAGCTTGTCCCACGCCTTATCGATATAGGTGATGAACAAGGCGCCCAGAATTAGGGCCGTTAATCCGTATAGTCCGGCGAGAGCCGCTTGGCTAGGAGGTATATCGATGACGTTCCTGCCCTGTATATTCGGTACAATAACTATGAATAACATGCTCGGGAAAAGTGCGCCCCACAGGATGAAGATTTTGCCGGGTATCGCAGATTTCTTGAACATCCCGGACATACCGAAGAGCAGCGGATACAGCAGCACCCCTGAATTCAGGAAGAGATGCTCCAGACCTGAGGGCACCGAGAACAAGGCAGTACAGAAGAAGAAATATAGCGCGAGGTAGACGCTGGAGCGCAGAGTACCATATAAGATTCCAATATACGCAGGGAGAATCGCCAGATTCAAATAGACCACCCCGAACATCGTAGCCGACAGTGCCATGCACAGCGTAATCCCCAGCGCACAGCAGATCATCAGAAAGGTATGATCATCGGGAAACCTGATGCTCCGGCGCAGGGGATGGCCCCGGTCCAGCCTCCACTGAAAGAGGAACAGGAAAATGCAGGCAGCCGATATTTGCAATAAAATATCCTTTACCGCATAAATAATTGCAATCACTCCTCAAATTGGTTAAAATTCCTTTTCCACTTAGATTAAAGCATAACCGCGCATTCCTGACAACGATAATCAGGTTTCGGTCGCTTGGATCTGGCTACACTCCGCCTGGAATGGTATGATGCCGTTAATAGAGTGTCGCAATAAGCAAAAGGAGCAAATGAATGAGTAACTATGATGTAATCGTCATTGGAGGCGGCCCGTCCGGGCTGATGGCCAGCGTAGCCGCAGCCGGACACGGGGCGTCCGTACTTCTGATCGACAAAGGGGCGAAGCTGGGCCGCAAGCTGGGAATCTCGGGCGGCGGGCGCTGCAATGTTACCAATATAAAGGAGACCTCGGAGCTGATCGCCCATATTCCGGGCAACGGCCGTTTTTTATACAGCTCGTTTGATCATTTCAACAACCGGGATATTATAGATTTCTTTGAGGGGCTGGGCATTGCCTTGAAGGAGGAGGATAACGGCCGGATGTTCCCTGTATCGGACAAGGCCGCAAGCGTAGTATCCGCTCTTATAGGCAAAGTCCGGAGCCTTGGTGTGCAGATCATGACAGACAGCCCGGTCCGGGAGGTTCTCTACGAGGAAGGAGCCGTCCGGGGCATCCGCCTGGAGTCAGGCCAAGCTTTCGGCGCGAAGGCTGTCATCATCGCTACCGGAGGCAAGTCCGTGCCGCAGACCGGATCTACCGGTGACGGGTACCCTTGGGCTGCCGCCGCCGGACATACGATCACGGAGCTGTTCCCGACCGAGGTCCCCATTCTCTCCCGGGAGGCGTGGATCAAATCCGGGGAGCTGCAGGGCTTGTCCCTCCGCGATGTCACGCTGAGCGTCTGGAATCAGAGGGGCAAGAAGGTGATCTCCCACCGGGGGGATATGATCTTCACCCATTTCGGCTTATCCGGCCCGATTGCGCTGCGCTGCAGCCAGTTCCTCCGCCAGGTTCAGCAGAAGTCGGGAACCGATACCGTGGAGATGTCCATCGACCTGTTCCCGGACCTGTCCCTTCAGGAGGCGGAGTCTATGCTCCAGAATAAGCTCGATCTGGAGCCGAAGAAGGCTATCCGCAACTCGCTGAAGGGCCTGCTGCCCGAGCGCCTGATCCCGCTGCTGCTGGCGAAGAGCGGGCTGGACGGGGAGATTACAGGCCATCATCTGCCCAAGCTTGGCCTTGGGGCGCTGGCTGCCCTGGTGAAGCGGATGCCCGTTCAGGTTCATGGGACACGTTCGCTGGCGGAAGCCTTTGTGACTGGCGGAGGAGTTGCGCTCAAGGAGATCGACCCCAAGACCATGCAGTCCAAGCTGACGGCAGGCCTCTATTTCTGCGGTGAGATTCTCGATATTCACGGTTATACCGGCGGCTATAATATTACCGCCGCCTTCTCCACCGGCTATACTGCCGGTAAGCATGCGGCGGCGCAGTAAGGCGGATAAGCAGCGCCTATAGTTAGCTTCTGTCTGGCCTGCGATCCCGAGAAACATCCCGGCTGCTGCCAGTGGCAGCCAGAGCATCCGTAACAGCAAGAAGCCTTCCCCCAGAATGTGGAGGAAGGCTCTTTGCTGTTATCTTGCAAACCTTATGACACTGAAGATACGGCCGATCCAGATTCCGGCGGCAGCCCCGACAGGGATAAAGATCAGCAAGCCCCACCAGCCATAGGCTGGCATGCAGAGCACTGCGGAGCACAGAACGGCGAAGGGCATCAGCAGAATAGGCATCGCCTTGGAACCGGCGTCCGCCTTCTGCACCTTGGTGAACGGCAGAATGCCGATATAATCATCCCCGGAGAACAGATTCCAGAAGGAGGTCAGCCAGTACGCCATCATACTAGTCAAGACAATATACAGCAGCCACTTCAGCACTACCGGTACAATAAAGATTGCTATAAGCGACACCCCGGTGAACTGCAAATACAGCTTGAGGTGGGCCGGATTGCGCAGCAGCGCCTTCATCCCTGCGGCGGCGAAGCGGCTCTCGGGCAGCTTCGAAGCCAGCAGCGGCTGTGACTTGCGGAAGATCCAGGGCTTATAGCGTGTCGGCCGCGGCTTATCCAGCACACGGCGCAGCAGAATCGCCGCAATTCTCATCCGCTGCTTGTAGTCTTCGCGCACATCATTCATGAACGTGCCGCGCAGACGCAGGCGGGCTCTGAAGGCCAGGACGGTCACCACCGCGTAGGCGGCTGCCGCCAGGAACAGAAGGGCCGGGCTGTCCTTCCAGAAGAGCGCGAGACGCAGGTAGATCCCGCAGGGTACGGCCACCGCCAGGATCAGCCACAGCCTGCGGCGGAAGCCCTGGCGCTGCACCTTGACGATATGGCCCAGCAGCTTAACGGCCCAGCTGCAGGTTATAGTCAGCGCCAACAGGCCGTAGGCGCTTGCCGCGCTCAGATCATAGCCGCGGATCAGAAACGGCAGCAGAATGACGTACACCGCCGCCATCTTCAGCGCAGTTACCGCTAGGCTATAGACCATTCCGCCCTTGAGGATCGTGCTGATCCAGTTCTGCCGCTGCCGCAGGAACAGCAGATCGCCTTCCTGGAGCAGCAGCACGATACCTCCGGTAGCCAGCAGAATGGCCAGCAGCGAAGGCACGACAACAAAGGGTACATGGCTGAACCAACCCGGGAGATTGCCGTTCCAGTAGCCATAATAGAAGCGGCCGCCGAGGAGGCCCCCCGGGATGAGGATATACAGCAGGACCGTCCAGTCTACAGCCGTACGGATAATAGCAGTCTGCTCCCGGAAATGGGAGAACAGTCTTCGTCTCAACAGATTCCTTGCAGCCGGGAACGCAAATGAATTCCGGCTCATGTTAATTCGTCGAAGCAATCAAACAGTGATCCCTCCGGCAGCCCCGCTTCCCCGCGTATCGCCGCAAGTGTCCCCTCGGCGGCAATTTTGCCTCCGGAGATCAGAATGAAGCTGTCGCAGATTTTCTCCGCTGTATCCAGAACATGCGTGGACATCAGCACCCCGGCGCCTCGCTCCCGCTCTGCCTCCAGCAGGCGCAGGAAATCCTTGGTGGCCCTGGGATCAAGGCCGATGAACGGCTCGTCCACAATATAGACATCCGGCTGTACCAGGAAGCCGAGCATGAGCATCATCTTCTGCTTCATCCCCTTGGAGAAGCCGGCCGGCAGATCATCGCGCACATGGGTCATGCTGAACTGTACCAGCAGCTGTTCCGCCGTGGATTCGAAGGCTTCATAGCTTAAGCCGTAGGCAGCGGCAGCCAGATCAAGATGCTCCCACAGGGTAAGATCCTCGTAGAATACTGGCTGCTCCGGCACGTACGCATAGGACTGGTTCTCACCGCCCAGCTTCACCCGGGCCTTGGCATGCTTCAGCAGACCAAGCAGCGTCTTGATCGTAGTGCTTTTGCCGGCCCCGTTCGGTCCGATCAGTCCCAGCAGCTCGCCCTTTCTCACCTGGAAGGAGATTCCTGAGATGCGGATATCTCCTGCCTCATAGCCCGCTTCCTCAATTACCACATCAAGCACGGTATCCTCTTCATCGTAGTCATCGTCGTCTTCATAATACTTGTTGATTCGGTCCCCCGTCTGCTTCGGAGCCTTCTGTTCCTCTGAGCCTTCTGTCTCTTCCATATCTATCTCCATCCCCTGCATCATCATTAATTATAATGCGATCATAGCACCATAGACGGACCTTTGCTGCAATAATTTTCACCCTTCACCCGTCCTTCAAAAGATTGTTCAATTTTTTATAATTAAAAGTGTGCTTATTGTGACAAATGACATGTTCTTCAATCTTTGTTTGACGTATTGTAAAACTAGATATCCGGAAGGAAGTATTCCAAACCGTGCGGATAAGCCCGTACGATTAACAATAGAGGTGGAGAAGCATGATACAATCCTATGAACGCGATACTCAGTTGACCCTGCATTTGTACAGAGTTTTTGCCAAGTCCTTCAAGAGCATTAACGAGCATGCTGTAACCGGCAGCAAGATCGAAGGCTTCAACCCGACCGCCTTCGCCGTCATGGAGGTTCTCTATTACAAGGGACCGCAGCCGATCCAGCAGATCGGTGCCAAGCTGCTGCTGCAGAGCGGCAACGTTACTTATGTGATCGACAAGCTGGAAGAACGCGGCTACCTGCAGCGCAAGCCTTGCCCTAGTGACCGCCGTGTTATTTTTGCCGAGCTGACTACCGAGGGCGAACGCCTGATGAACGAGATGTATCCGAAGTACTCGGAGCGCCTGCATCTGGCCTTCAGCGGACTCAGCGACGAAGAGAAGGAACAGATGATTGTGTTGCTGAAGAAGATGGGCCTGCAGGCAGAGAAGCTCTCCCCGCTCCCGCGCAAATAAGCTTAGTTGAGGAATCGGCGGTTGTGAATCAATTCACTAATCAAGCCAATGTAGGGGTTGTTCCAAAAAGCAGGTAACGGCTGCTTGGAACAGCCCTTTGTTTTGAGCAGGATCAGGCGTGATCAGCTTGTAAGGAGCAGCATTGTTGCACATCTTGCAGGATTCCTTTATAAAAGTTACTGACCGAAGCACAATGTTGCATTATTTGCACAAATTCCGATGTTTAGAGCAAGTTAGCGCTAAATTTGTTGCATTTCCTGCAGGATTTCAGCATAAACCGCTCCTACGGGGCAATATTCCTGCACTTTTTGCAAGATTTCTCTATAATCCACAATAGAAGAAAATCATAGTTCCCTAAATAAACACAAAAAATCGCTCGTTCTGGTAAATGGAAGGTCCGCCATCCATCCCCAAAGGAGCGATTTCTTCGTATGTTCAAGCCCTCACTCGATAAATCTCATAATCAGGACAATCCGTGCTAAGACTTGAAGCTTAACGCTTCGATGGTGTATTTACTTCCTGTATAGAGGGTACCCCTTGGTCAAGACGCACCGAGATTACCAGCGAGATCACAGCGAACACTGCCATCACGATGAACAGGGAGTGCAGACCGCCCTCCAGTGCGCCTTGCAGACTGCTCCAGGCTTCCTTAGGCAGCACGCTTCCGCTATGAGGGTTAAGCAGCTGGTTAATATCTGCGCCGGAGGCGGCTGCCCCCGGCTGTTCCGCCAGGCTCCGGTCAATACTGAAGTTCAGCCAGGAGCCGAAGATTGCCACCCCCACCGTCTGCCCGAGTGAGCGGGTGAAGGTGTTCAGTGCCGTAGACGCACCGCGCTGCTCATGCTGCACCGAGGACTGGGCGATAATGGTGAAGACGGTCGAGGCATAGCCGAAGCCCACCCCGCAGAATAGCATCAGCACCAGAAGCAGCAGCTGCGAGGAGTCTGCATTCATCAGCGTTAATCCCACGGCCGCGATAACAATCAGCGACAGTCCCAGCATCCCTGTACGGCGTGTGCCTGCACGCAGAATCATCCGCGCGCCCGCGATGGAGCCCAGCATCCAGCCGACCGACATCGGTGCGAGGAGCAGGCCCGAGAGGGCGGCGCTTTTGCCGAATACGCCCTGCACCCACAGCGGAACATACGTAGACAGGCCGATAATGAGCGTACTGACCAGCAGATTCGCGCCTGTAGATACCGCAATATTACGGATGGAGAACAGTTCCAGAGGCAGCATCGGCTCGGCGGCCCGGCGCTCCACGAACAGGAACACCACCAGCAGCAGAACAGCCGCCAGGAGAATAGCCAGCAGCAGCGGAGAATTCCAGGGCAGACTCTGCCCCCCAGTCGTCAGGCCAAACAGCAGCGCCCCCATTCCCGCAGCGAACAGCAGCACTCCGGCTACATCGATCTTCGTCTTGCGGCGGACCTTCTCTTCCTTCAGATAACGTGAGATGAAGATAATCGACAGCAGGCCGAACGGCAGATTGAACACGAATACCCAGCGCCAGCTTAAATAATCCACTACATAACCGCCAAGCAGCGGCCCGACCAGCGAAGAAATCCCCCACACCGAGCTAAGCAGCCCCTGTGTCTTCGCCCGCTCCTTCAGGCTGTAGATATCTCCGATAATGGTAAAAGTCATCGGAATCAGCGCCCCCGCACCGATCCCCTGAATCCCCCGGTAAATAATCAGCTGCTGCATACTCTGCGAGACTCCACATAACAGCGAGCCTGCCAGGAACACTACAGCACCGCCTATGAACACGGGCTTCCTTCCGATCAGATCGCTCAGCTTGCCAAAAATAGGCGTGGTCACTGCCATCGCCAGCAGATAAGCCGTAAAGATCCAGCTCAGCCACTGCATCCCCTGGAAATCCCCTACGATGGCCGGACCCGCCGGACCCGTTACCGTCCCTTCAATCGCTGCCAGAAATGTGGCCAGCAGTACGCCTGTCAATATTAACTTCCGCTGCTTGTCCCCCAGTGAACTCAATGAATCCATACCTTCTCTCTATATTCTCTCTGTTCTCTCTCCTGCGCCCGTATCTCCTTGCAGCAGGGAATACATCACTACATCCTGATAGCCCGATGCCGTATGCCGGTATTGCCGCAGCAGGCCCTCCTGCCGGAAGCCAAGTCGCGTGAGCAGCCGCTCAGCGGAGAGGTTGCCCGGATGGCACAGGGCTTCCATCCGGTTCAGCCCCATGCTCTGGAAGCCGAACGCAAGCGCAAGCGTAAGCGCTTCCTGCATATACCCCTGGCGCATGGCTGCCGGTGACAGCTCGAAGCCGATCTCTCCCCGGTATGCGCCTTGAAGCTGCCAGTGGTTATAGCCGCAGCTGCCGATGACACTGCCTTCCGGCCCCAGGATGCTCCAGCGCAGGCTCTCTTCCTCCACCGCCCACTCCGCCAGCAGGGCAATCAGTGCTTCCGTATCCTCCACAGAGGACAGAGGCGGGCCATCCAGCCAGGGCGCTACTGCCGGATGGCTCCAAATCGCGAACAGCTCCTGCGCATCCCCCGGCAGCATCGCCCGCAGACGCACCCTCCGTCCGCTTAATTCCGGGATAGCCCCCCCGCACACATACATGTTCCCGTCCCCTTTCAACCCTATCAGTATACATCTTATTCTGCCCGGATGGCGCATTTACCTGTCACTCCCGCTTACCCATCACAAATAGCGTCTGCCCCCATGGCTTGCCGCCACACGGTCAGACGCTGTACCTTATCCTTAATGTTATGTTCCATTCGGTGCAGCTACCTTCAGACTTAACCCGACGCACCCGCAGCCTTAACCGGCTTAAGCACTTCGGTGCACAGTACACCAAGCTTGGCCTGAATGGCTTTGAACTCTTCGATTCCTGTTCCCGTGACACTATAAGCGTCGCCATGGGCGGTGAGGAAATTCTCCTGGGTCAGCCGTTCCAGCTCCTGTTTCACTTCGCGCTCCGCCACCCGGTACCCCAGGTTCTCCAGCTCCGGCAGCATTTCCGTTAGTGTCAGATCCTTCTCATGTGCACAATATAGCATATGGATTCCAATAAACAAGTTCTGTACGTCGGCGCGCATGTTTCACTCCTTCTGGCTACTAGCCTGCTGTATTTATAAAAGCATTACCCTGCCCTGAGTTCCCGGAAACACCTCCGCTTAAGTAATTCTTTCTTCTTCCTCTTCTTCCACTAAGCGGTAAAACCTGTTAATCCCCCGTTAATGCTTGACGTATAGCGCTTCCCTGTACTATCTTGATAGTTAACAGTTATGGGATTCATACTGACTCAAGGTACAGGAAGGTGATGCTTCATGTTTCAAGCCATGCCTTATGACGGCACTCGCAGCGAACGGTTCGAAGCCGTTCTCAGCCAGCTCGGGGCACTGATGGAGGGTGAACCGAACGCCATTGCCAACTTGGCCAACGCTTCGGCGCTGTTAAAGCTCTCTCTGCCGGACACCAACTGGACCGGTTTCTACTTGTTTGACGGCACAGAGCTGGTGCTCGGCCCCTTCCAGGGACTTCCGGCCTGCATCCGCATTCCGCTGGGCCGCGGTGTCTGCGGAACCGCAGCCGCCGAGCGCCGCACGCTAGTGGTCGGCGATGTTCATGCCTTCCCGGGACATATTGCCTGCGATGCTGCCTCTAACAGCGAAATTGTTGTTCCACTGGTCAAAGGGGACACCCTCTATGGCGTACTGGATATCGACAGCCCGCTCAAGCACCGCTTCGACGACGAGGAGCGCCGCTTCCTCGAACGGTTCGCAGCCATGGTATCCGAGGTGCTGTAAGGCTAGCCTTCATCATCAGCAGCAAGTAAGTCCTGAACCGCAAAATACCCCCACAAAGTGGAGCTTAGCTTTGATGATGACTCAGGTACTTTGCGGGGACCCCAAAACATATCAATTCTTATGCACTAAAGAAGCCGCCCCACCGCAGGAATTATTCCTGGGTGGGGCGGCTTTTGCTGTTCTGATTATACCGCCTGGAGCTGCGGCTATGAAGCTGCAGCCTGTACCGATGGCGTTACAGGCGGACCGGATCGATATGCCAGATCTCGGCGGCGTAGCGGCTAATCGTATTGTCGCTGGAGAATTTGCCGGAATGGCCGATATTGATGATCGACTTCTTCAGCCATTCCTTCTGGTTCCGGTAAGCCAGGTCAATCTTGACATGGGTCTCCACATAGCTGGCGAAATCCTTAAGCACGAAGAATTCGTCATTGTTGTCAATCAGCGACTGGAAGAGCGTATCGAACTCCTGGGCATGGGAGCAGAAGGGACCAGGGACGATTAGCTGATCCAAGACTTCTTTTACCCGGCCGTCGCCATTATAGATATCGCGGGCGTGGTATCCGCCGTACTGGTAATAATCAAGTACCTGCTCTGCCCGTAGGCCGAACAGGAACATATTATTGTCCCCTACCATCTCATGCATCTCCACGTTAGCCCCGTCCATGGTTCCAATCGTCAGCGCACCGTTCATCATGAACTTCATATTGCCGGTACCAGAGGCTTCCTTACTCGCCGTGGAGATCTGCTCGCTGACATCGGCGGCCGGAATAATCTTCTCCGCCAGCGATACCGAATAATTCTCCAGGAAGAAAATACGGATCTTCCCGTTAATGTCCGGATCCCGGTTCACTACATCAGCCACTGTATTGATCAGCTTAATGATCCGCTTGGCCAGATGATAGCTTGGAGCGGCCTTGGCACCGAAGATGAAGGTCCGCGGCACGATATTAATGGATGGATTATCCTTGATCTGATTATACAAATGCATAATATGAAGCACGTTCAACAGCTGGCGCTTATAGGCATGCAGGCGCTTGACCTGTACATCGAAGATCGAGTCGGGATCTACCGCAATACCGTGCTTTTTCGTGATATATTCAGCCAGGTGCAGCTTGTTGCGGCGTTTGATGGCGGCCACCTGCTCCTGGAAGGAGGCATCCTCACTATATTTGATCAGTCCGATCATCTCCTGGGGCTGATGCATCCAGCGGGTGCCGATTGACTCACTGATTAGTCCGGCAAGCTCGGGATTGGCATGCTGCAGCCAGCGGCGGTGCGTAATGCCGTTGGTCTTGTTATTGAAGCGGTGCGGATACATCTCATTGAACAGCCGCATCTCACGCTTTTGCAGAATCTCCGTATGCAGCGCCGCTACACCGTTCACACTGTGGCTGGCGACAATCGCCAGATGTGCCATGCGTACCTGATCGTCATGGATGATCGCCATCTGGTTGATCCGGTCCTGGTCTCCAGGATATTTGCTCATCAGCTCGCCGCAGAAGCGGGCGTTAATCTCCTCAATAATCAGGAAGATGCGCGGAAGCAGCTCTCTGACCATACCGATCGGCCACTTCTCCAGCGCTTCGCTCAGAATGGTATGGTTGGTATACGACACCATCCGGGTAGTCATGCTCCAGGCCTGATTCCAGCCCAGATGATAGACATCCATCAGAATGCGCATCAGCTCAGGGATCACCAGCGTAGGGTGAGTGTCATTGATATGCAGGGCTACCTTGTCAGGCAGGCTGTCAATCGGCAGGCCCGTCTTGGCGAAGGTCCGGATAATACTCTGCAGGCCGGCACTGCACAGGAAGTACTGCTGCTTCAGACGAAGCAGCTTGCCTTCGTACTGGGAATCATCGGGGTACAGGAATTCGGAGATGGATTCCACCGAACGCTTGTATTCGAGGAACTTGTGATAATCCGTACCGCCCAGCGTGCCGAAGACTCTCGATGGCTGGGTGATGGACTCGGCACTCCAGTTCCGCAGTGTGTTCACATGTCTGCGGTCGGCACCGATCACCGGAATATCATACGGAACCGCCCGTACGGCTTCATAATCCTTGTGCTCGAACACAAGCTCATCATTCTCCCAGCGGGTGTCCACATGTCCCCAGAAATGCACCTCGACCTGTTTGTCCTCGCGGCGTACTTCCCACACGTTGTCATTCTGCAGCCAGTAATCCGGCAGCTCCACCTGATAGCCGTCTACAATCTTCTGCTCGAACAATCCGTATTTATAACGGATGCCGCAGCCGTGTCCTGCATATTGCAGGGAAGCGAGTGAATCCAGGAAGCAGGCGGCCAGACGGCCCAACCCCCCGTTGCCCAGACCGGCATCGGCTTCCACCTCTTCGATATCCTGCAGACAGAACCCCAGATCCGCGAGGCCCTCGCGGACAACCTCCAGCACGCCCATATTCAGCAGGTTATTGCCCAGCAGCCTGCCGATCAGGAATTCCATGGAGAAATAATATACCTGCTTATCCTTGTCGATCTTGAACTTCTGATTGGTGTCCGCCCAGTCCTTACCGGCACTCTCCCGGATCATGTTGCCGAGAATATTATAAATGTCGGCGTTCGAAGCTTCTTCAAGCGGCTTGCCTAATTTCCCGATGAGTTTCTCACGGAACACTTGTTTGAAAGTCTCTTTATCGTTGAACAACAGCAGGTTCCTCCTTACACATGCATGTATTGGTTGATAATAGTGCCTATTACAACACTGGATCAGAAGAAATGCCCTGAAGTGGCACATTTCCCCTGATCCAGATATTATATCTTGCTGCTCTTGGCTATGACAAATGGACGCCTGCTGTCTCCAACGAGTATCCGGTCTTTGCTGAGATGCACATCTTTGTCCATGATCACATTCTCAATCACGGCATTCTCTTCAATCACGCATTTCTGCATAATCACAGAATTAATAATTCTCGCACCCTTACGAATCTGTACGCCCCGGAAAATAACGCTGTTCTCCACCGTCCCGGCGATTACACAGCCGTTGGCCACCAGCGAGTTGCTGACGGACGCACTATCCAGATAACGGGTAGGTGCCTCGTATTTAATCTTGGTCTGCACCGGATTCTCTTTGAACAGGCCAAAGTAATTCTCCTGCTTCAGCAGCTCCAGACTGTTCTTATAGTAACTCTCCAGCGAATTGATAACGGCATGGTAACCCTTATATTCATAGGCGGAGATTTTGAATTTGTGGCGGTTCTTCTGAATGGCATCGCGGAAGAAATAGCTCTCGCCATGGGCGATGCAATGCTCCACCTGCTCCAGGAACAGCTTCTTCTCCATAATGAAGATGTCCAGATACACATTCGGATGATGCTTCTCATGGTGGATATTCGTTACTACATTGTCTTCATTAAGCTCGACCCGCAGGCACGGATCATGCTCCGGCTGAAGCTCGTCGATCTGCTTGTAGACCATCGTTACGTCCGCGCCCTGCTCCAGGTGATACTGATAGAGGTCCTGCAGATCCACCGTGTTAATGTGCTGGCTGCCGGAGAAGACGATGTATTTGGCCGAAGCCCTTCTGAAAAAATCCAGATTGTTATGATAATGCTGCAGGTCTCCCAGGGAGGTATCCGTAGGGTCATTCCAGTCCGGCGGCAGGATGAACAATCCGCCATGCTTGCGGTTCATATCCCACGATTTGCCGTCGCCGAGATGATCCATCAGCGACCGGTATTTGCGGCGGACGAACAGTCCCACGCTCTCCAGCTCTGCACGCATCATGTTGGACAAGACGAAGTCAATCAGCCGGTAACGGCTGGCGAAGGGGACCGCTGCCCCGCAGCGGAAATAGGTCAATTCATTTAAATTATCCAGTTCATGATCAAGATTAATTACGCCCATAAGCTCTTTCATCGGAATCCCCCGTCCTCTTGTGGTTATATGGTTTTGGCTGCTACAGATTTGAGCTTCTTGCTTCGTCTGTCGATCAGGAGGATTTCATCCTCATTCTCCCGGTCGACGCCGATTTCCATATTATCCTCAATGACCGTGTTCTGACTGATGATCGCTTTGTGAATTCTCACGTTCTTGCCGATCTTCACCTTGGGCATAATGACTGAATCGGTGATGACACTGCCTTCGCCCACTTCAACCCCGTAAAAGAGGACAGAGTGCTTCACCTCGCCATGCACGATGCAGCCCTCATTAATGATGCAGCTCGATACCTTGGCACCCGGTGCCACATATTGTGCAGGCTGATTCGGATTACGGGTGAATATTCTCCAGCCGGTATCATTCAGGTTCAGGGGAGGCGTATCGCTCAGGAGATCCATATTCGCTTCCCACAGACTGTCTACCGTACCTACATCTCTCCAGTAGCCTTCAAAAGGATAAGCGTACAGGGATTGGCCTTCACCCAGCATCATCGGAATAATGTCCTTACCGAAGTCATGGGATGATCCGGCGTTCTCTCCGTCCTCAAGCAGATGCTTGCGCAGAACATCCCATTTGAAAATATATACCCCCATAGAAGCAAGTGTGCTCTTAGGCTGGGCTGGCTTCTCTTCGAACTCGTAAATCTTCAGATCATCTTCCGTATTCAGTATGCCGAAGCGGCTCGCTTCCTCCAATGGAACGTCAATGACCGAGATGGTGCAGTCGGCGTTCTTGGATTTGTGATATTGCAGCATGGCATGATAATCCATCTTGTAAATATGGTCTCCCGACAGAATTAATACATGCTCCGGATCAAATTGATCCACGAACTTAAGATTGCGGTAAATGGCATCCGCCGTTCCCCGGTACCAGCTGCTTCCATTCTCCCGTTCATGCGGTGGCAATACGAATACGCCGCCATCCTTGCGGTTCAAATCCCAGTCGCTGCCGACTCCGATATACGAATGCAGCACCAGCGGTTCATATTGTGTCAGCACACCCACGGTATCGATGCCCGAATTCGAGCAGTTACTTAGGGGGAAGTCGATGATCCGGTAGGTTCCTCCGAAATAAACAGCCGGTTTGGCAATCGATTTGGTCAAACTCTTTAATCTTTTCCCTTGGCCTCCCGCCAATAGCATGGCTACCATCTCTTTTTTCTTCATGGAAGAGCCTCCTTGACTTATGGGTAATGGAACATGTAATAAATTAGGTTGAATGAGTGATGCTATGAAGTGTAGACCTAAGTAAATACCCTAAAAAGAAGTGTTGTGAAAAGATGTAGCCCAAAAGAAATGCAGAGACAGGATGAATACGGGTGATACGGGGAGGAAAACAGCTGATCGGGACATATTACCGGTTAAGCCGAATCAAAAGCAAAAACCAGGTTGTACCCTTTATTCTAATAGTGTTCTATACCCGCCGTCAAAACCCTTTATTGCCCGCCTTAAACTGATTAATTTCTAACTATATTTCATATTCATGGCGATATAAATCACTATAATTAGATTAACCATTATGATTAACCGCAATCAGCGCGAATGAATCGAAGGTTTGGCTCCAAAGACCTATTTTCAGCAAACCTTCAACCTGCGGCTTCAAACTATGGACATACTATACTTACTTAATTACTGGATCTGGAGGAATTGCTAATGAAAGCAGCCCAAGGTGTCCGGCTACTCCTGGTGGATGATGAGCCTCATATCCTTCAGTTCCTGGAGCTGGGCCTGATCAATGAAGGCTTTGAGGTACAGACCGCCGCAGATGGTGCTGAGGCCCTGGCAGCGGCGGCCGACTTCAAGCCGCATGTCGTTATTCTCGATGTGATGATGCCCGGCATGGACGGATTCGAGGTCTGCAGGTGCCTCCGTTCCGAGGAAGCGGAGGTGGCGATCATTATGCTGACCGCTAGGGATGAGGTAGACGACCGCGTCACGGGCCTGTCCCTGGGCGCAGATGATTACATGGTGAAGCCGTTCAGCTTCGAGGAGCTGCTGGCCCGGATTCAGGCCCGGCTGCGCAACCAGTTCCCCGGCCTGCTCGGCGAGGTCCGCTGCGGCCCCTTCCGGATTGACGGCCGCCGCAAGGAGATCCGCCATAAGGAGGAGGTGCTGGAGCTGTCTCCGACCGAATATGAGCTGCTGCAGTATCTGGTGATCAACCACGGACTGGTCCTGAGCAAGCCGATGATTCTGGACAAGGTGTGGGGCTATGACTTCGGCGGGGAGGAGAATATCGTGGAGGTCTATATCCGCTCCCTACGGGAGAAGCTCGGCGATAAGGAGCACCGGATCATCCGCACCCTGCGCGGGGCGGGGTACCGGGTGGATCTGATATGACTGCCCGGACCCGTAGATTCACGGGCAGATTCCATGCTCCGCGTTCCCTGCGCAAGCAATTGCTCGTCACCTCGCTGCTCATTCTCTCAGGATTGCTTATACTGATCGGCACACTCCAGTATGTACTCATGCGAAATTTCATATACAGCAACCGGGCAGAGGCGATGGAGACCCAGATACGCTCTGTGCCATTTGAAATCTTCAATAATGCAGGTAACAGACGGCCCGGGGGAGACCATCGTCCCCTGCTGCTGGACGCCCATACTACCCTCGCTATCTACAATCAGGATGGCGGCTTCATGGATTTGAAGGAAGAGACTCTGTCCGCTTCGCCTGCTCCGAGAATGAGCAATGAGGCCTATGACCAGCTGTTGAAGCTCCCCACGTTCAAGCCAAATGGGGACTACCGGCTCATTACCGCCGGGGATGGCAGCGAGCATCTGGCTGTCTTCATGAACCTCGGCAGACCGGGCGCTGCCCGGATGCTCCTGCAGATGACGGTGGAGACCGGACCGCTGAGGGATGTCATCCTGCAGCAGCTGCTTATCTTCGGCGCGTTGTCGGTAGCGGCTCTGCTGGCCGGGCTGCTGCTGTATTTACCTACGCTGCGCAAGACGCTGGTCCCCTTATCCAACATGGGGCGTTCGGCCCAGATTATCGATGCCGGCAACCTGAATGTGCGGTTCCCGAAGGAGCAGGGCCAGCTTGAGATCGACCAGCTCTCCCAGTCCTTCAACGGCATGCTGGAGCGGCTGGAAATTTCGTTCAAGAATGAGCGGGAGGCGAAAGAGCAGATGCGCCGGTTCGCCGCCGATGCTTCCCATGAGCTGCGGACGCCGCTGACGTCCATCTACGGCTTCCTGGAGGTGCTGCTGCGCGGAGCTGCCGATAACCGGGAACAGCTCTACAGCGCGCTCAGCAGCATGCACGGTGAAGCCAAGCGGATCAACAAGCTGGTGGAGGACCTGCTTCTGCTCGCCCGGATGGACGGCGCACCCCGGCTGCGGGTCAAGCAGGTGCTGCTGGACGAGCTGATCGACGACATGCAGGCGCAGCTCCGGGTACTGGCCGGAGAACGGCAGGTTGTCTTCGACCTGGCCTGCGGCATCCGGTGCCTGGTTGATCCTGACCAGATCAGACAGGTCCTTCTTAATCTATTCCACAATGCGGTTCAGCATACCGATTCGGTCAAGGGCATCATCCATATATCTCTGCACGCCGGGGGAGAACTGGCAGAGCTGACCGTAAAGGATAACGGCTCCGGCATCTCTGCGGAGCATCTCCCGCATGTCTTCAACCGCTTCTACCGCAGCGATTCCTCCCGCACACGCAAATACGGCGGCTCCGGGCTTGGGTTATCGATTACGAGGTCCATTGCCGAAGCGCATCAGGGAGAGGTGACGGTATCCAGCACTCCGGGTGAGGGCGCTGCCTTCAAGGTCTCCCTTCCATGCCTGCGGGATTAGCCAATGAGCTGTAAATAGCGATATAATAGTTCCAGGCTATCAAAACTTAAGCGTATGCTTCCGAAGCGAGTTTTGCGAAGTGATTCAATGAGGTTTAGGCTATCAAAACTTTTAGGAGGGTATCTCATGTACGAAATCGCCATTATCGGCGCCGGTCCTGCCGGTGCAAGCGCCGCCCTGTTCGCTGCCAAGGCCGGCAAAAAAACACTGCTGATTGACAACGACAAAGGTATGACCCGCAGAGGCTGGTATGAGAATTATTACGGAATTAGCGAGATTGGCGGACCTGATCTTGTAGAAACCGGACATAAGCAGGCCGTGAAGTTCGGGGCCGAGCTGGTTGCCGGACAGGCGGCCTCACTGGAAGCCAGCGGTGAGGGCTTCGTCATCGGGATGGAGAGCGGAGCTACTTATGAAGCTAAGCATGTCGTGCTGGCGACAGGTGTTCTGACAGATCTGGCTGCCGCAGCCGGGGTAACCACCAAGGAGGGTACGGAGCCAAGAATCAAGACGGTGATCGCCGCCACACCGGAAGGCAGAACCAACATCGACGGAATCTGGGCCGCCGGAACCGTTGCCGGAATGAGTGTCCACGCGATTATCACTGCCGGGGACGGCGCCAAGGTGGCCGTTAACATCATCAGTGAGCTGAACGGTGCACGGTATGTCGATCACGATTTGCTGAAGGCTTAGCAAATACAGCTGTTACATAAGAACCGCCTTTCCTTTTTGGAGGAGAGGCGGTTTTTTAATGT
Source organism: Paenibacillus sp. FSL R7-0302 (assembly GCF_038006885.1). Taxonomy (NCBI): domain Bacteria; kingdom Bacillati; phylum Bacillota; class Bacilli; order Caryophanales; family Paenibacillaceae; genus Paenibacillus; species Paenibacillus sp. FSL R7-0302. The sequence continues at coordinate 47,486 of NZ_JBBOWB010000002.1, forward strand.
GGAAGGAATATGGTTATTTGTTGAGACTGGCGACTCTCTGCTCCTGCGCGCTCTGCTGCGGCCTGCCGCTGTAGAATTCCTGAACGATGTAGAGGGGGCGCCCCTTGGACTCATCATAGATCCGTCCGACATACTCACCCAGAATACCCAGCATGAGCAGCACGAACCCGTTGAAGGTCAAGGTGATCCCGATCATCGACGCCCAGCCCTTCACGGCCGCATCCGTAAAGAGCGCCAGATACAGTACATACATCAGGTACAGAAACCCGGATACGGAGAGCAGTGCTCCAAGAACACCCGCCAGCTTCAGCGGCTTATAAGAGAAGGAGGTAATGCCGTCCAGCGACAGCTTCAGCATCCGTCTGAACGGATATTTGGTCTCTCCGGCCAGCCGCTCCTCCCGCTCGTATTCTATCGCCTTCTGGCGGAATCCGACCCAGCTGACCAGACCGCGCACGAAGCGGTTCTTCTCCGGCAGACGCTTCAGCTCATCGCAGACTCTGCGGTCCATCAGGCGGAAATCGCCGGTATCCACCGGAATGGAGATATCGGTCGAATAACGCAGCACCCTGTAAAATAAGCTGGCCGACCATTTTTTGAACAGGGATTCTCCGTTTCGCTTGATCCGCTTGGCATACACTACCTGGTAGCCTTGCTTCCACTCCGCAATCATCTCCGGAATCAGCTCGGGCGGGTCCTGGAGATCCGCGTCAATGATCACGACCGCATCGCCCAGCGCATAATCCATACCTGCGGTAATAGCGACCTGATGCCCGAAATTGCGGGACAGATCGATCAGCTTCACACTTTCATCCCAATAGCTGTATTCCTCGATCATCTGCGCGCAATTGTCCGTGCTGCCGTCATTGACGAAGATCAGCTCGTAGGGCTCGCCTGTTATGCCCATTACTTTTTTGATGCGCCGGTAGGTCTCCTGAATAACAGCCTCTTCATTGAACATCGGTATGATAATGGAATAGCGCACTTGAACACTCATGGGCAGCTCCTCCTCAAAAGTAGTAAGGAAGCGCGCCGGCAAAGGGCCGGATATACGCGCTTCCTGATCTCCTGCTCCCGCAGGTTAGTTCAGGGTGATCTCGTACAAGGTTCCGGCATTGCCGCTGTTCTGCGTCCCCTGCCAGTCTGCGGCCGGAACCTCCGTCCCGTTCGCGGTAATCCATTCCGTAATCTCCGAGCTGCCGCCGCCCCGCATCCCGCCCATGCCGCCGCTGGTGACCAGGAAGTACTTCACTTGCCCGCTCTCTACAAGCTCCTTCAGAGTGGCTGGGGTGTAGGGCGTATCTGATGCATTGAAGCCGTTCAGGATGACGACCTGCTCCCCTTCGTCGATGATATACGGGCCTGCCGTTCCATAATCCATCGCTGCGAACAGATATTTCTCGCCGGTATTATGCTCCTTGAGATAGGTCAGCAGAGACTCATTGATACCGGCAGTGTTGTTCCTTCCGCCCCCGCCCATGTTGGCTATGTTGGGCATGTTGGCTATGTTGGGCATTCCGCCCATGTTGCCCATTGCACCCATCCCGAAGGAGCTGCCGCTATCCGGCCCTGCTGCTGGAGTCATGCTATTATTTCCATAGACAATCGGTGTAAATGCCCAGTAGAGCGGGCCAATCAGCAGCACCAGGAACCCTGTTACCGCAGCGGCATGTAACCAGAAGGGCTTATCGCGTACCACCTTCAGCAGCCGCAGAATGACCAGCAGTACCGTCATGGCAAGACCTGCTGCCAGAATACCGGTGGACCAGCCGCTGCCGATGGTATCGTCGTACGGACGGATAATGTACACCTCAAGTACCGTTGTAGCCAGCACCGCTGCGGGCAGCAGCCAGGACAGCCAGGCCTTCCGCTCCTTATAGTAGCTCCAAAGCTGAGACCAGCCTGCACCTGCCAGCGCCGCCACCGGCGGAGCCATCATAATCAGGTAATACTGGTGGAAGAAGCCTGCGATGCTGAAGAATCCCATGACCGGGACCAGCCAGGCCAGCCAGAAGATGGCTTCCTTATGCTGCCGGGTGAAGCTCCTGCGGCGCAAGCTGGCCAAGATTCCGATGCTGCCGAAGAGCACGAACGGCAGCAGCCAGCTCGCCTGGCCGGACAGCTCCTGCTGGAACAGCCGCAGCGGACCGGCAGTGCCGGTGTTGAACATGCCGCCGCCGTTCATCCCTCCGCGTCCGTTCGGGCCGCCGAATCCGCCTTCCGCTCCTTCTCCGCGCCGTCCGCCGTCCTGACCGCCCGGCACCATTCCGCCACCGCGTCCGTTCTGGCCTGGAGCAGTCCCGCCGCTGTCACGGCTCTGATTGTCCCCGGCGGCGGAATCACGGCCGGTCGTCGCCCCTTGCCCGTCTGCGCCCCCTTGTCCGTCAGCTCCATCCATGGGCGGGAATTCACCGCCTAATTCCGGCATTTCCCCGTTCATTCCGGGCATGCCGCCGAAGCCGCCGCTCCCGGCTCCTCCAGTGCTGCGGTCACCGGTCAGACGGGACACACCGTTATAGCCAAAAGCCAGATTAAGCACAGAGTTGGTGCCGCTGCTCCCGATGTAAGGCCGCTCATCTGCCGGAATGGAATCGACAATTACAGCCCAGGATAGAGACACTGCCAGCAGTACGGCAGTGCAGGCTGCAAGGGTGCCGGTCTTCTTTTTCCAGTTCACCTTGGCTGCCAGAAGATAGAATAGATAAAAGGCCGGAAGAACCATATAAGCCTGCAGCATTTTCTCATTGAAGGCGACACCGATGAGCCCGAAGGCGGCGAGCAGGCTGCCCGTCCGGTGGGTCCGGGTGCCTCGGAAGAGGAACCATGCCGCCAGCAGCAGCGTGAACACCAGCAGCGCATCAATATTGTTCGTCCGGCTTACCGCCGCTGCTACCGGAGTAGCCGCCATAACGAGCGCTGCAAGCCGTGCAGCCGCCTGTCCGAAGGCAGGCTTCACCAGCAGATAAATTAAGAGTACCGAGCCTATGCCGCCGAGCACCTGCGGCAGAATGACACTCCAGCCATGCAGGCCGAAGACCAGCGCGCTTAAGGTCTGCAGCCAGAAGGTTACCGGCGGCTTATCGACCGTTACAGACCCTGCTGAATCCAGGGAAGCGAAGAAGAAGTTATGGAAGCTCTGCAGCATGCTGCCCACTGCGGTTGTATAGTACGTATTGGCATATTGGTCATTCCAGATTCCGTATCCGTACAGGACGGCTGCCAGCAGCATAATCATTACCAGTACAACATCGGTACCCGGCCTCTTCAGTATTTTCATCGTTTGATCCACTCCGATTCGTTCATTTCTTAGGTGTATTATGGCATCCGTACCTTAACCGGTAATGAATGCCCGCTGAATGTTTGCTGAACGTGCCGTACACGCCAAATACCCCACCAAGAGATACATCCTGGTGGGGTATTTGGGAGAGCTGCTATTTCCTTTACGGCTTACGGGCCAGCGCTGCTACCTTGTTCAGGGTGTTCCAGTTGCGTGCGGTAAGCGCCGTTCCCAGCAGCTTGTCGAACGGCACCTTGAACAGCGGCGACTCGCTCACACTCACTTCATAGAAGGCATACAGCTCCCTGCCGATCACCCGCACCTTATCGGCTCCATCCTCATAGGGACGGAGCTTCTCCAGTGCTTCAGCGGCTGGCTCCGCTGCCAGAAACGAGACGTACAGGCGCTTGTAGGCTTCCTGTTCACTCTGCGGGAACGGATTACCGGCGATGACCGCCTCCAGCTCCTCCAGAGAACGGATGATGACAGGCACCTCCAAGCCGAAGGTCTCCTGAATCTTCCCGCTAATCATCTCCGCCAGCCCGTCGCCTGTTAACGCTTCACTCTCAAATATAACATTGCCGCTCTGGATGTAGGTGCGTACATTCCTGAATGGAAGCGTTCCGAGCATGGCCTTCAGATCCTGCATTTTAATTACTTTGTTGCCGCCGACATTGATGCCGCGCAGCCATGCAATGTATGTATTCACCTGCATTCTGCGCCTCCTCTATACAGTCTGTTTCCCGCAACGCTATGCCCTCAGGCGTCTGCGGATCTCGCGGACCAGCAGCTCCTTCTCGGGAACCGAAAGTCCCTCAACCAGCCGTGCGGCTGCTACCGGCAGTATCCACGGGTTAATATCAGCAAGCGTCAAGCCTGACAGCTTCAGGTATCTGCGGAGATATTGCGCGGTCAGCCTTTTTCTGGCGAACCCCAGTAACCCCTTAGCGAACACAGAAGCCTGTTCAGGCATGGCCCCGATACGGAACATGATTACTGACCGTGCCACATCCGCTGCAGGATTGCCGCGGACGCCGGTCATCCAGTCAATGACCCACAGCTTATCATCCATCAGGATGTTGTCTGGGTGGAAATCTCCATGACACAGCTTCTCCCCGTCCGGCAGCCGGGCAAGCCGGGACAGAATCTGTGTCTTCTCCTCTGTCGCAAGCATCGGTGCGGCGATAATTTGCTGTTCCAGCCGCTTCTTCTGCGCCCCGGCTTCGCCCATGCCATCGAGCTGATGAAGGCTGTGATGCAGGCCGGCCATCTGCTTGAAGCCGCTGAAGTTCAGCCACGGCTTCCGGTTCATCTGCTGTAACAGAGTAGGACCGGCGATCTGCTGATACACAATTCCCGGTCTGCCCTCTACCACTACCCGCTCATGGGGCTGCGGAGTAGCAACACCTTGTTCATACACACACTTACTGAAACGGTATTCTAAGTCCACATGCTCTTCCGGAACGTCATCGCGGTACAGCTTAAGAATCTTTCCTTCCCCGTACTCCAGCACTTCAGCCGTTCTGCCTTGACCGATTACCTTCCCCTGCATATCAATGCCCTCCCGGCTAATCCAGACTGATCCGCGAGTAAATGCTCTCATCTCCCTTTATAGTGAATCGCGGAAAAACTCATGATAGAAATTAATAATAACCAGCAGCACAGCCAGCGATTCGTTGACACTGTCCACTTCCAGAGCGTGGTTGGCATCGTCAATCCTGTATACTCTTACCTGCTTCATGCTGCTAAGCTCGGCGGGATGCTGCCCGGTGAACATCGGGTCACTCCCGCCGTAAATCACACTGCCCCGGCTCTGCCGGATGAACGGAAGGCTCTCCGCAACAGGTGTAAGGAACAGATGCGAGACCTTCTCGCCCATTCCGGGCTCCGACGCCACCTTACCGGCAATAATCGTCCCCATACTCTTGCTGATGAACAAAAGCTGCTCGTAGTCGGGAAGTGAAGCAAGCGCAATCTTGCATTCCTCGGCAACAATATCAATCTCTTCGCGCTTGAAGGCCACTCTGGCAGCCTGGTAGCCGTATTCTAACAGCAGCAGGTCACAGCCGTATTCCCGGGCCAGCTTGCCCGCATAATCCAGCAGCGGCCGCTCGGCGGAATAATTCTGTCCCGGAAACACCACCGCCAGCACCTTGGAGCCTTGAGTAATAAGCTTATGTCTGACCTCTCTGCCCCAATGTGAGGACATTACAATGCTGGATACGCTCATCTATCATCCACGCCTTTCCTACCTGTTCTATGAGATTCTCTCTTGCCTCTCATTATAGCTAACTTCAGGACAGGTTGAAAATCGGACAGCCCCGCATGGGCGGGGCTAGGAGATGGCGCTTCTGCGTTTATGATCCTTCCGGCTGCTGCTCCGGAAGAGCCTGCTGCCTGCTGCTCCTTCTGCGGGCGAGAAACTCCGCTGTAAGCCACAGCAGTACAGGGATAAGCACCTGGAACGGGAGTGCATATATCTTGTAGATATGATACGCGAAATACTCCATTTCCATAATATTGGAATAGATAAAATCCGACAGATAGACCATGATCAGCCCCATCTGAAGCACAACAGAACGGTAGCTCCCCAGCTTGAATACCTTCGCTATCCCGTTGCAGGTTACATACAGGCACAGACTGACCTTGACGAAGAGCGCCGTAACAAACACTATGGCCGCCGAGCCCTCGATCCGGGTAACGAAATCGCCGATATTAATCCGGCTGACCGCCACGTAAGAGGGGAAGTACAGACCGGACAGAATATCAGGGCCAAGTATCAGCAGGTTACGCAGCGTGATCATAATAATGATCCCCCCTGCAATCAATGTGCTGCTGACCAGCACCCGCTTGGCAGAGCCCTTGGCCGGAATGGCGCTGAATGCGCCCAGAAAGACCACAATCTCGGCAAAGGGGAAGGTGAACGAGCCTGCTGTATCTGCAAGAATAAGTTCAAACCTTGTATTGAGTAGCGGCTTCAGATGATGGTATTCAAACTTGGGCACTGAGAGCAATTGCAGGGTTACAATCACAATTAGCGAGAATAACAGGAGAAACTTAGCACTTCTTCCAAGCACCTCTATCCCGGCGTGGACGACCCAGATACAGAGCAGGCCAATCATAAGCATGGGTGCGAGCATCGGAGTTGCAGTTAAGGCCACGGTCTTGCTGAACTCCCCGAAATTGCGCAGCACCAGCGCTCCCAGATGCAAAGCATACCAGATATACAGACAGGAAAGCATCCGTCCCAGGACGGAGCCGAACACTGCAATCAGCATGTCAAACAGATCCTTGCCCGGAAACAGGACATGGAGTCTCGCATAGACGAGCATAAGCGGAACGGCCAGCAGAATCGCCAAGAGTTGGGCAATCCAGCTGCTGTTGCCGGACTGTGACGAAGTTCCCAGGAACAGGGAAGCGCCGGTGACAAATAATATAGCGATGCTGATGGACTGTCCAGCCGGAATAGTCTCTTTGCTCACACTCTCCTCCTCCTTCAGCGGTGCGCTCTAATATAGCTTTTTCACCCATTCCACAAACAGCGGGGACGGACTGGGAATCTCCCAGCGCATCGACAGTGCGAAGGCCAGCCCGAAGGAGATCAGGTACAGGGCGGAGCAGACCAGGAAATCCCGCTTCATTCCCTTCTTCCGCAGCCCATATGGATCAATTACAGCGATCAATGCGTAGATCAATATCACGTAAATGAACATACTTAATCCCCCAGCCGGATGGCCCGCGAAGTCTTGGCACTGCTCTGTATCGTCACCTTGGACTTAACGCTCACTTCAAGACCGGCAAAGACCTCAGGCCAGTGGTCCTTCACTTTGGCCCAGAGCTTAGGCTGGTTCTCGTACAAGCTCTCGCCAAAGCCAAAAATATCAGCCTCATATTGCTGCTGCATCTTATGAATTAACGCCAGAATATCCGCCTGCAGCCGCTCAGCTGCCCTTTGCTCGATATCCTGAATCGTCTCATCCTTCAGGAATCCCTCCGGTGTCATCACCTCATCCAGCCCTGTCTTGGTTACTGTATGAATCTGTATCTGGAGCTTGCCATCCACTATTGTGTGCTTCAGCTTGGAGTGATTGGAGATAATCTCCAGGGAATACGCCGGATTCCCCCGCTTATCATCTACAGCCAACACCCCTCCCTGCAGTACATTTTTGACGATAAGCATCGTCTTCGTCTCATCGCCGCTCAGTTTGCCCACCATCCGGTCCTTCACAAATACGGCGGTACCTGCCACCCTTTCGCTCTGCTCACCATTTTTCCGGTGAATATGAATGATTGGGGCCGTCGCATTAATCCCTGAAGTCTCCAGCTTATCGATGAAATCCCATATCTCCACCGTCGGGGCGTTGTTCGTATACTTCTCATCACGCATCATCTGGGCCAATTCAAAGGACAGGATTGCTTCCGTGGTGCTTTTCATATTCAGGATCTCACGGGCCGTCTTCTCTCCAGACACGAAGATGAACACATCCGAGCGGGTCTCCGTGTCCCGGCTGTACCAGTCAATGACTTTGACTAGCCCCTCTCTGGCGGCTTCCTCACTGATGATTATGGCCTTCGCATGACTCCAGAAAAGCTTCTTGCCGGTCATAGAGATCATATTGCGGACGATTTCAAACATCGTATTCCCGCTGAGGCTGACCATCTTGTAGCCCGCCTGAGCCTTGTCCGCCGACCCGCCTGTATCCACAATCTCTGCTGTGAGCAGCAGCTTCCCATCCTCATTCTTATCAATGGCCACTCCGGCTACAATCGCCATATCATCCACCTCGGCATAATTCCAGCAGCCGGTGAGTCCCAGGCTCAGCAGCAGCAACAGTGAGATAAGAGAGGTACACCCTCTCGGCAGAGATCTCATGACCGCTTGGCCGGTCTCTTGGACGGCTTCCGTCTTCGGTTACGCATTCCAATCACCGCAGGCCGCAAATTCATATCCCACCAGGGCGCACGAATGGTTGTATCCTTAATATCCTGGGGGCGGATCGAGCCTACCCCAAGCATGTAAGAGACGCCGAAGGAGCGCAGGCTCATCAGATGAATGACCAGACCAAGCAGACCGAAGAAATATCCGTAGAGGCCCAGGAAGAAGGTGCTGCCCAGCAGCGCCAGTCTGGCGATGATCAGCGGCCCGGTCAGCCTTGGATTCAGCAGCGTCGTTATCCCTGTCAACCCCACCACAATGACCATCGGCGCACTGACAATCCGCGCATCCACGGCAGCCTGGCCCAGCACCAGCGCCCCGACGATGCTTACAGCCTGGCCAATCGATGTCGGTATCCGTGCCCCCGCTTCCCGCAGCACCTCGAAGATGGTCAGCATAAGCAGCGCTTCAACTATGGTTGGAAAAGGCACCGATTGCCTGGCAGTCGCAATACTAAGCAGCAGCAGGGTGGGAACCATCTCCTGGGCATAGGTTACAAGGGCAATATAACCGGCCGGGATACTGATCGACATGAAGGCTCCCAACACTCTAAGCACACGGTTAAACGATGCAAAATAATAGTTGATATAATAATCCTCACTGGCCTGGAAGTTCTCAACGAATACATAAGGAACGGTCAGCGCAAAAGGGGTGCCTTCGACGAGGACCGCAACCCGGCCCTCCATGATTTTGCTCACGAGTGTGTCCGGCCGTTCGGTACTTCCAACGGTTTCAAACGGAGAGTAGGGCTCGTCACGGATCAGCTCGGACAGATAACCTGTGTCCAGAATAAGATCAATTTCTACCTTCTCCAGCCTGTCATACAGCTCCTTAATAATATCGGGAGAGGCCAGACTTCCCATATAACAGATACAGGTCTGCGTCTTGCTGCGTGTTCCGATTTCCATGAATTCGATTTTCAGATCCGGGTCCCGCACCCTGCGGCGGATCAGGGTCAGATTCACAAGCAGCGATTCGGTGAAGCCCTCACGGGGGCCACGCACCGTTTTTTCCGTAGTAGGCTCTTCTATCGCTCTGGAGTCCCAGCCCTGAACATTGATGATAAGCCCTCCGGCATAGCCTTCCAGCAGCAGCACCGCCTTCCCGCTGACGATCGCCCCTATCAGTCCATCCAACTCCTCGGAGACCATGACATCCGGGGTATCAATGACAGTCATCCGGATTCTCTCCATTAGGGCTGCAGGGTCCCGGTGCTCTTGTTCTGCGGGCTGGTAAGCGAGTATCGGCTTGATGATCCCCGTCTGAATCAGATTCCGGTCCACCATTCCATCGACATAGATTAATCCGCAGCGGACGGGAGCACCCTGACTGTTCTCTATGATCCTTACTCTCAGTGTCCCGTCGTTATTGAAAATCTTCCGCAGCCGTTCCACCGTCTCCTCCAGCGAAGGGCTTAGCGGAGGATGCGCGGACAGGGTACCGGCAGCTTCACTATTCAGTGCAGAATGCTTGTTCTTCACTGCTATCACTCCTGTCAGAGATCTATTGCTCTGATTATCCCCCGTCTCTCTGACTCCTATTCGCCAGAATTTACTGCATGGGAGAGGCAGATGCCGCCCGGCCCTTGAACGGCACAGCAAATAAGCCCGCTCTGTAACAGAGGGGCAGGCTGGACCAAGCTTCGTATAATATCGTCAGCCGCTGCTCCACTAAGGCAAATCCTCCTTGCAGCAGCCGCTTTATGTTATGGTTAGTACAGTTAGAAATCAGCGGTGGGACTGTTACAGACAGAGAAAGGTAAAAGGAGCACGTAAAATGACACCATTCACGCGAAAAGTAATTCTCATTATTCAGTCGATCCCGGAAGGCTCCGTCATGACCTACGGCGGGATTGCCCGGGCGGCCGGAAGTCCCCGGGCGGCCCGGCAGGTCGTGCGCATTCTGCATTCCATGAGCAGGAAGTACAAGCTGCCGTGGCACAGAGTCATCAACGCCAAGGGTATGATCTCGCTCACCGAAGACGAATCCGCCTCCCTACAGCAGCTATATTTAACCGGAGAGGGCGTTATCTTCGATGAACGGGGCGTGGTTGACCTGGAGCGTTACCAGTATGTTCCGGAGCTGGACATGGACCTGGAGCTTCCGCCTGAACCCGGCGATGAGGAGGACACTTAACCTGTCTTCCTCCGGCCCTCGGAATAACTCCTGCGGCCCCCGCCCGCCAGCCCGTTCAGCAGGCAATACATCGTGGCATAAATCACCAGCAGCACAAAGGCGACGAACAGGCTGAAGAACACTGACTGCCGGTTCAGACTGTCCATGACCAGCCGGTAGAGCTGATGGCGGTCCGTCAGCACATCCCAGCTGTTCAGCCGGTAGACTCTGCCGAGCAGGACGCCGTAGCCGCCCATGACACAGGCGAACAGGACGAAGACCCATGAGAGCAGCATGTTGCTTTTCCGGTAGATCACGTGCTGGAACTGGTACAGGGAGAAGAATCCGGTCAGCCAGCCGCTCCAGGTGAACAGGAGGAGGGTGGTCAGATCATACCAGTACCGGTTCTGGATCGTTCCGCCGACGATATACTTGCTTTTGCGGACAGTCAGATGGATCAGATCCGTCATAATATAAGGCGCATTCGGAAAAAACAGCAGCCAGGCTACGCCCAGCGGCAAAATCAGCAGCCCCCCGATCTTCCGCTTATCCAGCTCATGCGCGGCCATGGAGAAGAAGAACGGCACCCAGGCCAGAAACAGATTCCAGAGCAGAAAGGCATAGAACGTATCCGTCTGCAGCGAAACAACGCGGTATACAGCAAGTGTTGCCGCCGTCATAGCAGCCAGAAGGATGAAGACCTTGGTGTAATTCAGTTCTTTCATGAAGGATAATCCCCTTACCTTGATATAGTCCATTTATGTAATTGTACAAATATGGGGCTTGATAGTCCAATATCGGGGGCTGTACCCTCACGCTGCGCATTGTGGTCAGTTTTGGTTTTTCACATACATTTGGCCTATGCGCCACCTCCGCCTAACTCTGCCACTCCTGAGACTTTTCTCTCTCTCTCACCAGCCGCTTGTATGAAGCAGCAATGTTGCACATTATGCAGGATTTATCTATAAATGTTACTGGCCCTTACCCCAAAAATAAAAAAGCAGCGCCACCCCGAAGGGAAACACTGCTTGTGTATGATTTACCCTAGCTGCAACTGCTGCCTGCGGACCGGCAGCCAAGGTTGCCTTGTACCCGCATTGGCCCTGCAGCGCGCAGGTTATACTTATACCCCGCCGCTCAGCTTGCGGGCCACCGCCGGAGTGCGCCCCTTGAAGGCAGCGCTGCGCGATGAGGATTCCTCCAGCCCCGAGAGGGCGCTGCATTCTCTGAAGGCCGCATGTTCGCAGCCCCGGCAACGGCTGGGATTCACGCTTCCCAGCGCATCATTGATCGCTTCGCCGGTATGATCATAGAACTGGGCTGCCCCAATCCGGTCATACAGTCCTGTCTTCTTCAGCAGCTCCAGCGGCTGGCTCTGGATGCCTGAGATCATCAGCCTGCCGCCAGCGTTCTGCAGCTCCTTCACCAGCGCAGCCAGATTGGCCTCGCCTGTCGTATCCATCAGCGGCACCTTGCCCATGCGCAGCAGGATAAGCTTAGGCTGATCCGGGCCGAGCTCGGGCATGGTGTGGTCGAAGCGGTAGGCAGCGCCGAAGAACAGCGGTCCCTCCACATTGTAGATTCCGATCTGCGGACAGTCGTGGCTCTCGGTTACCATATGGGCCTCGACCTTGACGGAAGACGGGTCAGGCAGCACCTTGGAGATTCTATGCACCTCACCCATACGCTTGACGAAGAGGACAACGGCCAGGATCAGCCCCACCTCTACCGCCACGGTCAGATCAGCGAATACCGTCAGCAGGAAGGTAATCGCCAGCACCAGTGAATCCCCGGTCTTCAGCTTCAGCAGGTGGAGAAATTCCTTGCGTTCACTCATATTCCAGGCTACGACCATCAGAATCGGGGCCATCGCTGCCAGCGGAATGCTGGAGGCGTACGGGGCGAACAGCAGCAGGATCAGGAACACCACCACACCGTGAATGATCCCGGAGAGCGGAGAAGCGGCACCGCTGCGGATATTGGTGGCGGTTCTGGCAATCGCACCGGTAGCCGGTATCCCGCCGAAGAGCGGCGCGGCGATATTGGCGACCCCCTGGCCGATCAGCTCACGGTTGCTGTCATGGCGGCTGCCCGACATGCCGTCGGCCACGACTGCGGAGAGCAGCGACTCAATGGCTCCCAGCAGCGCAATGACAAAAGCCGGACGGATCAGCAGCTTGATCTTCTCCCACGTAATGACCGGGAAGTGAAAGCTGGGGAGTGTATTCGGGATATCTCCGTAGGCAGAGCCGATGGTCGTCACCTTGCCGCTGAAGAACAGGGCTGCGATAACCGTGGCACACAACAGTCCAATTAGAGAACCCGGCACCTTCGGGGCAAACCGCAACCCCAGCACCACTACGGCGAGACATACCCCCGCAGTCAGAATACTGTACAGATTGATTGTGGAGAGATGCGCCCCGATCTCCTTCATATTGTCGATGAAGCTCTCATGCCGCTTCATATCCCTCAGGCCAAGGAAGTTCGCAATCTGCCCGCTGAAGATAATAACGGCAATCCCGGCCGTGAAACCAATGGTCACCGGCTTCGGAATGAACTTAATCAATACCCCAAGCCGCAGAACACCCATCAAGACAAGAATCACCCCGGCCATCATTCCGGCAATCAGCAGATTCTCATACCCGTACTGCATGGCAATAGCGAACAAAATAGGAATGAATGCACCCGTAGGCCCGCCAATCTGAAACCTGGACCCGCCAAATAAGGAAATCAGTATGCCGGCCACAATAGTTGTATAGATTCCGTACTCCGGCTTCACACCGGAAGCAATAGCAAATGCCATCCCAAGCGGGATGGCAATAACGCCGACGATTGTCCCTGAAATGATATCCTTGCGCAGCGAAGCAATGTTATAGCCTTTGAAACGGCCCCACCCTGTCATCCTCTAACCTTCTTTTCTCTGAATATCTGATTATTTGAATATAATACCCACATTACTCCTGCCCGCTGCTCTTGTCAACGGGGTAATCCGCCCCCGGAGGCCGGGGTTATTCGCTGCGGATGCCTTCAAGCAGGGAAATGGTACTCACCAGATGATTGTCGAAGATCTGTCTGGCTACAGCCAGAAGCTCCTTAATCAGAGGATCACGGAGGGCATAGATGACAGTGGTCCCTTCCTTGACGCTGGTGACCACATTTTTGGCCCTGAGGACGGCCAGCTGCTGGGATACCGCAGAGCCTTCCGAACCCAGGATCGCCTGCAGCTCGTTCACATTCTTCTCGCCTTCGCTAAGCAGCTCCAGAATCCGAATCCGCATCGGGTGAGCCAGCGCCTTGAAGAATTCCGTCTTAAATTGTTGAATATCGCTGTTCATCAGACTTCTGCTCCTTATGCTGTTACTTGTTTCAATCTATATTATATTAGCTCATTTGCCTGAAGGTGGCTATGCCGGGGCAGGAAATAGTTCGTCCGCCGGGGGCCCTGCGGCCCCTAGAGATTCACCGGATACAGCCTGGCTTCACGGGTCCTCAGCTCGACGAAGCCGCCCAGTGCCATCGGTTCGCCCAGGCATTCGAACATGATCAGGTCGCTACCGATCCGCAGATAACCCGTGCCGTCCTCCTCTATATTTTCCAGCACGCCTGTCAGGATGACCGTATCCCCTTCGATACGCAGGCCAAAGGCACCGCCGGGAGCAGGCACAATATCGACCCAGCTCATGAACAGCGCCGGCAGCTCCCATTCTGCCACCCATTCCTCACCCGGCTGAACAGGCGGTCCGCACCAGATGGCTCTGGCTTCCCCCCATTCCGCTGCCGCGAATCTGATTTCCCCGGTCCGGGGACCTTGTCCAAGAATGTGTATGTTCATCTTCATTAGCTCCATCTTCGTTCATTGGTATAACGTCATTATACATGACCGGGCGCAGGAGAGGATATCAGGTGTAATTCTGTGTTGCTTTGTTCAGATAGGTGCTGGGATGCAGCCAAGGATGCTTGAAGAACTCGTGTTTGCCGGTGATCCGGCGCGATACGCTGAGGTCATAATCAATCATGTGCTTCACTTTCTCGGCGAGGCTTCTGCCCTTCACCAGCAGGCCCAGCTCGTAATCATGGCAGGCACTCCGTTCATTAATATTATAAGAGCCGTGAAATACCGCCTGCGCTCTGTGGTCGTAGATGATTTTCCAGTGGGAGAAGCGTTCAGTCGCACTATAATCATAGAAGGATACGCCGTTACAAAAGGGAACGTACATGTTGCTGCGCACCGCCGCCCGGTTCGTCGGATGATCATTAACCTCCAGCGGATTGCAGATGGTGAGATGGCAGGCGCGCTCCGGCCCCACTTCACCCAGCCGGTCCCAGAAGGCCTGATCGATCAGATACGGATTCACAATAAGGGTCTCATCGGCCGCATAGGTGATCACATCCAGAATATATTGCTGAATCAGATTCACCGGGTTGCCGGGAAAGCTCGCGAAGAGAGTACACTCCTCCTCCCCAAATGCATAGTCCACCGCAGGACGATAGAAGGGTGACGCCAGGTCAAAGTGATCTCCCCCGAGCAGCAGCCACCTGGAGTGAAAAACAGCGTTCAGCGACTGGGCTACAGCCCCCTGAATCCTGAAGCAGCCGTCATGCCATTCCTCTTCCTTGGCGGGGATACCGAGCGGACGTCCATCTACCTGCTGGCCCGGGGCTTCCTGAATGGGGGTGGCAAACGTATACTGGTCCCCGATATTCAGACTGCCGATAATGGAAGTTATTCCGTCTATAATCATGAATTTGCGGTGGTCAATCACATTCAGCCCGGTCACCTCCACATCCTCCTGAACCTTATCCTGCAGAAAAAGGATGCTCTCAGGCACGCCCTGTGACTTCAGCACTTTGCGCTTCGCAGCCCATTCCTCTGCACCGTAATAGGAGTGGAAGGTATCCAGCAGTTTTGCACCTGCCTGCTCCAGACGCCCGGCAATCTTGGAGAATTGCCCCACCTCCAGGTTCTGGCCGTATCCGAGCGCAGTGACCGTATAATTCATCATGATTCTAACCTCTACTCCGCGTTCAAGTGCATGAAGCATCTCATCCGCGATAAGGTTCCCTGAATGGTCATTGAAGAACAGCATCACGGACAGATGAATGTAACGCTCAGCCTTGCCGATCTCGCCGAGCAGCATGTCCAGACATTGTGGTCCGTTCACATAAGGATCTACCCGGTTATGCCGGGTGATCTGCGGGGCCAGAGCTCTGAGCTTACCGGAATCGAGTCCTTCTACTGTATCCGCGAGCTGATTAAGCCATTCCTGGCTTATACCCGGCAGCTGTTCGAGCTGCTGCATATCCGTTATGACGCCCCCGCACTCCTGCCGGTAAGCGCGCGCGGTATCACTTTGCAAAAGAGGGGCAAACGCCGGCTCCGCCTCCTCCGCACCTTCGGTGAGTGACGCCAGGGAGCCGCCCGAAATATGATAATTCACGTAATCTATGAGATCCTGCTGAAGCTGCCCGTCCTGCCCGGCAGCAGCAGGGATTGAGGTTAACCGGTGATTGGTATGTAGATTAGTCATGCTGTCTTCATCTCCTTCGTTCTTCCCCGCCTTGCTTCGTCAGCAAATGACAATCCAAGTAAGGGTAAGGTAAGATACCCGGCTTGTACGTTTTATAAACGGCATGGCGTCTTGCAAAAAAAAGGATGCCACAGCAGTCAATAGACTGCCGGAGCATCCCGGGATTCCAGATCGTATAGGGTGAACCGCTTAATTCGTAATTATTTACTCAATTCCTCAGCGCTATACACCTTAACATCAAGCGGTGCGGTCAGGAACTCTCCCGCTTTGGCGGCGAAGCCGGTGAAGTGAGGGCTTGTGTTATGAGCGGCAACGGCGGCCTGATCACGCCAGGTCTCAACCATGATATAAAGACTTCCGTCTGCTGCATGCTTATACAGCTCGTAGGACAGGTTCCCTTCTTCTTCGTGCGTGGCGGCAATCAGCGGCTTCGCTGTGGCCAGGAACTCTTCCTCCCGTGCAGGATTCACATGAAGCAGCGCATGGATAATTAACATTGGTGTATTCCTCCTAAGTTAGGCTTGGGCTTATTTCCACTGGGCAATCGTGTCGATAGGCAGACGGACGGAGGCGTAACCCTCTTCCAGCGCTTTACCGATCGAGATCAGCATGACCGGAATGTAGCGTTCTTTGTCCATACCGAACAGTTCAGCGATCTGATCCTTTTCAAATCCGCCGATCGGATTGGTGTCATATCCGTGTGCGCGGGCGGACAGCATCAACTGCATGGAGACCAGCCCCGCGTCAATCATCACGGTCTCTCTGTTCACATCTGCGGGCAGCTTGGCGAAGTGGGCGCCCAGGGCGGCCAGCTGTCTTTCTTTCACCTCGGCAGGCATAAGTCCGCGTTCTACAGCCGTTCCGTAGATTTGTTCAGCGTAATCGAAGTTATTCATATCACCGAATACGGCAATCACCGCTGCGGAGGTTTCGACCTGAGTCTGGTTGAACTTGGCAATAGGGGCCAGCTTGGCTTTGGCTTCCGGGCTTTCGATGATCACAAAACGCCAAGGCTGCATATTCACGGATGAAGGTGCCAGCGTAGCTTCTGTAAGAATCTCTGTCATTTCCTCTTTGCTGATTTTGACGGATGAATCATATTTGCGGATCGAGCGGCGTCCTGTAATAATGCTGATGTAATCATTGTTTTTGGTAGTGTTCATATGAATTAGCTCCTTTATGGGTTTGATTATAGGTTACGGCTACAGTACATTGATATTATGCTGGAGCCGGGTAAGCATGTCTGCGAGCACTGTACGCTCCTGTTCATTGAAGCCGGTCAGCAGATCGCTGATGAACTGGGTTTTGTTCTCCCGGTAGGCATCGATATGTTCACGGCCTTGACCAGTCAGGGATACGAGAGTCACGCGATTATCGGCTGGATTATTACGGCGGGCGATCATTCCGGTGTCCTCCAGCCCTCTTAAGTGGCGGGTGACCGCTGCAGCGTCGATATCCACTAGCTTTTGCAGCGAGATTTGGCTGATCTCCGAACTGTGATATAACTCCTGCAGCAATCTGAACCGGGTAGGAGTCACGCCTGCACAACGCTCGAACTTCGGGCCGATGCCTTTGTGCAGAGCTTGCAGCAGTTCAAAAATCTTATGTTCATCGGGCTGAGCTTCCCTCAAAATATACCCCCTAAGGCAAATATATTGTGCAAAACCTTTTCGATAAAATACACTTTACACCGAATTAATTGACCCGTCAACTAATATTATTCAGGAGGAGATTTCCACATGAGAATTGCCTTGATTCAGCTTGATATAGCATTCGGCAAACCCGAGGTGAATTATGCTGCGGCGGAGCGCAAAATACGTGAGGCTGCTGTCGGAAGCCCGGACTGCATTATTCTTCCCGAGCTATGGACAACGGGATATGATCTGAACCGGCTGGGGGAAATTGCCGACCCCGGCGGACATACCACGGGGGCCTTGATGTCGGATCTGGCCCGGGAATACGGCGTGAATATCGTTGCCGGCTCCATTGCCGTCAGGCAGGAGAACGGTGGCGTTACGAACAGTATGTATGTCTTTGACCGCAGCGGGGCGTGCATCGGGGAGTACAGCAAGCTGCATCTGTTCAAGCTGATGGAGGAGCATCTCTACCTCCAGCCCGGCGGGGCCAAAGGACTGTTCACGTTGGACGGCATTCTCTGTGCCGGGCTGATCTGCTACGACATCCGGTTCCCGGAATGGGTCCGGGTCCATATGGCCGGAGGCGCGGAGATCCTGTTCATCAGCGCCGAATGGCCGCTGCCCCGCCTCTCTCACTGGCGCGCGCTATTGATCAGCCGGGCGATTGAGAACCAGTGCTACGTTGTAGCCTGTAACCGGGCAGGGACAGATCCGGCGAATACCTTCGCTGGACATTCCCTGATCATCGATCCTTGGGGCGAGATTGTCAGCGAGGCCTCCGGCGGCGAAGAGATCCTCCGCGGCGAGCTTAACCTCACCCGGGTCCGTGAGGTACGGGGGCAAATCCCGGTCTTCGCGGACCGTCGCCCGGAGTTGTATATGTAGTTGGGGCGGCAGGGGATTGTATGCTGTTTTTCACATACATTTGGGCTGCGCACACCCCAGCCTGCACATTGTATGCTGTTTTTCGCATACATTCGGGCTGCGCACACCCCAGCCTGCACATTGTATGCGGTTATTCGCATACATCCATCCACCCGTTGCTTCCGTCAGTAGCCGCCCGCTTCAGCGGGCGTACCTCTCGCGCAGCATACGCGCTGCTTCAAGCACCTGCGGGTCGCTGTACCGCAGGCTGTAGCCTGTCTCCTGCTGCAGAAGCTCCGCCGGCAGCAGGCGGGTTCCCCGGCCGGCAAGCGCCTGCCGGATACCCGCGGTGAATTCGGCCGCCGAAGACGGGCCGCCAAGCTCCGCGAGCGCAGCGATGGTCTCCGGCCGCACGCGCGGATAGTCAAGGGAGGCATCGCCGTCCGCTGCATCCTGATAGAAGCGGCGGATGCACTCTCCGCGCGCGAGCCCCGAGCCGGACACAATCACGAACGCGTGAACGAAGTACGCGCTGCTCTGTCTGCGCTGGGCGATGCCGCAGAACTTGCGGCCGCCAATCGCCAGGTCGAAGTCACCGGGGCAATACGACCCGGTGACTTCTTCTGCCCGGATCTGCGCCGCTGCCTGCGGATGCCCCGCGGCTACCGCTTCGGTAATCAACGAAGCCAGCAGCCGGAAATCATCGTGGAAGTCCAGCTTGCCCGCAGGCTTCGGCAGCAGCAGGGACACGTTGATCACTCCCGCATCCAGCGGCACCGCAGCGCCGCCCGAATGGCGGACTGCCGTACGGATGCCCTGCCGCTCCAGCGCCTGCATCGCCTCTGCTGCGCGGGGCAGCTTGCTGTCCCGCAGCCCAAGCGCGACTCCGCCGGGGTGGCTCCAGAGATGCAGCACCGGCGGGACCCAACCGACCCCGACATCACGGCACAGCACCTCTTCAAAAGCAAACGGAATCAGCATATCCTCCGCAGATGCCTCTTCCCCTTCTCCCCCGGCTTCACCGCCGGTATGCGTGAAGAGGATCATTTGCTCCGGCAGCCTCCCTGCCGACCCGTTCTCCAGTACATCATAAGGTTCACTCCGCATGCTGATTCCCCTTTCTATCTATAAGGTCTAAGCTAGTCTTAACTCCGTTAACTATTCACATTGTAACCGATCTATCCGCGCACCGTACAACCGGCAGTATGCCCTTACAGATTTGAAATGGTGGAGCGAACCCGTTATCCTTAATGTAGTACAGAAGAATATACCAGCCATAAGATTCGCGCATAAGCTCATGCTATACACAACCTCTAGGAGTGATGCTGCATGACCACCGTACCACAGGCAAAGGACAGGCAACTAAGCAAATCCAGGCAATGGGAACAGGCTATGAGCAAGCTGTATATTAATTTTCAGGACTATAGCAAGGATGCGCGCAAAGGGTTCAACGATGAGGATATTCATCAGGCCAGAGTCAATAGCCGCAAGCTGCTGACCCTGTTGTCCATTCTTGATCCGGGCCATACTGCAACGGCAGACTTGTATGACAGCTTCAAGCAGGCCCAGAAAAAGCTTGGCAGAGTCCGTGACGCAGATGTGCTGATCGGATCGTTTGAGGCCCGGCGTAAGGCAGCGAAGGCGGCGGGCGATAAGAAGACTGCCAAGCTGCTGAAGGCGGTCATTGAACACCAGAAGGACACACGGAAGGACGCCCGCAAGAAGCTGAAGAAGGCACTGCCCAAGCTGTCCGGCCAAGCGCTCGAAGCGCTGTGGACCCCTTTTACCCAGACCCAGTTAGAGCCCTTCGCTGCCAAAAAAGACGCCAATGTAGCCATGCGCGAGCTCGAAGTCGCCTTTGAACAGAAGAAAAAAGCCTGCAAGACCCTGTTCAAGGGTCCATCCGCTGAATCGAAGGAAGCCTTCGAAGCCCTTCATGAGCTGCGGATTGCGGCCAAGGAACTGCGGTATACGGCGAATGCGGCTGCTTTTGCGCTGAATCAGAAATTCCATGCCCATGAAGCCTTCTATAAGGACATCCAGGACCAGCTCGGACTCATTAATGACAAGCGGGTATGGCTTGAGACGCTGCAATCGATTGGACGCGAAGAGCTGGATGTCGGCAAAAAAGTCTGGGCCGCCTTCACCGATACGCTGCGTGCAGAGGTACTGGAAGCTCTTCATCAGAACGAGGTCGTCCCTGTTTCTGGTGCTGAGCCCCAAAAATAGGGCATCATAGCTGATCATCCTATCATTTACACAAAGGCAGGACACCGCATGTTATCCAAGCGGTATCCTGCCTTTTATCATAAGCGTCACGTACTATAGCATTCCGGCAGCCCATAATCCGCCTCTGCGGATCATCCGGCGCAGCGGCTCTGAAGAGAAGGAAGGCAGATGGTGCCCAGGCATCAGATAGACCACCCGGCCTTCGCCGAAGGTATGGCACCATGCCGCCGGTCTCATCGCTCCGTCATGAGGATATTCGGCCAGTACCGTTGTCTCGAAGTGGGGATGCTGCTCGAAATAGTATGGCTCGTCCTCTATCACAAAATCAGAGATCCCCTCCATAATCGGATGCTCCGGCGCAGTCACCTTCATCTGAAGCGTCGTGAACGCCGGATGATGGGTGAACCGGGCACCGAGCATCGCCCCAAGCTCCTGATTACGCTGCAGGGATATGCCGTTGTGCACGACAAGCAGCCCGCCGCCGCCAGCCACATAAGCAAGCAGGGCTCCGCTCTGCGCAGCGGGCAACTGCTCCTCAGAGAATTCCGTATAGGAGATCACCAGCCTGCATTCTGCCAGCTCTGCCTGGTTCATCCGTTCGTAATCCTCCGTAGAGACCACCTGGAGCTCCGGCTCAAGGAGCTGCTCCAGCTCACGGTCTACCCCTTCGAAGGGATGATATTTCACTTCAGTATAGCTGCCGAACGCTAGTGCTTTGTATGAAGACATGATGTACACACCTCTCTTTTGCCAAGTTAGCCTGTCCTGAATGTGTTCGTGTCACCAGGGCCAGAGATTGCCGTCCAGATCGATATAAGCCGGTTCTTCGGCTAGATACATCCTGTGGTTATGAACGATCGTCATAATCTTGCCTGCTGATTCTTCAGGAGTTACAGGCGCCTCTGCATCCTTCTCCCCGTTCATATAAGTCTGCAGCCAGCCGGGATGGAAGACCAGCACTTGTCCGCCCATCGCACGCAGATGATTGTGCAGCAGCGAAGACTGCATATTAAGCGCGGCCTTCGACATACAGTAGCCATACATATTGATCCGCTTGTTCCGCCCGATGCTTCCGGCCTCCGACGAGATATTAACCACCAGACGCTGGCGGCCTTGCAGCAGTAAGCCCATCAGTGCATTGCTCACCCTCAGCGCACCCAGCGTGTTCACGTTATAAATCTCCGCCATAGCTTCATCATCCATATCCACGAGCACCGTTGCATCATCAGACTTGTGGATAATCCCTGCGTTATTGATAATTATATCAAGGTGCCCTGTACTTCCGGCAATACTCCGCGCGGCCTCCTTTACGCTCCCTGCACTGCCGATATCGAGAGGGACCAGCCTCAGGCTATCCGGGTATTGCGCTTTCAAAGCTTCAAGTAGCGCAGGGTCCGGCAAATACTGTCCGGCAAACACCATGTATTTACTCTCTAAAAGAGAGCGAACCAGGTACAATCCGAGTCCACGGTCAGCACCGGTGACACAAGCAACCCTTTTCATAAGCTCCCCCCTCATATCTGCATGATTATGCACTGAGCCTAAGTTCATCCCTCTCACATTAGCATGGCCACCGGCCGTTAACAACGTCCTGCAAGGGAGGGGCAGGCTTAGCTGAACTTTCTTTTGCTTTAATTTTGAACTATGCTACAATCATGATTAATAGTTGTTAACAACACAATTGTTGACAACAGGTTTCATTCACTCTTACACAGGAAGGTGATTCTAAGGTGTCTATTCAACAGATCCATACTAAGGATGAACTACAGCAATATATCGGGCAGCCCGGCAAAAAACTGCTCTTCAAGCACAGCACCACCTGCCCGATCAGCGCCAAGGCCAACGAGGAATTCCAGGCCTATGCACAGCATTCAGATACTCCAGCAGCCGTTGTCCATGTGATCGAAGACCGGTCTGTGTCCAATCAGATTGCTGAGGATTTCGGGATCAAGCATGAATCCCCGCAGATTTTCCTGCTGGAGGACAGCGAGGTCCGCTGGAACACCTCACACTGGAAGATTACCCAAAAAGCGATAAAGGAAGCAGTGGAACAATGAGCGCGAACGTAATTGTCTATTCGACCTCCGGCTGCGGCGAATGCAATCAGGTGAAGCAGCTGCTGGAGAGCAAGGGCATTCCCTTCGAGGTCCGGGATGTGATGACCAGCTCCGTCTACCAGGAGGAAGTGGAGAAGCTGGGCTTCATGGGCATTCCAGTCACCGTATCCGGGGACCGGGCGGTCAAGGGCTTCAATCTCCCTGAGCTTCAGGAGCTTATGGATGCTGCTGTTCTGTAATATACGCAAAGGTGCTGTCCTCTCAACAGGAGCAGCGCCTTTTTTTTGCGATTCATCGATGAAATAACTGTATATTTATATATATCTGGAAAAGGAGGCTTGATCCTTTGAAATGGCTACAGGATGAGCATGCCGCCAAATGGCGTGAAGAAGGAACGCGTTATGCGAGCGACGTCAATCAATTCGTACATAAGGGCCTGACAGAAGGCTGGGACAAAGCGGGAAATGAACCCGCAGAGGATACACGCGGGGCCCTCGCCGCCAAAATCTATAAGATGATTCGAGGAGCTAATGAGCACGGTGAGATTGCTGAGCTGCGGGAGCAACTACCGGCGGCAACGTGGCCGCTCTCCGGGCACTTTCAGAAGGAGATGCAGGCGATTCGCGGTATCCATTTCATAAGTGATGATGCTGTGGTGTTCAGCACCGGCTCACCTTGGGAGAAGAATGCAGTTGTGGCTGTACATAGGGATGTTATTTCCGTATTCGACGAATTTAGCCTGGTTGGGGCATCTCCTGACAATCAGTTCTATGCACTCGCGGGCACGCAAGGGATTACTATTCTGCAATCCATGAACAGCGCATTACAGGGAGAAGTAGTGGCCGAGCTTTCGTGGCGGGAGCTGAATGGAATGATTCAAGCGCTGGACCCGGACTTTACCGTTTTGAACATAGACTGCCTGGATCAGGAGTTACCCTTGGAGCAAGTTATTCCTTTTAACGACGGTCAAGCGTTATTGCTTGTTACAAGTCAGGGGATTATCCTGGTCCAGCAATTGCAGGAGAAGCCATGGGAGGTGAAGCTGCTGCATCCTGACCTCGAAGAATATAAAGCAGATGAGATGGAGCATATTGAGATCGACATGCCGCATGGTGCTGTCTCTCCGGATGGAAGATGGGTTGCCTATGGCAGCCAGGGCAGTGATCATCTTTTATATGACACAGCTTCAGGGCAGGTTCACTTATTCAATCCGGAATCCAGTTACCCGCACTATACTATATTTACGAAGGACCAGCATAGTGTATGGTACAATGCCTGCCACTTCTACAATGGCGTTACTGTTGCCGTGTCCCTTGAAGATCTAGAAGCAGGCAAGCTCCTGCCAGATCAGGAATATCCGGTCGTTAACGGGGAAGCCCGGGTGTATGCGGCGGCAGCGCTGAAGGACGGTGTTGTCATTGGCGATGCCTATGGCTACTTGAGGCTCGTTGATGTAGAGGGGCGGGAGCTGTGGCGTTATTATGCCGGAAGCACCATTTCCGGATTAGCTGTCAATCCGGATGAGACCATGCTGGCCGTGGGGACTTATGGAGGGATGCTGCATTTCCTGGACCTTCATGCCACTGAACGCAGCGACTATGAGATTACAACAGGAACCGTTCGTGAGATGAAGCGGATGATTGCCTGGAAGAATCAGAATGAGCCGCTTTGGTGGTGAGCTGATACATGGGGGAACCCTTCTTCCCCGCCGCCGTCTGCCAAAAATAAAAAACAGCGATTGAGCGAGATAAATGGCAGATAATCTGCTACATATATGAGTTTTCGCTTCCATTTGCATAACCAGTCAGCCATTTGCTGAAAACAAGGCGAATAGCACTCTTTTCCATTTTTACAAACCCCCTCTGAAGAGAGTATGATTCGTGTTGAAAGCAAATGAATGCATTCATGAAAATGAGCATATGCATGCACGCTGAATTTCCGTCATGTGGAAAACGGGGGAACCATCCGGCCGTCAGGCCGACTTGGGGTGAATCCGAAGGAGAATGCCACGCGCAGGTCTCCGGCAGGTAGGGCGACTCTCACCGTCCGAATCCGACAGCTAACCTCGTAAGCGTAAGGAGAGAGCCCTGATCCGCCACGCTTTTGTGCCAGGCTTCTTAAGCCTGTTACCCACAACCGCAGGCAGAGGTCCTCCTCTGCCTGCGGTTTTTTGCGCGCTGGATGAACTGCACAGTATAGATTCAGGAAGGAACGTGACCACATGCCTGACCCCTTATCGCCCAAACTAACAGCCGCTGCCGGATTCAACCCCTACACCCAGCAATATAGCGGTCCCGTCTACGCGCTTAGCTGCCTGCTGCTGGAGCAAGGCGCCCGCGCCGAACAAGCTGCAATCGCCACCTTCGTAGCACTCCATACACTATGGCTGAAGGGCAGCCTCTCAGGCGATGGCGCTGCTGCGGCTGCCTACAGAGAGTGCATCCGCCAGTGTGCCGTGCTCGCCCGGGACCGCAGCCGCTGCGCTTCTGCGCTGCTTAACTGGGACGATCACGTTGCCAGTGCCTTGTGGTATGGCATCCAGCTCCCCCTCCCCGACATCAGCCAGATTCTGGAGTGCAGCATCCCCGAGCTAAAGGCCCAGCTTAGAGGAATACGCGAACAGATGGCAGCCGCACATTCAGCCTTGCCTGCGGTCCACCGCCCTTCAGCGGGGTGAGACTGGGAATAACGCGGGATACGCGGAATATAGGAATGAGTACGGCGGAATGAGTTGGATGTGGCGGAATTAGGGTACGGATGCGACAGAGGGAGATGGGTAGCGGGCCATGCGGACTACAGATCCGCTATTTCAGCAAATGGGACCATTCCGAAGGCCATGCGGACTGAGAGGCGCTTAATTAACCAATTCCGTCTCATTTTGCGCTCCATACAGCCCTTTAGCGTCCTCTCAGTCCGCTCCGGGAAGATAATCAGTCTTTTTCACAAAATAAGGGCCGCTGAGTCCGCAACCCCCCACAAAGTGGGGCTTTAGCGTAGGTGATGACTCAGGTACTTTTGCGGGGACCCCAAAACATATAAATTCTATCAAATAAAGCCGCAGCATCCGCCGCGACTTAATCCTTGACTCTCAGCATCAGCACCCATACAGTGCCTGGCTCACCTTACATAGCTAACCATCCCATGCACTGATCCTGTCTCCGCCGGCCGTTCACTACATAGAACTCAGCTCTTGCCCTTGCCACCCTTGCCGCCCTTGGCAAACCGCCAAAAAGCCATACAGCAGCCGAGCAGTCCGGCTCCCAGCAGAAGGGTCTGTAACGCCCCCAGCCAAGTCGACTGATCCGAGGGGATCAGGCTGCTGACAATAATGAGCAGGATAGAAGCCGCGACCAGCACGGGGGTTTGTCTACTTTTCTTCACAACCATTCACCACTCCTAAAGACTAATACTACTAAGGTACACCATCTCCGGCGTTTTCACCAGTTCAGGGTCCGGGTAAGCAAGACTTCAGGGAATGATCGTCACATGATTTAAAGGATACCTTTAATTGTTTTTTAAAGCCTTAATCTCACTAATAAGATTATCCAGTTTATAGCCGTACTGGCTCCGTAATTAGATCCACGCTGAAATCCGGCATTTGCTGAATGACCTCCGCTATAATAACCGAATCCGTATAATCCAGCACCTGTTTAAATGTCAGATCCTGTAGATCGACATTTTGGGGTGATCCAGTGGAAAATCCTCCTTATAAAATTTAATATTTATTAGTCAAGTCATTAATATCGTGTGCTCTTTCAATTCATTATAAAATGAATAACCCATCCTTAAAAGAATGGGCTTTTCTTACTCAGAAGAGTCTTTTTCGCATGATTAGTAATTCTTCACGCCATAATAGTCAAAATCAGCGAAGGAGTCATGCTGGTGAGCATCCACGGAACCGATGAAATTGAACAAGCCTGTAAACCCGCCAATCTCCCCCGGCTCCCCGTTCACGCCTTCATCCGACAAATAGAGAACATCGATATTCTCTACAAAAGTTTGCCAATCCCCGTTATCCCCGAAGCGGTAAAGGATACTCGCGATGCCTGCATTATAGATAAGCTTCAGCTCCGCTGTGTCTTCAGGGACTGGAATGTAATTGTGGACCAGCTCGATGCGCTCTCCCAGCTTGGCCTGCAGTACATATAGAACGGTGCCCTCTGATTCAGAGTGGGTCAAGTGAACATACAGCCAATTATTAGAATCATAGTATAGCCCCATACCGGCCGTTTCCGAGTAATGATCGGGGTGGAACTCCACCTTGGTTTGCACTTCATAATGAAGGGAGGTTGCACGCGTAGCCATAATCGCCGGATGGATCTGCGAGAAAAAAGAATTCTCTCCATGAATGCGTAAGCAACCCGGACGTTCAACCGTATTCACCCATACAGCTTGCTGTTCCCGGTACGGAGTCAGAAAATGAAGATCATATTTCTCCTGATTAAAATCATCAAATACGTCATGAGAGATTCCATCGGCCTCTAATTCAACACCTGTCATCCCCTCAACTGCCATTTTCGCTACATTCGATCCATCCTTCATTTCCAGCCAGCCATCCTCTGTCCAATGCATTTTTTGAATAGAGGTTTCACGGCCTAATGGATTCATTAGCGTTCCTTCCACAGGGCGTGACATGAGATGAGCAATATACCATTCCCCTGTTTGGGTTTGAACTAATGAGCCGTGACCTGCTTTTTGCATAATTGAACTTGGATTATACATCTCAAAATGCCCGGCATCCGGATTACCAAGTGAAAATAGATGGCGCGGCGAGGAGGTGATGATCGGCTCTCCCGACGGATGCGGTTCATAGGGACCAAAAATATTCTTCGAACGTCCCAGCTCAACACCATGAGCATAACCAGTTCCGCCAGCAGCTAATAAAAGATAATACCTATCTCTATATTTATAGATCTGCGGTGCTTCAGCACAGCCGCGGCTGGTAAAGCCTTGCGTGACCCGGTGCCATGTTCCAACTATCTTGCCCTCGTTCAAATCAAATTCAGCGATCACAATATGTCCAGGGGCTTGGTACCCTTCACGGGTCTCCCATTCAAGGATGGACACATAGTGCTTACCGTCTTCATCATGGAAGAGTGCCGGATCGAAACCAATGGAGGTCAGATAGATGGGGTCCGACCAAGGTCCATGGATATCCTCTGCCCACATGGCATAGGAATCCGAGTTGAATTCACGGCCTGCCATGTTTAACATATGCGAATAAGCTAACCAGTACCGTTTCGCCCTAGGATCGTAGGATAGATGCGGCGCCCAGATCCCGGCCGGAGTATTGGTCCCCCTCAAATTCACTTCACCTTTACTTAATACGGAGGCTGTCAGCGTCCAATGGGCTAAATCGGTTGATTTGAAAATTTGAACGCCGGGATTCCAATGGAACGAGGATGTCGCAATATAATACACATCATCCACTCTAATAATAGATGGATCTGGTGCCATACCAGGGATAATAGGATTGTTAATCTTCATCATTTTTCTGCTTCCCTTCGCTGTTTAGCCATATTATTTACCCTTTTCCTGTTGTCTATGTATATTATAATAACTGCTAGCGTACTTATGCGATGGGATGATTACGGCTACATTTACCCAAATCAAAGGAAGGTGCTGCACATTGGAACATATGAATAGCCAGCTCACAGGCACACAGACGCTGCTGCTGCCGCGCATTGATTGGAATATACGTTTTTTTGGCGCACATACACAGACTGTTCCTGCCGACTGGAGCATGACTACAGAATCCCACCATGCCTTTGAGATTCTAATTGTGCTGGATGGGGCTCAAGAGACAAGGATGGAACATGAACAATTCATTGTGAACAGGGATGATATTCTGCTGATTCCGCCTGGGTTCGAGCATACGAATAAATGCATTTCCGCTACATCGATGACCTACTTTTGTGCTCATTTCGATGTAGACGAGCCCTCCTTGCGGATCAAAATAATGCAAAACTGTGACTGGGTCTATGAGCCCGCCAGTTTGTATCACAGTAGACTGAAACAATGCCTTCAAAAATGGATCGATATTCTGCATGAGCCTGAGTTGCCGTTCACCAAAGCAAAGCTAAAAGCACAAGTGGTCTTGTTCGAGTTATTGGAGGTGCTTGTAGATATCCAGCCGGTACAGACGGAGAAACGTGCTAACCAATCCATGACCACAGCGAAATATGCCAAAGAAATTGCCGAAGCCATCAAAAGGGCTTTTAAGAAAAATTGTATCGAGGGCAATTCAGATTACACCCTCCACATCCAGCCCATCATTGCTTCGCTTGGAATAAGCCCCAACTATGGATTAGAGGTATTTCAAAAAATATACAAGCTGTCGCCCCGCACCTATCTATCTGACTTAAAGCTGCAGGAAGCCAAAATATTACTACAGCAGCCCAAAATATCTTTAAATGAGATTTCAAACCGTTTGGGCTACAAGAACCTCTCTCACTTCAGCAGACAATTCAAAAGATGGACGGGCATTAACCCCTCCGACTATCGTAAAAATAATGGTGTATAGCAAAAAGCCCGTCCATTAAACCAGACGGGCTTTCCTGTGGGTAGCCACTATAGTTTGGACAAAAAGGCGCCGATAAGGGCGCTTTTTTTATGCTCAAATCAGATTATCGACAACTACAAATCAGATAAGGCGTGTCTTTATCATGTATAAAACAGATTTATTCAAAGGACATTTTTCCATGCTTAAAATAAGTAATTGACACCAATAACTAAATATGTTAAACATCACAATTCATTTTCAAACCGCTAACTAAAAACTGAGACGAATTGACTCATAGATAAAACCATTGTTTTAATTTCAAAGGCATCATATAAGAACTTAATTTTTTTTCAAAGTTTTCTTATCTTTAGAAACAAAATACTCTGCACCGAATTAAGCCTTGATGTCTCTAATGATTTAATCGTAAATAGGATTAATAATATAATGGAAAATTATGTTTTTAATTTAATTAAAACGAAGAATACCCAACAAAATGAACAGGTTATATCCGAACTGGTTAATGAAATTCGCACCGCAATTTATGAGACTACTTTGACTACCGACGAAATGGAAATTATATATAAATATCGCGCTTTACCAATCAAAGATAAAAAAGAGATCCAAGCCTTTATAGATCTCAAACAGGAGAGTAGTGCGTTGTAAACAAAAAAAGCGCTAAGAACTTTGATTAAAAGTGATTGAATTTTGTTTTAATCGCGTAGTAAGAAGGATTTAGATTTAGTATTAGACATTTTATACACAATTAGTTTTGCATGTACGAATAAGGCCGAGGAAATTCACCTCGGCCTTATAATAATTTTACTATGCTAAATCACTTCATTGTTTTTTTCTTTTTAAATTCGTTTGCCAGGCATCCCATTCAATGTTCAAGGTACTGGTCAATATCGAATCCAGTTTTCCAAACCATTCCATTAATTCGAATTTACTTAGCGACGGTTTATATTCATCGACGATCTCTTTTATAAATGTGAGTGACGGATTGTCTTTGCCAAGAAATTTTAAAGAATACAAGAATGCTGAATGTCTAATCGGTACTATCATTTTATGAAATTCTTCATCCCCCCGGTGTAATGAAGTTTTTATCAAGGTACGTATTTCTTGTTGAACATCTCTTAGATCACCGGTTTCATAATAAAAACTATATTCATCCGGAACTTGTGGAAGTGGAATTTCATCTCCAGGAGCATAATAATAAACGGGATAATTTATCTGACTAACCTTGTTTTTTATATCAATTGGCTTGCTAACCTCTCTTAATTCTTGCAGTAAGTTTAAAGGAGCTCGGCACCAATTCCAATCAGCTTCAGGGATACTAAGTTTTCTGTACTGTATTTCTATGTCTCTTTCCCAACTGTACCCGTAAGATTCATGATAGTGGGTTCCTTGCTGCCACTCCCCATCATAGTTGTAATAAGTCACAGTACTACTCCAGGATTTACCGGAATTAAAGGTGATATCCTCGTATATAAGGAAGCCACGAGGCAACAACCAGACAACCCTCTCTTCAGCAGTATCTGTTTTCACCACCACTATTTCCTTAGGAGATTCTGTTGTAACAGTCTCATCCTGAAAATTTGGTTTTGATCCACGTACGGGTGGCTTCAATTGTGGTTCTTGCCAAATCAGCCGTACTAACTGATTATAATCACGTTCGAATTGGGCGGCATTTAACATTCCGAGAGCAAAACGAGAGTTAAAATACGTTGGGAGAATATATTCTCCGTTAGAATTTTGGCTAAGTGCGATAGGGATGAATTTCTCTTGTTCCGTGTTTTGATATACATCCGGAGTAATGATTAAAGTTTCAGTCCCCACGCCCCCCTCTCTGTTATCAGCTTTTCGACAGTACATTTCGTCACAGATTACGAGAACTTTGTCAGCTTTTTTAATACTGTTCTCCATAAACTGGAATCTATCATGACCCACGATACCATGCCATCTATCCAGAATTACTTCAACTCCAGATTTCTCCATTAACTGTTCGGCCAGATTCAACACCCACTGCATATGTGTCTCATTTGTCCAGCAATAAGATATAAAGACAACAGGGACTTTCTCTTCGTCCATTTAAGCAACCTCCGTAGACCTGAGTTTCTTCCATTTTCGCATGGCATAAAAAAGGGACCAGACATTTCCACGTCACTAAGATCTGCGGAATATCCATTTTATATGAATGATATCGCTATTTTACAATACATGTAAAACATTCGCTAGGACAAATATTTCTTCATTCGTTAAATTTCCATGTCCATTAATAATTGATTAGTGCTTAGGTTTAGCTAAAATTTTTGTATCCTTGAACTAAGAATCTAACTTCTAGAAATATCATAATTATCTTTCTATACAGGACTTATCGAGGAAGCATCTGTTCTTTTAGATCAACAGCAAGCGTTCTGGAGCCAGTCCTCCCGTTTAAATATCTCAAAGCTTCTTGGGCCGACCAATCTACGGACAGTCTAGAAGTATAGCATTGGTGAAGAAGTTTATTTTTCCTGTTCATATCAACATACAGACTGTCAACCAGGCAAGAATTGCAAATTGCTATACCCCACCGGGTTTAGGGAGAAGAATATCTAGAAGGAGATGATCAGCGAGTACCCCGCATTTTTCGTTTGTAATAGTTTCGCCCTGTTCAAACCTTGAATTTTCGCTAATATTATTTGTGCTACGATCTTACAAGTGGATTAAATTTTCTATAAGGAGTGGATAAGTTTGAGAATTTCAAATATACATGATCTTTTAGAGTACTCCCTTGCGTTCGGTAACACTGAACTTCAAGCTTTTCAAACAGGAAAAGATTTAACTGATACTAACAATCAAGTTATATCTTCGCTCTTTCGGTCAATTATTGAATTGAGTGTTGGCGTGAAAGTCAGCGCTGAAAATGGTTTGCGTGCATCTGCTGAATTAAATTTTCGGAGTTTACTGGAAGCTTATGTGGCATTTAAATATATCCTTATCGACCCACAAAAAACAGTAAAACGGGCATGTGCTTATAAAGTTGGATATCACTTGCAACAGATTGAATCTGCGACTGATGCGATTGATGCAAAAGACGAAATTGGAACAAATATTCAGCGCATGAACGAGGCAATTCGTCAACATACAGATATCATTAATCAATCTGAATTAAAGCCCATGCTGGATGAGTTTGAAAGATTGAAACGTACATACTATCCAAAATGGTATTCTCTATTTGGAGGTCCCTTGTCGCTTAAACAATTAGTACAAAACCTTGGAGAACAAGACTTGGTGTACTCGATATACGGTAGTTTATCCAAAAGCGCGCATAATTACATTGCATTGCGCGCATTAACGCAAAATGGGCTGTTACCGGTACGTTCAGGCTTCAATCCAGATAATGATACATTTAATCTTGGTGTTATTTGTACATTTCTTGTATCCTCCGCTATGCGCTTTACAGAGACGACTTTTCCTGAATATATGAATCATCTTTTACCATTTTTACAGGAATACAAAGCAGCAAAAACAAAACTAGGCGAAATTGACTGAAAAATACAATGAAGCAACTGCTGAGATGCTCCCTAGTAATTCGCTTCTGTTTCTGCTAAGTATGAAGAAGAACGCTGCTACACATTAGTTATTTCCATGAAACAGCGACAACAAAGGACGAGGAATCAGAATCCTTTGCTGTCGCTGTTTAAATTTTTTAGGTCAGTCTAAAAGTTATTTTACAGTATCTGATGGTATGTTAACAAAAAACTTTTAAGTTTTGTTATGTGATGATCTGTCCGAACTATAGTGGCTGTCCACAGTACTATTCACTACATTTATTACTTCAACCGACTACTAAGCTTTTGGAAATTCTATCAGATCGCTTCCGTTAAAATGAAAAGTTAAGCTAAGCTAAACATTCAACATCAGTAGATTCATTTCAGCAATGAATAATTTCTTTTATTTACCTTGTACTGCGCTTCTTAGTTCAACGATTTTAATTGATCTTGCTTGGTGTATATGTCATACATTTATAATTTCAAAAACCTTTTTTAGTTTAGGTAGAAGATTTTCTTCTATCGACGGAACATTTACAAAGATACGTTCTTTTGCCCTACTTAAAGCAACATATTTAACTCTATGTTCTTCTTCATCTTTTAAATCAGGCTTAACAAACATTTTCAAATCAGAAGAAGATTTTAAGACAATCATTACATTATCAAATTCATCTCCTTTTGATTTATGAATAGTTCTATGTTTGCTTCTATCATCTGTAATATTTACACATAGGGCTAATTGCTCATAGGCATAACTTTCGTAAAATGTTCTAGCTGCACCGTTGTTCAACTTAGATATTTCTGTTTTTATAGCATTCTTAATACACAAATAAAATTCATATAAAGACTTATTCTTATAAGAAGAATACTCGTTCATGAGAAAATAAAGCGATTTTAACGCGATCTTCCTTCTCTCTTCTTTATTACTAACATCTCGTTCAATGCTTTCAATTTCTTTTATTGCTTTCTTTATATCTCCATTGCAAGCATATTCTACAGATTTTAAACAACTAACAACTACCCTACTTCTATAACTGTTACTACTAGTTGATTTATCAATTTTTAAGAGCTCATCTATTAACTTCTCATTAAAAGTATATTCGCAAGAAAATCTTCTCATGGCATTTGACGTTGGATTGTCTCGTGATAATGAGTAAAGCTCTTCACCGTCGGGGCAAAATTCCTGTGCCTTTAATAAGGCCTGTTTCTTTCTCCCAACAGAAGTTTAGGCTTATCTCCAACAATATTTCTAAAATATTCCTGCTGAATATCTTTCCGAGTAAAGTTCAACAAATCTATAATGCGGTTAGTACTTCTTCTATTCTTTTTCATAACATATTCTGAAAGATTGGGCAGTGAAAAAGAAGTAAATTGGTCAGGATCAGCCCCTTGAAAACTGTATATTGATTGTGCTGTATCACCAATAATACCAACGATAGTCTCCTTGGCTCCTATAAGTTTCAGAATCTCCATTTGTATGGGATTTGTATCTTGAAATTCATCAATGTACAAATACGGGAATTTTGCTCTTACAACATTCAAAATAAATGGGTTATTTTGAAGAAGTTGATAGCTGAAAAAAAGAACATCTGAATGATCTACGATTCCTTTAGACCAATAAAGTTTTTTGTACTCAAAAAAATCCGTTTCTAGAATACCTAAACAGGCTTTAGTAAGATACTTAAGTACTTCCTTATCACCGATTTTCTCTACTCTATATGCTTTTTTCGGATTTCCAACGAGCATAAGTTCCCCATGCATATTAAATTCATAATTTAAGTGATACAGCCAGTTGATTAGTGGTATTGTATTTTCTTCACGCATAGTTAATTGTTTTACGGAATACGGATGCTCTAATAAATCTACATTGGAATGATTTTCAATCCAATGTTTTACTTTTTTTTGATGTACTACTGTATCATCATGCCCACTCATCTCTTTTACATTCAATTCATAATGACTACCCAGATATAAGGCGTAGGGCTTCAAAATATGTCTGTATAAAAAACTATGTAGCGTAGAAACTTCAACTTGATTACTATTAGTGCCTAAACGCTTTAAAACGGTTTCTACTGCAATATTGGTATAGGTAATACAAGCTATTTTCCGAGACCTTCCTAACCTTTGAGAATGATGCAAAACATTTTTAATTTGTTGTACAAGCCAGTATGTTTTTCCTGCACCAGGTCCCGCTGCTACACGAAAATGATTTTCAAAAGGTACTAAAGCATCGGAGTCAATTTCGATTATTCCACTATCCATGTGATGGCATCCTTAATGTAATTTGGGACATTAATAGTTTGAAAGTCGTCTGTTCCCCTCTTATAAAAATTATCCGTTAGCACAGAAGCTAACTCCAAAGCATTTTCACCCTTGCCAACAGAATTTAGATATCGTGAAGCTATAAGAGCCTTTGACTTCTGATCGCTTTTCCAAGAGGTATTGGATTTTAAACTTTCTATTATTCTATCATTCTCTTCACTTTTCCTTAATGTTTTTTCGTACTCCACAAGTTCTCCCCCCATTTTATATAACTCCATTAACTTTTGAATTTCATCTTGATTTTTCATTGAATTTGTTAGGAATAATTTTAGTGAAGGATTATGTAAAATCAAATCATACTCAAAGGTTTTTCCTTCAGACTCATCCTGAGTAAAAAGTGCAATATTAGAATGTCCATCACGTGGATACAGCATAAAAGAAGGATTTTGCTTGTATTCATACTTATCATTTTGGACACCATATTCATAAGGATAGCATTTGCTATAGTTTTCACCTTTTGTTCCCTTCACTTTTCTCTCAGGATCTCTATCAGTTATACATGCTATCTTTTTATGTATTGCGTAGGGATTTTTCAAATTAAATAAATAAAGAAAATGTTCGAAATATCTTCCACCGACATTAACCACAGCTATATGTTTTTCTTCCAATGAGATACCTAAATATCTCGCGAATATTGGCAACAGCAGTTGTTCGGCTATTCCTTCCACTAAAATAACGTTTTGTGCAAAGAGCATATCTGATTTAGTAGCGTCTAAGAATCGCTGAACATATTTCTTGCTTTTTTCGTTCTCCATGAGTGCTTTCCCCGGATAACCTACACTTGTTTCACCAATCTCATTATGCAAACAAATCATCTCATCTAAAGAGACAGAAGAAGTAATATGAGTTGAGTGGGTGGTCACAAATATTTGTCTTACCTTTTTTTCTTCTTTATTTTTCTGTAAGAATTTTAGAAATTGATATTGCATAGCTGGATGTAAGTGAGCTTCGGGCTCTTCAATGGCTAAGACGGGAAAAACTTTCGCATTACTTCCCAAGTAGTTACCATCTGAATTGACCTGCATTTTAGATAGTAGCAAAGACATAAAAATCAAGTTATTGTAACCTAAACCATTATGAGTTGCTGGTATTTTTATACCTGATTCATACTCCACAATTAGTTTTAACGCAGAAAACAACTCGACATCAGAGATATTCCCCTCAAAATCAGGTTTGGCGTTATTAAATGCTGCACCCGTATCTTTCACATAGGATAATATCTGATTTTTACCTAGCAACATTCTCTTCAGGAGATCTGATATTAGCATGTCAGCACTATCTGAAAACGATTGTTTTTTTAATTTTATTTCCTCTAATTTCTCTGCTTCTGTACGCTGAGGATCAGATTTTATATCATAATCCATAAAGAAATCCAAGACATCTCTAAGCAAAGAATTCCTACCTGAAATCATATCTCTTTCGACATCTCGAATTGCATCTAAAAATTGAAAATCGAATTTTTGTAATGATTCATTGTCGGCGATGGTTTGATTAACGATATTACCTCCCCATATTTTAAAAACATACAGCCTCAAAAACTCATGTTGAATGATTCGCCATGCTTTATCTAAATCTGTTGCCTTCTTAATAGCTGTTTTATATTTTTCAACTTCTTTCTCTGGGAGGAAAAATTCATAGGTGATAGCTGCTTCATATGGCTCATCAAGTTTTGTTAACCATTCAGCTACTGTCACTAGATCATCAGAGAGAAGGTCTTCATTTTCACTTTGTTTTATAGTCACGCTTATAGAAACTTTAGGAGGATTCAGTTTTATTTCATCTAGTATAGCTACCTTATTAAAGTCATATATGTCTAATTTCTTCTTTCCATTCGGATCTAAAATAAGTGATAATGCTTTTATAAGATTCGTCTTCCCTGCATTGTTATGACCGATAACGACATTTATACCATCATTAAAGGTTATAGATGTGTCTTTAAAGTTCCTGTAATTTCTTATACTAACACTAGATATATACATTTTTACTCCCTTCCTAAGAACCAAAATTCTGTAAAGAATAAAGCAAGCATCCGATTTACATTAATAATTCGACAGACAAAACGATCCCCCTTCCATAAGACCCATCATTATCCACAAATATACAAAATCAGGACCACCCGTCCAACGGGTGGTTTGCTCTTGGGGTAAAACCCCCTGTTGCCAAACTGCGCCTAAAGACGCTAGCCTGACCACACATTGTTCAGGCTCAGTGTGATTTGTCATCTTCACTCACCCGTTAAACGGGTTTATTTCTTTTTGTTCCTTTTATCACTGAATGGATCTTCGTATTCTTTTACACTCAATTTATCTATGGCTTGGTCATGTGCTTCTTGTTCACGGATGTATTTGGCTACCGTGGCTTCAATTAAACCCACCGTGCTCACATAGTACCCTTCCGCCCAAAATTTTCGATTCCCATACTTATACTTTAGCCCCGCATGCTTCTCAAAGATCATGAGCGAACTTTTTCCCTTCAGATATCCCATGAACGTGGACACGGCGATCTTCGGCGGTATCGCGACCAACATGTGCACGTGATCCGGCATCATGTGTCCCTCTATGATTTCAACCCCTTTGTATTTACATAAACGCTTAAAGATTTAGATCAAGTCTTTCCTCACTTGATTATAGATTTCTTTCCGTCTATACTTCGGGGTGAACACGATATGGTATTTGCACATCCACTTCGTGTGAGCTAGGCTGTAGCTCTTATTTGCCATCTTTGACCATTCCTTTCGTTTGAGCCTGAACATCTCAAATCTATCGGAATGGTCTTGGTGGTCAAACCCTTGTTCCCTCCACCCGCATAGCGGGTGGTTTTTGGTTTCCCGCGTTTCACGCGCTCAACTGGCTAAAGCCATAATAAAACACGAAGCCAAATGGCATCGCGTTATTGTTTGATTTTTTGTTTGGTATATTCAGTACTATAGTCGTATAGATAATTACAATATGCAAATATTCACTTTATTCATTCATCTTCATTAAATTTTTCATTCGAGAATTCTCCATTGTTAGCAAGAGCAATTTATCAAGCAGTTCTTTGTGATGTCGGCTTAAAGAAGCATTTAAACCATCTTGATATGCTGAGTCATAAGCGCTATTAAGCAATTCACATATTGTCCCAGCGGTATCATCTTCATCAAAGGTGTAGATTAATACTTCTTCAACCCTGTCCGTAAAATATATGGTTTTATCAACCGCATAATAAGGCTTAGTGGGATTATTCAACCTCTCACCTCCTGCCGTTTGTTCTTCTAATATACAATAAATTAAATCATTTGTTTACTTCCTGCCACCATTTATAATCTGTTTTAGCAATAATGAGTATAGCATCAAAGCGAATTGGATGAACTAAATTCATGTTGTCTGGCTTTCTACAAGAGGGTCATTTTCTTCACCTCTGAAGTACGACTCCGAACACCATCTGATTTGTGCTTCTCTACTTTTTTCATAAATTAAAATTAACTGATTCAAAACAAAAATTTTCTGAACAATATCTTTAGCAATATAATATTGTTTTCTGTAATAGTTAATTTCACGCTCATAAGGGCTTGGTGACTTCTTGTTTTTTTCATAGATTGAAAGCAGATGTACGTGAAGGTCAAAAATCTCTTTATATGACAAATCATCAACCCCATCCATATAATATCATTAATTAAACTTCTTAACATTATCCACAGTTGAAAGTAAAAGTATACATGCCTAACAAAAGAGGTTCAAACAGGTTTTTACTTTAAATTTGGCATAAAAACAGACTTTAACTCAAATGAGCACAGCCTGATGCAACTTACACCTCGAGTCCGCATACGGCGGTTCCAAAAGGTTAACAATGCTGCAGATAACGTGAAAGCAAACATTTCAGCCCTGATCGGAGGTCATTGGGCATGAATGTTAATGATTGTGTCCGGGTAAAGTGGCAGCCATTCCCTAAACTAGAGCATAAATAGCGACTGGCGAGATTCTATGCAGGCGTTACTTACTATCGTGCCAAGTCAAGGTTCGTCACAAAAGACACCATTCGAAAAATAGACCCTTTAACCAAAATCATTATTCTTGCCGAGATCCATCACAATACCATTTCGAGAAGTCGAAGATATATAAATCCTTGTTGAAGCGGGAGTTATTACTCAGCAGAAAGTGGGACACGAACCGACTAGAACGGGTTGAATGCTGACCACAGGCGCACCTACATGCTATTCTGGGGAAAACAACAACCAGGAGGTTCATAGAAATGAAGATTCCAAATCAGAAATACCCCGAACTATACCAATGGATAACCGAATTTCAGGAAAAAACAAAATTCAAACGAAAAATCAAACTCATCTACACAAACGACAAAGGGGGATTGGGAAGAGTAACCGCTTTGGGGAATATAAAACTCCAAAAAAAATTTATCGAATGTTTTATGGATTCACAACCGAACGTTGTCAAATTCATTCTCGCTCACGAATTCATTCACTTAATTCAGGAAGAGCTCTTTAGTCTATATCGAGCACTCCTACCAAAATGTTACAAGCCCGTTGTTCTACTTCAAGAATTGCGAGCAAATATTAACGGTGCGGCACTTGCGGGGTTATTGAACGAAGAATTTCGTGAAACCCAGATCCTACTCTGGATATATGAAGGCAACATGCGAAAACAACTCACATATGAACGTGGTTACCCCAGCCGTATGCAAAACATCAAGTTTGCATGTAAATATAATCGTTACAATGATGAAGCAGCATATGAGCTGATAAATGATTATTACGCAGTATCAAGTGGGCCAATGAATTCAGTCGGACCAACGAAGTCCTTCTGAACAATTTCGGAGCAAGGGATCGTCAATGCAGAGATCCAATCATTTGCGGAGTAGCTAAAGAAGGTTCTTATTTGATTTTTCAGAGATAAGGCTATATCGAAGGTTGAGGTTGGAAAATGAAGGGATAATGCGATCTACTTCGCCTAAATGAGCTTAACCCCGATTATCATCAATAAACAGCTTATTTGGGAGTTCCATTGCTATTGTAGGCTTCTTTGACCCTTGATACAATAAAACCAATTAAACGCGCATCAGCGGATAGCATCCGCACCCAGAACATCGTGAATTTCGCACTCACGAATCTTGTTCTGCAAGTCTAATTCCAGACTTTGATGGCCGGACTCAACCTATAGGGAGAGGCATGGTCTAATGGCTATGCTTCTTTCTTTTTGTCTTTGCACCAAGACCAGCCATGGGGTTGCGTTTTAACAAAATAAGTTAAAGGATGGTGGGATTAACTGAGACAAAATAGTTAGAAAACAGTTAGGAAAATGAAGTCGAGTTGTCTAAGAAACAATTGAATATCAAGGGGGTTCCGCAAAGGTGAAAAAATCACTGCAGGATAAACGTAATCGGTTCAAGATGTTAGAGGCAGCTCCATCGATTACTGCATCTGGACCATCAGGTTCCGGTAAATCGCTGATGTTGATGATGATGCAGCCGGCATTTGTTAATCGTTTGTTTTCAGGAAATGTCGGGGATAATCAAACCACTTTAATTAGAACGAGGCTTATGCTTGACGCTACGATGAACGACAATGAAATTCTTGTACGCGTCAAGATAAAACCTTTGGATTATGTCCTTATTCTAACCCATGTGTCAGATGTCATTTTGGAGACTATCTATGAGGCACGAGACGATCTTGAGGAGTTCACAGTGCCTGAAGACACTGAACATAGTTTGTTGAATCCACGAGATCAGGCATACCATTTTGCAGACTACGTTGGGAAGTGTAAGGCAGGTTGTCCGACGAAAGATGAACTCCATGACTTACTGGCAAAGTTAATTGATGCTCTGATTCCAAATCTTCGTGATGCAGTTCGGGAAAAGGAGAAGGAAACAAAAACTGCCTATCCAAAGCCCAAAAAGAAAGAAATATACGAAATGGTCATTCAAGAGCGACTTACAAATTTTGACCTAGCCGCACCTATGAATAATGTCGTTGATTGGTTTGAACGACTTCATAGTTTTATTCAAAATGAGATTATGGAGAATTGCGAGTGGCTTTATGACGACCAGATTTATGCAGTCATTGATGGTATTATTGATGACAATAAAAATGCAACCACAAGTCACGAGATGATTGAGAATCCTATTGAAGCATTGATTCGAAGCACATATGATAAAAAGAGCGCCTATTCTCTCGTGTTGGATGAATTGGCATATTGCGTTCGACCTTCCGCTGCATTTTTATCATCGTTTGAGGCTAACTTCCATCAAGAGGCTAGTTTAGGAAAGGTTCTAAGGTTAAATATTTTGGATACGCCAGGGTTAACCCAAACAGGTGAAAGTCTCGATGTGATGCAGGATACGATGCAGCGTAATCTAGGACTGAAAACTGATGCTTTTCTCTTTCTCTGCGGTGCAGATGCTCGGAAAACAGTTTACGACAATTTCAAGGTACTTCTAAACCAAAAGGAAATTAAGGAAAAAATGAATGGTCTTCCCGTAAAGATTTTGAGGACTAGAGCAGATTTCCGGGTATATTCTAGAATGAAAGAAATCTGTATGGAGGCAGAAGGAGATCTCAGCTTACTAAAAGAGAATGCAGTGAAATACGCAAAAAAAGCGTTTGATGAGCTGGTTAAGGAAAACGAAGAAGATAGTAAAGAATGGACCCATATTCTTGGGATTAATACCCAACTGGAACTTATCTCACTTGATTCAGTGCAACTAGAATCTTTAGTGGGCAATGTCATGAAAGAAATGAAGTTAACGAATAAGTTTTTGTACGATGCCCTATTCGATATTGTGCGACAAGTAAACGAATCTCATATGCCGGATAGTAAAGGACTTCGCTATTTGCAGGTAAAGGATATCGCTAAGCCCGCCTTAACAATTAAGATGAATACCGATGTAGAGGTCATGTTGAATCTGTTTGGTGAGACGATGGTTGCTCTTAATGCCCGAGATTCACAAAATAACTATTTCCAATATGAGTCTAAAAGAAAAACTTACCATGGACGCTCGGTTTATACTCACAAAAGAAAGCTGGAGTATGGAAGTGGACACGAGACGCGAGCTGTTATTTACGAAAATTTCGTTCTGCATCTTCGAAGCATGGTCCAAAAGTGGTTGTCCGTTTTCTTCACTAATCGCGCACTGAATCTTCAAATCTCATTCGATAATATTGCTGATTCCGAATCCAAGCGTCAAGCGGAAAAGGAAGCTGCTGACGTATTGATGGAAGTTT
The DNA here is from genome assembly GCF_038006885.1 of Paenibacillus sp. FSL R7-0302. Taxonomy (NCBI): domain Bacteria; kingdom Bacillati; phylum Bacillota; class Bacilli; order Caryophanales; family Paenibacillaceae; genus Paenibacillus; species Paenibacillus sp. FSL R7-0302. The sequence continues at coordinate 89,699 of NZ_JBBOWB010000002.1, forward strand.
TTTTGAAACATCTACCTCAAATTTACTTCCGGATGGCCAAGTGGTTTACTTATGAAGGAATGAGGACTGAAGTCGAAGATATTTACAAAACTGAATGGGCAGCAGACCCTGCCTTTAGGAAGCACATGAGAATTATTATGACCAAATTCAGCAATCGTGAATATTGGAGTCGAGGTCTGGAGTACCAGATTAAACTGGAGTTGAACCAATTGCTCAACCGTATGTACTTCTTTGAATAAAAAGCTTCTGACTAAAGCAGCGGACTACGATTCCAAAAGATTCGTGGTCCTTTGCTATTTCTAATGAACTCGATATACGAAAGAAGTATGTATTCACGTCTGTGTTCTGGATCCGAAGTTTAACAGACGAAGGAACATAAGCTAACCAACAAACCATCATAAAACAACCAATTCTAAGAGCCATCTATAATATGACCACCATGTATTTAATAAGGATTTCCATTATCTTGTCGTTCTTACTCATACACGTTGTTGCGCTAAACTGCCCGTTCGTATAGTTTAATGAAGCATCGCAGTCTATATAAGTTGAATCAAAGTTCTTAGCAAACCTTGGCAAGGAAAAACGAACCATTTGTCGAATAAGAAACAGATCAATAAAAACGGACAAGTGGGGAACGTCATGGATAAGCAAACGGAACTGGAAAAAGTAACAGAGGCCATGAAACAGGCCAAAGAGCGACGCATGTATGAGCGTTATCAAGCGATCTATTTGCATTTGAAGGGCACATCTATGGTAGAAATCGCTGACATTCTCAATCGAAATCGAATGACGGTGAGTAGCTACATTCACACGTACGAAACCGGTGGATTAACCGCCTTGCAACTGAAGTACTCATCAGGTGCACCCACTCGGCTGACGAAGGAGCAGCAAGCTCAGCTGAAACAGACCATTGCCTATTCGGTTCCGCATGAGGTGGGCTTTGCGGCTAAACACAACTGGACGCTTGAACTCATTGCCGCCTATGTGGAGCGAGAATGGCATCACCGCTATTCGCTCCGAGGGATTTCCAAAGTCATGGAACGCTTAGGGCTCAGCTACACGAAACCCACGTACACGCTTGCAGCAGCAGACCCTGAAAAGCAGCGCCAGTTTGCCGAAACGACCTTTCCCGACTTGAAAAAAAGTTAATGAACGATGAAATCGATCACTTACTCTTTGAAGATGAATCGATGATTCGGGATTATCAAGCCATTCAGAAAACCTGGTTTCTTCGAGGGAAACAGCGAATCATTCCAACCACAGGTAAGCATCGCGGAGTCAAGCTACTCGCTACGGTCGACTATGAGACGGGACAAATCGTTTGGCAAGAAGACGAACAATATACCGCTGAAACGTTTCTTGCCTTCCTCCAGAAAATCCTCTTGGCTTATCCAACGGGAAAACTGGTTCTCGTGTTAGATAATGCTCGAATTCATCATGCCAAGCTGCTTCAACCGTTTCTGGAGGAACAAAACAAACGGCTAACACTTGTGTTTCTGCCACCCTACAGCCCGCAGTTCAATATTGTAGAAGGTCTCTGGAAATGGCTCAAATCCAATGTAATCAATAACGTCTTCTATTCTACCGTTTCCGAAATCCGTCTGCGCGTTGGACCGTTTATGGATGAAATCATGCAAAACCCTTGCGCAATCATTGACCGCCTATGCATACGACTTTGATTGCTAGATTCTTTCGTTCAATTTATATAGTACTTTATTTTCTCAGCTAAAGCTTTATTTTTCGATTCTACCACTTTGTTTTTCAGTCTAATACATAATTTCCCGCTAACAGCAACGCCTCAAAATTGGATTTGAGTACATCAGTTCGTACTTTTTCCTCCGTTTTTTTTCAGATTCCACCTCGCGTTGGATACCCTTGCCCTTGGCTAACGGTAGGCGCTTGCTGGGGACTATCACCCTAGAGATAGATAGCTTCAGTAATGAGGAAGGAAGCTTCCAATTCAACAATTTCATTCTTATCTTTTTCAGAAAGTTCTCTAAACAAGGATGAAAAATTCAACCTTTGTCTTGCAATTGCCATATTAACCCCCATATTTTCACCATTAAAATCTTCGAAAATTAACCACTTAAGATCTACATTAAATACGCTGTTCATAGCAATGATAGTATCGATTGATGACTTGTACTTATCTTTCTCCAACTCACTTAAAGTACCTTGAGACGTAAGAAGATCTCGAGATATATTAACATCAGGACTTTCTGTTTGTGTATGGATATTATATTTCAAAGTACTTTCCGACATTTTCACATCGGAACATAACATTAATGTTCAAAATTTACAGGAATCGGCCGGTCTATAAGTGAGGAACCGCTCAGCAAGACTGTGTCTTTAAAGTTTTCTTAAATCAGGATAAATTGCTTTCTTCTCTGCAACTCCGTATATATTCATTAATCTCTGGAGCTAGGGCACATAAATACGATTGTTTAACGTTTAACTGTTTATAAATATCTTTCGAGAGAATTTTGGTACTAATGTTATTAGCGAATACCTCATCAATCATTTTGTACCATTGATCCTTTCTTTTTTCCAGCCGAAGGATCTTTTGCTTTTCCTTCATTTCTTTAATATAAATAGTATACCCCCATTTCGAAAGGGTTGCTGACGTTATCCCGATTCCCCCAGCTATATTCTCTATTGTAATCGTCACGTCCGTTAACAAAAACTCTTCACAACATTGGATAATTTTCTTCCAGCATTCATGTTTAGACAATCGTTCTATAGCCGGCCTTTTTAGTTGAATTAAGCGTCTCATGATATCCGGATGAAGTCGATGGATTAAATAATGATTTTTACTTTCCCAGCAGGGCCATTTCTGAATATCTGTTAGACGAAAATTATTATTCAGGCCTTCAGCAAAAGTCCCCAATAACTTCTCGTCTACTTTAACTTGATCCAGATTATCATTAAATAAACCACGGGCTTGGAAGTATATATTTATTCTCCAACAAGCATTCAATGTAAATCCAGATGTCCTTTGAAATTCAGCCAGACTTGATGGTTTAACTCCTTGTAAAAAGCGATAGCCCTGAGCATAATAACTTTTTTCTTTTACTTTCCCTTCTCGATCCAGGCCGTATTCACATCCGCAATCCAAACACGCTACATGACCTTTTAGATAGGTACCATCTTCATATACCTTTGATAAGGTTCCTGTTTTTACTATAGACTTGTCTGACATATAGGATATACACCATGGTGCTAAACAAACAATTTCCGCTTTTCTCAACTTGCTCTTTATCACACTGTCTCTAAAAATATCGGGAACAACTATATTAGTAAACTCAGCTAGACTAATGTTTTGATCACATAATATATTCAGTATTTTGTTCAGATGTATTTTACGATGTGGTTTTAATGTCCCACGGATAAACTGAAGGATATAATCTAAGCGAAGATTATACGAGGCTAACGCCCTTTCTAGATCAGTTCGATGATACATCGGCTTCTTATTATTGACAATAAAAAGCAGTCTTAAGCCGATTTCTTTATCTTCCTTTAGTGATAATGAGTGATCTTTAATTAAATTGATCCAGGCTAAAGCTAACCTTTCTTGCTTGATTAGGACACTATCGCTGACATTTTGTTCATAAATACTTTCACTTAAATCCTCATAGCAATGCGGACAAACGCTTGGATCAAATATCTGATCAACACTTACTGCTTGTCCACAATGCTGGCAGCATTCCTGCAAGTAGCAGGAATGTCTTAGACAGCAATTGATTTCATTAATTCTCCATAATAGACGGATATATGAGCTCTCTCTTAGACATTCGGCACAGAAATGAATTTCATCGCGGATCATGCCATTTAGAAACCGAGTTTTCTCTGCAACCTCTTTACAATTAAATAAGCAATACAGATTATTAAAAGTACTATTCAATAATATATCCGACGAAATATTACATAAAAAGGCTAGCCGATCTAAATTCAAAACCGACTTTGGAAGAATATCTATTAAATGCATATCAGCTCTTTGAGTATGAGACATATGTGGCTTCCTACAGTCATTCCAAAGTGTTAATAGCGGTAACCCATTTTCCGCAGAAAGACGAACTAAATAACTTGATAATGCTTCATCCGGTTCTGGGCTAAACTTAACAGTAAACATTCTCATCACCACTACTGTTTTTAATAACAGTATTCCCATTTGGGCTTAAAGAATGCTTTGAAAATCATTATTCCGATTGAAAAAGTCAATTTCTTGTTTGATTATATCCTTTAATTTTTTATATCCTGCTACATGAATATATTGAACTCCTAATCTCCGAGCAACAAGCGATACATTGAGCTTCGAATATTTTTCAACTGTATCCAAAATCAACTCTCTTATTTGCAGCCTTTTGTTATATTCATCACGTTCCATAATATATTGGTCATATTCTTTAATCATTCTAATAATGTAGTTGAGCAACCCAGGAAATCGAAATTCGATGTAATCACGCCTATGTCCTAATACTTGATATACATCTTTAAAAAGAAAAGGAATTTCCAATTCTCTACGTTTGATTAGCTCACAATCAAATAACTGGCGTAGTTCTCTCTCGTGATCATTTAAGTACATAGAAATTTGCTTTTCTTTAGTCTTAATAATAACTTTCTCTTGCCCATGCCTTCTCAACGTATGCTCAGAAACATTTAATGTAGCCGCTACTTGTTGAAAGGAAATATTTATCTCCGATTCCGCAAGCTTCACCAGGTTTTCTTCTACCACTTGTTTAATATTTGCAAACTTCTTCTGTGGCTTTTTAAGCGTAGACGGCTTGCCGGCCAAATATGTTTGTACTGCAGGATCCGCATAATAATAACTGTACGTCAGAAGTGACCATCCATACTTTTCTTTTACAATTTTATATCTAAACTCTGAATATTTGCGCCAATTAATATCAACCGTATTAAAGTAATCAAGTGCTTTTCCATCTATAACCTCGACTTCACCTTCAAACGATAGATTAATTGCATCCGGTAATAGTTTTCTATGCGCTAAGTATCCAAACACTTCACTGATGTAAAATAAATTTTTCCTTAATATGGTGGATATTTGGCTTCTCGTTAACCCCTCAGAAGCCATTTGCAAAATTTTTGAAATCAAAATGATTTGTCCATGAATTTCTTCCCACTGTTTCGTTGCAGGGTGATACGCATACCTCATAAAACAGCTGGAACACGTATAATAATAAGGGTATCTAACCTTTTCCTCACGATTTCTGCTCTCTATCCGTTCTTTACTTAAGTGCATCGGAGTCTTCTTCTTTTGTAAATGACACCATGGGGATAGGCATTCTGCTGGGGGCAAAATCATCTGTTTTTCACAAATGGATCTCGTATAGGTTAGAGGAACTTCTAAACATGCAAACTCTTGAACAGACATGCCGACTGCTCTAGAAACCTTTAAAAGATCTTGAACTCTCACACGCTTTACTTGTTTATTGCTCTTTATTAACATAATCAGTGTTTTGATAGTGGTTATACTTAGATGATTGAATTCTCTTCGGCAGTACTCCTCCTTTTGTCCTTGAGCAATATACAATAACTTTAAAGCTAAGTTCTGCTCCATAGAAAGACCACTTTGTTCGCAGCTGAGCATATTATTACTATAGAGTAGGAAATTCCACTCTTCGAAATATTCTCTTTGTTTGTTATACATATCACTATCCATTATGATTTTTTCATAATCATCCAAAAGGGAGCTGTCACAAGAAAGATTCTGACATTTATGATCTACAAGAAGGTTATCAGAGTAATTGATTTTTTGGCCGCAATAAGAACATTTCGATTTCAACTTCACACTATGTTCCGGACAAAAATCCAGTTCTTTAATTTGCCATATCAATTTAAAAATGTTGTGTTCTTTAACACATAGAGGGCAAATCTTCCGTACATGAGTTTGAAAAATATCACGCAGCATCGTTGCTGCTATCTCAAAATCTTGAAGGGGATCTATAAAAAACTTAGAATAAAGATTTCTACTTGTCATTTTCCCCATGTCTTCTGACGATATGCTAAGCAGATGAGCTAGCATCTCATGATCCACTATGTATAAATCATAATCAAATCTTGATAACTTCATATGACTTTTGGATTCCGCATTACTATAGCTAATTTCTCTCCAGACATCCTCTGCTTCACAGCCGTTTAAATCTGTCATTCTAAAGATAAAAGAAGTCAGAGATTCCTCTGACTTTGGCTGGATGCTATTCTGAAACACTTTTTTTTCTGTATATATATTCAATGTACATACCTCATTTATCTGAAGGGGGTCTTAAGTGATCAGAATCACGGAATAAATTGTAATGTGCCTTAGCTAATATACTCATATTTAGTTCAGCCTTTGAAAAATCACTAAAATCAGCTTCAAATACATCTAATAACCTGTAGGCCTCAATTATCATTGAATGCAAATATCCAATTCTCCCCTGACAACATTCATGAAGATAGGCAGCGGTCTCTGTACTGTTTAAATATATTGGTTTTGGAGGTTGGAGTTGCTCTTCAATTTTTTGCAGGAGTGAAAGGAATGTATCGTCCAATGTTTCAAAACGGCGAACAGTCTCCCACCCAAATCTTCTGATATACTCATCTTCCATTGTTCGCAGCGGCTCAATTTGAGGTGTACCCATGCACACGATACTAAGTTGTCCCTCATTCGTTAGATCTTTAAACATTTCCATTGCTGCTTGATCATCGAAGCGCTTCGTGCGTATAATAAAGTTCATCTCATCAAATATAATCATTTCGGTCCGTTGCTTAATCAGTAAATTCAATGCTTGTTCTTTAACATAATTCACGCGAGCATCAGATCGAGTAATTGGAGCTTTTAGACTCTTAAGTATCCTCTTATAGAAGTCCAACATAGTAAAGGGATAAGGTAACTTGACGTGTATAACTGGCATCGCCGTAATCTTCTTACCATCCTGCATAAATTCGTAACTTGGATTTTTTTTCACATACCTTTTAGCAATCTGAGTTTTCCCAACTCCAGATAAGCCTGTAATTAATAAATGTCTCGGATCTTCATTCTGTTTACCTGCCTTTAAATGAACTCTCATAGAATCAAAACGGTCCCATATACGAACAACTTCTTCGTGACATATAAATAAATCCGCGATGCGTCCTGCAAACTCTGCTGCTTCATTTTTACTCATCGATTATAATTTCTCCTTTAGTCTGATTTAATATATTCTTCTACGTTCTCATTTTTCCGACTTGACCGCCTACAATTCTTTCTTGTAATTAATACAATGTGCTTCTGAAATCAGAATCATTTGATCGATAGAAACACTCATTATTGCGATTTCCTTTTTTCCTCTGCAGCCATTGCATTTTGGAGTAATTCTTCACGCCTTGATATATGTTCCGTTTCTATTCTCTGTTGTTCATTTGAAAACCGTTTAGTTATGCTAAAAGCGCCTTCCATTTTCCGCAATTTTTTCAGTGTCCTCTTCTGTTTCTGCCCCGCCTCCAGCTCTTGTTGTACTTTTGCAAAAGCTGCTCGAACTTGTTTAGGACCTGGAATAGTTTTCATATTACCTTTTTGAGTTTTTCTGTGTTCCTCCATCATCACTTGATAGGTGTATCGGTTTACACCTAGTAACTCCTCATATGGGGGGGACACGCACTTCAACTCTAAAAATTCTTCTCTTTTCGGGTGCAACAGATACATTTTCGAGATATCATCAATATCATATTTCACTACATACTTCACTGTTCTCTTTGCAATCAGATCTTTATCATCCTTGATTTTATACATCTTATTCTCCCAACGGACGCCATCACGAGTATACGGTTTTTTGTCAGTCAATAAGAAGTCGATTTTGTACTTCTCCTCGTCACATTTATCTATCCATTTTGGATAGCCATCCTCTTGAATCCCAGCACGATATTTAAGAAGGGGTGTCGGTGTTATGCTGTCTTTTAAGCCTCCGTGCTTCTCAAACGGATAGATATCTGTTAAATAGATATTAACTATCTTTCGAATTTGATTAAGCGTTAAGCATGCATCTTCTTCGGAATTTATATTTCCTCTCATAGCTGGATTACTTTTCGTAGTTCCTAGTAACATATGAATTATCTTTGTATTAAGTGTTCCGAAGAGCCTTTCAATAACAGCTCCAAAGTGTGGAATCTTTACTGGTCTGTGCATGATTTCGGATTCCAACGTTTCGTCAACCAACCTCTTAATATCTGTCCCTTTAAAATCCAATCCGTTATCAACATAAATAATATTAGGCACCCCAAATGCTTCCCAATCATTTTCTGTTTCATACCAAGCTTTGTTGTCTTTAATAAGAACTCCGTGTTGAATGGCTTTTCTCACTATATCCATTGATGGAGGCTCAAATGAAATATACACACACCATGGCATTCGACTGAATACATCAACCCCCAAAGTGATCCATGGCCGTTCTATTACGCCGGTTACCTCATCAATTACCATTAGGTCTAGACGCGTATGATCGATTTGAACAATATCCAAGCAACCCAAAGCATCCCGATTGGCATATCCCCTTGCAACCTCATCGTATATTCTTTTGGCACTCCTCAAATCTCGAAGAACTGCTTTCGACCTTTCATCAATCCGTTTTATAATATTTCTTATGGTTGAATAACTTATTTCTTCCTCATCATTAATGTCACACTGCCTATTTATTTTGTATTCAATATTTGCAATTGATAGCCGCTGCTTCGTAAGGTATTCATTTTCAATGACTTCTTTTAAGATTCTTATTTGTCCTTCTGTTTTTCGAACATATAAAACATCTAATATTGTCTCAGGATGCTTCGGATCACAAATAACAAGTTCCATGTTATCCTTACGACCGGTATATCCCTTGCCCTTTTTAGAAGCTAAGTTCTCCAAACCACCATTTTCCGAATTATTTTCTCCCACTACGTAAGCCCTTTTATAACTCAACAGTGTTGAACGTACACGGCCATCTTTTTTAATAATTCGGTCCAGTAACGTTTCTTGGGACAGGTTTTGGACAACCTCGCCTGGAATCAAAAAGTGTTCAAACTTATCGTAAAACTTGTTTAACGCGCGAGTGCTCCCCTCTTTTATTTGATCCAGTAAAATGAGTGGTAGAATCACTTCAAACCTTTCACTAACTTCTGCCCTTTTCTTTTCGGTTAGCTTGACTAAAGCCTTGGTTTCAATCTTAATATCCTTTTCTTTTCGCAAACTCTTACTAGGAATATAGGTAGGGTGATTAAGTAAGGTTACTATGTTCATTTTTTGATCCTCACCGTCAGGCCGACGGTACCAAACGTAAGGTGGTTCTAAAGCAAAGACTTTATGAGATTTCCCATACAGTGAGAACTCTGAATACACCTTCAAACTACAGCTTGGCAAAAGAACTCCTCCTTATAAGCTGATCGGTGAAATATATCTACCCTGATTGCATATCACTAATGAATTGGAGGTAATCGGTTGGTTGAAGTCCACGATAAAAACCCCAACTACAATTAGGTAATAAACCAAGGGGATTAACATCAAAGAATCAGTACGATCACTGAACTGTTCTGCTAATCTCCTAATTGAACACGTCCCCAAATAAATCAATCTTTGTATTACCTTCTCTTCCCATTCTGCATAATATTTGCGTCTATGCATAAATCTTTTTAATTGCCTCAGATTCCGTTGATAAACTTCAGGTAACGTTTTGGGGTAGATAACTTCATAGAACCAGCCCTGTGCCTGAGCAAATTCTTCACAATAATGATTAATCAAATGAAAATCCTCGTCCTTTTCCGCCTCCTCTTCACTTTCTTTGATCTGGCAAAGCATTGGGATTGACCCATCTTTAAAAAAAATAACATCAGGTATGTGATTCCACTTCTGACCATTTTCTTTTGTTATAGGAACTTCAATGGGTTGCTCATAATAACGAGCCACATTCCTGTCAATTTCTAAGTAGTAATAAAATAGTCTTTCATTTAATGATTCGTAATGCACAGGCTTTTTAAATCTTGCGCTATAGAAGCTGCCGATAATGTGCGGATAATCGTGACTGTTCCGATTGTTCACCTTCCTTTTCATTTTAAAAATTTCATCCTCTACTTCCCAATTCGTTTTAAGACTCCACCTTTCATCCAAATGGTTTCACCTCCTATATTCCATCCTTCCCATTTCACAATTTTTTTATTATATATATTCCAATAAAAAATAACAATAATTATTGTTATAATCAATAATATTTTATTGATAATAACAATTATTTAATTCACTATTTCACGTCAAAACAAATATGAAATTTCATGTTTTTCTTTTTTTATTTTGAAGTTATAATAAAGAGTAAAGTTTCGAAAGGAGCTCAGACATGGAGATTGGGATGAGAATAAAGCATCTTAGGAATGCTCACTCGATGAGCCAAGCTGCTTTCGCTAACCAGATAGGCATTCTGCAAGGTACATTAAGTGAAATAGAACGGAGTAAGTCCTCCCCCTCAGTAGAAACTATCATTTCAATTAGTAAGGAATTTGGAGTTAAAACCGATTGGATATTACGAGGAGAAAGTTTAGCTTCGGAGTTTAGCAAAGGCCTTGATGTCTCTGATGATTTAATCCTGAATAGGATAAATAATTTAATGCTTATTTTTATGATGAAATTACTTGAAACGAAGGATGCTAATAAAAAAGATCAGGTTATATCTGATATGATTAATGAAATTCGCATCGCAATTTATGAGACTGCTTTAAGTTATGAGGAAATTGAGATTCTAAATAAATATCGTACTTTAACACTGAAAGATCAAAAAGAGATTCTAGCCATTGTGGATCTCAAACAGGAGAGTAGTACGATATTCCTTAATTAATTAAGAAACTGTGAATGCGTAACAAAAAAAGCGCTGAGAGCAGCGCTTTTTTTATTTACCTGTTTGTCTGATTATTAACAAACCTTTACTGGAGTCATTCTAAATTCACTATCTCCCCCCGCAAGTTCCATTTTATAAAGCGGAATATTCAGTTGAAATGCTATATTACACAGCTGCTTGAGGTGTATTGGGGTACATTTTGCTCCTGCATAAATTTCTAATGGAACTGCCTTAATATAGGGCATGCCTATGTTGGTACTACCTGCCGCACATCTATATTCTTTTTCGTACTGCCAGGCACTTTCTTTGATGTTTTGAAGAAACGCAGTTAAATAAACCATTATTAAATCATCAATGATTATTTTTTTTCTTCCTTCACTCATCTGTCTCTGTTTTTCCTTTAAAAACATGTTAATAAAAGAAACCATGATGTCTGTGATATCAATTCGCTTATCTTAATATTGAATTGGTAATGTACATGCGCTCAACTGCATGTTACGCAAATCACCCATGTTATATGAAACACAGAATCCGCGATGATTGTTTGAATAATGTGCCCACATAGGCATAGAATTGAATCCTGTATTTGTAAGAGATGTTGCTCTGGAAGTGAACATTATGTCATCAAATATATGCCCATTAAAGGCACGTAATTCTTCAAACTTTTTCAATTTCTCACTATGATAATAAAACGCTTTATTATCAAAAGGATCGTTAAAGTCTTCACTACTTGCTAGAAAAATCTTTTCATCCGCTAATGTTGTTAGTTTTAATTCATTCAAGTTCTCATCATCATTAAGACTATAGTATTTGTATAGTGTCTTTGGAATATGTAATCTTGTTATTTGATAAATTGTATGGAACACTTCATTTTTATTTGTAGGAGCGTTTAATAATGTAATAGCTTTGATATAGTCCATCGGATTGGATAAACGATATTCTTCGAGTTCAGCCTCATTGGTATCCACTTTTTCACCTCGATTCACAGACTATATTAATCTTTAGGCGCATTAGCATTTATGAAGTCATGATAATTATACGGTCTATTCCCCTTCAAAGGATCAAAAACCAAATTTGGATTATCATGTTTAATAATCTCTTCGGGGGATAATGTGTTTTCTATTTTGAACCCGCAATTCTCTAGATCACCTATTTCCAAATTATCCTTTAAAGATTCAAAATAATATTTAGGTATCTGCTTTATCGGAACATCACAATGAAAAATTGTTGGTTTTCCTTTTCCTTTTAGCATGTCTAGACGATATAATTCCACGGCAACACCACTAATAAACTCACTTCCATAGATTAAATAATGTCCACAAGATTGGATTAATTCTTTCTGAGACACACAAAACCAAACACTTCTATGTACTTGATCAAATTCCTTCCAGTGTTTATCAAACACGCTTAATACAGTATCCACTGAAGTCCAGTCATCTACTAGCTGTTCTAGAGCCTTGCTCTTAGCAAAATCCACCTCAATTGGTACAATTCCATACTTATAGTAACTCTCTACATCGTTAGTTGAGCAACCATGATATGCTCTAATATGAGTGTATTTTCTCTCCAAATCGAGAATAGACTCATTATTTTTTATAAAACCACTGCAGTTTAAAACTTTCTTCACCTTCTAAATTCCCCTTCCTCAAAAGATTTTTTTTAGTACTTTTAACGTATATCTATTTTATAAGCCGTTGCTTCCTCAGTTCATCTCTAATCTTACCATTGCATTCCAACTCATCTTTTTCTCTTCTTTTCTCTTTCAGTGCTTGTTCTATGACATTTTTGACTAATACAATCCAACGAAATCGCCCAAAATAAGTGTAAATTATCAAAATTAAAAAGATAGCTATAATGTAAATATTCATCTGTAGAGCATTGAATGCAGCCTTTGTAACTTTGAAGTATTCCGAAGCCATTTCATTGGTTTGTTTTATTAAGTTTTCTGTCCTTTCATCAGGTTTTAAATTTTCATTTAATTCCTTATTCAACTCTTGATTAGCATTATAGATCCAATCCATTGGTTTCATAGTAAAATTGATTTGTGTATTTATCGAAGTAAATATCATAGTGAAAATTAAAGCGAGGATAGCAATAATTGACGTAAGCTGCTTATAGTGTTCAAATTGAGTATCAATACTAGCCTTAATCGTAATGATTTCTGACTCTGAATGATCATTCACTAAATTACTTTTTAATTTATTTATATCTCCTAGTTTTGGGATACCTACTCCCCAAACACCCAATCTATACTTTTTTCTAATGTATTTACTTGCTGTTTCAATTTCATCAAGTTTAATGATTTTAGGATTCTTCTTATTCAAATGCGATTCCCCTTTTAATCCAATTTATCTAAAAACAATTCAATAAAACTAACTGTATAAAAAATATTGGCCACAATCCATCTCACATTGAGCAGAAATATAAGATTTAAAGATTCATATATTATATACAATCGTAATCCAGTTGTTGGAAAAAGTCAATTTAAAATCACGAAATAATGCTCTTGTTTTAATATATATAGTGTTATTATTATTGATAAAACCTATATATTGTGCCCGATCTCTTTTAGCCGCTTCGGGAACGACAGCCTATATTCTTCCGAATTTTATCCTTCGACTCTGTTCTCGGCAGTCATTTTCAAAAAAACAAAGGCAAACATACGTTCCGTGTCCTCTATTGAATATATGATATACTAATAGTGTGTATAGGAAAACTAATGTTGATGGGGGGCGTGCATCTCGCAATAACATTATCCACTGAAGAACCGCATTTAAGAATACCATGCAAGAATTAGTAAACTCACATTTTAAAAATGTGACATGAGGTGTTTGTCTCTCGGAAAAAGCGTGACAAAAAAGTGAAATTAATCCCCTGATTTTTTTGATCATGCTGTGGATTACTTGTGGATAAATTGTGAATAACTACGTGGAATCCGTGCCTGGTATGAGGTTTGAAAATATGGTTTACAAACACAAAATTATAAGTTACTTTTAATTAATGAGGCGGACATGCAGTACCTTGCTCTGTGTTACGGAGGGAGGGATTGCCTTGATAAATCTTATATATCTGCTTAGTGCAGTTGTTGGGATCACAAATGGCATAATAGAGTTAATTAAATACGTGCATAAGATTTGTTCTCGAATATTTAATTACTTGGACAAACGAAAAAAGCACTAGGCCTCAACAGCAAGTGCTTTTAACGTTGACGAATTGTTTTGCCATCTCAACAGAGTCAAGGCTGCATTTACACTCTAGTAGGCTGCGATCTCGCGAGGATCGCAGTCTTTTTAGTTTATAAATAAACGAGTCACTTGAATGTAGTTGGATGACTTTTTTGCTATTTCATTTTGATTAATAGCAGCCACTATTCTACTTGAAATTATAATAGATATTTCAAAATTATTCTAGACCATTTTTCGTACCAATTTATGTAGCTTTAATGTAGCTTGTATCGAACAATTTATTCACCAGTATTCGAACTAATTTCCGAATCAATTTTTGTTGCATATTTCATTATTATTTTCATTTTAAAACTCTTCATTTTTCGATTCTATTCTTCGAATACAACTTAACCCTTTCCTCTTTTAAATCCCTTGTTTATTCTATGTTTTATTGAACCCAATTATGATTAAACCACACAGAATACGTTAATATTTAATACATTAATACTTAGAAAAGAAACATTCCTTTATTATTTTTTATAATCCACATCGAAATAAAATGCTTATGGAGGAGTACTAGTGAGAGTATCTTTGAGTGTGAAGGATCTTATTCCAAAAGCCGCATTTCTCATATTAAACAGGATTATGAGTCTCCTTTTATTTGATAGATATGCACTAAAAGCTTGGTATCGTGTCATTAAAAAAGTTGCTCATAATAACTCAACTATTGATAATGGTTTTATTGATGAAATCATTATTCATAGTGGCGGAGTTAAACGTATCTTATATAAACAATTCCATTCCTTAGAAAAAGTGACTATCAAGGACATTGTTTTCACACTAGCTATGGAGGCTCTTGAATGTTGGGAATTAAAAAATAATGAAATGCGAATAGTCCAATTTTCCCAAGCTTTATTTACAAATTGGTATGAGGAGATCTTAGATAATTCGATCTTAAAAGGGAAACTTGAAGGTAAAACAGGTAAGACTATACATTCTATGATTGAAGAATATAAAAATGATTTACTAGACTTAGAGAATATTTTATGGATACTAAAATCTCCAAACAATTTAAGAAAAGAATATTTTAAGACGTATTCCACAAATAAAGAATATGATTTAAAAATCCGCATTTATTATCCTAATGAGCAGAATATTTTAGACAAATCAAATACAATTGATATATCAATTGGCCCGTTTGATGTATTTGAACGCGGATTCTTTAAAGAAGGTTACGATTATTGGCTTCTGGATGAAGTGTCAGAAAAGAAAGCACATTTAATATTTGCAACTATATCAAAGGACAGAAAAAAGGAAGTCGCCATTTTCAGTGAAGAATATTGTTTTGGAATACATGACATCAATCATGAAAAAGCAATCTGGCTCAGTTAACTTTACACTTATATCAACTTCAAGGTTGTTTGAAAAGAGGTAGAAAATGCACGATCATAGTCATGAATACGCCGTTAGACAATATAAGGAATGTAACGATTTAGGTATGTACTTTGCTTATATTCGCCATGAATTAATTAGTAGAAAATGGATGGAACAAGCTGGCACTAATGAAATTATAGTGTCTACAAACATCATGAACACATATACTTTTGATCCGGATATATCCAAATACAAAGAAATCGCAAACCTCGACAGCACTATATACAGATTTGTAAACGGAAGTTCAATCGAAATACTTAGAAGCATTGTTGAACTCTACACCCCACTCCTAAACAGTGAATTTTGGGTGGGGTTGACACTTTATATAAATTCTTTACTCGCTCTCCTTACACCAGCATCTAAATTTATTCATCGTCGGCAAATACGAGAGGAACTACACTGTGTTTATAACGATCAATTTAATCGGTTAACGCAACGAATAGGGTCAAAGGAGTTTGCTGTTATCATTTGTTGAAGTCAACGGCAACTTGCAGCTTTTAGAAGTAACGGCAATAACTTTCCTCGCCCCGTAGAAATATTTGCAGCAACACCTATATGGACATTAGGTCAGGCTGAAAACTTTCTTCGTATAATGGATGCCCGAAAAGTTTCAAAAAAACGAGGTGATTGGTCCTCCATGCAAAAACAAGATCTATCTTGATTGCTAGAAGGTACTGTTGCTTTGCTCCAATCCTGAAAAAAATGCAGGGGAGTCATTATATACATGGCTTTGCTAAATAATTATTCTATACCCAAACTCAGTTCTTAACCTTTAACTTTTGAGTAACGGTTTTAGACTGATTTTTGAATTAAAATAGCGGCAGACTAAAACTTGATAATAAAGTCTTAGACTGCCGCTATGTTCGCAATATCGTTTAGGTAGGTAAGAGTCATGCCAACACGCAACTCAAACACATCAGAGACAGCGAGGGAAATTGAAGGGCTATATCTTAAAATTCGATTCGGTCAAGGTTCTTGCATTTCTCAAAACTCATATTTGGGGATAGTAGGGATTTCGTTCATTCCAATTGTAAATTGAGGTGAGTAGCTGATTACATCATCTATATTAATATCAATCCCAGGTTTAATATTAAATATCGCATAGTTGGTATACGATAACTTTTCTCCGTGTACTCCCTCATATTTAATTCCGTGATAGCCGATGTAGCTGCAACAGGTTCCGATGAAATTAGGAAGCAAGTATACTTCTTTGAGGATCTTTGTTTCTTCGTTCATCTCATTAAAAAATCCCCGAAACGTAGGTTCAAATGAGCCTAAATCAAACATGAAAAGCTCATCATTAATAATTTGAAACTCTCCAACGTCGATTATTTCCTCATGGTTTGGATGGACTTCATAAGGAATACCCTCCAGACGATCGGTGACATAAAGGACCGGTACGCCAACACAGTTATATCGACCATGTTGTGGAAGGCCTGCTGGCGGAGCCCACATCTGGTCTTTTGTCAATTGGACTTCATTGTCCCTTTTTCGAGTTCTGCCACGGTATAACTTACTAACACCTTTAGTTAATACGGTATATCTCCTTGCGTCAAAATGTTTTTTCAGCGTTCTATAAATTGCACGGCCTGTTTCGTGCTCCAGCGCAAGCATTGGATAAAAACTTAGATGCTTCCTGAATTCATACAAAGCCTCAACTTCAATTGTTTCCTCATATTGCTGAGTAAATTCACAAAAAGCTTCGTACTGAAATCCCCAATAATCTGCGATGTCGCGCTTTGTATAGATTTCATCGTCCAGCTCGAAAATTCCGCCATGAGGGTCATCCGAGTGCCCCGATTCCCTACCATAGGAACACCCACATTGGATATGGGAGCAAAGCAAGGGATGTAACTCTTCAGGAACCTCTTGATCATAAAGGTATTCACTGACGCTAATGCCTCCAGGCTCTTCCATCCGGGAACTTTTATCGTGTGGATCATTGTTAAAAGCATTGACAAGATTCCAACGCTCTTCCCCTTCGCAATGCTCGCATCCGCCAATATATTCGCCTACCCGATCTGCGATGTCATCAATTATTTCATCTTCTACGGTGAAAAGATAGTAGTCATCTCCCTCTTCAATTTCTTCAATACAGCAGGAACAGCATATAGATTCAATACCATCGTGTTCCTTCTCAAAGCACTCAGGTAACATTTCAACCAATTTATATCCATATTTTTCAAAAAAATCGTTTACAATCTCTCCACAACTGAAACAAAGAATGTTCTCTTGCAACTCTGTTATAACGTGCATATATATCTCTCTCCTTGTTTATTTAAAATCGTTTAATTATTTGCTCCTAAATGAGACAAACAATCACTCAAATCTATAGGACATTTCAAACATATCTTCGGATATAAATATAGATTATTATTCATCTAGCCGTGACGTTCAATGAATTCAACTGAAAGATACAAGCTTGCACATGTTTAGTTTAAACCCGTCAATTTTAACGTCATCTCAAATGGATTTTACGGGAATAATATATTGGGATGTTTTTCATTATATTCGTATTCAGAACCAAGCAGTTCATCAGCTCTTGCTTTAATCGTTTTTATTTCAGATGAAAAATATCTTCTTCTGGTATCATGTACTTGGCGATTAGAATCTATTGCTTCCAATAAGCTAACCATCTGTTTTTCATTAAAATCTGATAAGTACGGGCTTATACAATAATCGTAGTTAATATCTGCTGTTCTATAATTTGTACTATGTTTGTAATGATCGATCATTAGATCATAAAATTCATTTGTATAGCCTTTTGAGTCTCCGAGCTCCTGAAGAAATTTTATTTCACTAGGACTAAAACCATGATGTACCATAATGTACCTTGTTTCGAAAGGAGTATATTCCTCTTCGTGGTATCTATCAGCAAGATATTTAAAATGATCAGGAACTGATGGAGAAAGAAAATATGATTTAACAATTAGAGTCTCATCTTCTCTAATTTTAGCCTTAAGTTTTTCTTTAGCATGAGCTTCGAGAGAATCAAATATTTCCGGGAAATCAACAATAAGGTTCACTAACTTCTTATATATTTGCTTCTTTTCACTTAGCTGGCTAAAAAAACTACTCTGGTCTTTAATTGTAGCCATACGTATAAGGCTATTTCTCTCCAGCATAATATGCAAAACTCTATAGTTAATGTCTCTATTTTCCTCGCACTTAGCATCTTCTACCTTGAAAACTATCCGCCAAAGACTTTTGAACACTTTATCCTGAAGCACAGCGCTCATCGGTCGTAAATATTTTGATTCTAAATATCTCTTTAAGACTTGATTATCAGCTAGATATTCTTTCTCATTTGCGATGTCCTCTACAAGTTGACCAAAGATATCGCCACTGAACAGGGAACCTTTAGATAAGATTCCTTCAACTGTGTTCCGGATATGAGCCAAAGCCGTCTCAGGATTCGGAGAAAACAATATGTCAACTTGGTCCAAAACAGGGTGGGCTGATAAATGCCTATGTTTTCTTAAATGCCTCAAATTTTCTGATTCGTTGTTGTCTAATAGACGTGTGTTATCGCAAACCTCATCGATAAGATAACCTTCCCAACTAGAGTCGGTAGGATGCTCTTCTTGTCTTCTACTAATTTCAGATAATATTTCTGTCGCTCTTGTATCTTGATAAATATCTGCAGCCTCTTTCAATTTATAAATCAAATCGCAAATAGCAACAGAATACAGCATCACAATTGCTGATCGATAGTTTTCATTTTTGAAAGAACTTACAACTTCTCTAAAATACTCTTTTGTCTTTGGGTGGTATACGCTTTCAAAGCATGCATCAATATTAAATTCCATATAAAAATGACTCTCCTTTACGTACGCACTAGATATATTTCAACAGTAAAAACCTTACCTTTATTTTATAATATACCACAGTACTTTTCTGTACTTTCTTTGCATATTTAATCTTAATTTCTTTAACCCGAAGGCAAAAATTATTAAAATATATTAATTAATCCGCACTTTATGCCATTGGAATTAAGCTCCCAACTAACCTAGTGTCTCCACCCCTGAAATAATTAGAAAGCTCATCCTATTTTTCTGAAGGATGAGCTTTCTAATTGTTACTAGCTCATATTACTCGCTACGTTTATTATACCTTCCAATAGTTACGATAGTCACCAGCATACCTGCAATCCCAATACCCGTTAATGACCCTTGTGAAAAATCCATTAGATTGCTTCCATTTAACTGAATGACTTGGCTACAGATGATAGATGAGAAAGAGGCTAAGAAAAGCTACATTTTGTTGTTGTTTTTTATTCATTTCGTCCACTCCATAGATAAGTTATTATCATTAAATCTATATTCATTACTTTGACTTAGCTCTAAAAGTCTTAAAAATAACGATATGTCCGATTTATAAATGCTCGCATTCTTTGTTTCGCCTGATGTTTTTCCTCACAACAATCAGTTTTACATAAGATTATATTTTAAACGAAAAACCCTTGATTTATCTACGTTTCCTTTAAATCAAGGGTTCGATTTATCTCAAACATGTGTTGCAAATCTGTCCGATTTATTATGATAAACAATCCGAACTATAATGGTTACTCACATTTCCTACAAAATATTCCTTAGATTTTATAAGCCTTCATAGCTTTTCTAATCTCCTTGATGCTAGGGCGCTTGCCGTACATCAGGACGCCGGTGCGGTAGATCTTGGCGGCGAGCCAGCCGAAGAGGAAGGTTGTAGCCAGCAGGATCGCCAGCGAGACCATGATCTCCCAGAAGGCCACATGGCCGACCCCGATCCGCAGCAGCAGGCTGAGCGAAGAGGTGAATGGCACGAAGCTGGCGACCTTCACCAGCAGGGTATCCGGGTTCGAGATACTGAACAGCGGCAGATAGAAGCTGACGAAGCCCAGCATCATGACCGGCATCACGGCCTGCCCGAGATCCTCTGTCCGGCTGACAATTGATCCGACAGCGGCATACATCAGCGCGTACAGGAAGTAGCCCAGGATATACAGGATGAAGCCATAGACGATCATGCTGATATTAAGCTGTCCCAGATTCAGATCGAAATCGCTCAGGATCGTGGAATTATGCGGCAGCATCAGGTTGAGCGCGATGGCAGCCGAGATAATGGCGATCTGCATCAGACCGACGAGGAAGATTCCGATGACCTTGCCGAACATTTGGGTGAGTGGCGAGGCGCTGGTGATGAGAATCTCCATAATGCGCGAGCTTTTCTCCGAGGTAATCTCGGCTGAAATCATGTTGCCGGTCATCATCACCGACATGAAGAACAGAATCAGCAGGATATAGACAATGACATAGTTGATAATCGGTTTGTCCTGATCCTGGTCTACGCCACCGGCAGCCCCGTCCGTACTTAGCTGTGCGGTATCAATCGAGACCGGAGCGAAGATCGCCGTCACCTGGCTCTCGGTCAGCTTATCGCCGACAATCAGGCCGGTATTCACCTGCTGCAGAGCGGCTTGCAGATTCGTTCTAAGCTTGCTGCTGATGTCTCCGTCTTTGCTGTGATACGTTACCGGAGGCACCCCTTCACTGCCCTCTGCGGCAAAGGTGAGATATCCCTCGATCTTCTCATCTTCCAGCCCCTGCTTCAGCGCAGCATCCTCTGCGGAAGGATAAGCGGTAAATACGACTTTATCTTCGGCTTCAGCCGGCGGAGTATAAGCGAGCAGCAGCTCGGCAGGCCGGAAGCCCTGCTCGGCAACGACTCCGATCTGTGTCGCGTCCTTGGCCCCGTCTTCTCCGTTGAACACCTTGATTAGATAAGGGATATTCATCCCGATACTAAGCAGAAGCACCAGAATTAAGGTGGTAATCATGAAGGATTTCGTTCTTACCTTATTCTTGAATGTGAAGCCGATAATGGTTGCCATTTTATTCATTGGATTCACCCACCGCTCTGATAAAGATTTGGTTTAGCGTCGGTTCCTTAATCTCGAAATGCTCGACCTCGCCTTGAGCCACAGCCAGTTGAAGAATGCGCTGTGCGGCTCCCAGGTCACTGATAGTTAACACATACCCGCGCTCCTGCCGCTGGACTCCGGTAACTCCGGCAATCCCGGCAAGTCCGTTCACTTCCCCGGCGGTGCGCAGTACAACTTCTTCCCGCGGATACCCCTTCTTGATCTCACGGATATCTCCCTGAACTACGGTGTTCGAGCGGTCAAGAATCGTGATATTCCGGCATAATTCTTCAACATGCTCCATGCGGTGCGTGGAGAACAGAATGCTCGTTCCCAGATCCCGCATCTCTCTGACGGTATCCTTCAGCAGCTCCACATTGACCGGATCGAGACCGCTGAAGGCTTCATCCAGGATCAGAATCTTCGGCTTATGGACCACAGCGGCGACGAAGCCCATCTTTTGCTGATTACCCTTGGACAGCTCTTCAATCTTCTTATTGTAATATTCCGGTACATCGAAGCGCTCCAGCCAGTACTTCAGGCTCTTGTCCGCCTCACTTGCCGACATCCCGCGCAGTCTTGCCAGATAGATGATCTGATCGCTGACCTTGACCTTAGGATACAGTCCCCGTTCTTCCGGCAGATAGCCCATCAGATGCTGAAGCTCCTTACTGTACGGCTTGCCGTTATACAGGATGCTCCCTTCGTCGGGATAGATCAGGCCGAGCACCATGCGCATGGTCGTTGTTTTGCCGGCGCCGTTGGCACCCAGCAGACCGTAAATCTCGCCTTGCTCCACCTTCAGACTAATTCCGTTGACGGCCGTCTTCTCACCGTACTGCTTCACTACCTGCTTCAACTGCAATGCTTCCATTCTTATTCCCCTCTCTTCTGGTCGATCAGAACCGGACGATGTCCCCGGGTCCATAAGCTTAGGATTTCATCCAGCTCCAGGCTGCGGCTCTTGAGTACCTTTACGCCCAAATCGTGAATGCGTTTCTCATACAGATAAATTTGTTGGGTCATAAATGAAGCCACACCCGGCGTCGTAAGCTTCAGCTCCAGCGCTTGCGGCAGCTCGGCTGCCAGCTCCTGCAGCGCCTGCTCTCCCTCAATTTGAACCCATATTTCACTCCATGAACCAAACAGACTATCCTTCTCAGTCATTCCCAGCAGCTGCCCCTGGTGCATCAGCACGATATAATCAGCCAACCGCCGGACCTCTTCAACAATATGGGTCGAGATGATAATCGTCGCCTCATGCTCCTCCATGTAATTCTGCAGCGCTTCAATCATAATCTTCCAGGCAAAAGGGTCGAGGCCCGAGGACGGCTCATCCAGCAGTAGCAGCCGTGGCTTCGCCGCCAGAGCGGCCGCAAGCTCGAACTTGCGGCGCTCGCCCTTGGACATCTTGCCCAGTCTGGCATTCGGCGGCACTTCAAACTTACGGATCAGCTCCTCGAAATAGCCCTGATCCCAGGAAGGATACCAGTGGCTGCGGAACTCTGCAGCTTCAGCGGCTGTCCAGAGGTTCTCCTCGCTCTGTGATACCTCAGGCACATATGCGATTTGCTGGCGGAGCGGCAGCGGCAGCCCGTGCCGGTAAGCTTCACCGAACCAGCGGACCTCACCTTCTCCAGGAAAACTCTGTTGCAGCAGCATGTGCAGCA
This sequence comes from Paenibacillus sp. FSL R7-0302, assembly GCF_038006885.1. Taxonomy (NCBI): domain Bacteria; kingdom Bacillati; phylum Bacillota; class Bacilli; order Caryophanales; family Paenibacillaceae; genus Paenibacillus; species Paenibacillus sp. FSL R7-0302. The sequence continues at coordinate 112,701 of NZ_JBBOWB010000002.1, forward strand.
ATGTACTTTTGCCCGAACCGTTCTGGCCTACAAGTGCAGTGATATACCCTTGCGGTACGCTTAGATTAAGCGGTCCTATCGTCTTTTGCCGCCGCTTCTTGCATACATCCCGCAGTTCTATGGCTTGCTGTCCCATCAGCTTCCCCCTCTTTCTGCCTGCTTCCCGTATTTGTTCTTCACGATCTCTGTGAACAGCTCCGTCAGCTCTTCCTCACTGCAATGCACGGACAGCCCCACATCGACGGCACTCTCCAGCGCCTTGCGGACGGTCTCCTGCTTATAGTCCTCCATTGCCCCGGTCCCGATATGGGATACAAAGGTGCCCGTCCCCTGTCTGGTCCGCAGCAAGCCTTCATTCTCCAGATCCTGATAGACTCGTCGGACCGTAATGACACTGCACTTCAGATCACCTGCGAATTCGCGGATGGAAGGAAGCAGCGTGCCTTCCGTTATTGCGCCGGAGATGATCAGCGACCGCAGCTGCGTCTCAATCTGATGGTACAGCGGCTCCGCACTGTTCTCATTAATCTGTATCGGAATCCACATTATTGACACCTGCCTTCCAGGCCCGGCCCCCGGATGAACGCCTTGCCCCGTCTCATACGAGATCACGGCTCTTCAGCCGGTGAAGCGTCCATCTGGAGAACAGCTGAATCGATAACACGCCCAGCACCAGCGTCCCCCACATCAGGGGAGAGAATAGGCCCCACTCCTTGGATACAGCGACCGTTGCCAGCAGTATGCTGCCTCCAGTCAGATACACCATACCGGACACACCCAGTGCCAGCAGCAAGATCACAGAGATAGACCAGAAGTAGATGACACCGCTGACCGAGAACTCAATCATAATATACATGCCTGCGATAATCAGACTGTAACCGATCCAGGTAAAGGCAAAAGCCAGATATGAAGTAAGCGGCAATTCAGCACGTATTCCAGGGTTGAGCGCATAGAGCAGGCTGAAATAGATTGTACTGTTCATGGCAACGGCGAACAGGGTGTCCAGCTTTCTTTTACAGAGAACAGCAGCTAACGGTACCGGCAACGCCCGCATATACGCCAGCATCCGGGTATAGGAATCCTCCGAGATATATTTCATGGTCCGCCGGGAAAAGGTGATCACGAGCATGAGCATCGTCGTCACCATCAGAAAATCACTGAGCAGCTGCTTATCGTGTCCAGTGAGCGTATCGTCGATGACCATTCCCGTAATTGCAGAAAAGTATCCCATGAACACGATGGCAAACAGCAGCGCCCACAGCAGCTTCCAGCGGTCACCGCGGAATTCGCTGCGTACGATGACCCACGCTTGCTTTAATGTTGTCATAACTTCTAACCTCGCTTTATTCGTCTTGAACGGCAGGAGCCGGCAGATCAGCTAACTTCGGTGTGCATCTGTGTGTGCTTACTGTATATATCTATATACACAGTATATGACCTGCACTTTCCACTGTCAACTGATTACCTCTGCTATTTTTATTATTTCGATTTTCATGTACAAAAAAACCCCGCACATAGGCGGAGTCTGGACTTTATTATTGGAGCATGTGCGGGATTTGCGGCACAAGTGCCGGATTTTCGATGCAACAAACCACATGAAGCTAAGTCTGTATGTATACTTTGACGTTTTTTGTCGTACAATATCACTTATGCGACTTTTTTTGAGTAAAACATGATAAATCATGCATACTTGCGCATACTCAAGCAGCAATGCGTTTATTATAGGTCATTTCCTAACTTCTGTATAGAAACTTCGCTGGATCATCCCCTCTGCTTCCACAATTTCGCTTCATTCGTGCCTCTGCAATTTTTGTCGAATCTAATCTATTGAATGAACATGCGCAGGCTGTCCTCTACAAAATCCGGGGCAGCCTTTTGAATCTGCTGAACGGTGTGGAGATAACGCTGGGTGGTGTTGATGTGGGAATGCCCCAGCGATTCCTGAACCTGCTGAAGCGACGCTCCCTGGAGCAAGGCCAGTGTGGCATTCGTATGCCGCAGCCAGTGCGGGGTCAGCTTTTTCTCAATCGTGCTGGCTGCTCCGGCGTTCTTAATAATCCGTTCTACCTGCCGTGAAGATAACGGAAACATTCTCTGCTCCGGGGTGACCTCTTCCTTCCTTGGCAGGGTATCAGACAACTTGGAATACAGCTGCCACAGGGTCGGCGGAACCTTAATTTCTCTGGGCTTGCCCCCCTTGCCGTTCTCCACGGTCAGCCAGACCGAGGTCTCCAGCAGATCATTATGGAAATCCCCCCACTTCATCGCCGTCAGCTCTGACACCCGCAGACCGAGCACTACCAGCGTCAGCCCGATCAGATAATTGCGCAGTCCTTGCTGCTCCAGTACATTCAGTAATTCTCCCACCTCCCGTTTGGTCAGGAAGTTTTTGCGGCTGGTCACGGTTATTTTGGGGATGCGCACCGAGGAGGTCGGATTCACTGCAAAGATCCCGATATGCTGGTCACTCCCCCATTTATAAAAAGACTTCAACGGCGCAAGGAATGCCGCTATGCTTGCCGGTGCCAGCTGCCTCTGATAGCTGTAGCCCCCCTGCGTCAGGAAAATCTTATACGCCTCCATCTCCCTCCAGCTCACTGCCCGCAAGGAGGTGCCTGCAATAAATCTGCGGAAATCGGCAATCGCCCGCTTATAATTCCGACCTGTATTAACATTCGTACAGCAGGTAGCCATAAACATCTGAACAATCTGATCATCGCTTAGGTAGCCCTCTTCCGGGTACACCAAGCTGAGCGCCGTACGGCTAAATTCGGTCTGTCTCATTCTTTTTTCATCACTCCTCAGGATTAGACATGTCGCATAAGTGATATTGTACGACATTCTTGTGGTATTTTGTCCCATTATCTCACAGGAATGGCTAAAGAGCGGAATACACAAGATCAGCAGAAGGTAACGCGAAGAACTCAGGAGGGAGACGGAGACAGAATAGCGGCTGCGGGCCAGCTAAGTACTATGAGAAGCCGGAGGGTAACTATGGAGACCGTTTTGCAGAAACAATATGTTGAATTCGGGATAGATCACGAGCATTATGCGATCCCGATCTCAGATGTCCATGAAATTATAAGAATGCAGGAAATAACGGAAATCCCCAGCAGCCGTCACTATGTGAAGGGCATTATCAACCTCAGGGGTAAAATTGTGCCGGTGCTCAGCCTTAGAGTACTGCTTCAGATGGAGGAAGTGGACCCGACCAAGCACACACGCATTCTGGTGGTCCATCACCAGGAGGAATCCCTGGGCGTCATTGTCGACAACGTGAATAAAGTGACAACCTTCAGCGATATTCAGCCTGCACATGACAGCATCTCCGGAATCAGCAGCTCCTTTTTCAACGGAGTAGGCTTCTCTTCTTCCAAGCTGGTCGGCATTCTGAGGCTGAATGAGATCCTGCTGCGCGACTAAACAAAGGCTACACGGAGAGAAGGCGAACCATGGTTGATTTATCGGAATACCGAGAGATATTTCTGGAGGAACTGGAGGACCAGCTGCAGCTGATCGAGGATGAGGTGCTCAGGCTGGAGCAGGTCGGGGAGACAGAAGACGGAATCCAGCAGTTCTTCCGGGCGGCCCACACCCTTAAGGGCTCCTCGGCCTCTATGGGCTACAACGGGCTGAAGGAAGTCACGCATCATCTGGAGCATCTGCTTCATCAGATGCGGGGAGGGGAACGGACGGTCACGCCGGAGCTGATCCGCCTGTTCTTCGAAGCGCTGGATGGAATGCGCGCGCTGCAGAGCGAGATCGCTGCTACGGATCAGGAGACCACAGATGTGTCCGGTCTGGTGCAGCGGCTGAGTACATTCGCAGCGGAGGAGCTGCAGAAGACGGAGGATAAGGCCCCCGCTGTGCAGACCAGTCAGGCAGAGCTTCCCCTCCAGCTGTTCTGGGTGCATGTGTGGCTCTCTTACGGCTGTGAGATGAAGCTGCCCCGTCTTCACCTGATCGATGCCAAGCTGCGGAGTGTCGCTGCGGTCCTGCGCATGAAGCCGGAGCTGGAAGAGATAGAGGACCACGACAGCCGGATCGACGAGGCCTCCTGGCTGCTGTCGCCTAAGATTGATATCGAGGAGCTCCGTCAGGAGGTCTTATCCATTATGGATGTTGAACGTATATACATAGAAGAAGTGCTTAACGATTCTCCGCGTCCCGGTGAATTCGTGAGACCGCCCCATCCGGAGGTGGGGAGCCGGGAGCTCCCGGAAGTCCCAGAATCCCCGCCGTCTGCCGCTGACAAAACCAAGCCGCAAACGATCCGCGTCCAGGTGGAGCGTTTGGAGAAGCTGATGAACCTGGCGGGTGAGCTGGTCATCGACCAGACCCGGTTCCATCTGCTGAACCGCAGATTCCACCAGCAATACGGAACCAATGATCTGACAGAGGAGCTGGGCCAGCTTGCCGACCATCTGGCTATGATTACTGGGGAACTGCAGGAGAGCATGATTAAGGTGCGGATGCTGCCGATAGAGCAGCTGCTGAGCCGTCTGCCCCGCATGGTCCGGGACTTGTCCGGCTCCCTGAACAAGCAGGTTGAGCTGGTTCTTGAAGGCAAGGAGACGGAGCTGGACCGGACGCTCATTGAGGAGCTGGGCGACCCGCTGATCCATCTGCTGCGCAATGCCGTTGACCACGGCATAGAGACCCCTGAAATCCGCCGCAGCGCCGGCAAAAGCGAGACCGGAACCGTCCGCGTCGCCGCCTCCCATGAGGATAATCAGGTCATCCTGGTCATCGAGGATGACGGGGCCGGGATTGATTCCAGCCTGATTGCAGAGTCTGCTCTGCGGAAGGGCATCATTACGGCTGAAGAGGCCGGCGGGATGACTGAGGATGAGGCGCTGCGGCTTATTTTCCGGCCCGGCTTCTCCACCGCCCCGCACATCAGCGATATTTCCGGCCGCGGGGTCGGGATGGATATCGTCCGCAATGATATTGAACGGATTAACGGCATGATCGATATCGAGACCACACGGGGGCAGGGCACCCGCTTCCGGATTCGCCTGCCCCTGACGCTCGCCATCATCCGGGGGCTTCTCGTTCATGCCGGGGGAGCCACCTTCGTGATTCCCATGAGCAGTGTGGCCGAGATTGTCCGCGCCGCTCCAGAGGAGATCAGCTCTGTCCGGGGGCAGCCTGTCATTACCGCACGGGGCCAGCTCGTACCGGTGGTCTGGCTGCAGGATGTCTTGCGGCTCCCCGCAGGCGCGGGCGGCAGTTCAGCATCCATTCCGCTGATTATCGTGGGGCGGGGAGAGAAACGGCTGGCACTGGCCGTGGATACGCTTATCGGCAATCAGGACATCGTAATCAAATCGCTCGGCGCCTACATGGGCAAGACTGAGAACATATCAGGAGCTACCATCCTGGGAAATGGAAATATCGCTCTGATCATAGATACAGCCAGCTTATTTTTCAATACGGGAGTCTTCGCTTAACAAAATCATCTTTACTGGGGGAAACAGGTATGAAATGGTTCTATAATCTAAAAACTAGCGTGAAATTAATCTCGTCCTTCCTGACCGTCGCTGTCATTCTTTCCTTCGTGGGCCTCTACGGTCTCAGCAACCTCGGCTCGATTAATAAGAGTCTGGATGATATGTATGTGAACAATCTGGTTCCCGTCTCCTCCCTGCAAAGCTCACAGAACAGCTTCTCGGTCATGCGCGTTATCGTCAGGGATCTGTACATTAAGAAGACCCCTGAGGAACGCCAGCAGCGGGTGGACGATTATAAAAAAGAGAAGCAGAACGTACTCGATAACATCGCGGCCTTCCGCAAAACCAAGCTGAGCGCGGAATCGGTTCAAGCCGTTGCCCCTTTTGAAGCCGCATGGAATGACTATCTGTTAACGTACGATTCTCTTGTCAGCCTCTCCCTGACGGGACAGGACGAGAAGCTGCTGGAGATGCTGCGCGGCAGCACGCTTAACAACCAAGGCGATACCTTGAAGAATATTCTGAACGAGCTGATTCTCACCAACACCAGGGAAGCGGATCAGGCCCGGCAGAATGGAGCCGCACTCTATAGCTCTTCGCGTAATATTACCCTCAGTATCATTATCGGTGCAGTCATTCTGTGCATCCTGCTAGGGTATATCATCTCCCGGATTATTTCTAATCCGCTGGCGAAGGTTGTCAAAGTTCTCTCGAAGGTGGCTGACGGCGACCTGCGCAGCCAATCCGATATCGACACCAGAGATGAAATCGGCATCCTGGCTGCCAAGGTGAACGAGATGGTTAGCAACCTCCGCAACACAGTGGGCTCCATCCTGCTGCATTCCCAGAGCCTGTCCGCCGCCGCCGAGGAGATCTCCGCCAGTACGCAAGAGGTGGCAAGCGGCAGCACAACCACAGCGGATGATGCCGGGACCATCAGCGAGTTATTCAAAGAGCTGTCCAGCGCGATCCACTCTGTAGCCCAGAATACCGAGCAGGCCTCGGTGATCTCCGATGAGACCGTTACGATTGCCGAGAACGGGAACAGCATCATTCAGGAGTCGATGGAGAGTATGCAGGCTGTCAGCGGGCAGATGGCTAAGCTTGAGGAGGACTCGCAGAAGGTCGGCGAGATTATCGATGTCATCGAGGATATTGCCGATCAGACCAACCTGCTTGCTCTGAATGCCGCCATTGAAGCCGCCAGAGCGGGGGAACAGGGCCGCGGCTTCGCGGTGGTGGCCGACGAGGTCCGTAAGCTCGCCGAGCGTAGCGGCGAGGCCACGAAGCAGATCACCAGCATCATCAAGGGGATGCAGGTGAATACCCGCTACAGCGTGAGCGCTGTGCAGGAGAGTGCGGAGCTGTCGCAGAAGACCGGCGTTTCGTTCCATCAGATCGTGACGATGGTCAACAACGCCGGCCAGAAAATCTCCGAAATCGCCGCCGCCAGCGAAGAACAAGCAGCCCAGTCCACCAACGTCCTCGCTGCCGTGGAGAGCATCTCCGCCACCACCCAGCAGTCCGCTGCCAGCAGCGAAGAGACCGCCTCTTCCGCCCAGTCCCTGGCCAGCCTGGCCGAGGAGCTGCAGAGCACGGTGTCTTCGTTCCGGTTGTAGCTCTGGATTCATTCAGGTGCCTGCAAGCTCTCTTTCGGAGCTTGCAGGTTTTTTGGATTTTTGGCGGAAGCAGGCGGGCGGGTAGGCTTTCGCCAAGCCAATGTAATCGGTTTTTCGATTACATTTTGCCCATACGCTCGCCGCCAGCCCAATGTAATCGGTTTTTCGATTACATTTCGCACGCACACCCTCCGCCAGCCCAATGTGATCGGTTTTTCGATTACATTGCGCCTGCACGCTCGCCGCCCGCCCAATGTAATCGGTTTTTCGATTACATTTTGCCCATACGCTCTCCGCCAGCTCAATGTAATCGTTTTTTCGATTACATTCGGCCCACTCCAAGCCCCTAATCCCAAAAAAGCCCGCCCCTCCCCCGCAGCAGCGACAGATGGACAGGCTTTTCCCATATCATCCCGGGCTTCTCTTCCCTCGGCTTAAGCGCCCAGGATAATCTCCCAGACCGGCTTCGTATGTCCGCCAGGATAGAAGATATACAGCAGTACATAGACGGCGACTCCCGTAATAGCGGTGATGAACCAGATGACGGAGGTCACTCTGCCCCACTTGCGGTGCTTGGCATACTTGGCCTTGAAGCCGAGTGTCAGCGTGGTGATGCCGAATACGGCAGCGACGGTAGCCAGTATAATGTGGAAGATCAGGAAGACATGGTAGATCGTCGTCAGATGCTCAGGACCACCCCAGGAGGTATTGCCCACGAATATCGTTCTGGACGAATACACCAGGAAGAACAGAATCGCTGCCACCGCAGCCGCAATCATCGTCTTCTTGTGCGCTTCGCGTTTGCCTTGAATGATCTGTCTCCAGCCGATGGCCACCAGCACCGCGCTTATGACGATGAACGATGTACTGATCGTAGGAAACAATGTGAAAATATCCATGAATATCCCCCTCGGTACTTACCAGCTCATTATAGGTCAGACCTCCTCCGCCAGGGCAGAGGATGGCGCGGACACTTCCGTGTCCTCCTGTCCATTCTCTTTTTTATACCAATGATAGAACACATAAGCAAGCATCGAGGCGAAAATAAATTCCTGAATGAACTTCATCACGATGCCGCCGACCTGCTGATCTACCTTGGGGGACAGAGATCCGAAGAAGCCGGGACCGCCAAAAGCCTGCAATAATGCAGCCGGACTCTGCGGTACACAGTAGCCCATCGCCTTCGCCCAGGTGCCCGGGTCGCTATACGTAGCATAGAGGGGGGAGCCCGCAAAAATAATCAGCCCGCAGGCCGGTGTCAGCAGCACCATGTTCAGGAAGATGAAGCCCACCTGTCCCAGACCACTAAGCGCCCGGTATTCCGGCAAGGGGTTGATCAGATTCCACCACATCAGTGCCGAGGTCAGGAACAGGACGCCATAATACAGACGGTGAACGGTGAAATGCAGCATGACATAATCATGGATGGCCGGGATGTGGTAGAGCGAGAACAGGCCATTGAAGAGCAGGGCCGCCACTACCGGCTTAGCGAGAAAAGCCAGTCCCTTCAGCGGATTCACCCGCAGCAGAGCGCGCCAGCACCAGTCGGGGATACCAAGCATAATCAGCGGGACCGCCACCAGATAGGATAAGGCCATACTCACCATATGGAAGGAAAATAAGATATGTCCCAGCAGACTGACAGGTCCTCCCTGCGCAAGATAGAGGGCCAGCATTCCGCATAAGAACAGCCCCCTCCGCCAGAAGGGGACTGCAGTGCTGCCCTCAAAACGGGAGGCCAGCGGACCGATCAGCACAAAATATCCGGCAGTCAGGAGGAGCATCAGGGCCAGAAACAACGGACTCCATAGTTCCGTAAAGCTGAAATATTGCAATCCCGGTATCATCCTCAAGACCTCCCCGGAGATAGAATCAATCCCACCATACCCAATAGAGCGCCATTACAATACAGGTGCCTGCGATAAAAAAGCCGCCCAGCATGAAGATAATCGGGAGCATATGCCCTTTGTCCTTCAGATGCATCCAGAAGCCCATCTGCAGGAACACCTGCAGCACAGCCATTACCAGCAGCAGGATGATCGCAAAGGTAGCATTCACCCCTCCGGCCGCCACCGCAGCAAAGGCGATCAGCGTCAGCACCACCGAGAACACAAACACCACAATATGCCGCTGCGGTCCTTCCGGACGGTGCCGGTGCTTCACCGCAGAATCTGAAGAAGGCTGCTTCGTCGTCATGGCTTCACCCCACCTTTCCGAGCAGGTATACGACTGTGAAGATAAAGACCCACACCACATCAATGAAATGCCAATACATCGCCGAGACATAGATTTTCGGTGCAGTAACGACCGTCAAGCCTTTATGCGCCAATTGTCCAATCAGCACGGAGATCCACAGAATCCCGAAGGCGACATGGGCACCGTGGAACCCGACCAGCGTATAAAAGGCCGAGCTGAACGCACTCGTCGTCATCCCGAATTCCTCATGCCGGATGTATACACTGAACTCGTAGATCTCCAGGATCAGGAAGGCAAGGCCGAGCAGGACAGTCACCACCAGCCAGTTCCGTAGCTGGGCCACATTCCCCCGGTGCATGGCCTGAATGGCGAACACACTGGTCAGACTGCTGACCAGGAGGAGGAAGGTCGCTGCCGCAACCAGCGGCAGATGGAATAGCTCAGCCGCAGAGGGTCCCTCATTCGTCTGATTGCGCAGCGCCAGGAAGGTAGCGAACAGGGTGCCGAAGAGCACCGCCTCCCCTCCGAGGAACAGCCAGAAGGCCAGCACTTTATTGCGTCCTTCCAGGGTCGCTTTCTCGGGTTCATGCGGGAGTGTACCGTCCGCCGCTTCAGCATGTGCCGTTGTCATCTCTGCTCACCTTCCTTCCAGCTCTTCGGGTTCAATATGCCAGCCGTGATCGTCGAACAGCGACCGCATCAGCATCGATCCGAAGGTAATAAGAAGCCCCAGCGCCGTAACAATATAATTATTGAACAGGAAGCTCATGATGCTGCTGCTGAATTCATCACGGCTGAACATAAAGCCAAGGCCCGCAATGAAGATACCGACTGACATCAGGAACGGCAGAATCGTGGCTGACGGCATATGAATCGGACCAACCGGCTCCGCCGGGGTCATCGCCTTATGCCCGGCCATTTTCTCTTTCCAGAAAGCATCCAGGCCCCGCACCAGCGGCGTCTGCTTGAAGTTATATTCCGGCGGCGGCGAAGGAATCGTCCATTCCAGGGTCCGCCCGTCTTCCCACGGGTCTTCCGGCGCATCTGCCGGCCGTCTGGAGGTCAAGAACACATTTACAAGGAAGATAATCATGCCCACTCCCATCAGGAACGCCCCCACCGTACTGACCAGGTTGAGCGTATCGAACTGCTGGTTCGGCAAATAGGTAAATACGCGCCGCTGCATCCCCATCAGTCCCAGGAAATGCTGCACGAAGAACGTTAAGTGGAACCCGATAATGAAGGTCCAGAAGGTCCACTTGCCCAAGGATTCGCTGAGCATCCGCCCGAACATCTTCGGCCACCAGTAGTGCAGACCTGCGAACAGCCCGAGCACCAGACCGCCAACGATTACATAGTGGAAATGCGCCACCACGAAGTACGTATCATGGAACTGGAAGTCTGCCGGCGCGGAGGCCAGCATCACCCCGGTTACCCCGCCCATCGTGAAGGTAGGAATGAACCCGGCCGCGAACAGATTCGGGGTCGTGAACCGCACCTGTCCGCCCCACATGGTGAACAGCCAGTTGAAGATCTTGATCCCTGTCGGGACGGCAATCAGCATGGTAGAGACGGAGAACAAGGCGTTCGCGACCGGACCGAGGCCGGTGGTGAACATATGATGCGCCCAGACCATGAAGCCCAGGAAGGCGATCAGAATTGTCGCGAAGACCATGGAGCTGTACCCGAACAGCCGCTTGCGCGAGAAGGTCGGAATGACCTCGGAGATGATGCCGAAGGCCGGGAGAATCAGAATATACACTTCGGGATGGCCAAAGATCCAGAAGATATGCTGCCACAGCACGGGATTGCCCCCGCCGGCAACATTGAAGAAATTGGCGTCCAGAATCCGGTCGAAGGTAAGCAGGACAAGTCCTACGGTAACCGCAGGGAATGCAAACAGTATAATGGCTGAGGTAATGAAGGTAGCCCAGGCGAACATCGGCATCCGCATGAAGGACATCCCCGGTGCACGCATCGTGATGATGGTAGCCAGGAAGTTAATCCCGCCAATCAGTGTACCGAGGCCGGCAATTTGCAGCCCTATCGTATAAAAGTCCACTCCGTGCGAGGGGCTGTAGCCCGTACTCGATAGCGGGGTATAGGCCGTCCAGCCCGCATCCGGCGCGCCGCCCATCACCCAGCTCAGGTTAAGCAGAAGACCGCCGAACAGGAAGGTCCAGAAGCCCAGCGAGTTGAGAAAAGGAAAGGCGACATCCCGCGCGCCGATCTGCAGCGGAATCACCGCATTCATCAGCGCGAAAATGACCGGCATGACGCCAAGAAAGATCATAGTCGTGCCGTGCATGGTAATCAGCTCGTTGAAGGTCTGGGCATCCAGGAAGGTATTCATCGGCTTGATCAGCTGAATACGGATCAGGATCGCCTCCAGGCCGCCAATGCCGAAGAAAAGGCCGCCGGCCCATAGATACAGGATGGCTATTTTTTTGTGGTCGACGGTGGTAATCCAGTCCATCAGCCCGGTATGCCGCTTGGCACTGTGGCCGGGCTTCAAGGGCTGGGAGGGCTGCAAGGATTGCGCTGCGTGAGCCAAAGAACGTACCCCCTTATCAAATATGCTGCTTCCGCTTCAGTCGTAGTCCCCTAGTCCAGCGTATAACCGGCCAGATATTCGGCAATGCCGTCGATCTCTTCATCACTTAAGCCCATATCCTTCGGGCTCGGCATCTTGTTGCCGGGCTTCACGCTCTGCGGATCATGCAGCCAGGTCTTCAGATTCTCCAGGACCGGGGCCCCGTCTTCGCGGGTGTCATCATTAAGCAGAATCCCGGCAACGGATTCACGGGAGCCGATTCCGGTCAGGCTTGGAGCCACCGGTGATGCAGGCATGCTGCCAATCGCATGGCAGCTCAGGCACTGGGACTTGAACTTCTCAGCCAGCACCGGGTCCTCCGGCATTACAGACTCCGGCGCCTTCATCGAAGCCACCCACTTGTCAAAGGCCTCACCGCTGACCGACTTCACCTTAAACTCCATGAACCCGTGGGAGGGTCCGCACAGCTCCGCGCATTTCCCCCGGTAAACGCCTTCATTCGGCGCACTGAAGCTGAAGCGGTTCACCGTGCCGTCGGGATTGGTGTCCATTTTCCCGGCCAGCGAGGGTACCCAGAAGGAATGCAGCACATCCTTGGTGCTGAGCTCAAAGGCAATGTGCTTACCTGTAGGAATAATCAGATCCTGCGCGGTCGTTATTCCGTAATCCGTATATTCGAACTCCCACCAGTACTGGTGGCCGGTCACCTTGACCTTGATGGCGTCCTTGTCATCCGAATGATCATTGCCGGCAGCGAAGACCACCTTCACTGTAGGAATCGCCAGCACAATGACGAGAATAAGCGGGATGACTGTCCATAGCACCTCCAGCTTGAAGCTCCCCTCCACTTGCTTAGGAATCTCATCCTGATCCTTCTTCCGGCGGAAGCGAATCCATACATAAGCCGCAATGGAGAAGACGATCAGCAGCACCACAATCATGATCGTGATCGACAGCTTCATCAGTCCGTAAGAGCTTTCCGCTACGGGTCCCTGCGGTCTGAGTACCGACAAGTCCTCCCGCCCGCATCCGGCCAGAAGGAGTCCAAGTGCTGCTGTCATGGGAAGAAGCCGCTTACCAGCCTGCCACGTTTTCATCATTGATCTACCCCGCTTTTCCCGAATTCGTAGATTAGAGTATTTTCCTGTCAATTATAACAATCACTATTAATATAAGTTCGGTCTACGGTTTTGTCAATCGTTCACAACAAATTCACATAATCATTTTGGAGTCGCGGAAAGCTTGTCAATACTGATTTTATAAGCGCTTTCAATTTTTCCGGAAAACTGTTAAACTACTTCTGAAGCGTATTCATATGTATTTGTGTCTAAACATTCATTTGACATACGAAGATGATCTGCAAATTGCATACAAAAAAAACCGATTCCAGAAGCAGCACGCTGCCCGGGCACGGTTTATGAGAATCCTCATGGATGCTTCGCTATGGATGTTATCGCTTGAATATAGATTAAATGTAGTTGTCGGCATCAAACAGCAAGAAACAGAATCACTCGCTCTGCCGGCTTCTTCAGGAGACGGAAGAATTCATTCTAACCAGCTCATGCTCCACAACCATGGTCAGCTCTTCCTCATAGCCTCCCGTGATCCGATACTTCCGGACGTACTCTTTCACAAATTTCTTGGGATCTTTGGGCCGGAAAATACGTGTCATTTCCCGCAGACTTTCCTTGACTTCGTTATGACCTTTACTTGCCATGATCAGTTCCCTCCCAAAACATTGAAAATGAATGCTCCGTTGTAGAGAATGCATGATGAAAAGTTCGCCGTAACCTTGAAATGCAAGTAAGAAACCATTACACATACGCGGCTTGCATTACCCGTCCAGACTACCATTCCATGAACTTGGAAATCCGCCTTGCCGGTGAAGCAGGTTCGTCGTGATTTGGGCTGAGAGTAAGGATGTCCCACTGCAAAGACACCTTGACACTTTAATTACCCGAAGAGCCACTTGCTGAATCACTCCTTTCGGGCCTTATCGTTATATTGTATCATATTCCAGATTAACTTCCACCTTTCCATGTAAAAATACAAATGGAAATTTTTTATAGTATATGCTTGCCCAACTGTTTGTGATCCTGACATTAGTATGCCCCTTATCCGCAGAAATTATTGGACAGCATCTCCGCACGGCTCATACTTTGCCTGTACACCTCATAGGCTTGTAGGGAAGAAGCACGAATGTAATTTGCCTTTTCCTCTACATTCCAAGGAGAGTGAGCCCTTTGACGCCTTTCAGATCATCCACCGGACTGCCCGATAACATTGCCGCTGCCTTGTGTTATTTCTTCCCGTTTATCGGGGCAATTATTTTCCTTGCTCTGGAGAAGCGCAGCCGCTTCGTCCTGTTCCACTCGCTTCAATCCCTGATTGCCTTCGGAGCGCTTATGATCGCCCATGTGCTCAGCGGTTTCATTCCGCTTCTCGGTGATGTGGCGGGCGCCCTGATCTCCCTATGCAGCTTCGCAGTCTGGCTGCTGATGATTTACCATGCCCTCGGCAGCAGATGGTTCAAGCTTCCCTGGGTGGGGGAGATCGCCGAAAGCCAGCTGCGGCAGCTGTAGCTGTGTGCAGCAGAAAATAGTTTCCCTTTTGCCTGCCCGCTCCTTACAATGGGATAAGACATGCAGGAATCTACAGGCTGGGGGAAGCATCCATGTATTTGTTCATCATAAATTCCCGCTCCGGCGGCGGGGCGGGGCGGCGGACCTGGCACACCGTACAGGCCTTGCTTGCGGCGCGGGCTGTTCCGTATGAAGCGCTGTTCACCCAGAGCGCTGACAGCGCAGAGGATCAGGTGCTGCAGACGCTTGCCCGCCGCGAGGACTGGCGCGCCGCCATCATTGTCGGCGGCGACGGCACGATCCACAGTGTGCTGGGCGCACTGCGGCGCAGGGGGGTCCCGCTGGGAGTCATCCCGGCGGGTTCGGGCAATGACACTGCGCGCGGGTTCAGCATCCCGCTCGCGCCCGAGGCAGCGCTGGACACCGCGCTGCAGGAACACTGCATCGAAGCCGATCTGCTCAGCGCGGCAGGCCGGCTCACCCTGACGGCGGTGGCCAGCGGCTTCGACGCGCAGGTGGCCGTCAATGTGAACGGCAGCCGCTACAAGCGGCTGTGCAACGCCATTGGCGCCGGGCGCCTAGCCTATATCATCGGCGTGCTGCATACGCTGATGACCTTCAAGCCCTGCCGCGTCAGCGTGACCTGCGACGGGAAGGAGCAAGCCTATGACCAGGCGTGGCTGGTCTCGGTCTGCAACCTGCCCAGCTACGGCGGCGGGCTGCTGATCTGCCCGCAGGCGGAATCAGGCGACGGCCTGCTTGACGTCTGCGTTGTACACGGGGTCAGCCGCGGGCAATTGCTGCGGCTGTTCCCGACGGTGGTGAAGGGCAGGCACACGAAGCTGCCCTATGTCACGATGCTGCGCGGACGCAGCGTAGCCGTGAGCTTCGCGCAGCCGCGCCACGCCATCGGCGACGGCGAAGCGCTCGGCACGGCGCCGCTGGCCGTGGCTTGCGAGCCGGGCGCGCTGCGCGTGCTCTCGCCGCTCGCGGCAGCCGGGGCACCGGGCGAAGCCGGGCCCGGTTCCTGTCACGCCAGCGTCTAGGACAGGCGCGGTGGGGCTGGGCACATATGTGGCTCCGCGTAACGGACTGAGGCGCTCTTATTCTGGATGAAAGTCATAAATCAGGCAAGGAACGGACCACACGGACCTTATTCTCTGAAATACCGCTCTTAAGTATCGTTTTGAGCTACCTTAGAGTCTCCTCGGTCCGTTAAGACACCAAAAGTGGTGTTTTCCAGGGGATAAGGTCTCTCAGGTCCGTTAGGAGCAGATTGGTCTGGCTAATGAAGAAGTTGGAATGATATTTCTCCTAACACAAAGAGCAGGCCCCGGGTATTCCCCTGAGCCTGCTCTTTGTTACGTACTTCACGTTTCCGCCGGGTCCGTTTCCTGCTTGGTGCAGGAAACGACCTTCTTCACAAAGATATCCTCCGCTGGCAGCAATAATTCTGTTGGCGGACAAAAACCGCTGGAACCCCGCTGCCCCGGTTATATCCCGGTTGGCTTCTGGGGCAGCAGGTTGCCGACAATCGACTTCAGCTCGCCCTCCGGCTTGCTGCTCTTCTTGCCGTTGTCAAAGCTGGTAATGCGGATCTCGGAATAACTTTCTCCCGGAGCCACGGGCTTGAAGATCCATTTCTCCCGGTCATCCAGCCGGACGTTGAACTTCATGTCCTTGAACATCTCCACCAGCTCCCGTTCTTCCGGGGTCTTGCCCTCTTCCAGGAACAGCAGTCCGCGCAGCGGCTTGACGCCCTCTGTATGCTGCACCTCAAAATGAACGATACACTCCATGCTTGTCACCTCCCTCGCTTAGTGAACTTGGGCACTTACTATTGCAGCCCTATTCCTCCGGCTCTTCACCCGATTTCTCCTGATCATGCAGCACATATTTGCTGTAGATCCGGCTATAGCGCTCCCCGTAGCGTCGCTGCAGTTCGGGGCCCATATCTTCCTCCAGCTCGAACAATACCAATTCCTGTGTAAAAGATTTGAGCAGCAGCTCCACCAGCACCGGATGCTCGGTAATCACGGCTTGGGCGCTCCCGTCCTCATAACGCATGCCGAGCATGCACCAGCTCCGGTCCACGACGAAGGAGAACTTCCGGCCTCCGCTGCGTTCCGGCTTCCCCGGCAGGGGCGGCCATACCGGATAAGGTGCCGGCACAGCATCACCGCCGTCAAAGGCCCAGAGCAGCTTCACTCCGCGCTTCTCCGCCTGCTCAAGCTCACTGCGCAGCAGCGAGGCTTCCTCCCGCCACACATCCACTACAATCTCCTGAGCGGCAAGATTCAGCTGGCGGACCAGCTCTCCAATGACATTCCGGTCACCCTCCACGTTGTAGAAGGAGGGGCTGACCGGACCTCCGCGCGGCATTTCACTCTCCATATAGGCAAGCGAGGCCTGCACCCGGCCGGATATCATCGTGGCCAGCTCTTCCGGGTCCAGCACACTGTAGCGTGCCGGCTCCCCTTCTCCGCAGCGCACGTAGCCTTGCTGAGTCAGGCGCTGAAGCGCCGCGTATACGTTCGATCTTGATACTCCTAGCTGCTTTGCCACTTCGTAGCCCGAAGCCTGGCCCTTGGTGGCCAGCTCAACCATAATTTTGGATTCCATCTCTGTGAAACCCAAATTGCGCAGATGCAGCAGCAACTGTTCCATCTATGTTGTCCCCCTAAGCTGTCAGTACTACCCTGTCTATATTTGCTCCGAGCCGCAGCGCGGGCACCACATGGAGCCCTTCGGCAGATCGGCGCGGCAGATCTGGCAATTCACGATCTCCCGTGTATCCGCGTCTCCGGCTACCCGCTCTTCGGCTGGCTCACTTGCCTTCCAGTCCCTGATCCGGCGGTCCAGCTCGAGTTGCCGCTCCCGTTCCCGTTCCAGTTCATCTGCCTCCCGGCGGCTCCGGTCAGAACCTGAAGCCATCCGGTCCGCTTCCTCCAGCTCTGCGTCTTCCTCCAGTTCAGGCAGCACCTCCGCATACTGCACACGTGCTTCGGGTCTTCTGGCCAGCTCCCGTTCCGCTTCGGTCAGCTCTTCCTCACCGTAGTACTGGTCTTCTTCATCTTCATGCTCCAGCACCGTATGTACGGTAACCACGGGCGGTGCTGCAGTAGCGGCGGCCGCCGATGACGGCTCTTTACGCAGTGAAATCTCCTTATCTTCCGGCTTGCGTGCTTCCAGCTTACGTCCGCAATGCGGACAGAAATTGGCATCCAGCCCTACGATCTGACCGCAGGCGCACAAGCGTTCATTTCTCAATTCGGCAATTCTTGAGCGTACGTCCTCGATCTGCTCCTGCAGCTTGTTACAGCCCCGCGCAAGCTCGATCATCTGGCCTTCAGCCACCGACATATCCCTTGAACGATATCCCTCGTAGAAGAGCTTCCCCATTTTCAGAAATTCAACCTGCATCTCATGCTCAATATCCGAAATCTGCCCATTCAGCTTGCTCACTTCCACCGAGCTTTGCGCTTTTTCACTCACCCGGCTGGCACCGTCTTTAATGCGTTGCAGTAAATTCATTGTAGTTCCTCCTTCTCCAGAGTGAGAATAGGCTGATTCGCAGCCGCGTATATCCTTACATTCCGATTGCCGCTCCACGCAGCAGCGGAAACGTGATTCTATCATACCAAAAGTCCACGGCAGATTCATTATTTGTCGTCATGTGGTAAATACCAAGTAGAGGCGGCTAGCGTTCTTATTGGAATGAGTATGCTGCGGAAGAAGCAATCATACATATTGCCTTCTGCTGGATCCGTTCCTGCGTACCCGTACATTATCGAATGATGGAGGGATGAATTGTGCCTGACGATAACCTTAACCGATATTTCGTCTCTGTGAATCACGGTCTGATTCAGGAAGAGAGAGGCGACTCCAGTGAGTACGAGGTTCTGCTGTCCAGTGACGGCCTGACTGTGCTTCAGGATCTTCTGGCCGATCTGGCCAGCGGGGATGACTACGCCTTCCGGCGTGCTCTGGTTCCCTACAAGTCAGCCGATCATGATGATGCCGCAGAGCAGTTCGATGAAGCCACCATCCGCCTGTTCCAGTATCTGCACGACCATGGCACTGACGAGACCCGCCTTCAGATCGAAGGCTTGAACGTCCTGCAGAAGCTGGACAACACAGGCTATCAGGATGAAGGCTACGGCACAGGCTCTCCCACCAACAAATAAGGATGAACGGAGCTGCGCCATAAGGACGGCTTAATGCCTATACTGTGCTAATACGCGCCGGAGGGAAGAATGTTTCTCTTCGGTCAGGGTTACGGTTTTATTTTGCTTCCGGGGCTGTACATCGGTTAAAATAGAATCAGAACCGCAGCTAGCGCTGTATAAGATTGCCGTAGTCATCCATTCATGGTCTACAGTCACAAATAACGAAAACCGGGAGAGTTTCAGTGGAAGAATATGATAGTACACAAGTAACATTGAACAAGTTGCAGGTCCATGTGAAGGATATGCAGAAGTGGCAGATTAACGAGGATTTCGCCAAGCAGGTTGAGAATTTCAAGGCTTTGCCGGCGCTGTACCGTCATGCTCTGAATGAGCTTGAGAATAAAATCGATATCATCCGGACCGAGTGGCAGGTGCGTGACGGCTTTAGCCCGATTGAGCATGTGAAATGCCGGATCAAAGAACCGAAGAGCATTGTGCAAAAAATGCAGCGCAAGGGCTATGAGCTTAACCTGGATAATATGGAGCAGCACATCCATGATATTGCGGGGATGCGGATTGTCTGCGCCTTCGTGAAGGATATCTACCGGCTGGTGGACCACCTGTGCGCCCGCGAGGATATCCGTGTGCTTGAGATTAAGGATTATATTGCCCACCCGAAGCCAAACGGCTACCAGAGCCTGCACCTTATCGTGGCTATACCGCTGGTACTGCTTGATGGCACCCGCTGGGTGAAGGCAGAAATGCAGCTGCGTACGTTAGCCATGGATTTCTGGGCCAGCATGGAGCATATTCTCTACTATAAATTCGACAAACAGCTGCCCTCCCATGTGGCCGAGGAGCTGAAGGAAGCCGCCCGTGCTGCCGATGAACTGGACCAGAAGATGCTCCGCCTGCGCCGGGAGATTCTGGAGCTGTCAGAAGGCAAAGGCGGCAACGAACAGACATAATCCTAGGATAAAATGGCCGCAGCCAGGCCGTTATCCGGCTGCAAGAGGGGCACCTTTGTGCTCCTCTTTTGTTTGGCTGGCTTGATGTGGGAGGGCCGCCCTACCATCCAGTTTGGCTAAATCAGGGGCACTTCTGCCCCTCATTCCCGCCTGCTGCCCACTTTCGGCTAATTCAGGTGCACTTCTGCTCCTCATTCCCGCCTGCTGCCCACTTTCGGCTAATTCAGGTGCACTTCTGCTCCTCATTTCCGCCTACAGCCCACTTTCGGCTAATTCAGGTGCACTTCTGCTCCTCATTCCCGCCTGCTGCCCACTTTCAGCTAATTCAGGTGCACTTCTGCTCCTCATTCCCGCCTGCTGCCCACTTTCCGCTAATTCAGGTGCACTTCTGCTCCTCATTCCCGCCTGCTGAATATTAGCTAAATGTCCACACGCCGACTTCTGGCTGATTCAGAGGGATTTATCCCTTTCATTCTCGTGCAGCCAACTAACTCCCGGTGCGCTACTCTCATAACTAATGTTACTTGAAACACTATCTCTTACGTTCGTATCCCGGCCTCCGAATCCAACTCACTCCAGCCGGCCTAGTCTACACTCTACATTACTTAAGAGCAGTTTCAGTCGCCGCAGATAAACAATTCAGACTATAGCTCATTCAATCCTACCCACCTATTGGTGCAATCTACAGACGAACCCATGCACCTACAGCATACTTAGGTCCACCTCACAAAGCCGTGCCGCTACAGCTTATTCAAGCCCGCCGCACGCTTCGCGGCGGCTTCCGAGACCCGGCGCATCAGCAGCGCAAGCCCTTCAAGCGCCTTGGGTGTCTGTGGCAGGAGCACGCTCCAATCCTCCTCCGGCTCCATTACCTCAGGCATAGCCGGAAACGGACGGGAGGAGATCTCGTGAAACAGCGGCCCCGGCTGGTGCAGAGAGCCCTCAGCCGCTGCCTCGGCCAGCCACTCTCCAGAGGATACGGCCGGGCCCTTGCGCTCCAACCGGGCCAGCTCGGACGCGAGAGACACAGACGCAGGCGCGTCGTCTTCAGCGCTCCGCTCGTTCTCCCGCTCCGCCCACAGGGCGAATACGCCGGAGAGCAGCTCTTCCTTGGACAGTCCGCGCAGGGCGAACGCAAGCAGCGGCTCCTGGGTCAGCTGCTGCCGGACCCGCTGCACCAGTTCCTCAGCAGGCAGCAGACCCGTGCCCTGTTCCTCTGCAGCCAGCCTCAGCTCGTCATCTACAGGCAGCAGCTCCAGCGCAGCAAGCCCGCCATTCAGGCTGCCCTGCAGCAGATCATACAATTCGCCCGGATGCGCAGCGAGCTGATGCAGCACTTCATTCTTCCGGGCGGGTGTCCACTGCGGAATACGCAGAGTAACAACCTCCCGCTGGCCCTGTTCCCCTTGCTTCTCTATCTCTGCTCCGGCTTTGCTGCTGCGTCTGTCTGCCCCTTCAGCAGCAGGCCCCACACTCCCGGTGGCCTTAATGACCCCGGGCAGCACCTCCAGCCGCAGCTCCAGCAGCTCATTCATAGATGTTGCCTCCTTCTGCCTTACAATCTATTGCCCTGTTTACATCCAGTCCTGTCCCTGGAGTTCAATCAGCTCTTTGAGCTCATGGTTAGACATCTCGGTTAACCAGTTCTCACCGGAGCCAACGACCTGCTCGGACAGGCTCTTTTTGCGTTCAATCAGCTCGTCGATCCGCTCCTCCAGCGTCCCCTGGCAGATCAGCTTATGCACCTGCACATTCTTGTGCTGTCCAATCCGGAAGGCGCGGTCCGTCGCCTGATTCTCTACAGCCGGGTTCCACCAGCGGTCATAATGCAGCACATGATTCGCCCGTGTCAGATTGAGGCCTACGCCTCCCGCCTTAAGCGACAGAACGAAGAAAGCCGGACCGTCCCCCTCTTGAAAAGCATGCACCATCTCGTCGCGCTCGCGCTTCGAGATGCCGCCATGCAGGAACAGCGGCGTCTGCCCGTATCGTCTGGCCAGCCGGCTGACCAGCAGCTCGCCCATCGCCACATACTGGGTGAAGATCAGCGCCGATTCACCAAGCTCAGAGATGCTGTCGAGCACCTCGAACATGACGTCCATTTTGCCCGAAGGCTCACTGCGCAGGCTCCGCCCCTCGTCCTTGCGGAACAGCTGGGGATGATCGCAGATCTGCTTCAGCTTGGTGAGGGAAGACAGCACCAGCCCCCGCCGGGCCATGCCCGAACGCTCGCCGATGACGCCTAGCATCTCATCCACTACCCCCTGATAGAGCGCGGCCTGTGTCTCCGTAAGCGGACAATAAGACTTCAGCTCAAGCTTCTCCGGCAGATCCTTCGAGATATCCGGGTCGCTCTTCAGACGCCGCAGCAGGAAGGGCGAGACCAGCCGGTGCAGCTCACGCAGCCGTTCGCCGCCCTCTCCCGACACATAACGCTGGCGGAAGGAATGATACGTCCCCAGATAACCGGGGTTGAGAAAATGGAAAATCGACCACAGCTCGCCCAGCCGGTTCTCCACCGGAGTCCCGGTCATTGCGATCCGGTGCGGCGCGCTCAGCTTCATGACGCTCTGCGCCTGCTTGGTGCGGTGATTCTTGATGTACTGCGCTTCATCCAGCACAACGGTAGACCAGCGTACCCCGGCCAGATCCTCGCTGTCCCGGCCCGCCAAATGGTAGGTGGTCAGCACAATCTTATGGCTGGCTGCCAGCTCTCTGAAACCTTCACCGCGCACCCGCCGCCCTCCATGGTGAATATGCAAGCTAAGCGAAGGCGCGAAGCGCTGCAATTCCCGCTGCCAGTTGCCCAGCAGCGAGGTCGGGCAGAGGATCAGCACAGGCTCCTGCTTCTCGCCCGGCGGGGCATTCAGCGCCTGGTCGAGCAGGCAGGTGATGACCTGCACGGTTTTGCCGAGACCCATGTCATCAGCCAGGCAGACGCCGAAGCCGAGATTGCTGAGTGCCGTAAGCCACTGATAACCTCGCTCCTGATAGGGCCGCAACGTTCCGTTCAGATCCTCCGGCACCGGACGCAGCGGCATCCCGCGCAGCACATCGCCGTGCATGAGGGAGGCCAGCAGGCCAGAGGTCTCCATGCCGGTAACCGACATGCCCTTCCACAGCCGCTCTTCACCATCTTCAGCCTCCAGGCGCATCCAGTCGGCTGCGGTCATCTCTCCGCTCTCACCACGCTTAATATATCTCAGGACCTGACGAACTTCCTTCGGGTCCACCTCAATCCATTCTCCCCGGAAGCGCACAAAGGGCACGCCGGCTTCCACCAGGGCATTCAGTTCCTCCTCTGTGATGTCTGAATCTCCCAGAGAGGCTTCAATACGGAAAGAGATCAGCTCTTCCATACCCAGCGCAGACTGCACCAGGCCATCCGCTGCACCCGCCGGGGGCTGCTGCATCTTCATTCTCATGCCGATCCGCCGCCGTCCCTCCTTGCTCCAGCGCGAAGGCATCTGCACGGTAATTCCCCGTTCCCGCAGCTGCTGCACGCTCTCCTTCAGGAAGAAATACAGCCGCTCCGGCGGCAGCTCAATCCCGCGCGGGGCCGGTTCAGCCAGCGAGCGCCGGATGTCCGGCGAAGTCTTCGCCGCCCGTCCCAGCGCAGCCAGCAGCTGCTGTTGAATATTGCGGTAACGCTTGCCCCATAGGGTGAATTCCCGCTCCCGGCTGCTCCACACCGCTTCCGCCGGAATCCAGAATTCCCCCTCCTCCCGGCTCTCCGCCCAGAAGGTCAGCTGCCACAGCTCGCTCTCCTCCGCCGGAGGCTCCAGCCGCAGGCCCAGGCTTAGCTGTCCGCTGCGGGCCTCCTCAGTCTCGAAATGCGGCACCTCATGGCCCGCCGTCTCGTTCACCACGGCCAGCAGCTCCGTCACCTCAGCCGGGGTCCCCTGCACAGGGATATCCCGGCTGCCCGTGAGCAGACTGTTCCACCACAGCTCCGTCAGCGGAGAATAGCCGCGGCGGTAATTGGCCTTATACGGCGACAGCGCGCTCTCATGAGCGGCAACCACATTCTTGATCTCGGCGGTCATGACCGCCTGCAGGAAGGAATACAGCACATACCCGCCCGCTTCCTCCCGCGAGGACAGGTCGCCTTCCTCAGCTACGTGTGTGCCAAGTGCAAGCACCGGCATAGAGGCCGCCATCTGCAGGAAGAACTCCTTATCCGCCTCTTCCCGGAACGCCGGTGACCAGCACACGGCAGCAGCCTGTTCGCCGCCGCGCCGCCGCGAGCCGACCTTGCGCGGCGGCTGGGCGCCGGGCACAATCCCGCCCTTGCCCATCAGCTCCAGCGCGAAGCGGGCGGCTGCCGACCAGTAGCGCAGCTCTCCCCCGGGTTCAATGCCCTGGGCACGGCTGGCCTGCTCATCCCAGGCCAGCAGCAGCTCGAAGGCATCCTTCGGCGACAGCGCCAGCCCTTCCAGCGTGCGTCCGGGCAGTCCGCGCCGCGCCGGTTTGCCTTCCACGGCGGCGGCCGCAGGATACTTCACTTCCGCCAGCCGCAGTGCAGCACCCGCAAAAGGACGCCAGCCACTGCGGAGCTCCAGCCGTTTGATCACGCGTGTCCATGCGTCCACCTTCGGCTCGGAGGTTTCGCCCGAGAAGCAGAATAATACGTCCCCTAACCATATTGCATACAGATGCTTAATCATTGTTGGTTAATCTCCATTCTTGTGAGCAGACAGCAAGAGCCAGCCCTTCCAGACCGAAAGACTGTCCCCTTCTGCGCGAAAAGTATATTATGAGGCTGCACCGGCAGCATGAACTGTACAACCATTCCATGAACGCTCAGGTTATTGCTGCAACTTTTTCTTCATCCCTTCATCTTATACGAAAAACCATATATTTAAAAACCTTTCTATGCTTTTTCTGCGATTTACAGCAGATTTTTGTTCCGAGCGGCCCTTACAGTTCAGTTAGCGTTACTTCCTCAGCAGCAGACGGGCCACAAAAATGATGCAAAGAGCCAAATTGTTGCACAAATATCAACTCCGGCTTATGAATAGTTGGCTTTCAGGGGAAATGTTGCAGGAATGTCAGCAATTCTCTCCCATAGCCGCTTTGGGGAGCAGGATTAATGCATTTCTAGCAACATTTCGGAGTTATGCTCGCAATACTGTAGGGATTGTTGCAATTCGGGCAGGATTATACCTCATTCCTTCCTTGCCGGGCAGCCTTCTCCCCCCAACCACCACAAAGAACCGGCCCGCCCTCTTTCCAGGCGAAGCCGGTCCTAAACTCCCGCCAATCCGTGCTATGCTACACAGCTCTTATGGATTACCTTTACCGCACACTAATCCGTACCTGCCAGAATCCGCAGCTCCCCGCCCACGGCAGCATCTGCTACCTGAA
This sequence comes from Paenibacillus sp. FSL R7-0302, assembly GCF_038006885.1. NCBI lineage: Bacteria > Bacillati > Bacillota > Bacilli > Caryophanales > Paenibacillaceae > Paenibacillus > Paenibacillus sp. FSL R7-0302. The sequence goes on from NZ_JBBOWB010000002.1 coordinate 137,609, forward strand.
CGATGATCGCGCCGTTCTTGCCGTTCCGGGCCCAGCCTAGCGCCCCCTCATTCAGCTGCTCCAGGCTGATCTCCGATAGTCCGTCCACCGCAGCTGCGGTGAAGAACGGATAGCAGAGCGCGAACCGCAGCGTCTCACGGCGCGGCTTATAGTCATGCACCGCATATGCCCACTTCAGCACCAGTGCGCCTTCCTCGCCTTCAGCCTGTACGGTAAGCTCCGTATACTGCCCCTTGCGGTAGCTGAAGCTGTGGCCATCATCCTCATACAGCTTGAAGGACGAAGAGAAGCCCGCAGCCGCTTCCGCCCCGTAGAGGTGGAAGATGATCGTCTCCTCCGTGTCCTCCAGCGCATACTGTCTCAGCGGGCCTTCGGCCACGAAGCTGCCGGCCTTCACATACATCGGCATGATGTGCAGCGGTGCAGCCGCAAGAATGTGACGCCCGCCCTCATGGACCTCCCCGTCCCAATAATCCAGCCAGCAGCCTTCGGGCAGATAGACGGAGCGGTGATCCGTATCCGGGCGGTAGACCGGGGCAATCAGCACATTTTCACCCAGCAGGAACTGGTCGCACAGGTTAGAGACATGCGGATCACGCGGATATTCGAGCACCAGCGGACGGATGACAGGCAGACCGCTCATTTCCGCTTCATGAAAAAGATTATACAAATGCGGCATCCAGCGGTACCTCAGCCCGATGAATTCACGCAGAATCCCTTCCACCTCTTCCCCGAAGGACCACGGCTCCTGGCGCAGCGTCCCGATGGAGGAGTGATTCCGACAGTAGGGGAAAAACACGCCCATCTGCGTCCACCGCACCAGCAGCTGCGCCGACGTATGATGAGCGAACCCGCCGATATCCGGCCCCGAGAAGGCCAGCCCTGACAGCCCCATGTTCAGCACCATCGGCATCGCCATCGCCATATGCTCCCAGAAGCTGCGGTTATCACCTGTCCATACGGCCGCATAGCGCTGGATGCCCGCATACCCGGCACGGGTCAGCACAAAGGGACGCTCGCCCCCCATATGCTCGGCCAGTCCCTCATAGGTCGCTTTGGACATCATCATCCCGTACAGGTTATGGTATTCCTCATGCGTCACCGGCCGCCCGTTGTTGAAATGCATCACATCAAGATCCATTGTCTTGGTCTCATTGAAGACCGCAGGCTCGTTCATATCGTTCCAGATGCCCTGAATGCCAAGCTCTGTGTAGTATTTGTGCAGATCTCCCCACCACTCGGCGGTCCGGCTGTCGCTGAAATCAGGAAAGGCACTGATCCCCGGCCACACCTCACCGAAGAAAATATCGCCCTCCAGGCGGCGGCAGAAATGCTTCTCCAGCACCCCTTGCTTATACACCTCGTATTTGGGGTCTTTTTTGACTCCGGGATCGACAATCGGGACAATGCGCACACCCAGCTCCGCAAGCTCCGAGATCATTGTCTGCGGATCAGGGAAGTTGACAGGGTCGAAGGTGAATACGCGGTACTCGTCCATATAGTGGATATCCAGATAGATCACATCGCATGGGATGTTCTTCTCACGGAAGGTCTTGGCCAGCTGCAGCACCTCCTGCTGATTCATGTAACTGTAGCGGGACTGGTGATAACCGAGCGCCCACTTGGGCGGAAGTGCGATCCGGCCGGTGAGCGTGGTGTATCTTCGGACGACATCCTTCATTTCGGGCCCATTAATGAAATAGATATCGTACGCTCCCGTAGAGCAGCCAATGGTAAAAGCAATGCCGTGCGAGCGCATGTCGAAATCACTCCGGCCCGTATTATCCAGAAACAGCCCGTAGGAGAGGTCACCGTGCATGTGGATAATGAGCGGGATCGACTCATAGAGCGCTTCAATCTCCGGCAGATGCGGGGCGAACACATCGGTGTTCCAGTTCGTATAACGCTCCCCGCGTTTGTCCAGGAAGCTCGATTTCTCACCCAGTCCGTAGAAATGTGAGTCCGGCTGCATGTCATATTCCGCATGGCTTGCGCCGCGCGGGTTCCAGCTCGCCAGATTCTGCTGCATGATCACCTTCCCGGATGTATTCTCCACACGGAGCAGAAACGAGGCCTTCTCAATAATCAGCCGGATAGCGCCTGTAGAGAAAATGAGCTGCTCCTCCGTCTCCTCTACCGGAAACAGATGCGGAATACAGCACTCCTTCAGCACAGCCTCCGAGGTGGTCAGGTCCGGTACCTTGCTATGGAAGACCTTCATCCGGAACATATCATCGCTCAGGAAGATAAAAGCCATCCCGGCGCATTCCCCCCGGACGATGTAGATATTCTCGGAGCGTTCCCAGGACACCACGCTGCCCGGCGTGTTCCAGGTCTCCTTCATCACCATCGGCCCCATCTTCTCGGGGCGTATCGCCTCACTGCTCTCCATGAATCTTCTCTCCCTTCGCTGCTTGCTGATCTACTTCTTGACTACATATTACCCCGGGCCTAAGGAATACTATCCGCGATTCTTATGACCAATTGGTCATTTTTTTTGCCGGATTAGTCTTAATTACCGCCACAGCGGGTATATTCTATATAGGCCAAGGCCAAAACGTAGTTATCAAACAAGTTAGGGAGTGGTCATATGACTAGAACTAATCCTTATAAGTGGGGGAATCTGCTGCTCTTCCTCGGCGTCATTGCCGTCAATACCCTTTCAGTCGTCCTGCCGCTTGGCGGGAACAGCACCGCCGAAATCTCGGACAGGTATCATACGTACCTCACACCGGCCGGATATGCTTTTTCCATCTGGTCCCTGATCTATCTGCTGCTGGCCGGATTCATCATTTATCAGTTCCGCAGCGATACCGGGGGCAGAGATTCCGTCCAGCGGATCGGAATTTGGTTCATGCTCAGCTGTCTCTTCAATATGGGCTGGCTGCTCCTCTGGCATTACCTGTACATTGAGCTGTCGCTGGTGGCGATGGTGCTTCTGCTGCTCTCACTGATCGTCATTTACCGCAAAACCCGCTTCATCGCAGATCCCACGACAGGCGAGAAATGGCTCGTGAAGCTGCCGTTCAGCCTCTACCTCGGCTGGATCTCGGTAGCCACCATCGTCAATGTCAGCGTTGTGCTGGTGAAGAATGACTGGGGAGGCTTCGGACTCAGCGGCCCGTTCTGGGCCGTCATCATGCTCTGCGTCGGTGCTGTGCTCGCTGTGCTGGTAAGCTTCCCGTACCGGGACAGCATCTATCCGCTCGTCTTCGTCTGGGCCTATATCGCCATTGCTATCGAGCATAAGGACACGAATGAGGTGTATTTCACCGGCCTGATTGCAGCAGGACTTCTCTTGCTCTACAGTATTTGGCTGCTGCTGACTCCGCGCCGTTCCCGCAGCAGATACTAGATACGCCTATATATGCACACAAAAAATCCCCCGCACGCCTGCTTCACGTGCGGGGGATTTCCCTGTACCCAACCTCGACCGGATGTATCCGGCCTGGCTTATTTCTTGCGTGCTACCGCTTCGATCTCGACCAGCGCGTCCTTCGGCAGACGGGCTACCTCAACGGCACTGCGGGCCGGGTAAGGCTCGGTGAAGAAGGTGCTGTACACCTCGTTAACCGCCGCGAAATCATTCATATCCTTCAGATACACGGTTGTCTTCACCACCTGATCCATTGATGCTCCGGCCTCTTCCAGGATGGCCTTCACATTGTTAAGCGACTGGCGTGCCTGCTCCTGCACACTGCCCGGCAGTTCCGCTGTCTGCGGGTCCATTCCGAGCTGGCCTGAAGTGTAGACCCAGTTGCCGGCAACAATGGCCTGGCTGTAAGGGCCGATCGCTCCTGGAGCTTTCTTTGTAGCTACTTGTTTTTTGGTCATAGTGAACGCCTCCTGCATGCTGTACGCGGCCTGTAGACCGCTATGTACATTCTAATCGTATGCTCATTGTACGTCCTGGAGTCTGCGGTTGGCAAACCTTACTGCCCGTCTAATGCTTGCCGATCACATGAATAACCTCATTGGTGTAGATATGAACGCCGCCTGTATCGGCCAGGGCAATATTCATCATCGCCCGCGCTACCGTGGCGGCCGGTATGGCCCGGAACTTCGCGGCCTTAAAGGCCATGGCGAAATCCAGCGCCTTCATCAGCACAGCCGCAGCGCGTTCCCCCAGCCTGAATTCTGCCCGGTCACCGAGCAGCAGCGAAGGCCGGAACAGATGCAGGCCGTGGAATCCGGCAGCAATCAGCCCCTCCTCCGTCCGCCCCTTGGTCCGGCTATAGAAGGTGCGCGATTTGGCGCTGGCTCCCATAGAGGACACGGCCAGGAACTGCTTCACGTTATGCTCTTTGGCCAGGGCCGCAGCTGCAAGCGGATACTCCAGGTCCACCCGTTCGAACTGCTCCTGCGAGCCCGCCTGCTTAATCGTCGTTCCCAGGCAGCAGAATACTGCATATACACCGGCGAATTGCTCACTGTAGTGCTCAAGCCGGTCCCAATCCACTTGAATCTGTCTCAGCTTGGGATGCTCAAGCGCAAGCGGACGGCGGACCAGCACACGGACCTCGTCCCAATTCCCGCCCAGCAAGTCCCGGGTCAGCGCACTGCCGACCAGACCTGTAGCTCCCAGTACCAGTGCAATTCTTGTCACCGAAATAGCCTCCTTATATTCCTCCTTATTCATCCCTCAGAATACGGCGGCCCAGCAGCAGTGCCAGCAGAATCATCAGCACGCCTACCACTAACTGCATGCCGTAGATCTGCATCCACTGGGGCCATTCCTTAATCCATTCATAGATACGGCCGCCCAGCAGCGGGCCGAAGAAGGCCGCCAGACCGGTAAGCGCTGCATACATCGCCATATACATCGGCCGTTCCCGCTTCGGCGTATCACCAATAATGAAGTTGAAGGCAAGCTGGTTGAAGCCGCCCACACCCACGCCGAACACAATATGGGCCGCAAATAATACCGGAAGCATCGGCAGCACAGACAAGAGTCCCCAGATCAGGGAAGAGACCGCGATAATCGGCAGCGTCCAGAGCAGCAGCTTCTTGTTGCTGTGCCTGGCGTTCAGATTGCCCCATACATAGAAGCTGGCCATCATGAAGACCGTCTGCGCGACATTCAGCAGGGACAGCTTCTCATAATTGATATTCAGCAGCTGCAGCATGACATAGGAATACAGCGGCACGGTCAGGTTCTGCAGCAGCAGCCAAGCAGACAGGAACAGCGTGGATTTCATGAACAGCTTGTCCTGAAGCGGCTTCCTGAGCATTGGCAGGAAGGCCTTCTCTTCCGATTTCTCAAACGGCACATCCGGGTAGAAGAAGAACACCACAATATTCGAGATCGAGAAAATCCACACTACAATATACAGGATAAGGAATCCGTGTCCGCCCGGATAACGGTCAAGAATAATACCGCCTCCGTACATCACCAGGCTTCCCAGCGCATTAAGGAACGTATTGCGAATACCGAAGTACCGGCCACGGACCCTTGCAGGCACCAGGTCACTGATGACCGAATTCCAGAGCACACCGCCGGCAGTGTTGGCAATGAAGGCAATGGTATACAGTACGATGAAGGCAGTAACCCAGTGCTCTTGCGGAAAAATAAACGGAACCAGGCCCGTAGATCCCCACAACAGCCGGTGTAAGCCAATAAAAGTCACGAGCGCCCACTTGCGGCTCGGCAGCTTCTGAATCAGGAAAGCCACACCGATCTGTGCGACATTCACCAGCGTAGTAAGCGCGAGGACAAATCCGATCTGACTGGAGCTGGCACCCAGGTATAACAAAAATCCTGTAAGAAATTGGCCTTGCAGCAGCACCTGGAATATGGTGGATGGTATCCCCTCAAAGGTAGCGATCTGCAGATTCTTGCGGTGTACGGAGGCCTTGCGCAAATCCTTGGAACGGTTCCGCAGCGGCCGGCTTCTCATGATGTTCATGGGGTGTTGACTCTCCTTTGATGCGGCTTTTGCTTCATTCTACTCAGCACCAGATTCCTGTCAATACACCGAAATCACAAATAAAGTTGGAGCTGCGGGGATTATACGGACGCGCCTGAATGCAGTGGTAAATGTAAGGAGAATATACTGCCCTGGCCTTCGCGGCTATGCAGGGTAATGAAGCCGCCCAGGAGCCTGGCCAGATCATTGCTGATAGACAGGCCCAGCCCCGTACCGCCATACTTGCGGCTGACATTGATATCCGCCTGTTCAAAGGCCTCGAAGATCAGATCATGCTTCTCCGGGGGAATGCCGATTCCGGTATCCTGCACCTCAAAGGCAATCCACTTCTGTGCAGCAGCCCCCTCCTGACGTTCCACTACACGGATATTCATAGTGACCCCGCCAGTCATCGTGAATTTGAACGCATTCGAGAGCAGATTGCGCAGAATCTGCTGTACCCGCTGGGGGTCCGTGTAGATTACCGCAGGCACCCCTTCGTCCAGGGAGACACTGAAGGTGAGCTGCTTCTGTCTGGCTAAGACGCCGAACTGCTGGACGAGCAGATCAGGGACCTCGCTGGTATTTAAATCCTCTATAATAATATCCAGCTTCCCTGCCTCCACCTTGGACAGATCGAGAATATCATTGATGAGCGACAGGAGATCCTCCCCGGAGCGGTGAATGATCCCGCCATATTCAGCAAGCTCCTCCGCACTCAGGGACTCATCGCCTTCTTCAATCATCTGGGACAGATTGATAATGCTGTTCAGCGGGGTTCTTAGTTCATGGGACATGTTCGCCAGGAACTCCGATTTGAACTGTGAGGCGAGCATGAGCTGCTTGGCTCTTTCCTCGAGCACAATTTTATTCTTATGCAGCTCCTCCGTCTGCTCGGACAACAGCTTATTCGCTCTAATGATCTGTCCTGTACGCATCAGGTCCAGATGGAAATCGCGGATAATCAGCGCGAACAACGCACTGAGGACAAGGCCTGCGGGAAAGGTAACCGGCAGAATCTTCGTTATGTAATCATGTGTGGGAATAACCCCAAATACGGCAATGTTCAGCACATTCACTACATTGACTACCAGAATAGCAGCAATCCCCTTGAACATCATAGAGGTGGACGAACGCTTCATCCATACGCTTAGAGCGGCACAGACAAAGCCCAGGATAGTCAGATTCAGCACGCCTACCAGCGCTGCCTCGTTCACTCCAAAGGTCAGGCGCGTAAGCCCGGTTGCGATTCCGATGATAATCAGGACCAAGGGCTGGGGGTAAGCCAGTGTTGAGATGATCAGCGGTACATACCGCAGGTCAAAAATGACATGCTCATGCAGTCTGTAGCCGAAAAAGGTGCTGATCCACCCTGCGAAGACCGCGAGCAGCACCCAGCTTACTCTTTTTACAGGCTCGGATGCGTGGGTTACAGTGTACTTGTATATTAGATTCGCCAGATACGACAGAGTGATTAGTAAAGCTGTATTCACAAAAAAGATTTTGACATATTCCATGGCTTCACTCCTGCAGCGAAAATAAGTTCACAATAATATTTATAGTATCATACTGGAGGAATGAAAAACATGAAGCGTGAGGGCTATTGCATATGTATATGTATGAGAGGGATGGCTTCGGAATGTCCGGGGGACAGCAAAAAAGCGCAAATCAGATACGATTTGCGCTCTTCCCTTGCCCTGCTTATCGTAAACTGCTGATTAGCTGCGGTGGGAGGACTCCCATTTATGGTACTCCGCTTCGGCTTCATCCTTGGAATGGCCGTAACGCTCCTGCAGCTTGCCTACCAGCTTGTCTTTTTCACCATCGATGATATCCAGATCGTCATCTGTCAGCTTGCCCCATTGCTTCTTGGCTTCACCTTTAATCTGCAGCCATTTACCTTTGATCACATTGTTATCCACTACAAGCTCATCTCCTTAGTTGTCTATTTAATGTCTGGCGAAAGCTTATAATTGCTTGTGAACTATTACCCCCATGACTTTTGGCTGAATCTCCTGGCTGTACAGGGGCTGCACCTGCAATTGCATGAAACCATGCAGAATAACTCAACTTTTGTCACATAATAGTCTTTTTAAAAAGCTATTCAACTATCTTAAAATTTGATATACTTCAGAAGTAAATTTATTTATGATTTAAGTGATTATTTTCACATGTTAGTTCCATAGCTTGTGCTAAAATGCCATCGAACAAGAAACGATATGATTAAATTTTTTCTTATTACTTGCCGATATATGTCGTATGCCTGCTACAAAAAGGGACTTAAGACCGAGATGAAAGTGACATTTATCATTTATAAAGTGATTTTTATCACTTCCAGCGCTATTAAAATGTTTTACATTTTAATATATATATTTTAAACTATTTTCTTGGAGGTCATATCAAAATGAAAAAAGCTTCTGTAATCTTGTCGAGCGCTCTGGTATTGGGTACTTTACTCGCAGGTTGTGGCAACAGCAACAAAGCAGAGAACGCTGCTGCAACAACAGCACCTGTGGCAACTGCTACTGCTGCAACTGAAGCAACTACTGCACCTGCAGCCGAAACAGGCAAGTACCAGGACGGAACCTACTACGGTACAGTGGATGCCGATCCAGAGACTGGCTGGCAGACCTTTACACAACTGACTGTAGAAGGCGGCAAAATCACCAAAGCTGACTGGAATGCTTTCAATGTTAAAAAAGCGGGCGATCTGAAGAAAAAAGTATCTGAAGACGGCAACTACGGCCTGGTAAAAATCGGCGGAGCGAAGTCCGAATGGCATGAACAGGCTGCTCTTGCTGAAGCCTACCTGATTGAAAAACAAGATCCTGCTGCTCTCACTGTAAATGCTGAAGGCAAAACAGATGCAATCTCCGGTGTATCCGTACACGTTAGTGATTTCGTTGGCGCGGCTCAGGCTGCACTTGCTGCCGGCCCTGCACAAGCAGGCCCATACAAAGATGGCGGATATACTGCTGAAGGCGAAATGGATGCTAAATCCGGCTGGAAGTCCACAGTAGCTCTCTCTGTTGCTAACGGCAACGTTGTAGCTGTTAATTTCAGCGGCGTGAATGCTGCAGGCGACGATAAGAAACAATATTCTGTAGATGGCAAATACGGCATGAAAGCCGGCGGCGCTGCTGCTGAATGGCATGAAGAAATCGCCCTTGCCGAGAAATACTTCCTTGAGAACAAAGGCGTAGCTCCTACCCTGGATGCTGAAGGTAAAACAGATGCAATCTCCGGCGTATCCATCCACGTTGGTGAATATTTCACACTTGCACAAAAAGCACTGGAAGGCGCGAAATAATTATTCGCCACCCTTTTGCAGCTAATCAGATGAATGAGGTGAGTTTCTCTTGAAGAAAATAGTCATTTTGGGCGGCGGCTACGGCGGCGTACTCACGGCTAAGAAACTGGCAAAGAAATTTAAGAACGACAAAGATGTAGAAATCAAACTGATCGACCGAAATCCATACCACACTCTTTTGACTGAGCTGCATGAGGTTTCTGCGAATCGCGCACCTGAGGATTCGATCAAAATTGACTTGAAGAAAATTTTTGCCGGCCTGAAGGTAGATGTTGTTCTGGATGAAATCAGCAACATTGATTTCAAGAACAAGAAGCTGAAGTCCGACAAAGCCACCTATGCTTATGATTATCTGGTCATCGGCACAGGAAGCAAGCCAACCTTCTTCGGAATCCCCGGAGCAGAAGAGAACACTTTCTCCTTCTGGTCCTACGATGATGCAGTTGCCCTGAAGCGTCAGATCCGCGACATGTACACCAAGGCTGCGAAGGAAAAGAACCCGGCTACACGCCGTGCTATGCTGACCTTCGTAATTATCGGTGCCGGCTTCACCGGCGTTGAGCTTGTAGGTGAAATGGCCGAGCAGCGCGACGAGCTCTGCAGAGAATTCTTCATCGATCCTTCCGAAGTGAGACTGATCGTGGCTGATATGGCTCCGAAGATTCTGCCTATCCTGCCGGATAAGCTGATCCAGAAAGCCGAAGCCCGTCTGCGCAAGCTGAAGGTAGAAATCGTCACCGGCGCCAAAATCACCGAAGTAGGCGCAGGCTCTGTTGCCCTTGGTGAGAAGAACATCGTGGATGCACAGACAATCGTCTGGACAGCCGGTGTTGAAGGCTCCGAAATCGTCGGCAACCTTGATGTTCAGCAGCAAGGCCGCAAACGTATTGTCACCAATGAACACCTTGAAAGTGTTGACCATAAGAATGTGTATGTTGTAGGGGATAATATCTTCTTCATCCCTGAAGGCGAAGAACGTCCAGTTCCGCAAATGGTTGAGAATGCTGAACAAGCGGCTCCGGTTATCGCAGGCAATATCACTGCCGATATCAAGGGTACGCCTAAAAAAGCATACAAACCAGGCTTCCACGGCACTATGGTTTCAATCGGCAGCCGCTACGGTGTAGCGAACGTCGGTCTTCCGGGCAAGTTCTTCATGCTGACCGGCTTCATGGCTATGTTGTCCAAACATTTCATCAATATGTTCTATCTGTCACAGGTTGTAGGCTTCAACAAGGTCTGGACTTACATGATGCACGAGTTCTTCCATGTTGAGAACCGCAAGAGCTTCGTCGGCGGTTACTTCTCCAAGCGCTCGCCGAACTTCTGGCTCGTTCCGCTCCGTATGCTCCTTGGAGGAATGTGGTTATATGAAGGTATAGAGAAAATCCGCAAAATCTGGGTTGATCCGAATAAGATTTTCCTGATTCCTGCGGCTCCTTATGCAGATGCCACATCGGCAGCAAGTCAGGCTGTGGATGCAGTCAAAACTACCGTAGATGCCCAATCAGCCGCTTCCGCAGTATCCACTGCCAAAGAAGCTGTATCGGCTCTTCCGGTTCCAGGCTTCATTTATGATATCTCCAACTGGTTCATGGATCTCATGTTCTATAACCCGGATGGTTCTTACACCTTCCTGGCCAAATGGTTCCAAATTGGTATGGTATGTGCCGAGATCGTCTTCGGTGTAATGCTGATCGTCGGTCTGTTCACAGCGATCTCTGCTATAGCCACGATAGGTATGGCGGTTATGATCTGGACCACCAAGATGGCAGCAACAGAAATGCTCTGGTATGTTGGGGCAGCGATTGCCTGCATCGGCGGTTCCGGTACCGTGTTCAGCCTGGATTACTATGTTCTTCCTTGGCTCAAGAAGCAGTGGAAGAGGATTCCTCTCGTCCGGCGCTGGTATCTGTATACCGACTGATGAACCGGGTAACCGGTGGTTAAGAACTACATTCATTTATAACAGCGGCGCATGCACAGGCTGCGCTGCTGCAAGCTGAATAGGATATTCTTAAGAGTAATGTGTCCCTAGGACACATTACTCTCCTTGTTTAACGAGGTGAAAGTACATTTATATGCGCGTTTTCAACAAAATGGTTTTGTAGGGATAATCAGGATTCGGTTCCATCCGGCAAAACCGACATGAAGGAGAGAAGCTTGTGAACCAAAAAATCATAGAAGATACGTTCCGGTTACTTCAGGCTGAAATGTCTAAGATCGCCGGAATTCAGTTGTCTCTCTCTCCGGCAGAATGTGAGCAAATGCTCTCGGTACTGGAACGCCATGATCTGGAGTATGACCGCAAAACCCATTTGCTAGGCATTTATACCATTCTTACCGTAGCAGCACAGCGCCATATGGAATGTGTCCCACATCATCCTGACCTGACCCGTAACATTTTGGATGGAGATTACCTGTACAGCTTCTATCTGCAGTTTGCAGTGAAATACCGGGAGCTGGATCTGGTGGCCTATATGGCCCCTTCCATCAAAAAAATGCAGATCGAACGTTCAAATGGAGAGTTCACGGAACACAATCCTGCCAGGGACCTGGGTGAATTCCTCATTCAGGAGCGCAGACAACGAAGCCGTACCAGTAAAGCCATTTGACAGGTGGGAACATGAACGATGAAGCTGCATGAAGCCTTGAATATTGATCTGAATGAAATTAACCGTGAAATTAAGAATCTGGTGACCCATGATAAGGATGTTCCCAAAAAGTCGCAGCTGGCGCAGAGCATTCTCGAATTAACAGGCTCCGGCGGTAAACGCCTCCGCCCGCTGATGGTTATTGTCGGCAGCCGGTTTGGCCTGAGACCTGCCGGACGCCGAACTCTGCAATTATCCGCTGCGGCTGAATTTATCCATGTGGCCTCACTGATTCATGACGATATTATTGATAACGCCGAGCTGCGGCGGGGCGTGCCTGCGCTTCATATCAAGACCGGCATTCTATCCGCTGTTCATATCGGTAATTATATGTCTGCCCGCATCATTGAACTGCTCAGCAAGTACACCGGGGATAAGGATCGTTATGTTCACGATCTGTCCTCTGTCGCCACAGCCCAGTTATGTCTTGGTGAATATCAGCAATTGGAGCATGCCTTCGACTATGATCTTACGCTGGAGCAATATCTGGAGAAATCCCGTAACAAAACCGCGCTGCTAATGGCCACCTGCCTGCGGGTAGGCGCACTGTCGGCGGAGAGCAGCGCAGAGACAGCCCAGCTCCTCTATGATTTCGGCGAAGCGCTGGGGATGTCGTTCCAGATCCAGGATGATATTCTGGACTTCACGCAATCGGCGGATATACTCGGCAAGCCGGCCGGCAGCGATCTCCGCCACGGCCAGGTTACCCTTCCGGTGCTCTTCGCCTTAGAGGATGCCGAGCTTGCCCCTGTCATCCGCAGAATAGGCCCTGGCTCTTCTCCTGCGGACATCGAGCAAGTCCTGGAGCTGGTAAGGGGCAGTGATGCCCTGACCCGCTCAGAGGCCGTCAGCCAGGAATACCTGGCCCGGGCTGCTGCGATTGTGGAGCAGCTCTCCAGCTTCCCGGCCCATGCCGACCTGAGAACCCTGCTGCAATACTTCGCCGGGCGTGACCGCTGAACGGGCATCGGCACAACGTATGCTGTTTTTCACATACCTTTAGTTTTTAGTTGTTGCAATTCCCTTGTCCACAAATTTGCACACACCTTTTCCACACCAGCAGGAAACTATAGTTTTTTATATAACAAAAAAGACTGCCGGAACTTTCCCGGCAGCCCGGGCGCCCTTCCACAGGGGCGCCCTTTTGTTTATTTATTTTCAAGCAGCATGGTATCTATTTTTTCCTGAAAATCATCCCGGTACTGACGGAATGCCTCGGTATCAAACTTAGTATTGGGATCTTTGGGCTTGGGCGGACCAGCGAGGAGCTGAGCATACAAACGGTCAGTTTCTTTGGATAGCGGTGCCCATACTTTCTTCACATCGTCATATTCTGCACTCAGGCCTGCGATATAGCTGTCGGATTCTTTCTTGTGGGCCATCGCAACAGCTAATCGCTCCATGGTTGCCTGAATATCCATCTTTTCGCCGACACTGTTCTTCCCGTTCTGGGAATAATAATGGAAATCAGCGAAGCCTTCGTTCCATACATCGACAATCATAAAGTTAACCAATTCATCCAGCACCGTTAGGGGCGGTACCGTCACAGCCGGAACAGGTGCCTTGAACTTGCTGCGGACGTTGTCAAATTCTGCTCTTTCCACTGCTTCCATAGCTCTGAAGATTTTATGGTCTGCAATCAGAACAATAACCTCATTGTTCATATTCGACCGTTTCTCCCCCTGAAGCAGCACCGCATCCACCTTTGTCCCATTGTCATCCTTATACTCTGTAGATTCAATGACCTTGGGCTTAAGCACTTTAAGCTCTGGCTCCGTCTCAGTCAATTGGTCTTCTTTAAATAAAGCCTGCACACCGGGATGGAGATGTTCAGCCACAAACTTCTTTTTCGCCGCCACATCCGAATTGTTCACATATGTAATGATGTAGTCCAGAGCAAGCTTCTCCGCAGCCGTAGGCTCTGCTTCAGGGACTTCGGTAGGCGCCGTTGTCGGAGCAGGAGTAACCTCTGCCGTGGGCTCGGCAGTTGCAGCGACAGTGGGTTCAGCAGCAGCCGTAGTGCTGTCAGGCTTCCCATTATTCGTGTCCGAAGCGCAGCCCGAAAGTACAGCACAAGCCACAATGAGGCTGAGCGCCAGTTTGTTGTTCACTTTGTACTCCTCCTTCAAGAAATTGGATGTTCCAAGACCTATTCTTTCTATACCCACCCAATATGCACTTAAAGCGCATGTTACTTGAAGTTTTGCTGAACAAACAAACGCAGCGCAGCGTACGTGAGTGATGTTTAGCTAGGGAGGTTTGCGGTTTGCGGTTTGCGGTTTGCGGTTTGCGGTTTGCGGTTTGCGGTTTGCGGTTTGCGGTTTGCGGTTTGCGTTTGCGGTTTGCGTTTGCGTTTGCGGTTTGCGTTTGCGGTCTGCGGTGCCGCCCAAAATGAAGAAAAGCGCGAAGCCTAAGCTTATCGCGCTTTTTTGCCCCCCACCCTCTGGGTAGGCCTGTTGTCTTTTTGAAGTTAATCTTGCCTGGGGAGAGGTTAGGACGGAATGGAGAGGAATTTTGGAACTGGAGGAGCGGCAGCGTTCGCCTTTAATTTCGGATTCCTACCGCGTTCAGCGGCTTCAATCAAGGAATCCGAAATTAACAGCGACCGTAAGTCCAAAAATCCGCGCAATGCAGCTTCCCAACCTCCAGCACGCGCCCCACTCCGATGCGCCGCCCCACCTAATTAACGTAAAAATAATCAATCAGCGTACACAGCAATATCACCATACTGATCACCTGATTCAAATTATAAGAAGCCACCTTCATCAGCTTGCGGTTAGCAGGCTTGATAATCTTGTGCTCTGTCATAAGCAGCACCGTAGCGATGCCGATGCCCACCAGATACATCCAGCCGAGATCGCGCCAGAGGTACAGGAACAGCAGCAGCATAACCATAATGAAATGCAGCCCTTTGGAGATCCGCAGCGCGTTCTCCAGGCCGAAGAAGCTCGGGATGGACCATAAGCCGTTCTTGCGGTCGAACTCAATGTCCTGAGTCCCGTAGATGATATCAAACCCGGCAATCCAGAGCATCACCACGGTTCCGATCACGAATGGCGTGAACGCGATATTCCCGGTAACCGCAAACCAGGCGCCAATCGGGGCCGAAGCAATCACGAAGCCCAGATACAGATGGCTGAGGAAGGTGAAGCGCTTCGTATAGGAATAGGATGAGATCAGTACAATGGCTACCGGGGACAGCACCAGACAGAGCAGATTCAGCATCCCGGAGGCCACAATGAACAGGGCATAATTGATGATAATGAACAGAATGACTTCTTTCTCGGCGAGCAGACGCTGCGGCAGATGCCGGTGGGCAGTACGCGGATTGTTGCCGTCGAAGGTACGGTCCACCAGACGATTGAACGCATTTGCCCCGTTGCGCGCCCCGATCAAAGCGATCAGCCCCCATAACATCATATGGCCGGAAGGCCAGCCTCCTGCCGCCCACACCATCGAGATGATGGCAAAAGGCAGTGAGAACAGCGTATGGGAGAACATCACCAGCTCGCTGAACATTTTCATTTTAATCGCCGTATGTTTAAAAGCATTAATGATCACCATAATGTTAGGCCTCTTTCTTAGTGGATCGCTTGCAGTACTTCATGGAGTGCAGCCAGCAGGGCATCAATATTCCCGGAATTCACAACAAGCGGCGGCTGGAAGGCGAGGACGTTGCGGCCTATGCCGTTTTTGCCGATCAGGTATCCGCGGTCCTTCAGCTCTTCCAGCACATAGTCTGTCACAGCAGCGGCATCCTCAGTCTCCGAACCGGCCAGCTCGGCCCCCAGCATAAGGCCGCTGCCCCGTACATCGGTAATCAACGCAGGGTAACGCTTCTGAAGAGCAAGCAACCCTTGCTTCAGCTGGCCGCCCAGTTCAGCCGCACGTTCTGCCAGCCGCTCATCACGGATGTAGTCCAGCACCGCCAGCGCCGTAGCCGCAGAGACCGGATTCCCTCCGAACGTCGAGGCGGAAGGCTTGTTCAGCGATGCCGCTATCTCATCCGTCGTGGAAAAGGCAGCGATCGGCACTCCGTTCCCCAGCGCCTTAGCCATGCTGATAATGTCCGGCACGACGCCGAAATGCTCCATCGCAAACATAGCTCCGCTCCGGCCGTAGCCGGTCTGGATTTCGTCGTCAATCAGCAGTACACCGTACTGCTCAAGCAGCGCCTTCACCTCACGGAAATAGGACAGCACAGGCATGACGATCCCGCCGTTCCCTTGAATCGGCTCCACGATCATGGCGGCAATGGTGTCTCCTTGGGCAGCGAGTACCTCCTTCAGATTCTGGATGGACTGCGCCGCCGCTTCCTCCAGCGTCAATTCCGGATGATACGGGCGCTTAATGAACGTCACATCCTCATCCAGGTAGGCATCGGTTCTCCACATTTGCAGCCCGGTCACACTCATGGTGAGGTTGGTCCGGCCATGCAGGCCGGCTTCCAGGGCAATAAAGCCTTTGCGGCCGGTATGCATCCGCGCCAGCAGCAGCGCTCCTTCATTCGCCTCCGAGCCGCTGTTGACGAAGAATGTCCGGCGCAGCGCGCCCGGCAGCACTTCTTCCAGACGTTCCGCCAAATCTACATTCGGCTGGGTCAGGTAGATGGGCGAAGTGTGCTGCAATTGCTGAAGCTGTGCTATCGTACGGGAAGTAATAGCCGGATTACAGTGGCCGCAGGCAACCACGGAGACTCCCGCGAAGAAGTCGGTGTATTCCTTGCCATTCTCATCGTAGACATACTGCATGCTTCCGCGTACCAATTGCGGGGCATCCCGGTAAAAATGTGCGGTGCACGGGTAGAAATACTGCTTTCTTTTGGCGGCTACCGCTTCTCTTCCAATGAAGTTACTCTGTTCGAATTCCATGAAGCTTCCCTCACTTTCAACTGCTGATGATTCAAGATGATAGTTTGTGAAAAAAGGTACTTATAATCGCGCCATATACCCTTATTATACTCGCCGCAGCGTTATTTTAAAATTGAATTATTAGCATTAGTTAAACTGCAGTGAACCGAGGGTGTACCCCGCATAGACCGGCTTCAGCCCGCCCAGCAGATCATCCTCAGGCTTCGTTCCATCCATCGCAGCCTGATAAGCAGCAATAATGGTGCGCAGCTCCTTGATACTATAGGTCGCGCCTTCTATCCGGAAGCTGGCAATCCCCAGGCCGTTCATTTCACCCAGCATCGGGAGATAACACAGCTCCTTGGCGAACAGCAGATGGCAGCGGCCATATTGGTCACGGTAGACCGGATTCTCGCCCTTGTCGGTCTTAAGCACTAGCACATCATTGCGGACATACTGGTTGTCTTCCTCACCGATCGGCTCCATCACCTCTGTATTCTCGAACAGATCATGCTCCATATACATCAGCGCAGGCGTTCCGTGCACCACAACCTCCAGCGGCAAGTCGCTGCGTGAGGTGAAGGAGGCGAAATGCTCCAGCGTCATCTCCGGCGAAACGGTCAGCTTCGTCAGGCCCAGTCCGGCATACAGTCCGGCTGACAGATGGTTGTAGACATTCAGATTAGCATCACCCATCATCGGGTAACCGGTGCCACGGTAACGGCGGATCGCCCCCAGGTTCGTAATCATCAGTCCGTCAATCGGCAGCCGTTCCCCGTTCAGCAGATGATCATACTGGTCGAAATGCAGCTCGTTCATCATCCGCGGCAGGCCCAGATATAGCTTGGTACGGCCTTTTACCGCTCCAAGCTCCTTAATATCCTGCTTCGTAAAAGGACGGTCCGGCTCAAACACATCACCCGGCAAGTAGAGGCTGTCTACTCCCATCTCCAATACGAGACGCGCCTGCTCCATATTATTCACACGCACTGCCAGCTCAGGCTTGTTAAGGGTATTGCGTCTGTCTTCAGCCATTCGCCCGCGCAGCTCCTTCACCCGCTCGGCAGACAGCTCACGCTCCGCAGTCGGCGTACTGAATACTTTGCCGGTGCTGTAGAACTTGCCCGTTCCCTCATAACGGCGGTTGATATTCGACATTCCCGGTTTGCCAAAAGCATATGCCGTGGAGAAATCACGCTTGCGGTTGTTATACAGCGCCTTGGAATCCTTGGTCCGGTCGAAGCCCAGCGGATCATCGATATAGCGGTCAATCGCATCGCCATAGCTGTTGGACAGCATCACCATGAAGTCTTGGTCGCGCATACGGCCTTCGATTTTGAAGGAAGTAATACCGGATTCAATCAGCTCCGGAAGATGCTCATACATGAACATATCCTTCACTGCCAGCGGATATTCCGCAGGGAAGACGTAGCCGTCACGCTTAATCCGGTAATCCCAGCGGCAAGGCTTCATGCATTTGCCCCGGTTGCTGCTCATCCCGAACACCTGGGAGCTGAAATAACAGTTCGCCCCGTGGACAGAGCACATATCGCCATGGATGAAATACTCCAGCTCCATGCCGCTTCTTGCGCCCAGCAGCTTAGCGGTCTGCAGATCCATCTCGCGCGAGGTAACCACCCGGCTGACGCCCAGCTCCTTCAGTGCGTGGATCATCTCCAGATTATGCACATTCATCATGACAGACGCGTGAACCGGCAGATTCAGCCCCATCTCGCGGATCAATTCCAGCACCGCCATATCCTGCACGATCAGCGCGTCCGGGCGGGCCGTGTCCAGGAAGCGCAGGTACGCTCTGGCCTCCTCCACATCCTCTTCGCTGAACAGATTATTGACCGTGATATATACTTTTTTGTCCATACTATGGGCGATATTCAGGGCTTCGATAATCTCTTCATGACTTAAGTTGTAGCCCTTGCGCATCATTCTCATGTTCAGCACCGGACCGCCGAAATACACCGCATCACACTTCGATTCAATGACCGCCTTGAAGATCTCGAAGGTTCCCGCAGGCGCCAATAACTCTACTTCTTTACCATTAAAATAACGTGCCATTCCCGTATCCCCCTAAATGTCTTACAATAATGCAACTGCAACTCCCAGTACAACGAACATAGCAACAAAAAGCGTATCCGCCGTGCCCCACCTGAGCCGGTGATACCGGCTGCGCGGCGCATCCATGCGGAAGCCCCGGGCTTCCATGGAATAGATCAGGTCCTGGGCGCGCCGGAACGCACTGGCGATAACCGGGACCAGCAGCGAGACAAGCATCCGCGCTTTCTCCTTCAACGGCAGTTCCTTCAGATCGGCTCCGCGCGAGGCCTGCGCCTTCAGAATAATCTGCGCCTCATCCAGAATCGTCGGAATGAAGCGCAGCGCGAGGCTGATCATCAGCGTAATCCGGTCGGGTGACAGCCTGAGCTTCTTAAGCGGGGCAAGCACTCCCTCCAGCCCCTGGTTCAGCTTGGCCGGTGTCGTTGTGAAGGTCAGCAGCGCGGTGAAGGTCAGCAGGAATAACATGCGAATGACAGAAAATGCCCCCATCCGCAGGCCGCCCGCATGCAGCGAGAACGAACCCAGTGACCACAGCACCTCCCCTTCCTTCACGGACAGCGCCTGTACGATGAAGATGAACAACATCAGATAACGCAAAGGCTTCGCAGCCTTGATGAAATATTTCAGTGGAATGCGGGTCGTCGCCATCACCACGATGGAGAAGACCGCGACCAGCCCGATTGATATCCACGAAGTAGACAGCAGGATGATGGCTACATAGAGCAGCATCCCGGTGATTTTGGACCGGGCATCCAGCTTATGGACCCAGGATCCCGTATCAATGCTGCGTCCCAGCAGCAGACGCTCATTCATGGCCATTCCCCATTTCTTCCGTTCCGGCTGTGTGCCGACGCTCTTCGAGCAAGGCCGCAAGCCGCCCCGCGAGGCCCTCTGCCGTAAGGAGCGGCTTCTCACCGCTAAGGCCAAAGCGCTCGGCGGCAGCTTGCCAGTAACGCAGAGACTGCGGAACCCGCAGTCCGCAGCGCGCCAGAATCGCCGGATCGGCGGCCAGCTCAGGCCCGCTGCCCTGGAAGGCGAGTTCCCCATCCTTAAGCAGGACCCAGTTGTCGGCATAAGGCAACAGTTCATCCATCCGGTGCGTTACGATGATGATCGTCCGGCCCTGCTCGCGGCACAGCCGCTCCAAGAGCGCGATCAGCTCGGCGCGGCTTACCGGGTCCAGGTTGGCTGTCGGCTCATCCAGCACCACAATGTCCGGGTTCATCGCCAGCACGGAGGCGATGGCTGCCTTGCGCATCTGTCCTCCGCTGAGCCGGAAGGGATTGCGCTCCAGCAGCGCCAGATCCAGTCCCATATCCGTCATCGACTTGCGCGCCCGCTCCTTGGCCTCCTCCAGGCTGACCCCGAAGTTCAGCGGCCCGAAGCATAGATCCTTCTCCACCGTATCTTCGAACATCTGCTGCTCCGGGAATTGAAAGACGAGGCCTACCCTCCGCCGCAGCGGAAGCAGCCTCGGTGATTTCTCCCCTGCAGTTATCGTTACATCCAGCACCTGCACCGTGCCTTCTGTCGGCTTAAGAATGCCATTGAACAGCTGGAGCAGTGTCGATTTGCCCGAGCCGGTGGCTCCGGCAATTCCGGTCAGCGAACCCTCGGCAATCTCCAGATTAATCCCGTGCAGCGCCGTCTGCTTCCACATACTGCGGTCAGCATACGTGTAGCTTACTTGCTGTAGTTGTATAGCCATAGTGTATCTATAAGCTCCTTTTCGCTGGCGGGTACATCCACCTTAATTCCCCGGCTCTCCAGTTCACGGGCAAGCTGCCAAGTATAAGGCTCCCGCAAATGACACTTCTCCAGCAGCTCTGCATCACGGAACAGCTCCGCAGGTGATACATCCGCCGCGATGCTCCCCCCGTGCAGCGCAAGCACCCGGTCCGAAGCCAGAATCTCATCGGCATCATGGGTAATCAGCACAATGGTGTAACTGCCCTCGGCCTGCATATCCCGCAGAATCCCCATCAGCTCATCGCGGCTGCCTTCGTCCAACATAGAAGAGGCCTCGTCGAAGATGACGATGCCTGGCTTCATGGCGAGAATCGAGGCGATGGCCACCCGCTGCTTCTGCCCGCCCGACAGTTCTCCGGGATGCTTGGACAGCAGATGGCCTATCCCGAGCTTCCCGGTATAGAATTCAAGCCGCTGCTTCATCTCTTCGTACGATAAGCACAGACCCTCCAGGCCGAAGAGAATATCCTCTTCCACCGTCTGCCCGATGAACTGGTTATCAGGGTTCTGAAAGACCATTCCGATGCATTGCCGGATGGACTGGACCGTCTCTTCCTGCAGCGTATGCCCGCAGACTGAGATATGACCGGCGCTCTTCGGAAGCAGCGCATTCAGCAGCTTGACCAGGGTCGATTTGCCGCAGCCGTTAGGCCCGACAATGCTCACCCATTGGCCCTGCGGGACCGTTACGTTGATATCATGAAGAATCGGATGCTCCGGGTCATAGCCGAAGGATACGCCCTCAAGGGCAATCACCGCTGGCTTTTCACCGGCTGTTCTATCGTTGTACGCTTGATTCATGTTACTCATCCTTCCGCAGCTAGTGACCCGGTCCGTTCAGGAACTCTTCAAACAAGGATATTTTGGATAGCGAGTCAACCACATACCGGACGGCGAAGCCGACAGCAATGCCCGTAATAATACCGGTAATCAGCAGAACCGGCAGGTAATAGAAAATACTCGTTGAATTGAATACGAACGAGGCTGCCAGCAGCTGTCCCGTATTATGAGCCAATCCGCCCGCAATGCTGATGCCGATAACACTGAACTTTCTGCGGCCGAGCTTCACCAGCGCAAACATCACAATGAAGCTGAACAGGGAGCCGAACAGACTGAACAGCAGGCTGGACAGCGTACCGAGCAGGAAGGCGGTCAGCAGTGTCTTAAGGATTACCAGAACCAGAACATCGCGTCCGCGCAAAAAGTAAATACAGGTCAAAATCATAATATTGGCGAAGCCCAGCTTCGCCCCGGGCATCAGCCCCACTCCGGCCAGCGGGATCTGTGCCTCCACAATACTCAGCACCACAGCAACGGCAGCGAATATAGCAATAATTACCGTCCGCTTCAGCGCTGTAGCCGATTCACTACTGGACATAGCCATCTACTTCATCCTCCCCGGCCGCACTTGCAATCTCAACCAATACCCGGTGCGGAAGGCAGACAATGGTCTGCTTGGGCAGCGTGATGAATCCGAAGCCGAGGCATACCTTATCGGGACAATCCGCATCAAACATCTCGACCCCGTAATCATGCACCTTCAGAATGTTATAGCCCCGTTCGGTGCGGACCTCAATAGTCTGCTCTTCTTTGGTAAGGGTTATCGTTTTGAATAACTTACCATCTACCGTTATATTGGCCTTGAGTTCTTTGCCTGGCCCACCTTTATCAGCATCGTTAGACAACCATCTTGGCACGAGAAAAGCGAGCGCAGCAATCAGAACGATAGAAATCAGCAGCACATCTGCGCGTTTCATAGAAATCTCCCTTATTTTTTAATTAAAATCCAGACTTAATAATTATAACGGTCCGCCTTCAATCCTTCAATGAATGTAGTCGTTAATTGTCGCATTTCATGGGCAGTTCACAAAATAGGCACGCAAAGCCGAAGCGGAACCCCCATAAACTGGATAGTATCCGCTTCGGCAAGGAATATAAGGATAATGCCTTCAACTAGTGTATTATCCGGCCTGAACAGGCTGAGTACCCTTACGGGCTTCCGGCTTCCGGCCGAAGTACCCCAGGAACAATCCGGCGAATTCAGGGTCCCACTGGCTGCCCCTGCCCTGCTCCAGAATACCCAGCGCCCGTTCGTGGTCCATCCCTTTCCGGTAAGGCCGGTCCGACGTCATCGCATCATAAGCATCCGCTACCGCGATAATCCGGCCGTGCAGCGGGATCTCCCTGCCGGCAAGACCATCAGGGTAGCCCCGGCCGTCATAACGCTCATGATGCGAGCGGACGCCGCCCAGATAGGGTGCCATTTTGTCCGCCGGTTCAATCTGCCGCAGAATATTCTCTCCCAGCACAGTATGACTCTGAATCTGGAGGAATTCCTCATCCGTTAAGGCTTCTTCCTTGAACAGGATGCTGTCTCTCACCCCGATCTTACCAATATCATGCAGCAGCGCTGACTTGCGCAGATCATCCAGCTCCTGCCCCCTCAGTCCGGCCAGCTGTCCGATAATCACCGAATACTCCGCTACACGGAGCGAGTGTCCTGCCGTATAGGAATCGCGGGCGTCCAGCGCCACGGCAAGGGTGGAGAAGTAGCTGTCCAGCAGCTGGCGGCTCTGCTGCTCCCGCGCCTGCAGCCCCCGGACCATCATGTTAAAGCCTGCCACCAGCTTCGAGAACTCATCGGAGTACTCATCCTGCACCTGGACCAGATTCCCGTCCTTTACCTGGTTCATCGCCTGATACAGCTCATGGATCGGATGCTGCACACTGTTCGTCAGCAGCCAGGCCGCAATGGAGGAGAACAGCGTGCCGATCAGCAGCACCATCCCCGCCCAGGCCCAATAGCTCTGAAGTCCGACGACGACTATCGAGTCCCCCTCGCCGTTCATACGGATATGCGTGGCCATAATAAACAGGAACAGCGGAAAGGTACCGATCAGCATACAGCTCACCAGGAATTTGGGGCGTATCGGCACGAACACATGACCCTCCAGAGAAAAATCCACACCGTACTGCTCCAGCGCACGGTTCCTGAATTCCTTGATCAGCGGAATAATGGAGGTGCAGGTCAGGAAGAATTCAATGAGGGAATGCATACAAGCCACAAGCACTGCGCAGCACATCGCCAGAATCAGATAGAAGTACGGAAACGTGACCCAGCCAGAATGGATCATCCACACCGACAGCAGCAGAGCCGGAACGGATAATCCGAGCAGATGCGGGCCCATAATCCGCTGTATAGCCCGTTTGGGCAGCAGGTGCGTGTGCAGATATGCTTCTTCCAGCATCGATAGCGCAGCATTCTCCTGAACGAGCGCAGCCCGTATGGGCCTGATCTGTCTGAGAAAGACAGTAATCTCTATAGACGCCATTATTACAAAAGAACAAACAAGCACCAGTAAGAGGCGGTAATATTCAACCCGGCTGATCTCCAGAGAAGATAGCATAAGCAGACTCCCGACCGCGAGTACCGCTACAGCTGAGCCGAAAATATAGTTCCGGACCTGTTGCTTCAAAAAAATTCTGTATAGTTCCATCTGTCCCCTCATTCCTGTCCTGGCCTCAGCCCAATATACTCTTGCGTATTTATAATCCCCGTGCTATAATAAAATAATATTTGTTTTCGAGTATGTTTATCCCCATCAAGAAGATGTCAGGCCGATGAATCACTTCTCTATATTATCGGCGGTTTGGACACAATATCTTACGTTTTCTTGCAGTACTTATCCCTTTTATGAGATTAAATTCGAACATAGCATTCCGATTCACACTGGCGCGGCCACGGAGCCGCAAGGACAAAAGAGAGGTAGGGCTTTTGTCGTATTGGAAGGATTATTCTCGCCACACGGCTGCTGGAAATAACAAGGAATAACGACACCCGTCTTGCTCACAGACGGCGGGGGATTAATATACCGATAAGACATGGCCCGCTGCTTCTCTGTTCTTCAGGGAAAGGCCCCATGTGTGGAACATAATTAGCGCCCGATAACCGCTGTCAGCGGATATCGGGCGCGTCTACGTTCTATGGACTTTTACCGGACAGATTCAGCGGCAGCAGGGCTGTGTACATAGCGTTCCACGAATTCGCCTACTGTGCGGATGTATGTGTTTTTATCCGTATCATAGGCAAGACCATGCCCCGCTCCATGCACCACCAGCTTCTCCTTCGGACTCTTACAGGCCTCATACAGCTCATTCATCATCGCATAAGGCACGAACTTATCCGCATCCCCGTGGATGAACAGAATTGGCACCTTGGCCTTGCGAACCTGCTTCAGCGCAGACGCCTCCCCGAAGGAATAACCGGCCTTCATCCGGGTCACCAGGCTGGCCACCGGCACAAACGGGAAGCTGGGCAGACGATACATCCGCTTCAGCTGATAGGACAGCTGTGCCTTGACCGAGGTGTAGCCGCAATCGGCGACAATCGCCTTGACCTGCGGAGGAAGCTCCTCGCCGGACGTCATCAGCACTGTGGCTCCGCCCATCGATACGCCATGCAGCACGATCTGCGCGTCCGGGCCGTTCTCCTGCAGAACGAATCCGATCCATTTCAGATAATCCCGGCGCTCCGGCCAGCCAAAGCCGATATAATCTCCTTCACTTTTCCCGTGTCCCCTGGCATCAGGTAACAGCACATTATAACCCAGGTTCTCATAATAGTTCTTGGCGGTCGCTCCCATATCCTTGGCCTTCCCGGAATAACCGTGGGCAACAATGACCGTCCGTCCCGCAGCACGCGCTGACGCCAGATAATAGCCTTGCAGCTTGAGCCCATCCTCAGACACCAGTTCTACCTCACGGAAGGTCTGCCGGGACACCCACTCCGCTCCTTCTCCCCACGAGGCTCCGGCCACCGGCGGCGGATCAATCTTAAGGTCTGGGGTCTTGGCCAGGAATTCCTTAGGGGCCCGCTTAATGGCTACTCCATAAAAATAGAATCCGGCATACCCCACCCCTCCGGCCACCACGATCAGCACCACAAGCAGGTATATCATCCACATCAACGTTCCTCCTTCAGTAAGCAACCATATTAATTTGAGCCTAGTATAGCATGGGAGTACGGCCAACTAAAAATACGGCTGGGGCTACGGTAAGAGATTCAGCATGAATTTCTTTCTCTTCACAAACTTCAAATCCATTGTACTCTGCAAGACTCTTGGAACAAGCAGGTGGACTCTATTTAGCACACTCGCCTTCCCGCAGCAGATTGCATGCATGTATGCTGTTTTCCACATACATTTGGTCCGCTGACTCTCTCATCGGCACATTGTATGCTGTTTTTCGCATACATTTGGTCCGCTGACCCTCTCACCGGCACATTGTATGCTGTTTTCCGCATACATTTGGTCCGCTGACTCTCTCACCGGCACATTGTATGTTGTTTTTCGCATACATTCTGTATCCGGGCACTTATTTCCAACGAAAAAAGAGCTACTTCCAGGAGAACGTCTTCTCCGAAAGCAGCCCTTGTCAAATCACAGGATCATTGTTTGTTTATATAAATCTCAGTTCCGGTCACTCATTTACGTTTGCTGTTTCTGGTGGTTCTTCTAAGAATCAAGCCCAGACCAGCGAGTGCCAAACCGGCAAAATAATAAGGCGCCGGACTGGATTCGCCCGTCTTCGGCAAGGTTCCATCCACAGGCACACCGCCTAGAGGAACTTCATCATCAATAAGGACTACATCGGGTGCCGGTTCTGCTGAAGGCGTTGGCTCCGGTGTTGCTGCTATTGGCGCAACCGCAATAGCCGGTGTCGGCGTTGATGCCGGTACTGTTGTAGCTATCGGAGTTGCTACAGGCCCAAGCGGCAGCGGATCATCAATCACAGCCACATCATTGCTCACGATAAATCCGATAATCGGAGTCGGCGTAGGCACTGGAGGGAAACTGAACGGCGGCGATGTTGGCGCTGGCGTTGTTACTGGTGTTGGATCTGGTGTCGGCGTTGGTGTCGGCGTCGGTGTTGGTGTCGGCGTCGGCGTTGGTGTCGGTGTCGGTGTCGGTGTCGGCGTTGGTGTCGGTGTTGGTGTTGGTGTCGGTGTTGGTGTTGGTGTTGGTGTCGGTGTTGGTGTTGGTGTTGGTGTTGGTGTTGGCTCTGCCGTTGGCGTTGGTGTCGGCTCTACCGTCGGTGTTGATGTTGGCTCTGCCGTTGGCGTTGGTGTCGGTTCTACCGTTGGCGTTGGTGTCGGCTCTGCCGTTGGCGTTGGTGTCGGTTCTACCGTCGGCGTTGGTGTCGGCTCTACCGTTGGCGTTGGTGTCGGTTCTACCGTTGGCGTTGGCGTAGGCACCGCTGTCGGCGTCGGTGTTGGCTCTGCCGTTGGCGTTGGTGTCGGCGTCGGCGTTGGTGTCGGCGTCGGTGTTGGTGTCGGCGTCGGCGTTGGTGTCGGTGTCGGTGTTGGTGTCGGTGTCGGTGTTGGTGTCGGTGTTGGTGTTGGTGTTGGCTCTGCCGTTGGTGTTGGCGTTGGCTCTACCGTTGGTGTCGGTGTCGGTTCTACCGTTGGCGTTGGTGTTGGCTCTGCCGTTGGCGTTGGTGTCGGCTCTGCCGTTGGCGTTGGTGTCGGCTCTGCCGTTGGCGTTGGTGTCGGCTCTGCCGTTGGCGTTGGTGTCGGTTCTGCCGTTGGTGTTGGCGTAGGCACCGCTGTTGGCGTTGGTGTCGGTACCGCTGTTGGCGTTGGTGTCGGTTCTGCCGTTGGTGTTGGTGTCGGTACTGCCGTTGGTGTTGGTGTCGGTACTGCCGTTGGTGTTGGTGTCGGTACTGCTGTTGGCGTTGGTGTCGGTACTGCCGTTGGCGTTGGTGTCGGTGTCGGCTCTACCGTCGGTGTCGGTGTTGGCTCTGCCGTTGGCGTTGGTGTCGGTACTGCTGTCGGCGTCGGTGTTGGCTCTGCCGTTGGCGTTGGTGTCGGTTCTACCGTTGGCGTTGGTGTCGGTACTACTGTTGGCGTTGGTGTCGGTGTTGGCTCTGCTGTCGGCGTCGGTGTCGGTACTGCCGTTGGCGTTGGTGTCGGTGTCGGTACCGCTGTCGGCGTTGGTGTTGGCTTCACGGTCGGTGTTGGCGTCGGCTTCACGGTCGGTGTTGGCGTTGGCTTCACAGTTGGCGTTGGTGTCGGCTTCACGGTCGGCGTTGGCGTCGGCTTCACGGTCGGCGTTGGCGTCGGCTTCACGGTCGGTGTTGGCGTCGGCTTCACGGTCGGCGTTGGCGTCGGCTTCACGGTCGGTGTTGGCGTCGGCTTCACGGTCGGTGTTGGCGTCGGCTTCACGGTCGGTGTTGGCGTCGGCTTCACGGTCGGCGTTGGCTTTGGAGTTGGGGTGCACACAGGTGTCGGGCTAGGTTTTACTGTGGGTGTAGGTTTCACTGTAGGTGTAGGCGTTACCGTTGGTGTTGGTTTTACCGTCGGCGTTGGTGTTACCGTCGGTGTTGGTTTCACTGTAGGTGTTGGTGTTACCGTTGGTGTTGGTTTCACTGTCGGCGTTGGCGTTACCGTTGGTGTTGGTGTCACAGTCGGCGTTGGCGTTACCGTTGGTGTTGGTGTCACAGTCGGCGTTGGCGTTACCGTTGGTGTTGGTGTCACAGTCGGTGTCGGCGTTACCGTTGGTGTTGGTTTTACCGTCGGTGTTGGCGTTACCGTTGGTGTCGGACTAGGTGTCGGTGTTGCGGTCGGCGTCGGACTCGGCGGCGGCCCCTCTCCCTCGTACAATCCCAGGTGCATCTCTACCCCGCCGCTAAAAGATTTTGCAATCAGGGTTCCGTACAGCTCTGCTCGGGCATAATGAACATCCGCTCTGGGTGCGAGAATGCTGCCATAGAAGGAGGTATTAGCGATATTCACCTCAGAAGCTTCGTAAAAGTTGAACAATACTTGACTGGCTCTGCCGTTATTCATTGAAAAGCTCGGCACATTGACTGTAGGCCCGCTTATATTAATAATCAGCGTAGCGTTCTGTGCAATGTTGAATTCGATATAGTTGGTCTTCGCCAGTGTCGAGGCATCCAAATGAACTACATTGAAACGATCCGGTGCACTTATCTTGAGCTGTCCATAATTGTTATTGCCGATCTCATTCGTGTCAGCCAAGGCACCATACTCTGTGGAACGGGAGATCAGAGCCTGCTGCTCGGCTGCAAAATCAATCGGCTTCTCTTTCCTCTTAGCACCTATAATTTTAACCTGGGGCTCATTGACTGTAATGCTGTCCCCGTATACCACATTTCCGTAAATTTCTCCGCTACCCGAATGTTCAAAATTCTTGCCCGCAACCAGCACATCCGTAGGCGAAGCATTCCTGTATGCCCTGGCTACTCCGTAACCTCCGGTGAGGGTAATGTTCCCCGCCGCTGCCAGACGGCCTTCAATCTGATCACCGCCTTGTGTGAAATCCCCAAGAATAAAAGCATTAAAATTCCCTGCGACCCCCAAAACCGGTGTTGGCGTATAAGGAACCCCTGAAGCTGCTCTGACATCCGTGCCCCACGTAAAAGCACTGGATACGGTCAATAAGCCTGCCATAAGGATGGCGGCTGTTTTACGTACTCCTTTTTTCAATAGTCCACACCTCCTAGTTACTATTCTATGAATCTGTCACGCGACTATAACAACAAAAAGACCGCCAAGAAGGGTTAGCTTCACGGCGGCCGGACGACCCTAGTCTCAACTTTAGAGACAGTAGATTCCTGACTTTGCGTCCCGTTCTTTCGATCCGGTTTGCGTTTGTACATGATTTCGGTATGAAATTGGGAGTAACTTATGTAAATTCATCGTTGAGTCTATGACATTTGTTACTTTTGTACTAATTTCAGTTTATCCGCTCCCCCATCCTATTGTCAATCCATTCCCAGTATATTTTTTGAAATTATATTTTTCGATGGTTCCTCATTGATCCCTTGTACCATAAGGGTTAAGGGGCGAGTCTCTTTTTATTTATTGACGAAAAAAGTCGAGAAATCAGAAGATTGGCTGTAGCCGTTTGTCTCTCTTCCCTATAATAATATCAATTTATATTATTTAAATTTGATTCATTTGTCCTATTTTATAGCCCTCAGGCCCCTCGAACTCATTGTCTGCTCCTGTTCAATGCAATTTTACCTATTTACAGGCAGCTCAGCTCAGAAAAAAAGTGCCGCCCATAGGGACGACACCTGCTAATAGACTTCATATATTTTGAATAAAATGTCGCCTAGGCAGACCCGAACAGCTGAACCCAGCCAATCATCGATACCCAGAGCGGAACACTTAGAATGATCCCGAATACCAAACCACGGCGGAGACTTCCTTCATGACTCATTGCCATTCTCCTTTGAGCTGATTTATTTTTCAATCCTTAATCTTTAATATTTCAATTTTAATATAAAATAATTCATCTTATTTTTTTGTGAAATATATCACATTATTTGAGTTAATTTATAAAACCCATTGATTATTTTTTGAAGGATGAGTTACAATGCGAATATACGTTCTCTTCGAGGGGTTGAGAAGGATGCAAAGAGCAGAGAGCCAGGATAACCTGCTGGTCAAATCCTATATTTTGCTGCCGCTTATTCTATCCGCCTTCGAGCGGGATGCTTCTGCTATAGCCTCAGAGCTGCGCACGCCTGCGCC
This sequence comes from Paenibacillus sp. FSL R7-0302, assembly GCF_038006885.1. Taxonomy (NCBI): domain Bacteria; kingdom Bacillati; phylum Bacillota; class Bacilli; order Caryophanales; family Paenibacillaceae; genus Paenibacillus; species Paenibacillus sp. FSL R7-0302. The sequence goes on from NZ_JBBOWB010000002.1 coordinate 167,710, forward strand.
TTATCTGGAGGTAATCCAGTCGGCCGTCCATGCCGCTTCTGCTGATCTGCGGGAGGTCCGTGCCGGGATGCACGCCCGTGGTCTGAAGGTCTATGAGCAGCAGCGGCTGGAGGCGGGTGTTGAAGCCAAATTCGTCTGCAGGGGTTATCACGAGCGGATGCTGCTGCTGGATGATGTGATTGCAGCCCAGGCCACTCTGCATATGCGCAGATACCTGGGTATGGAGAAGATGGAGCAGGGCTAACCAAAGAAGCCTGCCGCAAGCGGCAGACTTCTGCATGAAATGTTCACCCGGATGCGGTTACATTAACAACGTCCAATACCCGAGCGTGCCGCATATCACCACCACAGCTACCGGGTACAGGATTCTCCGGCTTACCTGATCCCTGAACGCAAGAAACAAACAAAGCATACAAAGCCATGCAATTAGAAGGCTTCCCATCTATTATGCATACGCTCCTTCCCGGCATTCCTGCCCCTCTCCAGCGGTAGACCGCCTCAGAGCACAACTATCCTTATATATAGGAAGATTTCCCGCCGAATATCCCAATTATACCAGCTGACAGCCAATCTGGAGCAATTTTTCTTCACATTGCCGTCAAGAAATTCACAATTCCTCTTCCAGCACAGGATATTCCCAGAAACCCAGACGTCCCTTAGCAGGTATGGGATGTACCAGCGGAACAACCTCCTCCAGCTTCCAGGCATACCTTCCTTCGGCATAATTGCCGAATACATATTCATTGCCGCCCGGCCAGCCTTGCTGCGCAAGCTCCGGCGTCACCTCACAGCAATCCGCAATGCGGCTGACTGCAATGATCTTGCCGGTTGGCAGGTTGTCCGCAGTGTAGCCGTAACGTGCCAGCAACGACTGATACGGCTCCGTCCGGCAGATCGCCTTATTCACCTGCATCCCGGCATGGATGGCTAACTCTCCCCGGTGGGCGGTCCGCCAGGTACGGGTTTCGATTTGTTTTTCTCCCAGCGCAATTAATGTTGCCCACGGCTGGCGGATGGTCAGGCATTTCATAATGTAGCTTGCCTCCTCTGATGAACACCTTTTTACTCAGAATTACTATGGCCTTCTACGGGAAACAATAATAGCTAAGAAGGGGGACTGACGGACTATGGGTAACGGATTAGATCAAGGGTACGGGGTATTAAAATGCAAATTATCCAATGAGAATATCATATATAAGCTAGGTGTCAAAAATAATCATATCCAGGTACTGGTTGAGGTTGAAGGTGTTATTCATAAAAAGTACAGGGTGGCTATCAATATCAGATCAAGCGCTAAAGCGGAACATTTACCGGAGGACACTGCAAATCAGGTGCTTTACTATGTGGGCGAAGATTTCAAAGCGGAAGAAACGGCCCGTTGGCTCGCGCTTGAATCAGGCTTCACGAAGATCACCGGGCATAACCGGAGCCTTGCCCTTGATTATATCAGGGGAAACCTGGTGATTCCCAGTAAGATGGTAGCTCTGCCTAATACGAACCAGGATGACAAGGAAGACAATGATCCGCACAACAATCTGTATGATAAAATCACCTCTTATCTCAAGGAGGCACAGGAACAGGATGCAACCCTGTACGTATTCGGCGAGCCTTGGGGACCCGAAGAGGATAAGCCCGATAAATACTTCGGCTTCTCCCCTGGGCAGGGCGTCCATAATATTCATATGAACCAAGGCAATGCGGGCGGGTACGCCAGAGAAAATGGCACATGGCAAGACGGCGGAGTCCTTATTCATTTCGAGAATGAACACAGATGGGTGGCTATCTTCCTGGCCTTCCAGTCCCAATCCTGGTGTACTAACGACCAGGGAGATGCCACCAAGCCGGTTAGTGAATGTAATCATACCAATGCTTTGTCATGAGCCAACACCAACGCATTAACCGCTGATACGGTATCCTTGGCATCCAGCTGTTCATCCAGCTTCAAATGAAGTTGTAAGGTAGCGACTGGTGAATGGTTAGCAGAAACGATGAGCTCAACCTCATGAGAGGAGAGCACCTTCGCTTGCAGGATTTGCAGCCAGGGGATAAGATCCGGTAACGCTTTATCCTCCGAAGGACCGGTCTCCATGCCATCCACCCCAATAGGGGAATGCCCAGCGAAATACTCAATTCTGAGCACAGCATCAGAAGGGGGACTGTTCCTCTTCAAGGTCCTAGCCGCTTCGAGCTGATGACGGGAGGTTCGTTTACGACCGATAATTATATTCCACAAAACGATACACAGAGAGGGGATGAAGAAGCAGAGCACCGCCAACCAACCACTGGAGGTCTTAACATAGACGGTAAAAAAGAGGGCTGCGGATAGAATCGCAAGCAACCAGATGTAGATCTCCTGCCGCCATTTGGACTGGAGCTTCCCGGATGCTGGAGGAATGGACTGTGCTGGCTGAATATCAAGAGCTTTCTCCGGTTGAGCTGCCCTACGTTCTCTCCATGGCAAATGCTCCCCATTCAGCATATAGACGTTATCGGCTGCTCCCTGCCAGACCTTCTCCTGCGAGGGATGCGGCGACTGCCAGAGGGTAACGTATTCTTGAATGTCTTTTAGATACAGGGCGGGATCGCCCGTGAATGAGAAATATTGCGAAAGCTCCAGATGAATAACGGCAGTAGAATAACGCTGTACATGGGTCGATAAGGTTACCAGCCACTCATGTACAGGAGTGGAAAGCGCCGGGAAATGGGCCAGCGTGCCGGGTAAGCTCAGACGCAATTGCTCTGCAGCATCCGCCCATGGAATCTGCCATTGGAAGGCCTCGGAGAAATGCTCCCACTCAGGCAAATCCTCCACATCCGGTTGGTTCATATGGGGTTGAATCTTGCTCCAGGCTTGCATAAGCTGCCTGCTATAGCGCTGGAACTGGTCTTGGCTGACCAGACAAAACCATACTGGAGCGAGAAAATTATTCGTCTCGAAAGCTGTATTCTCATAATCAATCAAATCTGTATCGGCACTGGTAACACTCAGGAATGTCCGGTTTCCCATATAAGATCCTTGCCTCCTAGCATCCAACCCTATGCTCCCCACTTTACTTAACTAAAGGTTAGAAGAATGGTAGATGTTGATGCTTGCATAGAAAAAAGGCGCAGTTCCAAAAAACCGGAAACCCGCGCCACTATCGACTTTGTAAAGATGCTGGTGAAGGGAATTGAACCCCCGGCCTACGCATTACGAGTGCGTTGCTCTACCCCTGAGCTACACCAGCTTACAGACGTTTGCATCTGCCAAACAAAAAATATTATAACTCTTCCAGCGGAAAACGCAACCCCTTTTTCCGCTGGCTGCCGTGTCATCAGCCCTGCATCAGCCCCAGCCCGCGGAAATAATCCAGTGCAAGCTTAGCGCTCTCAAGAGAAGATACCTCATAGGCCTCCTGCTCCACAATATAATAGAGAATTCCGCTCTGCTCCGCGATCTCGAAGACGCTCCGGAAATCGACCTCTCCCTTCCCGAGATCGGTCTCTTCGTTGTCTGCTCCGAAATCCTTAATGTGGACCAGCGGAACACGTCCGGCGTACCGTTGCACATAATCTACGGGCCGGGCTCCGCCCCTGTATACCCACCCCAGATCGAACTCTGCCAGCATCTGCTCCGCAGGAATCCGCTCCAGCCAGATATCGATGACCGCCTTGCCGTCAACTTTTGCGAATTCATAATCATGGTTGTGATAGCCATATTGCATTCCCGCTGCCCGGACCATCTCGGAGGCTTTCTCCAGGAATGGAATGATCCTCGTTACATCCTCTATAGTAGGGTTCGGAGGAAGCGGTGCCGACGGGGTGATTATATATTGCAGTCCGAGCTCTACCGCGTATTCAATCTCTTTGGCTAAGGCCTGTTCCATCTTATCCAGGCTTCTGAAGTCCAGACCTACATGCGCCGAAGGAGCAGCCAGGCCGAGTTCATCCAGCTTACGGCGCAGTTCCCCTGCAGATACACCGAAATAACCGGCGAATTCAACGGCCTGGTATCCCATCTCTGCCACCTTGGCCAGTGTGCCGAGGAAATCGCGCTCCGTCTGGTCGCGCAGTGTATACATTTGAATTCCGATCTGCTGTGCTGCTGTTGTCATGAAGAATCCGCTCCTTATCGTCATTTCTGATTGGATACTATATTCCCGCTACTCCCCCTGTAGCTTGCGCTCCACGGATTCCAGCTTGCTGCGGCTGGTCGAGGTCTTGTCGCGCCGGTCATCGATCTTGAGCGAGGTTGAGACTCTCTGCGCCCCGGCGGTGAACGGCGACTCATGCAGCGCTTCTACCGCAGCCAGAATCCGCGCTACCGGACCCTCAATAATCGTACCATGGAAGTAAGCTCATAGGTAATGCCCTCCACCGTCTCCAGCACGCGCTGCATCTCGGCCACATAGCTGCTGAGACTGGTGCTGCCTGTCCCAACCGGAACAACGGTCACTTCGCCAATTGCCATTGTGAACTGCCTCCTAATGATCTGATGTGCCTGCCTCTAACTTTTCCTCTTTATTGTAACGCTTCGCCAGGCTTGCTACAAATCACCTGCACCCTCTCTATTCTATTAATATCCGTCAAAATGATTACCAGGATTAGACGCACTCTATTTATGGATTCTTTGTGGCGTATTTTCGGAGATTTTATGAAACATTCACGGCAGATTCAGAGGAAAGTTGTGGATTACCTGTGGACTAACTGTGGATCAGCTGTGAGTAAAAGCGCCGAACCCGCTCCCCGTGCGGGATTGCAAAAAAACATTTACAAACACAATATATTGCGGTAGTTTTAATAGATAACAACAAAATATAGTAGAAACGGGTGTTTCACCTCTTGTAATAGAGGTGCGACTTAATAGGGAAGCGCGGTGCAAAACCGCTGCGGTCCCGCCACTGTAACCGGATGCTCCCAGGGTGCGATGCCCAGGGCCGCATTCTCCGGCTAATTGCCACTAAGGGGCGGAATAAGCCCCCCGGGAAGGCGCCGGAGGAGTTGCCGGAAGCCAGGAGACCTGCCTGTTTCGGTGGCACCGCTTAGACTCCTGCGAGGAACAGGGGAGGTGTCCGTATGCGGCCTGCAATAGCAGAGTTAGCCTTCCGTCATTCGGGTCAGAGGCTGCCGATACCTGAGGACGATCGGGGATTATTTTCAGGTATCGGCTCTGCGGAATATACAAGAACGGGCGTAAGCTATCGCCCTTGTGTCTGCTCGTATGTTCCACCCAGACCACAGGCAAATTTCCGTTTCCCGGATCTTTGCATCATGCATTCGGGCATTTCCGGCCTTCCCGGCCGGGGGTGCTTTTTTAACGCTTACAATACCCGAGAGGAGAGAGTTATATAATGACGCTGCTGGAGAAACGTTATAACGAAGGACAAGCTGCACAGGAGGATCTTTTGGAAGAGGTCATTCATCTGGGACGGGATATTATCGACAGCCGGGATCTGGATCTGCTGCGCGAGAACGCCAACCTGAACGGGGAGAGCTTCTCCGGCAAAATGAGCAAGTTCGGCAGTGAATATTCCAAATGGTATGCCCGCAACTTCACCATGCCGCCGCAGCTGGTACAGGCTACCCTGGATAATGTCGTCTATGTACATGACCTGGATCAATACGCCATCGGTACTACCAACTGCATCTTCATCCCGTTCGAACGGCTTCTCCGTGAAGGCTTCAACACCGGCAACGGCAGCGTACGGCCTCCCAACTCGATTATGACGGCGATGTCGCTGGTGGCGATTATTTTCCAGTCGCAGCAGAATGCGCAGTACGGCGGTGTGTCCGCCAACAAGCTGGATTATGATCTGGCCCCTTATGTTACCAAATCCTTCTCCAAGCTCTTCCGCAAAGGTCTGGAGTATTTCGAGGAGAACGCAGAGGGTTCGGAGCTTGGGGAGATTACGATGAGCCGCAGCGATCTGGCTGAGCAGTATCCGCGGGCCTTCCGTTTTGCCCTGAAGGAGACGCAGAGCGAGACCCTGCAGGCCGCAGAGAGTATGGTACATAACCTGAATACGATGTCCAGCCGCTCCGGCGGCCAGATTCCTTTTACCAGCATCAACTACGGCACCTGCACCTCCCCGGAGGGCCAGCTTGTGATCAGCTCGCTGCTGACGGCCACGATGAATGGACTGGGCAGCGGGGAGACGCCGGTGTTCCCGATTCAGATCTTCAAATGCAAGCAAGGTATCAACCAGCAGCCGGGTGACCCTAACTATGAGCTGTTCCTGAAGGCAGCGGAGTGCTCGGCGCGCAGATTGTATCCGAACTTCGCCAATCTGGACGCTCCGCTGAACATGCAGTATTACGATCCGGCCGACCCGGATACCGAGTTCGCTACGATGGGCTGCCGGACCCGTGTGCTCGGCGACCGCTTCGGACGCAACCATTGCTCCGGCAAAGGCAACTTGTCCTTCAACACGCTCAACCTGGTGCGTCTTGGACTGGCCCACGGCACGATAACCGGCCGCCGCCTCGCTGCTGATGAAGAAGGGTTCTTCGACGACCTGAATCACTATATGGATATTGCGCTGGACGGCCTGCTGCACCGCTTCCGTATTCAGGCTTCCCAGAAGGCCAAGGCCTCCGATTTCATGATGCGGGAAGGCGTCTGGGAGGGCGGCGAGCAGCTTGCCCCTGATGACAGCGTAGGCGAACTGTTGAAGCACGGCAGTCTGTCACTGGGCTTCATCGGGATGGCGGAATGCATGAAGGCCATGTACGGCAAGCACCACGGCGAAGATATGGACATCCATGCTAAGGCTGTAGCCATCGTCCGCCACATGCGTGAATATTGCGACCGCAAGAGCGAGGAGCTTAACCTCAACATCACCTTGTTTGCAACACCGGCCGAAGGTCTATCCGGCAAGTTCACGAAGATCGACCGCAAGGTGCTAGGCTCTATCCCTGGGGTAACCGACCGTGAATATTATACGAACTCGTTCCACATTCCGGTCTACCATGAACTGAGCGCAGCCAAGAAGATCAGCCTGGAAGCCCCGTTCCATGAATATTGCAACGCCGGAGCGATCTCCTATGTCGAGCTGAACGGTAATGCCCGGAGCAACCCTGCAGCCTTTGTCAAAATCATCAAATATGCGCTGGAGCAGGATATCAGCTACTTCAGCATTAACCATCCGATTGACCGCTGCTCCGGCTGCGGCTATGAAGGGGTCATCGGCACGAATTGCCCGACCTGCAATGCCCATGAGGATACCACCCATATCCGCCGTCTGCGCCGGGTTACCGGGTATCTGACCGGTGACTATCAGACCCGCTTCAATGCTGCCAAGCAGGCCGAAGTCCGGGACCGTGTTAAGCATCTATGAACATCTGCGGATATTACCCGGAGTCGATCAATGAAGGGGAAGGCCTGCGGGCCGTCCTCTTCTTCAGCGGCTGCCGCCACCGCTGTCCGGGCTGCTTCAACCCGAAGACCTGGAACTTTAACTTCGGGGAAGTCTTCACCCCGGAGCGGCGGCGGGAGATCATAGAAGAGATTGCAGGCAATCCGCTGCTGGACGGCTTGACGCTGGCGGGCGGGGACCCTTTTTTCTCGGCTGAGGAGGCTGCAGACTTCATTCACGAGCTGCGCGCCGAGCTGCCGGGCTTCCCAATCTGGATCTATACCGGCTATACGTACGAGGAGCTTACGGCTTCCCCGGGCTCTGCGGAATGGAACCTGCTGGCCTTGTGCCAGGTCGTGATCGACGGACGGTTTGTCGAAGCGCTCAAAGACCTTACCCTCTCTTACCGGGGAAGCAGCAACCAACGGATCATCGATATTCCTGCGAGTCTGGCGGGAGATAGGGTTGTTCTGTGGGAGCCGGAGCTGAGCTTTCAAGGGGTATAAAAATAACAAAGGCACTAGACTCCCGCTACCGGGTGGTTTAGTGCCTTTTATTGGTTCGGAGCGGGTACGACTTATTGCCCTGCCTTACGTGCCACCTTATGCTCCGTCTCCTCTGCCAGCTCCTCCAGCACGCTGTCCAGACGCAGCTTCAGCTCTTCGGCCAGCTCAACTACGCCCTGGTCGTTACGCACCGCCTGCGAGTCTACGGCGTAGACGCCGCCAAGAATGTAGCGGGCACCCAGCACGGACAGTACCGGCTTCAGCGCATAGTCAATCGCCAGCAGATGCGCGAGGCTTCCGCCCATGAAGAGCGGCAGCACGATTTTGCCGGCCAGCCCTTTTTGCGGCACCAGATCCAGGAAGGTCTTCAGCACTCCCGTGTAAGAAGCCTTATATACCGGACTGACTACGATTACCGCATCAGCTTCCGCTACGAGCCCATTCGCCTTGACAATGGCTTCGCTCTCGAATTTCGTATGGATCAGATCCTCCGCAGGCAGCTCCGCCACATTGATCCGCTCCACTTCAAATCCGCGCTCCCGCAGGTCATTCTCTGCATACTCAATCACGGCATTGATCCGTGAGACCAGCGAGGGTGTTCCGTTAATTACGACTATTTTGGCCATTTCCGCACCTCTTCCGTCCGCATGATTAGGATAAACCGGGCTGCTTCGCCGGGCATCAATACTTTAAATTAGTAATAATCCTAGCAGAGTACAAGGAATATTGTCAAACCCCTCTTATGCTTGCAAACCGCTGCCGCTCTGGTTATAATAAACGGCAAACCTATATCCCGACCAGGCCAACGACCGGCATCCAACCGCGAGGCGTCTGCGACCGGAGCAGCTTCCTGTTCCCTAAGTTTACCGGGTTTCGCCCGTTACCGCGAAGACCAAAGAGGGCCTGATTCCGCGCGCTGCATAGCTGCTGTACGCGAATGAGGTCAACCTGGGTGGCACCGCGAGCTGACGCTCCTCGTCCCATGGATGAGGGCGTTTTTTGCGTTTTTTTACCCACACTTAAGGAGCGGATGCAGATGCTGGATATGAACTGGATCAGGGAGAATGAGGACATTGTACGGAAGACAGCCGAATGGAAAAGATTGAAGTTCCCCCTGGAGGAACTTCTGGAGTGGGATGACCGGCGGCGGCTGGCCCGCCGGGAGACGGAGCAGCGGCGCGCGGAGCGCAACGCGCTGACGAAGGAGGTCGAGCGCCTGCTGCGCGGGGGCGACGTTTCGGGTGGCGAGCTGGCCAAGGAGCAGGTGCGGGTGATCAACGGCCAGCTGACTCTGCTGGAGGCGGAGCTTCTGGATGCGGAGCAGCGCTGCGGCGAGCTGCTGCTGGAAGCGCCGAATCCCGTGTCGGCGGATACGCCGATCGGGCCGGATGAGCGCGCGAATGTGGAGCTGCGGCGGCATGGCGCGCCGCCGGTCTTCGGGTTCCGCGCGCGGGACCATGTCGAGCTCGGAGAGCTGCACGACATCATCGACCTTCCGCGCGGCGTCAAAGCCGGAGGGCCCCGCAGCTATGTGCTGAAGGGGGCCGGGCTGCTGCTGCATCTTGCGGTGCAGCGGCTGGCCCTCGATGTGCTGATGCAGCGCGGCTTCACCGCGCTGGATGTGCCCGTGATCGTCCGGCCGGAGGCGCTGGAGCGGACCGGCTTCTTCCCCGGCGGCATGGATCAGACCTACGAGCTGACGGGCGAGAAGCGCTGGCTGGCCGGGACCTCGGAGGTGTCGCTGGTCTCGCTGTACAGCGATGAGATTCTAGAGCTGGATCAGCCGCTGCGGCTGGCCGGGATGTCGGCCTGCTTCCGCCGCGAGGTCGGCTCGGCCGGGCGCGATGTGCGCGGGCTGTACCGGGTCCACCAGTTCTCGAAGATCGAGCAGGTGGTCATGTGCAAGAACGATCCGGCAGAATCGGAGCAGATGCTCCAGGAGATTCTCGGCAATGCCGAGCATATTCTCCAGCTACTGGAGCTGCCCTACCGGGTAGTCGCCGTCTGTAGCGGAGACATGGCGATGAAGACCCACAAGCAGTATGACATCGAGACCTGGATGCCGGGCAGAGAAGCCTACGGGGAGACCCACTCGGCTTCCAATCTGCTCGACTTCCAGGCCCGCCGCTCGGGCATCCGCTACCGTGATGAAGACGGGCGGCTGCAATACTGCCATACCCTGAACAACACAGCCGTCGCCACGCCGCGCATTCTGATTCCGCTGCTGGAGAATCACCAGCAGGAGGACGGATCGATCTATATCCCGCAGGCACTGCGGCCTTATATGGGCGGGGCGGAGCGGATTGAACTCAAGTAACCTTTCCTTAACCACCACCGGCTACTCATCCGCCCACTTCTGGGGCATTCGGGGGACATTCAGAGCATTCGGGGACATTCAGGGGCAATACTGCCCCTGATTTTTGCCCTTACCTGAGCTTCACCCGTCCTACGCACCCTCCCGCTAACACATTGTAAGTGGTTTTTCGCATACATTCACCCGCTCGCCCCCGCACAGCCCCATTGTATACTGTTTTTCGCATACATTCGCCCGCTCGACCTCGCACAGCTCCGTTGTATACTGTTTTCCGCATACATCCAGTCCGCTCGCCTCCGCACAGCCCCATTGTATACTATTTTTCGCATACATTCGGTCCGATCACCCCCGCACAGGCCCATTGTATATTGTTTTTCACATATATCCGGCCCACTTGCCCCGCACCCTCCCGCCAGCACATTATTATCGGTTTTTAGCGCACCGAAGGCGTTGAGGGGAAAGTGGAACAGCGTTCCCCCACACTCAGGAGAGGAACGCTGTTTTAGCATATAAATAACATGTAGTTTACATGATTTTCAGAAAACATAACGAATTTCGTATAAACATAGTAAAGTTTTATATATTTCATGCATTTCCAACCATGGATTTATGCAAGTTTAACAAATATTGCCGAAAAATTGCGCTAGATTCATATTATCTCTATTATAATAGAGTACGAATGATATTTTATGGGGAGGTATACTCACATGAAACTTTCTTCACAATGCAGGAAGCCGCTCAGTCTATTCCTGGCGGTAGCATTGCTATTAACCGGGATGTTCCCAGCATTATCAGGAGGCTCAGGGACGGCCTCAGCAGAGCCGATTATAGCAGCCGACACTGCTGTAGCGACCCAAGCGCCCCCCGTTACTGCATCTCCCGCTTCGGGTACTAAGATTGGCACAGGCTCAACCATTACCCTAAGCACCCCGGTAACCGCAAGTGTGTATTACAGTGTCTACGCTAACAAGAGTGCTACCCCAGAAGTGGCAGACCAATTGTATACTGCCCCAATCATCGTTCATTCCGGTATTACCTCGCTTAAGATTACAGCCTATGCCTTATTACCCGATTCTGAGAAAGGTCCAACCTCCACTTTTGAATACAGCGTCGCCCCTGCACTGGCAGGTCTGAAGATTAACCAGATTCAGGGCGCTGGACATACCTCCCCTTACGCGGACAAAGTGGTCACCGATATCAAGGGAATTGTTACCTACATCAAGGATGCGGACAGCTTCTACATTCAGTCTGCAGCCGCTGATATGGATACGGATATCAAGACCTCAGAGGCCATCCAAATCTATCAAAAAGGAAAAAGCAGCGCCGTTAAACCAGGCGATGCTGTAACGGTAGACGGAGTAGTCAAGGAATTTGGCCGCTCTGGGCAGCTATCCACTACACAGATCACTGCCACCCAGACAACGGTTATCAGCAGCGGTAATCCGCTTCCGGCCCCAACCCTGCTGGGCACTGGCGGACGCCTCATCCCAACAGCCGTGATCGATGATGATGGTCTGAATCCGGCCAAGTTCGAGCCGGCCACCGATGCCATAGACTTCTATGAGAGTCTGGAAGGCATGCGGCTGGAGATTGCCAAGCCGACCACTGTGGGCCCGGCAGTCTACTATGCTTCCAGCAGTACTTTTGAAATCCCAGTGGTGACCGTCAACGGTACGGGCAACACGACTGAAGTGACTTCCCCTGCCGGCGGGCTGGTACTGACGGGTGCCGACTTTAACCCGCAGCGCCTCATACTCTCTGTGAAGACCGCTCCGGTACTCACTACAGGCCAACAATTCCTGGGCAATGTCACCGGTATTCTGACCTATGATTACGGCAAATTCCTGATTTCTACGGAAACAGACGGCCTGCCGGATGTCTCCCCAAGCAAGCTGAAGAGAGAAGTGACTTCGCTCTCCCCGGGAGATGCGGATAAGCTGAATATCGCTTCTTTTAACATTGAGAACTTCTCCCAGCATAATGATCCCGCCAAAATCGCCAATGTCGCCAAAGATATCGTGGTCAATCTCAAAACACCCGATATTATCGGCCTGACAGAAGTGCAGGATAATGATGGAACCGGCAAAGGCGGAACGGATGCCAGCGAGAGCTACACAGCGCTAATTGCTGCCATTGCAGCTGTTGACGGCGGTGCATCTAACTATGGTTACACGGATATCGCACCGCTGAACAACCAGGATGGCGGCGTTCCGGACGGCAATATCCGCTCCGGCTTCCTGTACAATATGAACCGCGTCTCGCTGAAGCAAGGCACACCTGGTAATGCTACTGACGCTGTAAGCTATACCGCCGGTTCCGGCCTCAGCCTGAATCCGGGCCGCATTGATCCCGGCAATGAAGCCTTCAAGGAGTCGCGCAAGCCGCTGGCTGCCGAGTTCATCTTCGGAGGCAAAGAAATCATCGTGATTGCCAATCACTTCAACTCCAAGAGCAGTGACAACTATCTGTTCGGTTCCGTACAACCTCCGGTCTTCTCGACTGAAGTTCAGCGGGCCAAGATCGCCATGGTGGTAGGCAGCTTCGCTGAGGATGTGCTTCAGAAGAACCCGGCGGCAAATCTTGTCGTGCTCGGTGATCTGAATGACTTCCAGTTCTCAGACACGCTGAATATCCTCAAGGGCAGCGCACTTACGAATCTTGTAAATACCCTGCCGCTGAATGAACGGTATTCCTACAACTTCCAGGGCAACTCCCAGACGCTGGATCATATCCTCGTCAATAACCGGCTGGCTTCTGCCAGCAAGCTTGATATCGTGCATATTAATGCCGATTACGCAGATCCGGGAGATTATCCGCAAGGTACTGTATCTGATGCAGACGGCATCCGGATCAGTGACCATGATCCGCTGCTCGCACAGATTGACTTCGGCGGGGCAGATTTCAATCTGCGCGTCCTGCATACGAACGATACCCATAGCCATCTGGAGAATATCACCAAGCGGACCTCAGCCATCAGCAGCGAACGGACAGGCAATACGGTGCTGCTGGATGCGGGTGACGTCTTCTCCGGAACTCTGTATTTCAACCAGTTCAAGGGTCAGGCAGACATCAAGTTCATGAATCATATCGGTTATGATGCGATGACCTTCGGCAATCATGAGTTTGATATGAATAAGGAGAATCCGGAAATTCTGCGGAATTTCGTGACGGCAGCCAAGTTCCCTTTTGCCAGCTCCAATATTGATTTCACTACGAAGAACAGTGAGCTTGCCGACCTGTATCATGAGGTGACTGGTATTCTGGAGACCGATGAGTCCAAAAGTACCGCCAAAGACGGTCATATCTATCCTTCCGTCATCAAGGACGTATATGGAGAGAAGATCGGAGTCTTCGGCTTGACGACTGAGGATACTGTAGGCCTCGCATCTCCCGGTGACAAGATTATTTTCAAAGATCATATAGAAAGCGCGAAGCGGACCGTCCAGGCGCTTGAAGCCCAGGGTATCAACAAGATTATCGCCGTCACCCATCTGGGGTACACCGTGGATCAGGAGCTGGCCAAGGCCGTTCCGGGGATCGACATCATTGTCGGCGGACATTCCCACACGAAGATCGACAACCCGCCAACTCCTGTGGTGATTGCAGGGACGGACAAGAAGGTCCTGATTGTACAGACCGGCGAGTACAGCCAGTTCCTCGGTGAGCTTGACGTTACCTTCGATAAGAACGGTGAGGTTAAGGCATACCAAGGTAAATTGCTGGATGTTAACCTGTTCGGTGAAGATGCTGCTGCCAAAAAAATTCTTGCCCCATACGATGCCGAACTAGAAACGGTTCGAAGCCAGGTGGTAGGTTACTCGAACGTTGACCTCTACACCAACCGCGACATTGACGGGAAATCCGTCCGCGTAGTGCGTAAGGAAGAGACGCCAATCGGCAACATGATTGCTGACAGTATTGCGGAGAAAGTAACCGAGCTAATGCCTAACTTCGTCTCCAAGGAGGACCAGAGTACGATCAAAGGGGTCGTCGCCATCCAGAACGGCGGAGGCATTCGTGCAGCAATTGACAAGGGCGATATTACGATGGGTGAGGTGTTGACCACACTCCCATTCAATAACAGTCTGGCAGCCCTGAAGGTCACCGGCGCAGAAATTATCTCCTCCCTGGAGAACGCAGTCAGCGGCCTGGAATCCGACCAGGGACGTTTCGCCCATGTCTCGGGGATGAAATACACATATGACTCTACCAAGAAGCCGGAGATTATAGATTCATTAACCGGCAAGGTCACGCAAGCGGGAGAACGCATAATCTCCGTTGAAATCAAACAGGCAGACGGGTCTTACCTGCCGATTGATCCGGCAGGCTATTATATTCTGTCTACGAATTCCTTCATGGCAGGCGGCGGGGATTTCTACCGTGCACTGGCCTCAGCCAAGGCAGACGGACGTTATTACGAGCTGGGTCTTCCCGACTTCGAAGTTCTGCTGGCCTATCTGAAGAAACACCTTCAGGTGACCTCCAGCGTTGAAGGACGGATCACCGATCTGAAGGGTGCCGCTCCAAACCCAAGTCCGACTACAACACCAGCACCAACCACCAATCCGGGCGGATCTAATCCGGGAGGCTCCGGAGGAGTGACGCCTACAGCAACGCCTGCACCAAGTCCGACTCCGGCTTCAAGTGCAGCAGCGCCGCAGATTACCACGTTTACAGCAGCGGTGCTTACCGCTCAGTTTGCAGCCTTGCCTGCCGGTACTAATGAGCTGAAGCTCCCGCTCACGGCTTCAGCAGGCGGCGCCCAGGCTGTGCTGCCAGGCAGCGTGCTAGTGCAGCAGGCGGCGGCACATCCGAACACAGTGTTGACCTTCATCTCTACCGGCGGCGCTTCCTATTCCCTGCCGCTGAGTCTTATTAACGGAACGGCTCTAGCCGCCCAGCTTGGCACCAGTGAATTCACGGTTACCGTCTCTCTGCTTCAGGCGGGTAACGCTATACTTGACAGCCTGAACAAGGCTATCGCAGTGCATGCCGGCAGTGTTACTGTGGCGGCGCCCGTGATTGAATTCAGCATCACTGCCCAGGCCGGCGGCAAGAGCGTACCTCTGAACAGCTTCGGCAGCACTTATGTGAAGCGGACCCTCACGGCCACAGGGGCACTTGATGCCAAGGGTGCGACCGGTGTTGCCTTTGACCCGGCCACAGGCAAGCTGTCCTTCGTGCCTTCGGTCTTTGGTAATCCGGCAGACGGGCATACGGAAGTAACGCTTAAGCGCAACAGCAACAGCTATTATACTGTGGTGAAGTCGTCCAAGACCTTCGGTGACACTACCGGGCACTGGGCACAATCCGCCATTGAACTGCTGGCCTCGAAGCTGGTGATTACCGGCACCAGCGCCGCCGCTTTCTCGCCTGCCCAGTCCATAACACGGGCAGAGTTCGCGGCACTGATTACCCGTTCCCTGGGCCTTGCCCCGGCAGCAACAGGAACGTCCTTCAGTGACGTCCGTGCTGGAGCATGGTACACGGATGCCGTACAGACAGCCTCAGCCGCAGGTCTGATTACCGGATATACGGATGGCAGCTTCAAGCCGGGCAGTCCAATTACCCGGCAGGAGATGGCAGCCGTCCTGTCCAAAGCCATGAAATACACCGGCAAGACCCTGACGGCCGATCCGGCTGTACTGGCTAAATTCCGCGATGCCTCAAGCATCCCGGCCTGGTCCAGAGCAGCGGTAGCAGAGATCGCCGCCGCAGGCATCATCCAGGGTACCCCTGATGGTGCGTTCGCTCCGGCGAAGCTGGCTACCCGTGCGGAAGCGGCTACGATGCTGGAGAAGACCTTGAAGTCGCTGCAATTCATTAACTAACGCACGCACGCTACAGCGTTATACAAGCTTTAAATCAGTAAAGGCGGTTCCCAAGGCGCATGATGCGCTGCGGGAACCGCCTTTTTTGATAGATAAGAATTTTTATATTTTGGGGTTCCCGCAAAGTACCTGAGTCATCTTCGAAGCTGGAACTCCACTTTGTGGGGTTATTTTGTGAAGCATAAGATTACTTCTCCGTTATCGGCAATGGTACTGGTACTGGTACTGGTACTGGTACTGGCACTGATACCGGCACAGTCACTTCGAATTCGGGGATATACTCCTTCTCCCGTACTCCATCCTTGTTGATGGACAGTGTACGGAAGGGCTTGACCGTGAGCCGTCCGCCCGGATGCACCAGCGGTTCGAATAGGGCTGCTGACAGCAGAGCAGTTCCTCCCGAGGCACTCCAGCCGGTACCCCCGTTAATCTCCTGCAATACGTTGCCCTCATCATCTATAAGATCATAGCCCAAGAAGTCCTTCACTGCATCGACGGGCTGCCCCGCAGGCCGTTCAATCCGTGTGGTGAGTCTTGTAGTAATCGGCGTAAGCTCCAGCGTCTCCAGCGTGAAGGTCATGCCGGAGACGCTGCGGACAATGGGCTCCGCAATACTGTTACGATAGGTCTTCTTGACCACAGGCAGCGTGATTTCAAAAGGCTCCGCGATGCCCTGGATATCAACAGCCATCGTCAGATCGAAGGTATCCGGGAAGGCGCGCCCGCCCTGATTCTGCAAATCCGTGAACTGAATGATCCTGGAATCGGCATCCTTCCCGCGCAGCAGGAACGGACCGAAGGAACCGCCGCCGGTGCCGCCAAGCGGACCATAGGTGTTAATATCCTCACCGTCCACCGACAGCTTGATATCTGTCATCAGGTCGCTGATATCGCCCTGCTGCAGCTTCTCTACATCCGTATGGCGCTCTATCCCAAGGGTCACGCGAATTCCGTCGTACATCACCTCAGACACCTTGAGCGTTAACCCGCCGTGGGTATCGCTACGCTCCGGTACTGCTGCGAGCCCCTGCTCATCTGCATTCCGCAGCCCCAGATCCCCGGCAAGCCGGAAGATCGAGTTCATCCCCGGTATTTGCTTAATGGATGCCGCCAGCGTAGGAGAGATCCATTCAGTGCTTGCAATCAGCAGGGTAACCAGGAGGACAGCCGCTGCGATCCCCGCACTTTTCCGCAGCATCCGGCCTGTTCTTCTTAGCCTTCTAGGCTCTGCCTTCACGCCTGACAGTCGCCCGCTAAGCGCCCGGCGCATGATGCGTTCCTCCAGATCAATCTGAACCGGGGTCTCCCGGATCATGCGTCCAATCCGTTCCAGTTCGGCTTCCTCCCGTTTAACTTGGTTCATGGGTGATTCTCCCTCCACTATTCTGACGGCGTCCTAGCTTTTTGCGCAGCCGTTCATATTTTTTGCGGACCGTCCCGGCCTTCATGTCCATCATGATCCCGATCTCTTCGAAGCTATGCTCCTCAAGCGCCCGCAGCAGCAGAATCTGCCGCTCCTCCATATTTAACTTCTCAAGCAGACCGTGGACAATCTCTGTATATCTTGTATCTCCGGCCTGCTCTTCCTCCTGGTGTTGATGTTGCCTGTAGAGACTGAGCAGCTTGAAGCTCTTATTCCTGCGCTTAATCCGGTCGAGACAATGGTTGCGCGCAATGGTGTACAGCCAAGCCGAGAAAGAAACTTCCTCCGAATATTGCTGCAGCCGCGTTAATGCCCTGATAAAAATATCCTGCGCCGCATCCTCAGCCTCTTCCCGGTTTCCCAGTAAGTAGTAGCAGTACAAGTAGATCGGCCGCTGAAAATGTCTAATGATCAGGGTGTATGCCTGTACATCCCCCTGCTGGACTTGCTTTACCGTCTGCTCCACTGCCAGCTTCGGCTCCGCCCCCTGCTCTGTCCGGTTATCCGAACCGCTGATTTCCGCTTTATCCACAGCTTCTCTCTCCTCTCTGCCTGTATAACTGCAAAAGGCTGTGTTTTGTGACAGACCCACCAAAAAGAATCATTTCCCAAACCCAAAAAGTTCGTTTATAATAAAACAAATATAAGTTCTATGTTTATAGAACAATTATCTCAACTACACCAGAAAGCAGGAATTTCTTATGAATTATAAAGTAACCGTGGACTTCGCGCCTGTCTATGAATGCATTACCAGCCTGAACGCTTTTATCGGCAAGCAAAATCATACGGCTATGGATGCCGGGACCTCCTGGGTCCGCCAGGTCCAGACGCAGTTTGCCCCTGTCATGCTCCAGCGCATGAAGGAAGTGCTGAAGCTCACCGATAATTTCAGTCTCTCCCCCTACATCTGGAGCTGTCCCGGAGAGCGTACGGCGGCGGAGTTCCTGCATTGGTTCGAAGCGCTGTCTCCGGGGGAGCTCTACGACATTGCAGGGCAGTTCGGGCAGAGTGTGCCTGCGAATCTTGCCGGGCTGCGTGATGCTGCGGCTGAAGTGATCCGGGTATGGAATGACAGCTATTTCAGCAGCATTGAACCGGCCATTATGGAAGGGCTGCGGCAGGAGGCCGAAGCACGGGCAGCGATGCTGGACGGCACGAATGATATGGCCATCTACGAGGCAGCTACCGAAGGGATGCGGCTCTATCCGTCGGAGACGCTGAAGCAGGTTATTATCACTCCGCAATATCATGCCCGTCCGCTGGTCATCTCCTCTCAATATGATGAGTTTGTGTTCACCAGCTACTCCTGCGATGCACTCCCTCCCGGAGAAGGACGTCCTGCTGCCGCGATCCTGCGGCTTACCCGGGCATTGTCGGATGAGACCCGGCTGTTCATTCTCCGGCAGCTTACCGGACGTCAGATGAATTTCACGGAGATTGTGAAGGCAGTCCAGCTGTCCAAAAGCACGATCCACTACCACCTGATCGCGCTGCGCGCAGCAGGTCTGGTCATCGTTCACACCAGCGGCAAAAGTGTCTCCTACAGCCTGCGGCTGGAGGCGCTGGACGATCTGCCCGGACATATTGAGGACTATCTGAAGGGGTGAGCGGGTTGCAGAAACGGAGCTATTACGGATTGTTATCCACGGTTTCACTCAGCGCCTTCGGCGATGCCTTTGGGCTGCTGGCCATGGAGTGGCTGGTCTATGACCTGACTGGCTCCAAGGTGGCGATGGGGGCGCTTGCACTCAGCTCCATGATTCCCGAGCAGGTGCTGCGCCTGCTCGGCTCGCCGCTATCCGACCGGCTGCCCCGCGTGCGGTTCATGGCCTGCCTCGCCGTGCTTCGGCTGCTGGCGCTCCTGCTTCCGCTCGGCATGGGCCTCGCCGGGCATCTCCAGCTCTGGCAGCTGTTCGCTGCTGCCAGCCTGAGCGGCGCCTGCTCCGCGCTGTTCCTGCCGACGGCCATGGCCGTCATCCCCGGCGTTGCCGGGACCGGCAAGCTGATGCGCGCCTTCGCCATCATTGACGGCTGCAAGGGTGCCGCCGCGCTGCTCGGACCGGCCCTTGCCGGCATCCTGACCGCAGCCAGCGGCGCCTTGCCTGCACTCGGGGTCAACGCCGTCTGTTACATGGCTGCGATTGCCATGCTGCTGTGGCTGCCCCGGATGGGCAAGCCCGCCGGTCCGCCTGCCGCTGCCGCCTCCAGATCCGGCTATCTGCGGGAGGTGGCCGAAGGCTTCTCATTCTACCGGCGGTTCCCCGCCATGCTGACGATCATGATGATGGCTGCCGTCAGTAATCTTAGCTCCACAGCCATATGGACGATGATGGTCCCTTATGTCCGCGAGGTGCTGCACCGCAATGCGGCGGCTGTAGGTACGCTGTCTACAGCTTCTGCGCTTGGGTACCTCGCCGGACTCGGGGTCATCTCCATCATGGGCGAGATTAAGCGGCGGCGCGCTGTCATGCTGGGCAGCCTGGGCTTGTCAGGCATCGTCACCATGCTGTGGGGCTTCATCCCCAGCTATGCCTTCGCCTTGTTCGCCGTATTCGCCGCCGGACTGATGGGGCCGTTCTTCAGTTCCCTAAGCTCCTCCCTGCACGGGCGGCTCGTACCCGGTCAGCTTCAAGGCCGGGTGAATTCGGTCCGCTTCCTGATTGGCGGGAGCCTGTCGCCGATTGGCGCCCTTGCAGCCGGTACGGTCGCCGAGCTGTATGGGGTTCCTGTTCTTTTGCTTGCCGCAGGCCTGCTTCCGGCGCTATACGCCGGAGTGGCCTTGCGCCTGCCCGGCCTGAAAGCGCTGGACGGCGACCTGTCTGTGCTGGAGCAGCGGGCCCGCCAGCGCCAGGAGGCTGCATTGACGGGCAAGATCTCCATGTAGATGGACCTCAAGGAGCTGGCAGCGTTGCATTTCATGCAGGATGTCCGCGCAGGTCGTTCCTATCGAGCCGCAGTGTTGCATTTCGTGCAGCATTTCCGCGCAAGCAGCCCCTATCGAGCTGCATTGTTGCATATTATGCAATATTTTTCCTAATTTGTTACTGTATGTGGCTCAGTGTTGCAACTTTTGCAGGAATTTAGGCGATTCGGGGCGAGTGGGAGCTGGATTGTTGCATTTCGTGCAGGATGTCCGCACAGGTCGTTCCTATCGAGCCGCAGTGTTGCATTTCCGCACACGCCACTCCCAACGAGCCCCAGTGTTGCACATTATGCAGGATTTTTTCTAATTTGTTACTGGCTGTGGCACATTGTTGCAACATTTGCAGGAATTTAGGAGATTCGGGGCTAACGGGAGCTGGATTGTTGCATTTCGTGCAGGATTTCTGCGCAAGCAGCCCCTATCGTGCTCCAGTGTTGCACATTATGCAGGATTTTTTCTAATTTGTTACTGGCTGTGGCGCATTGTTGCAACTTTTGCAGGATTTCCGGCGATTCGGGGCGAGTGGGAGCCGGATTGTTGCATTTCGTGCAGGATTTCCGCGCAAGCAGCCCCTATCGAGCTGCATTGTTGCATATTATGCAGGATTTTTTCTGATTTGTTACTGGCCGTGGCGCATTGTTGCAACTTTTGCAGGATTTCCGGCGATTCGGGGCGAGTGGGAGCTGGATTGTTGCATTTCGTGCAGGATTTCTGCGCAAGCAGCCCCTATCGAGCTGCATTGTTGCATATTATGCAGGATTTTTTCTAATTTGTTACTGGCTATGGCGCATTGTTGCAACTATTGCAGGATTTCCGGCGATTCGGGGCGAGTGGGAGCTGGATTGTTGCATTTCGTGCACGATCTCCACGCAGGAAGCCCCTATCGAGCTCCAGTGTTTCATTTCATGCAGGATTCTCACACACTGCCCCCTAGCGAGCCACAGTGTTGCACAATGTGCAAAATTCCCGCGCACGCCTTACACCGCCCCACGCCAAACAGGCGATGCCACATGCGCATCGCCTGTTTATCGTAACTCTACCTGCTGTGCTGCTATCCAGTAACTGCTGCTCAGGACTCCAGCCCGCCCTCACTGGTCACATAATGACTGGTATCTCCGTGCAGCACAATCTCCGGCACGCCGTCAGTAATATCAATTCTGCATAGGCAGGTAGGGTGAATGTAGGGCAGATCCCATAGCTTGTCCATGGCCCGGTCTTCAAAATAAGCCATCAACACCTTCACTACTACCGTATGGGTGGCAATAAGGATCGTGCCGCCTTCATGCAGGTCTATGAGCTCACGCAGCTTGCTGAGCGCACGCTCCTGCACTGCTGCGAAGGTCTCGCCGCCCTGGATGCTGAACAGCGCCGGGTCCCCCCAAAATAGCTGGTGCTGCTCCGGGTACTGCTCCTCCAGCTCACCGGCCTCCTTGCCTTCCCAGATGCCGAGGTTAATCTCTTTAAATTCATCATAGGCGGTAAGCGGGATCTCCCGCCCGCCCCGGATAATCTCTGCCGTCCGCAGCGCCCGGGGGCTGGAGCTGGCATAGACCGCGTCCAGATGGACCTCCTGCATAGCCTGACTTAACCACTCTGCCTGCTGCACCCCAAGCGGCGTAAGCGGCGAATCCTGATGGCCCTGCATCCGCTTCTGCACATTCCATTCCGTCTGCCCGTGTCTTGTAATATACACCGTAGTAGTCATGAATTCTGATTCCCCTTTACCCAAGTATGTATCGATAATTACCTGCGGCGGCGCTCCAGCCACTTCACCCCATAATCGACAATCTCCCGCTGGGGGACCAGTTGTGCCGCAGAAGCTGCAATGAAGCTCTTGGCAATCCGCCCGGTCTCCTTGTCAAAGTCCGCACCAAGCTCAGCGAAATCATCTGAATTCCAGTTGTAATCACTGAACTCCACCCATTGCCGGACGCCATCCACCAGCATCGGAGCACCTGCGATAACCTCCTGCTTCCCGGCATAATCCGCCCGGTGCTCCGCCAGATGCAGCGAGGTATTGTTCCCATGGTCCACGCCCAGCAGCAGCACGCTTCCTCCCAGCTCATAGATCCGGGCCAGCGGCGACCGCTCTCCGAAGGCATATTCCAGGCCATGGCCGTCAATAATGACATCCCGGTGCTTCCCCCAGGCGGCAAAAGAATCAATCGGATGGCTGCTGCGCCGCACCCCCCGCTGCTTGCGGAAGCAGTCCGGGATAATCCCCATGCCTCTGATAGGAGTGAGGTCAGGGTCGTACGCCGGCATATGCTCACGGATCTCCGGCCACCAGGCCTCCGGCACTGGCGGTCTGCTCCAGCCTGACGGATCGGTCAGATCCGAGGATTGCGTCGGCATCACCAGCGTTCCCTCCTCGCCCAGCACCTGCTCCAGCGCGAGGATCACGGCAACGGGTCCGCCTGCCACCCACTGCCCGAGTGACTTCAAGGAGGAGTGCAGCAGCAGCGTCATCCCCTCCTGCACACCCAGCCGCCGGAAGTCGGCGGCAAGCCTGTCTGCTGTAATCAATGTTCCTTGTACTTCCTCCATTGTAAGTCACCTCCCAGCCGTTCATCTCTCCTATCATAGACCAGAACCGGCGGCCTTGCCACCCGGCCTTATCTTACGCCCGTGGCCACCCTGCACTTGCACCTGCCGCTACTGCACTTACACCTGCTCTTACACCCGCACCTGCTCCCGCCCTAAGACTCCTTATCCTCGGCCTGGCCGGGATAACGCCCCATCAGCAGCTTCGCCCGGAATTCCCCGGGAGAGATGCCCTCCAGCTCCTTGAATACCCGCGCGAACTGCTTGCTGTTCTCGAAGCCGACGGACTCGGAGACGGAGGCCAGCTTGACCCGGTTATCGGCCAGCAGCTCTTTGGCATGGCGGATGCGGACTTTTTTGAGATACAGCACGAAGCTCTCCCCGGTGTAAGCCTTGAACGCTTCACTGAAATATGAATAGTTGAGAGACACATAGTTACTGACCATCGCCATGTTCAGCGGGCGGGCATAATTCGCTTCGATATAAGCCAGCGCTTCCTCCATATCGGCATGCTCCGTGTGGGCGGATTTGATGCCTATAATATAATCGTTAACGCTCAGGAGCAGATGCTCAAGCGCACGGTAATAGTCGTGGAAATGGCGGAAATTATGCAGGTTGCCCACTTGGCGGTAGAGCTTCAGCACCTCCACCGAAGCTTCGCCGTGCGCACGGAACACCTCATCCAGTACGCGTTCATTCATACTCCGCCCTACATTCTCCAGGTAACTCAGATCCAGCCTCAGCAGATGCTCCGTCTGAAAAACAGCGCTAAGCAGCGCCTTAATCTCCTTCTCCCGCCCGGTCCCCAGCATATTAAGCAGCTTGCGCAGCTCCTCCTCCGGGGAAGGGAAGCTCAGCCGTCCGGCCTGAATATCCGCATAGTCCACGAAGCTGGCCTGCGGCGACAGGAAGGTGTATTCCAGCGCCCGGCAAGCCTCCAGATAACAGGCGCGGAACTGCTCGGCGCTGCGGCTCTCCCTGCTGATTCCGAGCAGCAGCCGCGTTAACTCCTTGGCCTCGGCCTTCTTTGCCAGCTCCAGGAAGCTCTCCCCCTCTCCGACCAGCACCAGCTTCCCGTCCCCGTCCGTCAGGATCTCCTTGAATTTATGTTCCAGCGGTCCGCCCAGCTGCTCCAGCAGCCCCTGCACCTCTCCAGGCTTCATACGTGTACCGTCACTGTGATAATAGTTCAGCACCCCTACTGTAAAAGGCAGTGCCAGCCCCGCGAGCTCCTCCTGCTGGGCCGCCGATACCTCGCCCTCCTGCTGCATCAGGAGGCTGCGCAGACGGGCTGCCCTCAGCTCGCGGCGGTAGCCCTCTGCTTCCTGCTGCTGCTTATGGCTGCTGGATTCCCGCTCCGCCCCTTCCTTGGCTATCCGCTCCAGAATCTCGAACAGCTCCTCGCGGCGGATCGGCTTGAGCAGATAATCCTTGACGCGGTAGCGGATTGCGCTTTTGGCATATTCGAAATCATCATGGCCGCTGAGAATAATCACAGCCGGAGCTCCACCCGGCCCTGCTTCCGCAGACAGCCGCGCCAGCAGCGTAATTCCGTCCATGATCGGCATCCGGATATCGGTGATAATCACATCCTGCCGCTCCCGCTTGTACTGCTCCAGTGCCTCTGCGCCGTTCCCCGCCAGCGATATATTGTAGACCGACGGATATTCCCGTTCGATCATCGCCTTCAGACCTTGACGGATCATTCTCTCATCATCCACAATCATCAGATTTGTCATCGCTGATTATCCCCTGTCAATAGAACTTTGGGCAGAGACATGTACACTGCTGTCCACTTCCCTGCTTCGCTCTGCACTTCCAGTCCATAGGCTTCCCCGTAAAAGAGCTGCAGGCGCTGATGCACATTGCGCAGCCCGACGCCTCCAGCCTTATATCCACCGCTGCTGATCCCGGAAGCGTCCGCTCCAGGCTCCTCCTTCGCATAGATCGCCTCATGCAGCGCAAACAGCCGCTCCGGCGTCAGTCCCAGACCATTGTCGCGCACCACAATTAGAATCTCCGTCCCGACCTCCGTCAGATCAATCCGCACCACCCGGTCCGTAAGCTCGACTCCGTCCGCGTTCCAGGCATGCTTCACACTGTTCTCGACAATCGGCTGCAGCGACATCTTAAGCACCTCCACCTCCAGATAAGCGCTATCAATATCCAGCTCTAACCGGATGGTATGCTCGAACCTGATATTCATAACCTCCACATAATTCTCAATATGGCGGATCTCGTCCCTCAGCTTCACGTATTCTCCGCTCCACTTGAAATTATAACGCATCATGCCCCCCAGCCGGGTCAATGCATCCGAGATCGTCCGCTGGTTCTCGATTTCCGCCAGCATTTTGATATTCTCCAGCGTATTATAGAGGAAGTGGGCATCGATCTGATTATGCAGGGTGCGCAGCTCCGCCTCTTTGGATAGCGCCTGCTTATGAACTGCCTGGGCAACCAGCGTATTAATCGTATTCATGAGCTTGGAGAAATGATGCGCCAGCTCCCCGACCTCGCCGCCCCCGCTGATGCGGATGCTGCCATACGGCTCGCCCCGGCGCACTTTCTTCATCGTGTCCGTCAGACGGCGGAGATTCTTCAGAATGAAGGCATTCATCACATACGTAATGACGGTAACCAGGAACAGGAAGCCGATATTCGCCCCTACAATCAGGTTACGGGTATGCGAAATATCCTTCATTAACCCCTTCATCGAGACCACCGTTACCAGCGAGGCGTCAATCTGCTCCAGCGGGGTCTGAATGAGCAGGAAGGAATTGCCGTTCTCCTGGTAATCCATCGCCCATTCCCCGGTCTTACGATAATCGGCCAGCCGTTCCTTTACCGCTTCAGCTAGTCCCGGATTCTCCTGCAAAAAAGAGTGATCCGTCCGGGAGAACAGGTTCAGCTCCTCATCGGCGATCATCATCTGCGATTCATTATCCTGCACAGTGGTGAACGCCTTCGGCGCGAACTTGCTCAGCAGCATATCGACCTGGACCATCCCGACATGGTGCCCGGCAGGAATACTGATCTCCTTCAGCAGCGAGACCTTGGCCGGACCCGCCTCCACTTCCCCCGAGTAGCGCTTCATAAGGTCGGGATCTCTCTTCTGGAAGGACCAATAATAGCCTCCTTCCAACTGCAGCGCCTTCTGAAACCACGGCTCCCTGGATACCCGGTCCTCCCGGAAGATGACCGGCCACAGCTCATGTACATTGCTGCTGCCGGAGAACAGCCGCAGATGCTCGATATTCGGATTGTTAAATTGCATCTGACTCAAGCTCACATAGGTGGTCGTATTGAAATCGATCAGCTCGCCCAGCGGGGGATCGTCCTCGCTGACCAGATAGCTCTCCACCCCTTTATCCGAGGAAGCCATCTGGGCGACCCGTTCCATCGCTTCAATCTGGTTGAGCACATACAGCTTCTCCATCTGAAGGAGATAGCTGTTCTTCTCAATGGAATCACGCTTATAAGTATTATTGATCGCTCTGTACGAATATAGGGACACCAGCAGGCTGGGTCCCAGAATAATGAAGATATATGCAGCAATCAGCCGGCTCTGCAGTGATCTCCGCCCCCACCAATAGCGGAAGGAATTCCATAATGCCCCTGTTCGTTCGCGCATGCTCACCTCTTGAAAATAGCCCAAAAGCCCGCAGTCTGCGGGCCAATGGGTCTTATATTTTAAAACTTACATTCCGAGTTTCTTTTTGTTCTCTTCATATTTCGTCTGGCGGTAGGCATCGAAGGTCGCCTGGCCGTCCTTTTCTTTCTTGGCGAGATAATCGCTCCAGATCTTATCGAAGTCTGCATCGGAATCCGCCATCAGCAGCTTCGGCATGGTTTTGCCGCGAAGCTGTTTCAGCTTGGTCGCGATAATGCCTTCTGGCGAGTTGCCGGTAGGGTCAATCAATTGGAATTCGGAGGTATTGACCGATTTGCCCTTCGTCCAGTCTTCCAGTTGTTTGTATGGCTCTACAGATTCCGGCTTCCATTGATCGGTAATATTCGTGTTCTGCATCATCCAGAAGGTGAAGGATGAACCGTACTGCTTATCGAAGGCTCCGCGGTCGGTGTTCATCAGCTTCAGCGCCTCAGGCAGGAATTGGTCCTTGCCGTCAATTGTATCATAGCTGACCCCTTTTTCGCCCAGATAAAGATCCTTGTTGCCTTCCTCACTGTTCAGATAGCTGAGGAATTTAATCGCACGCGCTTTATCCTTCACATTCTTGGAGATCAGGGTCACCGTCCAGCCGGAGATCCCAGGGCCGTTCAGTGCAGGCGGGTCCATCTTGGTGTTGGCCGGTCCGTCTACTGCAATGTACACTTGATCAGGGTTTTTCTGGAAAATTGTACCGAGCTGCGAAGCAAAATCTGTACGCTGATAGAGCATTGCGAAGTAGCGTCCCTGTACGATTTTTTCTTCCATTTGCGCACGCTTGTCAATGAAGATATCCTTTGCCAAGAGTCCGTCCTGGTTTGCCTGGCGGAGGGTCTTCATCCAGCGGACATACTCAGGATCAGTCTCACGGTCATAGACCTTGCCGTCTTTTTCCCAAGGGATGTTCAGGAAGTTCTGAATGTAGCCTTCCAGCGAGTCGTTGCCGTTCTCGGTGAACTCATGCAGACCGAGCGGAATCAGCGGCTGGCCGTTCACCTGAGGGAATTTCTCCTGCGCCGCTTTCAGCGCGGCGAGGAAGCCTTCAGGTGTACGCATATCCGGGCTGCCGATGGCTTCATAGATGTCCTTGCGGACAGCAAAGGTCTGGTTGGATACATAGGTGTCGCCGTATTGCTTATAATCGGCCGGAGAGGACGAAGAGTTCGGGTAGCCGTAGACATTGCCGTCCGGCTGAGTATACCAGCCCAGCTTATCCTTATCCGATACCTTGTAGAAGTAAGGGTCATATTCATCCGCCAGCTTGTTCAGCGGAAGTACAAGATCGCCTTCCACCATTTTTTTAATCGCATCTTCCCAGTAGCCGAGTGTAATGAAGTCCGGCAGCTTGCCGGAAGCCATCAATGTGTTCAGCTTCTCGTTCTCATTGCCCGCCGGAACGATGAAGTTGATATTTACGCCGGTCTTTTTCGTCACATATTGGGAGGTCGGGTCTACACCCCATTTATTCGGGAACCAGGCAAAGTTCAGATACCAGTCAAAAGTAATCGGTGAAGTATCGCTCTTCCAGCCCGGTTCATCGGCCGAAGCCGCAGGTGCCGGTGTTGCAGCATCTGTTGCAGGTGCAGTTGTAGCCTCCGTGTTCGCCGGCTTATTATTCCCCGTGTTTCCGCCCGCGGCGTTATCCTTGCTGCCACAGCCCGTAACAGAGAAGGCCATCATGAGTCCCAAGAGCAGCAGGACCGTTTTCTTCGGCTTATGTTTCATGCCCATTTGTTTACCCCTTTTCTAGATCATAATATTTATAAGCTCAACCCCGTAGCCCTTCAGACACCCGGGCGTTGGAGGAGTTACCTGTGGCTTGCAGATGCTTAGCCCTTGATCGAACCAATCATCATGCCTTTGACAAAATAACGCTGCAGGAACGGATAGACGAACACGATCGGCAGTGTGGTCACGACCATGGTAGCCAGCTTAATCGACTGTGAGGTGACCGTTCTTGTAGCCGCGCTGCCCTGGACAGCGGTCATCATCGTATTGGAGCTGGACTGGGCCACGACCCGGAACAGATAGGTCTGAATCGGCTGAAGATCCACATTGTTGATATAGATAATGCCTGTAAAATAATCATTCCACTGGTAGACCCCGTGGAACAGGGCGATGGTGGCGATGACCGGCATGGAGACCGGAAGCACAATCCGCAGCAGAATCGACCAGTCGTTAGCCCCGTCAATCCGCGCCGCCTCATCGAGGCCATCCGGAATCTCCCGGAAGAACGTCATGAAGATAATGAGGTCGAAGAAGCTGAACATGACTGGAATGATATACACCAGGAAATTATCGAGCAGATGCAGGTCACGGTTCAGCAGGAAGGTCGGAATCAGCCCGCCGTTGAAGAACAGGGTGATGGTACCGATCAGGATGTAGATTTTGCCGCCGACCAGATCCCTGCGGGATAACGCATACGCCACCATCGCCGTGAAGAATACATGGACGACGACGCCAAGCGCCGTTTTGGCTACGGTAATGGCCATCGCCAGCATAATGCCCGGACTTGCGAAGACCGCCTCGAAGTTCTTCAGTGTAATGATTCGCGGCCACCAGTAGATTCCGCCCAGCATGGCATCATTGCCGTCATTGAAGGCGTTGACCAGCACATACCAGATCGGATAGAGCGTCAGGAAGCAGACGCAGAGCATGACCAGATTATTGATGATGTCGAAGATGACTTCGCCTTTGGTTCTGCGTTTGAGTGCAAACATAGATAGATCCTCCTTGTTCTAGAACAGCGACGTGTCGTTGATTTTTTTGGATACCTGGTTAGCAATCAGCAGCAGAATCAGTGCAATGACCGCCTTAACCAGAGTGACCGCCGCAGAGTAGGAGAAGCGGTTAGAGACAATACCTGTCTGATAAATATAGTAGTCAATGACGTTAGAAGCACTGTCATTCAGCGAGTTGCGCAGCACCAGAATCTGGTCGAAGTTGGAGCTCAGCACCCCGCTGACCGCGAGAATGAATAGAATGCTGATCGTGCCCCGGACGGACGGCAGCGTGACGAACCACATTTTCTGGAACCGCCCGGCTCCGTCAATCGTCGCCGCCTCATACATCTCCGGAGAGACACCGGCGATCGCCGCCAGATAGATAATCGCTGACCACCCCAGCTCTTTCCAGATGTCGGAGCTAATGATAATGGTCCAGAAGTAGCTTGGCTCTGCCAGATACGTAATCGGCTGGTCAATGATATGCAGCGCCATCAGGATGTTATTGACAATCCCTACATCGGCCAGCCAGGTGGCCAGAATCCCGCCAAGCACGACCCAGGAGAGGAAATGCGGCAGATAGGAGATCGTCTGAATCGCCTTCTTATACCGGAGGGAACGGACCTCATTAAGAAATAAAGCGAAGATAATCGGCAGCGGAAATCCGATAATCAGCTTGATCAGACTGATTCCCAGCGTATTGCGTATAACATTGGGCAGCTCGTCGTCGTCGAACAGTTCTCTGAAATGCTGCAGGCCCACCCATGGGGCTTCGGCAATCGACTTGACGATGTTATATTCCTTGAAGGAAATAATCAAGCCATAAATCGGGATGTAGTTGAAGATGATCATCCAGACTACGCCGAGCAGGGCCATGGTCTGCAGATGACGCTGGGCTACAAACTTCCTCCAGAGTGAATGTTTACGACCTGAACCGGTTTCGATTGACGCCGGAATAAGCGGCGCCATGGCCGGATCCGGCTTGGTGTTTCGTTTGTTCTCCATCGTATGGACCTCCAAAATACCTATCTTTATTGTGAAGCGTTTTCATCTCTATGTATGTATTGTATGCGTTTTAGATACCCGGTAAAAGGCCTCATATTTCGTATTTAGGGGCTCATATTTCGGCTTGGAGCGTTCTTCTGGACTCCCCAAGCCGAGCCTGTTACACATGCAGAACCGCATGCTCCTCCGATAGTACGATATAATCACCGATCACGCCGTCCTCAAAGGCAGGCTTGCGCGGCTGGCCGTTTCCGAGCGGCGGCAGATCCTGATGGTATCTGTAGAAAACAAACTGGGACCGCACACCCTCCTGAGTCAGCTCAAGCCGCAGCTCCTCATCAGTCAGATGGACAGCGGACACCACGCTCCCCGTTACTTTTGCCGTCAGCTCATCCCATTGCTCTTCCTCAGGCTCCCCTGCCCAGCTGGATATCCATGGCCGGTGGCTCTGGTTATGCCTCAGATGGCATTCAATCACTCTGCCGTCCAGCAGAATATATTGACCCGATGCCCAGACGGCATAGACCAGATACTGCCTAATGCCTTCCTTCTCCAGCAACAATCCGAAGAACCCGGGGCCGCCCATGCCATAGGTTCCCAGATGGCGGTGAAATCCGGCAACCCGGCTGCCCAGCAGCGAGTCCGTGTCAATTTCTGTCAGGGTCCGGGGTCTGGCGGTCATCATCGCCTCGCCTTCTTCCGCCTCATAGTGGAAATCCCTGAACGCAGGTTCTTCCACCCAGCCCCTCGACTCCCACGCCTCCCGCTGCGCGGCCGGAACAATCATAGAGTATTTCTCAATCAGTCCCATTTTAAGCTCGCTCATTGTTGATGATGCTCCCCTCGTGTTTGGCTGCTCTGCTCTAAGGTAATTCAAACCGAGCTGCTCCAACCCAAGCTAGATTAACCCAATCTGATATATCACCTCAGGCTGTATCCTGTTAACAGATGTATACCTTAGTATTATAAACTAGCTTTTGGACTGGTGAATTTGCGTCTAAGTTGGAGTCTGCGCCAGCCTATTGCGATTGTAATCGGTTTTTCGATTACATTGGGTCCACACACCTTCTGCCCGCCCATTGTAATCGGTTTTTCGATTACATTGGGTCCGCACACCCTCTGCCCGCCCATTGTAATCGGTTTTTCGATTACATTTGGCCCGCACACCCTCTGCCCGCCCATTGTAATCGGTTTTTCGATTACATTGGGTCCGCACACCCTCCGCCTGCCCATTGTAATCGGTTTTTCGATTACATTGGGTCCGCACACCCTCCGCCCGCCCATTGTAATCGGTTTTTCGATTACATTGGGTCCGCACTGTCTTATTCACATCAAAAGTAATCATACTCCCCAGACAATCAGAAAGGAGGCCCCCAAGGACCTCCTCTCCGCCATTATCTACGCACGTTACGTTACGTTATTCCATCTCCGCACGGATCGCGGCGATCTCCCCGCGCCGCAAGGCCTCGGCATCTGCGCCGCGCAGCAAGCCGCCGGATACACTGCGTTCCTCACCGCTGCGGAATTCCAGCTTCATCTGCTGAATAACCGCCTTGCTGTCACCGAAGGTATCCGCATGACGCGGATTCACATACGTTACTTCCGTGCTGCCCAGCAGCTTGAAGGAGACTTCTCCCTGCTCGTCGAACAGCCAGCCGGGAAGGGCCGGATGCAGCGCCAGAGTCAACTCGCCATTCTCAATAGCAAACAGGCTGCTGCCAGCCATCATCGTTCTCCACATGCTCAGGAACTCGGCCGTGGAGCCGCTCAGCCGGGCCACGAATCCCCGTCCGTGTGTATGCGGGTCAGGGTTGCCGCCCGTGGAGATAAACGACGAATTCTCCAGCGTACTGCGTCCATAGACCTCCGGATCAAGGAACGGAATCAGCGACGTTCTCAGCTCACTGTAGAATTCTTCATACAGTCCGGCCTTTAGCAGCTCAAGCAGATACTTATAGGACATGTGCAGGAAGTTCGATTCCCGTTCCTGCCAGCCTGCGGTGAACGCCCGGATGCGTCCGATCTCATGCCCCTCTTCCTCCAGCGATACCGAAGTGCGGTACATTGAGGTGACCGGATCGAACAGCCCGCTCTGCTTCACCCGGCTGTATATATCCTTGGCCGTCTCAAGATCATCTAGAGTTTTGAGCCAGCGGGTTGGACCTTCCAGGAAATACGGCAGCGCCGAAGCCTCGAATTCCTCCACTACTGCCTTAGGCAGTCCATAGCCGCTGATGACCGGCGCTCCGGCAGCATCCGTGACCGGCCGGAAGCGCGTAGCCTCGAAACGGAAATAGGTGGGCACCAGTCCGCCGCCCATCTCCACCGCACGCGCAATCCCCTGATCCACCTTGATGATACACCGGGCCAGCATATCGCGGATCTCGGCAATAGAGTAGTCCGTAGTTTCGCCGGTAATCCCGAAGCGGATGTCTGCCCGGTAAGCCTCACGCGCCGAGGCTACGCGGTCCCAGTACAGGAACGGGTCCAGCGAACCGTCCAGCACTTCAGTGACAGCTTGCCCTACCTGCGTCAGCAGCACCGCGATCTCCGACGGGAGAGCAACTGCGGAAGGAAGCTCCGCACAGTTCTCCAGCGCTTCCGCCATGAAGACCAGCATCCGCTTCAGCTCCAGTGTCTCGCTCATGCCCGAGCCGATCAGGCCCGGCAGCCCGTTCATCGCATCGTTCCAGCCCGGCTTGTTCGCCTCCATCTCCACACCCATACCATACGGGTCAAGCGTGGCGAATTTGTTCAGGGCGAGCGACAGCATTTTCACAAATAGACTGGTCCGGTAGATCTCCCCGTGCCCGCCTTGTGTGCGCAGCCACTCGGTACCGGATGCCTTGCGCTTCAGCTTATGCAGCTTCTCCTCATCCTCCAGCAGAGCTCCGAACTGCCGCACCTTGCCGCCGCTAATCACGTACTTCTCGCTGCGCGGCAGGACATAGGCTGGAGAGTCGTAGAACGCATACGTCTCATCCCCGAACAGCAGCTCCCCAAGGCGCTCAGGATAAATATCCAGATAGCCTTCCACCAGGTCCAGATTATACGTCCAGTGATCCGACCAGAACCCTTCGCCGAAGGCGGCTTCAATGTTCTGCTGCGACAACGCAAGCACCCCGCTGAGGAATTCCTGCTCACTTAGGGTTAACACGATCTGCTGATCGGCAATATAGTTAATCAGACTGCCTGCGGTGAAGCGTCCGGCCAGGAGCTGTGTAAGTCCCGCATG
Organism: Paenibacillus sp. FSL R7-0302; assembly: GCF_038006885.1. Classification (NCBI taxonomy): domain Bacteria; kingdom Bacillati; phylum Bacillota; class Bacilli; order Caryophanales; family Paenibacillaceae; genus Paenibacillus; species Paenibacillus sp. FSL R7-0302. Next base: position 201,215 of record NZ_JBBOWB010000002.1, read on the forward strand.
CTGCTCTGCAAGCGCCCCGCCCAGCCATGCCTTAAGCTGCTCTTCCGCACCCGGCAGAATCTCGAAGCTGGTGCCCTGCACACTGAGCGGGTTGTAGCCGTCCGCCTGAATCAGGCTATAGAACATTTTGATATTGAAGCTGCCCACCTTGGGATGGAAAAAGACGTCGCTGCGGCGGTTCTGGTTCATATCGCGGAAATTCCCGTTCCCCTGCGAATAATATTCGGGGGCCAGCGAGAAGAAGTTATAATCCCGTTCCATATCGCCATGCTTGCGGGAGTAGAGATGGACCACGAAGCCCTCTTCCCCATTGTCAAAAATAAACGGATATCCCCCGCGCAGGAAATTGTCGAGATAGGACTGGCGGCAATACGCGTCAAAGATCGGCGAGGACGTCCGGGTGGCGATATCCGCAGTTAACTCCTCGGTAAGCGCGGCAGCTTCAAGGGACTTGGCGGCAAAATACTCCGCACGGCACAGCTCCGCCGTCCGTTCATTAATCCGGGCAATATCATTCACATGCCCGATGATGGTGTTCAGCTTCAGCGAAGCCCCCGGGGCCAGCGTGCGGGCTGTACCGCTGAAGCCGCACGGCACCTTGTTGACCGGATACTGCGCCTGTGCCAGCAGCTCGGCCAGCGGAAGCGCCGCGAAGCGGTCGGGGTAGGCCAGTGAAGTATTCCCGCCAAAAATCACCTCATAGTCTACCAGCGGACGGAGCAATTCCCCTTCCGCCGTGGAGGAGAGATAGAAATGCCCGCTCTCGATCTTGCCGATTTCGGCATCGTCATTCGTGCCGGAGCGCAGCTTGTAGAACGGAATCCCGTGCTCCAGGTTGAACACATCCATCCAGCTGCGGAGCAGGTTCCCCATCTCCTTATAGTTGCTGTTCTCTACCCCGAATGGAAGCACCTCCGGCAGACCGTCCAGCAGTTCCAGCTCAAGCTCAGCCCCGCCGGTATTCTGAATCTCCACCTGGCGGACCAGCGCGGCATAATCATCCCCCGGAAGGTTGAAATAGTGGACCGTAGTCTTCAGTCCATGTCCGGCATGCGATTCCTCAATGGTCAGTCCGTTCGGCAGAATGGTCATGATCCGCTTGGCTGCCGGGTCCGGGCGGGCTGACTGGAACGGTTCATAGATCTCTGCTGCTCCCTTCAGCTTGATGAAGGTACGGAAGCCGGTCGATGTTACGTTCTTGTAGGAAATATTGGCTGGAGAGAACTCCATAATCGGCGAGTTTTTGTCCCGTACGCCGAAGCTGCTGATCCCTTGGCCGCGGTTCACATAGAACGTCCACATCGGTATCCCCTTCAGTCCGGCCAGGCCGGGCAGGAAGCTGGCAAACGGCTTGCCTTCGTGGAACTGCTCGATCACAAATTTTCCTGAATCAAAAGTATAACGGCTCATATTTACTCCTCCTAAAAATATCAATGAATGCTTACGTGCCCCGCTTCAGCTACCGAGCTGCAGCAACCACGCTATTGGCTGAACTTTCCCTTGCGATATAACTTCTGGGTAATTGCGACCCCTGAATGGCTGCTGCCCCGCCCGGGTGAATGCACTTTGTACAATAGAATTTGTTTCATTACGCTCCCGACCAGCCTTCTGTTGTATTTCATACAGTAGAATCCCGGCTTGCTGCCCGAAAAGGCCGCTTCTGCAGGATTCTACTGCACATAGTGCAATAGATCGCAATTTTAGGCGTGAATAACAGGAATCTAGTGTACACAATGCAATCGTCGACGCCCAGATGCCGCCCGGAAAGCTGGAAGAAGGATCGAGCGGTGGGGCTGTACAGTAGCTTGAAAGAGAAATGTGATCCGGTGGGAGCGTACTGGTGTAAGGGCGTGGACGACCGCCCGCCCTCTAACCTTGTTCCACTATGCAGGCCTACCCCTGCGTAATCAGATGTGTCGCGATAGAGTGCGCAGGCAGCGTACATTCGGCGGTCTCACCGCCCAGCCCCAGCGTAAGCGTACGTGCTTCCCCGCCTTCGTTCATCAGCACCACAGCGAGACTGCCGTCCGGATTGCGGAACGCTGCCGACAGCACATCTGCCGCCGCCGAATCCAGGCCGATCCGCACCGCACCCGGAGCGATGAATTTGCTGAAATGCCCGATGTAGTAATACGAGCTGTTGTAGTGGACCTCGTCAGTAGCCGTATCCGCGATCACCGGAGCATCGCAGAGATTGCCCACATGGTTCGGCCCGCCTGTCTCATCCAGCACCAGATTCCAGTCGAGGTAGCCTTCGGTCCAGGCATTCAGATCGCCGATCATATTGCGGCCGTAGCGCTCGCCCGTGAACCATTCTCCCAGACGCACGCCGCCCTCCTGGCAGCCTTCGGTGAACAGCACATGCTTATCCGGGAAAAGCTCATGCACCTGCTCCACATTGCCGAACTCCTCGCCGCCATACCAGTGGATACCGGTCCCCCAGACATACTGTGCAGCTTCCGGGTCCGACAGAATCGGAGTCACACGCTCGACCATAATGTCGCGGTTATGATCCCAGATCACGATGTTCACATCGCCCATTCCGGCTTCGTGCAGCACGGGGCCTAGATGGGTTTTGACAAAATCACGCTCTTCCTCCGCACTGTACACACAGGAATCCCAGGTCTGCACCGCTGCCGGCTCATTCTGTACAGAGACCGCCCAGACCGGAACGCCTTCCTTGCGGTAGGCCTCGATGAATTTGGTATAATACCGCGCCCAGACCGGCGCATACTCCGGCTTCAGCGAGCCGCCGTTGTTCATCTCCCCGTTCGTCTTCATCCAGGCAGGCGGGCTCCACGGGGAGGCCAGCATGGTGAACGGTCCGCCCCGGACCTCCATAGCATCCTTAATCAGCGGCAGAACCCACTTATGGTCACGCGAGATATCGAAGGTCTTAAGCTCCGTATCCCCATCCTCCACATACGTATAATTGCCGAGTGCGAAGTCGCAGCTATGGATATGCACACGGCCCATACTGTAATTCAGCCCGTCTACCGGATCAAAATACCGCCGGATGACCTCTGAGCGCTTCGCAGGACTCATCCGGGACAAGGTATAAGCCGCTGCTTCTGTGAATGCGCCGCCAAAACCAATAATGGTCTGGAACGCCTGCTCCGGGTGCAGCACGATATCTGCTTTTGCCGCTGCGCCCTCTGCGCTGAACTGAATGCCATCCTTGGGACTCAGACGATCTCCTGTATCTTTGGCGGTGACTACGGTTTGAACGGTTGTCATGTCCATCACTCCTTTATTATTTGTGCCAGCGAAACCAGGGACGAAAGAAATCGAAACCGGTTTCGATTTTGCCGAAAAAAAAGGTATTCCTGAATGTACGCACCTTCATCACATGCGCGGCGGTGCGCAGGAATCCCTCACAATAATCTCCACAGGCAGCACAAGTGCTTCCTGTGCCGTACCTGGACCGTTCATAGATGCCAGCAGCAGCTCCGCCGCCCGGGTCCCCAGCATTTCGGTATTCTGTCGTACAGTGGTCAGCGCAGGCGTAACGTATCCGGCAAGCTCAATGTCGTCATAGCCCATCACAGAGACATCCTCCGGCACCGCAAGCCCCTGATCCTTGGCCGCCATTACCGCACCCAGGGCCAGCAAGTCACCCGAAGCAAAAACAGCCGTCGGCCGCTGCGGCAACGCCAGCAGACGCTTCATTGCACCATAACCATTCTCCAGCGCGTAGAAGGCTCCCTCAGCCACATATTCATCCGGCACCTCAAGTCCCTGCTTCTCCATCGCCGTTCTGTACCCCAGCTCCCGCTGCTGTCCCGGATAGGTGTTCCCGCCTCCCGAGATATGGGCAATCCGGCGGTGTCCAAGACTGGCCAGATACTCCACGGCCTGCAGCGCACCCGTCATATTATCCGAGCAGACTGTATGCGACAGCTCCGTCTCGAAATCGAGCACCACGGTCGGAATATCACTCTCCAGCAGCTCCCGGAAATACGGGTCATCATAATCAGAGAGGAACACTACCACCCCGTCGACGCCGCGAATCCGGCAGTTCTCCAGATATCCGCTCTGCTTGCCGCCTACATCCTTCGAGATGAACATGAGGGCATAGCCCTTGGCTACGGCAACCTGCTTGAAGCTCTCAATCACTGCGCTGAAAAAAGGATGGCGGATTCCCGCCCCCGTATTCTCCACAAACAGCACACCGATGGTCCAGGATTTCTTGGTCGTCAGTGTACGTGCATGCGCATTGGGAAGATACCCCATCTCCCGGGCGGTACGCAGAATCTCCTCACGCGTCTTCTCCCGCACATCGGAATAGTTATTGAACGCCTTGGACACTGTGGTTGGTGAGTAGCCGGTCCTTTTGGCAATATCGTATATCGTGGTCATTTCCGGTTCACTCCCGCAGCTCAATGAAAGCCCTTTTATGTTCACTGACATTCTAACTTCTTTCGGCACGGCCGTCCAGCATAAAATATCTTTGAACCCCGGGCAGCAGCGTCACGATCTGAATCAGCATTCCCAGCGACATATAGAACACATGAATCAAGCTGACCATGTTCCACATGTAGGTCTGCACCATAATCCAGATAATCTGGCCGAAGCCGATATAGAGCGAAAAGCTCCAGGCCGCATGCCGCTCCTTGAACGGTGTCAAGGCGTAGCTCCAAGCCCACTGCGGCTGCTTCCAGAGGCCGTACAGCACGAGCAGCGGGAGCATGCCGAATACGAACAGCAGCAGCAGCCCAGGGACGGCAAAGCTGTGAAAGGGCATCCGTGCCATTGCAGTGGCCGGCATACCGAGCAATTCCCCGCTGGGATCCGTTAGCAGCGCCAGCCCGCCTGCGATGGCCCCCAAGCTCAAAAACCCTTGAAGTACCACCAGCACCCTAACAGCACCTGGCATTTTTTTAGCAGCGTTCATCCTCATTCCTCATTTCAGGCACATGTTTTCCGGCTACGGATTAGGGCTATTTCTGGTTAGCGCCTATGCTTTATTGAGATTTTACACATTTCTCCTCAAGATTGCCGGGAAAGAAATCACACTCCGGAAAATTTGCATGATGTGCCTGCTGTGTGAATGTCTGCGGTTTACGCTATACTAGTATCAATTAGGACAACTACTGACATTAAAGCGGACGCATGCAAGCAGATGCAATTATCATTCACAATACAGAAGGGATTGGACGGTTGCGGCTTAAGGCTGCTTCTGCCAAGTACACTTATGACTGAGATTACAACTCTACCTCCATCCAAAAAATGCGCGTACTGCCATCAGCTGAAGCCGCTCTCTGAATTCCGCAGACGCACAGGCAAGCGCGCCAAAGGCATGTCCCGGCGCGGCGCGTGCCGGGAATGCCGCAAGCTCCGCGAGGCCGAAGCTTCCTTGCTGCCAGTGCATTCAAGCGCAGCGCCTGCCTTGCCGGAGCGCCAGGCCGGACCGGCCGGCCCCCTCAAGCGGGACAAGGGGCCGGTCTCTATCTCCGGGGCAGCGGCGCCCGAGAAGGCAAAGCCGCCCATGGCACAGCCCCGTCCAGCCTCCCGGCCGGAGCGTGCCCGGGACGCCAGAGGCAGCGCAGGCACGGCCGGCTTTAAGGGCAAGGCGCGTCCACGGCATGCCGCCGAGACCGGGCGCAGCCTTCCGCAGCAGCGCGGGCCGAAGCCCGATCCGCAGGATGCCTCTGCTCTGATTCCTTCAGCCAAGGGCATGATTCTCATGCGCGGGCACAGCGATAAGGGCCGCCGCTGGCATCAGGAGATCGACCTTGAGCTTGCCGTGACACTGGTCAAGGAGCATGCGGCCATCGTCGTGAACCGGCGGACGATCCGCCGCTTATACAGCAACAAGGACTTCCGCGCCTATATTTTGACGAGGGACAACTATACCTGTTATTTCTGCGGCCAATACGGGGATACCATTGATCATCTGCTCCCCCGCGCCAAGGGCGGGCATACTACGCCGGATAACTGCGTCTGTGCCTGCAATCTATGCAATCAGACGAAGGCCGATCAGTCGGTGGAGCAATTCATGAGCCGGTAATATTCTTGACCCGTCCAACCTGGCCGTCCGAGAGCCGCACCTTGATCCCGTGCGGATGGCGGGGCGAGTTGGTCAGGATGTCTTTCACTGTTCCGCGCGTAAGCTTTCCGGTTGCCTGATCCTGCTTCAGTACGATGTCTACCTGAATGCCGGGGCGGATATCCGCTCTTACTTGTCCGTTCATAATACACTCTCCTTCCGGTAATATTTGCGTTATATATAGTCTACTTACTCTTACAGATAAGGATGAACAGCCATGGCTTTTGGAATCAACCGGGCGGAATTAACCCGCTGGAAACAGGCCGTCTCCGCAGGGGAGATTGCGTTCCTGACCCATTACTGGATAGACAAACGCTACCCGGAGATCACAACCGTCACCAAGGTGGGCTGCAGCGATCTGCCCCGCCTGCGGGAGTGGTGCAGGAAGCATGGTCTCCCCGCGCGGTATATTCATAACCGCCAGCCGTTCCCCCACTTCGACCTCATGGGCCCGAAGCAGGCGGAGATTCTCCGGCAGGAGGGCTTATGGGAGCATCTGGAACGCTTCCGTATGCTCTGATGAACGGCAGACTGCAAGTGTGCCTGTGACCGGGCGGTTATTTCGGGTTCCGCAGATCCTTCATAATCCGGCGGCCGGTCGGGGTCTGGGCCAGCCCGCCCCCGGCCGTCTCCCGGTGCTTCTCGGGCATCGCAGAGCCGACCTCCAGCATGACCTTAATCACTTCATCGGACGGAATCACGCTGCGGACGCCGGCTAGGGCCATATCCGCCGCTGCAAGCGCCGTAACGGCACCGAAGCCGTTGCGGACAATACATGGAATCTCCACAAGTCCGCCCACCGGATCACAGATCAGCCCCAGTGTATTTTTGAGCGCGAGACCCACCGCATGTACAGCCTGTGCCGGAGTCCCGCCGCGCATCTCGGTCAAGGCTCCGGCCGCCATGCCGATCGCTGAACCCACCTCGGCCTGACAGCCGCCTTCCGCACCCGATACAAAAGAATTATTAGCAATAACATACCCTATCGCTCCAGCCGCGAACAGACCGGAGACCATATAATCATCGTCCCAGCCGAAGCGCTCCTGACAGCTCAGAAACACACCGGGAATAATCCCGCAGGAGCCGGCAGTCGGTGTGGCAATAATCCGGCCCATGGAGGCATTCACTTCAGAGACGGCAAGAGCATACGCCATCGCCTGGCCTGCCGGTCCCCCGAGACAAGGCTCATCCGCTGCATTATAGGCAGCCACCCGCTGGGCATCCAGGCCTGTCAAGCCGCTGCGTGAGGTGGTATCTTCGGTCATGCCGCGCTGCACCGCTTCCTTCATTACCCCGTAATACTCACGCATGGTGGCAAATTCCTGCTCCTGGGAACGGCCGGATTCGGCACTCTGCTCCTCAAGCATCAGAGCACCGATTCCAAGCTCCCGCTCCCCGCATAGTACAGCCAGCTGGCTGAGTGTTTGAAAATTCATGTTGTGATGTCCTTCCCCTTCTGTGTCTGTTCTTGTGTATTGCCGTTCAAATCGACAACCTTGACGCTGTTCACTGCCGGAAGCGCCCGCAGCTTCTCCAGCAGCTCCGCCGTGGCTGGCTCATCCAGCTCCAGCACCGTCAAGGCCGCCCCGCTGCGGTTCTTCCGGTCGAGTGACATATGTCCGATATTGAACTGGCCCTCCCGCATGACATCCGTAACACTGGCCAGCACACCCAGATAATCCATATGCTGAATCAGCACCGTCGGGTACATGCCGGTCAGCTTCACGCTGAAGCCGTCAATATCCACAATCTCAATATTGCCGCCGCCGATAGATGTGCCGGTAAGGGTCATTTCCGTCCCGCTCTCCCTGCCTGCAAGGCGCAGACGGACCGTATTGGGATGGGGAAACAGCCCCGTTCCCTGACCGAAGGAGAGGCTCATCCCGGCTTCGGCCGCAAGCTCAATGGAATCCGGCAGCCGGTGGTCGTCCGTGGCGAAGTCAAGCAGACCTCCGGCGATCGCCCGGTCTGTCCCGTGTCCCTGATAAGTCGCGGCAAAAGAACCGAAGAACGTAACCTCGGCCTCTCCCGGCAGCTCACCAAGCACCTGCCTTGCGGCCCGCCCGATCCGCGCGGCTCCCGCTGTATGAGAACTGGAAGGCCCGACCATAGCCGGACCTATAATTGAGAATACATCTTTGAATCTCATAGTTCTGGTCTCCCGCTATCTGAATTCGGCCATGTACAACGAATGATGTAATGATGTACATCCGTTCATTGTGCAGCACCTATACATTATACTGCGTCCGCCCCAAAGCTACACTATTACATGAGTTGTGAGGGAAGTAGAAGGATAATTTATAACGTGAAACCTATACATTCTTATTTTGAGAAAAGCAACAGCCCGTCCCGCTCTTGCCAGCCGATACCGGTCCAGAAGCTGCGGCCAAGGGCATTATCTTCGATCACCATGAGATGGCATTTCGTGATGCCCGCTTCCTGCAGTCCCGCGAGGCAACGCCTCACCAGCTCACGGCCTGCACCGCTTCCCCGGCTGCTGCTGTCAACAGCCACATGATACATATAGCCTCTGCGTCCGTCATGCCCGCACATCGCTGTGCCCATAAGGGTACCGTCCTCCTTCACGCATACCTGGCTGATCCCCGGATTCCGCTCCAGATAACGGATAATATGCTCACGTGAGTCGGCTTCACTGAGGCCCATTCCGTCCGTATTCTCCCATAACCGGTAAGCCGCTTCGTAATCTTCCCCTGTCATTGCTCTATATATCATGCATTCTCCCCATTTCTATGTGTATGACTCCACTTCACGCCGCACGCTTTTCTGGGCGCATGCATACCCATATACGGAAGCCATCTACCAAGGGCGCTATCGTCTCCCGGTCCGGTATGGACGCCGCTGATTCCCGTCAGCTTCTCTGCGGAGGAGGTCAGTGTCATCGGTACTGAGACTCCGTTCAAGCGTGCGGCACAGCCTTACGAACTGGCAGGAGCCTATGTCTACCTGGCCAGCGATGATGCTTCTTATGTAACAGGCACCTGCATTCATGTTAACGGCGGAGACATAGTTACCAGCTGATCCATGTCCAGGCTTCAGCCAGTCACTCCGGCCTTGTTCATTCCCAACCCGAAAGGATGTATAGCGATGAATCAACACAAGGATTTCAACCTGCCTTCTGTCCGCCTGAATGCGGGCATGTATGCTCTAACCAAGCTGTCGGCCGCCGGATTGACCTTCATCCTGATCTCCCTGTTCATGCTGATCCATGGCTATGAGGACGGAATTCCGTCCGGCTGGCCGGTGTCGGTGCCTTATGCCATCTACGCCTACGGCCTACCGGCTGCAATCCTGGCCGATGCGCTGCTGCGCCTGTTGCGCTCCACCTCGCTCAGCCCGGCGCTGGCCCTGTACGCCATTGCCGGCTATGGCGCCGGCCTGTGGCTCGCTGCGGAGCAGGGCGGCGACTCCCTTGTCTCCGGCCTTACCGGACTCGCCATCCTGCTGCTGTTCCGCATCGCCCAGATCGCGGGCGAACGCTTCCCGATCCTGCTTCCCTTCTTCGCTCTGTTCATTCCGCTGGTCTGTCTGATCTTGTTCTGACCTGGCGGGTTCAGACGGGGCGGAGAATGGGGAAGGGCCGGGATGGCGGGTAAGGCTGGATACCGGGCTGGATGGGATCAGTATTCGGAAACCGCAAACCCTTCTCACGGCACATTGTGTTCGGTTTTCCGCATACATTGGGACCACACGCCTCCGTCACGCCCAATGTGGTCGGTTTTTCGATTACATTGGGACCATACGTCTCCGTCACGCCCAATGTGGTCGGTTTTTCGATTACCTTGGGACCACACGCCTCCGTCACGCCCAATGTGGTCGGTTTTTCGATTATATTGGGTCCGATGACCTCGCGCTCACACATTGCGTTAACTCTTATCGTCCGGTGCATCGAGCTCAATAGGATGCCCTAAGCAAACAATTGGAGAAATGTGTCTTATTTCATCCGTTTCTGCCGATTATAGGCAAGCAGGTGGAAAAACTACAACTAATAAAGTTAGTTTTGCCGCCTGGGGTGAAATGTGCCAAATGAAGTGTCGTTTATCCAACTAACATCCCGCCAGCACTCATCCGCTCATCAGCAGGTGGACGAAATCCACCTATTATCCGCTAAAGCAGATAGCAGACTAACATAGACTTGAGCTCGAAGCAGGGCCGTGCGCCAGAGCGAGCAAGAGCTTGAATTTGTTAAAGGAATGTTGGTTGGAGAAATCGAGCCGGTGCCTACACTTACAGCGCTTCGATAATATCCCCGGCGATCAGGGCGGAAGGGTGGTCCCGCTTCCGGGCGGCGCGCTCTCCAGCCAGCCCGTGCAGATAGACTCCGAACGCTGCGGCCTGATCCGCCTCCAGGCCCTGGGCCAGCAGACCGGAGATGATGCCTGTCAGCACATCCCCCGCACCGCCGGTGCCCATACCGGGATGTCCGGTGATATTGATATAGGCCTGCCCTTCGGGCGTTGCTATTACGGTATGTGCTCCTTTGAGCACAAGGATTACCCCATGCTGAACTGCGTAGGACAATGCTATTCCGATCCGGTCCCGCTGCACCTCCGCTGTAGATATCCCCGCCAGACGGGCCATCTCCCCCGGATGCGGGGTCAGAATAACCGGATGGCGGCGGCTCCAGCTCCGGTAACCGGTATCGGCCAGTATATTCAGCGCATCCGCATCGATAACCATAGGACCGTCCGTCTCCTCCCATAGTCTGCGGAGCCACTCCGCGTCTCCTTCGAACCGGCCCAGGCCGGGGCCGATGGCTATACAATCGCGGCTGGCACTCAGCCGCAGCACTTCAGCGGCCGTACCCGCATTCCACTCCCCGTCACCTCCGGTGACCGGGGCCAGCATCAGCTCCGGTACAGATCCGATCACATAGGGCAGCAGCTTCTCCGGCAGCGCCCAGGTTACCAGCCCGCAGCCTGCGCGCAGTGCAGCGCGGGCAGACAACAGGCCTGCACCGCTCATGCGCAGGCTTCCTGCTGCAAGCAGGACATGCCCGTAGGTGCCCTTGTGGCCCTCGGGCGAACGGCGGCGCGCCAGGTCGACCTTCAGGCGCGCCGTCAGTACTTCCGGCGTCAGGAGGCTGACCTGGACGCCTCCCTCTCGGGCAAGGGCAGCGGGTATGCCGATGGAGCGGACCACGACCCGCCCGGCGGCCTGCGCGCCGGGATATTGCAGCAGCCCTCGCTTCAGGAACGCGAGGCAGACGGTCACTGACGCATGAATGCAGGGCTCATGCGTCTCCCCCGTGTCCGCATCCAGCCCGCTGGGGATGTCTGCGGACACAATGGCTCTGCCGCTGGCGTTCGCAGCGGCAATCAGCTCCGCATAGGCACCGCGCGGGGCTCCCGCGCTGCCTGTGCCGAGCAGCGCATCCACGATGCCGCTGCATGCGGCAAGGTCCAGGGCGTCCCTGCCGTAGACTACGGCAGGAATGCCCATGGCTGCAGCAGCATCACGCTGCAGCGCGGCTTCGCCGGCCAGCGACTCCGGCGCGGCCGCGTACACCAGCGTGACGGCGATGCCGGCCTCACGCAAGTGCCGGGCGGCGGCGAGGCCATCGCCGCCGTTGTTGCCCTTGCCGGCGAGGACGAGCCAATGCTCTCCGCCGGCAGCGGGAAGCGTCAGCGCCGCATCTCCGCTGACGGAGAAGCCCGCAGCGTCAGCGCCGAAGCCTGGCGCCCCGCGCCCGCTTAAAGCGCCCGCGCCGCCACTGCCCGCACCAGCTCCAGCCACGCCTGCCCCGTTCCACTGCATCATACCACCCAGCACTCCCGCTTCATTACTCTGCACTCCGCCACCAACCGTGCCGAACCCATCACCGGGTGCACCATTAACGCTCGCTCCCGCTCCAGCTCCAGCCCCAGCCACGCCTGCCCCGTTCCACCGTGCTTCGTCACCTAGCACTCCCGCTTCATCACTCCACACTCCGCCTCCAGCCGTACCCGTTCCATTCCACTTCGCTCCGCCTCCAACCGCTCCAGCTCCAGCCCCCCACGCCCCTCCACCAGGCACACCAGCTACGCTTGCCCGGCGGCGGCACAGGGCGATGACCTCCTCGGCAATAGCCCGTCCGGCATTTTCCATCAGGGCGATGGCCGGGATGCCCAGCCGCTCGATCGTGTCGCGGTCGAATGCCCGCATCTCCTCTGCTGTCACCACATCCATTGCTCCAGACCTCCTTTATAGTTGCTTCGATTGTACTAAGTCCCGTTTCAGCAAGCAAATAACCCAGGTAGCTCATGGCGGCCAACGAGCGACAAGCCCCTCCAACAGCAAAAAGCCCTCCCGCTACGAAGAGGACCTCTATATTAGTTAGTTAAGGATATACAATGATCCCTTAGTCCTGAGGATCAGATAAGCATACTTGCATCCATAGTTGCATTCCATACACCTAAAAACACGCAAAAGCAAAGCCCTCCTCTTCTAACTGTAGTTTGTACAACTATATCTGCCCGAATGAGGAGAATCCCGGCACAGAGGATGTTTTAAATGTACAGACTGCAACTATACGGATAATCGGTGGAAAATCAGGCGTTTTAGTTGTACAGAGTGCGATTAAACCTGCCGCTGCCTCTACCTCTGCCTCTTCACCTTCCGCCTCCGCGTATACCCACATCAATACCCTACAGTAAACCTGGCTCTGCTGAAATTGCCTTCCTCCAGCTCATCGATGACCGCCACGGCGAAATCCTGGATGCTGATGCTGCTCCGGCCGTCTTCGTCTACAATCAGCCGGTCGAGGCCGATACGGAATTGGCCGGTACGGCGCCCGTCTACCAGAGCGGCAGGCGGACTAAGATACGTATAGTCCAGCTCTGACCCTCTATAGATCTCATAAGCATTGGCATGAGCCGAAGCCAGCGCACGGTAGTCCTCCGTGAATCCGGCGGTGTCCATCAGCCATTCTCCCGATTCCGTCTTGAGGCTGCCTGCTCCGCCGACAATGATCAGACGCTCAAGTCCAGCCGCCCGCAGCCCCTCCAGCAGTGAATCCGCCACCCGCAGCAGATCATTCTCATGCCCCGCTGCCGGACCGAACGCACTGATTACCTCTTCATGTCCGCGCACCGCTGCCGTTACCGAGGCCGGGTCCAGCAGATCAGCAGCCGTCACCTGCAGCCGCTCATGCTGAAGGCCGAAGGCTTCCGGTCTGCGTACCGCAGCCGTGACCTCATGTTTTCTTTTTAACGCTTCCTGTACGATGGCACTTCCAACCCTGCCCGATGCTCCAAACACTACAATATCCATTCTACCGTTGCCTCACTTTCCTAATCTGCTATCCTTTAGCATTACACGAATTCACCCTATTTATCGCCGCAGGAACATTCCCTGTGAAGCAGGCATTACCGGCGCGAACCCGTATTTGGCATACAGCTTGGCCGCTTCCCCGTCAGCGATGAGACTGATATACGCCTTCTCCGGCACACTATCCAGGAATGCGCGGATTTCGCGCATGATGGTTTTTCCGAGACCCTGTCCCTGGAAGGAAGGCTTTACTGCGATATCCGTCACTTGAAAAAAACATCCCCCGTCCCCAATAACCCTGCCCATTCCCACCAGCTGCTCGCCCGCATACACAGTAACTGCAAAAGCAGAATTAGGCAGTCCGACTGCCGCCCCCTCTATGCTCATCGGGCTAAGCCCGGCCTCCTGCCGCAGTGCGAGATAATCCTCTACCGAGGGCAGCTCCTGCCGGATCTCCGGCTGTGCTGAATCTGTCATGCCACTCCTCCTATTTACTGCAATCTGCAAGCATAACCCGCCTGCCATACTGATACCAATATATATGTATTTGTTCAAAATTGAAACGCCCCGCCTCCTCCGGCGTACAATAACTCAAAACACAGCACTTGCACTCTGCAGACGGGCAGGTTATTCTTACCCCGTGTCCTTGGGTAAACTGTGGATAGACAAGCAACACTACTATTTCGGAAGGTTGGTGAAGTAATTATGTCTCCTACAGGGAAACTGTTTAAATGGGGAACTTTCGCTTATGAGGCTTTTCTGGCGCTGCCGATTATCGGGGGAAGCTTTGTGGTGGCAAATGCCTGGGCGCCGCTCGGAATCGCTTTTCTGCTGCATGCGGTAGCCATAATCATTCTGCTGAGAGAGCGTGGTCCGATTATCGGAAATGCAGTGGGCGTGGTCACCTCGGTGGTTGCCCTGATTCCTTTTGTCGGCTGGGTGATGCATGCCATTACCGCAATTATTCTGCTCGTAGAAGGGCTGAGCGGATCACGGCGCAATCCACGTTACTGAAATTCAACACACTAATCAGTGAACAAGGAGTACACTACCAGCTATGATTAAAGGATTATACGAAGCCCATTTACCCGTTTCTAATCTGGAAGCATCTATTGAATTCTATAAAAGGCTGGGACTGAAATTCGCCTGGCGCGATGAGGACACCGCGTTCTTCTGGATTACAGAGGGGCGGAGCTGGATCGGATTATGGGAAGGGCCGGAGGTTCAGACCCCTTATCACCCTTCCCTGAGGCATATTGCCTTCGAAGTCACTTATGAGGACCTGAAGCAATCGCTCGCCTGGCTGCGTTCCCTGCGGATTGACCCGGTTCCTTTCGGCAGCAGAAGCACGGTTGAGCCTTTTATCCGCCCCCATCAAGGCAATGCCTCGGTTTACTTTAATGATCCGGACGGCAACTCTCTGGAGCTGATGTGTCATATCGAAGTCCCTCAGGGGTTGAAGACGATCACAAGCAAGCTGTCTTTTGAGGAGTGGGAGGAGCTGTGCAGGAAGTCCAGCGATTAGTTCCAGCAGCCATGCTGAGAGGAACCTACAGGGAAACCGACATGTATACTGTTTTTCGCATACATTCGGGCCTCATGCCTGCGTGCCAGCAACTGTATGCTGTTTTTCGCATACAATCGGGCCACGCGTCTGCATGTGAGCATCATGTATGCTGTTTTCCGCATACATTCGGGCCACGCGTCTGCATGTGAGCACAATGTATACTGTTTTCCGCATACATTCGGGCCTCATGCCTGCGTGCCACTTATTCACAACAGAAGAAAATCATAATTTCCTATACCACAAGAAAGACCTTCCATTAGTTGCCCAATGGAAGGTCTTTCTGTATTATCCTCGTCCCCCTGCACGGGTATCGGTCCGCCGGCTTCCGGTCTCTCCACTACCACGTGAATTTGCTGTGCTGTTCTCGAAACGTTTGCGCTCCGTGCGCTCCATCTGTACGATTTGGCCTTCATGCACTACGATGTGCAAGGAGCCGAATTCCATATCGTCGAGCAGTTCCGTTATCCGCGCAAGCCATACCTCATCCACCTTCAGTGGTTTCGCCATTCGCAAGCCTCCCTTTCCCGGTTAGGGAATAACTCTGCCTAAATCCCGTTATTACCACCTTGTATACTATGAATTAACTTAGCACGGCACCCAATAGCTGTCAATGAGCATTTTTGCGTACAAGCAGGCTTTTTACAACCATCGTCACCAGTGCCAGCAGGAGCAGCAGAGAAGCCACCGCGAAGGATGCCGAGAACTGATATTCGTTGTACAAAATTTCGACATGCAGCGGCAACGTATTCGTCTCCCCGCGAATATGCCCGGACACCACCGAGACGGCCCCGAACTCACCCATGGCCCGTGCATTACAGAGAATGATGCCATAGAGCAGGCCCCACTTGATATTCGGCAGCGTTACGCGCCAGAAGATCTGCCACCCGTGCGCACCGAGTGTAATCGCAGCCTCCTCCTCCTGTGTGCCCTGCTCCTCCATCAGCGGAATCAGCTCTCGGGCTACGAACGGGAACGTGATAAACAGTGTAGCCAGCACAATGCCCGGCAGGGCGAAGACGATTTTGATATCATGGTCGCTTAACCAGGGGCCGAACCAGCCGTGCGAGCCGAACACCAGAATGAAGATCAGCCCGCCAATCACCGGTGATACGGCAAAAGGCAGATCGATCAGCGTCACCAGAAAGCCCTTGCCGCGAAAACGGAACTTGGTCACCGCCCACGCCGCCGTTACCCCAAAGACCGTATTCAGCGGAACCGTAATGGCGGCGACCAGCAGCGTCAGCTTCAGCGCCGAGGCGGCGTCCGGGTCGGTCAATGCGGCCCAGTAGACATCCAGCCCCCGCTTCAGCGACTCCACCAGCACAATGATCAGCGGCAGCGCAATCAGCCAGAGCAGGACCAGTCCGGCCAGGGAGATGAGCACCCATTTCACCGCTTGGGACTCTGTGGTAGAGGGCGATGACGCACCTGTACGCGGCCCGGGGACATGCAAGGGAACCGTACCGGCCATATTTATTCCTCCCAAAGTTTTGTTAGTATATGCATCCTGAATTCGCTCCAGACAAAACTCGCTTCGGAAGCATACGCTTAAGTTTTATGAAGCATACGCTCCCCGATTAACTTCGCAATAAAACTCGCTTCGGAAGCTTAAGCTTAAGTTTTGTTAGTATATGCATCCTGAATCCGCTCCAGACAAAACTCGCTTCCGAAGCATACGCTTAAGTTTTATGAAGCATACCCGTTCTCCCTTACCGCGAGCTCCTCCGCGCCCAATGCTGAAGGCTGTTGATGACCAGCAGCATCAGGAAGGAGAGCAGCAGCAGAATCAGGGCCACGGCGGTCGCTCCGGCGTAATCGAACTGCTCCAGCTTGGACATGATCAGCAGCGGGGCGATCTCTGTGCGCATCGGCATATTGCCGGAGATGAACACGACTGAGCCGTATTCGCCGATGCCCCGGGCGAACGCCAGGGCGAAGCCCGTAAGCAGCGGAGGGAACAGCTCCGGCAGGACAATCCGCAGGAAGGTCCGCCCGCGGCCTGCCCCCAGCGTAGCGGCTGCCTCCTCCATGTCTCTGTCCAGGTCCTCCAGCACCGGCTGTACCGTGCGGACGACAAAGGGAATGCCGATGAACATCAGCGCCAGCGTGATGCCCAGCGGCGTGAAGGCTACCTTAATTCCCAGCGGCGCCAGCAGAGAGCCGATCCAGCCGTTCTGGGAATAGAGAGCGGTCAGCGATACGCCCGCCACGGCTGTAGGGAGCGCGAACGGCAGATCGATCAGGGCGTCGAAGATTCTTTTGCCGGGGAATTCATACCGTACGAGCACCCAGGCCAGCAGCAGTCCCAGACCAACATTGATCAGGGCCGCAGCGCCCGCCGTACTCAGACTGACACGATAGGAGGCCAGGACGCGGGCATCCGTAGCCACATCCCAGAACTTGGCCCAGCTCAGCCCCGTTGAATTGAAGAGCAGCGCGGACAGCGGCAGCAGAACCACAAGACTCAGATACAGCACGCTGAATCCCATCGTAATCCCGAACCCCGGCAGCAGCTTGCGCCGTGACACCGTCCTTACAGCAGCTTTGGTCGTGACATTCATGTGCCCATTCATCCTTTCCTGCCTTCGGCATATGGCCGATCAGCCTCTGGCGGAATTCCGCCTGTCAGTATGGTCTTGCCGCTTCTGCATCATCGTTCACGAACTCCGCTGTCAGCTGCCCGGAACATAGATTGTGTCGAAAATCCCGCCGTCATTGAAGTGCTTCGCCTGCGTCTCCTTCCAGGTTCCGAATTTATCCGCCAGGGTGAACAGCTTGATTTCCGGGAATTGGTCCTTGAACTGTGCCTTCACGCTATCCAGTGTCGGACGGTAATAGTTCTCGGCAGCAATCTTCTGGCCTTCCTCGGTGTAGAGATATTTCAGATAGGCATCTGCTACCTCGCGCGTTCCTCTTTTATCGACGACCTTATCCACCACAGCAACCGGCGGCTCAGCCAGAATACTCTCTGACGGATTCACAATCTCGAATTTGTCCGGACCCAGCTCCTTGATGGACAGATACGCCTCATTCTCCCAGGCGATCAGTACATCCCCGATGCCGCGTTCCACGAAGGTAGTGGTCGAGCCGCGCGCGCCGGTGTCCAGGACCGGTACATTCTTGAACAGCTTTTGCACGAATTCCTGGGCCTTGGCTTCATCATTATTATTGTGGTCCAGCGCATAGCCCCAGGCAGCCAGGTAGTTCCAGCGGGCACCGCCGGAGGTCTTGGGGTTAGGGGTGATGACCTCTACGCCCTCCTTCAGCAGATCCGGCCAATCCTTGATGCCTTTCGGGTTGCCTTTGCGGACCAGAAAGACGATAGTGGAGGTATACGGGGAGCTGTTATGCTCATATTTACTCTGCCAGTCCGCGCCAATCAAGCCAGCTTCCTGAAGCGCATCAATGTCATACCCGAGCGCCAGCGTAACGACATCCGCCTCCAGGCCATCCAGCACCGCCCGGCTCTGCTTGCCCGATCCGCCATGTGATTGCTTGACTGTTACCTTCTGGCCGGTCTCCTGCTCCCAGTAGGCGGCGAAGGCCTTGTTGTAGTTCTCATACAGCTCACGCGTTGGATCGTAGGATACATTCAGCAGCTCGACCGGTTCCTTTGACTGTGTCTGGGCAGCTTCCGTTGCGGCCGGAGAATTTGCAGCCGCTTCTGTGGGGGCCGGGGCCGCTGTTCCGGCACCCGCACTGTTCCCTGTATTGCTGTTCCCGCAAGCCGTAAGCCCTGCCGTCAATATCAATGCAACCCCGGCGAGAAGCCCCTTCTTGATCCCTTTTGTCATCTTAGTCCACTCCCCCATAATAGTCTTGTAACAAGTAATAGACGCAGGAAAGCCCGCTTGCGGCAAGTCAAACCGGTCTTAAAGACACGTATCTGCGAGCCTGAAGCAGGCGTTCCTCCGTCTGTACGGTAAGAACTTATTCGATTATTCCTACCCATTTAGTAGGTTATACAGATATAATACTGAACGCTTCCCGCGCTGTCAAACCTTTTTTTCACTTTGAATGAAAGACGGCGACCGCCGGACCCGGGGCAGGAAGTGGCGCCCGTTCCTGTAAGACCCACTTGTTATTGTTGCCTCAAAGTAATATCATTGCTACATCTTATTGAGCGAAAATAGAGCGAATTCATATAAATAGAAACGGCAGCGCAGTTTCTATTATTGCCGCTTACACCGGGGGAAATAATCATGGGAATGGATTTGGAGTATGGCCCCGCGCCGCAGGGACCGCGGCTGCACAGGCGTGTACTCAGAGAACTGGGCAGACGTATCCTGAAGACGTACAGGTACGATACAACCTTATGGAGGACTGCGCTGAGCGGTCCTTGGATTCTATGTATTCTGGCTTTTACTATAGCTGTCATGGGTATCCCTACCGGCCTAGGGAGCGCAGCAGATATCATGCTGGCAGCCGGTGCAGGAACACTTGTTATGGCACTGTCCAGCAATCTGCTGGCTGTGCTGCTCTCCTTAACCGGACTGCGGCTTCCGCATCTGTTCGCAGGCTCTTTGCTCAGCACCTATGGGGCTGTACTGCTGATCCTGTATTTTTCCGATCTGGAGCTTGGAGCTGCAGCCGTTATCGCCTGTATCGCAGCCTTGGCCTGCGGGATAGGGGGACTTGCAGCCGGTCTGCTGCGGACCCGGAGAATGTTCACCGGTGGTCTGCTGGCAGCGGCACTCTTCCTCTCCCCCTTCGCACTGGCCTATGGCTATGGGACGGGAAGCAGCCCGGTACCTGTACCCTCGCTTCAGAGTCTGGCGGAGGACGGACAGGTGCTTCCCGTAACGGCGGACGATCCCGCCCAGCCGGGCGTCTATGCATTCCACACCTTCACCTATGGCAGCGGCAAGGATCTGCAGCGCAAGGCGTATGGCAAGGATGTCCTGTTAGCCTCTGCTTCCGTGGATGCTACTGAATATATCTCTTCCTGGCCCATGCTGCGGACCCTGTTCTGGGGCTTCGATCCCGCTTCCCTCCCGCTGAATGCCAGAGTATGGATGCCGGATGGGGACGGGCCTTATCCGCTGGTGCTCATGGTCCATGGCAACCATATGATGGAGGACTTCTCCGAGGACGGCTATACCTATCTGGGTGAATTACTGGCCAGCCGGGGCTTCATCGCGGTCACCCTGGATGAGAATTTCCTGAATTATTCGGCCTGGTCGGGTATTCCGGACAACGACTTCAAGGCGCGGACCTGGATGATTCTGAAGCATCTGCAGCAGATCGGCAGCTTCGCGGAGCAGCCTGGCACCCCCTTTTACCAGAAGGTTGATTATGACTCTGTTGCACTGCTTGGCCACAGCCGCGGCGGCCAGGCCGCAGCCATGGCTGCGGATGCATCGCTCTGGTTCAGCAGCGATCCTGTTCTGGACGCTATTCAGCAGTTCCATATTACTTCAGTCATTGCCCTGGCTCCTACGGATAAAATGATCGACAGCAAGCAGGCCCGTCTAACCGATGTGAGCTATCTGACACTCCAGGGCGCCCGTGACGGCGATGTACATGATTTCTACGGGGACCGTCAATATATGCGCTCTTCCTACACCGGCAATACCCCTGGCTTCAAAAGCTCGCTCTATATTGCCGACGCTAATCACAGCCAGTTCAATACGGACTGGGGGCTATATGACCAGACGCTGCCTACCGGCCTGTTCCTGAAGCGCTCCCGGATCATGGATGGGGAGGAGCAGCGGAGAATCGCCAAGGTCTATGTCTCTGCCTTCCTGGAGACCACGCTGCACGGGAGGAGCGAGTACCGGCAATTGTTCCGCGATTACCGCAGCGGCGCCCGGTGGCTGCCGGATACCGCCTACTATAACCGCTTCCAGAGCGGGGCCTATATCACGGTGGCGGACTATGATGAAGACCGCAACCGGGGCGCCGTCCAAGGCGGGACCGTCTCTGCTACAACGGGGCTTCACTGGAGCGAAGAGGCCGCGAAGGACCGCGAACGGAACAACAAGCCCTCTTACGGTATTCTGCTGGAGCGCAGTAGCAGCCCGGATCAGGAGCATACGGATGCCGAAGCCGCTTACAGTATTAGGCTTAGCGACACGCTGACTCAGACGCTTGCGGAATCCCCTGCCGTAGAGGGACTGGCCTTCTCCCTGGCGAACCATAACTCCGATCCTAACCAGGACGGCGATGCTGGGCCGCTGCCGGAAACTGAGCTCTCCCCGGATGTGGAGGTGGAGCTGACTGACAGCAACGACACCGCCGCAAGAATCCCCCTGGACGAGGTGATGGATATTCTGCCGCTGCCGCAGACTGAGTTTACGCTTAGTCCGTGGCTGGAGGAGCGGATCAGTGACGGCAAATTCGGCAACCGCTCGGAAGCCGTCTACCAGACGTACAAGCTGCCCTTCGAGCTGTTCCTTGAGGAAGAGCCCGAGCTTGATCCGGCTAGTCTGACCGATATTACCTTTTATCTGCAAGGGACAGAAGACAAGATTATGCTGGACGACATCGGCTTCTATGAACGGGAGGACCCGCTGACAGGAGTGTATTAACCGGACATCATTCTATTTATAAAATAAATAACAACAGCCCAAATTGCCCCCTGTCCGCCATACTCCGGCTAACAGGGGGCTTTGCTGTTCCTGCATAGGAAATCCTTGTGCAGGTTAATCCAGGGCTACAAGGCAGACAGGTGCCGGCACTTCCAGCTCATTGCCGGTAGGGATCAGCCGTCCGGTCTCACTGTCTATGCGGAAGGAGGCAATATTGCCGCTGTTCTGGTTAGCAGCGAGCAGCATGCCGCCGATCAGAGCGAAGTTACGCGGTGTCCGTCCTCCGGAAGTCACCCAGTCCTCCGCTTCCAGCAGACCCGTAGCCTTATCAATATGGAACAGTGCGATGCTGTCATGCCCGCGGTTGGAAACGTAGAGATAACGTCCGCATGTGGAGACATGGATATCGGCAGCCGTATCATCACTTCCGGCGGTATAATGCTCCGGGAGACTGCTGATACTCTGCAGGAGCTTCAGATTGCCCTGAGGCTCATCATTGGCGAATACGGTGACCGTATTGTTCAGTTCATTAACCAGATAGATCCATTGCCGCGAAGGATGAACCGCCAGATGGCGCGGTCCTGAGCCTGGAGGAAGCTCTACCTCCCGGTGAGTGACCAGCTTCCCGTCCTCCACACGGTAGAACACGATCTGGTCGAGACCGAGATCACAGACCAGCACATGATCACCCGTCTTGTCCGGAATCACGGAATGGGGATGGGGGGCATCCTGACGGTCACTGCGGATTCCCGAGCCCTCATGCTTCACCTGGGAGGACATCTCCTGTAATGACCCGTCCCCGTTCAGCGGGAACACATTGACATTCCCTCCCGTATAGTTAGACACGGCTATGTAATCTCCCTTCGGAGCCACCGAGACATAGCAGGGCGCGCCTCCCCCGGTCGCTCTGCTGCCCAGCGGATGCAGCGCCTTGCTGCCGGGATCAATGGCGTAGGCATGAACCTCACCCTCGTCCTGCTCACTCACTGCATATAATACCGTCTGCGCCGCATTAACCGCCAGATAGGAAGGGTTCCGGGTCCCCCGGGTACCGCCCATAACCCTCATTTCTCCGCTCTCCTTATCCAGCGCACCCAGCAGGATGGCCTCTCTCTCCTCACTGTTGTACGTTCCAATATAGAATAATACTTCATTAGGCTGGTGCATGGCAGCGGCTCCTTTGTTGTATAGATATAAGCTTATATACCCTGTACACCCCTATACTCACTCAGCGGGTGAACCATAATTTCACTATAACATCTTTATGTACCCACTACATTATCAGGGTTAAACAGCATAAATCTGGACAGACTGGAATACTAAATAAATGTGTGCCGGCAAAATTTAACACTGGTTTAAACGCTGTGCATAAGGTTAATAGTAACCATCGAAGACAACAAACACAAAAGGAGCTGAGAGTTAATGAGTTTACTATGGATGTTGATTGTTGGTGGCGTAATTGGTTGGCTGGCTGGATTGATTATGGGTAGAGACATTCCGGGCGGAATTATCGGCAACATTATCGCTGGTATTCTCGGTTCATGGCTTGGCGGCATGCTGCTGGGAAGCTGGGGACCTAAGATCAGCGACTACTATGTCTTCCCTTCACTGATCGGTGCTGTGGTTCTGATCTTTATCGTAAGCCTGATTCTGCGTTCGGTTGGCGGACGTAGCCGCTCTTAAGCCCTATGGCAGCATTCTTTCCTGAAGCTGCTGAACTATACTTAACAAGCAGACCCGCCGGGGTTAGACTCTGGCGGGTTTGCTGTGTGCTTCGGGCAGATCCCCCCGCATGAGGCAGGCTGCGCATCATTAATGAAATCCGTTCATTATCTGCTATAATGAAGTAAATAGTGACCGAAATCACAGAGGAGGAACGTGAATTATGGGTAACATCAACCCCTCACTTCTGCATGTGGGCTCCACGCTGGGGGCCATTTTCATGGCGCTGATGGTGATTTTTATCCGCCTGAAAGCCAGCGCCCGCCCGGTAACCATCCGCAAAATATGGATTCCGCCGCTTGGCATGTCCACCGGCTTCGCCATGTTCGTCGTACCGGAAGTGCGCTTCCCCTGGTGGTGGGCGGTAGCGGCTTTCCTGGTCGGCTGGTTTATTTTTGCCTATCCGCTAATCCGCAGTACGCGGTTCGAAGAACGTGAGGGGCTGATCTATGCCCAGCGCTCCAAGAGCTTCGCCTTCATTCTGCTTGGACTGCTGCTGGTCCGCACCCTGCTCCATGAGTTCATCAACCGGTATGTCTCTGTTCCGCAGTCCGGCGGATTATTCTTCATTCTTGCCTTCGGCATGATCCTCCACTGGAGACTGTTCATGTATAAGCACTATACCGGAATGCTGCCTGCCGAGCCGCAGATTCCGCAGCCCCGGGTCTAGGGCGAAGCAGGGATGGATTATATGATTATGTACAAGGGGGTATCCCCGGCAGCCATAGGGATGACTGCCGGGGATACCTTTTCCTTCTGCCTTCCCAATTGCCCATCCGCTGCATATTATAGTTTATAAGAATTCAGACACTCTAACCTCCCAGGTGAATTGTGGCCAAATAACGGACGGGTGCAGCGGGCATTTTCGGTGCCATGTCAGGTAACTTGCGATGAGATCAGTTAGAATAGTACCATACTTGTAGAGAGTGGGGACTGGGCAATTGAAAAGTAAATCGAGAAAAGTGGCAATCGTCGGCTCCGGCATGGTCGGCTCAAGCGTTGCCTATTCCATGGTGAATCAAGCCGTATGCGATGAGATCATGATGATCGACCGCACCTACGACCGCGCCATGGCACAAGCGCTTGATCTCTCGCACTGCATGGACTTCACCGGAACACGCACCAAGGTCTATGCGGGCACCGCCAGCGACTGTGCGGGGATGGATGTCGTCATACTGACGGCAGGCGCCAATCCCAAGCCCGGGCAGACCCGGCTGGATGTACTGGATGCCGCCGCTGTAATTACCCGGGAGATCATCACCGAGATTATGGCGGGCGGCTTCGATGGGATCTTCGTCGTCGCTGCGAACCCTGTAGATATTGTAACGTATATGGTCTGGCAGATCTCCGGCCTGCCGCGGCACCGGGTGATCGGCACCGGCACCTCCATCGACTCTTCCCGGCTGAAGACACTGCTGTCCGAGGTATTCACGATTGATCCGCGCAGCGTCAACGGCTACGCTCTTGGCGAGCATGGGGAGTCGCAGTTCGTGGCCTGGTCCCATGTGACCATCGGCGGCAAGCCGATTCTGCAGATTATGGAGCAGCACCGCGAGCGCTTCAGCAGCCTGGACCTTGAGGATATTGCACGCAAGACGAAGGATGCAGGCTGGGAGATTTTTACTCGCAAGGGCTCAACTCACTTCGGAATCGGCAGTGCCCTCGCTTATATCACCCGCTCCATTCTGAATGACGAGCACAAAATCATCGCCGTCTCCGCCATCCTGGACGGGGAATACGGACAACGCGGCGTATGCGCCGGAGTCCCGGCCATTATCAGCAGCAGCGGTATTCAGGAATTGCTGGAGCTGAACCTCAGCGATACGGAGATGGCTAAATTCACCGACTCCTGCAGGATCATCCGCACAGGGATTGACAGCCTCACGCTGGAGCAGCAGCACTAAGCTTAACGGCACCGCCTATACCGCAAACACCCCTCTGCTTCACACAGTAACCTGTGCGGCAGAGGGGTGTTTGCGGTTATTTTATCTGATATTATTGAAACTTCTCGATCTCGCTGCGCAATTCGCTCATTAGCTGGTTGAGGGATTCGGCTGAAGTGACAACCTGGCCCATCAGACTCCGCTGCTCGGTGGAGGCCTCAGCCACCATCTCGGCGCTCTCGGCAGAATCTCTGGCAATAATCAGCATATCGGAGATGGAGGCTGTAATCTCCTCTGTCCCGGCGGACATCTGCTCATTGACGGCAGAGACGTCCTGAATTTGAACCGATACCTCACGGATGGACGAGCGGATATGATCGAAGGAGGTGCCTACGTTTTGCATTTTCCCCATCCCGTCTCCGATCTCGGCAATGCTCTTCTCCATAGAGACCTCGGCCGCTCTGGTGGATTCCTGAATCTGACGGATCAGCTCCACAATGTTCACAATGGCACTGTTCGTGCGCTCCGCCAGCTTCTTCACTTCATTCGCCACCACGCCGAACCCGCGCCCGTGCTCGCCTGCTCTCGCCGCTTCAATCGACGCATTGAGGGATAACAGCCCCGTCTGATTGGAGATTTCCGAGATCACATCAACAATCTGCCCAATCTGTTCGGATTGCCCGCTCAGATTGCTGATCAGAGCCGAGGTCTCCTCCGCAGCGCCGCTGATGACAGTCATCTGCTTAAGTGTGGATTGAATCTCCACGTATCCGTTCTCGACCTCCGTGCTGACCGTCTCTGCCTGGTCGGACACATTGACGGAGGATTCCGCAATCCTCTGCAGTCCGATCGCCATCTCCTCCGTAGCTCTGGCCGCCTGCTCCGAGCCCTTGAACTGCTCGCCCATTCCCTGCGCGACCTCCTGGACGACCGTCTCAATCTCTGCCGACGTATTCGAGGTCTGATTGGCATACTTCAGCACACTTTCTGCCGAGACAGCAACCTGCGCCACGGTAGCATCGATTTTGCCGACAATGCCGGACAATGATCCGATCATATCATTAATGCTCTGGCTCATCTGGCCGATCTCATCACCCGAGCGCACGGTTACCCGTTCGCTGAGATAGCCGTCCGCTACTTTCTTCATCACCCCGGAGATTGCCACAATCGGCTTCACAATCAGACGGGTCAGATACAAGGCCAAGGCAATGACCGCCAGAATAATGATTACAATGAACAGTGTGGTTATCCGCTGGGCTGAGGTGACTTTGGCGGTAATCTCGCTTTTGGGAACCGTAATCAGCAGCTTCCAGTCTGTGCCCGGAACGGTACGGAAATAGGTAATCACCTGCTTTCCGTCCTCTCCCTTGTAGGCCTCCGAGCCTGCTTCCTTGCCGAGAATATGCGCTACGGCCTGCTTCATCTCTGTGGTCTTGGCGTAATCCGCGATATTCTTGCCGATCCGCTCGGTCTCGGAGTAGGCGTAATAATCACCCTTGCCAGAGATCACATATCCGTAGCCGGTATCGCCCACGTGAATGTTTTTGCCCATCTCCATCAGAATGTCCGGTGTCACCGAGAAGGCGATACCGCCGCCAAACTGCTTGTCCTTGTCCACGACCGGAACGAATACCGGGATAATATATTTACTGAGCTGTTCCAGATAAGACATCTCCGCTACCGCCGGAGCAAGACTCTCCTTGGCCTGCAGGAAATATGCCGATTGGCCCACATCCGCCGTAAGCTTAAGGGAATTGGCCAGAATGCCCTGCTTGTTAATGACGCTGTAGCCTTCGGACTGAGTATCGCTCTCTTCGAGTACCTTGACCACAGGAAAAATAGTATCCGGTCTTGAGGTATCGAATTCAGGATGCTGCGCAATCAGCTCCTGGACCGCAGATGTCCGCGTATTCAGCCACTCTACGATGCGTGTAGTGTTCATCTCCAGAATATTCTGGGCGAGCTCCTCGCTATCGTCTCTGGTGACACCCCCGAAGTACTGCATGAAAAAAATCGTGACGCCGAGCAGAGGTACAATAGCAATTGCCAAAATAACAAGCGAATACTTGCTTTGCAGCGATAATGATTTTCCGTTCTTTGCATTCATTTTCAATTTTGACCGTACACTTCCCTCATTCACCGCAAAATCCCCCTAGAAACCCATTCTGGTCTTCCATATGCTGTAAATATATATATTGATATATCGGCATAAATAGACAAAAAGCATAATACATACAATAAAAATAAGCCTTAAGACCCAAAAATTAGGATCATTAAGGCTTATACTTTTCATAATTATTTCATTATCGATTCATCTTACACGATTATACCGATTTCGGCGGCTGTAAGGCGCGCATGCTGTTCAGTACAGCGAGTACAGTAACTCCGACATCTGAGAATACGGCCTCCCACATCGTGGCAATTCCGAACGCTCCCAGCAGCAGGAAGACCGCTTTGACTCCCAGCGCAAAAGCAATGTTCTGCCAGACAATGGTCCGCGTCCGTTTGGCGATCCCGATGGCGGAAGCGATTTTGGAAGGCTCATCCGTCATGATTACAATATCCGCTGCCTCAATGGCCGCATCCGAGCCAAGTCCGCCCATGGCAATCCCGACATCCGCTCTGGCCAGCACCGGAGTATCATTAATCCCGTCCCCGACAAAAATGATCTTCTCCTTCGGTCCCTTTTCCCGCTCCAGCTGTTCAATCGCTGCGACCTTATCTCCCGGCAGCAGCTCAGCATGAATCTCCTGAATGCCCAGCTGTCTGCCGACAGACTCGGCTACCGGAGCGGCGTCACCCGTCAGCATAACCGTCTTGCGGATTCCCAATGCATTCAGAGCCTGAATCGCCTTAAGAGAATCATCCTTCACTTCATCTGCAATGACGAGATAGCCTGCGTAGCGCTTATCTACAGCAATATGAACGATCGTCCCGTACTCCTGCGGAGTTACGCTGGCAATCCCTTCACGCTCCATCAGCCGCGCATTCCCGGCCAGCACTGCCTTCCCCTCCACGGTAACTGCGATGCCGTGGCCGGAAATTTCGTTATAGCCGGTAATGGCTTCACCCGGAATAGCTTCGCCATAGGCTGCACGGATGGATTCCGCAATCGGATGGCCGGAGTGGCTCTCCGCATAAGCCGCTACCCGCAGCAGCTCCTGCTCTGTGAAGCCTTCCGCCGGAACATTGCCGGTTACCGTGAACTGGCCTTTGGTCAAGGTTCCTGTCTTATCGAACACAACGATCTTCACATCATTCAAGGCTTCCAGATAGTTGCTGCCCTTCACCAGAATCCCGTTCTTCGATGCGGCACCGATCCCGCCGAAGAACCCGAGGGGAATCGACACGACAAGCGCACAAGGGCAAGAGATAACGAGGAAGACCAGTGCACGGTAGATCCAGTCGGAGAAGGTGGCTCCGCTCAGAATCAGCGGCGGAATCACGGCCAGCAGCAGCGCTGTTATGACTACGACCGGCGTATAGGCACGGGCGAATTTGGTGATGAAATTCTCTGTCTTTGCTTTGTTATTCGTAGCATTCTGGACCAGCTCCAGAATCTGCGAGACTGCCGATTCACCGAAGTCCTTGGTCACTTCAATGGTAATCACACCATTGCGGTTAATGAATCCGCTGAGTACCTCGCTGCCCGGTTGAGTAGAACGGGGAACGGATTCTCCGGTCAGTGCCGAGGTATCCATCATCGCGTTGCCCTCCAGAATAATCCCGTCCAGCGGAACCTTCTCACCGGGCTTAACTACGATGCTGTCTCCTACTCTAACCTCTTCGGGGGACACTTTCCGCAGATTACTGCCTTCCTTCAGATAGGCGAACTCCGGCCGGATATCCATCAGCGCTGTGATCGAACGGCGTGAACGGTTCACCGCCATTCCCTGGAACAGCTCACCTACCTGATAGAAGAGCATAACCGCAACGCCTTCGGGATATTCGCCGATGGCGAAGGCGCCGATGGTCGCAAGGGCCATCAGGAAGTTCTCATCGAACACCTGGCCCCTTACAATATTCCGGGCAGCGGCGAGGACGACCTCTCCGCCGACAATCAGATAAGCTGCCAGGAAGATCAGCAGCTCGGTGATCCCGCTGACCGGCAGGAACATCCCGGCCGCAGCCAGAATGGCACCGCCGCCCAGCCGCATCAGGATGCGGCGCGTATCGCCCTCCCCATGGTCATGGCTGTGTCCGTGGCCATGTGATTCCTCCTGGCTGTGGTTATGCTTAGCAGCATGTGAATGCTGGTGCCCTTCTTCTTGGGAATGCCCTTCTCCGTGGGCATGCTCATGACCTTGCGGTTCGCCGTGGGAATGAACATGCCCCTGTCCTTGAACCGCTACACCGCGCACCTGAGCTGCACCCTCCGCAGACAACGGCTTCTTGACCGCCCGTGAAGCTTGAACTGCCCGCGGCTTCACATGCGGCTCCAGCTTGGTTACCGTATGCTCAGCCTGCTTCGCGATTTCATCCGCAGCAGCAGCTGTTGTCTCCAGTGTCATGGTCTTCGTCGCGAAGTTGACGGAGCAGGAGGACACGCCTTCGATCTTCTTGACCTTATTCTCGATCTTCATAGCGCAATTCGCGCAGTCCAGCCCATCCAGGACCCACTTGCGCTTCACATTGTCTTCTACCGTACTCAAATGACTCATCTCCCTTGATCGTTCCTATATATGAGTATTTGTTCATATGTTAACTTACACTTATTATATTCCCCTGAATCATACAGTGTCAATGCATTCAGCCCACAGATTGTGGCAAAAATAAAAATAACAAAAGCTTGTAATTTGCCTGCTGCCGTCATAATATTAACATATGAGCAATCATTCATATGTTAACTGAAAAGGGGTCCTACCTAATGAACAATTCCAAAATGAACAACGTTAGACCTTCCGGGCAGCACCAGCATGCAGCAAATTCGAACAGACATGGATCGGAGCCCCCCGGTCATGAGAATGCAGAGCATACGCACAACGATTCACATGCTCATTCGCACGCTGGCGGGCATTCGCATTCCCACTCCCACTCCCATTCACATGCACCGGATAATAAGAAAGGCCTGCTGATCGCCTTAATCATCACCGGCGGTATTATGTTTCTTGAATTCTTCGGCGGCCTGCTCACCGGGAGCCTGGCTCTTTTGTCCGACTCGGGGCATATGCTCAGCGACACCGCTTCCCTTGCCCTTAGCCTTGTGGCCATGATTATCGCGGTGAAGCCGGCATCCTCCAAGAACTCTTACGGCTTCCACCGGTTTGAGATTATGGCGGCTTTGTTCAACGGGGTGACCCTGTTTGTAATCTCGGGATTCATTATGTATGAAGCTTTCCAGCGCTTCTCCTCCCCTCCGGTGGTAGCCAGCGGAACAATGATGCTGATTGCCAGTGTCGGACTGCTGGCCAACCTCGTCAGTGCATGGTCGCTGATGCGCAAAAGCGGGGCTAAAGACAACATCAATATCCGCAGCGCTTATCTGCATGTGATCAGCGATGCTCTTGGTTCCGTCGGCGCGCTGGCGGCCGGTCTGATTATGAACCTGTTCTCCTGGTATGTGGCAGACCCTATCATCAGTGTGCTGGTCGCCCTGCTCATCCTGCGCAGCGCCTGGGGTGTCATCAAGCAGGCCTTCCATATCCTTATGGAAGGAACTCCGCTTAGCGTGAATGCTGATGATGTCGAGAAGGCGCTACTGGCAATTGAAGGGGTTCAGGATGTGCATGACCTGCATATCTGGACCATCACCTCCGGCCTGGATGCTCTCAGCGGTCATCTGCTGATCAAGGACGGGGTGAATTCGGAACAGGTACTGCAACTGGCACTTAAAATGGTGGAAGAGAATTTCGGCATCCGGCACACCACACTGCAGATTGAGAATTCCACTGTGAAGCACGGTCACCTTCCGGTCTGAGGAAGAGGTGGTAAGCGGGTAAGGGTGAGGGAGTGTGAGAGTCCAAGCGAGTCCGTGAGAAGCCGAGAAATTTGAGGGAGTACGAGGAAAACCTAACGATTCTGTAGGCCTGCCGATTGTATGCTGTTTTCCACATACATTCGGCCACTTGCCCTCACAACGACCGATTGTATGCTGTTTTCCACATACATTCGGGCCACTTGTCCTCACGACCACCATTTGTATGCTGTTTTCCACATATATTCGAACCACTTGCCCTCACGACCACCGAATGTATGCTGTTTTCCACATACATTTGGTTTATCGCACATCATAATATAAAAGGGGCTGCCCCAAGCCACTACCTGGCTTTGGGACAGCCCCTTTTCCTGTCATAACAATCTATTCATGCCGGATATGCTCATGAGTCTGCAGGAAGATCTGCTCCACATGCGCGTCATTCAGCGAATAATATACGGTCTTGCCTTCCTTGCGGCGCTTCACAATCCGCAGGTTCCGCAGATAGCGGAGCTGATGGGAGACTGCCGACTGTCCCATATCCAGTATGGAGGACAAGTCATGCACACATAGCTCCTGCTGGGATAACGCGTAGATCAGCCGAACTCTTGTCGGATCACCCAGTGCCTTGAACATTTCTGCCATCTTATCTGTGATCTCACGGTCCGGCAGAATCAAGGCCATAGATTCCGGTTCCAGTTCGGAACCATTACAGGTGTTGTCGCATTCTTCAAGTGCCGCTGGTTCCATGCTCCCGCCCTCCTCCATATGCTCATCCGGCATCACCGGCGCTTAATAGTATCTTCTACGATTAATTATAGAAAAAATGGCGTCCAATGTCCATGGAGAAGGGAATCTTATACCGCCTTACGCCAAAAGGCCATCAAGCCAGCACCCAGGAACAGAAGCAGGCTCCCCGCCACGACAATCATCAGGCTCTCCAGCGGCAGGTTGAAGGCGCCGAACCGTTCTTCGCCGAAGGGGGACATGGCCAGCGTCGGCTGCACCCATGGATAATAAGGACCGTAGGTGGAAGAATTGGCAATCAGTATGTTAGGAATGGTGAAGCAGACATTCAGCGCAAGCGGGGCGCCGAAGCTGCTCCAGCCTTGAGATATCGCCAGTTGCAGTGCAGCCAGCGGCAGGCAGGCAAACCAGCCTCCGAACAGGCTGTTCAGCAGCAGCCCCCAGGGAACTCCCCCTTCTGCACCCCGATACCATCCTACTCCCAGAACCCCTGCAAGAAACAGCAGCTGAACCGCACCCAGCAGCGCTACAATTAATGCATATTTGGCAAAATATACGGAGGTCCGTGTAACCGGAAGCGCCAGGAGCTGCTTCCAGCCGCCGTCACTATGCTCATTGCGGCAGATTAAAGCGGCGAAGAGCCCAGAGAGTACCGGAAGAAACAGCAGCGCATGTACCGCTGACATTGTGCTCAGCAGAACCTGCCAGGTTATCATCCTATCCTCTTGCATGTCCGAAAGCGCGCCTATCGGCAGAGAGACCAGCGGACTGAGCAGAATTAACAGCCAGGTGCGGAATCCGGCTATCTTCATGCCCTCCGCAGACAATATTCGCAGGAAAGTCCGCATATTCAGTCCACATCCTTTCGCGCGAAATGTATGGCTCCCGGCAGTAGTACCAGGAGTCCAAGCAACAGACCGGCTCCGCTGAACAGCCAAGGACGCGGATCGCTCCAGGCCAAGGCCGGCCAGGAGAGCGGGACCCATTCCGTGAAGTACACACCGAACGGGCTGACCAGCGAGAGTGTCAATCCCAACGATACCGGAAGGGTCTGGTTCCGGCTGGATAGAGAGAGCCACAGCTGAAGTGCAATGACAGGCATGGCCCCAGCGTAAGCGGCGAAGCCCATCCGCAGGATGTCCGCAAGCGGTATCGGCTGAGCGCCGAAGCCGAGCAGCAGCCCGAGGACGACAGTTCCTGCCGACAGCAACAGGCAGGACACGATAAGCAGCAGCAGGCAGAGCAGCAGCTTCGCCATGAACACAGCCGTACGGGAGACAGGCAGCGCCAGAAGCTGCTTCCATGAGCTGGTCTGATGCTCGACATTCGCAATCAGAGAGCAGATCAGTGTACCGCCCAGATATAGGGCAATCGGCACGAAGGGCACGATCTCACTGAGCAGGCCACCCCACAGGTCCTCCCGGTACTGCCCGCGAAGGTAGTCATAACGGAGGCCGAAATTCAGTCCCTGCATGGCGATGAGGCCCAGCGGGCCAAGGAAGGCGAGGAACCATATACCTTTGCCGCGGATCTTAAGCCAGTCCGCCGACAGCGCACGCCACATCATAGCTCCTCTCCCCCAACCACCTGCAGGAAGAATTCCTCCAGAGATTGCCTGTGCTCTTCTACCCTGTAGATCGCATGGCCCTCCTCGACCAGCTCTTTGACCAGCAGCGATACTCTCGCATCACTCATTCGTGGCAGGACCAGCCGGCCTTCATGCAGCTCGCCGCCGCAGCCGCGCCGCACCGCCGTCATCAGCGCAGTCTCCGGCTCCGATAACGCCAGGCGCAGATAGCCGGCCGCCTGCTGCTGGAGATGGGAAATGGTATCCTGGTAGACCATCTGCCCCTCGCGGATAATGCCGACCGTACCGGCCATTTGCTCAATCTCGCTCAGCAGATGGCTGGATACCAGCACTGTAATGCCTTGCTCTCCAGGCAGCCGCTTGATCAGGGACCGGATCTCCTGTATGCCTGACGGGTCCAGCCCGTTGGTCGGCTCATCGAGAATCAGCAGCTCCGGGCTGCCCAGCAGAGCTGCTGCAATCCCCAGCCGCTGCTTCATGCCCAGCGAGAAGCCCTTGACCGGCCGCGTCTCCTCCCCGGTAAGCGATACGATCTCCAGCACCTCGGCAATACGCACTTTGGGCACACCCAGAATGCGGCGGATCGCCTCCAGGTTGTCCCATGCACTCAGATGCCCGTAGTAGGACGGCGATTCCACCAGCGAGCCTACCTTGCGCAGAATCTGCATCCGGTTCGCACGCAGCTCCTTGCCGAAGATTTCAATGCTGCCGGAGGTCGGCTTGATCAGGCCGAGCAGCATGCGGATGGTTGTTGTCTTGCCGGCACCGTTCGGTCCGAGGAAGCCGTAGATCTCCCCTTTTGTAATATTGAGATTCAGGTTCTTCACTGCCGCACGGCCGCGGTATTCCTTAAGCAGATTTCTTGTCTCTATCACTGTATCCTTCATTCTCTTCACCTCGGTAACAGCATAACGCCCCAAGGTTAAAAGCACAGAAGCAGCCGGTTTAAATTTTGTTTAAATTGTTCAGGCGTCCCGCTTCCAGATCACAACCTCGGTACCCTTCGCTGTACTCTCCATGCTCCACTCCAGGTCCATCCGCTTCAGCAGCAGGTCGACAATGGACAGTCCCAGACCTGCTCCGGCGGAATCCGTGCTCTGCGCAAGGCCGCCGCCGTGATCCGAGATGATAATCACCCGGTTGCCCTCACGGATCTCCGTAAGAATGCCTACATATAATCCGCTGCGCGCATGACGCAGAATGTTCTGAAACAAATTATCCAGCACCCTGCGGAACCAGCTGTCATCGATCTCCCAGTACAGCGGCGCAGCCTCCAGATCAATATCGATCCGGTACCCCTCCTTCTCCCAGACGGGATACCAGGCGGCGGCGCTCTCCCGTACCAGTCTCAGCACATCCCGGCGTTCCAGAGTCAGCGCGATGCGTCCGCTGTTCAGCAGATTGTAGGACAGCAGGTTCTCAATCAGGATGCCCAGGCTCTCGATCCGCTGATCCATCAGCTCAAGGGAGGACTGGCCGTGCGGTGACAACGGCTCCTTGCCCAGTACATGGAGGTGGCTGCGAATGACGGTCAGCGGAGTCCGCAGATCATGCGACAGATCGGCTACCAGCCGCTTGCGCAGCGCCTCTTCTTCCGCCTCTCTGGCACGGCCTGCCTTAAGCTCCGTCACCATGGTATTGAATGCTTCCTCCAGATGCCCGATCTCATCCGGCTTCCCCGGCGGAACAATCTGCGGCAAGCCCTCCTGCCCGGTGAACGCCATAGCGGTCTGCAGCCGCAGCAGCCTTCTGCGGATCATGATGAAGAAGAGCCAGGAGCTGGTGATGAACAGAAGGAAGAACACCAGCATGGCCATCGTATACCATTTATCCAATCCTGCCGCATACTTGCTCTCCGTAATATCCTCAGGAATCTGCATAACCATGAAGCCCTCGGCGGCCTCTGCCCGGTCTCCTATAAATGCGACAATCGCCAGCGGCTTCAGTGCCGCACTGTCCTTCATGAAGGATACCGCTTCAGCAGCGCTCCACCGGCCGGGAACAGCCGGAGCCTCTCCCGTCTGGAGCAGCGGCGGTCCTGAGGGCTCTGTCACCAGCTGTGTTATGCCCGCATGATCGACCCAGAATATTCTCGACAGCGGGTAGGCTTCGCTTAAGGCCGACAGCCGCCGGGTGATATCCGCAGGGGACTGGTCAAGGAGCTTGCGGGCTTCCTCATGCCACATCATCTCCAGCGTATCCACACTGGAATACTGCTTATACTCCCCGGGTGGACTTGTATGAGTAAGCCCCCCGAAGATACTGTACAGAGCAATCGTCAGCGGAATAACAACCGGCACGAACAGCAGTGCAGCTACGATAATGAGCAGATAGCGAAAAAGCAGCGAACGGTGCAGCAGCTGGAAACGCCCTGCCCTCTTCACCCTCTCACCCGGTAGCCGATTCCCCTCACCGTCTCAATAATCTCCGGCGCGGCCGGATCAAGCTCCAGCTTCTCGCGCAGATAACGGATATGTACCATCAGCGTCTTGTCGCCTTCGATGTAGCTCTCCCCCCAGACCGCCTCATAGATCTGCTCCTTGGTCAGAATCTGGCCCAGGTGCCGCAGCAGATAAGAGAAGATCTGAAACTGCTTGCCGGTAAGCATAATCTCCCGTCCGGTCGCGGCTTCCGTGACCACACTGCTCCCCGGTCTGACAACCAGATGCTTAAGGGTCAACTGAGCCGGCGCGGCAGCTCCGCTTCTTCTCAGCAGAACCTCGATTCTCGCCGCCAGCTCATCGGGATGAAACGGCTTGGTCAGATAATCATCGGCGAAGTCCAGCCCCTGAAGCTTATCGTCAATGGAGGTGCGCGCCGAGAGCATCAGAACCGGCAGCTCCGGATAGGCCCGCTTCAGCCGCTGGCCGACGGTGAAGCCGTCCAGCCCCGGCAGCATCACATCCAGAATCGCAAGCTGGCAGCCCTCTGCAGCTTCAAGCGCCCCGTCTCCGCTCTCCAGCCAGCGCACAGCATATTCCCGTTCCCGCAGGTCTG
This sequence comes from Paenibacillus sp. FSL R7-0302, assembly GCF_038006885.1. NCBI lineage: Bacteria > Bacillati > Bacillota > Bacilli > Caryophanales > Paenibacillaceae > Paenibacillus > Paenibacillus sp. FSL R7-0302. Next base: position 237,478 of record NZ_JBBOWB010000002.1, read on the forward strand.
CCGCTACGACACTGCCGATCTCCCGGTCATCTTCTACGTACAATAGGGTTACACTCACGTTGTTCTCCGTCCTTTCTTCCTTCAACTGGCAAAACAAATCCCCGGATACCGGCAGTCTTGAGGTCTGCCGGTATCCGGGGAGAATCATACTTGCTGTTCAGGCCGTAATTCCGAACCTTCCCGGCGGCTTATCCTCCGGCAGCCCGAACAGATAGCCTTGTCCCAGGTCCATACCGAGATCACGGCAGACCAGGAATTCCTCACGGCGTTCAATGCCTTCAGCCAGCAGGCTTGCACCGAATTCGCCAGCCCTGGAGATGATCTCTCTAAGCATCCGCTGCTTCCCCTCATCCCGGTCACAGAAGCTGATCAGGCTACGGTCAACCTTGACATAATCCGGCTGGAGGCTGGACATCAGCTCAACCGTCGAGTAGCCCGCGCCTACATCATCCAGTGCAACCCGCATCCCCTGCTGGCGGTATTCGGCGAAGATGGCGCGCAGATGTGCAATATCGCTGATCTGCTCCGTCTCCACTACTTCAAATACATAATCCTCCGGGTTCTGGTCCAGCCTCCGGATCGCCTCGAAGGTATGAGTCAGACAATACTTGGGATTATAAATAGAAGAGGGCAGGAAGTTAATGAACCGCTTAATGCCCTTGGGCAGCAGCTTACTGCCGGTCTCTATCGCCGAGATCCGGGCGGCCCGGTCAAGGAAGGAATGAAACCCTGTCCGCCGGGCAATCTCAAACAGCTCATAGGGCTGAAAATAACTGCCCTGGGGCAGCGGGCGCAGCAGAAATTCAAAGCCGACAATCTCCTCGCTGAAATTCACAATCGGCTGCATGTGGCTGCAAAAATCATGGCTCATAATGATGGACACCAGATTCTCGTTAGCGAAGCGGACCTTCAGCTGATCGAAGGTCAGCCACCGGTCCGGAGCCGCAGGGGCACCTTTGCTCTTAACGCATACGGATAAGGAGTCCGCTATGTCCTTAGCCGCCACCAGCATTTCTATCAGCTTCAACAGCTCTTCCTTACGATGATATGGAATGATACAGGTCTTGCTTGTCTCAAATGCTTCATAACCGGCATTCCGGATGGCAGCAGCCAGCGGATCAGAGCAGGGGCGGAGCTTCAGCTCCCCTTGATCCTCTATCGGGTCGATGTCAGCACAATCAACACAGTTCATGGCAATCCCCTCCGCCTCATGATGTCGATAACCTGAGGCCATTATAGCATGATTCCTCCGGCACGATCAGGAAAGAAGCCGCAAAAAGAGCCCCTTATGAACCATGAAGGTCCGTAAGAGGCCCGGATTGCCGGGCTATGCAGTACTTAGGCTTAGGCGGGAGATTCACCGGTTCCCGGCCACCACAATCCTTTTACCGGAGACAGCCGATTAAGACTGCCATACCCCGTGCTCACCGTTCTTGCCCATATATTCAATCCGTGAAGGTGACAGCTCAAGAATGACATAATCGGGATCATCCGGTCCCTTGAACCATTTCTCCAGGGACTCATTCCATACCTTAGAGCGCAAGCCGTCATCCTTCGTCACGGCAACCGTAGCTTCAATCTCCAGTACATCCTTGCCGCCGCCCTGTTCATAGCCAAGCAAGAGACAAGCATTAGGATTATCCTGAAGCTCTTCTACCTTATGCGTCTTGCGGTTAGTTGCCAGATAGATGGACAGCCCGTCATGAAATACCGCCATGTAACGCACCTTAGGCTTGTTACCGGCCTCAATCGTGCCGAAGGAACCGAACCTGTTGTCGTCCAGCACCTGTATGATTGTTTTCTCCAGCTCTTTGTTATCCATTGACGTCACAGCTCCCTTCAAAATTCATGTGAATATAAGTTTATATATTCACGTCCTTGGTTTGGATTTATGATTAACCTGTGCCTAATATAGTGTACCCTTCCCGTTCATTCTGAATCCCGCCATCTGTTCATAAATTGATTCATAAGGAGTCTTATTCTTGAAAAAACTAATCTGGATCGGCTGTCTCTCCTATTTCGTAATCGGCCTCGCCCATGTTGTGCTGGGCTCCATTCTGCCAGTGCTGCTCCAGCATTATGACCGCAGCTACAGTGCAGGGGGCGAGCTGATCTTCAGCCAGTTCGCGGGCTTCCTGGCCGGCGTACTGGTCTCGCCGCTGCTGAACCGGCGGTTCGGCAAGCGCGGCGGCATTCTGATTGCCACCGGCCTGCTGCTATGCGCCGAGATTGCCTATGCCTTCCTCCCGCCCTGGGGCTGGATGTACGTAATTGCCGTAGCCGCAGGGTTCGGCTTCGGGATGATCGAAGCCGTCATCGGCACGATTATTATAGCCGCAGTCACCGAAGGAACGGCCGTTGCCATGAGCCGGCTGGAGGTGCTGTTCGGTGTCGGGGCGCTGCTCATGCCGCTGGCGGCCAGTCCGCTGATTGCCGCAGGGCAGTGGAGGCTGGCCTTCCTGATCGTTGCCGCCTGCTCCCTCCTCTCGCTGCTCTTCTGGGCGAAGAGCAGCTTCGGCCCGCTGGACAGCGCGCTGAATGAGCGGCCTGCCCGCCCTGACCGCGCTGCGGCAACGGGAACCACCAGAAGATTGTCCTTGCCCTACAAGGGCAAGCAATGGGTGGTGCTTGGCTTGTTCATTCTGTTCTTCTTTCTTTATGTAGGCACTGAGATGAGCCTGGTGAATTTCATGCCGGCGATCTTCATCGCGAAGCTGGGCATGAGCGAGGCCACGGCTGCACTCACGGTGACCTTCTTCTGGCTCGCCATGTCGGCGGGCAGACTGTTCGCCGGTGTCATCGCCGAGAAAATTTCCTACCGCATCTATGTGCTCGTCAGCTGCTTTGCCGCTTTGCTGCTGCTCGTTATTTTCCCGTTCGCCGGTCACCGGCTTGCCGCTTTTGCGATCATCCTGCTGCTTGGCCTGTTCATGTCCGGCATCTTCTCGATCGCGCTGGTCTTCTCCAGTAAGCTGCTGCCCGGCGCGGAAGAATCGACGCCCAGCATTATGATCGCCTCCGGCGGAATTGGCGGCGCAGTACTGCCGCTACTGACCGGCTGGTCCATGGATCATCTGCAGATCGCCCAGACTTCGGGACTTTTGGCCGCTTTTGCCGCGCTGTTATTCGTGCTGAGCGTAACCGCCTGGAGAATCGGGTAATTGTATACAACAAGGTCCATATTCTGTGAATAAGGATGGAACCCACACATGGCTGAACTGCATTCCGAGCCCACTCTGCATACCGCCTTGCTGCAATTCATTTTCCCCTTTTCGATTAAGGCGGAAGTCGATCAAGAGCTGATTGAGAGTCTTCAGGAGGATGGATTTACGCGTTTTTTTCTTGAGAACAAAGAACTGGAGCATGCCTATTACGGAGAGAATCACTGTGTATCCCATGAGAAAATGGAGCGCAGCTATCTTCCGTTTGCCGCTCATGTCTTGTTTCCGCGTGAGAAGGACAGGGATTCCTTCCGCCGCTTTTCCCGGGCCAATGATCTGCTGTGCGGGCTTCAAATGCCCTTCCAGACGATTCCCTTCCGCGTGCTGTCGACCGATGTGTTCCTCTGCCCGTTCGAGCTGGGCTTCCTGACGGTAAGAGTGGCTATTGAGGAGGAGAATCTCCCCTTCAGCATGGTGCTCGAATTCGCCGACCGGTTCCGCAACCTGGAGGATGTAAGCTTTCAGGATGAGCATACCTTCATCCATTGTCATAAGAAGTCTTTTGCCCGGGTGGAGGACTTCGTGTTCAGGCATCTGGCAGCCGGGCTGGAGCCGTATCTCGATCCTGCAGAGACGAATGGCAATTATTTCGAGACCCTGCCCTTCTTCGTCGATGAACGGATGCTGGTGCAGGCCTTCTACGGCGTTAATCTCCCGGAGGATGAGGAAGAGATCAGTGTCGAGCTGCTCTACCGGGCCTCCCAAGTGGACGGTCTGAGCATCGACGGCACCCCCTATATGAGCGCAAGTGATCCAGACTATATCAAGCAGTATACCCGGGAGCATTGCTATAGCCGCTGGGGGCCGGACACCTACTATATGACCAATGAGCAGACCTTCTGCTGCGTGAGCCGGGCGAAGCCGGAGATTGCCGCCCAGCTGATCAGCCAGATGTACGGCGAGTATTATTACGGAATGCTGCTGAGTATTTTTCATAAAATCGTGCTGCTGAAGCTCGCCAACCTCCACTCCCGGCTGCGCATCAACCACGACAACGACGAGATCGAGAATCTGATCTTCCTGATCAACAAATTCTCGGCCAAATTCTATTTTCTGGAGCTGATCTCGCAGTCGCAGGGGCGGGAGATTTTTTTTCAGCTGCGTAAGGTGTATGGCAATGATGCCTTGTTCGATGAGGTGAAAATGACCCTGAATGACCTGTTCCAGTACCAGGACAAATTCCAGGCCAAACGGCGGGATACGCTCCTGATGGTGCTCACCGTATTTACGGTCATCAGCGGGATATACGGGATGAATCAGGTCATCGAGGATCTGAAGGGCCAGATCGACTGGAGCAAAATGCTGGAGTACTCCGCGTTCGAGTATCTGGCTCTGTTCCTGACCTTCTCGGGGATCACCGTCAGTGTCGGCTTAACGCTGAGAGAGATCTGGAACGGCATCCGCAGCCGCCGCAAGAAGCGGCATTATACGAGGGATTAAGACACAGAGGGTGGACAACGGCAGGACTGCCGTCTATAATACACCGTAAGAACATAGCAATACCCGTGAACTTTATAGAACCAGGGGTGCTGGAATTGGCCGGCTGAGATTGTATCCCACAAGATACTGACCCTTACACCTGATCTGGATAATGCCAGCGTAGGAATCTTCATTCAGCACAGTGCCTTGAGCGGTACTGAAGCTGAAGTCCCCTCACGCAAGTCACTGGCGTCCCGATCATCGGGACGCTTTTTTGATTCTAAGGATGTACAGGAATAAGGTTTCTGTAAGCTCTGAAGACCAGGGGTTGCTGGAAGGAGAGAGAAAGAGAAATGGGAGTCAAAAAAACAGTCACACTACTGCTCAGCTCCATGCTGCTGCTCACCGTAGCGGGATGTGGCGGCGGGAACCACAGCGGCAATGCGGGGGCCAGCGCACCTGCTGCCGGTAACAGCACGGCTGCACCTGATGCAACCGCAGCCGCACCCACGGATGCACCTAAGGCGCTGACCCCGGTCAAGATTGCCCTGGACTGGACGCCGAACACGAATCATACCGGCCTGTATGCTGCCAAGGAGCTGGGCTATTACGCGGAGGAAGGTCTTGATGTGCAGATTGTACAGCCTGGTGCTGCCGGTTCCGACACAATGGTCACTTCTGGTGAAGCCCAGTTCGGCATCAGCGCCCAGGAGGCGCTGACCCTGGCCCGTCTGCAGGATGTGCCGCTGGTATCGATTGCTGCAATCATTCAGCATAATACCTCGGGCTTCGCGGCTCCGAAGGACCGCAATATTAAGACGCCGAAGGATTTTGAAGGCAAAACATACGGAGGCTGGGGCTCCCCTGCGGAGCAGGCTGCCATGAAAGCCATCATGGACCCCGAAGGCGGGGATGTCTCCAAGGTGAAGCTGGTGAATATCGGCGAAGCGGACTTTTTTACAGCCGTGAAGCGGGATATTGACTTCGCCTGGATCTTCTATGCCTGGACCGGCGTGGAAGCGGAGCTGCGCGGGGAGCCGCTGGATATGCTGTATCTGAAGGATTACGCTCCGCAGTTGGACTACTACACACCAGTCCTGACCACCAGTGAGAAGGAGATCGCCGAGCATCCTGAAGTGGTGAAGGCATTCCTGAAGGCTACGTCAAAAGGCTATCAGTACGCCATCGACCACCCGGAAGAAGCCGCGACGGTCTTGTCTGATGCTGTCCCTGATCTGGACCCCAAGCTGGTGCTGGCCAGCCAGAAATGGCTTAGCCCGAAATACAAGGACGACGCCCCGCGCTGGGGTGAGCAGAAGCTTGAGATCTGGAAGAACTACGCCGACTGGATGTACGGCCTGAAGCTGCTGGATAAGCCGCTGGATGCGGAGAGTACGTTTACGAATGAATTTTTGCCGGAATCATAATGAGCCCGCATGGCGGGAATCTTATACCTAACTTGAAAGGAATGATTGATCATGGCTAACACACTGCTCAGCATTCAGGTAATTCCCAAGACACCGAACAACGAGGATTCCATCCCTTACGTGGACAAGGCTATAGAGGTCATTCAAAAGTCAGGCGTGAAGCATCAGGTGAATCCGCTGGAGACTACAATGGAAGGCGAGCTGTCCGAGCTGCTGGATATTGTGCGTGACATGCATGAGGCGCTGATCGCTTCCGGCAGTCCTAGTGTCATCTCACAGATCAAGATCGCCCATAATCCGGGCGGCATCAGCATGGATAAGCTGACGGAGAAATACCGGCCGTGAGAAGCACCTGGAAGCTAGTGTGGCCGCCCTTTGTGGCGGTCCTCTTTTTTGTCGGGATATGGCAGCTATCGGTCATGCTGTTCGACATCCCGGCTTACCAGTTGCCCAGCCCGTCGGATATCGCGCGTGAATCGAAGAACAACGCCTCCGGGATCTGGGAGCACACCGCCGCCACGCTGCGGCTGACCCTGATCGGCTTCCCGGTCGGCACAGGCATCGGCCTGCTCACCGCCTTGCTGCTGCATCTGCTGCCCTGGGTCAAGCGAGCGATCTATCCGCTGCTGATCCTCAGCCAGAATGTGCCCTCCATTGCGCTGGCCCCGCTGCTGATTATCTGGTTCGGGTTCGGCCTGCTGCCCAAAATCATCCTGATCACCCTCGTCTGCTTCTTCCCCGTAGCTGTTGCAGCCATGGGCGGACTGGCCCAAAGCGACCGGGTGATGATGAATTATATGAAGATGGCCGGTGCGGGCAAGTGGCAGATCTTCACCCGGCTGGAGCTTCCCGGCTCCTTGCCCTCCCTGTTCTCCGGGCTCAAAATCTCCGCCACCTATGCGGTGATGGGCGCAGTGGTGGCCGAATGGATCGGCGCCGACAAAGGGATCGGCTACTATATGCTGCTGCAGAAGGCCTCTTACCGGGCGGACCGGATGTTCGTGGCCATCGCCATTATCGTGCTGCTGAGTCTCGTATTATTCGCGCTCATTGCCCTGCTGGAGAGATGGCTGGTGCGCTGGAAGCCGCGCAAGGAAGCTTAACGTGTACGGAAGAATCATCCAAAACAGAAGTAACCATAATGAACTGAAGGAGGCTGGGCGAAGTGTCTGAGCTTACGAGGATTGAACTGGAGAAGGCGGACGTAGATGGACGCCTGGGTACACGGAGTGTGCCGCCTGCGCTCGAAGTCAGCGGCATCAGCAAGTCGTTCCAGCACCGCCGCCGGGAGACGCAGGTGCTGGATCAGGTGTCCCTGACCGTGGAGCCGCAGGAATTCGTCTCCATTGTCGGCCCGTCCGGCTGCGGGAAAAGCACGCTGTTCCATATCATCGGCGGCCTTACGCTGCCGGATACCGGAACGGTGAGCATGAACGGCATCCCGGTGACCGGGCAGCGCGGCAAGATCAGCTATATGCCGCAGCAGCCCGCGCTGTTCCCGTGGCGCAGCACACTGGATAACGTCCTGCTTGGCGGCGAGCTGCAAGGCGCCCCGCAGCGGGAGGCCCGCGAGGCTGCGCGCCACTGGCTGGCGAAGATCGGCCTCGGCGGCTTCGAGCGGGCCTACCCGCACATGCTCTCCGGCGGCATGCAGCAGCGGGCCGCCTTCCTGCGGGCCATGCTCGCGCCGCAGGAGCTGATGCTGCTCGATGAGCCGTTCAGCGCGCTAGATGCGCTGACCCGCGAGCAGATGCAGCGCTGGCTGCTGGAGCTGTGGGAGGAGAACCGCCGCTCCGTACTGTTCATCACCCATAACATCGAAGAGGCGCTGCTGCTCTCCACCCGCATCTACGTCTTCTCCGGGCGTCCCGGCTCCGTCCTCCACACCGTGGAGGTCCCGTTCCCGCGCCCTCGCCGCGAAGAGATCGCCGATTCGCCGGAGTTCCTCCGGATGCGGCGCCAGCTCTCAGAGTGGATGCGCGAGGAGCAGGCGAAGAGCCAGAGCTAAGGGGCAAGCTGCTGCGAAGGTGAAATTGCAGGAACGATCGAGCTCCTCGCTGTGCCTAACAACAGTCTTCGTGACTCGGCACTGCCTTGTCAGTAGCGGTATAACTCTTACTGATTGTATTTACTGCAATAGAATCTGCAATATTCCAGGCGAAATTCACTTCTGCTGTATTTTATACAGCAGATTTTTGTTTGTTTGCCCCAAAACACCACTTTCGCAGATTTCTGCTGTACGAAGGAGTCAATTTCATAATTCAATTTGTTAAATAGCAAGATTAGGCCAAAATCTAAGGTCACATTTTTAAAAAATCAGGCGATTTGCTGGGAATTCCTCAACTGCTGGTTCAATTTGTCTAACGCAAACTTACTCAAATTGTACGCGAGCGTACTGAGCTGGAAATCGACACTTGCCCGGACACCGCGGTGGCGTGTGCGCTTCATCCCGAAATACTCTTTGAGATAGGCAAACACACGCTCCACGGCCGTACGCTTCTTGTACAGTGTTGTAAAACTTTCGCTCCCTCTGGCGGGATAGGTGTGTAAACGCAAATCCGTTTGGATTCGAATTTTAAACACTTTTTGGCATTCGGTACCGGAAAGCGCACAGCCTTTGCATTCACTAGGCCGGGTGTACTTCAGGGTCTCATATTTGGCATCAAAACTGTCGTAACGGTACGCATGCCCTTGAGCGCACACTGGCGTGTAATCGAGATTCATTCCCGCAGGCGGGTCTTTGTGGTGAATCAGGGAAATCGCAGGATAGGCGCCGAGCGAATGAATCAACTGGTAGATCGCCGCGCAATCGTACCCCTTGTCGCCCAAGATATGCTTGACCTTTAGCATCGGAAACTTCAGGAGCAGGCCTTTGAGAAGGACGACCGCCATACGCTGGTCATTCGGATTGGCCGAACTAAAGAGGCCGCTGAGGATATACTGGCTGTCCGTGTCGACCAGCAGATTCGCCTTGAACCCGTAATAGCTGGTCATTCGGCCCTTCGTATTTTTCTTGTCACAACGCGCAGCATGCCGGGGCAACGCGGTCAGTAGTTCATCGTACGGGTACGGCAACATCGCTTCAATGGTTTTCTGGAACGGTCCGAGACTTTGTTCATAGGCTTCCATTTCCTCGCGCCGACGTTCCTTTTCCGCCTGGGATGGACGGCCGGGCTTGCTATATCTGGGTTTCTTCAGCGGCTCGTTCGCCACCTTAGGCTCAGGCTCGGGATGTTCGAGCTGAATTTGCTCGGCCACCGAAGCTTCGCCTTTCTTTTGCCCCCGGCGAGCCGCACGACGCTTGGAGGCCGATTCGCTAAATTGGCAATCCCAAGCCTCGACCATGGATGAATCCACAGCCAGATGGGTTCCGCTCACAAAGCCTTCTTCTAGGGCAGACGTGACTAGGCGATCCTGAAGTTGTTCCAGCATTCCCGTTTGCTCCAGCGCATGAATCAAACGGGAATAGGAGGCCTGACTTGGAATGTTATCCGAGCCGGTGAACCGGCACTGGACTCGAAATTCGTTGCTATGATTCAGTCGCCGGACCAGGGCAGAGACAAACTCGATGTTCTCCATTTTTGCAATCAGCAGCGAGTAGATCATGGCAGGTACATTTAATTTTTCAGGCCGTCCGCGATGGTTCTTTTTCCCTAGTGCGAACAGAACTGGAGCTAAATGTAAGTGTTCAAAGATTTGGCTGTATTTATCTTCTGGACTCATTTGGAGCAATTCCTCGAAGGAAAACAGTTCTTCTTGTCGAATAGAATAGATGGGGATTACCTCTTTTCTTCTCGGGTGTTGGTTTCGTCGCCTATAACTTCGAGAATTTGGGGAGGTACTCCTTTTTCTATGCTCAAAAAAACCAGGTATAGCAAGGGTTTTGAATTATGAAATTGTCTCCGAAGTGCATTAGATTCAAATTCGCGGCATATTTAGGGAGCATCTGTTGTAGAAAATACAATGGGCTAGAACAAACTCAGGTGGTGTAATGTAAGTTGCGAACCACTTCACCCGTGTAGTTGTAGTCTGTGCAATTAAAAACAGTAAAAAGGATCGCTCGTCTCCTATAACTGTAGTCAGTACAACTAAATCTGCCCGAATGAGTGATATCAAGCTATAAAAAGCAGGTTAGTTGTACGAAATGCAGCTATAGGGATCATTAATGATCTATCAGACGATTTAGTTGTATGGAGTGCAATTAAGTATACCGCATGTACTGGTACCCCTTAGGCCCCGCCACTACTCAAACCCGCTCATCCGCACACCCATCTGACCATCCATCATCCATACATACATCTCGCACCCAGTATACTCACCGGCACTTGTTGCACTACTTCACTTACTGCACTCACTACACTACTTGCACTCATGGCACTACCCTCACTTACCTTCACTTACCCGCCCGTCCTACATCCAGCCCTTGTCCTCCGCCAGCCGCACGGCTTCGATCCGGGTCTTGACCGCAAGCTTGCTGAGGATCTCCGAGATGTAGTTGCGGACCGTGCCATAGGAGAGGTGGAGCGCCGCGGCGATCTCTCCGGCGCTGCGACCCGCGGCGGCCAGCTTCAGAATCTCCCGCTCCCGGTCCGAGAGCGGGTTCTCTTCGCGCAGGCTGCCGAACACCAGCTCAGGCGAGACCTCGCGCCCCCCGGCCATCACACGGCGGATGGCATCCGCCAGCTTATCCACCGGCTCATCCTTCAGCAGATATCCCTGGATTCCGGCCTTCACCCCGCGCTCGAAATAGCCGGGACGGGCGAAGGTGGTCAGGATAATAATCCGGGTGGCGCAGCCCCGCGATTTCAGTATCTCAGCCACCTCCAGGCCGCTCATCAGCGGCATCTCAATATCCATTAGACACACATCCGGCTGGACACGTTCGATCAGGGCCAGCGCCTCCGCCCCGTCCCCGGCTTCACCCGCCACCTCAATATCCTCCTCCAGATCAAGCAGCGATGCCATCGCACCGCGCAGCAGCCGCTGATCCTCGGCAATTATGATCCTGATCATGCCGTTTCCCCATCCTTTCCATCCTTAACTACTCTTGGTGTGACCACTCTCAGCATGGTTCCCCCGCCGGGCCTTGGAGCAAGCGTCAGCGAGCCGTCAATCAGGGCCAGCCGCTCGCCCATCCCCTTCATGCCGTTGCCGTCCCGGCGCTCCGTCCCCTCCGAACTGCTGGCATCTACCCCTATGCCGTTATCCTCCAGCGTAATCTGTACCTCCCCGGGTGTCATTACGATGCTAATCCGGCACTGGTCCGCACGGCTATGCTTGACGATATTGGTGATTCCCTCTTTGATGCACAGGCTGAGAATACTCTGCGTCAGACCGGACACGCCCGGCAGCGCCGCATCTCCCTCTACCTCTAGCGCGATCTCCGCACTGCGCAGCATCTCCGCAGCCTCGGCCAGCTCTTCGGCGACTGAGACCGCCCGCATCTCCGAGACCAGCTCGCGGACCTGGCGCAGCGCGGCCCGCGAGGTCCGCTGGATCTCACGGGCCTCCACCTGCGCCCGCTCGGGATTCTTGACGACCAGCCGCTCGACAAGCTGGCTCTTCAGCGTAATCAGCGACAGCGTGTGTCCCATCGTATCATGCAGATCACGGGCGATCCGTACCCGCTCCTCGCGCTTGACCATTTCCTTGATCCGCTCATTGGCCTGGTCCAGCTCCTTCTCCAGCACCCGCCGCCGGTTAATCGAGCGGATGCCGAAGGGAGTCACCAGCATCATCATCAGAAAAGGCAGCATGAACAGAATGTCCATGCTCTGATACTGTACCAGGGACAGCAGGAACATCGAGGCCAGCATCGCCGTAAATATCGTCAAGGCCCGCCCAAAGTTGCGTGAATCGGTATACCAGCCGATGAAGTTGCTGGTGAAGAAAGCCATATATAAGTTGAAGGGGCTATACCCTATAAATAACACCACAATAATCAACATTTGCAGTCCCAGCCAGGCCGAGTAGGGCTTGCCCTCCGTCCAGTAGAGCTGACGGTACGTAACCAGGAACAGCAGGACCAGCGCATAACCCGCCATCAGCCTGAGCCCGCTATACCCCTGAAGGTTAAGAATCGGAAACACCAGATAGATCAGCCAGATATAGGGGAAGAAGCCAAATCTTTTGGGAAAGACCCGGAACTGCTTAAGAGCCATTGTACATTACACCGCTTCCTGTTTTTTTCGGATATAGACCGATAATAACATAAACACGGCCAGGTAACCGAGCAGCAGCAGCACTGCCCTCCACTGCGGGGACTCTCCCGCTACAATCGCCCAGGCTCCATTTCCGTAATTGTAAGACGGCAGCCAGTGCCCGATCTTCTGCATCAGCTTAGGCATAATCTCCAGAGGCATCCACATGCCCCCGGCCACCGCCAGCCCCATATAGAGCACATTGCTCACCCCGCTGGCCGTATCCACCCGCTTCATGGACCCGATAATTGTACCCAGCGCGAGAAAAGGCAGCGAGCCCGCAAGCAGCCACAGTCCGCTAAGCAGCCACTCCGAAGCAGTCAGCGATACCCCGTTAATCAGATATCCGGCTGAGAAAATACACAGAATCGAGAACAGATGCATGATGCTCTGACCGAACATTTTGCCGAAAAAATATACCGAGGACGGCAGCGGAGTAATGCGGATAAACGTATTCCATCCCTGCGTCTGCTCCTGCACCAGCCGGATGCCAAGCGTCATAATCGCCGAGCCCATCACGCTGAAGGCCGCCATCGACATCAGATAATGCGCCTGCCACTGCTTCGTATCGTCCGTCCCCGTATTCACCACCCGCGTGAAGATGAAGTAGAACATAATCGGCATGAGCAGCGACCAGAATACATAATAGGGATTGCGGATAATCCGCAGCAGCTCTGCCTTGCACTGGGCTATCATAGGGTTCATCATACTGCCGCCTCCTCTTGATTCAGGGTCAATTGCTCGAACGCTTCATCCAGCTTCCCCTGGTCGATCCGTACATCCTGCACGGCCAGCCCGTTCACGAAAATAGCCCGCAGCGCCTCATCCGTATTCCCTGTCGTCACATGCAGTCGTCCATCCTTCTCGTAGCAGCCTTCCACGGCTGGCAGCTCCAGCAATTGACTGCGCAGCAGCGCCGGGTCGCCGGACGCCAGGAAGGACAGCGACTTCTTGACCAGTCTCGCCTTAATCTCGTCCGGGCTTCCGTCCGCCGCCAGCACTCCCCGGTTGAACAGCAGAATCCGGTCCGCGATATCCTCCGCCTCCTGCAGATAATGGGTGCTGAACAGAATCGTCTTGCCCTGATCGGCCAGTCCCCGCACCCTCTCCCAGAAATGCCGCCGCGCTGTTGTATCCAACCCCACCGTCGGCTCGTCAAAAAACAGCAGATCCGGGTTGCCCGCCAGCGCCAGCGCGAAGCTGAGGCTGCGCTTTTGCCCGCCGGAGAGCTTCTCCGCATAGCGGTTCAGATCCGCCGCCTGGAGCCCCGCCGCCTGGAGCCCCGTCGCCTGAAGCAGCACCTCCATCTCCATCGGCTGCGGATAATAGCTGCGGATCAGAGCCAGAAGCTCCCGGACCTTCAGCCGGTCCATGACACTGACCTCCTGGAGCATGGCTCCGGTCCGCTGCTTCACCCTGACGTCTGCCGGCTTAAGACCGAACACCTTCACGCTGCCCTCCGAGGGCTCAAGCAAGCCCAGCAGCATCGCCAGTGTGGTGGTTTTGCCAGCTCCGTTAGGGCCAAGCACCGCTGTGATCGAGCCGCGGCTAATCGTGAAGCTCACCTGCTTCACCGCTTGCTTCTCCTGGAAGCTGCGACTGACATTGTTCATTTCAATGACATGTTCCATCGTGTATCCCTCCGTGTCCTTCTGCCTTCTTGGCTATATTGCTATAGTACCGGAGACCGGAGAGAAGCATCAGTATGGACTGTCATCGATTCAAAGTGACAACTGTCACCCGGCAACAAGTGGAAACGGCTTTACCGTCCTTTTAAGGACGGTACCGTTTCAGCGAGAAATAGAAGGATAATTTATCATGTGAAACATATAAGTTCTTATATTTAAATAAAGCGCTCCTGTCCACGATTCCGTTATCGTAGCAGGAGCGCCTCCGTGTGCATATTATTCAAACCTCAATTGCCCAATCGCCTGTTCCAGCATGTCGTTCAGCGTCTGTCCTCCGGGAGTTGCGCTTACCCAATGAAAAACCGCTGTGCGTATCGCTGCCATGAGCAGCGCGGCTAATAAGTCCGGGTAAAGGTCGAGCTTCACATCCTTGTGTGTACGTTCCGCGATCACCCTGGCGAGCTCCCGCTCAATCTCGATCTCCACCTTCCGTGTTGCGCCGAACAATGCCGGATCATCACGGAGAAGGACGATGCGTGCATACCACTGCCGGTCTGTCGTCTCGGCGAATCCCTCAAGCACAGCGGCGCGGATGGAGTCCTGCAGCGGTTCATCTGACGGACGGCTGGCAAGGGTAGCCGCTATCCGCTCGGAACGCTGATAAGCATTGCCAACCATTGCGGCCTCTTTGGAGGCAAAATAGTTATTGAATGTCCGCATGGAAACATTGGCGGCTGCGGCTATATCCTCCACACGGACCTGACTGGCCCCTCTCTCCATGGCTAGACTACACGCTACATCGCTTAGCGTCCGCCTGGTCTCTTCTTTCTTTCGTTCTCTCAAGCCCGGTTTCTCAGTCGTCATGGCACTCTATGGCTCCAATCCTTATATGTAGTCAAAGATCTGCGGTGCTGAAAGGACAGCACCACAGATCCGGCCTTAATCCTGTAAAATCGCTTACTGCGCCGGTTGTAGCTGAATGTTATAATCGAGCACCTCATCCAGCCAGTCAAACATCACCTGGTAGCTGAGCGGCAGATTGTTCAGCTGGCAGTGCAGGTCGGCACCATCCTCTTCCGTCCCCTTAAATATCGCGTTCTTCTCATTCGGAGCCTTTTCGAAAGTGTCTACCGCCTGCCGCTGCATCTCAGGATGCTCCGCTTCCGAATACATGGAGAGCAGGGGACATTTGACGTCCTTCGGATCAACCTCCATCACTTCTCCGGCTGAACCATGCCACCCTGCTATGCTGTCCAAGCCATGGGACCAGGCCAATCCGGCGAACAGGACCTGGCCGGTGTAGGGCATCTTTTTGCTCGCTTCCGCCGCTTCCTCTGCAGTGCCCCGCAGGAATGAAGGCATCCCGCGTTCAATGAAGGTCGCCATGGAGTACACCGGTGAGTTCGGTACTGCCGCTGCGAAGCGGTCATCACAGCTTGCATGCACCATTGTCTTGGCTCCGCCATAGCTCATGCCGCTGACCACCAGCCGCTTAGGGTCTACATCCGGGCGGGCCAGAACGAAATCTGTAGTGGCTCTGTAGACATTATACAGCTCCTCGCGCGGGAAGTTCTTGGCCGTTGCCTCAGGCTCGTAGAACCGGACACATACATCATAAGGAAGATCTACGATCAGCGCGTTATATCCCCGGTCAATAGCCGCTTGCCCTCCGAGAAAATAGGTGTCTTCCTTGTGCGTCTCCCCGCCGTTATGAAAGATAATCGTTGGCTTAGGCGCATTACCGTGCTCCGCCTTCAGAAAGCATCCCGGGAACTTATACCCCTTGTATTCCACCTCGACCCACTCGTGGGGAATCTGCTCAGACTTCGCATCAAGCGCCTTGCGGAAGCATTCCACACTTTTGCCGTGATACCGCGCAAAATCAGGCTCATCCGGAAAAGCCCCGTAGAAGGCTGCCCGGTAATACGAGTGGGCACGGATGAAGGCCTCACCGGCGCTGATGAGATGCCCTTTCTTCAGGCTTCGCTCTGCATTGGCCTCAATTTTAACAGCTTCCTTCTCGAATTCAGTCTTCCAGCTGGTTAAAGAGTTCGGATCGATGTTCCGTGCAAGCTTGAATACTTCCCCCTGTGACACACCGCCGCAGTGTACGAATGACAGCAGCCACTGGAACGTGAATTCAATATCATCGCGCTCGAAGAATACCTTGTGCGTCAATCGTGCAGCCACCTTTGTCTCTTGCCCATCTACCTGTACCATACCATTCTCCTCCTTCTCCGATCTATCCTTTCAAGATCATCCACAGCAGACACAGCCGCGAAGCGGAAGAGGGAATTAGGCTACGGCGCGATTCCGGGCCCGGGTGTTGGCGTCCAGCGAAATCCAACCTCTAACCAGATTTTAGCACTTTCCATATTTATGCGCAACACGCAATATTTCTCGTTAAGCAACATTTCCTTCTCGCGGCTTCGCGCTGGCACATTGCGATTGTATTCGGTTTTCCGCGTACATTTGGTCCACGCGCCTCAGCAGTTGCACATTGTATGTTGTTTTCGGCATACATTCGCCTCGCTCACCCCCGCAGTTGCACATTGTATGTTGTTTTCCACATACATTCGCCTCGCTCATCCCCGCAGTTGCACATTGTATGTTGTTTTCCACATAGCATTCGCCTCGCTCATCCCTACATTTGCACATTATATGTTGTTTTCGGCATACATTCGCCTCGCTCACCCCTGCAGTTGCACATTGTGTGTTGTTATCCACATACATTTACCCCGCTCACCCTTGCAGTTGCACATTGTATGTTGTTTTCGGCATACATTTACCCCGATATCCCCGCATTAGCACATCATGCGACGTTCTGCCTATCTCTGACCACTTTTGATGGTTTTCACTCTCACCAACCGCTTGTCTGGAGCAACATTGTTGCAGTTTTTGCAGGATTTCTCCAGACATGCGGTGCGACCCCCTTATCCCGGAGTCCTCCATATAAAATCAGCACTTGTCGTACATATGCTCTTTATTTCGCTTTTTCTCTCGGCCAGAAGAAGCGGGAGCGGTCTTCTAGAGTCTGGACCCACTCCGCAAAGGTAGCTGGCGGCATGTTCCGAAGGCTCGTATGCATTCTGCGATTGTTGTAAAAGTCCATGTACCGGTCCACTGCTTCATAGGCCTCTTCGAACGTGTCGAAGGCCTCTTTGCGGAACAAATCCCGATCAATATTACTGTGGAACGATTCAATAAAAGCATTGAAATCCGGCGTTCGAGGCGGAATACGTTCATGGGTCATTTCCCAGCTTTCACACATGTCGCCAAACAGGTGGCTGACGAACTGTGGACCGTTGTCGGTGCGGATCACCGGGCGTGCGCTGTCAGGGGCGCAGTGTTGCTCCATGGCGCGTCCCAGCGTCTGGCAGGCGTGCTTGGCCTCACACGACGATCCTCGGTGGTAGCCGACGATAACACGGGTAAACACATCGATAATGCTCAGGACAAAGAAATGCCGGTCACGGCCCGCCACGTACCCGTACTTAATGTCCATCTGCCAGAGCTGGCCCGCCCCGGTAATGACTCGGTTCTCCGGCAGCTTCCGGGGGTGCTTAAAGCGCTTGTGGCGCTGCGGCTGCAGGATATCCAGCGCCTGACACAGCCGATAGCTTTTCTTGTGATTGAGCCTCAGCCCGTGCTGGTTCCATAAGCACTTGGCCAGAAGTTTGTATCCGTACACATGCTCTTCTCCAGTGATTAATTCCAGCAGCCATTCCTGGATTTCCTCGTCGCTAATCTTCTCTCCAGACTCGGTCAGGGAATAGCCGGGTACGGGTCTTCCGCGCCCCTGGGATACGGCCTGTGCAACCTGCTTCTTGCGTTTCTTACGGTCGTAATACGTAGACTCTGCTAGCCCCACGAGACGTAGTACCAACGCTGCGGTATTCCCCTGCTTAATGAACATGTCGGCTACCTCGATTTTTTCGGATAAGCAGGGGTTGGCTTTTTTAGCAGTTCACGTAGAATCTCGATCTCTAACTCCTTTTCGCCGAGGATCTTGACGGCCTTCTCGTATTTCTGCTCCACTTCCAGGAGGCGCTTCAGTTCCTCCACCTGCTCCTGGGGATACGGATGATCTTGTTCCCCATGGGTCTCTCGGTAGTCCCTCACCCACTGATTCACCGTCGATGGGGTCACCCCATACTTTCGGGCAACCACCGCTGCCTTAATGCCTGACAACACCTCTTGCGCAGCCTTCTCTCTTGTTCCTGTTAAGTGTCCCATACCGTTCATCCTCCTCCTATATCTAGTCTACATTTTTGTGGGGGAGGACTCCAACTTCTTTAGGGGGCTGTGGAGCATGTTACTGGCTGCGGCGCAATGTTGCAGGATTTGCAGGAATTTTGGTGTTTTGAGCAAGTTAGCGCTGGCATAGTTGCATTTCGTGCAGGATTTCTGCATAGGCCGCTTATATTGGGCAGCATTGTTGCATTTCTTGCAGGAAATTTCAATATTTGTTACTGGCTGTGGAGTATTGAGCCTGCGTACCCTCGCGCCAGCCTACTGTATTCGGTTATCCGCGTACATTCGGCCCGTGCGCCTCCAATCCAAAAAAAGCCTCCCCCGCGACCACGGGGAAGGCTCACCAAATCTCTACCGCTGCATGAATCCCTTGCTAAGCAGGAATTCCTTCATGTGTAGCCGGGCAGGCTGAGCCAGCCGGCCCGCCATCATCTCCGACCAGGAGGCTGCGCTCTGGCCGCCGGTACGCTCGCGCATATAGTCGCTGGAGATCGCGTCGTACACGCGGACCTGTTCCACTGCGGCTTCGGCATTGTAGCCGTTATGATGTAGCACCGCTGCCTGCGGCAGGCGCGGGCGGATGCCGTTCACGGCGGCCGGATACCCGAGGCACATGCCGAAGACCGGATAGACCAGCTCCGGCAGGCCGAGGAGCTCAGATACCGCGGCGATCTCATTGCGGATGCCGCCGATATAAACAATGCCGAGGCCCAGCGATTCAGCGGCAACCGCCGCATTCTGCGCGGCCAGCGCCACATCGACCGTAGCCACGATCAGATTCTCAGCCGTGTCCTCGTAGGACCGCTTCCCCTGCAAATGCGGAGCAGATGCTTCCCGCAGACGGTACAGGTCCGCACACCAGACCAGGAACACCGGACACTGCTCGATGTACGCCTGATTGCCCGACAGTGCGGACAACCGTGCCTTAAGCGCAGGCTCAGTTACAGCAATAACCGTGTACGCCTGGACATTGCTGGAGGTCGAAGCCATCTGCCCCGCTCCAATCACGGCTGCCAGCAGCTCGTCACTGACCGGCTTGTCCTGGTACTGGCGGACAGAGGTATGACGGTTCAACAGCTCAAGGGTTTCATTCGTGGGTTTCATTATCGTCCCGCCTTTCTTAACTCCTATATAAGCCTATTATGATCCCATTTCGCGGCTCAGACAACAAACGGGGCTTTCCTTTTCCTACTTTTCCTACTCTTCCTACTCTTCCTCCCATTCCTCCCCCTCTACCACCCGTTCCCGCGCTTCACCTCCTGGACAATCGCCCGGATTCCCTCATCAATCTGCGTAAGCCCCGCCCGGGAAATACTGATGCGCAGGAATTTGTCGCGGGTCTGGTAACCCGGCAGATAGAAGCCGTTCCCCGCCACCACGCGGATCTTCCGCCCTGCCAGGCGCTTGACCAGACGCTCCAGGTTGACGGTGAGCGGCAGCTTGAACTGGATATAGATGCCGGAGCTGTCCGCAGAGGCTTCGATGAAGCCGTCCGTATTATGCCGCGCGAGTGCTTCGTATACCGCACGGATTTTTTTGGCGTACATGGCTTTGATCTTGTGCCTGTGATGCCCGTACATCCCGTTCTTGATGTATACCTCAAGCGCAGCCTGCGACAGCAGCGAGGTATCGGTGTAGCCTTTATAGGAGCGGAAGGCCTCCAGCAGCGGCTGCGGCACCACCACCGCACCAAGCCGGAGGCCCGGAAAGATGATTTTGGAGAAGCTTTTGAGATAAATGACATGGGAGGTCTGGTCATACGCATAGATCGGGTCATAACGCCGTCCGATCCCCAGATCCGCCATATAATCATCCTCGGCGATGTAGACATCGTATTTGGCTGCCAGTCCGGCAATGGCCTTGCGCTCCTCTGTGCTGTACGTTGTCCCGAGCGGATTGTGATATCTGGGCATCGTATAAAAAAATTTGAATCGCCCGCTGGCGAACCGCTCCTCCAGCTCCTGCAGGTTAATGCCCGCCGCCGAACGCCCGATT
Source organism: Paenibacillus sp. FSL R7-0302 (assembly GCF_038006885.1). Lineage (NCBI taxonomy): Bacteria > Bacillati > Bacillota > Bacilli > Caryophanales > Paenibacillaceae > Paenibacillus > Paenibacillus sp. FSL R7-0302. Next base: position 257,622 of record NZ_JBBOWB010000002.1, read on the forward strand.
CCGCTCACCGGCAGCCCCTCAGCCTCCAAATACCGCAAAAAAATATCGTACCCCGGCTGTTCCACCAGAATCTCCGTCCTGCCGCTGGGAAAAGGCATTCTGGCCAGTATTTCCAGCGCCTGCTGAATCCCTGAGGTAATCAGGATCGACTCCGCCTTGGCGAACACCTGATACTCTGCCAGATGCGACACCAGGGTGCGCCGCAGCGTCTCCAGCCCCAGGGCATCGCCATAGGTGAACAGATGGTATTTGTACTGGTCAATCGCCTTATTGAGACAATGCTGGAAGTCCAGGTACGGAAAGACGTTCAGATCCGGCGAGGCCGAAGCAAAATCAACCGTCCCTTCACTCTCCGCCGCTGCCGAATCCGCACTCTTGTCTACCATGTAATAGCCGCTCTGCGGAATAGAGTAGATCGTATGCGTCCGCTCCAGCTCCCCGTAAGCCTTCAGAATGGTACTGACGCTACAGCCGTAGATTGCTGAAGCACTGCGCACAGACGGCAGTTTATCCCCCGGGCGGTACTGCCCTTCCTTCATCTGCCGCTCAAGCTCTGTAATCACCTGATGATACTTGTTCATCGCCCGCCTCCGTTCGCCGTCATTACCACGCTATGCTGTGTATTCTATCCTATTATTCTTCCCTTATTATATAGGGATCGCAGCAGACTGTACCGGTACAGTTGAGGAAAGCTTGTGTTGTTGGTGTATGCCTTTTCCTTTAATTTTAAAGTAATAGATCGAATGTTTACAGCATCCAATCTTCACTAACCTACAAGGAGATGTACCCATGCACAAACAAGGACTCAAGCTGGCCTACAGCTTCGCCGTACTCAATGCGGTCATTATCGGCTTCTCCTTCCTGTTCACCAAAGTAGCTCTCGTTCACGCCGGGCCGCTCGACACGCTGACCTTCCGGTTCGCTGCCTCTTTTGCCGTCATGTCGGTTCCGGTCGCCCTCGGCTGGGTCAAGGTATCCTACCGGGGCAAGCCGATGGGCCGGGCACTGCTGCTCGCCGCAATGTATCCGCTCGGCTTCTTCACCCTGCAGGTCTTCGGACTTCAGCGCGCCACCTCAGCCGAGGGAGGCATCCTCTATTCGTTCACTCCGGTGGTGACGATGATCATCGCCGCGATTGTCCTGAAGGAGAAGACCACCCTGCTGCAAAAGCTGTGCATCTTCCTCTCGGTATTCGGCGTGGTATTCATCTTCGTCATGAAGGGAAGCGGCATTCAGCTGTCGAATATGACCGGGATTGTGCTGCTGTTCATGACTTGTCTCGCTTTTGCCGGATACAGCGTGCTGGCCCGCTCCCTCTCCAGCCACTTCAGCCCCGCTGAGCTCAGCTACCTGATGATGGGGGTCGGCTTCGCCACCTTCCTGATCATCTCGCTTACCGGACATACAGTCAGCGGGACGCTTGGGGATTTCCTGAATCCGCTGGGAAGCGCAACGTTTGTCCTGTCCGCCGTATATCTGGGGGTGATCGCCTCGCTGGTCACAACTCTGACTTCAACCTATATTTTATCCAAAATCGAGGCCTCTCTCATGAGTGTGTTCACCAATCTATCCACCATCGTATCTATTGCAGCCGGAGCAATCTTCCTGGGTGAGCAGATCACGGTCTATCACTGGATCGGATCCTTCCTGATCATCGCCGGGGTCATTGGCACGAACCTGCTTGGCCGGAAAAAGACCGCTGCGGCTTCCGCATCAACCGGCGAATAGAGCTGAATTAACAGCATTTGTGTATCGATTCAGCTTCTTCGATAAAAAAAAAGAATCGCCGGCAGATGCACACCGGCGATTCTTTGAGTTGCTGCCTTCGTTCCGTCCGTCCGGATGACTCCGGCTGCGGCAGGCCGCATGATTCTTACAGCTTGACGCGCTGTAACCGCAGCGCGTTCAGTACCACAGATACCGAGCTGAAGGCCATCGCAGCTCCGGCCAGCCAAGGGGCCAGGAAGCCGAGCGCCGCAATCGGGATGCCGAGCGTATTGTAGGCAAGCGCCCAGAACAGATTCTGCCTGATATTGCGCATGGTCTTGCGGCTCATCAGGATCGCATCCGGGATACTCATCAGATCGCCGCGCATCAGCGTAATATCCGCCGCCTCCATCGCCACATCCGTGCCGGTGCCAATCGCCATGCCCGTATCCGCGGTCGCCAGCGCCGGAGCATCGTTGATGCCGTCACCGACCATTGCTACCTTGACTCCACCGCTCTGGAGCCTGCGGATCTCTTCCGCCTTGCCCTCAGGCAGCACCTCCGCCAGCACCGTGCGGATGCCCGCCTGATCCGCAATCGCCTGGGCCGTAAGCTTGTTGTCTCCGGTAATCATGACAACCTCAATGCCCATGGCCTGCAGCCGGGCTACCGCCTCGCGGGAGGTCTCCTTAATCGTGTCAGCCACGGCAATCACTCCCGCTACCGCATCATCGACGGCTACCAGCATCGCTGTTTTGCCTTCCTGCTCCAGCTTGGTCATGATTCCTGTCCACGGTCCGATATCCAGTCCGTTCTCCACCATCATCCGCCGTGTGCCTACGCTTACCTTCTGGCCGTCCACTACCGCCGACACCCCGCGCCCCGGTACCGCCTCGAACTGGCCCGCAGGCGGCAGGTCGATTCCTCTGCCCTGTGCACCAGCCACTATGGCCTCCGCCAGCGGATGCTCCGAGAGCTTCTCCGCAGCCGCTGTAATCGACAGCAGACGATTCTCGGCAAGCACCCTGCCTTGTGTCTCATTTCCGGCAGTCGCTACGATATCGGTCAGCACCGGCTTGCCGTTGGTCACGGTCCCGGTCTTATCCACGACCACTACCTTCACGCCCTGCGCAGCTTCCAGATGCTCCCCGCCCTTGAACAGGATGCCGAACTCGGCGGCCCGGCCGGACCCGGCCATAATCGAGGTTGGTGTCGCCAGTCCCAGAGCGCATGGACAGGCGATGACAAGCACCGCAATGGCTTTTTCCAGGGCCTCCGCGAACTGCCCCGGCGCTCCCCAGATATACCAGACCCCGAAGGTTACAATAGCAATACCGACCACAATCGGCACGAAGATCCCGGAGATGACATCGGCAATCCGCTGGATCGGCGCCTTCGAGCCCTGCGCTTCCTCCACGACTCTGATGATCTGTGCCAGTGCCGTATCACGGCCGACCTTGCGGGCTTTGACCCGCAGCATGCCGTTCTTGTTCAGCGTAGCTCCGATAACGGAATCCCCCGGCTTCTTCTCTACCGGGATACTCTCGCCCGTGAGCATAGATTCATCGACGGAGGACAGCCCCTCCACGACTTCACCGTCTACAGGCACCTTGGTGCCCGGCTTCACCAGCACAATATCGCCGATCACTACATCCTCGACGGGAATACTTAGCTCTGCACCGTCCCGCAGCACCAGTGCAGTCTTGGCCTGCAGCCCCATCAGGCTGCGGATCGCATCCGATGAACGGCCCTTGGCCAGCGCCTCGAACCACTTGCCTACGAGAATTAACGTGATCAGCACCGCACTGGTCTCGAAATACAGCTCCACAGTATGGTGCATCCCGCTCATTTTCAGCGAATCAATCGTCAGATACAAGCTGTAAAAATACGCCGCCGAGGTGCCCAGCACCACCAGCACATCCATGTTGGCACTGCCGTTCTTCAGCGCCTTATAGGCACTGACATAGAACTGCCAGCCGATCACGAACTGAACCGGGGTCGCCAGCACAAGCTGGAACCAGGGATTCATGAATAGCTCAGGCGTCCAGATCCAGGTTGTGAACGAGAAGTGGCCCGCCATAGCCCAGAGCAGCGGTAGGGACAACAACGCGGAGATCATCCACTTATTCCGCTTGCATGTAATCTCTTCACTGCGCTGCTCCGCGATATCCTTCCGGTCCTGCTTAAGCGCCGCCTTATAGCCGATGCTGCTCACCTTATCCATAATCTCGGCTGTACTGACATTGCCCGGCGAATATTCCACATGAGCAGTCTCCAGCGCCAGGTTCACATTCACGGCCGCAATCCCCGGCATCCGTCCCAGCACCTTCTCAATACGAGCCGAGCAGGCAGCACAGGTCATGCCGGTAATATCGAAATCCGCCGACTCCTTCAGCGTATCATAACCCAGAGAGCGGATCTTCTCCTCCATTTGCGCCACATCTGCAACTGCCGGATCGAAGCCCACTGTAGCCTGCTCCAGCGCCAGATTGACATTCGCCCGGGATACCCCCTCCATGCGGGACAAGCCCTTCTCAATCCGCGTCGCACAAGCAGAGCAGGTCATGCCGGTAATTTGCAGCGTGGTCTGCTGCGGGGCGGACTCTGCACTCTTTTCCATTCTTAAGCACCTCCACATACCCCCAAGGGGTATATTTATTTTGAAAAGAAAAGGCATTGGCGCCCGGCCCTGTACCCCAGGGTTCCCTGCTCCAAGCCCTTATATTACAACGATTAGCTTACACTACGTCGTAGCCCTGATCTTCAATAGCAGCCTTGATCTTATCCAGGCTTACCGTATTCTCATCGAATTCAACCGCCACCGTCTTCGCCGGCAGATCCACCTTCGCCGCAGCGCCTACGCCGCTAACAGCCTTCTCTACAGCACTTACACAATGACCGCAGGACATTCCTTCAACATTCAGTGTTACGTTCGACATTTCAATAACCTCCCAATGTTATTTAGCATTTGCTTAATTGAAAGCGAATGCTTGGTCTTTCGGCTCCTCATATGCCTGAAGAGTTTGATCTTGAGAAAATAACAATAGATGATAGTAACGGAGGGGAATTTTGAAACTGCAGGAGCGCCAGCGACCGTCTTTGTCCACGGATTTCTACCGCTACGGCGGTATCAATCATGAAATCTGTGGACAACAGCGGCCGAAAGTTCTAAATTCACCGCAGTTACGGTCCTCATCATTGAATTTAGACATTCAAACTCTCCAGGCCCCATCTTTATTTCATCAGCTTGTTCACCGTGACCAGCAGCTCGTCAATCACCTCATGCTCACCGGCTTCGATCCGTTCGATAATACAGCTCTTCATATGGCCTTCAAGCAGCAGCTTGCCGACACTGTTCAGGGCCGCCTGCACCGCCGCCAGCTGATTCAGCACATCATCGCAGTAGGTATCGCGTTCAATCATGCCTTTCACACCGCGGATCTGCCCTTCAATCCGGTTCAGCCGGGTTGTCAGCCCATTCTTGAATTCCGGCGAGTGATGACTCTTGCGGCCGCCGGAGGCAGAAGAATGGCACGTTTCACCGCGCTCCTGTCCGCCAGGGTCCTTCTCATTTGTAGACACAGGAATCAGCCTCCTTATGTACCAATATAATATACCCCCCATGGGTATGTCAAGACCTTAGCAGACAAGCCCCCTCCGCCCCTCCTTCAGATACTTTGCCCTATTGCAGCTGGAATAAAGGACCGGCCGATAAGGAATACCAAGTACACGCATGCAAGTTCCCAAGCAGCTCCCAACCCGTCTGTCCTCCTGAAAAAAACAATTGCCACCCTATTCAAATTTGAATATAATGAAATTCCATTGAATTTTAAACATAAAGGAGCTTAACATGCACACCAAAGAAAGTAATCTCAAGCTAGTCATTGTCGGACTGCTGCTCGGCATTCTGATGTCGGCCATGGATAATACCATTGTTGCCGCAGCTATGGGCACGATTGTGTCCGATCTTGGAGGACTGGATAAAATCGTCTGGGTCACCTCTGCTTATATGGTCATGGTTATGGCCGGCACCCCGATCTTCGGCAAATTGTCCGATATGTACGGGCGCAAGCGGTTTTTCATCTTCGGGCTTATCGTGTTCCTGATTGGCTCCGCCCTGTGCGGAACATCGGCGAGCATTACCCAGCTCAGTATTTACCGTGCGATTCAAGGGATTGGCGGCGGTGCACTGATGCCGATTGCCTTCACGATTGTCTTCGACATCTTCCCGCCTGAGAAAAGAGGCAAGCTTACCGGACTGTTCGGCGCTGTCTTCGGGATCTCCAGTGTGATTGGGCCTCTGCTTGGTGCTTATATCACCGAATATATGAGCTGGCACTGGATTTTCTATATTAACCTGCCCATCGGGATTGTCTCGTTCTTCCTTATTATGACCTCCTACAAGGAATCCATCTCGCATTCCAAGCAGCGGATTGACTGGGGCGGCGCTTTCACCCTGGTGGCAGGGATTATCTGCCTGATGTTCGCCCTGGAGCTTGGCGGCAACCAGTATGCCTGGGATTCTCTGGTCATTCTCGGCTTGTTCGCTGCGTTCGCCGTGCTTCTGATCGCCTTCATTGTCATTGAAAAATTCGCGGCAGAGCCGGTCATCTCCTTCGCCATGTTCCGGAAGCGCCTGTTCGCAACCAGCAGTATCCTGGGGCTGTTCTATGGTTCGGCATTCATCGTAGCAACGGTATATATCCCGATCTACGTTCAGGGGGTATACGGCGGCTCGGCCACCAACTCCGGCCTGATTCTGATGCCGATGATGATCGGTACCGTAATTGGCAGCCAGTCCGGCGGCCTGCTTACCACTAAAACGAGCTTCCGCAACATCATGCTGCTGTCGGCAGTCTGCTTCGTGGGCGGGATCTACTCCCTCAGCACCTTGACCCCGGAGACCTCCCGGATGGCGCTTAATGCCTTCATGGCCCTGACCGGCTTCGGAGTCGGCTTCTCCTTCTCCGTGCTCAGCCTGTCTTCGATCCAGCATTTCGACATGCGCCAGCGCGGCTCGGCAACGTCCACCAGTACCTTCATGCGCTCGCTCGGGATGACGCTGGGGATAACGATCTTCGGCATCATCCAGCGTAACCACTTCGCCTCTGAGCTTAGTACAGCCTTCGGCGACAGCGGTCAGGCCGCTTCCTTCGGCGACCCGCGTTCCGCGTTGACGCCTGAGGCCAGAGCACAGATTCCGCCGCCTGTCCTGGAGAAGATTACGAATTCACTGTCTTCGTCGATCTCGCATACCTTCTTGTGGGCCATCGTTCCGGCGGTGCTTACGGTGGTCTTCGTCCTGCTGATGCCGAAGGACCGTCTGCTGCCGCAGGGCAGCCAGCACGGTGCAAATCAAGGTCAGCGGTAAGCCCATGCCGATGAAGCTGCTGATTCTGGGACTTCTGCTGGAGCGGGATATGCATCCCTACGAGATTACCCTGGTCATGAAGGAACGCTCCATGGATCAAGTCATCAAGCTGCAGACCGGTTCCTTATATTATGCCGTCGACAAGCTGGCCGCAGGCGGTCATATCGAGGCGGTGGAGATCATTCACAGCCCGGACCGGCCGGATAAGACCATCTACCGCATTACGGATAAAGGCAAGGAATTGATGGAGCAGCTCATTCTCCAGCAGATTAAAAAAAGTGATCCGCCGTATCATCCTCTATATATGGCCCTTGCCCTCGCGCGTCATATCGACCAGGGCAAGGTGGCGAAGCTGCTGGAGGAACGCATCCGGGAGGCGGAGCATCAGGTGAATTATGCCTATCAAGTATACGAGGAGCATATCTCCATCGTGCCCCGCTCAGTGCTGCATATGATGTACGGCAGATATGAGCATAGCCAGACCGAGCTGAAATGGCTAAAGCGCCTGTATGAGGATGTGGCCGCCCGTAGCATGAATGATATCGGAAGACCGATTATCACAGACGAATAGAAGTAGTTAGCCGATGGAATTGTTTAGGGAAGACCATATGTGTTTATTAGCAAGTGGAAACGGCTTTACTGTCCTTTTAAAGGGCGGTACCGTTTCAGCGGGAAATAGAAGGATAAGTTATAGTGTGAAACATAAAAAATTTTATATTTGAAGCAAACCGTTGGCGAGCGGGTTGGGCATCCGGCTGTACTACAGTTTCAATTCGTGCGGTGTGCCGGCCCCGCCTGGCGGATACTCTGGAAAGGGAAGTGAAGCTGCGATGAGCGATGACAAAAAGCCGATCAGAGACGAGCGTGACCACCCGGAGCAATACCCTACGGACAAGCCCAGCCTGTTCGATGTAGATGAGAGCCAGCAGCATGTAGACCCGATACCCGTAGAGGACCTGACACTCGAGAAAGAGGAAGAGAAGGATAAAGAGACCACGAAACACCGCTCCTCCAGCGACAAGAGATACCACACCGGGTTCTGAAGGTGTATGCTTTTCCGGTAACCTAACCGGAGCATGCTCAAGCTGAATATGATGGAGGGATCACATTGCTGAATGCGTTACCCCTTAACCGGCGCGGCATACCTGCCAGCCGTATCGCCCTGGGCTGCATGGGGCTGGGCGGCGGCTGGGACCGTGAACCGGTCACGGCTGCGAATATGAAGCAGGGGCATGAGGCGCTGGATGCGGCGCTGTCTATAGGTATTAATTTTTTTGACCATGCGGATATCTATACCCGGGGCAAGGCAGAGAAGGTGTTCGGGCAGATCTTCAAGGAGCGGCCGGGGCTGCGCGGGGACATCCTGCTCCAGTCGAAATGCGGCATCAAGCTGATGGAGCCAGGCGATATCTCCAATAGCTTCGACCTCTCCAGGGAGCACATTCTGTCCAGCGTCGATGGAACTCTCGCACGGCTGGGCACAGAGTATATTGATATTCTGCTGCTGCACCGCCCCGACCCGTTAATGGACCCTGAAGAAGTGGCGGAAGCACTCCATCAGCTCAAGGCCTCCGGCAAGGTGCGCCACTTCGGCGTCTCCAACATGAGCGCCGCCCAGATCCAGCTGTTACAGACTTATTGCGACGAGCCGTTCATTGTCAACCAGCTGCATATGAGCCTGTCCCGGATCAGTTGGGTTGACGCCGTACTCAGCGTGAACCGCGACCCGTGGAAGGACATTACATTCCCGGAGGGCACCATGGAGTATTGCCGTGCCGGGAACATCCAGCTTCAGGCCTGGGGCCCCCTGGCCCAGGGACTCTTCAGCGGACGGCCGCTTGAAGGCCAGCCGGAGAATGTTGTGAATACAGCAGCCATGGTACAGAGACTTGCTGACGGGAAGGGCACAACGCCCGAGGCTATCGTGCTGGCTTGGCTGATGACCCATCCCGCAGCTATTCAGCCCGTCATCGGCACCGTGAATCCGCAGCGGATCGCCGCCTGTGCGGGCGTAGACCAGCTGGAGCTGTCCCGCAAGGAATGGTATGAGCTGTACGTCACCTCGCGCGGGGAGAAGCTTCCTTAAGGGTGTAGTTTGCTGGAGATCCGGATTATTGGACAGGTACACTGAAATTGAACAGGTGCATCGGAGAGGGTACTATCCTTTTATGGACAGTACCTTCTTTGCCGTGGAATACACTAAACCCCATCGTTTAGCCAACTGGTGCCTATCCCTCACCGTCGGATTGTGTTGCGGCCAACACCTTGTATCCTCTGCTTTCTCCAGATTCAGGAGCATTAGTGCTCCTCATTTTCGCGTATCGCCCGCTTTCGCCAGATTCAGGAGCACTAGTGCTCCTCATTTCCGCGTATCGCCCACTTTCACCGGATTCAGGTGCACTAGTGCTCTTCACTACTCTCCCTACCTCCCCATGCTCACCCCTCTCGCCGTTCTCTATAAAGAACATTTGTGAAAAACAGCGATATCCTCAGGTACAACGAGATATCCCATACATTTCGTACTTTATTGCGAACATTCCGCTGAAAATAACATTTTTCTTTTCTGAGCAGCGCGGTGTATGATTTGCTTACGAAATCGTTCTTTATTAAGAACGAATATAACGAATTATTCATTAGCAACTCGAGAGGGGGCTTAGCTATGTACCCCAGATCTGCCAAGCGGCGCAAACGGAAAACGAAGAAGCTCGGCCTGCGGATTCTGCAATCGGGTATGGCCGTATCTGTGCTCCTGATGTATACCTCAGGCCAGATCGGCAGCACCTACGGAGAGTTCAACACCTCCCAGGAACAGATCAGCTCCATCGGGCTGTGCTCGGTTTTCCCGGGTCAGATTGAGCAGTTGTTGTCGGAATTCAGCGGGCATCTAAACACCGTCATAGAGCTTAAAGCTTCCCTTGGCAGCCATAGCATCAGTGGAGTGTATAACACCTCAGTCGCTGCCGGAGAGCTGTCGCTGGCAGAGCTGGATCAGGCTGCGGACGAACTCTCGTCTGAGCTCACTCAAGCTGGCAGCGAGATCGACCTGCTGGAGAAGCAGCTGAGCTTCAACGGAACGGTCTGGCAACACATTCTGCAGGAAATTGGCAATGCAGCGGCCATTCTGCACAAGCTTGGAGGATATATGGTGAATCTCGACCCTAACTGTCTGGAAATCCGTGACGCCCAGTTCTTCGACAAGCTTCAAGAGAGTCTTCATCAAAGCGGGATTCTGTCGGAATCGCTGGCAGAGACATTAAGCGGAATTGTGCAGTATCTTGGCTCGATTCATGATATCGGCGGATCCTTGCCCACCGGCAATCCGGACCGCGTCTTGCTCCGGCAGGATGACTACAGCTTCCCTGCTGAAGAGCCTATCCTCTCATTCGTAACCAGCGCCTACCAGGCAGATTCGCAGGTATCCCCCGCGCTGCTGGCCACGTATGAGCAGTTGAATACCGAATTAACGGCATCCAAGGATACCCTGTCCTCCACCATCCATACCTTACAGGAGCGGCTCACAGAAATCGCTGAAGCCAAAACAACCCTTGAGGACAAGGCGAAGGCACAGCAAGAGGAAGAGGAACGCCTGGCGCTTGAAAAGGCCGAGAAAGCCAGAACGGAGGAAGCCGAACGGCTCGCCATAGAGAAACAGAAGGCTGCTGACGAAGCGCTGAAGCTGGAGCTTGAACAAGAACCAGCCGGGAACCAGCCGGCCGCAACCAGTCTTCCTGACAAAAGCCAGCCGGCAGAGGAGCCTGCTCCCGCAGCGCCTGTAGGGGACAATCCAGCCCCCACAGCTTCAGCAGCAGCAGAGGTTATTCCCACTGCCACTCCGGCGCCGGGGCTTCTTTTACCGGAAGCAACTCCAGATCTACTACCCGGCAGCGTAATTCCGGGCACTGTAATGGACGGCGCGCAGCCTGCTCCTACAGCTACACCGGCTCCACAATCCGACACCAGCAAAGGCGGCGAATAAGATGCGCATCCGAAAAATAGCCAATACGATAATTTCCACTCTGATTCTTATAGTGTTCCTGGTGCTGATCACAGCCGTTGTCATCTCCAAAGCCTCCGGCGGCGAGCCCTCCTTCTTCGGCTACCAGATCAAGACGGTATTATCCGGCTCCATGGAGCCCGGCATCCAGACCGGTTCCATTGTGGCCATTAAGCCGGGCGGGGACATGACCCGGTTCCAGAAGGGCGATGTGATCACTTTTCTGAATCCCGATAATATCCTGATTACCCACCGCGTGGTCGATGCCGAGCTGAACAGTGCTCTGGGGGAAGCCAGCTACACCACCAAGGGCGACAATAATGATTCTGCCGACACCGCAGCCGTTAGTTCCACAAATGTGGTAGGTGAGTACACCGGCGTAACTATCCCCTATGTGGGCTATGCCATGAGCTTCGCAGTCTCCAAAGCCGGAAGCGTAGTGCTGATGATTATTCCCGGACTACTCCTGCTGCTCTACGCGCTGTATTCTTCCTGGAAGGCCGTTGCGGCACTGGAAAAGAAGAACGTCTCGTCTTCCGCAACCAGCGGCGGCGGGCCGGATACTCTGACTGACCTCGTACAATGATCGATTGTCCTCTCCCGTTTACGAAACGCGGAGCCACAATACAGCTTGCCGGAAGCACCGGCTATGCACAAAGCAGACTCATAAGAGAGGGATGAACAAATGAACGTCAAAAAAACATTAGGTCTCGGCGTTGTATCGGCAGCATTAGGCTTAACCCTGGTCGGCGGAGGCACCTTCGCTTACTTCAGCAGCACTTCTACTTCCTCAGCTTCTTTTAACAACGGAACCCTATCATTACAATCTGATCCCTCCGTCATTGTGAATCTCAGCAATCTCAAGCCGGGCGATACCGTCTTACGGGACTTCAAACTCAAAAATGACGGGACGCTCAATATTCCCAAAGTGGTACTGCGCACCTCATCGGCCATTACAGACGCCCAGGGAGACAACGGTTCCCATAATTTCAAGGATGATATTATTGTGACCTTCCTCGTGAACAAGGATAAGAAGGAATCGCCGCTCCTGGTCATCTCGCTGGCCGATCTGGAGCAGGAGAGTCCCGATCTGGTGGCCCGGGGAATTGTCGGAGCGATCTTAGGCGGAGAGAAGTCCGGCATCAAAGCCGGCACCTCGGATAACCTGACCATCCAGTTCGCCTTCAAGGAGACCCTCCAGCCGCAGAACTATTATCAGGGCGATACGCTTGCACTGACTCTGAATTTCGAAGCCAACCAGGAAAAAGGCACGCTCCAATAATTCCACAACAAAACAAACCATTCGAGGAGGAAATCAATCATGGGTATCAAAAAAACATTGGGTCTTGGCGTAGCATCGGCAGCACTGGGCTTGTCTTTAATCGGCGGGGGCACCTTCGCTTACTTCAGTTCCACAGCTACCAGCACGGCAACCTTCGCAGCGGGTACGCTGAAGCTCGGCTCTTCCTTCAATACTCCGGTAGCGCTGACGAATCTGAAGCCGGGAGATTACACCGTCCGCACCTTCACCTTGTCCAATGACGGCACACTGGATATCAAATTCCTGAAGCTTGCCACCACTTACACCGTGACCGATGCCAAGGGCGATAACGCAGGCCAGGATCTCGGAGACCACTTCAAGGTCAAGCTCCTCGATAATACGTACACCGGCGGTTCACTAAGCGGTCATGTGCTGTCCGAGATCTCTCTGAAGGATCTGAAAAACACCCCCAGCTACGATCTCGTAGCAGCAGGCGTACTGCCAGGCGGGATTGCCGCCGCCGGGTCCAAGACCTTCAAGATCGCCTTCGAATTCGTAGACAACACGCTCGATCAGAACATTTTCCAGGGTGACGGCTTAGCGCTGAACTGGACCTTCGATGCGCTTCAAGGAGTGGGAGAAGCCAAGTAGCTCAGGGGCCAGCCTATACAAATGAACATGACTTTGCCGTCCTTTATTAGGAAGGCAGCGTTTCAGCAATCCATCAAGACGGCATATCCTCCCCCATCCGGGCCGGGTATGCCGTTTCTTTTTTCCCGTTGCCGGGTTCAAGATTTTGTCCGTTTTGCGGATTTTTGTTATACTGACAAGAGAAAACGGCTTGGCCGGCCTTTGAACGGGCGGTACCGTTTCAACGAGAAAGATAAGGAGAATGTATAGCGCGAAGCATATCACTTCTTATCTTTTACCAAAAAAGTACGGAGGGCGTTGTAATCGTGTCAGATACTATGGGAAGCCGCATCCACAAACTCCGGCTGGAGAAGGGCTATTCGTTATCCGAGCTTGCCGATAAGGCTGATGTGGCGAAATCATACCTCAGTAATGTGGAACGGAACATTCAATCCAACCCCTCCATTCAATTCATCGAAAAAATCGCTGACGCGCTTCAGGTATCCATTCATGCACTGCTGTATGGCGGATTGGCAGAGACGGAAGAACAGGCTCTGGACGGGGAATGGTTCCGGCTGGTTCAGGAGGCCATGGCCTCCGGTATAAGCAAACGCGAATTCAAGGAATTCCTCGATTACCAGAAATGGCGCATGGAACAAAAGGACAACTAGACGAGCATTGTATGCCACAGGGAAGACTCCGCACGGCAGGGAGGCCGCCTTCGGCGAAGGCAGCCTTTCAAGCGGCATACAGAAAAGGCACAGCGTACCGGACGCTGTGCCTTTTCTGTATGTATCGCAGCAATGATGACCGCCCTTACATCGCCTGGAGCGCCTTCTCACTTAGAAACCGGCGGATATCCTCCGCCGCGATCCCCGCCTGCTTGGCAGACATCAGCAAGTGCACCCATTCTAAATCCAGATCTACTGCCTGCAGCTCGTCATTCCCCTGGTTGGACATATCCAAGAAATCTCCTCCTAGAATTTTCGCGTCCCCAGGCAGTCCGGCCATCATAGTAGTATTGCTACTTTGTAGTATTTCTACTTTAGATCCGAGACTTTGTGCCCCTGTCTTTCGGCAGGTTTACCTTTTACTGGACCCTTTCCATCATGAAAGGATCTGGCAAGAATCGATGAAACCGTTCTCCGCAATAACATTATACAAGATCATGTGAGATTAGTGTGTCGTTTTCTGGAATTTTTTTATGATAAAATCTGAGGAAACTTAGCTGAAATTGCCAGCGGCTTTTATAAATATTTCCAGTTCCAAGTTCAAACCTTATGTAATAGTTTAATTATACTAAAGGGAACGCTATCCGCTCCGCCTTATTTCTATTTATGATAGTTCCGTATGAATACTGTAATGAATCATGCCAAATTGCGAACGGATTGCGCGAAAGTATGAATTGATTACCCCGCCGGAAAGTAGCACAATAAGGTGAGAATGAAACCGCAAACATTTGCAGCTCCGCCAAGTGGCACACTGGATGCCTCGCGTGGAGTTTATCCGTTAGGAGGACCTATTCATGGCAGTCAAAGAGCCCTATAACGACACAGTATGGAGCAAATACTACGGCCCCAACCTGGGCTACATTCAAGAAAGATATGAGCAATTTGTCAAGGACCCCTCTTCTGTTGAACAGCATTACCGCGATCTCTTCACCGTATCCGGCCCCCCTCCGTTGGCACCCGATGCCGAGAGGGCTCCAAGGCCTGCCGTATCAGCAGATGCCGAGTGGCTCAAGAAGGCTGTCAAGGCCTCGAAGCTGATCGCTAATATTCGAATATATGGCCATATGGCCGCAGACATTGACCCGCTGGAGCGCAGCACGAACCCGATGGCCAAATGGCTGGAGCTGGAGACCTACGAGCTTACCCGCGAGGATCTTAATGCCCTGCCCGCTTCGCTGATCTGGGATAATGCCCCTGCGGATGTGCATACCGCGATGGATGCCGTCCACAGAATGCGCCAGGCCTATACACAGACCATTGCTTATGAATTCGGGCATGTGCATGATGAACGCGAGCTGCGCTGGCTCAACAGCCAGGCGGAATCGATGACCTCCCCTGCCCCGCTGAATAATACAGAACGCAAAGAACTGTTGAAGCGGCTGGTTCAGGTGGAGCATTTCGAGACCTTCCTGCACAAGACCTTCGTCGGCCAAAAGCGCTTCAGCCTGGAGGGCAATGATGCCCTTGTGCCGATGCTGGATGAAATTGTGCGGGCTGCCGCGCATGACGGCGCAGAGCATATCCTGATGGGCATGGCCCACCGCGGAAGACTTAATGTGCTGGCTCATATTCTGGGCAAGCCTTATGATATTATTTTCTCAGAGTTCCATCATTCGCCGAACAAAGAGCTGTTCCCTTCGGAAGGCTCTATGGGCGTGACCTACGGCTGGAGCGGTGATGTGAAGTACCATCTCGGGGCTGACCGTGCCGTCCGCGAAGGCGAGACCGTACGCACCCGGATCACGCTGGCCAATAACCCGAGCCATCTTGAATTCGTCAATCCTGTAGTCGAGGGCTTCACACGCGCCGCACAGGAAGAACGCAACGCTCCGGGACTGCCTAAGCTGAACACAAGCAAGGCTATGGCTGTGCTGATGCACGGCGATGCAGCCTTCCCCGGCGAAGGTATTGTCGCTGAGACGCTTAATATCGGCAAATTGCAGGGTTATCAGAATGGCGGTACCGTGCATATTATCGTCAATAACCGGATCGGCTTCACCACAGAGAGCGAGGATTCCCGCTCCACCCATTATGCCAGCGATCTGGCCAAAGGGTATGAGATTCCGGTCGTGCATGTCAATGCCGATGACCCGGAAGCCTGTATTGCCGCAGTCCGTCTGGCCAGCGCTTACCGCCATATGTTCAAGAAGGACTTCCTGATTGATCTGATCGGCTACCGCCGCCACGGACATAATGAAATGGATGATCCCGAGACGACCCAGCCGATTGTGTACGGCAAAGTGCGGAACCACCCTACTGTGTACCGCGCTTATGCAGAACGCCTGGAGCGCGAGAAGGTAATCACAGCCGATGATCTGAAGAACATGATTGCCGAGGCGGAGAGCGTCCTCCAGCAGGCCTTCGATCAGATGAAGGAAGGCAAGCAGAAGAATGCGGAGTCCAAAGCCGCCGTCGCCCTGGATAACGACAGTCCTAAGCAGCGTCCGACCGCCTTCCCTCTGGCCGGTCTGCAGGAGATTAACCGCGAGCTGCTGCGCGTACCGGCCGGCTTCAAGGTCTATCCGAAGCTGGAACGGATTCTGCAGCGCCGCAAGGATGCGCTGAATGACGGAGAGCGGGTAGACTGGGCGCTGGCAGAGACACTTGCCTTCGCTACCATCCTGAAGGATGGCACGCCGATCCGTCTCAGCGGACAGGATTCACAGCGCGGCACCTTCGCCCACCGCCATCTGGTGCTGCATGACAGCGAGAACGGCGAACTCTATTCTCCGCTGCATCAGCTGAGTGATTCCAGCGCTTCGTTCGGCGTCTATAACAGTCCGCTGTCCGAGGCCTCTGTCCTCGGCTTCGAATATGGTTATAACGTGTTCGCACCGGAGACCTTCGTCATCTGGGAGGCTCAATACGGCGACTTCGCCAATGCCGCTCAGGTTATTATCGACCAGTTCATTTCCGCCGGCCGTGCCAAGTGGACGCAGCGCAGCAATCTGACGATCCTGCTGCCTCACGGCTATGAAGGCCAAGGACCAGAGCACTCCAGCGGCCGGATGGAACGGTTCCTCCAGCTCTCCGCCGAGGAGAACTGGACGGTAGCCAACCTGACCAGCGCTGCGCAGTATTTCCATCTGCTCCGCCGTCAGGCCGCGCTCTGCGGACAGCCGGATGCCCGGCCGCTGGTGATCATGGCGCCGAAGAGCCTGATCCGTAACACGCGCAGCACCTCGGCCGGAGCGGACCTCGCTTCGGGCACCTTCCAGCCGGTTCTTCCCGAGCCGCTGCTCGGCAGTAAGCCGGAAGCCGTGAAGCGCCTCGTGGTCTGCAGTGGCAAGGTGGCCATCGACCTGCAGACGGAGCTGGAGGCCGCGCGCGGACAGGACTTCTCCTGGCTGCACATCTTGCGCATGGAACAGCTCTATCCGTTCCCGGAACGCGAGCTTGGCGCTCACCTTAGCGGCTTCAGCTCTCTGGAGGAGATCGTCTGGGTGCAGGAAGAACCGAAGAATATGGGCGGGTGGACGTATGCCGAATCCCGGCTGCGCGCCATCGCACCGCAGAAGGTCACCGTCCAGTATATCGGCCGTCCGGACCGTTCCAGCCCGGCCAGCGGCTATGCGGATGTTCATAGCTTCGAGCAGCGGCGCATTGTCCGGGAAGCCCTGAAATTGAATGCTGCAGTGCAAGCACCTGTACCGTCTTCCTGAGCACAGCAAGGCGGTCATCCGATATCACGCACACCACTAATATTTGGGGAGGTACGGCCTGTGTCCGAGATAAAAGTACCCGATTTGGGCGAATCGATTTCCGAAGGAACGATCTACAAATGGCTGGTTAAAGAGGGCGACACTGTCGGCCAGGGGGATGTGCTAGCCGAGCTTGAGACCGACAAGGTCAATCTCGAGATCAGTGCGGAGGAGGACGGCGTCATCTCCTCCATCCTGCGCCAGGCGGGCGAGAACGTTGCCGTTGGCGAAGCCATCGGCATCATCGGCAGCGCCGCCGGGGCATCGGCCGCTGGCGGCAGCCAGCCGGAAGCGGCCGCACCGCAGAGCGGCAGCGCGCCTGCTGCTGCCGCAAGTGCAGCAGCGGCTGAACCGGCCGCTGCTGCTGGTGTCGCAGCGGCTGAGCCTGCCGCTGCTGGCACTGCGGCCCTGGCTTCGCCGGGGGCGCGCAAGCTGGCACGGGAGCGGGGCATCGACCTCGGCGAGGTCACTGCCCGCGACCCAATCGGCCGGATCGGCCAGGCCGATGTGGATGGTCATGGCGCAGCCGGGCCGCAGGCCGCTGCGCCAGCAGCTCCGGCGGCTGCCGCGCGGCCGGAGCCGGCGAAGCCCGCGCCGCCGGCAGCGGGCAAGGCGCCGCACGCCGAGGACGGCAAAGCCACCGAGCGCAAGCGCATGTCGCGGCGGCGGCTGACGATTGCCAGCCGCCTGGTCGAAGCGCAGCAGACGGCCGCGATGCTGACCACCTTCAACGAGGTGGACATGACCGCCATTCTCGACATCCGCAAGCGCCGCAAGGATGCCTTCAAGGAGAAGCACGAGGTCGGACTCGGCTTCATGTCCTTCTTCACCAAGGCCGTCATCGGCGCGCTCAAGGCTTACCCGATGCTGAATGCCGAGATCGACGGAGAAGATCTCCTGCTCAAGAAATATTACGACATCGGCATTGCCGTAGCTGCCAAGGAAGGCCTGGTCGTACCAGTCGTCCGCGATGCCGACCGGCTTAGCTTCCCGGAGATCGAGCGGCGGATCGGCGAGCTGGCCTCCAAGGCGCGCGCCAATACGCTCAGCCTGCCGGAGCTTCAGGGCGGTACCTTCACGATCACGAACGGCGGAGTGTTCGGCTCCCTGCTGTCCACACCGATCCTCAACACCCCGCAGGTCGGCATTCTCGGCATGCACAAGATCCAGCTGCGCCCAATCGCGCTGGATGAGGAGCGTACGGCCAACCGTCCGATGATGTACATCGCCTTGTCCTACGATCACCGGATCGTGGACGGATCAGAAGCGGTCAGCTTCCTGGTCAGAGTCAAGGAATTGCTGGAGGACCCTGAGTCGCTGCTGCTGGAAGGCTAATCCTCCGGCCACACAGTTTCTCCATACACTTATCTGATAAACACAAAGGCACCCGGCGGAGCGTAACCCTACGCTTCCCGGATGCCTTTTTTCCATATCCGCTGACTATGCCTCCGCCATACCCGCTCCTACCAACATGGGCCTGTTCTCGGCAGCCCACGCACCTCCAACGTACGCACCCCGTCCAATTGTGATCGGTTTTTCGATTACATTTAGCCGACGCGGTGCATCCGGGCCATTTGGGGTCGGTTTGCTGAATTAGGTAAGCTAAACAGATGAACGGACGACATTCTGTATTAGGCATACTGCTCATTTTCATGCTGGAGTTGTGCCTCGAAAAATATGTTTGTTTTCGACCATGAAAAAAAGACCTCCACCACCCGCTAACGCGGATGTAGGACATCTCTTCTCCGAACTATTCTCTTTGTCTGTAGTACTCTTGTTTGTCTGTACTTTCTCAAGCCGACGTAAATCGATATATGGTTAAGCCGTATGCCGTGAAGGCTTCAGGCTCATTCCCTTGGCCCGGGCCGCTCCGGCTACCGGAGGCTTCAGCGAAACCGCCAGGATACAAGCCAGAATACATAGCAGGCCGATGATGATGAAGGTAGGCTTGAACCCGCCGAGGAAGGCGGCGATGAACGAGCCGGACAGCGCGCCGATCCCGAAGCCCTGGTAGATGATGCCGTAGTTCTTGCTGTGATTCTTCAGGCCGAAGAAGTCACTGACAATCGCCGGGAAGACGGTAATGTTACCGCCGAAGCAGAAGGCGATGGCCGCCACACAGGCGAAGAACAGGCCATAGCTCAGTGTGGCATAGCTAAGGGTAAACATCGCCACAGCCGTTACCGCCAGCGTGATACTAATCAGCTTGGTCCGGCTTACCCGGTCGGATAATGCGCCAAGAATCAGGCGTCCGGCCGTATTGAAGATGGCGATCATCGCTACAGCATTCGCCGCCGTCGCCACATCCATACCCGCCAGCTGCACTCCGATATCCTTCACGATACCGATCAGATAGAGGCCGCTCATGCAGGCGGTGAAGAAAATCACGAACAGCAGGTACGCTTCCTTCGTGCGGAGCATTTCTTTCACGGTATAATCCTTGGGCAGCAGAGCCGCCCCGGAAGCGGACGATGTCCGGTTTCCCGCAGCAGTTACAGCAGGCGCAGCCACCGGAGCCTCCCGGATCAGCAGCGAGCCGAGGAGGATCATCAGCATGACCATCAGGCCCCAGTATAGAAAAGCATTCGACACCCCCGCCGATTCAATCAGGCCGCCGTTGATGTATTTGAAGATCAGACTGCCCGTTCCGTAAGCACCCACGGACACCCCGGAGATCAGTCCCTTATGCTTCGGGAACCACTTCATCAGGTTGGACAGCGAAGTAATATACGCCGTTCCGTCCGCATACCCGACCACTACGCCAGCCAGCAGGTAGAACATCGGCAGGGAACTGGCCTGCGAGCTTAGAATTAGCCCCAGCCCTAGCAGTATACCGGAAGCTGCGGTCAGCCTACGGAGACCGAACCGGTCCTGCAGCTTGCCTGCAAACAGTGTGGCGAAGGCCAACGCAAAGCTGGTAATAGAGAACGTTATCGAAACTGAGCTAAGCTCAAAACCAAATGTACTGACAAGATGTGCATTGAACAAGCTCCAGGTGTAGATGGTACCTAGTCCCATTTGCATAATCACTGTACCTAATACGATGAGCCACCGTTTACTGGCTGTATCCGTTATCATCAGAATTCCCTCTTTCTCTCTGAAGTCGCTGAAGTCGCTTCAAGGCTTACTTGGCCTCTTCATTGTAGCGAAAGGAGCTCTTTCTGAGAGAAATCCGGAATGAGATGACTCTGACGGGGAATGAACTGCCGCTAAAGACGCATAATCTGCCTGAATTCCTTCACTTTGCTGCGGCTGACCGGAACCTCCACATTCAGATCATGCAGCCTAAGCAGATAGGTATTGTTGAACCAGGGGATGATTTCCTTGATTTTGGACAGATTGACGAGATAGGAGCGGTGGCAGCGGAAGAACTGCTCCTGCGGCAGGCGGGTATGAAATTCGCTGATACTTAAGGCCATGCTGTATTCCTCCCCCTTGGTGATCACACTCGTTGTTTTCTCCTGCGCCGAAGCATAATAGATCTCGTCTGCATCGACGACGATAATCTTTTCATTTTTCCACAGATTGACCTTATCGCTTCCCAGCTTCACCGGTCCCTCTTCCCCCTGGCTGCTTCTGGCCGCGATGGCACCCTCCAGCTTCTGCAGCATCGCTCTGATCCGCGTCTCACTGTAAGGCTTCAGAATATAGTCGAATGCTTCAATCTCGAACGCCTCGGCGGCATGCTCCTTATAGGCTGTAATGAACACAATATACGGCTTGACCGCGAACCGGCTGATATTATGGGCCAGCAGCACCCCGTCAATTGAAGGGATATTGATATCCAGGAAAATCACATCCACCGTATCGGTCTGCAGATACTTCAGCGCTTCCAGCCCGTCCTCGAATTCCGCCGCAATCTTGATCCGGCTATGGGTCTGAATCAGATACGCAAGCTCCTGTCTTGCCAGCACTTCATCCTCGACAATGATCGCTCTCATCGCTGCTCCTTCATCACATCAAAATAGATTTCCGTCCCCTTAGCCAGCCGCCGGATGGTCAGACCTGTACCATAGATCAGCTTGATACGCTGGTGCACGTTGTTGAGGCCGATTTTGTTGCCCTCCATGCTTCCGCTGTAGACCTTCGCAATCGTCTCTTCACTGATCCCCGCTCCGGTATCGGCAATTCGCACCCTTACGCTGTCTCCGTGGTCTTTGACCGAGATGTCTACAGTTCCGTTCCCCTTCCCCTTCAAAATCCCGTGGATAATCGCATTCTCCACCAGCGGCTGAATGACCAGACTCGGAATGCGCACCGCTACCTCATCTATATCGTACAGAACGCTCAGGCGGCTGCCGAAGCGGGCCTTCTCAATCTCCACATAATGCTGCACCTGCTGCAGCTCGCGCCGGATATCTATGGACTCATCGGCCAGCTCCAGATTATACCGCATATACCCCGACAGATTGACGATCAGCTCGCGCGCCTTGTCCGGGTCGATCCGTATCGAGGAGATAATCGCATTCAGCGCATTGAACAGAAAATGGGGGTTGATGCTGGTCTGCAGTGCCTTCAGCTCGGCCTTGTTGGCCATCTCCTTGATCCCCTCAACCCGTGACACCTCCATCAGTGTGGAGATGATCTGTGACAGCCCTACAGCCATTGCCTGGAGGGAATAGGTGATTTTATGCGCGTGGGTATAGTAGATCTTGAGTGATCCCGTCACCTCCCCCTTCTCCTTCAACGGGATAATGATTAGCGAGCGGATGTCACGGTTCATGTATTCGGTATCGTCGTCACGGATGGTAATCTCCCCGCTGCGCAGCGTCTGCTTCGTCTCCTCACTGATGATCTCATTAGCTTCGGCATAATATTCTTCCCCGACACCCACGTAGGCCAGAATGACTCGGGTATCAGTAATTGCCACCGCATCCGCCCCGATATCCTCCTGGATGATTCCGCAGATCGTACGCAGCGACTCGGGAGTAATACTGCGGAAATACGGAAGCGTCTTATTGGCAATATCCAGCGCCAGCTTGGACTGCTTCGCGGCAATCCGTTCTTTCTCCCCTTCTACACTCTGCACAAGCGTAACGATCAGCCCGGCACAGATCTGCCCCGTAATCATCGGAAAAGCAATCTTGGACACGATATCCACCCCCAGCGAATGGGGATCAGCCATCACCAGAATCAGCGCCATCGTCAATGCCTCACAGGCCATTCCGGCGGCAATAGCAGCGATCCAGCGGCGTTCAGGCGAAGTACGCCGGTAGATGATCCCGGATACCACACCCGCTGTAATGCTCGTAATCAGACACGGGAGCGAGGTGACCCCGCCGATATCGATCAGGAAGCGGTGTACGCCCGAGATGATCCCGGTAATCAGCCCGACCCAAGGACCGAACAGAATACCTCCGGCTATAATGGCGATAATCCGCACGTTAACCAGAGACCCTTCCACATTAATCCCGCTGTAGGTTCCGAAGATGGCGAACAGGCTGAAGATAACCGTGACAATCGCCAGCTCCTGAGGGGCATGAACCCCTTTGGCAAAAATCTCCTTGAACCGCGGCACCCGGCTCAGGACGAACAGACACATCAGCAGCAGCGCTGCCCGCTCCAACAATTGCAGCAGAATACTCAGATTATATTGCACACTCACGCCTCCATAGGACAAGCTATCGGTCCATTATAAATTGGGATAATGGTTATAGCAATCCGCGCATCCGACTCTAATGGTTGACGTCATAATTGGAGTGCTGCTTGGCATGGCTACTGTGTTTTGTTGTATCATCAGGAGAGAGTTGCGAAAGCAACTCTTTTTTTGTCTGTTCTCTCCCTGGGTATAAAAGCCCTTATATTGCGGAAAATTAACTATTATCGTATTGTTGCTTTAAAGGAGTGATAGCCTGTGCGTATAGCTTTTTGGATTGTATTTGCCTTTGTTGGTATTTTGATCTTTTGGATAGTAGGCGGCTTAATTGGCCGTAAGAAACGAAAGTAATCTATAGGGGCTATAACAGCCCCTCAAAATACCTGCTGCGCCGATTCTTCGAGCTGTTTATCATCTAGCGGAATCAAAATGAGCATAAAGGAGTTAATAAAATGATTACATTTTATGCTGATAGATATAAAGAAGAAGTTATTAAGCTAATATTGCATGTACAAAATGATGAATATGGTGTAGGTATTAGTGTTGAAGAGCAACCAGATATACTAGATATTCAATCGAATTATATTAAAGAGGGCGGTAACTTTTGGGTAGCTTTAAACGAAAACGGTGATGTAGTAGGCTCAATCGGTTTGCAAAAGAAAACTGACGATATTGCTGTACTAAAGAAATTTTTTGTTTATAAAGATTACCGCGGCAAAGAGCTTGCGATAGGAACAGGTCTTTACGAAGCTATGCTTGACTTTGCGCAGAAACATCGGCTTTCTAAGGTGATTTTGGACACACCATCAAAAGCAACTAGGTCACACAGCTTTTACAAAAAAGTTGGTTTTAAAGAAATTACTAAAGGTGATTTGCCAATACAATATGATTATCCTGATAGAGATTCACTTATTTTCATGTTAGACCTGATCAGTCAATAATTTTTGAAGCAACCGTTTTAGATAGCCTTCGTACTAATTGAACCAACATTTGTTAAGGACTTTTTATCAGTTCAAGACAGCTGTTGGTTTTTTATATGTGTGCCTACAAACAAACTCTTTTGAAATTCACTAGTGAGCAGTTTGCGTCCACTGTTCAATGCCTCTAAACTGCCAGATCAATCCCCACCACACCCACAATCTCCCCGTCCCCGTTCGTAATTGCTCTGGAGAGCGTGATGCAGGAACGCTTGGTAATGGCCGAGACATACGGCTTGGAGACGTACTGGCCTTCCGCCATCGCCCCGTTCCACCAGTCGCGGCGCTTCGCATTCAGCAGCCCGGCTGCAGGCTCGGAGTAGATGAAGGTGCCATCCGTCCGGTTGGACCAGATGGCCTGTACATCCGGCACCTTATTCTTACAGGCCGTAAGAACTCTGCCATGGATGTCCGCATCCGCTGCACACATCTCCTGCTTGGCAGCTATCTCCTGAAGCACCGTCTGTATTTCCTCAAGCCGCGCCGTATATTGGCCCAGCTCAATGACTTCGCGTCCGGTAATACCGTTCACCGACTGCTGCAGGGTCTGGGATTCCAGCAGCAGACTCGCGCTGATCTCATTAAGCTGCCCGATCTGTGTCCGCTGGCGGGTTACCTGCTCCAGGGTCAGATCTACGCCTGCAATGGTCTCATTGACAATTCCTACTGCACCGCTCAACTCGCCGGTCACCTCTTCGATCAGCCTGCTCTGCCGCTCTGCCGCAGCCGCTGACTCTGTAACTATGACCCCAACTTCCTCCACCCGGGCCGAGATATCCCCGAGGCGCTGCTTCACCTTCGTCACTTCATTCACTCCATGTGCAACCGCTGTCTGCTCCTTCGTGACCGACTCCAGCACCTGCCGTACGCCATGGTTAAGATCCCGTAGCACCGCCGTTGAGCGCTCCACGGAATCCCGGCTCTGATCGGCCAGCTGCCTGATCCGGCCTGCGACCACAGCGAACCCCCGGCCCGCTTCCCCGGCCCGCGCAGCTTCAATCGAGGCATTCAGCGCCAGCAGCGAGGTCTCATTGCCGATGCCTACGATCAGGGCATTCATCTCCTCCACCAGCGCAATATGTCCGCTTAACACGGTGAATTTGTCCAGCATATCTCCGCTCTGCTCCTGCAATTCCTCCATGACCTCATCTGTATTCTTCAGGGAATCCACCATCTCCGCCATCCCTGTACGTGCTGCCTGCATCGCCGTACTCAGCCGTCCGGTCAGCTCTCCAATCTGCCCGGTAACCGCAGCAACTCCGCCCATCCTGGCAAAAGCCCCCTCAATATTGGCCTTCGCCTCATTGCTGCGGGTCTGCAGCTCCACCTCATAGGCATGTGAATAGTCGGCAGTCTGCTGAAGCCCTTCGGTATGGCGGGTAATCTCCTCCAGAGCACCATGCAGCCGGTCCGAGGTGACAACAATTTCATTGCCAAGCAGCTCCACCTTGCTCCGGGCTTCCGCCAGTTGCCCGGCTCCGAGCACCCCGCCCCGGCGGATATCCAGCACAAGCCCGGCAAGCGCCGCCATCAGCAGCAGATAGACAACCTTATGTACCCAGTACATCTCCATCCATAAGCCATACAACCCCACACCCAACAGCAAAATAATAGCGATAGCGGCCTTGCTCCGGCGAATTCCCATTCTGCACGTTCACTCCACTCTATCATGTTATGTATTCTAACATTATATCAGCAGAGTTAAATTAAGGAAACCACTACTCTATGGATTGCACTTATATTTTTTTCTGTTAGGGGTTTGCCGCGACTCCAGAGAAGTTATGGACTTCCGGCCACACATACATTCGGTCCGTGCGCCAGCTTGCGAGCATAATGTATGCTGTTTTTCACATACATTCGGTCCGTGTGCCTACTTGCGAGCCCAATGTATGCTGTTTTTCACATACATTTGGTCCGTGTGCCTCCTTGCGAGCACAATGTATGCTGTTTTCCACATACATTTGGTCCGCGTGCCTGCTTGCGAGCCAATGTATGCTGTTTTTCACATACATTCGGTCCGTGTGCCTGCTTGTGAGCATAATGCTGTTTTTCACATACATTTGGTCCGTGTGCCTGCTTACGAGCACAATGTATGCTGTTTTCCACATATATTTGGTCCGCGTGCCTGCTTGCGAGCACAATGTATGCTGTTTTCCACATACATTCGGTCCGTGCTCCGCTCTACCAGCCAATTGCCATTGGGTTTTAAGCATACTTAAAAAACAGCCGCACCCCCAGCATCTGAGGATACGGCTGTCTTTCCGGCGTCTTCCGGCCCAGAATTACACTCCCGCCGGTTGGACCCTAGCTTCCTGTGCGTTCTTCGCCATCATGCCGCGGGCAATCCAGACACCAGCCGCTCCGGCCTGGGCCAATCCGCGGGTAATACCTGCCCCGTCGCCGCCGCAGTAGAGGCCGGAGATTTCGGTCTCGAATTCATCCGTCAGCTTCGGACGGGCGGAATAGAACTTCGCTTCCACGCCATAGAACAGCGTATGCTCGGAGGCAATGCCCGGGGTTACCTTTTCCAGGGCCTCCACCATTTCAATCAGGCTCTTCATCGTGATGTACGGCAGCACCAGCCCCAGATCGCCGGGCACCGCTTCCTTCAGCGTCGGCTCCAGGAATCCTTCCTTGATCCGGGTCTCCGTAGACCGGCGGCCCCGCAGGATATCTCCATACTTCTGTACAATGACCCCGCCGCCGGACAGATCATTCGCCCGCTTGCAGATCTCCCGGGCATATTCATTCGGCTTGTCGAACGGCTCGGTGAAGGTATGGGAGACCAGCAGCGCAAAGTTGGTATTCTTCGAGCCCAGCGCAGGGTCCTTATAGGAGTGCCCGTTCGCGGCCATCGCTCCGCTGTGATTCTCCACGACCACATGTCCCGAGGGATTGCTGCAGAAGGTGCGGACGCGTGTACCCACGGAGGTATTGAAGATGAATTTGCCCTCGTACAGATGCTCATTGATCTCCCGCATCACCACATCTGAGGTTTCTACACGTACGCCAACATCTACCTGGTTATTGTACATTTTGAGCCTGCGCTTCTTCAGCACCTCGGTCA
This sequence comes from Paenibacillus sp. FSL R7-0302, assembly GCF_038006885.1. Classification (NCBI taxonomy): domain Bacteria; kingdom Bacillati; phylum Bacillota; class Bacilli; order Caryophanales; family Paenibacillaceae; genus Paenibacillus; species Paenibacillus sp. FSL R7-0302. The sequence goes on from NZ_JBBOWB010000002.1 coordinate 284,657, forward strand.
GCCAGGCCGAGCCGTCCCGTCCCGGAGCAATCATCACCTGGCCAGCCTCATGACTCTCCCCGTTCTTCAGCCTAATGCCTGTGATGCGGTGTGTTCCGTTCTCTTTGACGGTAACGATATCTTCTACTTCTGTCTTGTATAACATATCAATGCGTGTCCGCAGATATTCATAGATCGATTTCAGAATCTCCAGATTCTGCTCGGTTCCGAGGTGGCGAACCTGCGCCCGCAGCAGCTTCAGCCCGGCGGCATATCCCCGCTGCTCAATGCCGCGGATGCTCTCCGTCGTCGGATCGGTAATGACCGGAGTTGCCCCGTGCTCCAGGTTGATCCCGTCCACATATTCAATCAGCTCCATCACCTTGGAAGGAGGCAGATAATCCGTCATCCAGCCGCCGAATTCGGTGGTAATGTTGAATTTGCCGTCACTGTACGCACCAGCACCGCCGAAGCCTGCAGTAATGGAGCAGGCCGGCAGACAGCCGGCGAATTCCTTGCGGCCGGAGGCGGGCGGACAGAGCTTGATTTTCTCCTCCAGGATCGGGCAGTTGCGGCGGTAGATATCATGTCCCTTGTCCACCAGCAGCACCTTCAGCTCAGGGGCCTTAAGCGTTAATTCATAACAGGCGAATATTCCAGCCGGACCGGCTCCAACAACAATTACATCATATTTACTCATATCTTCTCTGTTCCTCCCAAGGTGAAACGGCTTCGGCCTGCGGTTGACAGGGGCCGCGAAGCGTCTCTGCAGTATATTAGTCCACTTAACCAAGCAGCACACAACAGCACACAAAAATCCCGGCCTCTTCATAGGTATGCAAAATGCACCCTATTCGTAGCCAGGAATTTACGGTCCCCTGTAGAAACCCCCAAACCTTATCATTGAGGATATACGAACAACTTCACCCGTTATTACGGGCCAATTGGAATTTTACCTAACAAATCCGAATGTGTCAATGATGAATAGCATTAATAGTTCGTGTTTACAGCATTACGAAGAATGTAGCGCTTTGACAGCCTACCAAACACCTTACAAACACGAACGTTATCCCAGTCCTATCCCAAGACATAAGACCTAGAAGGAGAAACAAGAACATTGTCGAATATATAAGTACATAGTCACTGGAAAAGAGGAACATCTTATGCAGATCCCACCGCCAACTCCTCGCCAAATGTACTGGAACCGGGTTCTCCTCAATACCTTTTGGCTGGTGCTTTTCGTCTATCTGGCCAGCCAATTATTTGTCTACTTCTCGATGTCGGCGCATCGGCCCGAGTTGTCCGGCAGACAATATACCCTGCTGCATATCTGGATTCCGGATTCTATACTGTTCGTTCTGCTGCTGATACTCGAAGCTGTCCATAGATATAAACCGTTGTTATCTGAACTATTGATCATTCTGACAAGCCATCTGTACGGCATCCTGATCATTACGAATCTCAGTCCGGACTATCATGTGAAGCCGCTGATTATGCTGCTTCCCATGCTGGTATCCATGATCTATCTCAAGGAGAATTATCTGAGGGCCTCTTCACTGATCTGTCTGTTCTACATTGTCATCCTGTTCCTGAACACATCTATTTACGATTTCACTCTGCGCATCCAGAATATCATTATTACCCTGATCTTCGCGGCAGTGTCCCTGACCGGCTTCGCCGTAATTGCGCGGGGCAAGGAGCTGATGCGCTCACTGGAGATTTCGGTGAAGTCAGAGCAGGAGCTGCGCATCCAGAACATCATTATGGACCGGCTGTCCAAGATCGACCCGCTGACCGACTTGTACAACCATAAGACCTTTCATGAGTACCTGGGCTGGCTGATTGACCATCAGCAGAGCAATCCTTTTCCAATGCAGCTGGCTGTTATTGATATCGACAATTTCAAAAAGGTCAATGACCTGTACGGGCACTGGGTCGGAGACATCGTTCTCCGGCAGGTCACCGCTGTCATGCTCCAGCATATCGACTCGGATGACTTCGCAGCGCGGTACGGCGGGGAGGAATTCGTGATTATTCTGACATCCAAGACATTAGAGGATTCGGGCCGCATTATGGAGAATATCCTCGCAGGAATTGCAGGCCTTCCGATCAGCGAAATGGACAATGAATCGGTTACCGTGAGCATCGGAATGCATGAATATAACGGCGGAGATTCCAAGAGCTCTATCTTTCAGCAGGCGGATGACGCCCTGTACGAGGCCAAGAAAACCGGTAAGAACAGAATCGTCATTCTGTAAGGCTCTCCATCCTATATCCCAAACAAGCGGGTCCACCGTGCATAGCAACCTATTCCGGGGACCCGCTTTCCTGTGCACCTGTTCTCTGCGCTCTATTCAAGCTCCTCCGCCCCATACCGTCTCTGCGGAACGAGCAGCTCCATGACCTGGCGCTGCGGCACCGGCCGGCTGATCAGATACCCCTGCACCTTATCGCAGTGAGCCTCCCGGAGGAAAGCCCATTGGCTGGCATCCTCCACACCCTCGGCTACTACATCCAGGCCCATCTTATGGCCCAGGATAATAATCGTCTGCACAAAAGATTCACTAAAGGCCTTATCGGCCAGGGAATCAATGAAGATTTTATCCATCTTAAGGGTAGAGATCGGCAGCTGCTGCAGATAGCTAAGGGAGGAATACCCCGTTCCGAAATCATCCAGGGCAATCCGTATCCCCCGGGACTGCAGGAACTCCAGCTTGCTGACCGTTCTCCCGAATGACTCCATGAAGATCGACTCTGTAATCTCCAGCTCCAGACTCGACGCCGCAAGGCCGCTCTCCTCCAGACTGTCCAGCACAATCTCTACGAAATCATCCTGCAGGAGCTGAATGATGGAGATGTTCACCGATATTTTGTAAGGAATGCCGGTCCGCTGATGGATGCTGTTCATGAACTTGCAGGCCTCCCGCAGCACCCACTCCCCGATATAGATAATCAGCCGGGAATCCTCGGCAATCTTGATGAAGGAGAGCGGGGAGACAAAGCCGAGAACCGGACTGTTCCAGCGGATCAGAGCCTCGAAGCCTGAGATCAGCCCGGTCTCCATCTGTACCTGCGGCTGATAATGCAGCTCAAATTCGTTATTATTCATCGCACTGCGCAGATGCTTCTCAATATTCATCCGGTCATTGAAGGCGGTATGCATCGATTTATCATATACGACGTAGGTGCTTTTCCCCTCTTCCTTGGCCCGGTACATCGCTACATCGGCGTTCTTCAGAATCTCTTCCGTCGTCTCGCCGTCTTCGGGGTAGAAGGAGATTCCGATACTGGAGGACACATACAGATTGCTCTCACCGATAAGAAAAGACTTGCGGAACGCACGCATAATATCCTCGGCCAGATTAAGCACATCCACCCGGCTCTCAATATCCTTGAGGAAAATCACAAATTCATCTCCGCCCAGCCGCGACAGCAGATCCTCCTCGCGCACTACAGACTGGAGACGTTCGCTGGCCTTGCGGATCAGAATATCCCCGGACTTGTGTCCAAGCGTATCATTGATGTATTTGAAATTATCCATATCTACGAAAAGCAGCGCCGCACTGCCTCCCGTCCGGCGGAAATAACTCTCCATCGTCTCCAGCAGACTGAGCCGGTTCGGAAGATTGCTGAGCGAATCCATATACGCCAGGCGATGCATATTCTTCTGATTCTCCAGCAGCATATCATATTGTCCTACAATCTCCTGCTGGGTCGCTGTAAGCTGCTCATAGGTGGCCTCCAGCTCCTGGTAGCTGTTATTTAGCTTGAATTCTGCCTGCTTGCGCTTACTGATGTCGATCAGGGAGCCGAGGAACAGGACAATCTGATCCTTCGGGTCAACGATTGCCTTGCCCCGCACCTCGAACCAGATGTACTCCCCCTGCCCTGTTCTCATCCGGTATTCGGTTTCATAGATCGGGGTCAATCCGGTTAGATGCTCCTGTCTGGCCTTGCGCGCGGATTCCTGGTCATCCGGGTGAATAATGCTGAGCACGCCTCCCTCGAAGGAGTTGATCTCCGCCTCAGTATATCCCATTACCTCGTACCACCGGTCCGAGAGCTTGTAGAAGCCGCTGTCCCAGTCCAGCTCCCACATGTACGCACCAGAGCCTTCCGAGGCCAGGCGGAACCGCCGTTCGCTGACCCCCAGCTTATTGAACTGATCCTGCAGCTCTACCTCTGTGGCCGCCAGCTCCTCATATGTAGACTCCAGCTCCTCGTAGCTAAGCTGCAGCTTAAGCTCATTCTGCTTGCGTTCATCGATATCGATGCCGACCAGCACGAAGATATCCTCCGCCTGCTCATCCATCCCCTTAATGAGGGCTGTGCGGACGGAGAAATAATGCGCACCCGGAGAATGGTCGGGAAGTCTCAGCTCGACATTGGTCACATAATCCCGGGCTGCCGCTCTGGCAAGGAGATCCCTAAGCACAGCGGCTCCGGCCTCCAGGCTTGGCAGCTCATCTATGCTTACGCCCAGCACCTCCTTCTCCTTCAGCCCGGTCATTATCTCGGCATATTTATTGAAGCGCACGCTCCGTTTGTCCCCGTGAACAGCCCATACAATCACCCCGGTATTCTCGATCACATCCTTGAAGAATTCCTGCTCGGAATGAATCGTACGGCGCAGCCGCCGGATATACATCCGGAGCAGGACGGCACCGAATACCAGCAGAAGGGTCCCAATGGAGAATACGGTAAAAATCCGGTTACGCATCTTTTCATTATAATGGTCAGAATGCACGAAGAAATACTGCTGGTACAGCTCTTCGAAGGCACCGGTGCTTACCAGACGCTCTAGCCTTGCATTGACGTAAGACACCAGCTCCGGCTTGGATTTGCTGATGCCGTAGGCCACATCCTGCGGATATAAATTGCTCATTTTGCGGATAATATTACCGGTTAAGCCCTGTTCTACAATCAGATAATCGACAACCCCCTGATTCTCGAACAGCAGGTCGATCTCCCCTTGACGCAGAGCGTCCAGTGCATCTGGTACGGTTGCATATTCTATGTATTCTGATGGCGGGATACCCGCCTCGTTCTGCAGGATGGTCTCTGCATATTGTCCTTTGCCAACACCGATCTTGTACTTACGGAGTGTGCCCAGCGTCACCTCACCCTGGAGTCCCTGGCGCGAATAGACAGAAATATAGCTTTTTAACACGGGCTTTGAGAAAAGAATGTCCTTCTTCCTCTGCTCGCTGACAGCCATTAGCCCGGTAGTATCAATCCTGCCCTCACTTAACCGCCGGTACGTCTGCTCCCAATTCCCGGTGCTGTAGTGGACAAGATATTCGTTCTTCTCAAAGATCATACTTGTCAGATCAATATCGAAGCCCGTCAGATAACCATTCTGTATGTACTTATAAGGTGGATAATCCAGTTCTGCCTGGTACTTAATTTCCTGTCTTTCGGCATAAGCGGCAGCGGGGTGTGCAAGCATGAGCACAATGCTAATTAGAAGCAACAATTTACACCGCTTCATCGCAATTCTCCTTTATCCCAAGTAAGATCGGCTTAACTATGTATACAAGCTTATTCGACAAAATATGGTAGGGTTCCTGCTCCTTTTTTCTCATTTCCGATAAATTGTGCACATCCTGCGGGTTCATATCCTTAACTCTTCAGTGCATCATCTTAGATTTAATCAAAAACTTTAGATTTGTATTGCTTTTTGCGGTTAAAGTGTGGATAATAACAGTAACGGTTGATAATGATTATCATTATTGGATGTGCAACATTCATTATTTTCTATATTTGAGCCAAAAGGAGACTGAACACCCATGAACGCAGCCACTACCCGGACCGCCCTGCAGGTTGACGATTACCTGGACCTGCTCAATCTTGCTGTGAAAGTCGGAGATATGAAATGGCAGAAAGAAATCAAGTCCCGGTTGCAGTATATCCTGTGCCTAGAGACCAGATAGCCCATTTCATACAGAATAGATGAATATAGCTTACTTCTTACACAGCCGCATCCCTTACCGGGGTGCGGTTTTTGTACGTTTATTCCGCCAATTCCGGGGTACCTGCATCTACGGGGCTTAGAATGTGTAATGATATAGTATAATGATCAGCATACTACAATGAACAATAGCCTATAGATCGGAGTGTGTCAGCTTGAGAAAAAACCTCATCCTCGCCTTGGTCCTGATATTATCCCTGCTATGGATTCCGGGGGTCTATGCTGCGAATGTTCCCGCACAGCAGGGAGTGATTACGGATGAAGCCCGGCTGCTGTCTGCCCAAGAAGCAGAGAGCCTTGCCCGGATTGCTACTACAGACGACCGGTACACCTTCCATGTCTTAACCGTTGATTCGGTAGCCGGGAGCGACATGTCCAGTTATGCTGCGGATGTATATGATACCTGGGGGCTGAAGTCCCGGGACATTCTGCTCCTGATCGCTTATGAAGATCAGCTGACTGAGATCAGCTTCATTAACCCCGGGCTGCAGGATGCGCTCGATGCCTGGTCCAGACAACAGGGCGGAGCTGCGGGCAGCGCAGCCATTAACAAGGTGCTGGAGAAATATTTCAATCCTTATGCCAAAAACGGAGATATCCCTGAAGGCATACGTTCTGTGATTCAGCAGCTGCAAGCCATTGGCAGCAGCGGACCGAGCAGTAATACCGGCAGCGGTGCGGCAGGCGGTGCGGATACCGGTACCGCAGGAGCTGGCTCCGGTCCTAAAGGCAGCGGCAGCAGATTCCCTCTTCTGCCGGTCGCAGGCGGTCTTGTCTTGGCCGCGCTGCTGGTATTGCTGCTGTATGTACTAATTACCGGACTGCGCCGCCGCAAGGGACTATCCGCACAGCGTGAGCAGCTCGCTGACCTGCTGGTACGGGCGAACCGCGCCCTGGAGTCCCTTCAGCCTTTCCAGGGGATTGTGCAGGGCAAGACCGGGGAGATGGTCGAGGGCATCTCGAAGCGTCTGACCTCCCGGCTGGTCGAAATCTCTGCATTGCAGACCGCCGGGCAAGCCCCATTGCCGCCGTTCTACCGCTTATCTGCGCTTAAGGCGGCGGCAGAGCAGCTTCAGCAGACAGAGGGGGAATTCCGTGCCTCCCTGGAGGAAGAGGAGAAGAATATCGCAGTCGTCAGCGATGCCGACCGGAACGTCAAGCAGCAGATCACCGAGCTGAAGCAGGCTGCCCCGGAGCTTGAGGAGCAGCGGCAGCAAGCGGCCCTGGGGACGGGCTATACGCTGGAGGAGATTGCCCAAGATCTTCAGGAGCTGGCCGAAGAGACGGCCAAGGCAGATCAACTGGAGCTGTTCGACCCCATTGCTGCCCAGGAGATTACTGCACAAGCGAAGAAGCGGCAGCAGCAGATTGAGCAGGATGTGCAGGATGTGGGGACCTTTGACGACAAGCTGAAAGCCTTCCCCGGTGTCCTTGCGGCTGCACGTAGCCGGATTACCGGGCTGATCGACCAGAACTCTCTGCACAATATGAAGGTTAAGCCTTACGACAGCCTGGACCAGGCCTCCGCTGCCGCCAGTTCCATGGAAGCGCCGCTGCACAGCGGCGATATGGACGAAGTGCGCCGGATTGGCGCTGACATGGATGCCCTTCTGACTGAAGCCGTGGCGATGACGGAACGCCAAGCTATGATCCGGCAGAATAACCTCAGGGATCTGGAGACGGTACGCAGCACATGGGCAACACTAAGCCAGCGGCGGAATGAATTGCAGAGCCGGCTTGCCGGGGCGAAGAACCGGTTCGCCCGGCAGCACCTGGACGCTCTGGAGAAGCTGCTGGAAGAGGCCGGCGGCGCACTACGGCAGGGCGCGGCGGAAGTGCCGCAGCTTGAGACCTGGACCAGCGATGCACGCGGAGAGTATGACAATGCCCGCAGCGGACTGGACCGCCTGCTTGCCTTGCAGGATGAGACGGCAAACAGCATGAATAGCATCAGCAGCAGTCTGGACGCTCTGGAGGAGCGCCTGGACAGCCTGAACAGGCTGTTCACGGAGGGGCAGAGCCGGGTGGATGCCGCCTACAATCTGCTGCACAGCAGAGGAATTGCCTCGCAGAACCGCTTCCAGCTGTCCCTGCTGCCGGAGTATACCGAGCTGGAGCAGCGTCTGGCCTCGGGTCCCTACGATCTGGATCAGCTGGAGGAGACAGGACGCTCCTATGCTTCGCAGATCGCTTCCTTCGTAGAGGAAGCGAACCGGCTCGTCCGCCAGAAGGAAGAGGCCGAACGCGCAGCCAGAATGGCCATGCTGCGGGAGCAGCAGCGCCGGGAACAAGCCCGCAGACGCAATTCCGGCCCGCCAGGCGGAGGATTCGGCGGCGGGCTTGGCGGTGGCGGACGCTCTTCCGGCGGCTCTTCTTGGGGGGGCGGCGGTGGCGGCGGACGTTCCTCCGGCGGCTCTTCGTTTGGCGGCGGCAAATCCGGCCGAAGCTCCGGCGGCTCCAAGTGGTAAGCAGCCGATTGCCGCTACAGCACATACTCACCCTAACAGGTGGGTGATGTAACAACTTATTCTGGTCATCAAGCGAAATCAGGGATGTAAGTGTCCCTGATTTTTGCTGTCTTCGAACTTCAACCGTCCCGCGCATCCTCGCTTCTGCACATTGTATTAGCTTTTCCGCATACATTCGCCCACGCATCCCCGCGCCAACTAATTATATTGCTCCTGCATGAGGGCAATGAAATCCGTGAAGGCTGGGGAGAGCTGCTGCTCCTTGCGGTAGATGAGCTGAATGTAGAAGTTTTCCTTTTGCCCCGCCAATGGAATGCCCGTTAATGCACCCGTCCGCAGTTCCTCCTCCACCGCATAGCGCGGCAGAAAACCCGTCCCCCAGTTATGCTTCACCGCCTGCTTGATACCCTCCAGATTACCGAACTCCATGCCTATATGGGCAGCAACGCCGGATTCTCTGAATACCTGGAGCAGCTGCTTCCGGTATGTGCAGGTATGCTCGGTTAACACCAGCGGCTCTCCTTCCAGTTGCTCTGCAGTAACCTCCGTCCCGGCTGCCAAGAGATGCTCTGGATGGGTAACGACATATAGCGCTTCTTCACGCAACGGCAGAGTGATCAGGTCGCCCGTATGAAAAGGAACGTCGAAGATCAGTCCGAATTGAACGGATTTCTCCAGGACGGCAGCAATAATATCCTCTTCAGAGCCCGGCTGTACCCGCAGCTGCATGCCAGGATAACGCATCCGGTACTGATGAAGCCGATGAGGCAGAAAGTAGGCAGCCAGTGTCTCAATAGCACCAATGTTTAGCGTACCCTGGTCGCCGCCGGTAATTACCTTCTTAGCCTCTTCGCTTAGGACCAGCATCTGCCGGGCATACGGGAGCAAATTACGGCCGGCGAAGGTGGGAATCATCCCTCTACCGGAACGCTCCAGTAAAGTGGCCCCATACATCTCCTCAAGCTTGGCAATCTGTGCGGTTACACTCGGCTGTGCATACCCCAGCACATCTGCCGCCCGCGTATAACTCCCGTGATCCACCACAGCACAAAAGGTCCGTAAGTAAGTCAATTCCATCTGCAGGCCTCCCGAATTATCAAACTTTTGGATAATTGATATCACAGACTATAAATAACTCCAATTATAAGTTCCCAGTATACTTAAACCAACTTATTTTAAGGAGGAATCACGTATGAAAAGACAGACAAAATCTCAAGTCTTGGCTGCACAGGCTGCAGACCCGGCAGATGCCGCAAGGCATTTCACTGCAAAAGCAGCATTCGAGACGGATGTAGCCGATGTTGCTTATGATCTGCGCGAAGGAATTACCGGCTTCCGGCTCATCGATGTCCGTGATGCCCGTTCTTATGCGGAAGCACATCTGCCGGGTGCACTCTCCCTGCCTGGAGGCCGTATACACAGCACTTCCCCGGTGTGGTCCAAGGAGGAGGTTCTGGTGGTCTATTGCTGGGGGCCTGCCTGTAATGGAGCCAGCAAAGCCGCTGCACAACTCGCCGCACAGGGGCACTTGGTGAAAGAAATGCTCGGAGGCATAGAGTATTGGCGCAAGGAAGGGGGGAGTCTGGAAGGAACACTTAAGGAGAATGCACCTCTATACTGGAACGTATCTAACAGCTCACTATAATATTTTCAGACTCCCGAATTCCGTACTATAGACGCACAACAGCGATCCCCCTGTTACCGGAGAATCGCTGTTGTGTTGTCGATTATATTGCTGTTCAGTGGGACTCATCCTCCAGAAACGGCTTGTTCACATAGTAATACATCACGCCCATCAGCACGCCGCCGCCGATAAGATTACCTAATGTGACCGGGACGAGATTATGCACAACGCCTCCCCAGGAAATGGTGCCGGGGTGGTCCAGGACGAGGGCAATGGCGAAGGTACACATGTTAGCAATGCTATGCTCGTACCCGGAGATGAAGAAGCAGAACACGAACAGCACCATGGCGAACATTTTGGCACCGTCGTTCTTCATAGACATCGGGACGAAGAAGGCCAGACAGACGAGCCAGTTACAGAGAATGGCCCGGAAGAACAGCTGCATCGCCGGGGCTTCCATCTTATGGGCCACCACATTCAGCAGGAACCCGTTGACAGAGGAATCATAGAACAGGCCTGTCAGAAAAATAAGCAGTGCAAAGGCCGTAGCCCCAAGAATGTTGCCCAGATAGCTGACAACCCACATCCGTACAACTTCGGTCCATGCCAGCTTGCGCCTCAGTGCCGCATAGGTGTAATAGAAAGTGTCCCCGGTGAACAAATCGCCCCCGCCGTAGGAAATCAGGATGATGGCTGCGCCGAACGTGATCGCAGCCATCGGATAGGTCATCGGCGATTGTTCCATATAGAAGAAGTTGCCGGTCTTAAAGGCTACGATTACGCCGAATCCGATAAACATGCTGGCGAGCATGGCCCTGGCAATGTAACGCCATACGCTTTGCCGGAAGATCTTCTGTTTCTTAAGTGCAAGCTTCTCTACCTGCAGCAGTGCCTCGTTCTCCATTTGACCTCCGTATTCACTTTATATTTTCAGTGGTGCCGGAAGACTGATGTACAGCCTCCAGGCTATTATACCCAATAAACCACTGGAAATTGCTTGAATCACAGAGCATCAATAATTTATGAATCCGCGCACTCCCCGCACCTTTGTTACAGGCCGTTATCCTCCCGATCATTCAGGCTGGCAATCGCCTCCGCCTTCTCACTGCTGGCTACGACGATAAGCACCACGATCAAGCATCCCAGAATCATCCCGCTTATCCCCTCTTTCTCCACAGGTCGCCTTAGTGACAACGTATGTGGGGGGCGAAGACAATATGAATGAGTGCACAACAAAAAAGCCCGCCGAATCCATATCAGCAGGCTTGGTGCATTATTCAAGTTATTCTACAGGCCCAGAATCAAACCCTTAATTCAAAAAGCTGCTCAGCCCGCTCTCCGCCTGCTTCAAAGCCTGCGGCTGTGAACCCTCATTCAGCCCGAGCCGGTTGTTCAGCTGGGTGTTGATGGTGGTCATTTTGGACGTATAATCCTGACAGCTCTCGATGATCCGCCGGTTGGACTGCTCTGAGGTATCCAGGGCGCTGAGCAAGTCGCCAATAGCCTGATTCACGGCTTCCAGCGACATGGACGGCTTGGAGAGCAGCTCCGTTGTCTTCTCGGTCGTCGTGCGCAGCAGCCGTGCATTCTCCTTGAACTGGTCCTCAATGGTCTTGTTGGTGGCTTCGACCGCATTGATGACATTCTCCTGATCGGCCAGGGACATGGCAATCATCGCCGAGACGGTGATCAGATTAGAGGTCTTATCGATCGCGTTGTTTACGGAATCAATCAGCTTGTCATTATTGTCATTGATGATATCCGTTGCCGCAATCGCCTGATTGTAGAGCAGAATCATCTCGGTCATGGACTGAATCCGCACCATGACCTTGCGCAGCCCGCGCTCCAGATACGCTTTGCGGAACTCATTCTCGGGCTTGGCGATCTCCACCTCGAACAGCTCCTTCAGCTTGTTGCCGAAGGCGATCTTGGTCTGGAGGTTATAGATCTCCTCCATAGAGGTGCGCTTCAGCTGGCGCATGTTGACGATGCTCTCCTCCAGCGTATCCCGGCCGTCACGCAGACCGGTGATAATGGCATCAATGTTGGTGCGGACCGACTGATATTTGTAGACATAATTCTTAAGCGGGCTTTTGCGCAGCATTTTGCCGAAGAAGCTGACATTCTTGCTCTGCTGGAGTGTCTCGCACTCACCCCGCAGCTTCATAATCATATTGGGCACTTCCACCCGCTTGCCGCTCATCAGGTCATTAACGGGGCGGTCCAGCAGCTTCAGCGTCTGGCCTGCCTTCTCCTGCGTCTTGACCCCAAGCTTCCCGATATCATCCATCAGGGAATCCAGTGCCACCGTGTCAGTCTTGGCTACCTGCTCAATTAACTGGGAAGCCTCCTGGACTACCTTCTGCTCATCTTCTTTTCTAAGCTCAATTAACTGCGTGGACATGGCTATCCTCCTCCTATAATTCGGAACTGCTGTAGCGCTGATGAATCAGTTCCGCCTTGGTCTGAAGTTCCATCAGGTCTTTGTGCTCGATTGTCGACGCAATATCGGAAATTTTGGCATCGACATCACGCAGACCGTTCAGCAGCATTCTCCGGTTTCTTGTCTTAGCTTCGCCCCCCAGGCGCAGGAACGGATTGATTACTCCATTAAGGTCCTTCAGCACCAGCCTGCGGACGGTATGGTTAATCTCGCCGTTGCCCAGCTCCTGCAGCAGCGGAATGACGCGCTGGAGCCTGGCGAACAGCGCCAGCGACTTCTCGACAATTTCATTGTCCAGCGTATCCTTCTGCCCTTCGGAGATGATCATATCCTCCAGGATGCCCAGATACTCCACCACCGGAGCGAACTCTGCTCCGATCTGTATGTCCTCCCTGTGTCCGGCACCCGAATGGGCCGGGGAGGCCTGTCCCGCAGCAGCAGGAGTCGCAGCAGCGGCAGCAGACGAAGCCTGCGGCGCGGCGGACGATGCCGCCGGAATCACCTTCGGCTCCTGTCCGGCAGGAATCACCTCTACCGGAAGATTCACTCTGGTGCGCCTGAGCTCCGGCACCGCAAGTGCGGCTCCGATTACCGGAAGCAGCAGCGAGACCAGCTCAGGCAGGAAGCCGCTGGTCAGTACGGCTACGACATAACCGGCACCGGCATACGCCAGTACTTTGAATTTAGCTTGCATTCCTTCTCACCTCTTATGAGCGTGAATGCTACACGCTCAATTCACGGAATCCGTAATGACGGATTCTCCGTTTATTTTCATGATCAGCGGCTGCTCGACATGGCTGGCCAGGACATTATGCTCGAACGACGCAGGCAGAACCTCGCCTCCGAGCGCGCTTTTGACAGCCAGATAAGGGAAGTTAATTCCAGACAGACAGGAGATATGCAGGCCGCCGGACATCCGCGGATTGATCTCCAGCAGCTTGGGCACGCCGCCGCTGTATTTCATCTGGATATTGAAATTGAACGGAATCCGGTACGTCTCAGCCACCCTGCGGGCCACCTCCGCAAGCTCCGGGATATATTCCATCAACCGCAGGCGGCCGCCTGCTTTCCGGCGTGGGACTGCGGCCAGCAGCCTGCCCTTCTCATCCGACAGGCAATCAATACTATATTCATATCCCTCCAGCAGCTCCATCACCATCAGGTTAGGGAAGCTCCCGGCTTCAGCAAGGATGCGGTAAGCTTCCTCGAAGGAGATCAGCGGAGTTACGTGGCCGAACAGCTCCTCCACGGGACTGCGGTCATTATCTATAATCCGGAATCCGAGTCCGCCCTCCGTCTCGGTAGGCTTGAAGCAGACCTTATGTCCTTTGGCTGCGAGGTCTTCATAAGCTTCCCTGAACTCCTCTGCATTACTAACCACATGATAATCAGGAATTGTCATAATCCCGGTGGTCTTCACGCTCTCATAGAACTTGCCTTTGTCCATGATCATCTCCAGCAGATCCAGATCACGGCAGACCAGCACCTTCGTCCCGATCTCATCGAACAGCGATGCATGCAGCGCGATATCCAGCATATGCAGCCGGGGGATGAAGATATCAATCTTGTTCCGGCGGCAAAAATCAACACAGAACTGCACGTATTCAATGCCTTCGAGCGCCGGCTCGGTTCCGGCCACATCGGCGCCTTGCAGCGACATATGGTGGATATCCGGGTGGGTGGCGAAGATTTGCACCGGAATCCCGTCTTCATTGCTTCGGATGAGATTCATATAATGATAGGCAACAGAGAACCAGCGGTTGAAATATATATTTACCTTTTTCATGGTGGCGGTCCAACTCCCAATGCTGTCGAATGTGTATAAATCCTGTGAACATACTGCATAATCTCATCCGCGGCAAATACCCCCGGCCGCTCTGTAAACGGATACTCTAAGTGTACTAAACCCGACTGCTGCTCGGCAAATATTTCTCCGTGGCAGGGAGCTATGGCATAGTCGGCGGCGGCGAGCAGGCTCTTGTCCAGAAGGGAATCGCCTGAGGCGACCATCGGCTCCGAATGCACAGTGCGGCGGACATGAAGAATGGCATCGCTTTTGTTCACCGCCTCCGGCACGATATAGAGCTTGCGCCCCTGCAGGGATACTCTCCAGCCAAGCTCGCCCAGCCGTTGAGACATCCGGGCAATCTCCGCAAGCGGCAGCGAATCCCGGTGAACCACGAAGGTATAGAACAGCTCATCGCAATACCGCCGGCTAATGATCCATTCTTCCTGAACAACAGCACGCACGATGCTTTCGGCTTCTTCCGCCGCAGCGGAGCCGCGTTCCACCGCTCTGCCGACAGCCGTCCGCCAATCCTGGTCCACTATCCCGTTCACAAGAATATTGCCGCCATTGCTGGTGATGGCATAATCCGGAATGACCGTCTCCTGGAACAGGTTAATCCGCCGGTACTGGGCAATCGTACGTGTAGTCACCGGCATGAAGACAATCTTCGCCGCCAGCTCTATCAGTGTAGCCAGAGCCTGCTGTGAGATATACGATACCGTTCTGCCGTCAACAACCTCTGCCGGAACCAGACCCGGGGTATCCTCAGGAACGCCTATCGCGCTAAGAGAGTAGATCAGCGTGCGGTCCAGATCGCTGGCGTAGATCATTCACTCTCCCCTTTCAGCGGCTTGATGATGCCGCAGCAGGAGTAGGTCAGCCCGGGATAGACCTCTACCGGCACGCCCCGGTCCTCCGCCAGCAGCAGAATATGCCGCAGGTTGGGATTGTCCAGCCTGTCGACAAGGATTCTCCAGGGCACTCTTCGCAGCAGTACACGTGTCGTCTCCCCCACTCCGGGCTTCACCAGATTGATATTATCTATGCCGAAGGTATCCTGGATACTGCGGATATCCGCCAGCCCCTGCCAGGTAATCTCCGGCGGATGCTCCAGCATCTCCGCAGCCTGCGCAAATGCCTCTGCTGCTACTTCCGCGAAATACGGGGTAATCGCTTCAACGAATACGTTGGACAGATCACTGTCCAGCCATTCCTTGTAGAATTTGGCCCCGTGGAATTCCTCTGGCCCGATCAGATCATCGCGGAGCACCGTACGGCTCATCAGGCCGGATACCGTGGAGTTCAGGCAGGCGCTTGGAATCAGATAATCCTCCCGGGTGCCGTAGGTTCCCGAGCAGTGCCCGGGATCTGCGAGTACCGCCAGATCATCATTTAGCGTAATGCCATATTTCTTATGCATACTCTCACAGGCCTCTATCAGCACCTGCCGGATGGCCCCCTTACCGGTCCAGCCATCGATGAATTGCAGCTCGGCATCCCTTCCATGCTGCTGCAGCATGTAGAGCACCGCATTCTCATCAATCCCCTTGCCGCGGATAATCGAGATGCTGTAATGCGGAAGATCCGCTCCATATTTCTCAAGAATATAACGTTTGATCAATACCCCGATAGGTGTGCCCGCTCTCGCCAGGGAGACCAGCACGGTATTCGCCGTTCCCCGCCGGGCTACAATCATCTCGGACACCACAGCTACAGCCAGCGCCACCTTCTTCGCAGTCTGCTGCAGCGTCTCATGAAACAATTCGATATACTGCTCTGTCGGCTGGTACTCCACCGGAAGCATCTCCGAATAATGCACGCCGGACTGGATCGCTTCCTCCCGCTCGGCCGTTCCCCGCTCCAGGGATACATTGCTTAGATCCTTGAGCAGGAAGGTAACGTCGGAAGCAGGATAGCTGCCCAGTGCCACCGGAGGGGATATTGTTCTATTGTGAATGGCTTCGATATCTATTCCCTTCATAGCCCTGAGCCTCCCGTATCTGGTTCTGGGCTGAGAACAACAAGATGTACCTTATTGCCCGCCAGCCTCTGTAAAATATCCGTCATCGGTGCAATCCGCTGCCAGGGCACCTCGCGTTCCAGCAGGACGAAGATATCGTCATACTGGCCGGGGTCCACATTATAGATGAAATTCTTGATCTCCGTGTCGCCTGCAGACGGATAGGCTGCGGCGCTGTGCACGCCGTAATCCGCACGCCGCTCGGGATGGATCGGACTGCGGGTTGAGGACTGGTACAGCACGCCCTCTCCCATCTCTGCAGCGATCCGCATCGGCAGATACATGAACTCGCCTACGCCCATCACCAGGGTACGTCCGCCTTCCCGCAGCCCCCGGAGCTGCCTGGCCACACGGCTTACACCTGCATCTATCCGCGCATTATCCGCAGACTCCAGGCCGAAGCGGCCGCTGTGCTTCAGATAAGGCGATGGATTGATAACGCCCAGTCCATCCGCCGAGGTTACCGGAAGCCGCTCTAAGCCGTCGAATGCATAAGTAGTTACAAGCTCTGCGCCTGTGGTAGCGGCGGCTCCGTTACCGGCTGCAGGCTGCAGCAGCGGAACCCCCTCAACCTTGATGCTTCCCTGCAGCAGTGATAGAGCTTGTATGCGTATCCCCAGCTCCAGCTCCAGATCACGGTACGCCTGGATATTAGCTTCACTCCGCCAGTCCAAGAGAGAAGCCACTACATACTCCCTGCGCGGGAATTTGGACTGGATGTCCCGGATCGTATTAATCGCCGTATTACCGGTCGTAATCTCGTCATCCACTAATACAATCGGCTCTGTCCCCGATAACAGCCCGGCATTCAGGGCATAGCAGAGATGATCTACGGCGTGGGAATGCTCCTCTTCAAAGGTCACCACCGATTCCAGCTCAGGAATCAGCTCACGCGTGGTATGAATATAGGACGCACCGCCGGCGAATGCATTATACATGCTGTGGCCAAGGGCGGTAGCGGTTTCGGCGAACCCGATAAACAGAACCGGCTCAGGCAGAGCCAGGCGCGCAGCAAGCAGCGCATGATAAGCTTCTTCCGCAACTTCAGGATGGATCAGGCCATGAACGGCCTGGTTCATCAGCGGTTCCATCATCTCCCGGTCAGCGGTATCCGCGCTCATCTCCAGATACAGGAGCAAGGCGAGTGCCGCTCCGCTAAGCAGCGGGGTATAGGGCCCTACGGGAATGTGCTTGCCAAGCACTTTGCTGACGAACAGGAAGGAGCGCTTCTTATTGATTCGTGCAGCCATAGAGAACAAGGACTCCACAGGCATATGAAAAGGATTGGAGGTTTCTGTTACCGTAACCTGCAGATTCTCGACGATATTAAACGTGTGTGTATTCGTTCTCGGGTAGTAATCCGACAAAATGCTGTTGTTCATGTAACACCCCGTATATTTGAGATCGTAATAAAATTCGTCTGGCCCAGTTCAAATGAGGCTTGATTTCATTCATTTTGTTATAGTATTCACTCTTGAACACGCCGCGGCTGCCATCGTTGCTGTCTACAATACTTAAGGCATCCACATACTCTTCATGCATTACGGTATACATCGCCTGCACGGGTCTGAGGTGGGAGGGGTGGATAATGGTTTTGCCCACAATGCCATTCTCCTTGTCCAGAATTACTTCCCGGATCAGCCCGTCCATCGAGCTTGAAATGAAGCTGTTGCGCATCTCGCGGCCATGCTTGCCGTAGGTATCCTCGAAGGGTGTCTCCCGCAGCTGCGGGCGGAGGACCCGGTGTCCTTTGCTGGCAAAATACTCCCACACAGGACCCGAGATCACGTATCCTTCCTCCACACGGCCAAAGACGTTAATGATATCCGACATGCAGTCACGGATCGGCGTCAGGTCATAAATACTGATATCCGGGCTGCGCCGCAGTCCGAACAGACTGGAGAAGTCCGTCGCTCCAATCCGGACATTCAGTACATACTCGCGGTATTGCCCCAGCAGATCGCGGACCCCAAGCAGAGTATCCATCCGGCTCTCCCGGTAGATGATCGGTGCATTCTCCAGAATCGGCATCCCGTACAGCACCGGGGCTGAATAGCTGCGTGTGTCATTGTAATCGGCAATGGCCTCGAAATAATCCGTACCGTTCTCTACGGAGAATTTGGGGAAGACGAAGCCGGTCAGCATGGTGATTAATGATCCCAGCCGAAAGATCAGATCCCGCAGCTGTGCAGGGTTACGCACCCGGATGAACAGCAGCGGAAGACTGCCGCGCTGTTCCGGCTCATTCTCCGCATAAGCGGACAGGAACGCCAGATGCCTGACGATGGATTCTTCGGCATAATCCACTTCACCGTCCCCGATGGCATCCTCCAGATCTATGATTACCGTAATAAGTCCTGAGGCTCTCAGCTTAATAATATCTTCGGCAACACTGGCACGGGTGGCCGGCATATAAAGGGCTGCTCCGACGGCATAAGCCAGTAAATCCTTGCGGGTAGTATGATCAAATGAAACCGGCGGAACATGGAATAATGAGGCTTCCTGTTCTTGTGTGAGGTAATCGAAATATCTCAAGGCCCTTCCCCCTTAATGTTGTGCCAGCACAATACAAATGACCTCTGGCTGCGAGCAGAACCAGCTATGCCGTCCTCTCGGGGACGGTATCCGGCTTGCTTAGAACCCAAGCAAAGGCCATGCTATAAACCTATTACGATTACCCGAAAGGCGTGCCGGAGTCCACCCTTCCCGTGAACCCCGCGCCTTCCTGCACAGCTATAAAGGATAAATAGATAAAGCACGCAGAACCATCAGGCCTTGTGGTTCTCAGCCTTCTTGCGTTTGCTTGCGCTATACACAATAGTACCTGCAAACACCGCAATTAGAATACCGAAGAAAATTACATGCGGCAATTCATAGCCGAAGGCTCCGGCAAGCATTTTACCGGCAATCAGTGCAATAAGCAGGAATGCTGTCTGTTCCAGTTCAGGATATCTGGCAATCAGCTTGAGAAACACCTGTGCCACTCCGCGCATCATCAGTACGCCGAGAATACCGCCCAGGAAGAGTACCCATACTTCACTGCTAAGACCAAACGCAGCTACCACGCTGTCAATACTGAAGGCAATATCCATTAATTCAACGAGGAGTACCGTCTTCCAGAAGGAGGCGCCTTTATTCTTAATCTCTCCCTCTTCTCCGCTGCCCTTGAACAACCCTTTGTAGGCAATGTAGAAGAGATACAAGGCTCCAAGCACCTTCACCAGCGTGAATTTGACGAGATAGGTCCCCAGCCCAATCGCCAGGAATCTGAATACATAAGCACCGATAATACCGTAGAACAACGCCTTACGCTGCTGCTCCTTCGGCAGGTGCTTAACCATGACCGCCAGTACAAGCGCGTTATCAGCGGACAGCAGACCCTCCAGCAGAATCAAGCTTCCGATTATCCCCCAGCTGACAGGGTCGGAGAGCGTTCCTGCAATATCACTCCATGAGAAGAAATGCCCATAATTCTCACCGATACTCCTAAAAAAATCACTGAACCAGTCCATTCCACTTGCGCCTCCGGTAATATCAAATTATTTGCTTCCCGCTACCCAGCGAAGCCCCCAGCCATAAGCCTCATCCATCTCCCTGTGACCGCTGAAATATTGCACGAGCCGTTCAATACTGAAGGTCTCGTTATCCACATTCCGGATCAGCGCGATGGCGCACATGCCTTTACGGTTGTTATGCTCGTCCAGATTAACGATAATATCCGGTCCTCCATCCTGCTTCAGGGTAACCACTCCATCCGCTTCGGACCAGTTGGTAACTCCTTTGTAAATAAAGGCAAACACCAGAATCCGTTCAATCTGGGCGACCTTACTTCCGTTTATACGCAGATTCTCGCCAGATGTTACGGAGCCGGTCCGATCATCTCCATCGAGCATGATGTACGGCGGCTGCTGGAGGTTGCCGAACGCATTGCCCAGTGCCTGCACCACGCCTTTGCTGCCATTCTTCAGCTCATACAGACAGGCCAAGTCGAGATCTACCCCGCCCTTGTTACGGCTGAACAGCCCTCCGCCCTGCTTCTGGTTCCAGTTCAGGTTAATGAGCAGCTCACCCAGACCGGAGGCGGATTTCTTCAGGTTAATCGAATCGCCCTTCTTCTTCAGCTCAATCTTCTTCAGATTGAGATTCAGCGCCGGTGTGGGAGCAGCCTCCTGCTTAGGGGGTGCCGGTGCAGGCGGTGGCGGAATCACAATATTCGGTCTGGATGACTCTGCGCGGGGCGGCGGCACTTGAAGCGGCGGGCGTCCCGGCGGAGGCGTCTGTTCAGGCGGCTTCGGTGCCGGCGCAGGCTCGTCCTCTACTTCTATGCCATAGTTGCCGCAGAGCGCCTTAAGCCCGCCCGAGAAGCCCGCAACAATCGCACTGTATTTCCATTCTTCACCATGTCTATATAATTCTCCAACTACAACAGCCGTTTCCACAGAGAACTGATTTCCAAGGTTACACCGCAGAAGCTGCGCACCTGTCGCCTGATTCACGATCCGGCACTCCGCTTCACTCATTTGTCCGAACATCTGCTTGCGGTTTTCTCCGTCATACAGAGTAAGCGTGAAGGCAATCTTCACTATGTTTGCCGGAATCCGCTCCAGCGAGACCTCGAACTGCTTCAGTCCGCCCGAAGCCGTACCCGGCACATCCTTATAAGTGATATATGGAGTAGACGGGTTATTGTAAAAGATCAGATCGTCGTCACTGCCGACTTTACCGCCAGCTCCAAGCAGGAATGCGGAAGCATCAATATCCATGGAAGACGGAGCTTTCCACCCGATCTCAACCGTAATGCTGCGGAGCCCCGGGTTCCCTTTGGTCAGGTCTGCTTTCTGTCCTTTGACTACTTCTGTATTCATTCTTACGCCACCTTTATACATGGATAAGAGCGCAACTTATCAGATTTTGTGTATAAAAAGGGCAGGATCGATGATGATCCCGCCTTTGAAGCTCTTATTGCGCGTCCAGCCCGTAGTTTTTGCATAACGCGCTTAGTCCGCCGGCGAAGCCGCTGCCGATCGCCTGGAATTTCCAGTCCGCCCCCTGGCGGTAGAATTCACAGAAGACCACAGCCGTCTCGGTGGAGAAATCCTCGCCCAGATCGAACCGCAGAATCTCACGGTCACTGGATGCATCCACTACGCGGACGAAAGCGTTGGAGACTTGTCCGAAGTTCTGTGCCCGGGCCTCATAATCATAGATCGTGACCGTGATCCCGATCCGCTGAATATTGGCAGGCACCAGGCTGAAGTCTACGACGATCTGCTCATCATCCCCGTCGCCTTCCCCTGTACGATTGTCGCCTGTGTGGGTTACAGATCCAGTACCGCCGCTTGGGTTGTTATAGAATACAAAGTCATTTTCGCTTTTGGCTTTGCCGTCCTCATGCAGCAGGAATGCTGATGCATCAAGGTCGAAATCCTTGCCGCCGCTGTACTTGTTTGTATCCCAGCCCAGTCCTACAACTACCTTGGTCAGACCCGGATTAGTCTTGGTAAGATCAATCCGCTGTCCTTTGGAAAGACTGATCGTCACTGTCAAAAACCCTCTTTCCTTACAGATTTAATTCCCGTAATGTCAGAGCCTTATTGCAGACCGTAATCACGGGTCAAGCCGGAGAGACCATCCTTGTAGCCGCTGCCAATCGCATTGAATTTCCATTCTGCGCCGTTACGGTACAATTCGCCTACAACTACGCCTGTTTCAACGGAGAAATCTTCACCCAGGTCAAAACGGATCAGTTCCTCACTGTTCGCATCGTTGACGATACGTACATAAGAACGGGAGACTTGTCCAAAGTTCTGGCTTCTGGATTCTGCTTCATAGATGGTAATGGTGAAGGCAATCTTGTCCACATCTGCAGGAACATTAAGCAAATCGACTTGAACCTGCTCATCATCTCCGTCGCCTTCCCCGGTACGGTTATCGCCGGTGTGTACGACAGAAGCGTTCTCGTTCTGCTTGTTGTTGAAGAAGATGAAGTTGGTTTCTTTATCTACTTTACCGCTGGCATTCGTCAGGAACACGGAAACGTCAAGGTCAAAGTCCTTACCGCCGTCGTATTTATTCGTATCCCATCCTAGGCCGACTGTGATTTTGGACAAGCCTGGATTCGTTTTGGTTAAATCAATTTTTTGTCCCTTGGATAAGTTAATAGCCATGAATAGAGCCCTCTTTTCTCAAATTGGATTTAGATATAGCGTTCTGCCAGCTGATTGATATGCGCGGCGTGGGCCGCTTCACCAATGGCTGCGAATTTCCACTCTTCGCCATGACGGTACAGCTCACCGCAGATCAGTGCCGTGAAGCCTGTATAATTCTCTGTCAGATTAAACTTAACCAATTCTGCATTCCCTGCCGCATTAATAATGCGGATATACGCAGATTTGATCATTCCGAAATCCTGCTTGCGGTTCACCGCATCGTAGATGTTAACCACAACAAGGACCTTATGGACATCGGCAGGAATCTGCTTCAGATTCACCATGATCTGTTCGTCGTCCCCGTCGCCCTCACCCGTCAGATTATCCCCCGAGTGGACTACAGAGTTATTCGCATTCTGTTTGTTGTGAAAGCAGACAAGGTTCAGCTTGTTCGTCAGCTTGCCGTTCTCATTCAGCAGCAGCGCTGAAGCATCGCAGTCCACATTCGCCTGTTTTTTAACCCCAAAGAATCCTCTTGCCGGTTCGGCAGGGTCCCAGCCCAGTCCTACGATTACGTTAGACAGTCCGGCATTGCCTTTGGTTAAATCGATCTTCTGACCTTTTACCAGATTAATTCCAGCCAACTTGAAGTACCTCCGTTTCCAGATAGAAGTATGCTTGCGGGTGTTACATCAGTGATACGGCGATGAATCGCCTAAAGTTTCAGTAATTAGCAAATGAAATCCAGCCTGTAATTACAGGCTGAATTCGCTTGGGCTAAGTCCCAGTACATTGCAGATATTCCGCACAACCGCTTTCTCATGCTCATCGAAGTCACCGTCTGCTGCACCAATCGCCGAGCATACGCCCACGATTAACCGTCCAACCTCCGGTTTGCCGTTAAACTTCCCGATGGCCTTCAGCGCTTCCTGCTTACCGATCTCCGGCGAGAATTCGAAGTTGCTGACATAGTAATTGAACTGGGCAATGACGTCCCTCATGTCAAATACCTTGAGTTCATTGCTGAGATTCATATATCCCGCCATCTTGTTCTTCTCAGCTTCCTCAATCTTGCCGTCAGCAGCAGCAACCAGCGCGCAGCCCGCCACCACCGCGTTCATAAAGTCTTTATTTTTAAATTTCTTCACTTGATCCGTCAGTCCGCTCTTGGTGGTATTCAGCCAATTCTTGAATGTGCTCATCGTATTCTCCTTCTATCATTATGGAATTATGACCAGCAGAAAGCCTATGCCGTCTTATTAAGCACCCTATCCTTTTCTGCCGGAAATATAAGGATCAATCATTATGCAGAACCGCTGACATCCTTATACTTTAAAAAAAGATATCTCCGAGCCTCCTCCCCGCCACCCTGGGCAGCTATTCACGCTTGGACTTATTGCCTATTTCTTACTCTTCTAATATAACCGATTAAATAACAATATTCTACTTTGGGCGATTCTTACAGCACCTTGGACAGAAACTCCCGTGTACGCTCATGCGACGGGCTGCCGAACAACTGCTCCGGCGCACCCTGCTCCACTATGGCCCCTTGCTCCATAAAAAGCACCCGGTCCCCAACTTCACGGGCGAAGCCCATCTCATGGGTCACCACAACCATAGTCATCCCCTCAAGGGCCAGCTCCTTCATTACGGCCAGCACCTCGCCCACCATCTCGGGGTCCAGGGCCGAGGTCGGCTCGTCGAACAGCATGATCTTCGGCTCCATCGCCAGCGCCCGGGCAATCGCCACCCGCTGGGCCTGACCGCCGGAGAGCGAGGCAGGATACATCTCCGCCTTCTCACTGAGGCCCACCTTCTGCAGCAGCTCCACAGCCTTCTGCCTCGCTTGATCCTCCGTCCATTTCCGCACCTTCATCGGGGACAGCATGATGTTCTCGATCACTGTGCGGTGCGGAAACAGATTGAACTGCTGAAAAACCATCCCCACCTCAGTACGGATATCGTTAATCCTTGTGCTCTTGGCCATCAAGGAAGTGCCTTCAATGATAATATCGCCCTTTTGCGGCTGCTCCAGCAGATTAAGGCAGCGCAGAAAGGTCGATTTGCCCGAGCCCGAAGGCCCGATGACGACCACAACCTCCCGGCTGTGAATGTCGACGCTGATATCCGTCAGTACCTGATGGGCACCGAATGATTTGTGCAGATGCTTGACTGAAATTACCGGTTCCATAGGGGTTACACCTTCCGTTCGATATAATTAAGCAGCTTGCTGAGGGAGTAGGTCAGGATGAAATAGATCAGTGCAGCGGTCAGATAAGGCTCCCAGATCCGCAGGTATTGGCCTTTCATGGTATTGCTCCAGTACATAATCTCAGGGGCGGCAATCAGCGCCAGCAGCGAGGAATCCTTAACCAGCACGATGAATTCATTCCCGAAGGCGGGAACCATCCGTTTGATGGCCTGGGGCAGAATAATGAAGCGCATCGCCTGCTGCCGGGTCATTCCGAGGGATAGGGCCGCTTCCCGCTGACCGGGGTCGATGGACTGGATACCGGCGCGGAAGATCTCCGCAGAATAGGCGGCGGAATTGAGCGACAGCGCCACGAATGCGCTCATCAGCGCATAGGTTTTGCCGTAGAACAACGGGATCAGCCCGAAGTGGACGATCAGAATCTGCACATAGAGCGGCGTACCGCGGAAGAGGTTAATATACGCGTGAAACGGCCAGCGGAAATACCATTTGGGTGCCATTTTGCCGAAGCCGATAATCAGCCCCAGCAGGGAGCCGCACAGAATGGAGACCAGCGATACGCCGATGGTGAACAGGGTCCCTTTTAGCAGAACCGGTAAATAATGAACGATGATGTCGAATCTGAAATCCATAGAATTCTTCCCTTCTCTTCTGCTTGTGGCTTGCTCAAAAAAAGAAGCACGCGCAATAGCAATCATTACGCATGCTTAGTTGTGCCGGCCCCTATGCTACTTCGCGTTCATAAGCGCCGCCGTGTCCGGCTCTTCGCCGAACCATTCCTTGTAGATCTCCGCATATTTGCCGTTCTCGATGATCTTCTTGATCGCCGGGTCCAGCTTCTCCTTCCATTCGCTGCCCTTCGGATACAGGATACCGTAGTACTCGGAACCGAAATTCTCCTTGTCGATAATGCCTGTCAGCTTCTCCTTCGGGTTGTTCTTGATGTATTCGTTCACGATGGCGATATCCGCAACCACCGCATCCGCTCCGCCGCCGTTCAGCTCCATCAGCGCTACCGCATTGCTGTCGAACCGCTTCAGATTGCCGTTGTCGACGCCCATAATGCCGCTCATCAGCTCATCTGCTGTCGTGGCTGCCTGAACCGCAACCTTCTTCCCCTTCAGGTCCAGGGCGGATTTGATGTCGCTGCCTTCCTTCACCATGATCATGTTCGTAGATTCGAAATAAGGGATGGAGTAGTCATAGGTCTCCTTGCGCTCATCTGTAATTGATACCGAGGATACACCCGCCTGATATTCAGTGCCCTGCTTCACACTCGTCAGCATGGTATCCCAGCCTGTGTTGGTGACCGTGTAATCGATGCCAGCCTCCGCCATCACCGCCTTAATGAAATCAATGTCAAAGCCCTTGATCGTATCGGTATCCATATACTCCATTGGTGCATAGCTGGCATCGGTAGCGATTTTGAGACTTTTCCCGTCCGCACTGCCGCCTTTCGCCTCATTACCAGAGCTACAACCCGCCATTGCCAAGACCAGGAGTGCTACCATACCTGACATCGCCCACTTTTTCCGGATTCCCATTCTCCAATCCCCCTACTTATTTGTAAAATAACTTAAGGAGATTTTATCAGATTAGAGTAGTGATGACAATTAACTTTATCCTTGCGTGTAATATAATATGACATTATTATCGATATATTGTAACATCTCATGCAAAAAAGCAGCCAAAATGCCCCGGAGAGAGCTCCGGCAGCATTCTGGCTGCTTACTGAATGGTCTATACATATTAGCACATAAGTTAGAAGGTCAAATCGCCGTCATAGGAAGCAATCATCCGGTACAGCTCCGGACGGCGGTCACGGAAGATCCCCCATTCAATCCGGCCGACCTCAAGGGCATCCAGATCAAATTCGCTGACCAGTACCGTCTGCTCATCCCGTCCGGCTTCGACAATCTTGTTGCCCTGCGGACCAGCGATGAACGACGAGCCGTAGAAGTCAATGCTGGAATCCTCGTCAGTCTCCTTGCCGATCCGGTTGGAGGCCACGACAGGAATCAGGTTAGCGGCAGCATGACCCAGCATGCAGGTCTGCCAGTGATCCTTGGAATCAATCGACCCATCCTGCGGCTCCGAGCCGATCGCTGTAGGGTAGAACAGAATCTCCGCACCCATCAGGCTCATCACCCGGGCAGCTTCCGGGTACCATTGGTCCCAGCATACGCCGACTCCGATTTTGGCATAGCGGGTATTCCACACCTTGAAGCCGGTATCGCCCGGGTTGAAGTAGAATTTCTCTTCATAGCCCGGACCGTCAGGAATATGGCTCTTGCGGTATTTGCCCATCACGGTTCCGTCCGCATCAATGACCGCCAGCGAGTTGTACCGCGCATAATTCTTCTTCTCATAAAAGCTGATCGGCAGCACCACCGCAAGCTCCTTGGCAATAGCCTTGAAGTGGTTCACCGCCTTGTTCTGCTCCAGCTCCGTAGCATAGGCATAGTAATCTGACTTCTCCTTCTGGCAGAAATACGGCGTCTCGAACAGCTCCTGCAGCAGAATAATCTGCGCACCCTGGGCGGCTGCCTCTCTTACCAGTGTCTCCGCCTTGCGGATATTCTCATCTATGTCGCCGGAACAGCTCATTTGCGTCGCGGCTACTTTTACTTGTCTCATGGTTGTTCCTCCTTGGTTGAACTTATAACACTTAGAACTCAAAGCTTGGTCGTCGCTGCGGTGAACATTTGGACTTCCGGTCGCTGTTGTCCCCAGATTTCTTGATTTAATCCGCTACTCGCGGTTGAAATCCGGTGACAAAGGCGATCGCTAACGCTCCTACAGTTCCAAATTTCCCCTCCGCTTCTTTTCGCTTTTCGTTAAGCTCCAGCCACCGCAGGCATCTGCTGGGTGGTGCAATGCACGTTGCCGCCTTCGCCGATCACGGCCATTCCGTTCACGGTACGGATACGGCGGCCTGGGAACAGCCCGGCCAGCGTCTCTTCAGCCAGCTTGTCCGTCTCAGCCGCTGTACCGCCGAAGACCGGCAGGATAATTCCGCCGTTCACAAAATAAAAGTTCAGATAGCTCAGCGTCAGGCGGCTGCCCTCGAAGTCCACGCGGGACGGCTGCTGAATGCGGATAATCTCCAGCTTCCGGCCTTTGGCATCAACCGTCTGCTCCAGGATGCGCAGATTCTCCTGCGTAATCGCATAGTTCTCATCCTGCGGGTCCTCGCAGACCTGAATAATCACCTTGCCCGGTGCCGCGAAGCAGGCGATGTTATCGACATGCCCGTCCGTCTCATCCCCGCTGAGGCCGCGCTTCAGCCAGATGATGGACTCGGTCCCGGTATATTGCTTCACATATGCAGCAATCTCCTCGCGGCTTAAGCCCGGATTGCGGTTGGTGTTGAGCAGACATTCCTCGGTGGTCAGCAGCGTGCCTTCACCATCCGTATGAATCGAGCCGCCCTCCATCACCAGCGGAGCATCGAATGCGCTGACTCCCAGGTGCTTCAGAATCTGCGGAGCTACCTCATCATCGAGATCCCAAGGCGAGTATTTGCCGCCCCAGGCATTGAATTTCCAGTTGACCCCGGCCAGCTTCCCGTCAGGACCCGTTAGGAAGGTCGGTCCATTGTCCCGCAGCCAGGCATCGTTGTGCCGGACGGGGAGCAGTGTTACATTCCCGCCGAGCGCCAATTTCTCTACCTGATCCAGCTCCTCTGGATTGACGATAACCGTCACCGGCTCGAATTCGGCAATCGCCCGGATAATCTCGGCATAGCCCGCACTAACCGCTTCATGATTATCAGGGTGTACCATAGAGTCCTTCACCGGCCAGGAAATGAAGGTCCGTTCATGCTTGGCCCATTCGGCAGGCATTGTATAGTGTAAATCACGTGGATGCATCATTTAGTTACCTCTGCTGTTTAGTTTTTGAAGCCGGGGATCTACCCGCAAGCTCCTCACCCATCATACATGAATATGCCGGCAGGCTCAATTGCTGTGCAGCAATAATCCCTCTGGAAATATCCAGAGGGACTGCCATAGAAGCATAATAATCTGCGGTACTGGAATTAGAAAAACTGTGAGACTTCAATCAGAGAGATTGCGGGACTACAATCAGAGATCCTCGGGGATGAATCGATTTTACAGAGTGATGCGCTTGATTATATTGCCCTCAAAATCCTTAATGCTGAACTCACCATTCTCCAGAACGCCATAGGAGTTCGGGTTGTTCTCCTTGGGTAGCGCAATCGATCCGGGGTTGAGCAGGGTAATGCCGTCCTTCACCTCTGCCACCGGCAGATGTGTATGCCCCTGAATGAATATATCCTGCGGGGACAGCGCCGGTAAGTGGTCGATGCTGAAGCCATGCCCGTGCGTAGCGTAGATCTTCCGGCCCTCATGCAGAATCAGCACGTAGTCGCCCATCATCGGGAACTGCAGCAGCATCTGATCCACCTCGGCATCACAGTTACCTCTCACCGCCGCCAGCGATTTGCCCGATTGGCTGTAAGCATTCAGCCTGTCGGCGACCCCCTGCGGATTATACCCCTCCGGCAGCGGATTCCTCGGTCCGTGATACAGGAAATCCCCCAGAATAACCAGCGTGTGCGGCTGCTCCTCCTCCGCCTTCGCCAGCGCCTGTTCCAGCCAGTACAGGGATCCGTGAATATCGGAAATAAACATCAGCTTCATTCGTACGCTTCCTCTCTGTCCATATATCCTGCCCAAAATGCAACATTCCGCTCACCATTCCGGCACGAATCAGCTATTGTTGCACAAAAAGCAGGATTCCTTCTCCTTCAAGCTGAATGCGGGATGATTTCCTGCAATTTGTGCAACATTTCGCCTAAACTCCCATGTATCCATGCACCAAAACTGCAATAGATGCAACAATCGGTCGCATCACAGCCGTCTCAAGGCAGATTGGACGAGCCCATCAAAAAGCGGTCTACCTCGCGGGCGGCCTGGCGGCCCTCGTTAATCGCCCAGACCACCAGACTCTGGCCGCGCCGCATGTCACCGGCCGTGAAGACTCCCTCCACATTCGTTGCCTGCGCTCCGAACTCTGCCTTAACGTTGGAACGCTCATCGCATTCCACACCAAGCTGTCCCAGCACTGTCTCCTCCGGTCCAGTGAAGCCCAAAGCCAGCAGCACCAGCTGCGCCGGAATGACCTCTTCACTGCCCGGTACTTCTACCGGGGCCATCCGCCCGTCTTCTGTACGCTTCCATTCAATACGCACCGTATGCAGCTCCTGCACATGGCCGCCCGCATCGCCGACAAAACGCTTGGTATTCACCACATAGCGGCGCGGATCTTCTTCATACAGAGAAGCCGCCTCCTGCTGTCCGTAGTCCACCTTCAGCACCTTCGGCCATTCCGGCCAAGGATTGCCCGGCTGGCGGGTCAATGGGGACTGCGGCATAATCTCCAGCTGGATTACGCTGCGGCAGCCGTGGCGGATCGAAGTGGCTACACAGTCCGTACCCGTATCTCCGCCGCCGATGACGACCACATCCTTGCCCGCCGCCGACAGATACTCCCCGTCAGCCAGTTCAGAATCCAGCAGGCTCTTCGTATTAAGCGTCAGGAATTCCATCGCCTGATGAATGCCGCGCAACTCCCGGCCTTCCAGCGGCAGGTCCCGCGCCTTAGTCGAGCCGCCGCAGAGGACGACCGCATCATGCTCCTCCTGTAATTGAGCCGCTGCAATATCCCTGCCGATCTCGGTACGGGTGACGAAGGTCACGCCTTCCGCCGCCAGCAGATCCACCCGGCGCTGCACCTTCTTCTTATCCAGCTTCATGTTCGGAATGCCGTAGGTCAGTAGTCCGCCGATCCGGTCAGCCCGCTCATATACCGTTACACTGTGTCCCGCCTTGTTCAGCTGGGCAGCGCAGGCCAGCCCGGCAGGGCCGGAGCCAACAACGGCGACCTTCTTGCCTGTACGAGTAAGCGGCGGCTCAGGAACGATCCAGCCTTCAGCAAACCCTCTCTCTACAATCGCTTTTTCGATCGATTTTATCGTTACCGGATCGCCGTTCTTCCCTACTGTGCAAGCACCTTCACATGGTGCAGGGCAGACGCGTCCTGTAAATTCAGGGAAGTTGTTCGTCTTGTGCAGGCGCTTCAGCGCGACCTGCCAGTTCCCGCGATAGACCATGTCATTCCACTCGGGAATCAGATTATGCAGTGGACAGCCGCTGGCCATCCCTGACAATATACGCCCGACATGACAGAACGGTGTTCCGCAATCCATACAGCGGGCACCCTGCTCACGCAGCTGTTCTTCCTCCATCGGAACCGAGAATTCATTCCAGTTCTTAATCCGCTCCATTGGCTCGCATTCAGCAGGCGTCCGCCGCTGATATTCTATAAATCCGGTTGTTTTACCCATCCCTGTCATCCTCCGAGTCTCTCTGATTGGCCGCCGAAAGGTAATAGACGGCATTCATTCATGCCCACACCCGGCTCCAAAAAGAAACACACTCTTCTGTCACCGTCCGTTATTCTGTCACTGTAAAGCTACGAAGCAAGAGGCTGTAACGGGGCTTCAAATCACCCCGGTACAGGCTCTTGCACGGTTATCATAAGGGGAATAAATGCCTTCATATTACCACCTATCCGCAGGGAGGGAACATGAGCAATGTCACCTTTTGTGTTAACGTTATGTGGCAAATCGTGTATAGCAAACTCAGGCAGCATCTTTTTTCTTGAACATATTGTAGACCGAGCTGAACACCCCGAACAGAATCCCCGTTAACGGGAAGACGATCCAGTTGATCTCCCACTGGTCGAACACGAAACCGCTGACCAGAAAAACACAAGTAACCAGCGGCCAGACCACTGCGGCAACTGCGCCGACAATCCGGCCCTCCTCCTGCTTCGCCTCACTGAAATCGCCTGTCTTCAACAGCTGCTGGTACGCACTCCGGATATTCCCGTAATACACGAAGAGGAACACGGCTACAGCCACCATTATCGGCAGAACGGCCACCCCGTATGAGCTGAATTCATCTCCAAACGCAGAAGTTACAAAGATGGCAATCGGCGACAACACGCATAAACACACCCCCATGATAAGCGATAACGTATACGTGGCGGCAAAAGCGGCCTGTCGCTGCTCAATATACGCCTTCTGAGGATGCGGCAGACTGAACCCGGACTCCATGTATTTGTATTTCTCCATTTTCGTGCCACTGTAGATGAATAACGCAATAGCAGGACCGAGCAGCAGTAACAGGGAGACCAGCCCGATCATACTCATCGCATCTTCAGAGAATACATTTCCCATGACCCCGTTCTCCCCAAGACCCGAGAAAAGGATAAGCAGCGCAGCACCCAGCAAAATCAGCCCTACGCCCCAGCCTACGAGCAGGCCGGATTTTCTTTTGGCAGCAATGAATTCTTCTACAGCAAGCTCATCCAGCATGGGCAGCCGTAGTCCTTCCTCCTTACGATCCTCTCCAAGCCCCAGCTCGCTGACCAGCTCATCAATGTTGCCGAACTCGGAAATAACGATGCCCACCGCCTCATTCTCCGACTTCCCTTCATGCTTCAGTTCATAGTATTTCTCTTCCATGTTGCCAAGCAGCTCCTGCTTCAGCATCGCCATCTGTTCCGTTCTGGGCAGAGATGCGAACATATTGTTCAAGTATCCAATGATGGTATCCAAGTTCCTCACAGCTCCTTTATGAATTTGTTGATAACTTCCTGCGTGATCTGCCATTCCTCACATTTGGCCCGGTAGTAGGCAAGACCCTGGGGAGTGATGCGGTAGTAAGTGCGTCTCTTGCCGAACGTCTCATCCAGATAAAAGGAATCAATATAACCGTTCTTCTCCAGCCGGGTGAATGCCGAATAGAGTGTGGTTTCCTTCATAATGTACTTCTCTTCCGATAGCTTCCGTATATTCTTGGAAATCTCATAGCCGTAAGACTCCCCGTCCAGAAGCATGTAGAGGATCATCGTGTCGTTGTATCCCCTAATCACATCACTGCTGATCAATTGCCTGCCTCCTATACTTCATCTGTCGTAGTAATTAGGTTCATTGTAGCATAATTACTACGACAGATGAAGTAGTGTTTTACGTGGAAATACTATTTATTTTTAAAAGCGGGCTTATGGGCGGTTTCCGTACAGCGAGCTATTAGAAAGAACAGTAATATTGACAGACAAATCATACTTTTATATGATTTATTTATCGTTCAATAAATAAATGATTGGAACTGATCACAATGGCAGCAAAGGAAGATAAAAAGCAAAAAATTATGGAAAGCGCATTAACCTTATTCGCAGAATATGACTACTACAGGACAACAACTGCAATGGTAGCTAAAGCCGCGGGAGTTACACAGCCCTATATTTTTCATTTTTTTGACAACAAAGAAGACTTATATATAGCTGTGTTAAAACGTGCCTACGATCGGATTCATGACACTTTTATGGAAGTCGAGGCACCTGCTGATCAGTTGGTTGGCGCGATGGGCAGCAGCTTTTTCAACTTAATGCAGACACACCGTTCCGAAGTATTGATGGTTATGCAGGCTTATACCATATCGGAGGCTGGGATCAAACAGCATTCTGCTAAGCTTTATAAGACTATTTTTGATGAAGTGACTGGCAAATTCCAGAAGGCCGGGTTACCCGATGCGGAAGAAAATGCAATACGTTATATGAGCATGGGGCTGCTGGTCACGTTATCCGAGGTGCTTGATATACCAGAAATAAAACAGTCCATACAAACGACTAAAGATTAAAGGATGTGCAAGCAGCAAACGGATGAATCTTATCTGTTACTGCTTGCAATTATTTTGCTAATTATTTATTTATCGATAAATAAATTTGAGAGAGTGATCGAATCGTGCCTACTATGTTCAACGAGTTGATGGCATCTGCCGTCTCTATTTTCAAACGTGAAAAAGCGCTCGTTATCCTTGGACTGCTTGGGTTTATTATCGCGGGAAATGCTGCTGTCTATATGTTCTTTCAAGGGGCAGTTGTTCAGCCGGAGGGTAATATTAAAAATGTATTCTCGTTTGCAGCAGCACTAGGAATTTTTCTGTTCTCCATCGCTGCGATTCTACCCTTTGCAGGCTTTACTGTCCGCATGAGAAAAGTGGTTCGCCGGCTTAATATTGCTGCTGCTTCCTACAGCTATGTAATTGAAACTCTGCAGAATTTTCGGGGCTTCAATCCCCGTTTCTCTAAAGCTGGCGGCCTGGTGGACACCCTTGGGGGAGCTTTATTTGGCGTCATTTCTCTTTCTTTTGTGGTCTCAGGTATCCTGCTTATTATTCAATTTTTGAGGATGAAGGCTCCATTGCCTCGCCCTGTACTTATCACCGGTATCCGTTATGCCTTGCTGTCGGTATTCATAGCTAATCTGGCAGGCCTGATCATGATGAGTTTACAAGGCCGTTTTACCGGAGCTGGAGGCAATTATATTGTACTACATGGAATTGGCCTCCATTCGCTCCAAACCCTACTGTTACCCGCCTGGCAGCTGGAACATTCGAATCTACTGCCCGGCAAACAGCGTCTGCTCCTACACACAGGCTGCATAGCTTGGTTGATTGGCATAATGTTTATAGCCGTTCAGACCAGTCTTGGCCATTCTATGTTTGAAGTTAGCTTGTTCCCGATACTTACCATCCTCTGTTTACTGGTTTGGCTGCTTACTGTCATTTCAGCTCTAATGTCTGCCTGTAAAATTCGGTAGGGCAAGAAGCAGACTGCCCCGGCAGCCTGCTTCAGCGTAATACCTATATCACGGTACCTATCCATTAGTTCACAGCGAGTACAATCATTCCAATTCCTGCAGCGGTTAAAATACCGCCCTCCAGTCCGCTGATCTGCTCCCCGCCGAACACCACATTCCATTCGCCCAGCTCAGGTAGCCTCAGGGCTGCACCATCCGGGTTGGCATTGTACAGAACGTACAGATGCTCCGCAGAATCTCCTCCCGCATGATCGCGGAGGGTGAAGGCCACCGCCTGCGCCTGCGCTTCCTCGAAGACCAAATGGTCACGGATCTCCTCGGCGGTACGCAGCCGGAAGGCGGGATGAGCCGCTCGCAGCGCAATCAGCTGCTTCATGTACGCTACTGATTCAGCATGCTCCGCGCAGCGTTCCCAGTCCAGCCAGTTCACTTCCACTGGTGATTTATAGCTGTTCTCCACACCGTCCTTGGTCCGCAGGAACTCCTGCCCGGCATGAATGAACGGTATCCCCTGACTCGTCAGCACGATAGCCGAGGCCAGATGGTGCATAGCGCGGCGCTGCCCGTCTTCTGCTCCTGCCGTAGACAAGACCAGCTTATCCCACAGTGTATGATTGTCATGGCACTCCACGAAGTTCACACTCTGCTGCGGCTCCTGGGCGTATTGCCCAAGGCCGGGCCCGTAGTAGATCGCTCCGGCAATGCCTGCCTTCACATTGCGCTCGAAGCCGAATCCGCCGCTGATGAAGCCCTTCTGGTCATGCAGAAATATATTTCCTTTGACCGCATCGCGGAAGCCGTCATTAAAATGCCCGATGCCTGGCATCTCATTGGCCTGGCGCTGGTTAGCCCGAAGGTCCTCTGGCAGCTCCGTGTCCATCACCCAGCCTTCGCCGATAGTGATCAGAGAGGGGTCCAGCTCATCCAGACGGCGGCGGATCTCGTTCATGGTCCCTGTATCATGCAGTCCCATCAGATCGAAGCGGAAGCCGTCAATATGGTACTCCTTAGCCCAGTACAACACGGACTCTATGATGAAACGGGACATCATCTTGCGCTCAGAAGCAGTGTCGTTCCCGCAGCCGGAGCCGTTCGACAACCGCCCGTCCTGCTTATACCGCAGATAATAGCCAGGGACCAGCTTGGTGAAATTAACCCGGAAGCCGTCATAGACATGATTGTAGACCACATCCATGATGACACGCAGGCCGCGGTCATGAAGTGCCTGAATCATTGTCTTCAGCTCCCGGATGCGCAGGCCCGGAACATACGGATCTGACGCATAAGAGCCTTCAGGAGCATTGTAATTCTTGGGATCATATCCCCAATTATAATGAGGCTCCGTAAGAAGGGTCTCATCCACGCTCTCTGTCGCATAATCATAGATAGGCAGCAGCTGCACATGGGTAACACCGAGACTGGCAATATGATCAAGACCGGTGGCAATGCCCTCGGGACCCCGGGTTCCGGCTTCTGCAAGGCCGAGGTATTGCCCTGTATGCTTAATCCCGCTGGCAGGATGAACCGATAAGTCACGCAGGTGAAGCTCATAGATCACCGCATCCACCGGGTCCTCCAGCGGCGGCTTATCCTGCGTCCAGCGTGCGGGATCGGTCTTGCGCAGATCCAGTATAGCCCCTCTGTCCCCGTTCACCCCGACCGCGCGGGCATACGGGTCCACCGCTTCGTTCCATAGATCACCGATACGCACCTTGTAGGTGTAGAACATTCCGTCCAGATCACCCGGAACGCTGAGTCTCCAGGTTCCCCGGACGTCTCGCACCATGGGTATCTGCCGCTGCGCAGCATCCTTCCAGGATGGATAGAGCACCAGCTCCGCTTCCTGGGCCGTCGGGGCCCACAGACAGAACGCGGAGCCGGACGCCGAATAGGTTAGGCCAAGATCCTCTCCGTCATAGCTGAACAGCTCATCGAAACTCCGGTCGAAGACGGAGATTCCGCTGGTAGCCGCCGGGTCCCCGTAATCAATCGGTTCCTTCATTTCCTTCTGTACTGACAAGGCTTACCGCCTCCTTTACCCTTAACTAAATATACGGCAGGGCTCCTGGGTTTTATACAACTCTTCATTTCTCTAAATGAAATTTTATCCTAACCGCCAACTTTGTGCAAACGTTTGAATCACACTTTGCAAGTGGAAACGGCTTGGCCGTCCTTTTAAAGGACGGGACCGTTTCAGCGAGAATAGGAGGATTATTATTCCGGCAGGTCGAGCGACACCATCGTAAGTATTTTTTTATTGGCTGAATAGGAGATCTGCCGTTCTCTGCCCGGCGTATAACCGCCGCCCGGATGCTGCACCCCGTTGTCATGGACAACCAGCTTGCAGGAGCCGTCCTCCTCATCCTCATAGCCGATTCCCAGCACCCAATGATAGTCATACGCATATCTGCCCCGCCAGCGGAGGCTGAACCACTTGTCGAATTTGAGCGCAACCGGACGCCCGGCATCAATCTCGGCCTGGTAGCGCCCGATATCATTGAACACGGATATCTTAATCAGGTCAGAGCGGTGACTTAAAGGCGGCAGGGCTGCACCGATGTACGCCCGGAGGCCTCTGACAAAGCTGCGTGCGCTCATGCCCCAGGGCGTCCCGCCATGATGGGTGTAGATGTAATTGATGTGCGCGGCCATGGAATCAAAATGACGGATACCCGGAATAAACGTCCGGCCCTTATGCGAATGCCAATATTCCAGGAGGGCAGCCATGGTCGCCGGCCCGCAGGCTGAGGAAGGCGAGGCTACGCCTGTCTCCCACTGTGTATACGCCTTCGCCTTCAATCGCTCACCAGAAGGCCTCCGGCTCATAGGGATACCTTATGGCTGAAATGCTCCAGATCCAGTTCCATATCTACAGGCAGGATAAAATAGAAATCAGATCCTTCCCCGACGACACTCTCGACCGTGATGGCACCGCCCATCAGCTCCACCAGCTTTTTGCAGATGGCCAGTCCCAATCCGGTTCCCCCATACTTGCGGTTAATGGACGGGTGCAGCTGCGAGAAGGACTGGAACAGTAGCGGCTGCTTCTCCGAAGGGATTCCTATCCCTGTATCGGCCACGCTGAATTTAAGCGTCAGCTTCTTGCGATCCCTGCTATATTCTCTGCTGAGCAGAATGGAGACCTGTCCCGTCTCGGTGAATTTCACGGCATTGCTGACGAGATTCACCAGCACCTGGCGCAGCCGGGCCGCATCTCCCATGATCAGCTCCGGCACATCCGCAGCCATGCGGCAGGACAGCTCAATATTCTTTTCACGGGCCTTCGGTATGAACAGTTCCGTGATATTGTCGAGTAATTCCGCCAGACTTACCGGCTCGCGGGTAAGCGTCATTTTACCGGCTTCGATTTTGCTGAAATCCAGAATTTCATTAAGAATATATAACAGGGATGCACTGCTCTCGCTGATAATCTGGGTATACCCCCGCTGTTCTTCCGTCAATTCCGTCTCACTCAGCAGATCGGTCATGCCCATTATTCCGTTCATCGGTGTACGCAGCTCATGGCTCATGACGGCGAGAAATTCCGATTTGGCCTGGTCCGCCTTCTCCGCCAGCTCCTTGGCTCTGATAATCTCCTTCTCCCCGGTAGTGTCACGGAAGACGACAACCGCTCCCTTGCGCTCACCCTTGTCGAACAGCGGGGTAACCTGGTACTCGGCCAGGAAGCTGGAGCCGTCCTTGCGCCACAGCACCGCATCCAGGCTCTGATGGGCTTCTCCTGCCCGGACTGCCCGCATCAGCGGAGACTCCTCCGGCCGATAATGGTTGCCGTCAAGCGCGGTCTGCTGGATGGGGTCCAGGTAAGGATGCCCGGTAATCTCATCACATTCGAAGCCCAGCATATGCGCCCCCGCAGGATTAATAAAGGTGACCCGCCCCTCGTTGTCCAGACCAAATATCCCTTCGGACACGGCATTGAGAATCAGGGTATAATCATTGCTCAGCTTCTCAATCTGCTCCGTGTACCTGATATGATCCGTAATATCGCGGGAGATCCCATATACCCCAACCACCTGATGATCCACAACGATTGGAATATTAATCGTATTGATCTCCACCGGATGCCCGTCTTTGTGGATCAGCGTCAGATCATAGCTCTGCGGCTCCCCCTGGCTGGCCAGGGTGAAATGATGCAGCGTCTTCTGGATATCCTTCTCAGCCACCAGCGGTCCGAAATAATTCCCCAGCAGCTCCTCCAGCGAGTAGCCGGTCAGCTTCTCCAGATTGGCATTTGCCGTCAGGTAATCCCCCTGCAGATTCATGGAATATACCGCCGCAGGATTATACTCGAACAGGGATTTGTAGCGTTGCTCGTTCTCCTGCAGCTTCGATTCGAATTGCTTGCGTTCAGTAATGTCACGGCCTACGGCAATAATCTCCGTCTTCCGGCCCTGCGCGTCAAAAATATACCGGCTGTTCGTCTCAAACCATATATATGTTCCGTTCTTGTGCCGGTAGCGGTAGGAGGCCGGCGGAATCAATCCCGAATCCACGCTCTCCGCCATCTGATTCAGAATCATCTCCAGATCATCAGGATGCAGGTAATCGTAGGCACTGGTGCCGATCATCTCCTCAGGCTCATAACCGAGCAGCGAACGGCTGGCCGGTGAGCAATACAGGAAGATACTGTCCTTAATCG
Source organism: Paenibacillus sp. FSL R7-0302 (assembly GCF_038006885.1). Lineage (NCBI taxonomy): Bacteria > Bacillati > Bacillota > Bacilli > Caryophanales > Paenibacillaceae > Paenibacillus > Paenibacillus sp. FSL R7-0302. Next base: position 323,666 of record NZ_JBBOWB010000002.1, read on the forward strand.
CATGGCGCGAGATCAGGTCAAGGGAGTTCTCCGACATCAGCCGGAAATTCCGTTCACTCTCCCGCAGCTGCTCCTCCATATGCATACGCTCCGTAATATCCTGCATCATGCCGAACAGCTGGGCTGGCTGGCCCTCCGGTCCCAGGATGACATCCCACTGGACATGCACCATCACGACCTCCCCATCCGGCAAAATCATCCGGTAAGCCGTATTCCCCGGCTCCCCTAGTCCCATAGCCCGTTCTACGGCCTCCTGCAGAATCCTGATATCTTCCGGATGGACCAGTGCCAGGAAGGCCTCCTGATTCACTTGGCCTGTCTCCACACTATATTGCAGAATACGCCGCAGTTCGTCGGAGAACGTGATTCTGCCCTTCACCAGATCCCAGCCCCATGAGCCTATTCGCGCCACCCGCTGCGCGGACGCAAGGGCCTCCTCGCTAGCTTTGCGCCGTGTAACATTACGCCCGATCCCCATAATCCGAGTGATTTCACCCTTATCGCCGCGGACCACATGGAAGGATGTCTCGAACCACAGATAATGGCCCTCCTTATGGCGCAGGCGGCGGATGGAGATATTGTTCTTCAGCAGGCTGCCGGAGCTGTTGATGGCTTCAACATCCTCCAGGTGATAGAAATCGGCGCGGTTCCTGCCGACGATCTCCTCCGGATGGTATCCGATCTGGGAATAGGAGGACGGCGATATGAAGGTTATCGTCCCGTCGGGCAGGGAGAAGGAGATCATACTCTGATCGTCTTTTATGAATAAATTGTACAGATCGCGGCTGTCTACGGTCAGCTGGTCAGCAATTTTGCGGTCTGTTACATCCTGTGCATATACAATAACGGTCCGGCTGGAAGGCTCCTCTTCCGCATAGATGAAGGTCAGGGAGAGCCAGGACGGCTTCCCGTCACTGCCGGAGAACCGCTGCTCCACCTGGAGAGGCTGTCCCTGCCGCTGTGCAAGCTCTGTCCCGATTCGCTGAATAGAGAATTCTTCCTGCAGGTCCCGGCCGGCCCCCGATAGAGTCCCTGAGAGAAATTCAGGCTCAGTGCAGCCCAGCATATTGCAAAAAGCAGGATTAATCTTCATCCATCTGCCTCCTTCCGGAGACAATACAGCCATCCCCACCGGAGATAACTGGAAGGCTTGATCGAGAATGCTGTTATTCCTAGCCAGGTTATCCATCACCTAAGGCCTCCTTCATTTTGGGGCTGGCGCTTCTGCTGACCCTCTGTTGTGCTTCCCTTGACGTTCTTCCTTCACAGTATACGATAAGACCGTCACGGAATGAAATGAAGGTCCTCCCCCTTGATTCGCATAAGTTAAAATTGATAATATTGACAAAATTAAGATATTATATCTATAATAAAAAGCAAAACTATCTTCGTGACTCATTACGCCGGAAGCACCCGTAATAGAGGCCTGTTGGCCTTTACTGCGGGTGCTTTCTTTGTGCTGCGGGACATGAAGACAAGCGGAGGAATGTAATGAATAATCTGTACAAGCCCAGTTGTCTGCTGCTATCCCTCTTGATTGCCCTCGCCCTCAGCTTCCCGGCCGGTCCGGCTTCGGCAGCAGCAACGGTGATTACCTCATCGGTTCAGGCTTCCTTTGATCTGACTGCTGCTAAGGCAGACAGCACTGCCCGCGCCCGGATGAAGAGCCAGTTCACTGAGCTGACCGTCCTGTCTGCCGGGTATGACAGCCGGGAGGTGCAGATCAGGACGCTTCATGATCAGAATACAGAGGCGCTGAATGCAGTCCGGGAGTCCATCAAGAATATAGACCAGGCCTCCATCACCAAGCTGAGCACCGCCGTCAGCAGTGCCAAGCAGCGTTATCAGCCGCTGTTCGATCAATACAGCGCGCTGAACAAGCGGATCTCCCTGCTCAAGGGACTGAAGGACAAGACGCTGAACTCCGTCCTGAAGGCCCAGTCGGAAGCCATGAAGCTGCTGGTCCAAATGGCCCGCCAGGAGATCCGCGACAAGGAAGCGCTGCTCAAGGCCGCCAAGGATACCCGTACCCGCCGGATGGCCGCTGCCCGCAAGACCCTGGCGGGCATTGACAGACCGCAAAGCTTAATCAAATCACAGAAAAGCGCAGTCTCTGCACTGAACAAGCGGCTAACGGCAGACTGGAGCGACTTCAAGGCGGCCATCCGCAAGCAGAATCCGGCTCTCACCGGACAATCCTTATCCTCTATGGTCTCCGGGTACAAGCAGATCGCGGCGGGGAAGCTGAAGATCCTGGAGTATGAGCAGACGATTGCCGGAGTTATTGCCGCCACCCTTAGACAGACAGGCAGCTAAGCCGCAGACGACGCCCACTACTTACTCCTGTGTCTTCTGCACGCCTGAACGCATATGTTAGGTTAAGAACCCTATCTACTATGCAACGGGAGGAGCGGCCACAATGCACATCTGCATGATTGCACCGGAGCAGTTCACGGTTCCGGGCGACGGCTCTGTAGAGATTTGCATCTGGAATATCGCCCGGCGGCTGGCCAAGAGACATAAGGTAACCATCGTAAGCCGCAGAGCCGCCGGGCTTCCTGACACGGATGAGCTCGAGCAGGTCCAGTTCATCCGGCTGCCCTCAGGCACCCCTTCCCGGTACCGCAGCTCCGTTCTTATGTTCCTGGAAGCAGCCGAGCCGTTCGATCTCATCCAGATCGATAACCGGCCGCGGCTCGTAGCTGCTGTGAAGCGGCAGCACCCCGGCACTCCGGTGCTGGCATTCCTTCACTCTCTCACGTTCGTGCCGCAGGAGCCCGGTATCGCCCGCAGCCTGGCCATGGCCGATGCCGTCACAGCCAACAGCAGCTCCCTGGAGCAGCGGCTTATCCGGAGGTTCCCAGGCATTCGCAGCAAGCTTCGCGTGGTTCCCCTGGGAGCAGACCTGTCACGCTTCACCCCGGCATCAACACAGGAGAAGATGCGTCTGCGCACGGTGTATGGCCTTGGTCCCGGCTTCACGGTCCTGTTCGTAGGCCGGGTCATTCCGCGCAAGGGGGTTCCCATTCTGCTCCGGGCCATGCACCGCCTGAACCGGCATATGCCTGCCCGGCTGCTGATCGCAGGCAGGGGGAAGCCGCCGTATCTCCGGCAACTGAGAGCCCTTGCCCGGCGGCTGGGTGTACAGGTAGCCTTTCTTGGAAATATCCCCCATAAGGATATCCACAGTCTGTACCAGGCTGCCGACTGCTTGATCTGCCCCTCCCAGCAGCATGAATCCTTCGGGCTGGTGAATGTGGAGGCTATGGCCTCGGGACTGCCGGTGATCGCCTCCAGCAACGGCGGAATCCGGGAGATTATCGATTCGGGTCATAACGGCTATCTGGTGAAGCAGTACAGGAACCCCGCTGCTTTTGCCAGCCGTATGCTGCAGATCGGCCGCAATCCTGAGCTCGCCGCAAGGATCGGACTGCAGGGAAGAAGCGATACGCTGCATATGTATGAATGGCAGCATACCGCAGAGCTGCTGGAGAATATTTATCTGAAGCTGGTGCCTTCACGTTAACCAGGGGGAAGCTTTCTTCTTGAGGGCTCCTCCGGTTAACGAAGGGCACAACGCTTAACCTTGAAATACTTTCCTGGAGGGCGGACAGCACCGGACTGTAAGTCCGGTCAGGATGCGACAATGTGTAATACGGATTTGTGTTGATCCTTCTCGCAGGATGCAGCCGGAGTTTATAATATACTACACGTGTAAGCGTTACCATTAAACAAATGCACTATACAGTAAGCCACCGAGATATTGGCAACCCCCTACAACCTATTATTCGCTGTAGAAAGGGTGCATCGTTATGTTAATGATCAAGACTCTTGCTTATGAAAGAGGCAGCAAAGCCTCCTCCCGGTCTCCGTCTTCACGGACGGCCCGGAGGCTGCCTTGCTGCCTCTATGAATTCCTGGTCTTGCGATGATCAGATCAGCTGGATCACGGTAAGCCCCAGCCCGACCACAAAGCCGCAGACGGCACCGTTGACACGAATCCACTGCAGATCCTTGCCGACCTTCTCCTCCAGCATATTGACCAGAGCGGCATCGTCCATCTGATCCAGGTTCTCCTTGACCAGTTGCCCGATCCGGTAATGATTAGCTTCCACGAAGGAGATTAGCGTACCGCGAATCCGGTCCTCTGATGTCTGAATCCATTCCTTCTCCTGGCTAACCCGCCGGACAAGTAGGGCATATATCGAGAACAGCCTGCGCCCGCCCCGGACCCGGTCCTCTTCCAGCAGCGTAACCGCCTTGCCGCGCAGCCCTTGCAGCTGCTGCAGTACAAATGCGGCGGCCGCTTCCCCTTGAAGCTCATTCAGCGCCCAATTCTTCAGCGAGGCAATCCGTGCTTCATCGCTCAGCAGCTGGAACAGAGCCACCCGGATCTCCCGGATGACTTCCTCCCGGTAGGGGCTATCTTCTTCCTTAAAGTCACGGATCGTAGACTGCACCATACCCTGGAGCATTTCCCCCAGCATATCGGCATCCACGAACCCGACGAAGGCCTGGAAGGCCATTCCCTTCAGTCCGCCAAGCTTGACCTCAGCCAGCTTCTCACTGGCGATCTTGCCCAGCATGGCCCGCGTCTCCGGGCGTCCACTCCAGGCGGAGATCCCCTCCAGCGCAAAATCAAGAGCGGCAATATCCTTGCCCTCATTCATCAGACTGGTGGCAATGGTGTCTGCGGCAACTCCGAGCTTAGCTTCACGCAGGTAGCTTGCCGCTGCCGATTGAATATACGGAACGGCCTGCTCTACCGGAAGCCGCAGTACGAAGCCCTTCAGCTGCTCCAGCACTTCCTGCCGCGCTTTCTTTCTGGAGAAGAACCGGGTCAGTACGGTGGCTCCGAGCGAGATTATATTGAATGTGCGCAGCTTATTCTCAATGCTCTCCTTATTCAGCAGTTCATTCTCCATCGCAGAGATCAGAGACTGGATCAGCTTATCCCGGTTCTTCAGCAGCAGCGAGGTATGCGGAATTCTAAGGCCCAGCGGATGGCGGAACAGCGCCGTCACGGCAAACCAGTCGGCTATTCCTCCGACCAGCCCTGCCTCGAAGCCCCCTCTCAGCAGAATAACTGCCAGATTCTCCGGCAGAAACAACGTGAACAGAAAGCCGCAGGCCATAATGGCCAGAGAGATCGTAGCTAAATTTCTGGATTTCATCAGTATCTTTTCCCCCTTACATAGCGACCCCAAGCCGCTTGCACCCCGGGCATCGTCCCATTCGTATTCAGCAGACGAACCAGGCAGTCACGCTCTAGGTCTGCCTTTCATTGTACCACGTGAGCACACTTTTCTGAAAATCCGTCACGCTGCATGCAGCGGCCAATCTATACTGCAATCTTATAGATGAACACTTTAATTTTTAGTTTCCCGATAAATAATGATAAAATACAGGCAAAGCATACGCAGCCTTGCAGGGGAACCTACAATAAATAGATAGAACAGGAGATCAATCTCATGCTTATTGCACTGGATATGGACGGAACACTGCTCAATGCGGAGGGCGAAATCAGCAGGGAGAACAAAGAGGCTATTCTTCACGCACAGCGTCTGGGGCATATCGTGATTATTGCTACAGGCCGGTCCTATATGGACGCTGAGCGGCAGCTGCGGCTGGCTGATCTGGAGTGCCCTGTGGTGAGTCTTAACGGTGCTGTGATCACGCTTGCTGACCGGACGGTGGCGGCAAGCACTCCGCTGAATAAAGAGGATATTATCCCCGCACTGCGCTGGATGAATGAAGTTCCTGAATTGTACTACGAGGTATACACAGAGGATAACGTATATGTAGAGCTGGACAAGCGGGTACAGCTGGAAAAGCTGGCTACTCATAAGGACACTGAGGTTCCTGAGGAATTGGCTTGGCTGCTACAGGCGATGGTTGATCAGCAGTTCCAGCAGGCAGCGGTAACTTACGTGGAGAAGATGGAGGACGTCTGGAGCAAGGAAGAGAATCTGATCTATAAGACCCTGGTCTTCTCGCTGAACCGTGAGCTGCTGAAGGAAGTCTCTGTGCGGTTCGCCGCCATTCCCGGACTGATTATTACCGCATCGCATGTCAACAATATCGAGATCAATCATAAGGAAGCGAATAAGGGTGCCGGTGTAAGCAGGCTCGCTGCCCACTACGGGATTCCTGCGGAGCAAGTGGCGGTCATGGGCGACAGCTACAATGATCTGCCTATGTTCGAGATGGCAGGGTACAAGATTGCCATGGAGAATGCCGCACCCGTTCTGAAGCAGACCGCCGACTTCATTACATCAAGTAATACGGAGAATGGTGTAGCGGCAGGACTGCGGCATCTTCTGGATAAGGAACAAGCGTAGCGACAGCAAAACAGCCTTCGCATGAAGGCTGTTCCTGTTAGCGGCGGTCGGTTCCCGAGCGCCGAAAGCATAATAATGAGATGGCGCCCAGGTTGACTGCCAGATATAGAATGAGCGTCAACCGTTCGGCATTGGTTAATTCCATCAGAACCGGAATAAACATGATATCCCTCCATACCTCACTTCTACTTGTACATCTGTTATAATCAGCTAGTCCTTTGTCCAATATATTATCCTCATCTGTCAAAAAATGGACTTTATGATAAATGGCGTTATTTCCTGCTGGGAGGAGTTATTCTATGAACCATCTATACCCCGGGATTGCCCGGTTATATGAGAACCGGCTGCTGCGCACCGAGCTGGAATGCGAGCAGTTCGATCTGGCACTGGAGGGTCTGGCCGGTGATACGGAGGATGCCGTCATTCACCAGATTTTCAAAGTATTCGACGATGATACCGAGCAGGAAGAGGTGATGTTCAGCCTTGTTCATTTTGTAGAGAGTGTCCAGATGGAGATGTACCTCACCCAGCTGCTGGAGTCGCTGCCCGAGATGCTGGAGCATGCCCGCAACTGGGCGATTGTGCTGAATCAACGAATTCTCCAGGACGACCGCTACCGCAAGGATTACGCTGAGATCGCTGTGCGCATGCCGCCAAGAATACGGCAGTGTCTGGCCTTCCTGCTGGAGGAGATCAAGGAGGATCAGCCCCGGCTATACGAGCGCAGGGTGAATTCCATTCTCGCCAAGCTGAATGCATCCGGGAGATAGCCCCGTGCAGAAAAGAGTGCGGAATGGTATAGTGTATACTGGCCAAAATTGCATGGCTGATCACGCATTCAGAAACAAACAAAGGTGAACTTAATGAACAAGCTTATATACCATAATATCCCGCTGGGAGCCAGCGGTGAGCATATACCCCAGGCGGAGGTAGCCTCAGCCCGGACAAGCCGGGAGACGGTACAGCCGGGGGACAGCGATGCCGCTTATTTCAGGCGGCTGGAGGCCGGCGGTATTCTGCTCAATCCTCCGCAGATCTCAGCGGTGCGGCATCATCTCGGACCGCTGCTGACGCTGGCGGGAGCGGGCTCCGGCAAAACCTCGGTGCTGATCTGCAGAACCGGGTATTTGCTGTCTGTGCGCGGCATCGCCCCCGGACGCCTGCTGCTGCTAACCTTCTCCAGTAAGGCAGCAGCAGAGATGCGCGGGCGGATCGCCCTGCTGCCTGGGGTGAACGAGGGGGATGCTGCGCGCCTGCAGGCGCGTACGTTCCACTCGTTCTTTCTATATTTCCTGCGGCGGCAAGGGCTGCGGCAGGATATTTTCCACGAGACCCGCCGCCAGCATATTCTGCTGAAGCAGATTATGCGCGAGCTGGGACTGCCGAAGGATGCCTATCCGCCGGAGAATCTGCTCAGTCTGCTCTCCGCCTGCAAGATGAACATGGGCTTGCCCGGGCAGCTGCCGGAGACGACCGAGGCTGAGAAGGAGATGAAGGCCATCCTGGCTCTGTACGAGCAGTGGAAGACCGATCATTTCAAGATCGATTTCGACGATGTCCTGCTGCTCGCCTACCAGATGCTCCGGGAACAGCCGGCGCTGCTGCGGGAGCTGCAGCAGCAGTATCAATATGTGATGGTTGATGAGTTCCAGGATACGAATGCGCTGCAATATGAGCTGGTGAAGATGGTTGCTGCTCCGCAGGATAATCTGATGGTGGTCGGCGACGATGACCAGACGATCTACTCCTTCAACGGTGCCCGCAGCGAGTTCATCCTGGAGTTCGAGAAGCTGTATCCGCAGGCCAAGGTGATCACGCTGGATATCAACTACCGATCCGGTCCGGCGATCATCGGGCTGGGCAACGGCATCATCCGCCATAACTCACGGCGACGCGACAAGACGCTGCAGGCGTTCCGCAGCAACGGTCTGCCGCCCCGTTATCTGCGTCCGCAGACAGCAGATGACGAGGCTGGACAGATTGTGGAGCATATTGAGCGTGAAACTCAGAGCGGAGCCAGGGAATACCGTGATTTCGCCCTGTTATACCGCGCAACAAGCAGCAACCGGGCGGTCCTGGAGCTGCTGCTGCTGCGCGATATTCCTTATATTGATTACGGGGAAGGCCAGCTGCTCTATGAGCATTGGCTGATCTCTCCAGTGCTGGATCACCTGCGCCTGTCGGTTAACCGCAGGGACTTCGCCGCCATGGAGAATATTCTGCCGACGCTGTACATGAGCCGGGACAAGGGTATGGAGCATATCCGGCGCATGGAGGCGGTACAGGCGAAGCAGGGCCCGCTTATTCATCTGCTGTCCATGCCGGGCATGGAGGATTTCAAGGGCGTCAAGCTGCGCGAGCGGCTGGACCTGATCCGCGGCCTGCGGGAGCTGACGCCGGTGCAGGCGATCCGCCAGATCCGCACGGTATTCTATGATTATTTCATTGAAGGCAGCGAGCGCCATCAGGCTACGCTACACCGGGAGACGTTGAAAGAAATGCTGGATGAGCTGGAAGCATCGGCGGAGCGGTTCGCTACAATTCCGCTGTTCCTCGAATTCATCGACAACGTAACGGAGCGTAACGAGCAGAACCGGCAACCGGGGCTGAAGGAGCAAGGCAACCGGGTGGCGCTGATGACCATCCACAAATCCAAAGGGCTGGAGTTCCCCGTCGTCTTCCTGATCGGAGCCTCAGAGGGAATTCTGCCGCATAGCTCCGCGCTGGAGGAGGACCGCGCCAAGGACCGCAAGCCAGCGAAGGCCTCCGTCAAGGTGATCAGCACGGCTGCCGCAAGAGCCGCAGCCGAAGCGGGCATTGCCGCATTGGAGGAGGAGCGCCGGCTCGCCTACGTGGCCGTTACCCGGGCCAAGGAGGAGCTGTTCATCAGCTCGCCTGCAAGACATCGGGGCAAAAAAGCGGAGGTCTCGCGCTTCATGCTCGCGGCCTTCCGTTCGGCAGCCCGCCCGTATACATCAGCTCCGGCGGCCGGAGTCAGAACGCCTGTTACCCGCAGCAGCGCTACGGGTTCATCCGCAGTCAGAACACACACCGTCCCGGTCTGGACATGCACCGGCAAAGCCTGTAAGGGCTGGACCCGGATGAAGGCGGGCGCCGCCGAGGATCACCTGGCCTCGAAGCCCTGTCCGCTCTGCAGCGCCCCGATGAGCCAGAGCAGCCGGGAAGTCCCGGTGTAAGCGAATATTCGGCTGCCGTTTCGGCGAGAAATAGCAGGATAATGTATAGCGTGAAGCATATAAATTCTTATAATTCAACAAAAAGCCCCTTCCAGCAGACGTAACCGGAGTCATGATATCCTCATGAATTCCGAATACGTTCTGCCCGAAGGGGCTATTATTCGTTAATCTGTATTTAAGCCGGAGTAACTACTACCGGTTCTTCAACTTCTTCATGTACAGTCTTGATCTGAATCATGACAGTACTTGGATCGGTCAGCACTTCAATTCCATCCTTGAAGATCAGATCCGACACCAGTAATTGGTCGCCGATGGCCAGGCCGCTGATATCCACTTCCATGGAAGTAGGCAGATCGCCCGGCATACAGCGGACCTCTACTTCATAGATTTCCACCTGCAGTACGCCGCCTTCTTTGACGCCAACAGCTTCGCCTGCAAAATGAATGGTCACCTTGCTGTCCATGCTGATGCTCATGTTCACATGCTGAAAATCGATATGCAGCACTTTACCGGACATCGACTGCTTCTGAATGTGCTGAACCACTACCGGAAGGGTCGTTCCATCTGACAGCTTCGCCTGTAGAATTGCCCGCGGATTCGTTCTCAGCATCTCCAGCAGTTCCTTCTCGTTCACTTCAAGACTGAGTGTATCTTTACCAATCCCGTACAGTACAGCCGGGATGCGGCCCTGCTTTCTTGCCACATTCAGGTTGGACTTTGTTTCCGATGTACGATTGTTTAGTTGAATGAATATACCCATTGCTTGGTTCCCGCTCTCTTTGACCATAAATTCTTGTCAAACAAAGTGTACCATGACCATAGAATCTAGTCAAACCAGTAACATTACACTTCGTATTCGGCAAAAGGATCAGGAAGCTCAATTCTGTAGGCTTCTGCATCGCTGACGCCTACAGACAACACCGCCCGGCCGGCCGTCCCGCGTACCAGTCCGCCGCTGAAGATCACATCCTGCAGATCAGGCCGTTTACCCGGGCCGACCGGAAAATCGCTGCGGGCCGCAATGATTTTGACCGGAGTTGTCTCGAAGGTGTCCGGATTAAGCGAGAAGACCATAGCGTAATAATGCTTCTTCCCCAGAGGGTCGAAGCAGGCAATATGTCCAAGTACCCCCACATGGCCATTCTTAAGCAGATGGGCTTCATTGGCTCCGCCCCACTCTTCCGGCACGAACTGATGCTGCAGAATCTCCGCCTCCAGGAAGGTCTGTTCATGCAGCTCCTCCAGTGAATCAATAATGGTGAAGCCAATCTGTCCTCTGCCGCCCCGGTCTCCCTGCGGTCTGGTCAGTACGCCGATTCTGCCATCCTGAAGCTCAATCAGCCGGATATCCTTCATCAGCTCCGGACCGGAGGAGAAGTGGTGCAGCGAGTCGATCCGGTATCCCCGGTAGAACTGGGTAACCCAGGAGACTATCTTGGGCGGCTTATCCCCAGCCGTAATCACCTCAACTCCGCCGACAATCAATTCTCCTTTGACGCGGGTTACGCAAGGGTCCTGCAGATTATAGGTATGGGTATGCGCACGGGGAACCCATACACCATCCTCGCCGGATGTAAAAAAGAAGACTTGAGAGAACTCGCTATCCCGTTCCTCAACTCTTCCCAAGATCACTTCCTCCCCGTCATGCAGAAACGGAGCCGTTATATTGTAGACATCACGCCCGCCCACACCGGAGAAGACTAGCTTCTCCACGTGCACGGTACGGAGATTGGCATAAAAGGTATCCAGTAGTTCATTACAGGTTGCTGTCTTCGCCGGGCTCCTTGTCATTGCCTTCCTCCTCATATTCATTTGTCTTATCTATGTCCCAGTCATTCTCATCGGATTCCATCCGGATCAATTCTCCGGGCTGAATATTGAAATACGTACACAGCTTCAGCAGCAGATCCCGGGGATACTGTACCATCTCGTCTTTGTACATCCGCCGGACGGAATCGAAATGGTAATTAATGTCCTTCGCTAGCTTGCGAATCGATAATTTCGGGTCATGCTTCTCCATAACCTCACTCAATTTACTGCGTATGACTGGCATCCATACACCTCCTACATCACTATATCCGGTGATTTCAAGGGAGTCAATAAATTGACAAGATTAAATGGTCATGTTATAGTTTGGGCAGGAAATGATTTGCAGAAACAAAATTTTATACCACTCATCTCCGGAAAATAAAGCCCGCTTTATTTTCTTTTTTTGTCCCCAAAAGTTCGATAATCAATAGGGAGGCTTTCTATTATGAACCACAGCAACCGCAATAAAAACATTGTTTTCCTGTCCACCAGCCTGCCTAGAGAATGCGGAATTGCTACCTTCACCCAGGATCTGCTGGATGAATTCACGAAGCTTCAGGGCTTCAACAAACCGCGCATCATCGCCATGAATAACAACGGGAACTACCGTTACACGGATCAGGTCATGCGGGAAATTAACCAACATCAGCTATCCGATTATATAGAATCAGCCAGAGACATCAACCAGTCAGATACCGATTTGCTAGTCATTCAGCATGAATTCGGCATCTATGGCGGAGAGAGCGGCGAATATCTGCTGCAGTTCACAGAAGAGCTTCAGGTCCCTTACGTGGTTATCTTCCACACTGTCTTAACCAAGCCTACTCCCAAGCAGCATGAGATCATCACCCGGCTCGCCGAAGGAAGCGTCAAGGTGGTGACCATGGCCCAGTCCACAGTAGAGGATCTGATCTCTGTCTATCATATTAATGCCGCCAAAATAGCTTTCATTCATCACGGCGTTCCGTTTGTCCAGACCTCCACACGTGCAGAGCTGAAGCTCCAGTACAAGTTCGGCGAACGCAAAATCCTGTCGACCTTTGGCTTCCTGAGTCCCGGCAAGGGCATTGAATATGCCATTGAGGCTATGAGCGGAGTAGTGAAGCAGCATCCGGACGCGCTATATATTATCTGGGGCAAGACCCATCCGGTCGTCAAACAGGAGATAGGTGAAGTATACCGTCAAAAGCTGACCGATCTGGTGCATGAATTAGACCTGGTCAATAATGTGCTGTTCGTCGACAAGCTGCTGACCCAGGAAGAGGTCATCGAGTCCCTGGTGATGTCCGATATTTATATGACTCCTTATCTGGGCAAGGATCAGGCCGTCAGCGGCACGCTTGCTTACGGCGTCGGATATGGCAGAGTGATTATCTCCACTCCTTACCGCTATGCCGAAGAGATGCTTGCCGGAGGCCGCGGCCTGCTGGCGAATTTCCGTGATTCGGCTTCCCTCGAAGCCTGTATTCTGGAGCTGCTGGATGATCCGGCCAAGGTTAAGGATATGGAGCAGCGTACACAGGAGCTTGGCAGTACGATGATGTGGAGTGAGGTTGCGAAGACCTACGCGGCCATCTTTCAGGATCTCCTAGCCCTCCGCGCCCCGGCTGACCGGAGTGTGATTTAATGCAGACACCTATAGCGTCACAGTTCAGAACTGACTATATGCGCCGGATCACCGATGATACAGGAATCTTTCAGCATACAAAGTTCGGCGTGCCCGACCGTGCCAAAGGCTACACCACCGATGACAATGCTCGGGCTTTAATCGCAGCTGTGCTGATGTACAAAAAGACTCAGGACAACGCCTCCCTCGACCTGATCCATACGTACCTCTCTTTCGTCCACCATGCACAGACTGAAGAAGGCAACTTCCGGAATTTCATGGACTATAACCGTTCCTTCCTGGAAGAGCGCGGCTCTGAGGATTGCCAGGGGCGTACCCTCTGGGCGCTGGGCTTCGTACTCGCCTATTCTTCCATTCTGCCGGATAACCTGCTGAATACCTGCCGCTATCTGATCAACCAGGCGCTGCCGCATATCGGCGGAATGCGCTCTCCCCGGGCCTTGGCCTATGCCGTTGTCGGACTTAGCTACCTGCTCAAAACTCCCGGAGCACGCACTTACTCCTTCCCTTATCCGCATACACCAAGCACAGAAGAAGAACAGGCCTTCCTGCCTGAAGCTATCGTTGGCGGGCTGATCGAATCGATCGCCGTCCGGCTGAATGACCAATACAATCTCACCAAGGGCGAAGGCTGGAATTGGTATGAAGACAGCCTTACGTACGGGAACTCGATGCTGCCCTGGGCGCTGCTTAAGGCTTACAAGATTTCCGGCAATCCGGCGCTGAGAATCACGGCTAAGGAAAGCCTCGATTTCCTGATCTCCCGGACCTTCGCGCCGGAAGGCTATTACAAGCCCATTGGCAGCCACGGCTGGCTGCTGCGGGGCGGCAAGCCTGCTCTCTATGACGAGCAGCCGATCGAAGCCTGCGAGATGCTGCTGGCCTGCCGGGAAGCTGCCACGGTGCTTAAGGACCCTGCTTATCTGCATCAGGCAGACTTATGCTATGCCTGGTATACGGGGAATAACTCCTTGCAGCTCAGCCTGATCGATCCCCAGACCGGGGCTTGCTACGACGGGATTCACAGCTCAGGGCTGAACCTCAATCAGGGATCGGAGAGCATTATATCCTTCTCGATTGCCCATCTGGTGACTCATCATGGATAAATACGCAACAATACTTGCAGGGGGTGGCGGCACCCGCTTCTGGCCGCTGTCCAGACAGGAAATTCCCAAGCAGCTGCTGAACATCAGCGGCAACGACATTATGCTGAACGATACTATTGAACGCTTCAAGGGCATTATCCCGCAAGAGAATACCGTGATCGTAACGAACCGCACCCAGGCGGTGCTGTTGGAGAGCATTATGCACAGCAGTGTGCAGAAGAGCAATATTCTGATCGAGCCTGTGGCTAGGAATACTTCAGCAAGCATCCTGTTCGCCGCTTTCTCCATCCAGCAGATGAGTGAAGGGGATTCCTTGATGGTGGTCCTGCCTTCCGACCACTATATTACCGATGAACCGCAGTTCCGGCTTACACTGGATGAGGCCTGCACGGTAGCGATGGAGAGTGATGCCATTGTCACGATCGGGATCAAACCGACCTTCCCGTCCACCGGCTACGGCTACATCGCTTATGACAAAGAGCCCATCGCAGTCAAGCCGGTTGCCGTATACGATGTAGCTGAATTTGTGGAGAAGCCGGATTTCAAGAAGGCACAGGGGTATCTGGCCTCAGGCAATTACCTCTGGAACAGCGGAATCTTCATCTGGAAGACCTCCGTTATTATTGATAACTTCAAGCGCTACCTGCCGCGGCTGTACAATACCATGCTGCCGATCCGCGATGCACTCGGTACAGATCAGGAGCAGGAGACCCTTAACCGGATCTATCCGCTGCTGCAGAACATCTCGATTGACTACGGCATTCTCGAGCGTTCCGACGAGGTAGTGGTCCTGTCCGGCCAGTTCGGCTGGAATGACATCGGCAGCTGGGACGCGCTCGGTTCCATCTTCCCGCCTGACGATGAAGGCAACATCATCAAAGCGAATCATGTCGGCATCGACACCCGCAATTCCATCATCTACGGCAACGGGCGGCTGATCACCACTATCGGCGTAGACGGCTTCATCATCGCTGACACGGGGGATGCAGTTATGATCTGCCCCAAGGATAAAGCACAGTCGGTCAAAGACATTGTGGATCTGCTGAAGGAAAAGGGAATGTTGGAGTACGTATAAGATTTGTTGCCTCTACAATGAAAAACTCTTATTAAGTGCTGCAGACATAAATATTGTACGTCTTTGCATACAAAGGGAGCGCCGCTGTTATCAGCAACGCTCCCTTTGTTATGTTCAGGTCTTATTGTGAGCTCAGCCTCAGGTCCAGGCCCACAAGAATCCGTCGCGATCCCAGGCGATTCTGCCGCCGTGCAGCTTGCGGAAGGCCTTCTTCACTTCCTTGGATAACGAGGCATTGCCGTTCTCATTTACGAATACAAATTCCTCACCGAAATTTGCTTTCACGTATTCAATCGCAGCGGTCTGGTGTAACGTCCCTGTGAACTTGATCTCCTTCACCATCCACTCCGCCACTTCCTGTGCGGTTACTTCCATTGGGGGTACTGCTCCTTCCTGTTCATCCTGCTTGCTCATTCCCCTATTATACCACGAATCCCGCCAGTCGATTCCGCCATTCCAGCGGCCTTTACCTTTTGGCGAATAAGAAAGCTACGACAGGCTAACCACATAGGTCAGAAACTGATAAATATTATCCTTCAGCACTGTAGCTGTAGCCAGCAGCTTCTTGCCGGAAGGACTCCAGTGGAGAGGATCAGCCAGATGAAAATCATTCAGCACAGGCGTCTGCTCTCCGGTCTCCACCTCCGTAATGAACAGGTCCTGCTGGTCATCCGTCGCACCCGCCGCCGTCACTGCATAAGCCAGCAGCTTGCCGTCCGGCGACCAGCTGGTGCCAAAGATCTGCTGCCCCGCAGCTAGCTTAGATTGCTCATTGCCTTCGCTGTCACAGAGCTGCAGGGTCATCTCTCCGCGTCCGATACGCTCGACAATCGCAAGTAAGCTTCCGTCCGGCGAGGGAACCGCCCAGATCACATTTTTACGCAGCACCTTGGTCTGCTTCGTCACCGTGTCATAGGCGCTAAGCTGGCTGTCTTCACCTGTAACATAGAGAATCCGGCTGCCGGTCTGAACCACCTCATGCACATAAGGGATGCCCGTCTTCACGAGGGTCTCCTGCTTGCCGGTCACATCTGCGCTTAGAATATTGCCTTCCATATCGGGAAAAATCACATGCGTGTCATCCGCCCATTTCCCTTCCTCCACCCGAAACTCCGCATCGCTTACCTTCACCAGGGCACCCCCGGACAGATCCATAATATAACCGAAGCCTGTGATGTCATACAGCTCCTTGAAGAATACATGCGTCTTGTCCGGAGATAGCTGCGGCGCGCCATAATTCAGCTCCCCCGTCTGCAGCGGAGCTTCCTCACCTGTGGACAGGGTATGCAGATAGAGATTCAGCGGATACCGTTCCTGCCCTTCAATCACCTGCGAGGGAAGACTGCGGTTCTCCTTGGTCACTACCATGACATCCTCGCCGGCAAAATCCGTCCCCCGCACACCCTCCACCTTCTGTATGCCCGCAAGCTTCAGCTTCGTATAGACCGGTTCGCTTACATTGTCGAGGACTGTAATTTTGCGGCCTGCCTTCTCTACAACCTCACGTGTGTCTGTGTTCTCAGTACTACAGGCAGTAACCGATAGCAGAACAGCTCCGCAGAGCAGAATGCTCCAGATCTTGCCCCAGGCTCTATGGCTCTTATGATTCATTCAGGCTTCCCTCCAGCTCATCGCTCATGTTGCCTCTTCAGCTTACCGGACGCTTATTTCCAAACCGCATCGCAAATATATCTAACTTGTAAACATTATCCCTTCAGGTCACCAGCGGAAAAGACAGCTCAAATGCTGCCCCTTCGCCTGAGCCTTCCAGCAGAACAATGGTGCCGCCCTGCTTCTCCACCAGATTACGGACCAGCGAGAGTCCAAGCCCTGTGCCGCCTGACGCTCTGGAACGGTCACGGTTGACCGTATAGAACGCTTCGAAGATCTTCTCCCTCGACGCCTCTGGAATACCAATGCCGGAATCCTGCACAGTAATCCATACCCGCTGCTCCCTGACCTCGCTGTGCAGATGGATACTCCCCTGCGGGACATTATATTTGATCGCATTGTCCAGCAGATTGATGAAGATATGCATGAAGCTCTCCCGGTCGATCCAGATATGCGCAGGCTGGGCGTCAAGCGTGACTGTCAGGCCGTAGCGCTCTGCCTTGCCTTTCATCCGTCCGCAGATATCGCTGAGGGTACTCTCAACCTCCAGCAGCTCTGCCTGGGATTCAAAATCATACTTCTCCAGCGCCGTCAATTGCAGCACCTTCTCCACCATCTCGTACAGCCGCTCTGTTTCCTTGGCAATACTCAGCTTGGCATCATGCAGCAGCTTGGGGTCATCGTCATACATATTCAGCAGATCGACATACGCCTTAATCGAGGTCAGCGGCGTCTTGAATTCATGGCTGATGTTCCCGATGTACTGCTTCTGCTGCTGCTCCAGCGCCTGAAGCTTCTCCACGGCCAGCTGGAGCTTGCGCCGTTCTTCATCCTTAGCGGCAATGCTGCGCTCGATCTCCCGGCTCATGAAGTAGATGCCCTCGGCCAGCTCCCCCAGCTCATCCTTGCGCCGCACCGGCGGAGCTGTGATATAGTCGGCACCGCGGATATCCTCCGCCGCCTTCTTCAGCCGCCCGATAGCGGCAGCCGCACGGTTGAAATACAGATACCCGAGGATGAAGCTGAACACCAGTACCGCGCCGCCTGTGGTCAGGAACAGATTCAGCAGCGTCTGCTGGAAGCTTCGGGCACCCTCCAGGGAGTACTGCAGCTGCACCACGCCCATCTGCCCCTCCGGTCCCTGCAGCGGGGCCAGGTAGAACAGCTTGTCGCCTTCACTCTGGTAGGCGACCTTGTTATTCAGCGCATAGTCCAGCGCCGTACTGAGATCCGGCTTGCCCGGCCCAAGCCTCGGCTCGCCTTGCGCCGAGGTGCCCGCCTGCTGGCCCTGGCTGTCGTACAGGGTCACCTCCAGGCCGGTGAATCCGGCCAGCTCGGCAGCCAGCGCCTTGCCGCGCTGCTGCATGAAGACCTGCGGCGTAAGGCGCGCACCGGTATAGTATGTCTGCTTCACGCGCAGATTGACCGTGTTAACATGCTGGGCCAGACTGCGTTCCGTCTGGCCCTGCTCGTTGCGCTCCACACCGCGCAGGACGAAGTAGCTTAGCACGCCGACGGCCAGAATCAGCAGCACCGCCAGGAACAGGCTGAACTTCAGCTTGATGCTGATTCTCATGAGTAGCTCCCCGCAGGCACTGCCTTATAGCCTACACCGTAGACGGTTTGCAGGATATTCTGGTAGGGCTCGCCCAGCTTTTTGCGCAGCCGCTGGATATGAATGTCCACGGTGCGCGTTCCTCCGGCATAGTCCATGTCCCAGACCTGCTCCAGCAGCTCCTCGCGCATATACACCCGCTGCGGGTGTGAGAGCAGCAGATGCAGCAGATCGAATTCCTTCGGGGTCAGCTCCAGCGGCTCTCCGCCAAGCTCGGCGCTGCGCCGGTCCGGATGAACCTGCAAGAGGCCGTATTCGATCAGCTCACTGCGGAGCTCGGCCGTATTCTTCTCCAGCCGGCGCAGCAGCGCCTTCACCCGGGCCAGTAGCTCGCGGATCTCGAAGGGCTTAGTCATATAATCGTCTGCACCCAGCTCCAGACCGACAATTTTATCCACAATATCATTCTTGACAGTGAGCAGAATGATTCCAATATCATCCCGGTCCTCCAGCTTGCGGCAGACATCATAACCGCTCAGCTTCGGCATCATTACATCCAGCACCAGCACATTCGGACGGAAGGTATTCGCCTTGCTTAGCGCTTCCTCCCCGTCACCGGCAGTATCGACCTCATAGCCTTCACGCCGCAGCGCGTAGGCAATCGCACTTACAATGGCCGGTTCGTCATCGACGACCAGTATTTTTTTCATAGACGGTTCATCCTTCCGCTCTCGCTTGTTCGGTTCGGCAATGCCCTTCAAGAATAACGCAGATGAAGAAGCCGGAGCAAGGAACCGGCAGCTGGAAGTAAAGTTTAGGTTATCTTTAAGAAGACTTAAGCTTCATTTCAGTATTGTTGGGTAAACTGTATTTAGCTGAACTTCGCTAGCCGCCGTAAATGATGAACCTTGACCCATATAACCAACCACGAAAAGAGGATTATACACATGAATATAAAACATATGAATATTAAGCGTGTAATGATTGTAGGAACCATGATTGTAGCCATGTCGTTCGGAGGAACGGCTTGGGGTAAGCCGGCCTTACATACCCTACCTGTCGCCAAATGGTCCACCTCTGATGTGGCCGATACCGATGAGCTGCTGGACGCCCTGAACCTGAACTCCACCTCTGACGAAGAGCTATACGACGCCTTGTATGAAGGCAAATCCCTGCGGAACATCGCAGAAGAGAATGGCGGCAACGTGACTCAGGTCATCAACCTCCAGGTCAAGCAGCTGACCCAGCAGCTCGAAGCCAGACTCGCCAGCGGCAGCATCACCCCGCAGCAGTTCAACGCACAGAAGGCTGAGCTCAGGGAGATTGTTGCGCAGAGTGTCGAAACTTCGTTTGGGTGAGTGAAGCATTTGAAATAGCGAATATCCACAAGAGCGGCACCCGGGCTATTGACTCGGGTGCCGCTCTTGTTATGATGAATAGATATTCTTAAAAGAGGAGGACTAGCTATGAATGATGCGCTAATGGAACGTTTGCAGCTTTTTTTAACCAAAGAGGGGAATCAGAGTCTGCTCGGTACACCGGCAACAGAGGAACAAATCGCTGAGGCAGAGAAGCAACTGGGTCTGTCGCTGGATCAGGATTATGTTCAATTCATCCGAAGCTTTGGCGGCGCCTATGCCGGATTATCCGTACACGCCTTCAGCAACGGTTCCTCCATCGGACGGGAGAGTGTGACTGAGTTAACGTTGTCCTTCCGCGAGGATTACAAGGATACCCCTATGAGCGGGCTGCTTGCACGAAGTGCAGTCTTTTCCATGGACGGCTCGGGCAACCCAATCCTGCTTGACCCCGAAGGCCGCGTGCTGCTCATCGACCATGATAACGGGGACTGCGAGGTGATCGCGAAATCATTCGCTGGGCTGATTGAAGAGAATTTTATGGAGTGGTAGCTTCATTCCCTGCACCTAATTCAAATCCAACGAGAATACCTCTTCAAAGCCCGCCTTCCCCTCATCGGTGACTTGTACCGCACGTGTACCAGGCAGACGCCGGACCCAGTCCAGCTCCAAGACTCTCTCCAGCAGGGCATTTCCCAGGGCTCCGGCCAGGTGGTGGCGGCGTTCGCTCCAATCCAGGCATTGATGTGAGAATAGACGGCGTTTCGTTGCAGCTTCGTTCAAATCAACGCCAAAATCGGCAAAAAATCGCTCCCCACGCTCCGTCACCGTGTACCTGTCCTCTTCTTCAAGTAAAATACCGCTGCTTAGCAATGCATCAGTTAGTTGCACCCCCACATTCCCGGCGAGATGGTCATAACATGTTCTGGCATAACGCAACGCCTTGTCCTGCGAGGATTGCCTTAAAGACTTAACTGTCACGGGCGGAGCAATAGACAATAAGGATTCCATCACCCGCGCAACCTCTTGATCTCCAATCGCAAAGTAACGATGTCTCCCTTGTTTCAGAGCGGTAACCACGTTAGCATCGATCATTTTCGCTAAATGAAAGCTTGCCGTTTGAGGCTTGATTCTTGCCATATATGCTAACTCGCTCGCCGAATGGAACCTTCCATCCAGTAAAACAGTTAATATTGCCGCCCGTGAAGCTTCACTCACTAGAGCTGCGATTATAGCAACATTCGGATTTGCCTGCATCCTAACCCTCCTTTATGCATTCCATACTTCGATGAGTGTTGAATTATTTATATTATACACTGAAGTAGAATCTACAATAGGGGAGGAGAAATACAATGGACCATACGAAGCAAATGATGAACACTGAAACGATACAACCCAAGATTTTATATTATGGAACCTCTGTCATCTTACTGAACACCTTGAATGAGGATGATACCGTAAATATCAGTCCTATTTCATCCTCCTGGGCCTTGGGAGACTGTATAGTACTAGGGGTTGGTCTTGGAGGAAAAGCCATCGAGAACCTGGAACGGCTCCCCGAATGCGTCATTAACATCCCCGGTCCATCGCTGTGGGAGAATGTGGAGCAGCTTGCTCCCTATACGGGCAAGAATCCAGTCCCTGATTACAAGCAACAACATGGCTACTCCTATCAAAAGGATAAATATGCTGCCAGCGGACTCACACCCGTGGCGTCCAAAACAGTTAAGCCTTCACGAATTATGGAGTGTCCGTTACAAATTGAAGCAAGCATACAAAATATTCGCATACCCGATCATTCGCCTGCCTTTGCAATCATTGAGGCGCAAGCTGTTCATGTACATGCCCACCAGGATATTATTATCGATGACAATCATATCGATCCTCTGAAATGGAGTCCGCTCATCTACAATTTCCGCCATTATTTTGGTCTGGGTCATCAGCTCGGCAAAACCTACCGGGCAGAAACCTAACCCTTACGGTTGGTGTCCCATGCTCCCATAGAGCAGAACTCGACCTTAAGGCTGGATGTGCCTGTAATATCTTCGAGAATCGGTACAATCAAAGTGGAATAGCGCTGATATAACCATTCTGCAGCAAAACGGCTCGGACTGTAGACGCAGTAAGTCTCCCCCAGTTGCTTCCCCTTCGTGCCCTTGAACCAGGTGTTGAAGCTGGGCGGCGAGATGCGGTCTTGGATACGCTCCAAAGCCTCAGTCCAGACCTCATCCGGCAGCCCGATGGGAGGGCTTATAATTGTCTCAGAAGCTGAACCGCCGCTAACGCTCTCCCCTAACAGAAGCTCCTCCACCGACTTCCCGAAGACCCGTCCAAGCTTCAGCAATACCCCGATATCAGGCAGGCAGTCTCCCTGCTCCCATTTGGAAACCGCCTGATGGCTTACGCCCAATATGCTGGCTAGCTCAGTTTGAGTCAGGGATAGCCCCTTTCTTAAGTTCAATATATTCTGCCCGGCTTTATTATTATCTATCAACGTGAACACACCTCCACTCTACTATCACTCAACACAGCCAATAGTAGCATAGAGATGCTGATATCGAAATCGAGCTTAAGTTGAGTATTCTAAATTTCTTTTGCAACTCTGGGTTGCACAAGGCTATATAGTGATCCTGAATGCTCATTCCATAAAAAAACGGCTGGTCAGGTTCCCTGATCCAGCCGTTTACGGTTACTTCAACTTTACATTATCGATCAGTACTGCCGTGTCATAGATGCTGTCACCTTGATCCCATACATGGAACCGGAGGACAATGGAGCCCTTGCCGGCAAATTGGCTCACATCAAATTGGACATGCTTCCAATTCGTCATGTAGGCCGTATCATCCCCGCCGTAGAAATTAACGTCTACTTTATTCGCATCAATCCAATACTCTGTGGATTCATTAATGGATTCCTTACCGACAATCACAGATTCCTGTCCGTAGACACTGGACGTCACCGTAGGCCCGTCATTCAAGTGTGAGGTCACGAGGGAAGCCGGATTGATGTATACACTGGAGGTTACTGTTGCTCTGAAGGTATCGTTATATTTGGAACCAACGTATTCCTTCGGCTCCTCAGAAATGAAATTGTAATCGAACGACAAGGTTGTGGCTCCGGCCGGGACCATGAAGCTCTGCTCGATATAACTATTTGAATTGTAGTCATATCCTCCCTTATCATTGTTTTCAAACCCAAGGCCAGTACTGATAATCGCCATGTAGTTACCCTCTGTAGGCTTAAGCGGCCCCAGCTTTGAGATGACCCGGACATCTCCGTTTCCATTCCAGCCGGTCCATTTTCCGTTCTCAAAGGTTCCGTTGATGATCCCTTCGGTCTTCGTACCAATGCTGCTTCCTTTCATGACGAATGCTGCCAACCCGTCACTGGCTCCGTGAGCAGCCACTGCTGCCTCAAAAGCTTGTCCGGTTGTCATATTCTCATTATTCAAGCCATTGAATACGGATGGAGCAATGGCCTGATCATAAGCAAGCTTCACATAATCGGTGTAACCATAATAAGTGCTGGCCCCATTGTTGAGGAACGCATCCGACATGGAATCGTTGTATGCGCTGCGGCAGCTGCCATTATATACAATAGTACCGGGAAGCATATCATTGTACCGTGTAATGAAGGAAGGCGTAATCGCATAATAGCCCGATATGATAGCCAGTCTGCCCTTTTTCAGATCCAGCTCATAGGTCTTGTTGTTCTCTGCGGTTGCCTTCTCTCCGGTCAGGAATATGGCCTGCGGCCCCGCATATTTGAAATCAACACCGTATTTATCATGGAATGTCTGGAGCACAATCTCATCATAGTACGTATCCCCATGGGAATCTAAGACCACAACACCATACTGATTAAGTCCTTTGAAGAAGTTAACGCCCGCTGCACTGTCCTTTACTCTCTCCACAAGGAAGGGGTAATTCGACTGCTCGAAGCTTTGATATACAGCGTCATACACCGTCGAAGATGGAAGTGTGCTGGAGAACGGAGAAACCACAACAACCTGTTGGCTTCCTATGGTAGCTACGGTTTGTTCCATATCTTGCGTGAGCGCCGTCAGTGCGTTATTGGGAGCGGCCTCCTCTGCAGTGTTGCTTAATCCTTTTGTATTCTCAGGGGCCGAGGAGATTCCGCCCAGAATCCCGTTGTCCAGCAAATACCAGATGCTTCCTCCCTCACCCGATATTCCTGCATGCACTACTTCGTCCTGGGTTTGAAGCCAAGCCACTGTTTCTTCCTTGGCCTTTTGCAAATTACTGCTAGAAGCAGCCAGTTGATCAAGCTTACTCTGTGTATTATTTTCAATCATTTCTGTTTGTGCAAGCTGTTCATCTGTAAGATGCTTCAGTACAGACAGTTTAAAGACTGCACTGCTAGGCACCTCTCCAACAAAGGCCTGCAGATTTATGTAGCCCTCTGTATTTTCAGTTAATGCTGCTTTGCCGCTATAGAGTCCGTCTGCCGCAAGGCTGTCTCCATGAATTTCTAAACCATCATCGTACAGCAGGGTGATCTGTGACATCACTTTGCCGCTGTCATCTATCTGATAGACACTTGCAGTTACTGTCTCTGCCGCATTAAGCGTTGTACGGAAAATAACTTCAGTGGACTCTTCTGCATAAATAGCATCTGTACTCTCCCCCTTCACTACAATCTGGAGAGCATTGGCCGGTACTGGAGTTGGCTCCACTGGTGCCGGTGTTGCGGGTGCTGGAGTCGGCTCCGCTGGTGCCGGTGTTGCAGGTGCAGGTGTTGCCGATGCTGGCGTTCCTGGACCCGGGGCTGCTGGAGCAGTCACAGATGTATCACGGACAGCTTGTGTCGCTGTGGGAGCCGGAGTAACCACCGGAGTCTTAACATTGTTCGTCTCTTCAGCAAGGAGCTGCTTGGACTTCTCAACATATAGTGCCTTATTCGTCTTGAACTCATATGCGAGACGAGCCAGAGCCTGGCGCTCTGCGCGCTCTTTAGGTTTGAATTTCAGCGTGCCGTCAATGCCCTCTACCCCGTTGATGAACCCGTTGTTGAAGGCCAGGGATACTTGAGCTTTTGCCCATTCAGACACCTCTGACATATCCGACAGCTTACTGCCCAGCGGAAGCTTCTTCGCCGTTTCATCTAATTCAAAGGCCCGGATGAAAAATACAACCAGCTCTTCCCGGGTTACACTCGAATCAGGACTGAACGTGCTCGCCGATGTCCCCTCTGTGATGCCTGCCTTCACCAACGCACCTACATAACCGCGATACCAGCTGGTAACGGCAACATCCTTGAATGGTGCGGCCTGATCACCACTTACTTCCAGTCCAAGGGACAGGACTATAATTTTCGCCAGTTCGGCGCGTGACATAGCCTTATTCGGTTTGAAGGTGTTATCTCCATACCCCGAGATAATTCCTGCTTCAGTTAAGGATTGAATCTCCTTCTGGGCATAAGAGCCTGCGATATCTTTCAATTGCGCGGACTCCCCGAACACCAGATGTGGCGTAAGGCTGCTTATTAGCAGGGCAATTACAATCACCAGACTGAGTTTACGACGTACTGCTTGGAATAACAAAATTTCTTCCCCCTCTTTCTTTATAAAAAAATCAAAAAACCATCGCCCTACAGAGTTCCAAGGATGGAATATCGCTCCATAATTCGACAACTTCTTGATTCTACAATAGGACTATGTAAATTTACTATGTATATTGATACTAGGAAATTGTATAAATTGGAATATTAGAGGAAGAAAATCAAAAAAGACCATCAAGCATAAGCTTGATAGCCTAAATTACGATTAAAGCGGATTGAATAAGCTCCGCTCACCAAGATATCGCCTAACCGCCCCATCGCTCCAGACATGCGCTTCGACGTACCGCTCGGGGCCGTATTTTCCGTCATTGTTCCAATGCTGCGGTAACCCGTACTTGTTAATGATGCTCACAATCTCGGGATAGGTATACAGAGTGTGTCTGTACTCTTTGCCATCGTTAATCAGCGGGCTGAAGGTCGGCATGGAGTCCCCATAGGTAAAAGAAATCGTGTTCACATCAAATTCCTCAACCGGGATCTTAAGGAATGCGCCATTCTCGAACCAAGTGCTTAGCCACGGACTGTGTTCAACTACCATATAATGCGGGGAGGACCGCTGGACAAGACCGCCCTTACGTATAAATTCCGCCCGGATGATGCTCTCGCAGTTCCGCCGATTGTCTATATACTTATCGTTTCTTTGGGCGCTCTGAGCCTTGGGCTTGGTCTGCTTAATCGTCTCCAGCACGGCCCTCGCCTGATCGCCCGGCAAATCGGATAGGCTGACAAACGGACCCACAGATGCATCATAGTAATGATATAAGAACATCGTTCCGCTCCTTTTCTAGAGCACAGACTCCAGCACTTCATCCTCAGCATCAATACTATTCAGGGCCGTACGGTTAATCCAAGACAGCGCCAGTGTTCCCTCGCCCATATGAGCACCTACCACCGGGACAAAGGTCATAATCTCTGTACGCACCGAAGGGGACATGGCCTTAATGGCCCACTCCAGGCTCAGTGCCTCTTCTCTATTGTTGGCGTGCATGATACATACATCCTGGAAGCGGCCGATTTCCTCGTGGATGGTCTCCAGCAGCTTTTGCTTTGTCTTCTTGAAGGTGCGGATTTTATCGGCGACGACAATTTTGCCCTCATCGAACCTCAGAAGCAGATGAATCCGCATCAGCTGGCCGAGGAGGAACTGAGATCCGGAGAGCCGTCCGCTGCGGTGCAGCTGGCTCAGGCTGGCAGGGATGATATAGAAGGACATTTCCTCAATGATATTATCAATTCTGTTCTTGATCTCCTGTGCAGAGCAGCCTGCCTGTTGCCAGTGAATACCGCGCAGAAGCATCTCACGGATCGGGTACGCGCCTACTTTGGAATCGATACCAATTACGTTCACTCCAGCGATATCCGCTGCCTGCATCGAGGTGTTGAAGGTCCCGCTAAGCTCGGAGGAACAGTGGATCGCAATAATCTCGTCATACTCTTCCTTCAGACGCTCGTACAATTCCACGAACTCGCCAATCGGCGGCTGGGAGCTGCCTACCTTGTCATGCTGCCGCATTTTCTCATAGAACTGATCGGCGTTAATATCTATATTTTCTTTATAACATTCATTATTGACGATTAGACGGAGGGGAACGATATACACATGGTTATTCTTGGCGAATTCAGAATCAATGGTGCTGGTGCTGTCAGTTACCCAGGCGATGGATTTCATAGTCACTACTCTCTTTCGTGAGGGATTCACTGCTCAGAAATCGGCAGCTATGGCTGTCTGTATATTCATAAATTATACAGGATGCCAAGCCTGCGTAGCGCATTCCTTGAATAATCCCAGCACTTTTTTTCAACTAAATTCGACATAAATTCACATTATATATGACGAATATACCTGTTTAAGAGCGGACTGATTATGGTATGAGAAGAGTGGAAATTAGAGTCAGCACGAGCATCATACTAATGTTTCTCTAATCCCGGAAGTACTGCGTCACCGTTCCCCTGCCCTCTCCAACCTCTACCTCTGCATAGGCCCCGTTGATCAAAGTAACCTGCGGCGGCAGATGTCCGCAGTCGATGTCGTATGTGACCGGCAGGCCCAGCTCATCGGCCAGCTCCTGGTAGACATCCTCTACGGTGTAGTTATCCATAGGGCGGTTAG
Source organism: Paenibacillus sp. FSL R7-0302 (assembly GCF_038006885.1). NCBI lineage: Bacteria > Bacillati > Bacillota > Bacilli > Caryophanales > Paenibacillaceae > Paenibacillus > Paenibacillus sp. FSL R7-0302. Next base: position 351,035 of record NZ_JBBOWB010000002.1, read on the forward strand.
CCGCGCTCCGGCCGAACATAAGTCCGCTGCAATGCTCGAACCAGCCCGCCAGCTTCATCTGTACCAGGGAGCGGCGCAGGTCGGTCACGGACAGCTCACAGTTCTCTAAGTACCACAGAATCGGCTCATTATGGATATAGTGCTGCTGGAAATGCCGAACCTCTCCATACGGCGTGCCGATCAAATGACGGATGACGTCAATGCAGCCGCCCAGCAGGCGGCCCTGCATGGTGATAGTCTGGTTACCCACCGTCTTCCAGCTCGTCGCTTCCGTAAGATTGAACACATGGGGCGAAGGCTCTCCGCCTCCCCATTCCAGCTGGTATTGCTGTGAGGATTGCTGAATGACAGAACCGCCGCTTGGTGTGGATAATACCTTGTCCCACATGGCGGTTGTCGGGTCTGTCTCTTCTCCCCGCAGATCAATGAAGTTCGTGCCATGGGCAGTGGCAATCCCGGTCTTCAGAGTGACAGCCAGCAGCAGCACACTGATATCTGAATACCCGAGAATCCATTTACACTTCATCTTGCTGAAATCCACCTGCTCCAGCATCTCAATCAGCAGCTCCCCGCCCCAGGGAGGCACGACGAGTCCGATGGACTCATCGGCCATCATCGCGTTGAATTCAGCGGCACGTACAGCAGCCGGGGCCGATTTGGCCTTCTCCTGTGTCCATGCTGTCGGTCCGCATACTACGCCGTACCCTCTTTTTTGCAGCCGTTCTACAGCCAGCTCAAGCAGCTCACGTAGCTCCTCTCCCACTCCTGATGAGGGTGCAGTTACACCAATTACGGCTTCTGCTTCTAACACGGGATATCTGATCATCTTATGTCTCCTCCAATGCTTAATATGAAAATAGGCGATACCCGAACCTTCAGCAGGTTGAATATCGCCTATATACGTGTATACGTTGCTATTGCTTACAGTTTATCCAGCCCGGTCTATCATTCCAGCGAAGGCTTATTGTCCCGGCTGATATCCAGAATATCCAGGAAAAAGACGAAGATTGGAATCCCGAGAATCAGTCCCCATACCCCGATATAATGCTCAGAGAACAACAGCACTACGAGCGTGTAGAACATCGGCAGGTTCATCTTGGAAGACATCAGCTTCGGGTTGAGGAAGTAGCCCTCTATGACATGTAACAGGGCAATCATCACCAGAATGTTGATCGTCAGCATCAGTCCGCCCGTGTTATAGCCGATAATGCACAGCGGAATCAGCGAAATGACAAAGCCGACGACCGGAATCAGGCTGAGCATGAAGATCATAATGGAGAGGGCGAACAGATACGGGAACGGCTCGAAAAAGAAACCAAGCACCCACAGCCCGACCACGGTAAACAGAGTATTGAACAGCGCAATCAGAATCTGTGCTTCAATGACCTTGCCGAAGGAGGAGATGAATTTTCTGCCGAAATACTCCAGCTCCACATAGAACCACGAGATCTTGCTGTCTCTCAGGCGGGAGGTGAAGCTGACGATCCGGTTCTTCTCCAGAATGAAGACAAGGCTTAGAATCGTGGACAGGACGAAGGTGGTGCCCCAGTTGCTGATTTTGAAGACGTATTCGATCCCCTGGTTCAAATAGCTCTGATAGTTGAGCTCCTTGACCTTTCGGAACAAGTATTGCATAATCTCATTCTGCGGGATATCATCGGCGGTCAGCGTGCCGAGAAAAGTGGTTAACTGCTTGATCTGCGAGAATACCTTGGGCATATATTTGACGAGTGCCATGACGATCATGCTGATCAGCGCCACATACAGTATAATGATGATGACCTTGCTGTTTACCTTCACGAATTTGCCGATCCGCTTGCTCAATAGCACCTGAAAGCTGTTCATCACATAAGCGATCAGGAAGGTCAGCAGCACCAGATTCAGCATATCCCTGATACTGTACAGCAGCAGTCCAATCAATCCCAGAATCAAGAAGCGCCGGACTGTTAAATTGGCGACATAACGCTTGAATACTTCCATTGTTCCCTTGTTCCTCTCCATTCGCTGACAGATAAGATTTTTATTATAGTGTACCGTACTGAAAACAATTATAGCAACTTTGGCATCGCCCAATTCCCGCGAAACCACGAACTTTATGTCGATTTACAGGAAGCTCTATTACTATATGCTATAATGTGGGCAAAACTGGAACATTTATACCTTTGTCAACAGGTCCAAATCAATGAAGTTCAAACTAATGGAGGCGAAAGCTGGTATGAACAAAGTAATCTGTATCACCGGAGCATCCTCCGGCATCGGCCTTGCCACTGCACTGAAGTTCGCCCATGAGGGCTGGACGGTCTACGCCGGAACCCGCCATCTGAAGCGTGAACAGGAGCTGTACAAGAACGTGGAGGGTCTGCAGTTCGTAGAGCTGGAGGTAACACAGCCGGAGAGTATTCAGCAGGTTATTGACCGGATAGAAGCGGAGCAAGGCAAGCTGGATCTATTATTCTGCAATGCCGGATTCGGCTACCTGAGAGCGCTTGGACAGGCGCCGTTCCCTGAGATCGAGGATGTCTTCAATACCAACGTGTACGGGGTCATGCATACGATCCGGGCTGCACTGCCGCTGCTGCAAAAGACTGGCTACGCCCATATTGTGGCGACCTCCAGTGTCGGCGGACTGGTCGGGCAACCGATGAACGAGGTGTACTGCGCCAGCAAATTCGCAGTGGAAGGGCTGCTGGAGAGTCTGGCCACCTATTACAAGCCGCAGTTCAATATCGATATCACCCTGCTGGAGCCAGGAGCGATTGCTACGGAGTTCAATTCAACCGTAATGGGGCATGTCGCCAGCACCGGCGGCGTTCTGGAAGACGAGTACAAGCCGATTCTGGATGCTTATAGAGCGGCCTTCCTGGAGCGCAATGTGGAGCCGCAGAGTGCAGAATCCGTAGCGGATGTGATGTGGGAGCTGGTGCAGCTTGAGACCAAGCCGCTGCGCCTGCGCACCTCGGAGCGGGCCGAAGCCTTCGTGGCCCGCAAGGTCAGCACTGACCCTACCGGACTGGAAGGCGTACTAAGCACGCGCAGAATTCAGTTGAATATGTAAATGTAAACAGCCGCTCCCATTCTTGGAGCGGCTGTTGTGGCTTTCCCTTATCAGATTCTAGCGCTGAATCGGCTCGATCCGGTACGTTCCGGTACTGCCGTCCCCGGCAGGCCCGCCTGTGACCGCCCAGCCGTAAGACAACACATCCTCCAGCCGTTCGCGTTCAGCCTCCGTGAATTCCGCTTCCACCGCTTCCTGCCCCTCCGCAAGCTCCAGCTTCGCTTCAATACCCAGCGCAACCTCTATCCAGCTGCGGATGCCGCGGATGGTATTGTATTTAATCTGGTAGCCTTCCAGAACCGCCCGGCGGAATCCCTCCGGCTGTTCCTCTGCAAGGACAGACAACTGCCCGTAATCGAACTCGTATTTACTCTCATCGGCTGGCAGATCCCCTTCGCTCACTCTGCGCAGCAGCTCTTCATCAGATCCGGACAGCGCGCGAAGCGATTCCAGCAGAAGGGCATCCCATTGTGATAATTTGACCTTGCTAGTCGGTATTGTCATTGTATCTCCTCCTTGATTCACAGATGTGTATCTCCTAAGATTCGTTCACAGCATTAGTCTGCATATTCCCCGGCCACATAATGTCCGGGACTCACTTCCCGCAGTGCAGCGGCTTCCTCTGTCCCGCGCATAGCCGGGTAAGCCTCCAGCTGGATTCTGCGGCTGGCCTTCATCGGGTCTGTCTCCAGAATGGAGGAGAGCAGTGCTCTGGTGTATGGATGGAGCGGATGATCATACAGCTCATCGCTTGGAGCCACCTCCACCAGCCGGCCGCCGTACATCACGCCGATCCGGTCGGCAATATGACGGACCATCGACAGATCATGGGCGATGAACAGATAGGTTAGCCCGAACTCGGCTTGCAGATCCTCCAGCATATTAACGACCTGGGCCTGGACAGAGACATCCAGCGCAGAGATGGGCTCATCGCAGACGACGAACTCGGGCCGGACCGACAGCGCCCGTGCAATGGAGATCCGCTGGCGTTGCCCGCCGCTGAATTCATGGGGGAAGCGGTACAGATGCTCCCGCTTCAGCCCCACCTTCTCCAGCAGCTCCGCCACCGCTTCCTTGCGCTCTTCGCCCGGATAGAGACCGTGAATCCGCATCGGCTCACTGATCAGCTCGAGTACATTCAGGCTTGGATTAAGCGAGGAATACGGGTCCTGGAAAATCGATTGAATCCGCCTGCGGAAGGGCTTCAGCCCTTTCTCACCCAGCTTGCCTAGCGGATGCCCGTCGTAGAACACTTCGCCGTCCGTATAATCGTACAGACGGAGCAGACAGCGCCCGACCGTGGACTTGCCGCTCCCGGATTCACCAACCAGTCCAAAGGTCTCGCCCTGACGAACCTGGAAGCTGACCCCATCCACAGCCTTAAGTACACCCTTATCCCGTCCGCGCAGATCCTTGCCCCCCGGGAAATGCTTCTTCAGATTGTTAACCTCTACAAGCACCTTGCGCTCGCTCAAGTGAAATCCCTCCCCGCTGTAACTGCTGTCTTCTCTTCTGTACCTTCGGTCAGCCAGCACATCGAGCGGTGCCCCGGTGCAAACTCGACTACCGGAGGACGTTCACTGCAGCGGGCGAAGGCATGCGGACAACGGTCCATGAACGGACAGCCGGGCGGGGGATTCAGCAAATCGGGCGGTGTGCCCTCGATCGGAATCAGCCGCTCACGTTCACCGCCGCCGCGCTTCGGTATGGAACGCAGCAAGCCCTGCGTATACGGATGCTGAGGCCGGTAGAAGATATCCTGCACCGTCCCCTCCTCCATAACCAGTCCGCCATACATGACAATGACGCGCGTGCAGACCTGGGCTACTACTCCCAGATCATGGGTAATAAGCGCAACAGCTGTATCTCCCCGTTCCTTCAGCTCTTTGAACAGATCGAGGATCTGCGCCTGGATGGTCGCATCCAGCGCGGTGGTAGGCTCATCAGCAATCAGCAGCTCCGGGCGGCAGGAGAGCGCCATCGCGATCATCACCCGCTGGCGCATCCCTCCGCTGAATTCATGCGGATATTGCTTCAGCCGCTGCTCCGGATCACGGATGCCGACCTGGCGGAGAAGCTCCGCCGCTTCGGTATACGCCGCCGCTTTATCCAGTCCCCGGTGTCTGCGGATAACCTCTGTCAATTGCTGGCCGATTCGCTTGACCGGATTCAGCGAGGTCATCGGGTCCTGGAAGACCATCGCAATCCGGTTGCCCCGCAAGGACCGCCACTGCTTCTCCGTAAGCCCCTTCAGGCTCTTGCCGCGGAACTCCAGCTTCCCGGCAGTCATATGCCCCGGCGGTGTGATCAGTGACATGACCGCCTTGGCTGTAACGCTTTTGCCGCTGCCGGATTCCCCGACAATGCCTACGGTCTCACCCGCATCAATATGGAAGCTAACTCCACGGACGGCCTGATTCTCCCCGTCCCGGGTAGCGAAGGAAACCTGTAAATTCTCAACAGTCAGCAGCCGTTCAGTCATGATGTTAAGCCCTCCTATCTTCGGATCAGCTTAGGTTCAAAGCCGACCCGCACAATATCTCCCAGCACATTGAAGCTCAGCACGGTAAACAGGATCATCAGCCCGGGGAACAGCGCCAGATAAGGCGCCTGGGCAATATACCCCTGTGCGCTGTTCAGCATACTTCCCCACGTGGCATTCGGCGGCTGTACCCCGAAGCCGAGGAAGCTGAGCGATGATTCCATCATAATGGCCGAGGCAATATTATTCGTCGCCCCTACAATAATCACCGGTATCAGCCCCGGAAGGATATGCCGCCAGATCATGCCGAAGGCACTCTGTCCCGAGGCTTTGGCATATAACACGTACTCCCTTTCCTTGATCGTCAGGGTCTCCGCGCGGACGACACGGGCCACATTCATCCACATCAAGAGAGCAATAATAATGATCAGATTGCCGATACTCGGCTTCAGATAGACGCTGAGCAGCAGCAGGATCAGGAAGGACGGGATCGACATGATAATATCCAGCATCCGCATCAGCAGATTATCGATCCAGCCGCCGAAATATCCGCTGATTACCCCAACCAGCACGCCCACAAAGGTTGCTACGACCATGGAGGCAAACCCGACCAGCAGCGAGACACGGCCTCCGTATAAGGCTCTGGACAGATAGTCGCGGCCATAATCATCGGTGCCGAACAGATGCGCGGCGCCGGGCTTCGTCAGGCGGGCCATGGCATCCATGGCATTCGGATCATGACCGGACAGGAAGGCAAAGACCGCCCCCAGGGTAAACACCGTCAATATGACAATAGCAGCGACACCCAGACCGTTCGTAAACAGCTCGGACTGCAAGTTTTTCCATTTACTGCGATTCATGAGGTCACCCCTTCAGTTTGATTCTTGGATCGACAACACTGTAAAGAATATCTGCCACCAGATTACCGAAGATCAGCATTAAGGAAGAGAACAGGGTAATTCCCATAATGACAGGATAATCCATCCCCTTTACCGCCGTCATCCCCAGGGAGCCGATCCCCGGCCAGGAGAACACCGTTTCCGTAACAATCGCCCCGGCCACCAGATCTCCCATCGACATACCGATCAGAGTAATCACCGGCAGCAGTACATGCTTCAGCACATGCCGGAACAGAATGGTGGATTTCTTCGAGCCAAAAGCGTACTGGATCTGCACATACTCCTCCTTAAGCTGTCCGATCGTGCTGGAGCGGATATAACGTACATACCCGGACAGGAAACTGAAGGCCAGCACCGTACAAGGCAATATCCCGTGCTTCAGCACATCCAGCGGCGATTCCACACCAATGGTGCGCATCCCCATGCTTGGAAGCAGGTGCAGCTTGATCGCGAACAGATACATCAGCAGGATCGCCAGCCAGAATAAGGGGATAGAGATGCCGATATAAGCGATAAAATTGATTAGCTTGTCTACCCAGCGGTTGCGGTTCGCACCGGCCACGAGGCCCAGCGGAATGGCCAGCAGGACGGCCAGGGCAATGGCGCTGCCCATCAGACCCGCAGTTGCGGGCAGGCGGTCCAGAATCTGATCCAGCACAGGCTGGTGATTGACCAGCGAGTACCCGAAATTGCCCTGGACCATCTCTTTGATCCAGATGAAATATTGGATATAAGCAGGCTTATCCAGCCCCAGATTATGGCGGATGCGCTCAATATCATCAGCGTGCATATTGGGCGTCACGAAAGACAGCACCGGATCTCCCGGAGCCAGCTTAATCATGGTAAAACAGACCACCGATACAAAAAACAGCATCGGCAATGTTTGCAGCAACCTTCGGACGATGAGTTGTCTCATACGCAGCTTCTCCCAGCTCTTAACAGGCAAAAATAAGCTGGGGGAACCAGCTTATTTTTTTGCCTTGCTTATTTTGTGAGGCGAATTATTTCTTGTAAATCTTGGACAGGTCTTCGAAGATGACGACCGGCTTCAGGACAGCCTCATCAACTCCGCCGTAATTCTTAGAGACAGCTACAACAGTCTTCGTATAAGCAATCGGATAGATCGGCGCATCTTCGGCTACCAGTTCTTGTGCTTTCTTGTAGATCTCTGCACGTTTGGCCGGATCTGCTTCGCCTGCCCCGTCATTCATCAGCTTGTCGACTTCACTGTTGGAATAATGCGAGTAATTAGATGAGCTATCGGTGGTGAACAGGATACGGTATGCATCCGGATCATATCCCATGATATAGCCGGTCAGAGCCAGCTCATAGTCGGTCGCCTTCAGATCAATGAATTTCTGTACCCAGGCCGAGGAATCCATGTTCTGCAATTCAACCTCTACACCGATTGCCTTCAGCTTCTGCTGCACATACAGCGAGATGGCTTCCTGCGCCTTGTTACCGCTCTGTACGATATACCGGAGCTTCAGGTTGCTCTCACCGGCAGTGGCCAGCAGTTCCTTCGCCTTGGCAGCATCATTGTCAAAGGTAGGGACATCGTTCGTGAAGTACAGTGCATCCGGAGTCAGGAAGGACTTTGCCGGATCAGCATATTCGCCGGAAGTGTACGCCGTCTGAATCAGCTCGTCGCGGCTGAGGGCCAAAGACAGGGCTTGCCGGACTTCTTTTTTGGTGAGGGCACCGGTATCGCTGTTCGCATTGAACATCAGATAGGCGAGGCGGCCTTCGCTATACGGGAGAATCTCAAAATTATTCGTCGCTTGAATCGTAGGAACATCCTTCGGGTCCAGATACTGTACATTAATCTCGCCGTTCTGCAGAGCCAGATTCGCAGCATTGGTATCCTTGGCAATCCGGTAAGTGACCGAATCCAGATGCGGCTTGCCCCCGAAGTAGTTGTCGAAGCGTTCCAGCGTCAGATACTCGCCGGCCTTGTATTCCTTGAATTTAAAGGGACCGGAGCCGACAGGAGAAGCGTTCTTCGTGCTCTTCTCAATGTTGGTCTCATTCTCGTAAATGTGCTTCGGAATCGGGAATACCTGTACCAGCGTGGCTTCAAAAGCCGGGCTGACCTGCGGCAGCTTGAACTCCACAGTCAGGTCATCGACCTTGACAGCCTTAATCGCTTTGTCGCCAATCAGGAAGTTGGCACGCAGGAAGCTGTTCTGCTTCTCATCAAGAATGCTGTCGATGGTGAATACCACATCATCCGCCGTCAGCTTCTCTCCATCATGCCAAGTCAATCCATCCTTGAGCTTCAATGTATACGTCAGATTATCGCTTGACGGTGTCAGGCTATCGGCCAGGTAGAAGGTCTTCTTGCCGTTGTTCACCTGGAACAGCGGAGCATACAGGGCCTGGTCAATGGTCAGGCTGACACGGTCACCCGCATAGTTCGGATTCAGCACAACCGGATCGGAAGCGACCCCTATAATCAGACTGCCTCCATCCTTCGGTTCGCCGGCGGCTGGCTCTTGTGATGCAGCCGGTGTCTGTGCGCCATTGGTAGATGAAGCGTTATTCCCATTGGAGCATGCACTGATCACCAGTGTTAATAATAGTAGAATAGCAACCCCTGTTATCCCTTTACGCATTGTCTCTTCCTCCATGTCTATGAGCATTCCCACTCGTTGTTGAGTTATTATATATCGGAATACTAGGAATTACAATGTATGAATTTACCATGGGCTTTACCAGACGCTGACCTCCTGCATGACCGCTCCGCGCCGCAGGGCATCGACATGCTCCATGCCTTCCGTAACCCTGCCGAATACCGTATGCCAGCCGTCCAGATAATCGAACGTATCATAACAGATAAAAAACTGGCAGGACCCCGTGCCTGGTCCAAAATGCGCCATAGACAGCGCCCCGCGCACATGCTTATGGGGATTCCCCTGCGTCTCACAGGGAATGGGATCTGTGCCGCCTCTGCCGTTGCCGTCGGGGCAGCCGCCCTGGGCAACAAAGCCGCGAACCACACGCTGAAAGGCCAGACCGTTGTAAAAGCCGCTGTTCGCAAGCTTTTCAAAATTGGCTACGGTTCCCGGCGCTTCCTGATCGAACAGCTCCAGCCGAACCTCCGGCCCCTGCTCCAGACGGATCAAAGCCTGCTTCATGGCGCCTCCTCCTCTACACGGGCTGCAGTGTCTGCCGGTACACGGATATAGACGGCCGTCTTGGCAGCATGCAGCGGCGCATAAATCTCCTCGATATCCTCGTCCACGAGCGGCCTAAGCTCTCCGCCCTCCATATGCAGGAACACCTCAGCGCGCGGATTCATTGCCAGGAGGACATTGATCAATTGCTGTACTTTTAACGTTGGCTTGTCCATCCTCTCACTCCTGCCAGCCCTCTTCCGGGGATTATATATATTAGCGGTATTGTACAATAGCTCAGGGCAAACGGCAATACGGCTCTCTTTTATACATACAGGTGATTATTTCGGGGAAATGGGGAAAGTCCGGTACTTCTCTAAAAATATCGAATACATATAATTTATATCAACTATTTGCGAATCCAAGGGGATGTTCTATCATGTTGACCTTATTCTGGAGTGGCTGCTATGAACCCGAATAGAACCCGGGTGCTGCTGGGCAGCCCGATCCATCAAAAACCGGCGATCCTGGAGCAATTCCTGAACTCTCTGCTGCGTCTGAACCTGAAGGATATCGATCTTGATTTCTATCTGATTGACGATAACCCGGATGAGGCCGCAAGCCAGCTGCTGCAGCAGTTCGCCCGGAACGGCAGATCCGTCTTCCTGCAATCCTCCGGCTACCATGATGACTATATCCGAGATGAGCAGACGCATGTCTGGCATTCCAATCTGGTCTGGAAGGTGGCCGGATTCAAGAATCTGATGATCCGGCGGGCGGAGGCCTTCGGCTATGACTACCTGTTCCTGATTGATTCCGACCTCATTCTGCACCCGGATACGCTGCTGCATCTGATCGGTACAGGCAAGGATATTATCTCCGAGATTTTCTGGACACAGTGGCAGCCGAATACACTGCTGCAGCCGCAGGTATGGATGCATGACGAATACAACCAGTGGGAGATTCATCCGGGAGAGCAACTCTCGCCGGAGGAGATTCAGCGCCGCTTTTATGCTTTTTTGCAGAAGATGCAGCAGCCTGGAATCTATGAGGTTGGCGGACTTGGCGCCTGCACGCTGATCAGCAGCTCAGCCCTCAGCTCCGGGATCAGCTACGACCGGGTCCGTAATATCTCCTACTGGGGAGAGGACCGTCATTTCTGCATCCGTGCAGCGGCCCTCGGCTTTCCGCTCTTCGTGGATACCCACTTCCCTGCGCTGCACCTCTACAGAGACAGTGATCTGGATCTGGTAGCGGAGTTCATCCGGCACACCTCGGGCGCGGAAGCAGCCTCTATAGTAGAAGCGAAGGATGAAGCTGGCAGTCATTCAGGAGCAGCCGGGGCCAGGAGTGAAGCAGAGCCTCACGGCTCAGATGAAGCGCCGACCGTTGAAGACAGCGGCACTGATCTGCACGACCTGGCAGAGACGGCTCTGGCCCCCGCTGACAAAAGAGTACACGAGGCAGCGGAGCAGTGGGATGTGCTGTGGACCGAAGCCGAAGCCCGGCAGCGCTTGTCCAAGGAGTCTCTGTCTGCTGACGCAGCCGAGACGGCAGAAGGAAGCGGAGCGGTGAAGGAGCATCCGGGAGGAGGAGCCAGCACAGGCAGGGACAGAGAAGCAGGTCTGCAGAAGCCTCAAGCCGCCTATGCAGCGTCCCCCGTCGCCCCGGCAGTCCCTGCTTCCCGCCGGCCCAAGCTGACCCTCACGATGATCGTCAAGAATGAAGGCACCAGGTTCCTGCGCCAGGTGCTCGAGGAGCACCGCAAGTATATCGATGAGGCCGTCATTATCGATGACGCAAGCACAGATGATACGGCAGATATCTGCCGAGAGGCTCTTGAGGGGATTCCGCTCCACCTGATACAGAATCCTGTCTCCAAATTCAGCAATGAATCGGAGCTGCGCAAGCAGCAGTGGGAGGCGGTGGTTAAGGCCCGTCCGGAGTGGATTCTCAATCTGGACGGAGATGAACTGTTCGAGTCATGTTTTCCAGAGGAGGTAGACTCCCTGCTGCGGACAGAGGACTGTGACTTATTCTGCTTCCGGCTCTACGACTTCTGGGATGAGGCAAGTTACCGCGAGGATATGTACTGGCAGGCCCACCACAGCTACCGCCCGTTCCTGCTCCGTTACCGGGAAGACTTCACCTATGCCTGGAATGATCTTCCGCAGCACTGCGGGCGGCTTCCGGAGAATATCTTCGAGCTGCCCCATCAGTTAAGCAACCTGCGCCTGAAGCATCTTGGCTGGTCGAAGCCGGAATTCAGGCTGGAGAAGTATCTGCGTTATATGCTGCTGGACCCGGATGCCGAGTACGGCTGGAAGGAGCAGTATCAGTCTATCCTTGACCCGAATCCCCGGCTGGTGAATTGGAGCGAATAAGGCGGAGGGCTGAGTCATAAGAAGAGAGAAAGAAGCTCCCTATCGGAGCTTCTTCTTTTTTTGCCAATAAACTTCAGGAAATATATCACTACAACAGTACTCACAGAATCATGGATATGCCAACATGACTTGGATTACTTCTACTAACACAACAAACGCGGTCAAAGCTTCTTTGAAAACATGAACGCGGTCAAAGGGAAGGATTGGGTTCACTTTTCCCTTATCTAAATCAACGCATCAAAATGGCCCTCTGCGTCTACCGTCGCTGTCCGGGGATCGGTCAGACCGATGCCCTTAAGGCCTCCCTTTCCCTCAGTCCGCCAGGGCGGAGTATGATCCTGAAGCGGGGGAGCAGGTACAAATGAAGCCGAAGCGGTACTCCCGCTTTTCTGCACCAGATGGGCCTCCAGCTGCCGTATTTGCCGCTGCAGCTGCTCCCGCCGATAAGGAGTCTGCATCTCTCCGCCCTGTGCCGCATTCACCTTGTCCAGCTCCATCAGCAGCCGGTTGCGCTGCTTCTCCAGAGAACTGACATCACTCTGTGTGCTGCCGTAAGCTGTAGTGGCCTGTACCGGGCTGATCCCGGATACCGTCTGTGCCGCCATGATCTCTCCCTCCGTTTCCTTGGCTTCTGCTTCAAATCCAGCCATATTCGAAAGTTCTAATCATTTCTATTACCCGGCAGCCCCCTCCATGACAACATTTCAACCACATATTTACAAAAAATCGTCGCATAGTCTCAGTCAGATGCTGGTTGGACTATACCAAAGACCTATTAACCGAGGTGATATGAATCAATAGAAGGCAAATACTTTGCGGAACAAACACAGCTGCTGACTTTCGGTCGTGCAAGTGGAAACGGCTTTGCCGTCCTTTTAAAGGACGGTACCGTTTCAGCGAGAATGCTAATGCCTCTCTCACCGGCCGCTTTTAAGGAGCAGTAATGTTGCTCTTTTTGCAGGATTCCTCTATCCCTTTTACGGGTTGAAGTACATTGTTGCATGATTTGCACAAATTTCGGTGTTTAGAGCAAGTTAGCGCTGAATTTGTTGCATTTTGTGCAGGATTTCAGCATAGAGCGCTTCTTGGGGACAGTAATGTTGCACTTTTGGCAGGATTCCTCTTAAAATGTTACTGCCTGTGATACATGGGGCCCTTCCCTCCGCGCAGCGGCACCCATTGTGTTCGGTTTTTCGTATACAATCAGATTCGTCAAACTTGCTGTGCTTCACTCTCATACGGACGACCTCCAGCTAATTTGATGGTAGATTGTCTAGCCTGAAAGTGTCCAAAGTGATTAGGGGCCTTTAAAGGAATGTTGTATTTCTAGCAGGATTTAAGTCGAATAATAAAAAAGCGCTCCTGCCTCAATAAGGCAGAACGCTTTTTTTGTGGATGCTTTGTAGATTGCCGCTGCCTCCTTAGGGGAGGCGCCGGGGCCCATTACATTTCACATCGATCCTACTGTCTTCGCAGACTCTGATTTCGCTATTGCAACAGTCAGCTCGCCGTCCGCTTCGTCCACCGTCATCACTGAGCCTTCCTCCGCTTCTCCGGCGATCAGCGCACGCGCTACCCGGGTCTCCAGGCTGCGCTGGATGAACCGCTTCAGCGGTCTGGCGCCATAGACGGAATCGAAGCCTTCCTCGGCAATGAAGCGGACCGCCTGGTCGCTGAGGACCAGCCCGATATTCCGCTCGGAGAGGCGCAGACGCAGGCCATCCACCAGCTTCACCACAATTCTCTGGGTCTCGCCCAGTGTCAGCGGCTTGAACATTACAATATCATCTACCCGGTTGAGGAATTCCGGACGGAAATGCCCGCTCAGCTCCTTCATAACCCGGTCCTTAACAGCTTCGGTCAGCTCGCCATTGTCATCCGTGCCCTGAATCAAATGCGGTGAGCCAATATTGGAGGTCATAATGATGATCGTGTTCTTGAAGTCGACCACCCGGCCCTGCGAGTCGGTCAGCCGCCCGTCATCCAGCAGTTGCAGCAGAATGTTGAACACATCCGGGTGCGCCTTCTCTACCTCGTCGAGTAGGACCACCGTATACGGCTGGCGGCGCACTGCTTCCGTCAGCTGGCCGCCTTCTTCATAGCCGACATATCCGGGAGGAGCGCCTACGAGACGGGAGACACTATGCTTCTCCATGTACTCCGACATATCGATACGGATCATGCCGTCCTCGCGGTCGAACAGCGATACCGCCAGTGCTTTGGCCAGCTCCGTCTTCCCGACCCCGGTCGGCCCGAGGAACAGGAACGAGCCGATCGGACGGTTCGGGTCCTTGATGCCGGCTCTGGCCCGGAGGACCGCATCCGCCACCAGCCGGACCGCCTCATCCTGCCCGACTACCCGCTCATGCAGCGTATCTTCCAGCCGCAGCAGCTTATCCCGTTCGCCTTCCACCAGTCTGCTTACGGGAACGCCAGTCCAGCGCGAGACGATGTCAGCAATCTCCTCCTCGGTCACAGCTTCTCGCAGCAGCCGGGTCTCCTGGTCCTGCTGCGCTGCTTCCTCTGCGCCCTTAAGCTGCCGCTCCAGATCAGGAATAATGCCATAGCTTAATTCAGCCGATTTGTTGAGATCATAGATCTCCTGCGCATCGACCAGATCCTTGCGGGCCTGCTCCAGCCGCTTCTTCAGGTCGCGGATGCCCTGAATGGCCGATTTCTCCTTCTCCCAGCGGGCCGTCATCTCCAGATGCTTCTCCTTGAGGTCAGCCAGCTCCCGCTGGAGGTTCTCCAGGCGGCGGGCGCTGGCGTCGTCGGTTTCTTTTTTGAGCGCGGCTTCCTCAATCTCCATCTGCATCAGGCGGCGGGTTACCTCATCCATCTCACCGGGCATGGAGTCAATCTCCGTGCGGATCATCGCGCACGCTTCATCGACCAGGTCAATCGCCTTATCCGGCAGGAAGCGGTCGGTAATGTAACGGTTAGACAGCACACCGGCTGCGACCAGAGCGCTGTCATAGATTTTGACCCCGTGATGCACCTCGAAGCGTTCCTTCAAGCCGCGCAGAATCGAAATGGTATCCTCGACATCCGGCTCGCTGACCAGCACCTGCTGGAAGCGGCGTTCGAGCGCCGGGTCCTTCTCGATATACTTGCGGTACTCATCCAGCGTGGTCGCCCCGATACAGTGCAGCTCACCCCGGGCCAGCATCGGCTTCAGCATGTTGCCCGCATCCATAGCCCCCTCCGTCTTGCCCGCACCGACAATCGTATGCAGCTCGTCAATGAACAGAATAATCCGTCCGTCACTCTCGCGGATCTCCTTCAGCACCGCCTGCAGCCGCTCTTCGAATTCCCCCCGGTATTTCGCACCGGCAATCAGCGCACTCATATCCAGCGAGAAAATCGTCTTGTCCTTCAGTCCCTCCGGTACATCCCGGCGGACAATCCGGTGGGCCAGCCCTTCGACAATCGCAGTCTTGCCGACACCCGGCTCCCCAATCAGCACAGGGTTATTCTTGGTCTTGCGGGAGAGGATGCGGATCACCCGGCGAATCTCGGCATCGCGCCCGATGACCGGATCGATCTTGCCAGCCCGCACCTCAGCCACGAGATCGCGGCCGTACTTCTCCAGCACCTCATAGGTGGCCTCCGGCTCCCGGCTGGTCACCCGCTGGTGTCCGCGAATCTCCGCTAACACTCCAAGCAGCTTCTCCCGGGTAACGCCCCGGCTGGTGAACAGCCCGCGCAGCTCGCGGTTCCCGCTGCCGGTGTCCGATACCATCGCCAGCACGGCATGCTCCACCGCCACGAATTCGTCGTGCATCTTGGCCGCTTCCTGCTCCGCCTGTTCCAGCATGGCAATCAGCGCGGGCGATGCATACCGCCGCATGGTGCCCGCTCCGCTCCCGCTTACGCTGGGTTTGCGCTGAAGCAGCGCCTCGGTTCCCTGCAGCAGTTCGGCTGCGGGAACATTCATCTTCTGCAGCAGCCGGGGCAGCAGGCCCTCATTCTGCTGAAGCAAGGCTTTCAGCAGATGAAGATTGTCAATCTCCTGATGCCCGCCGGAGGCCGCCAGCGACTGCGCCTCTGCCACCGCTTCCTGCAGCTTCTGGGTAAGCTTATTGAAATCCATAGGATCATCGCCTTTCTAATGTATAGGTTAATCAGCCGGATGCCCGGCTGTTATTTACTGAATCAGAATATGCCTTACCGTGTTGCCGCTCTGCGGCGCTGTGCCCCGCCGGAGGTGCGCCGTTTCGCACCTGCCTGGAAGCTGCTGGACTCCGCCAGCTGGCGGTACATCCTCTTCTCTGCCTCCGATGTATCAGACGGAATGACCATCTCCATCCGGAACAGGATGTCACCGTTCGTTCCGTCCGGACGTCTCAGCCCCTTACCGGAGAGACGCAGCGTTCCGCCGCTGGCTATACCGGCAGGGATCTTCAGCTTCACGCTGCTGCCATCCGGGAGCGCTACCTTGGCTTCCCCGCCCAGCACAGCCTGCCAAGGGGCGATCTCAACCGTGCCGAGGAGATCCCCTCCGTCCGGCTCGTAGATCTCATGCGGCAGGAGATGCAGCGAGATCAGCAGATCGCCGCCCTGCCCCGTCCCGCTTCCGCCGCCGGGCACCCGGATGACCGTCCCTTCCGCCGAGCGTGCCGGAATCTGTACGTTCAGGTCCTTGCCGGCCGCCTGAACGCTGATATTGCCGCCTTTGTAGGCCTGCTCCAGCGTAATCTCAAGCTGGGCCTGCATCGTACTGAACTCATCCCCCCACGGGCTTCCGCCTGGACGGGCACCACTGCTGCCCGAGAAGAAGCCGGCACGGTCAGCCGCGCCCCGGCTGCCGAAGAACATCCCGAACAGATCCTCCTCCGGTATACCGCCGGAAGAAGCGGCTCCGCTGCTCCAGCCCGCGCCAAACGGCGATTCCCATGACGCAGAGGAGGCCGATCCGTAGCTGCGCTGACCCCGTGAGCCTGCGGCGGCTCCATAGCGGAGCTCCTCATCATAGATTTTGCGCTTCTCTTCATCGCCCAGCACCTCATATGCCTCGGCTGCTTCCTTGAACTTCGCCTCTGCCTCCGGGGCCTTGTTGACATCGGGATGCCATTTTTTGGCCAGCTTCTGATAGGCCTTCTTGATCTCCTGCTTCGAGGCCTTCTGATCTACCCCAAGACGCTCATAGAAATTTGCCGCCACCGGAACCTCCTCCTTTCGTGTAATGGGAACCTTCTGCCTTCCTCCGGGAAAAGACGCATTATAGCCGGGACCCCCACTACAATGCGTCTAATATTAGTGCTATATGAAAAGTCCGGTGAAATCCTGCTGCCGCCCGGTGAACCGGATAGGCCAGCGGCTACAGCCGCTAAGCCCGGAGTTCCTGCGGAAGCGGCAGCTTCAACCGGACTTGGAGGTCCATCTGCCTCTTCAGGCTGCCCTTCCGCTTACTGAAGCTCTTTCCGGTCTGAAGTATCGTTTCCGCCATCCTGAATTTCGATCCGTTTGCCCTGGGATTTCTGCCGTTTCGGCACCTCCAGGCTCAGCACACCGTCTTTCAGGGAAGCGCGGATGTCTTCCTCAGCAATATCCTGAACGTAGAACCGGCGTACATATTCACCATACCGCCGTTCGCGGCGCACCATTTGATGCTCCTTGCTCTCTTCGTTGCTCTCTTCTCTGCGAACCGCCTTGATCGTCAAGTAAGGGCTGGAGTAATCAATGTCGATTTCTTCTTTGCGGAAGCCAGGGAGCTCGGCCTCGATCAGATATGCCCCTTCACGCTCCCGGATGTCGGTCCGGAAAGACAGCGCGTTACTTGTCAGCGGTGCGAAGAAATCATCATTAAACACTTCGTTCAGCGACTTCGCCAGCACACCAAAAGCATCATCTCTGCGTTTACCAAAAGGAACCAAATCAAACATCTTTCATTCTCCTCTCATTTGACTTTTGATTTTTTGAATTCGGTCTTGCTCAGTCTTTGACTTTGTCTGACCTATGGCTTTATTATAGCCTGCACCCCCGGAGAAAACAAAACCCGTATAAGCCGAAAATCCGGGAAAATCCGGCGTTTCGGCTCGTTTTTTAGTATAAATTTTAACCTTATTAAAGTTTTGACCTTATTTGACCTTCCTGTTCTATTTCAAATAACGCTCCCGGTATTCACTCTCCAGCATGCCCATCATAATTACATCATGATACTCATGGTTATAGAACAGCGTCTGACGCCGCACCCCCTCCTGTACGAACCCGATGGACTCATAGACATGCGCAGCACGGGCATTATAACTGTAGACCTCCAGCTCAATTCTGTGCAGATTCAGAATGCCGAAGCCATAATCCAGCATAAGCAGCAGCGCTTCACGCCCATATCCTTGTCCCTGATGCCGCTCGTCCCCGATGGCGATCCGCAGATTGGCATTCCGGTTATCCCCATCTATATCCTGAATGGCGATGTCGCCGATAACCTCGTCGTTCTCCTTCAGCGCGATGAGCAGCAGCACTGTACTGTCATCCCCGGACTTATGGGCGATATACTGCTCAATCTGCTCTTTGGTGACATGATTCTTGGTTCCGGTCAGCCTGCGGACTTCCGCGCCGTGGAACATCTCATAATACAGCCCGGCGTCCTCCCCGTTCAGAGTGCGCAAATATACCTTATTCCCTGTTAAAAGCCTTGAAGCCCTGTTCATCTCTGTCCACTCCCACTGTCGTAATTGCTCTTATAGTAATATAAATCTGTATACTATAAAATATACAGAAACGTTCGATTTCTAAGGACAGATGGAAGGTGAACTATGCTGCTTGTCCCGGATCTGAATGAACATAGCGAGACCCCTTACTACATACAGCTCTATGATTATCTGGCAAAAGCAATCCTGGGCGGCACCCTGCAGAGCGGGACGCGCCTGCCTTCTATCCGCCGCCTGGCAGCGTTATGCGGGATCAGCGCCACTCCGGTTGAGCTTGCTTACCAGCAGCTTCTGGCAGAGGGCTTCATCGCCAGCAAGCCGCGCAGCGGCTACTATATTCTGCCCGTTCACCGGGAAGGCAGCCCTGCTGCCGCCGGGGAACCGCCAAGTCTGGCCCCCCGCCCGATCACGCCCCGTGATTCACGGCACTACGCGTATGATTTCCATATGTCACGCAATGATTTCTCCCTGTTCCCGCACAAAATATGGCGCAGCCTCTACCAGGAGCAGCTGGCGAATCCAGACCTGCTCCAGTACGGCGATCCCCAGGGTGAGCCGGCCCTCCGCGCAAGCATTGCCGCCCATCTGCGGCAATTCCGCGGGCTGCGCTGCACGGAGAAGCAGATTGTAATCGGCGGCGACCAGTATACGCTGTGTTCTTTGCTGTGTCTGCTGCTGAAGGGAAGGGTGAGCGGACTGGGTATCGAAGATCCGGGGTACCACCTGCTGCCGGCGGCATTCCGGCGCAGCGGATACGGAATCAAGCCGATTCCGCTGGAGGAGGATGGATTGCAGCTAGACAAGCTGCACAGCAGCGGAGCAGATGCTGTGTACATCTCGCCGTCCCACCAGTTTCCCCGGGGGATGACCATGCCAATCACCAAACGTCTTGCCTTGCTGGAGTGGGCCCGGTCCACCGGCGGCTATATCATCGAGGATGATTATGACGGGGAGTTCCGTTATCACGGACGGCCGATCCCCGCGCTGCAAGGGCTTGCTGAGGGCAGTCCGGTGATCTATATGTGCAGCTTCGCACAGTCGGTAACCCCTGCGATATGTATTCACTATATGGTTCTGCCGGATGAGCTGCTGCCGGACTATCACAGCCTGAGAAGCGAGCTGTACCTGGAGCATTCAGCTTCACGGCTTCATCAGATTGCGCTGCATTATTTCATGGAGCGGGGACATTTCGAGAAGCACCTGCGGCGGATGCGTCTGCTCTATCAGCGCAAGCATGACCTGCTGCTGCGCTCAGTCAGGCAGCATTTCGGCGATGCCGCAGTGCTCAGCGGAACGGATGCCGGATTTCATCTGCTGCTGACCTTTAAGCCGCCCGCAGAAGGCAGCGCTAGAGTTAAAGCCAGATTTAGCACCAGCGCCAAGGAGCTTGCTGCGGCAGCGGAAGCTGAAGGCATCCGCGTTACCCCCATGTCCTATACGTGGTGGGCCAAGCCGGATTATGACGAACCCGAATTCATCCTGGGCTTCGGCGGGATCGCCGAGGACTTCATCGATGAAGGCATCCGCAAATTGGCGGAGGCATGGCTGGGCTAATACGTATCAGATTTAAGAGCGCCTCACTCCCGTGCAGTCATTCACATGCTGTAGGCGCTGGAACGGCAGTAACTGTATTTTGTACAATGGAATGAGGTCAAAACAGCTTCAAAATTGGTTCTATTGTATTCTGTACAATTGAATATTGAACAAAGGGCACTTTTCGCCCAAAATGCATCATTCCAATGTACGAAATACAATAGAATATCATTTCACGGTCAGATATACGGTTTCTATTGCAGGAAAGAGTCAATTTCATAATTCAATTTGTTAAATAGCAAGATTAGGCCAAAATCTAAGGTCACATTTTTAAAAAATCAGGCGATTTGCTGGGAATTCCTCAACTGCTGGTTCAATTTGTCTAACGCAAACTTACTCAAATTGTACGCGAGCGTACTGAGCTGGAAATCGACACTTGCCCGGACACCGCGGTGGCGTGTGCGCTTCATCCCGAAATACTCTTTGAGATAGGCAAATACACGCTCCACGGCCGTACGCTTCTTGTACAGTGTTGTAAAACTTTCGCTACCTCTGGCGGGATAGGTGTGTAAACGCAAATCCGTTTGGATTCGAATTTTAAACACTTTTTGGCATTCGGTACCGGAAAGCGCACAGCCTTTGCATTCACTAGGCCGGGTGTACTTCAGGGTCTCATATTTGGCATCAAAACTGTCGTAACGGTACGCATGCCCTTGAGCGCACACCGGCGTGTAATCCAGATTCATTCCCGCAGGCGGGTCTTTGTGGTGAATCAGGGAAATCGCAGGATAGGCGCCGAGCGAATGAATCAGCTGGTAGACCGCCGCGCAATCGTACCCCTTGTCGCCCAAGATATGCTTGACCTTTAGCATCGGAAACTTCAGGAGCAGGCCTTTGAGAAGGACGACCGCCATACGCTGGTCATTCGGATTGGCCGAACTAAAGAGGCCGCTGAGGATATACTGGCTGTCCGTGTCGACCAGCAGATTCGCCTTGAACCCGTAATAGCTGGTCATTCGGCCCTTCGTATTTTTCTTGTCACAACGCGCAGCATGCCGGGGCAACGCGGTCAGTAGTTCATCGTACGGGTACGGCAACATCGCTTCAATGGTTTTCTGGAACGGTCCGAGACTTTGTTCATAGGCTTCCATTTCCTCGCGCCGACGTTCCTTTTCCGCCTGGGATGGACGGCCGGGCTTGCTATATCTGGGTTTCTTCAGCGGCTCGTTCGCCACCTTAGGCTCAGGCTCGGGATGTTCGAGCTGAATTTGCTCGGCCACCGAAGCTTCGCCTTCCTTTTGCCCCCGGCGAGCTGCACGACGCTTGGAGGCCGATTCGCTAAATTGGCAATCCCAAGCCTCGACCATGGAGGAATCCACAGCCAGATGGGTTCCGCTCACAAAGCCTTCTTCTAGGGCAGACGTGACTAGGCGATCCTGAAGTTGTTCCAGCATTCCCGTTTGCTCCAGCGCATGAATCAAACGGGAATAGGAGGCCTGACTTGGAATGTTATCCGAGCCGGTGAACCGGCACTGGACTCGAAATTCGTTGCTATGATTCAGTCGCCGGACCAGGGCAGAGACAAACTCGATGTTCTCCATTTTTGCAATCAGCAGCGAGTAGATCATGGCAGGTACGTTTAATTTTTCAGGCCGTCCGCGATGGTTCTTTTTCCCTAGTGCGAACAGAACTGGAGCTAAATGTAAGTGTTCAAAGATTTGGCTGTATTTATCTTCTGGACTCATTTGGAGCAATTCCTCGAAGGAAAACAGTTCTTCTTGTCGAATAGAATAGATGGGGATTACCTCTTTTCTTCTCGGGTGTTGGTTTCGTCGCCTATAACTTCGAGAATTTGGGGAGGTACTCCTTTTTCTATGCTCAAAAAAACCAGGTATAGCAAGGGTTTTGAATTATGAAATTGTCTCGGAAATACAATCAGATCAACTATACTTCTCCAGCATATCCGCAAGCGTCCGCTTCACCTCGGCCACCAGCTCCGGCGGCTCCTGCACGGTAGCCTCGCTGCACAGGCCAATCACAAACCGCGCGAAGAAGCCCAGATCGCTTCCCGGAACCTCTCCCTCCAGCCAGCCTGTGCCGTCTGCACGAATATGCAGCAGCACCGGGGACCATACCTCCCCTTCGCAGGCCTGAACCCCCTCACTCCCCAGCTCTACGTACAGCCGGATAAGGCTTGGTTCCGCTTGCGGCGGCTGCGGGCTGCCGTATTCCTCTGTATTGTCCAAGTGGATATGACGCAGATCAAGTGCGTCTGGTCCCGCTTCATCATACCCGGCAGACTGAATCCGGTCGCAGCGAAAGATACGGATGCCGCTCCGCAGGAAGCAATACGCCGGACAATACCACAGGCCGTTACTGGCATAGATGCCGACGGGCTGAATCCACCTTTGCTGCCGCCGGCCCTTCGACTCATAATCGATCAGCAGCACTTTTTGCCCGGTAGCCGCTTCCAGCAGTTGGGGCAGATAAGGGAATTCCGCCTGCCGTGCCGGTGTCAGGAAATCAATCCTGTTCTTCATCTCATCAATCCGGTCACGAACATCGCCAGACATGTAGTTATAGAATTTGTGCAGGGCGGATAAGGATTCTTCCTTGAAGGGAAGATATTTATAATGGCGCAGCGCATGGCTGGCAAAAAAAATCGCCACCGCCTCTTCCTCTGTGAACGCAATCGGCGGCAGGATTCTCTCGCTCAGCACCTGATACCCTCCATGTGGTCCCACTTCGGAATAGAGCGGTACGCCCAGCTCCCCCAGCTCCTGCAAATCCCTGAGAATCGTGCGTGAAGAGACATTGAATTCGTCAGCCAGCTCCCTGACGGTGAATTTGCGCTTACGGTTGACGGTCATCATGAGGTCCAGCAGCCTTTTGGATTTCGACACAGGGTTCACTCCATTTATTATTTTAACTATGACAATACCTGTCACTATTATAGTCTACACTATAACCATAGCCGGTTAGTACAGGCAAATACACCTTCCAAGGAGCGAACAAAACATGAAACTGCAAATGAACCCTTATATTCTGGTGGACGGATCTGCCCAAGAGGCGATAGCTTTTTATCAGGAGGCGCTTGGCGCTGTAGTGCTGTTCAAACAAACAATGGGCGAAGGCCCGCAGAACCCGGACGCCCCGATGACGGAGCAGGAGAAGGCGCAGATTGCCCATGCCGTGCTGCTGGCGGGGGAGACGAAGTTTTTTGTGGCGGATTATGAGCCGGGTATGCCGCGCAGCCGGGGCAACAGCATCAACATTTGTCTCACGGTAGAGACCGAGGCTGAAGCACAGCAGCTTTTCAATTCGCTAAAAGCTGGCGGAACTGTCGATATCGAGCTGGCCCCGGCCTATTACAGTCCCGCTTACGGCATGGTGACCGACAAGTTCGGCGTCTGCTTCCAGATTTTCACGATGAAGGGGCGGTGAGGCTGGGGAGACTGAGGTAACCTCGGGCCGATGGGCATTGCTACAAATGCGATAGGCTCCGCAGACCTATGTATCTTCGCGCGGCGTCCAATGTAATCGGTTTTTCGATTACTTTCGGCCCGGCAGTCATCGCGGCATCCAATGTAATCGGTTTTTCGATTACATTCGGCCCGGCAGCCATTGCGGCGTCTAATGTAATCGGTTTTTCGATTACATTCGGTCCGGTAGCCATTGCACAGTCCAATTGTGGTCGGTTTTTCGGCCACATCCGCATTGGGCATCAGCCGCAACAACACAAACAAAGCACAGTCCCTCCATACTTAAGGGGACCGTGCTTTGTTCTAATATAACGCCCGCCACAAGTAAAAGGTGGCGTACGCTTCCCAGCCTTGCCAAGGCTGGGCCAGCTCAAGCAGCTCCGCTGGCGTAGGCTTTCGGTCCATGCCGGTCAGATGCTTGATCACGTTCTGCAGGCCGACATCGCCGACCGGATAAGAGGACGCATCGCGCAGGCAGCGCATCCGCACATATTGCGAGGTCCACGGGCCGATCCCGCGGATCTGCAGCAGCCGCTGCTCGGCGGCAGCCGGGGACGGTAGCGCCAGCAGCTCCTCCCGGCTTAATTCCCCGCTTGTGATCAGCGAGGCTACGGTAAGCACCGTCTGTGCTTTGCTGCGGGTTAGCTGCAAGGCGCACAATTCCTCTACCTGCACCTCTGTGAATACCTCTGGTCCAGGGAAACGGTAGTAGGTCTGCCCCTCCCATTCCAGCGCTTCCCCGTATTCAGCGGTCAGCCGCTGCTTCAGCCTGTAGGCAAAAGCCAGATTCACCTGCTGGCCCAGAATCGCCCAGCATAACGCCTCGAACAGATCCGGGATGCCGATGATCCGCAGCCCCCGGTGCTCGCTGGCCAGCGGCCCGAGCAGCGGGTCCGCTGCCGCCAGCCTGTAGAACGGGGCAAGATCACGATCCAGATCAAACCACTCCATAATGTAGCGGGCCAACACCTCCTGCTCCAATGTACCGGGAATCGCCCCATGCAGCCGGGTTACACTCAGCTTGTGATTCTCGGACACACTGAGCCGTACCAGCAGCGGGCCACCCTCTATCCTGAACATCCGGCTGACGCCTGCTTCATCCGTGCGGAACAGGCATTCCAGCGGCGAACGGTTCATATACTCCAGACAGGCCCCCAGGTCGAAGTCTTCCGGCAGCGGCAGCTCAAAAAGCAAATCGTTCATGACCAGCCGCCCTTACATTGAGAATTCCCTCCAGCTGGAGCAGCTTCTGCTTCATCTGGAGTCCGCCCCGGAAGCCGGTTAAGGTGCCGTTCGCGCCGATAACCCGGTGGCAAGGTACAATGACAGGCACCGGATTCTGCCCGTTGGCCGCACCGACAGCACGAACCGCCAGCGGTCTGCCAATCCGCTCAGCCAATTGCTTGTAGCTGGCCGTCTCCCCATGCGGGATGGTAAGCAGCCCCCGCCACACCTCCTGCTGAAACGGGGTGCCCCACAGATCCAGCTCCACATTGCTGAAATCCACCGGCTCTCCGGCAAAATACCGCTCCAGCAGCGCTATCACCCCAAGCTGCTCAAATCTCCCGGCATTCTCCATGAGCTCATGGGCAGGCGCATACATTTTCAACCAGGAGGCGGGTAATTGCCCTTCGTCCTGCGGGAAGGATACGCGGATCAGGCCTTTATCGCTGGCCCACAGGGTCCACTCCCCGTTCCCGAGGTTCAGGGTATGATGATAAATCGTGATAGTATCTGTACTCCGGCTGTTATTCCGGCTTGGGCTTGGGTTCATGTTGGTTTCCTCCTTCGTTATGCTTGCTATGGTACTCTGTAGGGGACAGCCCCGTCTTCTTCACGAACCAGGCGGCAAAATGAGAGGGCGTACGGAACCCCACCGCCCGGCCGACTTCAGCCATCACTGCTGCGGTCTCCGTCAACAGCCTGCGGGCTTCTTCGGTTCGCAGCGTGTCCAACCTGGCAGCAGGTGACTGGCCGGTTACCCGTTTATAGGTGCGCTGTAAGTGGAACGGGCTAACCTTCAGCTCTTCAGCCATCGACTTCAGGGTCAGCTTGCTGCCGAACCGCCCGTCCATAATGGCATCCGCCTGCGCCGCCAGGACTGCGTCCGGACGGAGGGTGCCGCCTTCCTCGGGACGGCATCTTTTGCAGGGACGGAAGCCTGCCGAAATCGCCTCCTGCAAGGAGCCATAGAATACAACATTCGCTGCCTTCGGCGTTCTCGCCCGGCAGGACGGACGGCAGACAATATGGGTCGTCAGCACCGCCGTATAGTAGATCCCGTCATAGGTCGGCTCACGCCGCACCACCGTTTCATAGATACGCTCGAACATTTGCGGGTCCATCCCCATCACCTCTTACCGCCAGTATAAACGATTCGTTTTGATATATGCAGCCTATTGCAATAGGAAAGCAAGATTACGATAGTGAGGCTGAGGGTTTAGCCGATTCCGAGCAACGTTCGGAAAAAAGTGGAAAAACATCAGCTATTAGTGCTAGAATTGACTGCTTGAATTAACAATCTTTATTCGGAGGACTAAGAACCCAATGAAACGATCAGACATCCGCTGCGAACGCCTAAGCAAGAAGGATTCGCTCGCAGCCGCAAAACTATTAAGCCTGGACACGGATACTGGTCCTGACCTCCTGCGGGTGCTTGAAGAAGAGCCGGAACTGTTTATTGCTGCATATGTGGATGAGACGCTTCTTGCGTTAGTCCAAATGGAAGCGTCCGTACCCCAGTCTCATTTAAATGTATTTGTCGCTCCACAGTATCGCAGACAAGGCATCGGCAGGGCATTGATGCAGATGGCAGAAGCTCAATTACAGGCAGGCGGAACCCGTAAGGTCAGTACTTCTGTCCGGTCCGGGGCATCCTCTTCTCTTGCGTTTGCCCGCAGCCTGGGCTATGCTCCGTACTATTCACTTATTTATATGGAACGAACCGGCGGTTCTTTTCCTCAGGAGACATCCTCTGCAAGGTTGTATAGAGATGAGGACTTTGTGGCTGCCCATTCGCTGTATGCTACTGCTTTTCATGAAATGCGGATGCGCGTTGGCTGCTTCCCCGATTCTGTGCCTGCAGAGCCTAATGAAGGCAGACGAACAGCCTGGGCAGCGGATGCACAGGACAGGCTGGTCTATGAGCTTGACGGGGAAATTGCGGCTTACAGCCACATCCACGGGAATGAAATCAGCAGTGTTAGTGTACGTTCTGACCTTCAGGGACGCGGAATCGGACGAACCTTCGTGAAGTACTTGTGCAATGAGATCCACCGGCGCGGCTATACAAGCGTTACCCTATCCTGCATCGTTGGGAATGAGGCCATACATTTGTATAACAGCCTTGGTTTTCAGGAAACGCATCGAATAGAATATATGATAAAAAATCCGGACAACTCAAAGCATTCCCGGTCAGGCCCCTCCCTGCCCGCTTCTCTACAATGAATAGTGAAAGGAAGGTGAGGAGATGGAGACGATACGGCTGCTTCAGCAGGCGATCGATTACGTAGAGCAGAATCTGCATAACGCCATCGGCGTCGAGGAGATCGCTGGAGCGGCGATGACCTCGAAGTACCATTTTCAGCGGATGTTCCATGCCTTGACAGGGTTCACTGTTACCGAATATGTGCGCAACCGGAGGCTCACACTGGCGGCGGAAGAGCTGGCTGGAACGGACGGCAAGGTAATCGACATTGCGCTGAAGTATGGGTACGAGACACCGGAGTCCTTCGCCAAAGCGTTTCAGCGGGTGCATGGAGTGACGCCCAATATGGCGAAGAAAAAGAACGTGAAGCTCAAATCGTTCTCCCGCCTCTCCTTTCAAATTCAGATCAAAGGAGAAAGCGAAATGAACTACAGGATGGTTGAAGAGAAGGGCTATGGCGTCATGGGTAAGGAGGTTATTATCCACCAGGATGCTTATAGCGAAATCCCTGCATTCGTAGAGAAAATCTGGAACGATGGGACACATGACCGGATTAACGAAATTGCCGGTAGACCTGCGGGCTCGCTGCTTTTTGGCTATTATTATGACTTCCGTGAGGATGGGACCAAGCGGTATCTGATGGGAATGGAACTGCCGGAAGGACAGAAGGTGCCGGAAGATCTGGTGAATCTGACTATACCCGACCAGACCTATGCTGTATTCGATTGCCGGGATAAAGTGCCAAATGACCCGGAGCTGGGGTCAGACATTAAGAATGTGTGGCGGCGGATCTATTCGGAATGGTTCCCGTCGTCAGGCTTTGAACAAGTAGAAGGTCCGTGCATCGAGAAGTACTTCTGGACGAATGATGAGCATGATGAATGTATATGCGAGGTATGGATTCCTGTAACGAAGAAATAAAACATAACATTTCTGATAAGCCCTCTACCAGCCATAACGGCATCTGGAGGGCTTTTTTCCGTGCCAGGGTAACGATTGTTAACCTCTCAATTCTCAAGTTATAATCAATGTATACAAATAACTGGAAGGGATGGATCTTCTATGCTTAAGAAAATTTCAAATGACGCAGGGCCAGCCCATTGCCTATAAAAATGGAAAGCCAATACAGATGGACAGTGAAGCCAATAATTACAACGGACGAATCATGGTTCCCGCAAAGTTTGTCAGTGAGGCATTTGGATACCGTGTGTACTATGAAAAGATAAGGGAGATCATCTTCATTCAATCTCAGAATTTCACTCCTGATGCCCAGGCCATCCATTCAGCAGATGTGAAGCAGGCGCGCCTGGCGGCCCTATCGTTGCCGGTGCGTTACGCTTTTAAACCCGGTACAAGTGTACAAAGTAATCAATCCCATTACTACTCGTATGCCTTTGCCTCAAAGGACGCGACCCGCTATGCCTACAGCAATGGAGAAATAACCACTGTGGTTGAGATTGCAGGCACAGCGGCAACAGCCGTATGGCAAGCTTCTGAGGCCGATATCCCCGGTTATCCTGCGACAACATTCGGCGGTGTGCAGCCAGCGTATATTTCCGATCTGTTTCAGGATTCTTTTAGCTACAACAACGGGGTGTATAGCGGTTATCGCACGCTTAGCGACGGTACTGTAACAACCTTTAAATTCCCCGGCCTCCCTTATACGGATCTGATCCGGGCCATCCCGGAGTAAGGAAACTTATATGCCAAAGTTAGCTCCCGGGAAAAGGGTGTACCGGTCCAGATATTTTGCAGTATCCGGCATCCTTTTCACGGACTTGATTGCCCCCTGCCCAAAAACAAAATTCCACCGTTCCACCTTCACCTTGTACTCATCCTCTGCAGTCACTCTCTGCACAATCCGCACGGTTAAGGTGCTGTCTGCATATCTCTCGCCCGTTCTAAGCGTTTTCTCTCACCGATCGTATGTATGGATCACATTGTTGCACATTTTGCAGGATTGTTCTAAAAAATGTTACGTGCTACGGTACATTGTTGCATCATTTGCAGGAATTCCGGTGATTAAAGCAAGTTAGCGCTGGCTTTGTTGCATTTTATGCAGGATTTCAGCTTCTGGCGCTTCTATGGGGCAGTATTGCTGCACTTCTTGCAGGATTTCTCTACCTGGATTTCTCTACAATGTACGGTCTGCGGAGCATGGGACCCTATCCCTCTTCGCCGTAATACCTCGTATTCGGTTTTTTATATACATTTCATTTACTCTTCATTCAGATGATTCAAAAAAAAGCCCCCGGAGCAGCCCTAACGCTGTCCGGAGGTTCTAAGTAACATAGAATTTAATTGCTCTCATATGTGTTAATTACGTTGTTATCCGCCGTTTAGCTCACTGCCTGCTGAGCTTTAGCATCTATAGGTCCCTCTGCTGCCGGAGGGTTCTTTTTCTTCATGTAGTCGGAATAGTAAGCGGTGATGACCGGGACGAGAATGGAGGTAACGATTACGGATGCGGCTACCAGCGCTGTAGCGGACTGGGCGGCCGGCAGGAATTCGGGCTTCATGTTCGCTACCAGCATAGGGTTGGCGACCGCAGCACCGGCGGTACTGGAGGCGGCCAGTCCGGCAGTTCCGTTACCGCGGCCAATGAACTTGTCGGCCAGGATCAGCGGGACACCGGTAATAATGATAACGACAATACCAAGCAGAATACCGAGCAGGCCGGTGTCAACGATTACGCCAAGGTCGATCGAGCTGCCAAGAGCGAAGCCGAAGAAGGGAATGAGCGTCTGAGTAGCTCGGCCGAAGTAGGCGCGCAGATCATGATCCAGGTTCCCCAGGATGAACCCGACGAGGAACGGCAGGACAGCGCCAACGAAGAGATGCGGTTCAAATACAGCCACACCGGTGCTGCCCAGAATGAGCATGGTTACGAGCGGCCCGGATTCGAGTGACATCAGCACGAAGGCACCGGACTCTTCCTTGGTCCCATACTGCTGCATAATGGAAGCGTACAGCCCGCCGTTGGTCATATCCATAGCGGAGATGATGGCGAGGACCGACAGTCCGGCGAAGAAGCCGGTTTGCACCCCGCCCTCGGGCAGGAACTGGATAGCGATCAGGGCAACAACCCAGGCCACAGCAATCTTGGTCAATACCAGCGTACCGGATTTGCGCAATACGGTTCCGGTAGCTCTGACATCGATCGCGGCTCCCATACAGAAGAACCATACGGCCAGAATCGGCACGGTGCCCGTCATCAGGCCTTTGGTGAACCCTCCGAAATATTCGCCCGCATCAGGAAAAGCAGTGTGAATGATCGCTCCCAGAAATAGTGGAATGAGCATCATTCCGCCGGGAATCCGATCCAGTGTCTTTTTGATTTTCATATGATTACCCTACCCTTCTTACTCGTGATGAGTGTATATTATCTACTTGCGGCTTAGTCCAAGCTCGGGAATCATGGCAGCGAACAGATCATCGCTCTCCTTGAGCTGCTTCGCGAAGGCTTTGCCGTCCTTTACCAGCAGCCCCAGCCCGTTCGAGTTCATATATTCGCGGAATTCCCTGTCTTCGGTCCCTTTGATAAATGCCCCGGCTAATACCTCCGCAATCGCATCCGGCGTATCCTTCGGTACAGCCAGTCCCCTCCATGTTCCCGTGAAGTTCACATGAATGCCGGTCTGCTCTTCCAGGGTCGGCACGTCCGGCAGCGCCTCTGAGCGCTTGTCGGCATTGACTGCCAATATTCGCAGCTTCCCTTCATCCACATATTTCTTCACCTCGGCGGGACTGACTGGTACCGCATCCACGAATCCGTCCAATAAGGCGGAGACGGCCGGCCCTGCACCTTCAAAGGGAATATGCGCGAACTTCACACCGGTCTCCCGTTCCAAGGTTACGGCGGCCAAGTGCCAAATGCTCCCCGTTCCTGCGTTTCCCATTTTCAATTCCTCTGGATGCGCTTTCGCAAAGTCGAGAAATTCATTGACGTCCTGCCATGGCGCGTCCTGTCTTACGGTGATGGCGGAAGGATCAAAATTCGTCTGAGCGATCGGTTTGAATCTCTCATAGGTAATCGGCAATAATCCCAGATGCGGAAGAATGGTCAACTCGGCCGGCAAAAAAGTAACGGTATAGCCGTCTCCCTTGGCATTCGCGCCTTCCATCAGTCCTACGGAGCCTCCACCGCCGGTGCGGTTAACCACAATTACCGGCTGGCCCAGCACCTTCTCTGTCGCGGTGGCGAGTGCTCGCGCGGTGGCGTCCGTTCCTCCTCCTGCGGCATAGGGCACAAGCAGTGTGATTGGCCGTCCGGGATAATCTGTGCCGGCAGTCTCCTGGCCCGGGCCGCCTCCCCCAGGAATCCCGATTCTAAGAATCAACAGGACCAGAGCTGCTACAGCTGCTGTCCAGAGTCCTATTCGAGTGGTCCGTTTCAAATCCATCCCTCTTCTCTAATATAGAAGTAATCGGGCAGCCTGCAGATGCTTGATGCCTATGCCTGGCCTTGCGCCCGTGCCCTCACCCCCGTTTTCTTTGAGTATCAGCAGCCTGCCATGAAGGATGTGAAAGTTTTCTCAAATAGAACTTTATCGCAACCGGGGGTATTCCTTCAATCGCATAATCTTATTCCGAATCCTCAGAAACGCCGGAATGGCGCGGTTTTGGCCGATCTGCATACTCCTTGGAAGATTTGCTGCTCTCCCTGAACTTGCCGGGTGTGGTCGATTTAATCTTGCGGAAGACCCGGATGAAGCTGTTCTCATTCTGATAACCCACCTGCTGGGCAATCTCGGCAACTCTCAGACTGCTGTCCTGCAGCAGCTCGCAGGCTCTATTGATTCTCAAGTTGGTCAGATAGTCATATACCGTGGTTCCGGTCTCTTCCTTGAAGATGGTGCTCACCGAGGATACACCCATGTTCACATGGGAGGCGATATTAGGCAGCCCGATATTGAATTGCAGATTCTCCTTCATATACTCTATAAGATCCTGAACCAGCAGGAACTCCTTCGATTGCCGGTGCGCCCCGAAGGCGTCCGATAGCTGAACCGCTATGCTGCACAGCAGCTGCTCAATCTCATTAAGCTCCATGGTCGTCACCTGATGCCAGGTGTAATCTGCCAGCTCCGCAGGTACCGGGTATCCCCCGGCAGCAGCTATATGCAGAATTTCCTCCAGCAGGTCATTTAGCGAGCGGAATACTTTGTGCGGCTGAATTCCCCGCTTGCGGGTCTCGGCAATCCCTCTGCGGACCCAATCCTGTGCAGCGGCAGCATCGGATGCTCTCAGGGCGTTCAGCATTTCCTGCTTCCAGACCTCATCCGCAGCCCCGATGCTCTCTTCATATTTATTCTCTGCGCGGGAATAGACCCGTACATGGGAGTACCCTTCATATAACCGGTAGGAGAGCGCAGTCTGCGCCTCTGAGTAAGACTGGGCGATATGGGTGATGGAGCCCGCTTGTTCACCGATGCCGACGGACACCGGAATCTTCAGCACTTCGAGCATGGCAGACGCCAGCTTCCGGGCAGCTGCGTACAGCTCCTGTTCTTCCCCGCCTGCCGCCTGTAACAGGATGACAAGACTGTCCTGCTGCGGTGCAGCGACCACGGTCCGCCAGGAAGCTTCGCAGATTTCATAGGCCATGTTAATCATCGCGTATTTGAGCAGCATTTGATCCTCTTCCTTAAAGCCCGCAGACCACTGGGTATGCCGGTCTATGGATAAGACCAGCAGCTCGAACGGACCTTCCTTCCAGCCGTTAAAATAGTGCTCAAACCGCGTATGTGTCTCCTGGGTGCCGATACTCCGCGTGATCAGGTCCTGCAGGAATTTGGAGCGCAGCTCCGGGAGACTCCAGTCCGCTACCAGCGACTTACTGCGGAAATCACCGACCAGCTTGCCGATGACCGGCTCCAGATCGTACAGCCCGCCCTGCCCGGCTGCCTTCTGCTCAGGAAGCAGCAGCTTGTTAATCCGTTTGAGCGGCCGGAAGGCGGCAAAATTGTAATAATACATGGCAGCGAGGCCTACGGCGATAGAGATCAGCGACAGCATCAGCATCATATTGCGTGCAATCTTCACATTCTTCAGCAGCTGTTCCATGGGTACGAGCGAGAGCAGGCGCCAGCCGGTCACATTGGAGAAGGTCTGATTCGCCATATAGGCCTGGCCTCCGATGGTGACATGGGCAAAGGGACTGACATCGATGTCCTCCAGCACCTTCCCCAGCTCCGCCAGCGGGAACGGAAGATTCAGCTTGGGGTAGATCAGCTCTCCTTCCAGGTTATAGACGAGCTGGTAGCTGGAGAGATGGGTGTACATTTTGGAGAACAGCGTATCGTAATCCAGATCAATCAGCACGGCACCGGCCACTTCGCCGTTCACTACCACCGGCCGGGCCAGTGACAGCAGCTCGGTATCACCGGGGCGGGAACCGTTGCCGGTGTAGAGCCTTCTTTTGATCAGAAGCGGCTTCTTCTTAATCTCCCCGATCCAGGCCCCCCATTCATGCTCAGGCGCCTCCCCCCAGGACGGAACATAGCCGTAGCGGCTGGAAAGCACAGACTGGTCCTTGAATTTGACCACGCTGATCGCATGCACATCCGGCTCTGTCGCCAGCGCCTTGAGGTATTCCTGTGCCGCTGCGGCTCGGCCGCGATTATCCGCCTCAGCCGCTTCTATATAGCTCAGCACTGCGGGATGGAAGGACAGATCCACCGCCTTGTTGTCGGATTCCCGGAAGGCCCGGTTCGTAACATCTACGTTAATCTGCAGCAGTTCAATATTCGGTGTATTCAGCTCGGTATCCAGCGCATTGCGGTACTCTCTATAGGAGAATAGACCAATCATAGTAATCAGTAGGGATACCCCGGCTGTCAGCATCAGGATTAGACGGTTCTGTTTGTTGTGCAGCAGGTATTTCATTTTAAATCGCAGCATTGCTTAAGCTTCATCCTTCCAGCGGTTGCTCATAGGTCTAGATTTCAGATTAGCATGTTCCCCTAATATTTCAATATGGGGCATATCATACCTGTTAGGATTTCAGACTTTTCCGGGATACGCTATACAATAATGATATAATGGAACGACGGATTCACCCAATCTGCTACAGGAGAATGATAGCGATGCAGTCAAACTATATCATGGATGCAGCCGGGTGGGATAAGCTCATCTCGGAGGTAGCCCATTCTTTCGATGATCTGACCCTGAAACGGGGATTTCAATATTATAAGCAAACACGCGTGCATGCCTTCAGGATGATGGAAGAACGGAGAATGATGTCCATTGTGGAAGGCCGGGAGGATTATATAGTCTCTATAGATCTGGACCATCTGCAGGAGAGCCATTGTGATTGCCCCGTATCCGGGATGTGTAAGCATATGGCGGCCGTGCTGATGAAATACGCCGAGGAGCAGGACAAGCCTGTGCATTCCATCGCGAACGCCAAGGCCCTGGTCGACCGGCCGACGATTCATTCCGCTGCGGCGCCCGCTGTCCCGGGACGGCGCGGCGAGCAACTGAAGAAGCTGGCCGCCCTGATTCCTGAGGCTACGGTGCAGCAGTGGCGTGAATACATGGCGCTGCTGGTGGAGCCGCTTGCCCATACGGTGCGCAACCCGCAGTATGCCGACCGGGCGCTCGCCGCCATCACCGGGGGCCAGCCCAAGCTGCCTCCCGCTGCTGCCCAACTGTTCAAGTTACACGCTCATCTCTGTGTGCTGGAGAGTATCCTCCGGCCTGGCGGGACTTCCCTCACGGCGAACCCCTTGTCTCTTGGTTATTCCGTGGGCTACTACACCTCTATTGCGATTTCCGAGCTGCAAAAGCATATCACAGACATGATGAAGCGGGGTCTGCCGCTGGCGGAAGCCCCTGAGGAGTGGCCGAGAGTCTACGATACGATTGCCTATCTGCGGACTGAGATGCTGAACGAAACGCGTGAACGCGCCAGAGAACAGCCTTATTTCTCTGCTTGTTACAGCCTGCTGTGGATCAACTGGATTACCCCGAATCTAAGCGGACCGGAGCTGTACACCAAGGAGCTGGCGGAGCTGCAACAGGCCGGTGACAAGCTAAGCGCCGCTGCTCCCCGCCATGCCTTGCTGCTGGCCGAGAGCCGGATGCATGCGCTGCTGCATGAGGATGCGGCCGCTATTGAGAAGCTGAACACAGCGTCCGAACGGCCCGGGCTGCACCCGGAGGAGCTGATGAGCTTCCTGCCTCCGCTGGCCGAAGCCGGGCAGTGGAGACGCCTGGCCCTGTGGCTGGCCGCGCTCGGCCCGCTGCTGAACAGCCGAATGTACAATCTGCTGGATTATGCAGGCTACTGGGATGAGGCAGTGCGTCACCTGCCCGAAGAAGAGCCGCTGATGTGGGATACGCTGTCGGGTATGCTGCCGCTGTCACGCGAGATCTATGAAGTCCAGCTGCTCGCCTACGGCAAATGGCAGGAATGGATGGATATGCAGATCTCCTCCGGCCATCGGCCTTCCGACTTCCGGGTGAGCGACCTGCAGCCGATCGAGAAGAATGCGCCGGAACTGCTTCTGCCGTTCTACCATCAGGCGGTGGAGCGCTTCGTGCTGGAGAAGAACCGGCACAGCTACAAAGCGGCCGTGAAGCTGCTCAAGCGGCTCGCCAAGCTGTACAAAAAACTGAAACGCGAAGCACGCTGGGAAGTGTTCCTGGACGGCTTCACGGATAGGCATAGCCGCCTGCGCGCCCTGCAGGAGGAGCTGCGGAAAGGAAAACTGATCCCATGAATATGAAGATGCGCAATATTACCGTCCAGCTCGCCCTCACCCAGTATGGTGATGCGCTGATCTACGGTGTGGATGACCGGGATGATTATATGCCCGGTGTCCAGCTCAAGCAGATGCTGTTCGCCTGGCATGAGGAATCCTTCTACGGCACGGAGCTTAGCACCTCGAAGGCCGATGAGGTCGAGCTGGTGGTGCTGCCTGCCGAGCAGGTCCTGCCGTTCTTTGCGGACCTGCGGCTGCTCCGGCATGTCGGCTGGAGCTGGCAGGGCGATGCCCAGCTGTTAACCCGGCTGGCCCCGCTGCTGGCCGGAATGCTGGAGGCCCGGCAGTACGCCCCCAGCTTCGCAGCCTACCGTGAAGGCCAGCTCCGCTGGGCCTGGGAGGAGCAAGTGCTGGCGGAAGCCGCTGAGGCGAACTGGGACGATGCGGCCGCGCTGCATCGTCTTCAGGAGCGCAGCGGGTTCGCCGAAGGGCTGCAGGCCGCCTTCTCGGCGGCGGTCTTCCAGCGGCACTACAGCACCGAGGCGCAGGCCGGTGATCTGCGCAGTGAATTCCCGCTGCTGTTCAGCGCAGGCGGGAGAAGCGCAGCCGGTATGGACGAAGACAGCTGGCTGATGTCCATCGGCTGGAAGGCAGACACCGCGCCGTTCCGGCCGGTGCTGCAGCTGCTTGAGCCTGACGATGAGCTGCCCCACTGGCGGCTCCAGCTGCTCCTCCAGGACAAGCGCGACGAGTCCGCGCTTGTGCCGCTGCGACTCACCGGGGACGGCGAGCCGCATGGCACTTGGCCCGCAGCGTGGACAGCGCATGTCCACGAGCGCGCGGGTGGGTGGCTGTCACGGCTGCGTGACAGCCTTCCGGAGCACATCGGGCGCGGCGCCGATGTGCTGGCAGAACCGCTGAGCGACGAGGTCGCGTGGCGGTTCCTTACGGCCGACAGCCGCCTCCTGCTGGAGGCTGGCTGGCAGGTGCTGCTGCCGGCGTGGTGGGAAGCCGCCAGCCGCAGGAAGCCGCGCCTGCGCGCGAAGATCAGCTCCGGCACGGCTGAGGGCAGCCGCGGGCAGTCGCTGTTCGGCCTGGATGCGCTGGTCGATTTCGACTGGCGCATCTCCATCGGCGACGCCGACCTGTCCGAGGCGGAGTTCGCCGACCTCGTAGCGCGCGGGGAGCGACTCGTCCAGTTCCGCGGCAAGTGGATTCCGCTGGACCCTGCGCTGCTGGCGCAGATTCAGCGGGCCATGGCCAGGATGGACAAGTCGCGTGGCTTGTCCTTCCAGGATGTGCTGCAGCTGCACCTGCTGAACGAAGGTGCAGACGGCGATCCGGAGGAAGCGGAAGCGCAGCGTGCCGAGGAGGAAGCGGTCCGCGTCCGGCTGGAGGTCGAGCTGAACGAGCATCTCGTGAAGCTGATCGGCCAGCTGGGGCAGCGCAGCCAGTGGCCGAAGCCGGAGGTGCCGGCCGGTCTGCACGCCGAGCTTCGAAGCTACCAGCATGAGGGCTTCGCCTGGCTTGTCTTCCTCCGCCGCTTCGGGCTGGGCGCTTGCCTGGCCGATGACATGGGGCTTGGCAAGACGGTGCAGCTGATCTCCTACCTGCTCCATCTGAAGGAGCAGGAAGAGGAAGCCGCAGCTTCCGGCGCACCCGCGGCCCGGCGGCAGACCGAACCGGCCGGCTGGCCTTCGCTGATCATCTGCCCGACCTCCGTGCTGGGCAACTGGCAGAAGGAGCTGCAGCGCTTCGCGCCTTCCCTGAACGTGATGCTTCACTATGGAAGCAGACGCCTGGACGCCGGATATTTCTACGGCGCGGCTTCGCAGGCGGATGTCGTGCTCACTTCCTACGCTACCGCTGCACTGGACCAGGAGCTGCTGAAGCAGTTCACCTGGGCAACCGTGTGCCTGGACGAAGCACAGAATATCAAGAACGCCGGAACGAAGCAGTCCGCCGCCGTGCGCAGCTTCCCGGCCTTGCACCGGATCGCCTTGACCGGTACACCGATTGAGAACAGGCTGTCCGAGCTGTGGTCGATCTACGATTTCATTACACCTGGTTATCTGGGCAGC
The DNA here is from genome assembly GCF_038006885.1 of Paenibacillus sp. FSL R7-0302. Lineage (NCBI taxonomy): Bacteria > Bacillati > Bacillota > Bacilli > Caryophanales > Paenibacillaceae > Paenibacillus > Paenibacillus sp. FSL R7-0302. The sequence continues at coordinate 388,855 of NZ_JBBOWB010000002.1, forward strand.
CCGAAAGGGTTCCAGGACCGGTTCGCAAATGCCATTGAGAAGGAGCGCAATGCCGAGCGGACCGCAGATTTGCAGCGGCTGGTCAAGCCGTTCATGCTGCGCCGCAAGAAGAAGGACCCGGCGATCCAGCTTGATCTCCCGGATAAGAATGAGATGAAGACCTACATTAACCTGACGGCCGAGCAGGCCGCACTCTACGATCAGAACGTGAACAGCCTGCTTGAACGGATGCAGAAGCTGGAGGGCATCGAACGCAAGGGGGCCATTCTCGCCGCCTTGACCAGCCTGAAGCAGCTCTGTGACCATCCGATGCTGCTGACCAAGGAGGCACTGCCTGAACCGGAAGACGGCAGCGCTCTGGACACCACCTCCTTGATCGAACGCTCTGCGAAGCTGGAACGGCTGCTCGCCATGGTCCGCGAGCTGCGCGAGGAGAACGAGCGCTGCCTGATCTTCACCCAGTATGTGGGCATGGGCAAGATGCTCCAGGCTGTACTTCAGCAGGAGCTTCAGGAACCAGTGCTGTACCTGAACGGCAGCACGCCGAAGAGCACGCGCGACCGCATGATTGAGCGGTTCCAGACCCCCGCTCAGCCTGCGGGCGAAGCCGCTGCGGATGCAGCCGCCGGTGCACAGCCGTCCGATCAGCCGAATGTATTCATCCTCTCGCTCAAAGCGGGCGGGGTCGGCCTCAACCTGACGGCCGCCAACCATGTGTTCCATTTCGACCGCTGGTGGAATCCGGCGGTGGAGAATCAGGCTACGGACCGCGCCTACCGCATGGGCCAGACCCGGGATGTACAGGTGCATAAGTTCATCTCGCTCGGCACGCTGGAGGAGAAGATTGACGAGATGCTGGAGAGCAAGCAGCAGCTCAGCGACGACGTCATCTCCGGCTCCGAGGGCTGGATCACCGAGCTGTCCACGGACGCGCTGAAGGATCTGTTCACGCTGCGCCGGGAATGGGTGGGATAACCCGCCGCTGTGGATATCCCCTGCTTCGGCTATCTTTTATCTGCTACAGGTCTGTCTTCGGTCTGTTACCAGTCAGCCAGCGTGGCATTACTGGACCTTCACCCTTCGGCCTTCACCATTGCTCAGACATTCTGAAGGTGGCCGCCACATTGTCCTCCCCGGCAAGCGAGCTGATCACCAGCGTGACCGGCACTTGCTGAAGATCATAGGCGAGCCGCTGATTCAGCAGATTCACCGCCACATTCTGGTATGCTCCGGATATGCCGGAGCCGATGCCTTGCGTCAGCACCCGTCCGCCGGTGACTGCTGTACAGGTATAGTTCACCAGCAGCGCTGTTTCAGTGACAGGGATAGCCGTAGTCGGCGTAGGGTAATTCACAAAAGTTCCATTCACGGTCCCCCCGGCTATCACCTTATAGCGGATAGGGGTAGAGGCCAGAATCTCCAGCCCGTCTGGAACGATCTCGGCGGCCACTGCTTCAGGAACGGCGATCGTGGTGCTTCTGCGGAAGCTGATGGCTGCGGTGTCGCTGTTCGTTACGGGGATATTGTTACGGAATTCTGAGGTAATCCGGCTAAGCGCCATGGGCTGCAGGGTAACGGGACTCCAGAGCCCGCTGCTGTCCACAAGGAAGATCCGCACCCGTACCTGCTCCTGGGAGTAGGAGATATTGAATTGGAAAAAATTCTGCGTAATATTATACGTTTTGGTCACAACCTCCCGATAGTTCGACTCGAACAACTCCTGCGCGAACAGCGTTGAGGGACTTACATCGTTGTTGTAACCGGCCAAATAGACCGTTCCCTGGGCTATCCCATTGTTTACTACCTTCACTACTGCCTGACTGATGAGTCCTGCTCCCGGGGTAGGGTTCTTTGTTAACATATTGGTTGTCAGTATAGGCATAGTTATCACCCTCCGTTAGAGCTGTATTCAATAGGATATGCAGATAAAATTGGAAGTTTCTGGTCGGTTGACAGACCATGGCAGTTGTCAATTCACAGACACTGTGCTAAAATCAATGTAACTTTTTTAGAACGGAGGGTTGCGTGTGATAGACTATATCCGGATTCGCACTTTGCGCGGCTAATTATTTTCCCATAGCGCGAAAGCTCTGCCTTGTGCAGAGGACTCAGGATAAGTCTGTCCATAACACGTAACCCATAGCATACACCCGTTAATCCGCAACCCATACACTGATTCCCGGAACCGGTACACTGTGCCCAATAAGGCCTGTATCCGCTCCGCCAGAATCTGTGTTTATCGTGAGGATTAGCTCTATATCTTTTTAAGTTGCCGGGGCCCTTGCCCTTGCCGCTTGAACCTTCATGGTGTCTATGGCAAGCATGGCCGTATAGCTGCTCCCGCGCAGGGGGCTATACCAGACTTTATTCTGTTGTTCCTCCACCTACTGTTAGCACAGGCAGACTGCCTGTGCTTTTTTGATGCCCAAATTACACTATGGAGGTTGATCAATATATGGAACACGTACAACAGAAAGCCATTATCGTCGGCATGCAGCTGCAGAATGACACGAACTTCGCTTATTCAATGGAGGAGCTGCGCAATCTGGCAGCCGCCTGCGAGATTGAGGTCGTGGCTGAGCTTAGCCAGAAATCCAGCCGGGTGAACCCCTCGCATTACATCGGAACCGGCAAAATCCAGGAGCTGGCGCTGCTGATGGAGCAGCATGAAGCACCGATCGTTATTTTCAACGATGAGCTGTCCCCCTCCCAGATCCGCAATCTGGAGTCATCGCTGGACCGCGAGGTCATTGACCGGACCATTCTGATTCTGAATATCTTCGCCTCACGGGCGAAGACCAAGGAAGCCCAGCTGCAGGTAGAGGTCGCACAGCTGCAATATATGCTCCCCCGCCTGAGCGGCTTGCGTGAATCTCTCGGCAGACAGGGCGGCGGGGCCGGCCTGAAGAACCGGGGAGCCGGGGAAACGAAGCTGGAGCTGGACCGCAGACGGATTGAGGAGAGGATCTCCGCATTGCAGTTAGAGCTGCAGACGCAGGTCGCAAGGCGTCAGATCCAGCGTAAGCAGCGGCATAAGAATGAGGTGCCTGTGGTCTGTCTGGTCGGCTACACCAACACCGGCAAGTCCAGCTTAATGAACACCCTGGTAGAGACCTATCATCCCGGTTCGGGCAAAGGCGTGCTTGCCAAGGATATGCTGTTCGCGACGCTGGAGACCTCAGTGCGCAGCATTGCGCTGCCCGATCACAAGACCTTCCTGTTAACCGACACCGTAGGCTTCGTCAGCCAGCTGCCTCATCATCTGGTGAAGGCGTTCCGCTCGACCCTGGAGGAGGTAACGGAAGCCGATCTGTTGATTCATGTCGTCGATATTGCCGATCCGCAGCATGAGCAGCATATGGCGGTAACGAATGAGACCTTGAAGGCGCTAGGCGCTGACGGAATCCCTACCCTGTACGCCTACAACAAAGCTGATCTGAGGGAGGACCCTTACCCGCAGGTGGAGGATAACTCTGTCACCCTGTCTGCCAGGGAAAACCGCGGGATCGCCGAGCTGGTCACTCTGATCCGCAGCCGCATCTTCACCGACTATGTACAGTGTGAGATCCTGGTCCCGTTCGACCGGGGCAGCATTGTCTCCTACTTCAACGAACATGCCGATGTGCAGTCCGTCAGCTACGAAGAACAGGGCACACGCCTGAAGCTGGAATGCCGGGCCGCCGATTACGAGCGGTTTAGAGATGATTTTGTAGAGCTGCCACAATAAAATCGCTGAATGTCACAGGAGCTGGTCCCAGTATCACGGGGCCAGCTCCTTGTGCTGTCTATGAGGTTATAGGATCAAATTACCCTGCGGGTGAACGATGCTCGATGCTGGTGCCTCATCGCTTTCTGGCGACGTACCTCCAGCCCATATGCCTTTTTGGCCACACCCTGTAACCGGTTTTCGCATTCGTTCTGAAGTGCTTCTTCCTTTCCTGGCGGTGCTCCGTCTATCTCTTGCCCATTCTGAGTATTATATCTACCCGACCGCTTGTATGGATCGTATTGTTGCACATTTTGCAGGATTCCTCTAAAAATGTTACCGCCTACGGTACATTGTTGCATCATTTGCAGGAATTCCGGTGTTTATTGCTACTTAGCGCTGGCATTGTTGCATTTCATGCAAGATTTCAGCCTAAGCCGCTTCTATTGGGCAAAATTGCTGCATTTTTTGCAGGATCTATACAATGTTACGGGCTGCGGAGCATGGGGCCCATCCCTCATCGCAGCATCACCGAATGTATTCGGATTTCCGCATACATTTGGTTCAAGTGCAGTGCACTGGTCTATTGTATTCGGTTTTTAGTACACATTTGGTTCTCGGCCGTTGCACCAGCAAATTGTATTCGGTATTTCGCATACATTTGGTCATCAGCCGTTGTACCAGCAAATTACTGTTCGGTATTTCGCATACATTCAGCCTTTGACCGATGTTATCAGCTACTCTCCCGGAGCCGGCCGCAGATTAAGAACGAACCCGCCCGTCATGCTTTTTACGCTTTTTACGATTTTCGCACCCCCATCTCCCTCCTCAGCATTCACTTCATTTGCTTCATTTGCTTCATTTGCTTCATTTGCTTCATTTGCTTCATTCACTTCATTCACTTCATTCACTTCATTCCATTCGTTGACTTTATTCGCTCCCGCCGCTTTCCCTCCTGCAACTCCCTGCGTGCTGCTCTCTTTGTGCTCGACGCCGCCGCTAACCCGCAGCCCGCCCTCATCCGTCAGCTCCAGAAGCGGGGCAGAGTTCGCTCTCCCCTCCTCCCCAGCCGCCAGAGAGAACACCAGCGCAGCTTGCTGCATGGAGGTGAAGTCCAGCATCCTGCGCGGACCGGCGTAGAGAATCATATCGATATTCATCCGGCCGTCTGCCTTATGAAGTTCCCACACCAATCGGTTGCCTGCATCCGCTGGCCCGCTGAATGCCGCGAACCAGGTGGTCAGGCCGAACTCCGTCCCTCCAATGGTGATAGCCGCACCTTCTTCTGTTAATCCGGCTGTAGCTCCCTCCAGAGCGCCCCCAACCTCCAGCCGCAGCCGCAGGTCCGAAGCCGCAATCACACCGCCGGTCCGGTCCAGATTCGGATGGGTGTCCCCGCCATCTGTCATGAAATCGATCCCGAACAGCACATGGCCTGCTTCCTGCAGCGATTGGAAGCGTGCGGAGCAGTAGTCATAGCCGTCATGCAGGCAGCGGAGCCGGAGATATGAGGGCTGTCCGTTATTATTGGCATAGACCAGCAGCGGCCGTCTTTGGTTCCACAAATCACTATAAGTGAAGGAGCCCATGCTCCACTGCGGAGTCATATAAGTGACCGCCCACCTGCCGTTACGACCCTGACCCTGCTCTTGCCCCCGCACTCGCTCTAGTACCTGGTCCCGCTCCTGACCCTGCCCTTGCTCTTGCTCCCACTCCTGCTCCTGCTCTTCCCCCTCCCCTTCCAAGCGTTGCCTTACCTCCTTCGTCTCAGGAACCTTGAAGCCCTCCAAATAGGCAGGGGGACAATGAATGCCGCTCATATACCATTCCTCTTCGTAGGGCAGCTCCTCCCATGGGAAGAACATCACGGCTCCTCCTGTCGCCAGTTGCAGAAACGCCTTGCTCTGGTCCTCCAGCAGCACTCCGTAACAGCGGGAATGCGGGCCGGACCACTGAGCCGTGGCGGGGTGATAATACCCTGACACGGTTCTCCAGGTCAGATCCAGCAGCTCCCCGGTCCATGCCTTAACCCTGCAGTCCGAGGTCTCGGACTGCAGCTTCGACAGCTCCAGAATGGCAATGTAGGTGTAGACCGGGCTGTTATATTCCTGAAAAGCCCCATGCTTCAGGGTATGGGCATGCAGCCTCCTGAGCCGCTCCAGACCATAGTCCGCATAATCCTTCCGCCCCAGCTTCTCCCCGGCAATTCGGGTCACGAACGCGCCAATAATCGCAATATTGGTATAATCCGGTCCGACATTCCGCCGGATAATGGCTTCGCAGGCACACTCTATGGACAAGACTGCCGCTTCCCGCAGATCATCCGGGAAGCGGTGTCCGTGGCGCGAGATGGCCTGCACCAGACGGCTGCCGCAGAAATCAGCCCAGTTCCAGTCCGGTGGAGCCATCTGGTCCAGCGGCTCCTCATAGAACCAGGACCAGATGCCGAAGGTATCACTTGCCGGGTCGGTATCCTGCAAGGAGATGACCTGCCGGATGATATCGAAGGCCCGCTGTTCATACCCGGTCAGCCCCGTGTCAAGCAGCCCAAGCGCATAGCTGAGCGAGTCTCTGGTGGAGTGGATGAACTCCGCCTGCTTCAGCGTCGTATGATACCCCGGACTGCTGAACGGGGAGCGCAGCATACAGATGGACGGATCATAGCGGGATTCCAGCCCCGCCATCTTATGAATCAGCCGTTGCCGCTGATCCAGCCCTCCACCCGCAGCTTCTGCGTTATCCTTCACGGTCATCCTCCTGCCTTCCTTCATCATCTAATGAACCCGTCTCCTCCGATTGCTCAGATTGTTCCTGATGCATCTGCCCCAGATCCAGAGCCTCTGTCAGCAGCTGCATCACCAGCCCTTGCCCATACAGTGCCGGGTATCTCTCAATGGTGTTATAGGCTGCTATCGACGGCATGACCGGGGTGCCTCCCGAGACCCCCTGCACCTCACCGTCTTCACGGATGAGCGGAAGAATCCCCGCAAGTGCCGCCTCCGCGCTCTCCAGATAGGCATCCTCCAGCAGTCCGCTTTTCACCGCCTTCAGGAAGCCGCAGGAAATCCCGGCGCTGGCCGAGGTCTCCTCATAATAATCCGGCTGATCGAGCACCGTATGCCACAAGCCGCTGGCCCCCTGAGCCTGCCGCAGGGCAGAAGCAAGCCTGCGGTACCGGCTGTATAGCTCCTGCGGAACGGCAGTCAGGCTTGCCGTCAGGGCCACAATCTCCGGGACGGCAAGTGCCACCCAGGCATTGGCCCGGGCCCAGCGGGCTGCCGACATATGGCTGCCTGCCCGGCTGTTCCAGCCATGGAACAACAGCCCCGTCGCCGGGTCCTGGAGCAGCCGGAGGTGCAGCAGCGTCTGCTGCACGGCAGCGGCGGCAAGCTCCCGGTCTCCGGTCAGGCCGGCAAGCCGGGCCAGGAACAGCACAGCCATGTACACCGTATCGGCCCATACCTGTTCCGGGAATTTCACCGCCTCTGTCACCGTATGCTCCAGTGCCCCTTCCCGGGTCCGGGGGGCAGTCTCCAGCATCCATGCGGCAACCTCCTGCGCCCGGCTGAGCAACCAAGGGTCCCGGGTCAGCCGGTACAGCTCAGGAAAGAGCGCGTAGGGAGCCAGGGAATTAATAACCCGAACCCCCTCGGCCTGCTGCTTATTCCGGCCCACCCAGTGCAGCAGATAATCCGTCACCTCATCTTTACCAGTCGCTGTACCGTATTCCAGCAATGAGATTACACCCACGCCGGGCACCCAGTCCCAATGATCTATATCCATTCCCCAATGGCCCTGGTGCCGTTCGGAGCGCATGTATTGCCAGATTCGCTCCAGCTTCTGCTCTAATGCCTGCCTGTTCGCTAACTCCCGCTTCGTAGTCAAGACATCTGAAGCCTCCCCGAACCGTAATCGCCCGCTTGAATCTCCGCCTTCACCGGAGAGCTTCCCTGGAACGGAATCTCTCCGAACAGCGCCTTAACCGTCAGCTCTACCGTATCTTCATGCAGAGAATACGCATTCACCAGGGTATCTAAGAAGGGAATGTCCTGCAGCAGATACGGCGTAGCGAACGAAATACCGATCGGCCGGACTGTCTCCGCCTGCTGCATGGCCCAGATGGCTTTAGCCGCTTCACCCACCGGACGGGCGGTATTCATCATTCCGTGCAGCGGAAGGAAATAGGGGGCGAAGGCGGCATCCCAGCGGACCCCGGACAGCTCCCATTGCCGCAGTGTCGTCAGCGGCTCGAATTCATCCAGAATATCGACCGCAAGTCCTCTAGCCTTAAGCTGCTCCACAAAAAGATTCATCCGCTCATATCTGCGCCCCTCCGTCACCTTGTTCATCATGATGACCAGCACCCGGCGGACCTCCTGCGGGTTCAGCGGCAGCTGGCCGGTGCGGTTGCGGACCAGGGTAATGCAGCGCCCGGCCAGCTCGCGGCTGAATTGTCTGACCTGCCGGTCCAGCCCAGGCGGCAGCTTGTCGTCCAGCAGCGGCAGTGCCCTACCATCCGCTCCCCCGGCACGGGCAGCATGTACGCCAAGCCGCGCCTTCAGCTCCAGAATCCGCCGGACGCTGGCCTTCAGCCGTTCCCGGCTGACGCGTCCGTCCTCCACCGCCTGCTCCATCACCGCGAAGTACCGCACCCCCGGCCAGAGCAGCACATCCGTACCGCAATTGAAGCAGTCTATGATGCGCTGCGTGTAGTCTCCCCAGGATAAGAAACCGCCCATATCAAGCGCATCCGACAACACTACTCCATCGAAGCCCAGCCGCTCCCGCAGCAGCCCTGTTGTAATCTGCTCCGAGACGGTTGCCGGGACCGGCTTCGATCCAGCGCCGCCTGCCCCGTCTTCGATCCAGGGAAGGGCAATATGTCCGGTCATATAGGACATGACCCCCTGGCTGATCATCTCCCCGGCCACCTGCCCGTAAGTGGCGAACCACTCCTCCTCGGACAGACTATTAATAGTGGTAATGATATGCTGATCCCTGTAATCGACCCCGTCACCGGGAAAATGCTTGGCGCAGGCCGCAAGGCCGTGCTCCTGCATGCCCCGCATGACAGCGGCGGCCAAACGCGCCGCCCGCCCGGCCTCATCGCCGAGACAACGGGTCGTAATAACTGGATTCATCCAGTTCAGCAGCAGATCGGTGCCCGGGGCCAGCGCCCAGGTGAACCCGGCTGCCCGCCCTTCCAGCGCGGTATATTTGCCGTATTCGTAAGCCAGGTCTTCATCGGCGGCGGCGGCAAGCGCAAGGAGCGGCGGGAAGGCCGTGAGACTTCTCACGGCCGAGCCTGCCCCGAATTCCAGATCACCGGAGAACAGCAGCGGGAACCTGCTGATGCCCTGCAGCATCCCCGCCCAGTCCCGATAATCCTCCGCTTTGCCTGCGGCCTTCTGAATAACCTCCCCGCCGATGAAGAAGCTGCCCACCGGATACTGCTCCAGATACCTGCGGAGACCCGCTTCATCATCTCCCTTGAACGGCAGTCTGCCTGCATGATCCTGCATCGTCTGCCCGATCAGCTCACGGAGGCTCATTGCTTCAAGCGTATCCTCCACCCACTCCTGTTCTTCCTTGCTTAACGGCTTCTGCATAATTCCTACTCCTCCCGGCAGGTCCTCTTCCAGTTCAGTGTACCGGATCGCGAAGCTGCTCTACATACAGCCAGCTATAATATAAGTTCAATATTCTACAAATTGCCTGCGCGGAATGCCCGGCGGCTGATTAGCCCGTCAGGGCAGGCTGATCTGCAGCGTCTGTCCCCGTTTGTTATTCTCCTTGTTCATCTCCGCATACCGCCAGATATCATTCACAAAAAAGCTGACCGTAAACTCGCCGATCGTCGGCACCGTCCACCGGGGGGTTCCCTGCGCGCTGGCATTAGCCGTCAAGGTAATCTCCTCACCCGGCTGAATCACACTGGTATTCGTGTCCGTCCACGAGACCACCCCGCCGTTGACCGAGAAAGCGCCGCCGGTAATCTGTCCGAGTCCGGTCGAGGCATTAAGCGGTGTGGGGCGGACGCCGATGTTCTTCACTTTGGCCCAGAAGATCAGGGAGTCGCCCAGCTGCGGTGTGCTGTGCGCGGAAGGACTGCCGTCGCTGTTCACGATATGCCAGCCGATATCCGTCACCGTCAGATCCGGTCCCGGTGCGGGCAGTACAGACTCGTAGCTCTCATACTCCAGCCCGCTGACCATCACCTTTCCGCCGTTGCCTACAATCTCTATCCGGTGCAGCCCGTAATCCAGTCCCGTAAGCTCGTAGACAATTTTATGATCGCCCTCCAGCCCTGCCTGCGGAATGACTATAGTCTCCTTATACTCGCCATCGACGTAGACATCCGCACTGCCCATATCGCTCTTGATGTCCGATCTCCAGCGGACGCCAATGCCATTGAAGCTGAAGGCGGCTGTGGCATCCTCCTCATAGGTCACATGGGAGACTCCATTGGGCGCAGGGGTGAATCCGGCGTAGTCAATGTAAGGATGATCATGTGCGGCCGGATACCAGTGGGAGAGCGGAACATACAGCCCTTCCTCCAACTTGAAGTAATCGAGATTTGCCCCCTTCCCGGCGGAGGTGAAGCTGATCATGTTATAGCCCGGCTGGAGGGTAATCCCATACTGCCGTGCGGTCAGATTCGCGGTCCAGCTTCCCGTAGAAGGCAGGGTTACTGTGGACTGCTTCACGCCGTTCACGAGAATGTTTTTCTTCGATTCCTCATTGGAAGCGTATACAATTGTTAAGGTATAGCTGCCTCCGTTCACGGAATGGAAGCCTTGGATCGTTAAGCCTCCGCTATGCGTCTGCTCCACGACCTTGCCGCCCGAGGCGCTGCTGTTATTGCCGGTCTTCAGTGGCAAGGCAAATGCAGTAGCTTCAGCCTCGAACTTGGCCGGATCTCCTGCGGCATGCGGTGTAATCGGCATCACCGGTGTAATCGCTGATACGGCTGCGCTAAGAGGCGATGCATTGCCGGAGTCATCTACGGCCTGCACTGTGTAGCTGTAAGTGGTCTGCGGCGCTACGGTATAGTCACTCCAGAAGGTCAGACGTCCCGGAATATTCATCACCGGGGCCGCTCCGCCGTCACGGTATACGTTATAGCTGACGACAGCAGCGTTGTCTGTGGAAGCCGTCCAGGTCAGCCGGATTTGCTCATGGCTTACGGCTGCTGCTGATGGACTTCCCGGTGCGGATGGCGCGGCGGTCTCCTGCTCATCCAGAATATACTGGACCGTCTCCCCGGCACCGAGCTGGACCGTAAGTGTAATGTACGGATCTGCCGCAAGCTCCACTCTGGAGTAGGCGGCGGCGTACGTCTCCCCTGGACCGAACCGTTCCCCGGCATACGCTCCGCTGGACGGCATCTTAACCTTCACCTGCATCGTCACCGGCGACGTCTCAAAGTTGACGAAGTTCAGCAGGATTTTATCGGACGAAGCCCCGATGGCTGTAGTCCCCAGCGCCGAGGTATCCACTGCGCGGAAATACGCCTTCAGCCCGGTCAGTTCAGCTGCATTCAGCACCTCATAGTCCAGCGGACTTCCATGGGTGGCGTAAGCGGCGGCCAATCTGCGGAACGTCTTCAGCCTGGTCTCCCCGGATTCATTTATATTAGCCGGTACCGCCGCTGTGTCCTCATAGCGGTGTGTGTTCCAGTTGATCGCTGAATCGAACAGGCCAAACTCCGTCCCGTCATTGAAGAAGGCGGCATGCTGCATAATATGGTCGGCATACCCGATATTCCCCCGCAGCTCCCGGTCAAAAGCAGAAGCGAACCTGTAAGCATACGTCCCGTATTTCGTATTATCGGAATGATTGTCATTGCTTCCGGTCTCGCTCATGGCCATCTCTTTGCCGAAGCCTTCCTCTGAATCACTGTACACCCGCAGATTCTCATACAGGCTTCCGCCGGGCAAAGGCTGGACGCCGGTCCCGCCATAGCTGTGTCCGTTGGTCACATCCGACAGCGCTTCAATCGGCGCACGCTGGGCAGCATCCCGTTCCCAGCCGTCAGGGGTGCCGTTATACGGCCAGTAGGCCCAGCCGGGAGCAACAATTTTCAGGTAGGGCTGGCTGTTCGTCTGCCTCTCCTCGTCCATCATTTCATGAAGCGCCAGCACCGCCTTCTGTGCCCAGCCGAACAATCCCGGCTCATTTCCCGTCTCGGCATACTGGTACAAATCGCCGAATTTGCTGACAAAGCCGCTGTAATAGCTCCTCAGCGCAGAGCTGATCGTCCCTGCCGCCAGCTCGCTGTTAGTCTTCCAGTTGCCGCCGATGATATTAACCATTGGCGCAAGATTGAGGTCGCGCAGCGTCTCCAGGTACTTGCGGCCCTGCGGGTCCCAGCCTGCGCTGGTATCGGACCAGAAGGAGGTGCGCATCCAGTTGCCGCTGTAGGCAATGCCCAGCCACTTGGCCATCGGGGCCAGATGGCGGATCGCATGCTCGTCGTAGCGGAAGGTCGAGGCGGCAATCGTGCTGCCCAGATGGACATACCTGCCATGGATAGGCTCTGTGGCCCGCTCTTCCAGCGCCGCCAGCCTGAGATAATCCCATTCGAACCACAGATACTTGTCACCGTCATATCCTGGCGACTGCGGATCAGCGTATAGCCCGCGGTCCACGGTCAGCTTCAGCTCATTGCTGCCGGTCTTCAGCTGCTCTGAGGGAATGTAGAGTCTATAGGTTTCTATCCATGTGTTCGTAAGGGGGGTCTCTCCGTCATTCAGCCCGGTAATCTGAATCAGCCCGCTGAAGCTGCCATTGGTGAATACGGCCAGCTGCGGAATAGCGGTGCTTGCATCCAGTACCTTGAAGCTGAACTCTACACCATAGAGGGGGACTTCCGTTAGATTGAAGCTTAGCTCCATCGCCGCGTTGCGGTCCAGCTTCATGCCGCGGGAGATTGTATTCCAGTTCAGGGGATTTACGGGGAGGGTAATATTCTCACTGTACACATCCTGATATACTGTAAATTCTGCGGAGCTGTTATCCTGCTCGCCTATCTGCCAGAGCAGCGGAGACGGCTGGTAGGTATCCTCTGTGACAGTACTGTTATTTACATGTTCTTCCACAACCGCCTGTGCAGGCGGCATTTCGGCGGAGCTGATCTGTGCTGCGGGCAATGATGCGGACATCCATACCATAACTGCAATGAGCAATTTGCCTGTGATTCTCTGAATTCGCATAGTAACACCCTCTCTTGAGATCAGATAGGGGCTCCCCAAGGGCTGGATTAGCGAAAGAGAATACCCGGTACCTGCCGCAGGCGGCCGCTATGGCTGCTTGCGGCAGGGAACCGGGCGTGCTATGGCCTCTACTGCTTATTTGGCGGCCAGAAAAGCGTCGAGCTGACTCTGAATTTCCGTAATCACAGCGTCCAGGCCTGCGGCCTTCAGCTTGCTGTTCATCTCCTTCAGGACCGGCTCAGGGTCCTTTTCCCCGGAGTACAGGGTGTTCTTATACTGCTTCGTGATGTTGATCAGCGCCCCGATCTGTGACTGCACCTTGGTCGAATCGAACACAAACCCGATGACCGGTGAAATATTCGAATTCTTATTCCAGTCCGTATAGAGCTGCACGCGCTTCGGATCTTCATCCTTATTCAGGTAATTCAGCAGCACATTGCCGATCATCCAGGAGGATACGGAGTTGTAGCCGCTGTCCGCAATGAACTCTACAGTATTGTTCTCCAGCTTCTTGTAGTGCTTGCCCTCAATGCCGAAGGTCAGCAGGTTGTAAAGCACCGGATCGGTGTGGATCAGGTTCATGAACATCATGGCCCGCTCGGGGTTCTTCGAGGTTCTGGAGATGGCGAGCATGGAGCCTTGTAGGCTCTTGGTGCTGACCTGAACAGGCAGCAGCGTCTTGATGATCATCGGCTTCTCAGCGAGCCGGGTCCAGTCATTGGTGGAGGTCGGATTCATGTTGCCGTAGACGAACCAGGCTTTGCCGCTTTTGACCGCATCCTTCAGCTCGGTCTTGTCTGTGGCTCCGTTCTTGTTGATATAGCCCGCTTCATACCAGCTGCGGATCAGCTTCAGCCGCTCCGTCATAGCCGGCGTGTCGTATTCGTTGAACACCTTCATGGTCTTGTAATCCAGCAGGGTCGGGATATCATTGCTGCCGTCTAAGTCCTCACTGTCGGGATACGCGGTGAACCAGTGCAGGCTGTCGGTATGGTTCATGAACAGCGGAGAAAGGGCCGGCTCCTTCTCCTTGATTGTCTTCAGCATCGGCTCAATATCCTCCAGCTTCTGAATGCTGTTCACATCGAAGCCGTATTTATCGACAATTCCTTTGTCAAAAGCAAACCCGACCGACTGCCCCAGCTCCTTCTCGGTTGGAACCGCATACAAATGTCCGTTGACGGTGGCTGCCTGCAGGTAAGCGGGATTAATCTGTGCCTTTGTCTCCTTGGCATAGGTGTCCAGCAGCTCCTCCAGCGGCAGATACGCCCCCTTCGCGGCGTTGGTCATGAAGTTCCAGGTATAGACCATGTCGAACACCTCGCCGGACTGGATCATCAGGTTGACCTTGTCGGCCGGCTTATCCCAGCTCAGCTGGTTGATCTTGATCGTGGCGTTGATTTTATCCTTCAGGTAGGCGTTGATCTCCTGCTCTACAGACGCCACATCCTTATCCGGCCCGCCGGGCAGATACAGGGACAGCTCCACCGGCTCAAGCGCACCCGGCGCCTCCGTTCCGCCTGCTTCCGTTCCTGTAGCTTCCTTCGTTGCCGCCGGGGCTGTGGTGCTCTCTCCCGCTTTCTCTGTAGGCGCCGCTGTGTTGCCGTTGTTCCCCGAGCATCCGGCCAGGGTGAACCCGGCTATCAGTACAAGCGACAGCAGCAGACCTGTGACTTTTTTACCTGCCATACTTTTTTCCTCCCCTTGATGGAACAATATATGCTAATCGGTGAATGCCGAGGTTAGCCTTTGATAGAGCCGAGCGTCAGTCCTTTGATGAAATACCGCTGGAAGAACGGATAGGCCAGCACAATCGGCCCAATGCCGATCAGCGCCATCGCCATGCGGATCGTCTCGCCCGGCAATTTGGCTAGCTCGGTGGCCGAGCCTTGAATAAGTGCCCCGTTGCGGCTCAGGTAGTCTGCCTGGGAGATCATTTTGTACATGAGATATTGGAGGGAATAGAGGTCTGTATCGGTAATGAAAATCATGCTGTTAAACCAGTCATTCCAGTAATGCAGCGTGTTAAACAGCCCAATGGTCGCAAACACCGGCAGCGACAGCGGGAACACGATCCGGAAGAACGTCCGCAGCTCCCCCGCCCCGTCAATCGTAGAGGCTTCAATCAGCGCGGGTGGCACGCTCATCTGGAAGTACGTCTTCATAATCAGCACATTGAACGGGGACAGCAGCATCGGCACAACCAGCGCCCAGATGGAGTTCTTGAGGTCGAGCACCTGGGTGTAGACCATATACCACGGTACCAGCCCGCCGCCGAACAGCATGGTGAAGAAGATCAGGAAAGCGAACACTCCCCGGTACCGGAAATCAGCTCGCGAGATCGGATACGCATACAGGGAGGAGATGAACACACTGACCAGCGTTCCGGTAATGGTGACGAAGAACGAGATGCCGTAGGCCCGCAGCACCACGCTGTAATCCTTGAAGATATACGCGTAAGCTTCCAGGCTAAGCTTCTCCGGGATGAATTGATACCCGTTGCGCACGATGTAATCGTAGTCGGTAATGGAGATCATGAAGACGAGTACAATCGGCAGCAGGCAGGCCAGAGACAGGATGATAAAAATAATATGGAGGAGAACGTTAGTGAATCGGGATATTTCGTTATTAGCCACGGATTTCCACTCCTTCTTAGGGTACGTGCACCGCCTGACTTTTATCTAGAAAACCGCCTGATCCTTGTCAACCTTACGCACGATCCAGTTCGAGCCGAGGACCAGGAAAAAGCCGACCACCGATTGGTATAATCCGGCCGCTGCGGACATCCCCAGGTTACCCATATTAATCAGCGCGTTATAGACGTAGGTGTCGATGACCAGTGTGGTCGGGTACAGCGCCCCGGAGTTCAGTGTCGTCTGGTAGAACAGCCCGAAGTCGGAACGGAAGATGCCCCCGATCGCCAGAATCGTTGTAATAATAATGACCGGCCGGATCAGCGGAATGGTGATGTGCAGAATCTGCTTCCACTTGCTGGCACCGTCGATCAGAGCCGCTTCATAGTACTCGTTGTCAATGCCGATAATCGCCGCCAGATAGATGACACAGCCATAGCCCACCCCTTTCCAGAGATTGATCAGCGGCAGAATGAACGGCCAATACTTCGGCTCCGAATACCAGTTCAGCTCATCCAGCCCGAACAGGGCAAAGACCCCTTTATTAATGAAACCGTATTCAACATTCAGAAAAGCGAACACCAGATAGCTCACCACCACCATCGACAGGAAGTAGGGGAAGAACATGATGCTCTGATAGAATTTGGCGGCCAGCTTGTTCCTCAGCTCATTCAGGGCCACCGCGATGGATACGGCGAAGAGCAGATTAAGCACAATGAACACGAAGTTGTAGAGCACCGTATTGCGGGTGATAATCCAGGCATCCGAGGTGGCGAACAGGAATTTGAAGTTATCCAGCCCCACCCACGGACTGCCTAGAATCCCGTCTACATAGTTGATATTCTTGAACGCAATCACAATCCCGAACATCGGCAGATAATTGTTGATCAGTAAAAATACTACGCCCGGCAGCAGCATCAGCAGCAGCACCTTATGCTTCAGCAGATGCTTCAGCATCATGGGCTTCTTCTTCGTGCTCTTGCGTACCGGTAAGCTGCTGCCCGGACCCGCCACACTTCTCTTCCCTTGAGTAATCATTCCTTCCGCCTCCTGATTCCTTCAGCAGTCTCCCTCTTCCCTGACTTAAGTGTAGCCGCAGGAGGCCCCATGCTAAATAAGGCCATCTATAATAAAAGTTCAAAATCCTACGGAGTTTGGAAGGGCCTCGCTTCTGCTTCTGGACATCTGCGAATTCAGGGGCAGTAATGCTCCCCGTGCTCCCTTTTAGGCTGCATCCCGCCCACGCATCTTCGCGGCAACGCATTGTGTTCGGTTTTTCGCATACATTTTGTCCACTCGCCTTCTCGCCGGCCGCTTTTAAGGAGCAGTAATGTTGCACTTTTGGCAGGATTCACCTATACCTTTTACTGGTTGCAAGTACAATGTTGCATGATTTGCACAAATTCCGGTGCTTCGAGCAAGTTAGCGCTGAATTTGTTGCAGTTCGTGCAGGATTTCAGCATTGACCGCTTCTTTGGAGCAGTATTTGTTGCACTTATTGTAGGATTCCTCTTAAAATGTTACTGCCAAAAATCATAATTTCCTAAACAGCAAGTGGAAACGGCTTTGCCGTCCTTTTAAAGGACGGTACCGTTTCAGCGGGAAATAGAAGGATAATTTATCGTGTGCAACATATAAATTCTTATATTTGAACATAATCACCCTGCGGTTAAACAAGATTACCTTCGCGCGAACACAATGTATGCTGTTTTTCACATACATTCAGGTCGTATGCCTGCTTCCGAGTATAATGTATGCTGTTTTTCACATATATTCAGGGCGTGCGCCTGCTTGCGAGCTCAATGTATGCTGTTTTTCACTTACATTGGTTCATATGCCTGCTTGCGAGTATAATGTATGCTGTTTTTCACTTAGATTGGGTCCATATTCCGCTGTAACAGCCAATTGTATTCGGTTGTAAGCATACCCTCAGCCTTCAGTCACATTCAGCATCAAAGCCATTCTACGAATCATTTAAAGAACTCGTATCCACAAATTTACACACCCCTTTTCCACAGCAGAAGGAAACTATAGTTTCCTATACAACAAAAAAGGCGCTCCACAATGATCCCTGTGGAACGCTCTTTTAGCTGAAGCTTATGGGTCTGATCCGCCTGCCGGGATTAAGTCAGTCTGTGAACAGACCATACGACGCCCGACGAGGAGCCGCCAAGATCAAGCGGAATAGTTAATCCGTCTGCTACATAGAACAGTCCGATTACATCGCCTGCCGTTAATTCAAATTCACCCGTCAAGGTTACTGTGCCATTGCCCAGTATCGTCCGCAGGGACAACACAAGCGCAATGTTAACATTCAGCAGAGGGAACAGTCCGGTGACCAGATCTGTCACGGTAGGAGACGTTCTCCGCACCACAAAAGCCGGATCAATTCCCGCACCTATCGCAATGGAGATTGCAGCCGTAGTGCTGTAGTTAATGGTCGCCTCAAACGAATATCGGCCTGTTGCTGGAATGGTATAGTTACCGGTAGTCTCATTAAATGTCGCACTGTCATAGTAAGGCGAAGTCACCGTCCAGCCCGTAAGCTGCGTACTGGTCGTGGCCGAGAACGTCGGCAGCAATGCGGAGAACCCTTCTGATGCAAAATTCGGGCCAGTCGCACCGGTCGCTCCAGTCGCTCCGGTCACCCCCGTAGCTCCTGCTGCTCCCGCCTCTCCTGCCACTCCTGCCACTCCCACTCCCGTTGCGCCTGTCGCACCGGTCGCACCGGTCGCACCTGTCACTCCCGTTGCGCCTGTCGGGCCTGTCACTCCGGTCGCACCCGTTGCACCGGTCACTCCCGCGCCCGTTGCGCCTGTCCCGCCTGTCGGACCCGTCACTCCAGTCGCTCCAGCCCCGGTCGCCCCGGTTACTCCCACGCCCGTTGCGCCCGTTGCGCCTGTCGGGCCTGTCACTCCGGTCGCACCCGTTGCACCGGTCACTCCCGCGCCCGTTGCGCCTGTCGGGCCCGTCACTCCAGTCGCTCCAGCCCCAGTCGCCCCGGTTACTCCCACTCCCGTTGCGCCTGTCGGACCCGTCACTCCGGTCGCTCCAGTCCCGGTCGCCCCGGTCACCCCCGCGCCCGTTGCGCCTGTTGCGCCTGTCGGACCCGTCACCCCGGTCGCCCCGGTCACTCCCACGCCTGTTGCGCCTGTCGGGCCCGTCACGCCGGTCACCCCTGCGCCAGTTGCACCTGTCGGACCTGTCACTCCGGTCGCCCCGGTCGCCCCTGCTCCAGTCGCTCCCGTCACCCCTACGCCAGTTGCGCCTGTCGGGCCTGTGGCTCCGGTCGCCCCCGTCACTCCTGCGCCTGTTGCGCCCGTCGGGCCCGTCGCCCCGGTCACCCCTGCTCCCGTTGCGCCTGTTGCGCCTGTCGGGCCCGTTACTCCGGTCCCACCCGTTGCTCCAGTCGCCCCGGTCACTCCCACACCCGTTGCGCCTGTCCCGCCTGTCGGACCCGTCACTCCGGTCGCACCCGTTGCACCGGTCACTCCCGCGCCCGTTGCGCCTGTTGGACCCGTCACGCCCGTCACGCCCGTTGCGCCTGTCCCGCCTGTCGGGCCCGTCACTCCGGTCGCTCCAGCACCAGTCGCCCCGGTCACTCCTGCGCCCGTTGCGCCTGTCGGGCCTGTCGGGCCCGTTACTCCCGTCGCTCCAGTGGCCCCCGTACCGCCAGTATCGCCCAATAATTCAGCCGAGACCACCCGGTGGGCGGTGACGAGCTGGCCGGTGCTGCTCTTGCCCCATACGGAGATCTGAATCGGGTCATCCCCAGTAGCCGGAGTGACAAACACAAATTCAAAAGCATCCAAATCCGCATAATAAGTAGAAGTAATAGATTCATTGGCAGCTATATTAAGTGGTTGACTGACATACAGTACCCGCATGCCCCCCTGCATGTAATAGCCTTGTACCAATACTGTAGAAGCTGAAACGCTGCTGCGGTTATCTATTCTGACCGTAACCTGTGTGGTGGGTCTTACCCCTCCAACTGCATTGTTTTCCAGTGGTCCTGTAGATAGTAGAGTCATTTCCCAATCTCCTTTAACGACAGATTTGTATTCTACTGCTAGATTGTCCTTTCCTCGCTTAATCTATCTTTTGACTACATAGAAGCTAGCAGCAGAAAGATGGATCAATATAGTAATATTCTGCGATTCCGGCACGGTGTGTGCAGTAGAGCTAGATTCCGGCAGACATCCCATATAAATAGGAGACAACACAAAAGGGACCTCCCGCGAGCCGCAATGGCCGGGAAAGGTCCCTGAATATAAGCCTATTCTATTCCCGTCCGCTGCTCGAACGGTTCTGCAGGCTCTCCCCCAATAACGGGGCGCGGGGATCGAACTGCGGATAGATATATTCCTCACGCCGAAAAGAATACCCGGTAGCTGCAATGTCCAGCATCTGATTCAGCCGCTCACTCTCGCTGCCCAGTCCCTGGTCCAGAGGAATGTCCCCCGCGATGATCCGCAGATACAGCTGCATTCTTGGACGGTCGCCTGAATAACGCGGCTCCATGGATACCGTATTCGGATCATACTGGTCCATGATCTGCGGGGATAGCGGATAGATCGATTCTGCTGCGGTGGGATAGAATTCCCTGAAGTGGCGCAGCCCGCGTGAAGCGCCCGGCTTATCCATAATTCCGTCTGTCACCGGGAGGGCGAGCGCCTGCTGATACAGCATGCCCAGGAACTCCTTCGATTGAAGAAAAGTCCAGACCTTCACCGCAGCCTCCCGGCTCTGCGCCGCACTGTTCACCACCAGCGGAGCTTGGGGGACCATCATCAGGGCCCCGGCCCCGCGCCGTGACAGGTCTGCCGCCGGAGGGAGCGCCACCCCCCAGTCATCCTTAGGCATATACTCCTGCAGCTTGACATAATCTTTGCTGGTAACATACATCATACCGATATTGCCATCCGCGAACTGCCGGAGCGCGCTGCTCAGCTTCAGAAGAGTCTCCCCCGGGTAGAGGCTGCCCTGCTGCTTCATCTCCCGCACCATTTGCAGCCAAGGGGCATACACACTCAGGTCATAACGGCCCGACCGGTAATCATAGAGATAATAACCGCTGAAGGTATTCGATAGCTCCAGCCCGGCCTGGAGACTGGCCCGGCTATCCCCGGCGGGCAACGCGAAGCCGTATTTGTTCACCGGCGCTCCGGCCCGGCTGATCTGCAGGGCCGCCTGCTCCAGTGCGGCGAAGGTAAGCGGAGGCTGCTCCGGGTCAAGTCCGGCGGTCCGGAACAATTGCTTATTATAGATCAGACGCACGGTATCAATACTGGAGGGCATGAAGTAGATTCCGCCCTTGAACAACGAGCCGGACGCGTACTTCCTGGCCCATACCGGAAAACGCAACAGCCATCCGGCATCCAGATCAGCAGACAGATTAGCAAGATACCCCTTGTTGACGTAAGTGGCCAGCCAGGCGTTATCGACACTGAACACATCCGGCCCCTGCCCGGAGGTCATCAGCATATTTAAGGTATCGTCGTAGGCGTCTGTAGCAAGGTTCATCACTACGATCTCAATCTGATCGGGATTCGTTTTATTATAATGGCTGATGGCATTCTTCACTTCCAGGTTCTCCGTCCAGTCAGACAGGGCGACCCTCACCCGGATGGTCTGCGCCGCCGGTAGAGCCTTCTCGCCTTGAGTGAGGTCCGGCAGCAGCGGGCGGTCATAGACAAAAGTATAGATAGCCAGCCCGCATCCTAAGATGGCAATAAGATAGAACAGTAACCTTTTCACACCGCACCTCCTGCGTTGACATCCTGACTTCAAGCGTTTTACAATGTATACCAATTATTGACTTACTGAAGGAGGACTCCGATGAAGAAATATTACGATTCGTTGTCGAAGGCTCTCTTCCTGTATAACTTCAGCATCCGCAGCCGTCTGATCCTCTACTTTCTCTTCCTCGTTCTCCTCCCGACCACGATCATCTCGGTCACCATCTATAACAAATCCGCCGGGATCATTACCCGGAATATGAATACATCGATTGAGAATAACTTCAATCTGGTTCAGGATAATCTGGCCCGGCGGTTCGAAGCCGCCAATCAATCCATGACCGCGCTGTACCTGAATTCTGAATTCGCTGACCTCATCTCCTCCAACCGGCCTGCAGACAGCACCGGAATCATTAATGAGCTGGCCGCCCTTAGCAGAATCCTTGAGGATTTCCCCGCGAACGGGACCTCCGGCAACAGCTTCGTCCCTATGCTCTATATGCTGAACCGGCCGGAATATACCCAATATAATTTCTCACGGCGTGTATTCAATATCGATCTTATTACCTTGAAGCCCTGGTATTTAAGCATTCCGGCCAAAGCCGATTTTGCCGTGGTGGGCCTTAGCTCACTGGATTCCAGATTCACCCTCAAATTCGCGAAGCGTCTGTTCGGTATCCGCCATGCACAACTGCCCTATGTCGGACTGCTCACCCTAGATATCCCGGTAGCCGAATTCAGCACACTCCTGGAGCATTATAAGCCCACGCCCGGCAGTAAGGTCTACATCGCAGACAGAGCTGGAACCATCGCCATCAGCCCCGAGCCGTCCCTCATCGGCCAGAACATCGCCGCTCAGGATTATTACAGCAAGCTTAGCTTGACTATAGGCCCTGCTGACAGTACCAGCAACCCTCTCTCTCCAGACCACTCATCCGCTCTGTATTCCTTCCGCCACTCTATCGGCAGCGAGGAGATGCTCGTCTCGTACAAGACGCTGGAGAATACCGGCTGGACGATCCTGTCCTTCTCGCCTGTCCGCGAGCTTAACGGAGAGCTGGTCTCCTTCCGCCGGGTGATGTATGTCGTAATTGTCATCTGCATGCTCGTCTCCTTCCTGATGGCCCTGCTGCTGTCCGAGAATATCTCCGCCCCGATCCGCAAGTTCATCCAGTCGATGTCGCATGCCGAGAGCGGGAACTTCAATATCCCCATCCGCTACCGGCGCAAGGACGAATTCTCCTATTTATTCAACCGCTACAACAAGCTGCTCCAGCAGATTAAGGCGCTGATCGACAAGCTCTACGTCACCGAGCTGCGCAAAAAGGAAGCCGAGCTGCAAATGCTCCAGGCCCAGATCAATCCGCATTTTCTCTACAATACCCTGGACTCCATTAACTGGATTGCCATTAACCACGATATTCCCGAGATCAGCAGCATGGTCACCTCGCTCTCGGATTTTTTCCGGTACAGCCTGAGCAAGGGCCGCAATATTATCCCGCTCCGCGATGAGCTGCGGCAGGTCGAGAGCTATCTGCAGATTCAGCAGTTCCGCTTCCAGGACCGGCTTCACTATGAGCTGGAGGAGACGGACCGGGCGCTGGCAGAGGAATGTCTGGTGGTGAAGCTTAGTCTCCAGCCGCTGGTGGAGAATGCCCTGATTCACGGCATTCAGCAGCGGCGGGGCACCGGCACAATCCGCATCCGGGTAGAGCAGACGCAGGAGCTGCTTAGCATCTCCGTGTTCGACGATGGAATAGGTGCCGATCCCGCACGGCTGAACCAGCTGCTGGCAGACCCGCAGCCGGGCAGCCAGTCTTACGGCATCCGCAATGTGCATATGCGGATCCGGCAGTTTTTTGGAGAGTCCTACGGCATCCGTTATTACGACAATACCGAAGACGGCTGCGGTCTGCTGGCTGTCATCCGGTTCCCGGTGGTCACTACTTGGAATGAGGTGAATGAAGATGTTAACGATGATCATAGCGGATGACGAGCCGTTTATCCGCAGCAGTCTGATCCGTGTGTTCGATTGGCAGGAAGAGTTCGGGATTGAGATTATCGGGGAAGCCTCAGACGGGCTGGAGGCCTACGAATTATGCCTGAAGCTCAGGCCTGACATCCTATTCACCGACATTATGATGCCGCTAATGGGGGGGCTTGAGGTAGCAGAGAAGCTGCGGGAGGCAGGCTGCAGGGCCCGGATTATTATTATCAGCGGCGCCCAGGACTTCGCCTACGCCCGGGAGGCGCTGAAGGTGAACGCCGAGGGATATATTCTGAAGCCGGTCAAGCTGCCCGAGATCCGCAGTGTCTTCCGCCAGGCGGTGGCCAAGCTGACAGAGGAACGCGAGCAGCAGCTTGATCTGGAGCAGCTTAAGCAGCAGCTGCAAGACAATATGCCGCTGCTGCGGGAGAAATTCCTCCAGAATCTGATCACCGGCCTCTACCGCAGGGAGGAGGAAATCTGGCAGAAGATACAGTATTTCGCCCTGCCCTTCCAGCAGGGGACGCTTCTCAGCGTCTGTGTACTCCAGCTGGATGAATACCGGAGCGCGGTGGATAAATACTCGGAGGAGCATAAGCAGCTGCTTTATTTTTCTATCCAAAATATCATTCAGGAGAGCCTGGACAGCCACCCCTGTGCCATCAGCTTCGTGGCCAGCGAGAACGAATTCATTATGGTGATCTGCACCCCGCAGACACCTCCGTCCCACTCCATCTCCGGGACCTGCGAACACATCATCGCTAATATTCAGAAGTATCTGCGGCTGGATGCCTCCGTCGGCATCGGGCGGGCTTGTCCGCTGGCGGGCCAGCTTGAGGATTCCTATAAGGATGCGCTGGCCGCGCTGGTGTACAAATTCTATACCGGGCCTGCCTCCGTCCTCTACATTAACGATATCCAGCCCGACACAGAGAAGCTGCAGAGCACCTTTATCTATAAACTTCAGGCCCGGCTGATGAATGAATTGAAGGCAGGACATACGGACACCGTCACCCGGCTGCTGGAGCAGCTGTTCGATGGACTGGCCGGTCCCAAGCATAGAATTGAATACGTGCAGAGTATCTGCGCGGAGATGATTTTCACCTCCGCCAGAGCCCTGTATGAGATAGATGAGGATATTGGGCAGGTGCTAAGCGACCGGATTAGCATCATGGATAAGCTGTACCAGCAGACCACGATCACCGGCCTTAAGGCGCATATGCTGTCGCTCCTGCATGACTTAAGCGCTTATGTAGCAGGCAAGAACACCTCCAGGAACAGCCGGATCGTCAGCAGCATCCGCACCATCGTTCAGGAGGGATACGCCTCGGAGCTGTCCGTGTCCAGGATTGCCGAGGAGGTGTTTCTGACACCTAACTACATCAGCCTGCTGTTCAAGAAGGAGACCGGCGGAACCATTACCGACTATATCACCCAGATCCGCATAGGCAAAGCGAAGGAGCTGCTGCTGACCACGGACCTGAAGGTCATGGAGATCTCAGAGCGGGTCGGCTATGAGAATCCCCATTATTTCAGTACTGTGTTCAAAAAAACCACCGGCCTCCACCCGCTCAAGTTCCGTTCGGCCAAGGATTAGACCGCTGCCGCTCTAGCGAACAATATAGGATTTCGTACCTATTCTGGAGAAGATGGACGTTTTTGCATTCACTTTGGCGGAGACCGGCGGGCTCAGTCGTGAGTTGCCAAGAGAAGCAATATAGGCAAAATCCGGGTGAAGCCCCTCATCCGCCAGATAGGCTGAGGTCCGGCTGCCCGGCACCCGCTCCCTGTTAAGCGAGGTTATCATCTGAGTGGCATTCTTAATCCCGAGCCCGTGTCCGTAGTAACTGTCTCTGGACAACATAATCGCGTTCTCCCCCTGCCATTCCGGCTTAGCCGGATCATGGTCGGGATTCTTGAAATAGACCACATCGCCCGGCTGCAGCTCGGCCCGGTTGAACGTGGTAATCAGCTTCAGATTGCTGTCATAGTTCCAGTCCCACAGGTACAGGCCGGTGAAATAACGGTTAAAGGCCGCCTCCCCGATCATGTTAATGGTTGCTCTATATAGAATCATCACCATCGCCATAGCACATTCAAAGGCATACAGCTGTCCATTCACAAAAATATCATTAATCGCTGCCGAAGGCGCGACCCCTGCCTTCAATTCAAAACCGCCGCCCGCTGTACGATTCCAATATCTCGGATTGCAGCGGGAGTTACTGAAGGTCGAGAAATCAGTCCCCCCTACATTCATTGCCCGGGCTGCCGCAATAATCTCCCCCCGCATTCTACTCTCAAAAGCCATATCCGCCGGAGCCGCATATCCATACCCCATTCTGCTTCCCCCTTTCGTCTTCTTGTCATGAAATATAGGTTATTGTACGTGTCGGGCCTCCTATTGGTGCGCAGGAGATGAACTCAGCAACAAATCCCCCTGCAAATACACACTTACAACAAGACAGCCCCCCGTAATCTATCCACGGAGAGCTGCCTATCAGGGACACCTATTATTCTAACGTGACATGAGGATTCAAAGTTATTTCAAAGGCACGGCCCCAAATATAATCGGGATCATCGTATGGAAGTACCGCACTGGCGTATTCGGAGAAAGACCAGCCGTTTCCGCTAACCTGCCGGATACTGCACGCCGGTTCCGCACTGCCGATCAGGAAGGCACATGCTCCGGCCAGGGTAGCTGTGTGTACCTGCATCCGCTCTCTAAGCATGTCCTGCAGATGAGCATAGTCTTCCGGGCTATTAAACAACAGCATATTCTGATCTGTAAACGTTGCAACATTCTCATAGAGCGAATGGGCTCTGGAGTACGTCCGGATTTCGCCAATCGCCAGCCTTTTGTAGAAGTAATCCTTCAGGAAGCGCTTGAACAATAGCGAGCCGTGAGCGTTAACTGCAAGATCCAGCGCCGTTGCATCGGTCTCTGTAACGACATAAGCATACCGGGCCTGGGCCATGCCCAGTGCGAGGCCGATTTTGTTCCCCGGCGTATTCCAGCCGCTATATCCTAATAGCGCGCCAGTATGCCTGCTGCCCAGCAGAGCCTCAGTTATCCTTGCATCTGCTGCACCTGCGCCGACACAGTCAATCACTACCGACGGGACGAGGCGGGAATCGTTATCTTCGATACGGTTAACCGCAGCCAGCACCTGATCCGCTGCAGTAATCGCGATAATCTCCACCTCACGGGCATCACCTACCGCCTCACCCCCTACAATATCCAGATGGCGCAGGATGTTCTGATGCACATCCATATATTCATACGGACTCGTAAGGGTAGAGCCATGCGGTCCGAAATATTCAACGGTATACCTGGTGGCGGCCCCATTCCGGTAGAGCTGATTCGCCATCCGCGCCAGTAACGACTGTCCCAGTCCGTCAGCATCCGGGAGAATGACCGCCCGGTCCGGATTTTGACCATGGGTCCCGCCCAGCCATTCATTAATACCTGCTTCCATATAGTGAATCTCGTTGATCTGCACACCCTGAGTATTGGCATCATCCACACCGACTGCAAGGAAATCAATAGAGCCCTCCTGCACCAGCACCTCCAGAATATAGCGGTTCGTCTTGAATTTATGCGCTCTGGTATTGTAATACTGCTCTTTATCAAAAGTAGACGTACTGCCATAGTCGCCAGTCGGGGACAGGTTATATCCGCTGAGAATATCGTCGAACTGCGTGAAGCTTCTGCGCGGCTGAAGCATGAAATTGCGGGACTCCGTATACGCCGCGAGGTCCAGCCCTTCCGCAAAAGAGGTGGTCGCCAGCCTCATAATCGTATCCATTACATACACCGGCTTGTCCGGGTAGACTTGCTTCACTTCACGGATGACGTCCAGCAGATGTGTAATTGCAGCGTCATACGCCGGGTAGGCACCACCCGCATCCGCCCGGAGACGGCGGCTCCCAATCAATCCCCCGTAGGCAAGCATGTCCGCCGACAGAATAAAACCGTCCACGGACGCCGCATGATCCAGAATCCATTGCCGGATTTTTGCGGTATCTCCATAAGCCGGTGAGGAAGTGGTCAGCAGGGTTGTGCCCGATACTGTCTTTTCCGAATCCAAGCGATTCTTAAGGTCCGTTACATCCGGTGTGATCACATGAATCCCCGCCGATCTGCCCTGCACAATCACATCATCCAGATTTACAGGCCGGTCATCCAATGGTACATATAGCACTTTCTTCATTTCTATCACACTCCTCTAGTTAGCAGATAGGCTCAGAACAGATGCCCTCACTATATAAGGTAATTTACACTGATGGATTACAACCAGAACAATAATTTTTTTTGCCACGCGTCCATAAAAGGGAATTTACATTGACTCTAGTATTTACAGTGTTAAAATATAGGAACATTTGTTCTTATTATTTGGGAAATGGTTGTAAAAAAGGAATCTAATCTCTCTTTATAGTGTAGGAAGGAACTCTTCAAGAGGAAGGGGGCAAATTTATTCTGTAAAGGCATGGGTTATACTCACAAATATCCAGTATATACACTATAGTTTAATCGTTTTACGGCATAAACAAGAAAGGTCAGCTAAAAAGGCTGACCTTTCTTGTTTAAAAACATAACCTTAATTCATTAATCAGTAATTTTTTTAAGCTCAAAAATAGTTGCCTCTGATAACAAGATAAGCCTGTCGTCATTAACAGCTAAAAAGCTTAAACTTACAGGTATGCTCATTTTTGTAGAAGGGTCACTTATAT
This sequence comes from Paenibacillus sp. FSL R7-0302, assembly GCF_038006885.1. Lineage (NCBI taxonomy): Bacteria > Bacillati > Bacillota > Bacilli > Caryophanales > Paenibacillaceae > Paenibacillus > Paenibacillus sp. FSL R7-0302. Next base: position 416,865 of record NZ_JBBOWB010000002.1, read on the forward strand.
CTATTGCCTGTACCTCATCATTTTCATTTAAGTCTGGAATTTGAATTTTATACAATCTATAAAAAGAGGTAGAGTTATAGCATGTCGCTGTATTCTGATATAATGGATTTTTAAGTTCATATTGATAATTTTTATAGTTTTTGAGTCCTTTTGATGAAAAAAAGTCTTTTTCGATGATAACTTTATCTCCAATAATTTTTTGCCCTGTTGGATATTCGGAAGCATCATTGTATGAATTTGCGAACCCTAGAAGTTTCTCAACTTTCCAAGTTCCATAGAAATTTTGTGCTGTTTCACTATCCAAGCTTATACGGTCTACAGTACAATCTCCAGAACGATCTTTATTCTGTTCCGGTTGAGTTATTACTTGTTTACTGGGCAAATCCCCCGTACCTTTTGTGACTGTTGCGGGCTTATCCCCCCCACACCCTGACAGCAAAATAGTACTCAATAACATCAATAATCCTAGCTCTTTTTTCAACACTCCAATCTCCTTTCACTTACTTAGCAGAAATTATATCAAAGCAAATGAACCCAAGATTGACATAATATTAACATTATTTATGATTAAAGTTAAATTTATGTCAATACTTTCTTTCTTTTTGGTACTATCTACCCGGATACAGTGTTGGATATACCCGTAAGTCTTCTCAACATAAAAAGCCTACCCATTTGAACGGTAGGCTCTTTAAATTCATTCAGTATTATTCAGGAAAATTAATATACACGGAGGCATCATTAGCCGTTTTATTCCAAGTCACCTGTGCACCAAGTGCTTCAGAGATAAATCTTAAATTCACAAAGAATATATTACTATCAGGTTCTAAAGAAGGAGCCTGAGTTAATACCACTTTACTTCCGTTCACAACCCCCTCAAATAAATTATTTGTTAACTTAATTTTAATATCTCCTTTTGTCGCAGTAACTGTTTTAGTAGTGTTATCCCATTCTACTGTCATTCCATAAGCCTCAAATATAGGCCGCATAGGAACAAGAGTTGTCCCTAGAGTTGATACATTAGCGTAGATATCTAATTTTTCATTATTGATAAAAATACTTGGATGTTCTCTGGAAGATGTGACACTAGCTATATTACCAACGGGTGCAGCTGAAGCAAATATACTATTCACTCCAATGCTCATTGAAATCACTGCGACACTGAGAAATACGCTCACTATTTTTCTCATAGAAACCTCCACTTAGTTATAGACGATGCAAGAGTATTCTTTATCCAATGGTGCTCATTTATAGCTTAGAATAATAAAAATGAATGTAAAAGGAGAATCATTATGGCATTAGAATTTAAGGTCAACGAAAAATTGCTGCCTGAACAAATGGCCGAGGTGTTTAGATTATCAGGGCTTAAGCGTCCTCACAATGATTTAGACCGTATGGAGAAAATGATCGATCAAGCCGATATCCTAATTAGCTGCTGGGATGGCGACCGGGTGGTAGGATTGGCACGGGCCATCACCGACTATTGCTACTGCTGTTATCTGTCGGATCTGGCCGTCATTAAGGAGTATCAGAAGCAGAATATAGGCAAAGACCTGGTGCAGCTGCTTCAGGAGACATTAGGAGATCAGGTGTCCATCGTGCTGCTGTCTTCCGAGGAAGCTCTATCGTTCTATCCTCAGATCGGCTTTGAACAGGCTAATAATGCGTTTCGGATCGCCCGGAAACATTAAGCTACACTCCTGACCTGGAAGCCTCCTGGAACCATAGATTTACCTGCGCGGTCTCCTCGGTCAGAAGATCCAGGTAGATGGAGGTACGGTAGTCGGTCTCCTTGAGGCTCCGGCCTGTAATCTCGGCGATCCTGTTGAGGCGGTACATTAAGGTATTGGTATGAATATGCAGAAAAGCGGCCGCTGCCTTCAGATTGCCGTCCAGCGACAGGTATACAGCGAGGGTTCTCAGCAAATCGCTCTTATGCTCACGGTCATGCTCCTTCAAAGGATAGAGCAGCGGGCTCCGGCGGGGGCGGCTCCGTTTCTGTTCCAGAATAGCCGGAAGGTACGCCCAGAACCCGATCTCTTCATAGAGCAGCAGCTCACGCGTATGATAAGGCAGCAGCTTCTTCATCTCCAGAATCTGCAGCGCTTCGCGGTATGCTTCAGCAGCCGAAGTATATTCGCGGTATTCGGGACTGCAGCCTGCTGTAAGCTTGCCGCCTTGGCTCTGGCCCAGCTCCCCTAGCAGCTTGTGCAGGAACGAAGACAGCCGCCCCGTCCCTTCCACCGGAAACATAAAGGAGAAAAGAATAATCAGCCGGTTCTGCTCGGCGGTCTGGAACAGCAGCCGCTGCCCGGTAAAGGTGTCCATTACCCGGCGAAAACGCTGCAGAAAATGCTCATCTACCGGCCTGCTGCTCTCCAGCACCCCAATGTAATAGTTCTCCGGCAGCAGCACCGATCCGGCCTCCGCTTCCTGGCGGATATGCGCTTCGCTGTCATAATGCGAGGTCAGCAGCTTCCAGAAGAAATCCTCCAAGGCCTTCTCCTGCTTCGTCTTCCATCCGCGCTGCTTCAGCAGATACCGCCCGGCAATCCCGGCAGCCTTCTCCACAAGTTCCTCCGCCTGCCCTGCGGCGAGATTCCCCCGGTCCACCACCCAGATATAGCCCAGAATCTCCTGCTGGTACTTGATGCACATGGCAAGTCTGGGACCCAGACCGACCTCCATTACCGCAGGGATGCGGATCGGATGAGTGCTGCTCTCCAGCTCATGCATAACTCCCTTTTTGCGCAGGCCGATAATGACCGTGCTGGGCACCTTTTTGCCAATGATGGTCGAGATTCGTGCCGGATCACTCTCCGTCTGATGGGAGCTGTACCCGATCACATGATGATTGCTGTCCTCAATCGTAACCTGGGACTGGAGCGATTCGCTGAGCGTATCCGCCAGGGACTCCATACTGTCAAAAAAACGGTCAAATGACGGCTCTGATTGTGCCAATGTTCCCACCCCAACCTGAAGAATAGCAGAATAAGTGATTACATTATAGTACGCTGCCTGGCGGTTGCCTATAGGAACAAAACAGATTTCAGTAGAAAACCTGACATATCATGAAGAATTTGCGTCAAAAGCAAAATAACGTGGAGCGATAGCTTACATGGGGCGGGTGTCAGACGCGCTCGACCCCCGCCAGCCCATTGTGTTCGGTTTTCGCCTACATCCGCCTGGTCCACTCGCCAAAAAAAGCCCAGTGATTGCTCACCGGACTCTGACACACATTCTTCTGTTTACTCCCCCGCCGCAAATCAGATCAGCGTGAACTCCTGCTCTACAGCGGCCTCAACCGTGAAGTATTCTTCTCCAAGCGCTTCGGCGACGGCCTGACAGGTGATTTTGCCGTTGGCTACGTTGACGCCGCTCTTTAGACCGGCATCGTCCTCGATCGCCTGGAATACGCCTTTATTGGCAATTTGCAGCGCGTAAGGAACGGTGACGTTGGTTAGGGCGATGGTCGAGGTTTTGGCGACTGCACCTGGCATGTTGGCGACCGAATAGTGCAGGACCCCATGCTTCTCGAAGACAGGGTTGTCATGCGTGGTCACCCGGTCAATCGTCTCCACAATCCCGCCCTGGTCAATCGCCACATCGACAATAACGGAGCCCGGCTTCATCGTCTGCACCATTGCTTCCGTTACCAGCTTAGGTGCCTTCGCGCCTGGAATCAGCACAGCCCCTACCAGCAGATCCGCGTCAGCAACCGCCTTAGCGATGTTATACGGATTAGAGATCAAGGTGCTGATCTGGGCACCGAAAATATCGTCAAGCTGGCGGAGCCGGTCTGCGCTCAGGTCGATAATAGTTACCTCAGCGCCAAGCCCGATGGCCATCTTCGCTGCATTGGTACCGACCACACCGCCGCCGATGATGCTGACCTTACCACGGCTTACGCCGGGAACACCGGAGAGCAGGATGCCCTGTCCGCCGTAGTTCTTTTGCAGGAACTGGGCACCGAGCTGAACTGCCATCCGTCCGGCTACCTCGCTCATCGGAGTGAGCAGCGGCAGGGTGCGGCCATCCACTACAGTCTCATAGCCGATGGCGAATACGCCTTTGTCCTTAAGGGCGGCAGCCAGGGCCGGCTCTGGAGCCAGATGCAGATACGTGAAGAGGATAAGCCCCGGGCGGAAGTAGCCGTATTCACTGCTCAGCGGTTCTTTCACCTTCATTACCATTTCAGCGGCGGCCCACACTGCGGCGGCTTCTGCAACCAATTCCGCACCAGCAGCAGCGTACTCTTCGTCCAGGAAGCCGCTACCCGCACCCGCTCCGGCCTCAACAAGCACCTTATGGCCTTCTGCACTTAGACTTACCACACCCGCAGGGGTAATCGCTACGCGGTTTTCGTTGTTTTTGATCTCTTTCGGTACGCCAATAATCATCTTTCATCGCTCCTGTCAGGTAGGGTTCTCTTATGTAAAGAATCATAACATATGATTTTCAGCTGCATTTTGGGTAAAAAGAAAAACAGGATCTGACATGATTGTGTTTTTACACAATGGGCTTGAAGCGCCGCAACCGCTCCTTTCGGATAGAACGTTTCCCTGCACTATAACCGCTCTGGCCATTATCAGGAAAGAGAATGTAAAGTTATGTTCCATATTCTCCTGTTTTTTGTTCCTTCTGACGCTCCCGGCCATCTGCTATTCTTGAGTTGCAAGCTTATACAGTACACATAGGGAGGTTGTCGCTTTTGAATAAGAGCCGTGTTATCGCCGGAATCACTTCACTCGTTCTGGTCATGGGCCTGGCCGCAGGCTGCGGGAACAGCAGCAATTCGTCTTCAGCGGACAATGGAAGCTCTGCCACAGGTAAAAATACACCGGTAACGCTCAAAATGTGGGGTGGTGTCCCGCCGGAATCCGGTCCGCAGCAGGTCGTGGACAACTGGAACAAGGAGCACCCCGATATTCAGGTGGAATATGTGCGCTATGTCAATGATGATGACGGCAATCTGAAGCTGGACACGGCGATGATTACCGGCCAGGATGTGGATTTGTTCGTGAACTATACGATTTCTCATGCCGCCAAGCGGGTGGAATCGGGACTGGCCTTAGACCTAAGCGGCTTCACCGATTACAACATTGAAGAGAAGATGGGCGCAGACACCGCGAGCTGGAAAATTGACGGCAAGTTCTACGGCGTTCCAACGACCAAAAGCCCGTTCTTCATCGCCCTGAACAAGGACGCCCTCGATAAGGCCAACCTGCCGGTTCCAAAGGAATGGACCTGGAATGAGCTGCGTGAGTATGCGAAGAAGCTGAAGAGCGGCGATTCGTACGGTTTTATTCAAAATATGGAGCCCTTCGTGGATCCCATCGACTCCGTGCTCTCCCAGGAGGGCTACACCAAGCCTGACGGCACCTCCAATCTCGATCATCCGCTGGTCAGACAATGGCTGGAGACGCTGAACGGGATGATGCAGGAGGAGAAGACCACACCGCCGCTCGGCGAGCAATTGACTTCCAAGATGCCGGTGGAGCAGGTCTTCCTCAGCGGAGAGGTGCCGATGCTCAATATCGGGGCGTGGCTGCTGCGCAGCTCGAATAACTTCACCGACTTCCCGCGTGATTTCAAAATCGCTTTCGCTCCGGTACCCCGGCTTGCTGAATCCGCCAGTGATTACGTGACCCGCGGGGGCCTCGGCGATTACATCTCCATCAACGCCAAGTCCAAAAAGCAGGAAGCGGCCTGGGAGTTCCTGAAGTGGTATTCCGATGGCGGCATGTCCCCGATGGCTGCGGGCGGAAGACTCCCGGCCTCCAAGGATGCCAAGCAGGAGGATGCGCTCAAGAGCCTCATCGGCGACAAAAGTGACTCCTACGATCTGGACTCCCTGATGTACGTCATGTTCGACAACAAGACGCCCACCTATGTCCGCAGCCTGCCGCAAGAGGTAATGGACCTGCGTTCACAGGAGTATGAGAAATATTTCCTCGGCTCGCAGTCGCTCGATCAGACTGTGCAGGCCATGGCAGCCCGCCATAATGAGTATTTGAAGCAGAAGAAGTAGCGGCGAAGGTGAGGACAGAGAAGAAATAGAGAGCTATCGTGCATCATACAGGAGGCTTGCCATGGGAATCATGGCGCCTCTCTTTCTTTTGTCTTACCCTATCAGGAACAGACTAAGCCTTGAATGAACGCGGCAAGCTCCAGCCGTGTTCTTGCGGACTGGGATGCGCTTATTTGGGCAAATCCGGCTTTTCTGGAGACTATGCGGACTCAGATGCGCTTAACTACCATTTTCCCCTTCATTTCCGGCTGCCTGGAGTGATTTAAAGGCCTCTGAGTCCGCCTGCCGGCATAAAGTTGGTCTTTTCGGCAAATAAGAGCACCTGAGTCCGTCGGTCCACAAACATAGGGGGTTAGTATCAGTGGGCACGAGGATTTTGGCCGAGAAATACCCCTGCATACTCCATCGGGTCCTTGACCATGCGGGGCGGATAACTATCCATCCGCCTTGTCCCGCTGTCAAGCAGCCCGGATAGAACAATTCTATGCATTTCTTCCCTTCCCCCGTGCCCGCTGGAACAAAACCATGCAATTTGAAATATCGCCAATCCGGCGGAGGGATTATGCTATAATCTAGCATATCAACCGACCCGGAACGGGCAGGTTCAGTCAGGCTTGGAGGTGCTTCCCTGTGTCACAGCTGCTGCGTATGCTGGTTCCCCAGAAGTTGAAATACCGCCTGTTCACCGCCTTTGTGTGCCTAATTCTGCTGCCGTTCGGCGCACTGAATATCTATAACTATCAGCGCATTGAGACGCTGGTCCAGAAGAAAGTCAGCCAGCAGAGCCACTATCAGCTGGAGCAGATGTACCGCACACTGGAGGATCAGATCAGCATCGCCTTCAAAACGCTGCTGTTCCTGAAGCAGGATGACACCGTGAAGTCCGTGCTGCTCCATCCTGAGCAGCGTAATGAGCTGGAGAACAAGCGGCTGATGGAGAATATTTTCAAGAATCTGAACAACAGCTTCTTCCTGTATAATCCTTCGGTCTACTTCATGATTCTGGACTTATCTGAAAGCGCATACACCTCATATCCGCCCAAGGATTCACTGGTATACTCCAAACTGCGGGCAAATCCGGGGTTCGACCGGAAGCAGATGGATAACAACTCCTATCACTGGGTGCCCAATGATGCCAACTACGTTCTGCGTGATGTCTCTACCAGCGCCTATCTGCTGTCCTTATATGCGTACCTTGAGGATGCCCGGAACCAGCCGTACGGCATGGCCCGGATCAGCATTGATTATACGTACTGGCTGCGTTCCATCCACAAGCAGTCCGATCTGGAGCAGCAGTATTTCCTGATTACCCGTTCTGGCGAGGATATCTCCCAGTCGGTTCCGGGCAGCCAATTATCCGAGAAGGTGAAGGAGGGCTTTGCCGGGCAGCCGGGACAGCAGTATTTTATCGACAAAGACTCGAACGCCCTGATTAATTATATCTATGTGGAATCGCTGGACTGGTATATCGTTAACCGGATTCCGCTGTCGGTGCTGTTCGCGGAGATCGAGGGGCTGAAGCAGCAATACTTCCTTACCTTCCTGGTGCTGACGGGCATTTTCCTGATGATGACCTTCGTGATTGCTACGACGATTACAAGGCCCTTGTCCCATCTGCAGAACAAGATGAAGGCGGCGGTGCAGAAAAGCCTGAAGATCCGCCTGCCGGAGCATAAGTTCAGCGGGGAGATCCTTGAGCTGACCCGGACCTTCAATACGATGCTTGACGACACCCATCTGCTGATCCAGAAGCTGAAGGCGGAGGAGCGCCAGAAGGAGGCGGTGCATTTTCAGATGCTGCTGGCCCAGACAAATCCCCACTTCCTGCTCAACACGCTGAATACGATCAAATGGATCGCCATCCGCGAGCAGAATGAAGACATTACCAACATGACCCTGTCGCTCGGCAAGCTGCTGGAGGCCAGTCTGAACACCGATAAGGATCTGATCCATCTCAAAGATGAAATCGAGCTTGTAGAAGCCTATGTCCATATTCAGCAGGTCCGTTATGCGCACAAATTCGACTGTACCTTCACGTATGACGAGGACATTCTGTATGCTCTGGTGCCGAAGCTCAGCCTCCAGCCGCTGGTGGAGAACGCCATTATCCACGGAATCAGCAGGCTGACCGGCCATGGCCTGATTGAGCTGAACGTCCGCCGCGAAGAGCACCGGCTGATGATCGAGATCAGGGACAATGGCGTAGGCATGGAGCAGACCGGAGGCACCAAGGCTCCGCGCAAGCGTCCGGGCATCGGACTGAGTAATATTCAGGAGCGGCTGCGGCTGCTTTTCCGGGAAGAAGGACAGCTTGAAGTGCTCTCAACCAGCGAAGGCGTTACGGTCCGCTTGACCATGCCGCTGTTAATGTCCACACCATACGGCAACGAACATCCGGCTTAAGCATAACTACGGGAGGGATTATACATGTGGAAGGTACTGCTGGTGGAGGATGAGGTATTCGTACGGGAAAGTGTGCGCGAGATTATCGCCTGGGAAGAGCTCGGCTTCATGGTCAGCGGAGAAGCGGGCAACGGGGCAGAAGCGCTGGAGATGATCCGCGAGGATGCGCCAGATCTGGTGATTTCGGATATCGTCATGCCGGAGATGGATGGCGTCGAGCTGCTGCGCAGAACCCGTGAGGAGGGAATTGATTCCCGCTTCGTCATGCTGACCTGCATGAATGACTTCGAGAATGTGCGGCAGGCCATGGAATACGGGGCGTCCAATTATATTCTGAAGCTGTCGATGAGCGTGAATTCCCTCCGGGACACCCTGCGCAAGATCAGCGGCGAGCTGGAGAAGAACCAGGACAACCGCACGGGGAACGCGCTACCATCCGCTGCTGCTTCCCCGCAACCCCCGGCCCATGAGGAGATTACGAGCCACCCGGAGATTCAGAAGATCCTGCACTATCTGCATGAACACTACGCTGAGGATATTACCGTGAAGTCGATGTCCCAGTATGTCATGATGGCCGAGAATTATGTCAGCACCCTCTTCAAAAAGAAAACCGGCCACACCCTCATCCACTATCTGCACCGTGTACGGGTAGACCAGGCGATCCGGCTCCTGACCGGCTCCGACCTGCCGGTCTATGAGATCGGTAACCGGGTCGGCTTCGTGAGCGATAACTACTTCATCAAGATCTTCAAGCGCCTGACCGCGCAGACGCCCAGCCAGTACCGGCACAATTTGCGGGAGAAACCGGACACACTAAGCCTTTAGCCTGCTTATACAGTCTCATAGCCATACCGCTGCAGCGGCGTTCCCTCCGGGAATGCCGCTTTTTGGCCTGAACACGGATAGAACATAACTAAGACCGATACACCCCCCGCTGCTTGCGTAATTGTATATTTCTGTGCCATGAAGTGGGTGGTTTTGTTCCTTATCGCCCGGAAGGGCGCTTGCTATGCTTGTAATGTACTTACAAGACCTAAAGGAGTGGGGCTATTGTGAAGGCAACCTGGATGCGACGTCAGCAGCTGCTGGGCTATCTGTTTATCGGGCCCAATATGATTGGCGTGATACTATTTTTTATCATACCGGCTATGTATTCGTTCTATCTCATGTTTACAGATTACAAGTTTATGAGTCCTAATACCAAGTTCATCGGGCTGGCCAATATCCGGCGGATGCTGGGGGATGAGGTCTTCTATATTGCCATCAAGAACACGCTGCTGTTCCTGCTCTCTGTTCCTGTATCCATTGGGCTGGCATTCCTGGTGGCTGTCATTCTGAACCGTTCTGTCTATCTCAAAAAGCTGCTGCGCGCCCTGTACTTCATGCCCTACATTACCAGCGGCGTAGCCGTAGCCTTCGTCTGGATGCTGCTGTTCCACCCGAATAACGGGCCGATCAACGGCATTCTCCGCTCTATGGGCATCGAGAACCCTCCCGGCTGGCTGTCCACGATGGATACGTCCATGTATGCGATTGATATCATCTGGATCTGGTTCATGCTCGGCTATAACATGATTATCTATCTCGCCGCTTTGCAGGAGGTGTCCGGCGAGCTGCTGGAGGCAGCCACTATCGACGGTGCCCGCACGTGGCAGACGGTCCGCAGCATTCTGTGGCCGCTGGTGAGTCCCACCACTTTTCTGCTGCTGATTACCGGGCTGATCATGTCGATCAAGCAGTTCGGCATCATCCAGGCGATCACACAGGGCGGCCCCGGGAACAGCACCACCGTATTATCCCTGTTCATCTATCAGAATGCCTTCCGCTATTACGAGATGGGCTATGCGTCAGCGGTCTCCTGGGCCCTGTTCCTGATCATTCTGATCTTCACCGTCATTCAATGGCTGGGCCAGAAACGCTGGGTTCACTACTAAGGAGCTGAGAATATGAATAAAGCCATCGTTACCAAAAGCATCACCACCCTGATCATGCTGTTCTTCAGCATCGTCATGATTGTGCCCTTTCTCTGGATGATCAGCACCTCCTTCAAGACCCCGGCAGAGGTATTCCGCTATCCGATCCAGTGGATTCCGGACCACTTCAACTGGAGCCATCATATCAAAGTCTGGTCCGGCCAGGGCAGCTTCGTGCCTTATTATCTGAATTCCCTTAAAGTCGCTGTGCTGAGTACCATCGGTGCGGTCTCCCTGTCCGCCTTGGCGGCCTACGGCTTTGCCCGGATTGAATTCAAGGGGCGTAATACGATGTTCCTGGTCTATCTGTCGATGATGATGGTTCCTCCGCAGGTGCTGTTCGTGCCCAAATTCATCATGTTCGACTGGGCCGGCATCTATAACACCCACTGGGCGCTGATTCTGCCCGGCATGTTCACCATCTTCGGCGTATTCATGATGCGGCAGTTCTTCCTCTCCGTGCCCCATGAAATCTCGGAGGCCGCCTTCATCGACGGCGCAGGCCATTTCCGCATCTTCTCGCGGATCATCCTGCCGATGGCCAAGCCCTCGCTGGCGACACTGGCGATTATCGACTTCTCCTGGCACTGGAACGATTATGAGAACGCGCTCGTCTTCCTGATTGACCAGGATCTGTTCACCGTTCCGCTCGGGCTGCAGAACTTCATCCTGGAGAACAATGTCGATTACAACGGCATGATGGCCGCCGCCACCGCCGGGATCATTCCGATGATTCTCGTCTTCCTGCTCGGCCAGAAATATATCATTGAAGGAGTAGCCAGCTCGGCGGTGAAGGGGTGAAAATTACTTTTAACTCATCGCTTACTGAGGGGTGCTGTGCCCGATCGCACCCGATCCAGGTCCAGGGGATAGGCTCAATTGAGCTTAATTGCAATCTGTACAACTAAATCGACGGATGTGCCGCCCAATCTCTGTTTAGCTGTATTTCGTGCAAGTAAAATGCCTCTATACCTGGATTTTAGCTCATCCGGGCAAATGTAGTTGTACAGAATACAGTTAGAAGAGGAACGCCTTCGGTTGCACTGTTTTTAGTTGCACAGAATACACTTATCTCTGATTAAAAACTGAGCATGAACATCGAGCTGATATTAGGCTGCTACTGTTCCCGCTGCCGACTACTCTTCAATTCAGGTAGCTGATTGTATTTCATGCAATAGAAAACGCATAGCTGACCGTAAAATAAGATTCTATTGTATTTCATACAGTGGAATGCTGCGTTTTAGCTGAAAAATGGCCTTTTTTCAACATTCGATTGTACGGAATACAATAGATTCTATTTCGAAGCCTTTTTTACTGCATTCTATTGTACAAAGTGCAGTTGCTATCGTTCTAGCGCCTTCACCGCCACCCAGCCGTCAATCAGATAAGCGCCGAAGAACCGGGATATGGCCGTGAAGCCGGCCTCCTCCAGCAGCTTCTCCATCTCTGCGGCAGGAAGCGGATGGGAGGTGACTCCGAAAGATTGCTCGAAGGTCTGCCACTCATCCTCTGCGATGCCGTTACCGAGCATATGCAGCCGCCAGCCTGCCATCTGTAGCTCCCATGCAGACGTGCCCGGCACCCCGCAGATGGCGGACAGGCAGATCGGTGCGCCCGGCTGAAGCCGCGCGGCAATGCTGCGGAGCAGCGCCAGCTTGTTCTCCCGCCCCTGCACAAAGTGCAGTACCAGCATACAAGTTGCGGCATCATACAGGACGCAGCTGCGCCACGCCGCAAGCTCGACCGGATATAGCTCTACCCGGTCCATCAGCCCCGCTGCGCCAAGCCGTTGTTCAGCCGTGCGGAGCATGCCCGGCGAGGGCTCCAGCCCGCTGAAGCTCCAGCCGGGATGGCTCAGGCCCAGCTTCAATATCTCCTGTCCCCCGCCTGCTCCCACGACCAACAGCCTTGGCTTTTCCTGCTTTTCCTGCTTTTCCTGCTTTTCCTGCTTTTCCTGCTTGTCCAGCCGCGCGGTCAGCAGCGTATCCATCAAGTCATATTGCAGCGCGTATCCGGGGATTTTGCGGCTGATATTCTGTACATACTGATCACCGTCCGCCTGCTCCCAAGGGCTGGCTGTATTGGCTACATTGCATGTATTGGCTGTATTGGCTGTATTAGATGTATTAGATGTTCTGCTGTTCATTCCATCCCCTCCGAAAATAATAATCGGTACATAACCACAATAGGTCATGTACCGATTATCAAGGCCGGGTGTGGAAACCGCCATCCCACATAGCTGGGATCTATAGCACCGGCCGCTCATACCAATACCCCGGAATCCCCCGTTCCAGCCGCATCAGCGCCTCCAGATAATAATAATCGCCCCAGATCGTGTAATCATCCGGCGAATCCCCGGCTCTGGCGGAATATGCGCCATGCTCCAGCAGACCCTCGGCCTGATCGCTGCCATGGGTCGAATAATGCTCCGCCAGCGCTCTCACCGACGCCTCCCCCGCTTCCTGGAAGAAGCGGCGCTCCGGGTCGCCAGCCTCCAGCTGCGCCGCAATCTCCAGCAGCCCGCAGGCGGCAATGGCCGATGCCGAGCTGTCGCGCTTCGTTCCCGGTTCAACGGGAACGTCGAAGTCCCAATACGCGACCCCATCCTCCGGCAGATGAGCCACGAAGTAGCGGCCCAGCCGCTTCGCTGTCTCCAGCATCTCCGGGCTTTTCAGATACCGGCTGACCAAGGCGAAACCATAGATGCCCCATGCCTGACCGCGCGTCCAGGTGGAACCGTCACTGTAGCCCTGATGGGTCCCGCCGCGGATGGCGTCTCCGGTGGCCGGATCGAAGTAGAAGGTATGATAGCTGGAATCATCCCCGCGCACCAGGAAGCGGCGGGACTTCAGCGCATGAAGCTCGGCTACCCGCCGGTAAGATTCATTGCCGGTCTGCTCATGCGCCCATAGCAATAGCGGCAGATTAAGCAGACAGTCGATAATGATCCGTCCACCGTTAACGGCATCCCCCTCCCGCCCCCAGGCCTGGATCAGGCGGGGCCCTTCGCGCCAGCGCTTCATCAGCATATCCGCCGCCTCCAGCGTAAGCTGTCTGGCGCCTTCATCCCGTTCGATAATCCACTGGGCCTTGGAGGACAAAGAGTACAGGAAGCCAATATCATGATGATCGAAGATGATCTTCTGGTCCATCCGCCGGCGGAAGTTCCGGACGGTGCTTAACGCCTGCTCGCGGTAGACCGGATCTTCACTGTACTCGGAGCAGAGCCAGAGGATGCCGGACCAGAAGCCCGCCGTCCACTCGGTATTGTCATTCAGTGTATAATGCTCATCCCCGGCACTCACATGGGGGAACCGGTCCCCGAATCTTGTAATATTACGTTTCGTTACGCGCAGTGCATCCTCAATCGCTTGTTGCCACATGTCAGTATATCCTCCTTGTTATACATTATCGTTCTGGATCAGCCGATTGGCCTGTTTATACTGGCCCGGAGTGATCCCCTCATATTTCTTGAACACACGGATGAAGGAATTGCTGTTCAGGAAGCCCACACGCTCTGAGACCTCCTGCACATTCAGTTCATCAGCCTCCAGAATCCGCTTGGCCTCTTCAATCCGGTACTGGTTGATATAGTCGATAACATTGGTGCCTGTCTGTTCCTTGAAATACTTCGAGACATACGTAGGATGGAACCGGAAGCGTTCCGAGATATGGGTCAGTCCCAGATTCACATCATTGTAATTCTCATGAATGAATTCCAGGAGCTGCTCCTTCAGCTCGGTGTTATGGGAACGCTTGCGTTCATGCACCATCTGGCAGACCGTCTCCAGAATCTGCAGCAGCTCCGTCTCCATCTCCTCGAAGGTCTCACAGACGAACAGCCGCCGGATCAGCTCGTTGCGCCGGGTCAGTTCCTTCTGGTCATCCGTCTTGATCTGCTCTGTGGCCTTCAGCATGGTCCCGATCAGCTCGAACATCAGACAGCGGGCCAGCTCAACGGATAAGGGCTCCCCGGCAAAATTAGTCATCAGAATTTCATTCATCACCTCGGTGGAGCGGGCATAGTTCCCTGTGGCAATATAATTGACCAGCTGACGCTCCAGATCGAGCGGATAATACAGCTCCTCCTTGGGCTGCCGGATACGTTCCTGGTCAATAATCTGGCCAATGCCGAGAATCAGCCGGTATTCCAGCGCCTCCTCCGACTCCCGGAAGCAGGCGGAGATGTCTGCCAGAGAGGTGTGGACACTGCTCACGCCAACGGAGAAATAGATCAGGAAGCGCGATTGGATGAAATGCTGTGCCTCCCCGGTCACCCGGATCAGCTCCGGCACTGCGTCCGCCGTATTTCCCCGGAGATTGACCAGCAGCGCGATCCGTCCATCCATCTCTGCGGAATAGACCGGACCGGCCGGGCCCAGCAGCTCCTCCAGCACATTGGTCAGGATCAGATGGACGAACTGGCGCTTCCCCTCCTCATCCTCCGGGGCCCGTGTGCGGAACAGACCCTCATAATTCTCTATGTGTACCAGCAGGACCGCAAAGGCATCGCTCTCTAGCGTGAGGCCCAGACGCTCCATCTCCCCGGCAAGACCTTCTCCCGGCTGTACCCGTCCCTTCAGCAGTCTCGCCAGGAAGCTGCTGCGTACCATCGTCTGCTGCTCCTTCAGCCGCGTGGCGAACTGGTCCTGCTCCTCCCAGGCCCGGGTCAGCACCGTCTGCAGGATGCCGAACTCGTCATCCGGCTGCTCCAGCTTCCCCTTAACCTTGTCGGAGATAATACTCATAATCCGGCCAAGCGGCCGGTAATTCCGGCGGGTGAACCACCAGGCAGCGATGCCGCCCAGCAGCAGAACAGCAGCCACACCGGCGAAGGTGATACTGCGGATCACCATCAGCTTCTTGGCATAGATCCGGGTCGGAACGATAGAGACATACTGCCAATCCTCAACACTAGAGGATATTTGTGAGACCGTCACCGATTCCCCGTTCCAGTCGGCCGTGCCGGTCCGCCGTCCGCTATCCTTATTTTGCTGCAAGTATTGATGTATCGTGTAAGGGGTTTCAACGGTGCCTGTGGAGAACAGCGTTCGCCCGTCACGGTCCAGGATGAATACAATACTCTCCGGCTCCAGCCGCACATTGTTGATCGCCTGCTGGAAACGTTCCGGGTCCAGCATCACCACAAAGGTCGCCGGGCTGCTCTGCGACACCTGAACCGGGAACGGCTGCAGATAGACCAGCGTTTCTTCAATGCGGCGGTCTTCGCTGAGGACCTTCATTTTGCGGAAGACACTCTGGTCTGACTCCTGCATCAGCCGGGTCCACTCCGGCCCGCTTACCCCGGTCCCCTCATAGTAAATGTCATACAGCAGCTTCTTGGATACCAGCGAAGAGGAGGACAGCGCCACATCCGAAGACTTCACATAGATGTACAGCTCGCGGATGAGCCCGTTCCCGATCCTGATCGACTTGAGGTTCTTGATCAGCTCCAGCCCCATCAGCCGCCATCTGGCATCCTGCTCGGAGGCGTGGTTGATGAAGCTGCTCAGCTGGGAATCGGCCATGAGCTGGCTGCTGATACTGCTGATATCCTGGGTCTGGCTGTCGATCGTCTCCTGCACCTGGGACAGCAGCACCATGTTGGAACGGTTCACCTCTTCCTTCAGCAGATTGCGGGACTCCGCAAAGACAGCCGCCCCAATGGTGACGGGAATGAGCAGGATGACCAGATAAGAGAGGCTCCAGGACAGCAGGATGCTTTTCTTTTTCATGGCGCTCCTCCTCCTTGTTCATGATGTGGGTACAGTGCTGGTGCGGCTCCGGTCTATTCCTTGATTGCGCCGATCATGACGCCCTTCACAAAATACTTCTGTAAAAACGGATATATAAACAAAATCGGCAGCGTAGCCACCATCACCGTTGCATACTTCACACTTTCTCCGATTGCTTCCTTGTCGCCCATAGCTGCCGAAGTGGTCATCGAATCCGTACTATTCTGGATCAGAATCTCCCTCAGCACCAATTGAAGCGGATACAAATCACGGTCGCGGATATACAGAATGGCGCTGAACCAGGAGTTCCAGTGGCCTACCCCGTAGAACAGAATCATGACCGCAATGACCGGCATCGATAAAGGTACCACAATCCGCCACAGAATGCGCATCTCCCCCGCACCGTCTATTCTGGCCGATTCCAGCAGACTCTCGGATATCCCCTGAAAGGCTGTACGCATAATGATCAGATTATAACTGCTGACCAGCCCGGGTACAATCAGCGCCAGCAGGTTATTGCCGAGGTGGAGCGTATTGTTAATCAGCAGGTAGGTCGGGATAATCCCGCCGTTGAAGAACATGGTGAATACAATGGCCAGCATGATCGGATTGCGCAGCATGAAGCTTTTGCGGGAGAGAGTATAGGCCCCCAGGATGGTAAAAAGCAAATTGAGCGCCGTGCCCAGCACTACGATCACCAGCGTATTCCGGTAGCCGGAGAGAATGCTCGGATTACTGAGCACCAGCTTGTAGCTGTCCAGATTGAAACCGTCCGGGAGCAGCAGCAGCCCGCTATGGGCCATTAGCTGGTTGGAGTCGCTTAACGAGGCATTCAGCACATGCCACAGCGGATACAAGGTGATGATAATAAGCAGAACCATGAGCAGCACATTGAGACTGTCAAACAGTTTTTCGCCTATTGTTCGTTGAATGGTCATGATAATCCCCCGCTTAGAACAGCTTATTGTCAGATACGGCCTTGGAGAGCCGGTTAGCGCCTATGAGCAAAATGAAATTGACCAGCGACTGGAACAGGCCGACCGCCGTAGTGTAGCTGAACTCTGCACTCTCGCTGATCCCCTTGCGGTAGACGAAGGTGGAGATGACATCCGCTGTATCATAGACATTGGGGTTATAGAGCAGGATCACCTTCTCGAAGCCGATCTCCATCAGCCCGCCTATGCGCAGAATCAGCAGAATCACAATCATCGGGATAATGCCCGGCAGCGTAATATGCCATACCCGGCGTATCCGGCTGGCCCCGTCCACCTTCGACGCATCGTAGAGCTCCGGGTTAATTCCGCTGAGCGCTGCCAGATAAATAATGGTCGAGAATCCAAGCTCCTGCCAGATGGAGGAGGCCGTATAGATCGTGCGGAAATTCCCCGGCTCACTCAGCAGCGCGCTGCTCTCCCCGCCGAAGAACGTAATGATCGAATTGAACAGCCCGTCACGGGAAGAGAAATCTACCACCATCCCGCAAATAACCACCAGAGAGATGAAGTGGGGAATATAAGAGACCGTCTGCACCATACGCTTGAATATTTCATGCCTCAGCTCATTGAGCAGCAGCGCCAGCAGGATCGGGGCCGGGAAGCCGAATAATAGCTGGTAGAAGCTGAGGATCAGTGTGTTTTTGAGCACCCGCCAGAAATAATAGCTCTGAAAAAAATCTTGAAAATGCTGCAGCCCCACCCACTCGCTGCCCCAGATGCCCTTGCCGACGGTATATTCCTTGAACGCGATGACCGCACCATACATCGGCAGATACTTGAAGACCAGAAAATACAAAACCACGGGGAGCGCCATCCAATAGATCACTTTATTTCGCTTGTAATTCAGCCATACCAGGGATAACTTCCGGGTCACAAGTCTCCCTCCTTTCTTTTGCAGGACTAGCCTGCGGGGGCGCTAGTAGCTCAATCTGCCGCTCCGCAGGTAGCCTTCATCCTGATTTATCTTGCGTTGTAGCGGTCTACCGCCGCCTGCTGAATATCAATCGCCCGCTTCACATTGAACTTGCCGATCTGGGCTGTGAACTTATCGAAGTTCTCCAGCGGCTCAGCACCGATGACGAACTTAATGAACATTTCATCGCGGTAGGTGGTGATGTCACTCATGATTTTGCTGTACTCACTGGATTCCTCTGTAGTCAGGCTGACCGGAGGAAGACCGACCTTAAGCGTGTTGTCACTGTATTTGGAAAAGAGCGTCACCGCGTCCTTCTGCTGCTGGTACTGGTAATACTGCTGGTTGTAACGGTCGTCATCCTCCCCGACAAACGGGTAGTTGGCAATGAAATGCTTCGCCATCGCCTGAACCACCGACAACCCGTCCGGATTCTTCAGAATCTCATCCGTGTAGGTCGGATACCCGTCCTTCATCGTGTACGTCACGCCTTCTACGCCGAAGTTCTTCAGCATATGGCCTTCTTCACTGAAGAAATAATCCAGCGCCTTCACGGTCTCCTCCGGGTGCTTGTTGCTCTTGGTGATCGTTGCTCCGGCACCGCTCCACTCCCAGGACCGGCCGGTGAACATAGGCTCATCGCCCTTGTTCACTACTGGGAACTGGACAGCCGTAAGATTAGCCTCTGGCTCCTTCTCCTGAAGGGCGGGCAGATAACGCCCGATGCCGCCGCCGATGTAAGTGAAGAAGGCACCGGCCTGGCCGCTCAGAATCTTGGCATCAAAGGTCTTCTGATCGTTGGTAGCGAAGTCAGGATCGATCAGCCCCTCCTGATACCAGCGGTGGAAGGTGGTCAGGAACTCCTTGAATTCCGGCTCGACCGGTCCGAATGCCACCTTGCCGTCCTTGAGGAAGATCGTATTCGTGATGCCGTAAGCTTCCAGGAAATTCGCGGCCGCCGGGCCCATCGTCGTCAGCTTGGGCGGAGCGCCGTACAGGAGCGGAGCGGTGACGCCCTTGTTCTCCTTGAAGGCCTTCAGCACCGTCTCCCACTCGGCAATCGTCTCCGGCTGCGGCAGCTTCAATTCATCCAGCCAGTCCTGGCGGATGAACATGCCGCCGAAGGTCTTGTACTTGCCCAGCCGCAGATGCGGGATGGCATAGATGTCGCCGTTATCCGCTTTCAGCTGCTTTGCCACCTCGGGATTCTCGTCCAGAATCTTCTTCAGGTTAGGCGCGTACTGGTCGATCAGATCATTCAGCTTAATGATGCTGCCATCCGTGAACAGCTTGGAATAATCGCCATAGACGAACATCACATCCGGCAGCTTATTGGAGGCCAGCATGACGTTGAACTGCTCCGTCTCTGCCCCGACCGCCGGATGCTGAAATTCCGTCTTAATGTTGGTCTTCTTCTCCCATTCCTTGATCGCCGTAATCTCACTCATATTCTTCAGCGTAATCGAGACATTCGTGTTCAGCGACGCCCAGATCGAGATCGGTGTCGGCTCATCCGCCGCTGCTCCCTCTGTATTCTTGTTGCCGCCCGCGCCGCCCGAGCAGCCTGCCAGTCCGCCTATGGCCAGCAGCAGGCTGGCACTCAGCAGCATCCGTCTTCTCCAAGATCTCTTCATCCTTCTCATCTCCCCCATATGTTCGTAATTGATATGCAGCTGCCGGAGGTGAACGATTCGGTTCGATTCGATCGCCGTTCTGCTGTGTTCTGCCCTCCCGCCCATCTAACTTAACGTTTCCGCCCCCGCCTTGACTATCTCCCATTCTTGCTGCGATATCGATATCTTGCTTATAGCCTGTCCAGCACAGGAATTGCATACGGATGTTGAGAAATTGGGATTGAATCTGTGTAGAGAGATTGAGCTAAGGAATTTTTGCGTTTTGGGATGAGCCGCGGCTCCAGAGAAGTTTTGGGCTTTCGGCCGCTGCCGCTCCTACAGTTCCTAAATTCCCCTCCGCCACTTTTCCCTTAACTTTTCAACTAATTAACTTAACCTAGGCGGTCAGCCCTGCTAGGGGAGGACCATGTACCGCCCGTATCCGGCGGATTCTAGTTCAGTAGTGCTCCACATTCTCCCTTTGGGCTGCATTCGGCCCGCGCACTTCGCGCCAGCACATTATAATCGGTTTTTCGATTATATTTGGCCTACACGCCGCCACCGGTCCCATTGTAATCGGTTTTTCGATTACATTTGGCCCACGCACCGCTCCCCGTCCCATTGTAATCGGTTTTTCGATTACATTTGACCCACGCACCGCTCCCTGTCCGATTGTAATCGGTTTTTCGATTACATTTGGTCTACATGCCGCCACCGCTCCCATTGTAATCGGTTTTTGACATACAATCGGCCCGGTTGCCTTCGTGAAGCCAAATGTGTTCGGTTTTTGACATACAATCGGCCCGGTTGCCTTCATGAAGCCAAATGTGTTCGGTTTTTGACATACAATCGGCCCGGTTGCCCTCGTGAAGCCAAATGTGTTCGGTTTTTGACATACATTCGGCCCACACACCTTCACCAACACGAAAAAAGACACCGTTAAGTGTCTTCATCGCCAATCTATGGAATTCTCCTAATCCGGCGTAGCTTGCCCTGCCCGCCGCTCAGTCGCGGGACAGCACCGACAGCACCGTCTCCAGCACCACATTCACGCCCATCTCACAATCCTCGTAGGAGGTGAGCTCTTCCTCGCAATGGCTTTTCCCGTTCACACTTGGGACGAAAATCATCGCCGACGGCAGGAACCCGGCCACGAATTGGGCATCGTGCCCGGCTCCGCTGGCCAGCTTCCGGCTGCTGTAACCAAGCTTCTGCGCAGCCTGCTCCACCAGCGCACAGATCTCCGGATCGAACCATACCGTGTCGCGGCCCCACAGCTTCGTCTTCGATACGCTGCATTCCAGCAGCTCCTCCGGCAGACCGTGAATAATCGCCTCAACTTCACGGACCACATCCATGTCCTTATGTCTCGCTTCCACGGTGAAGATCACCTTGTTCGGAATGACGGTATGAATATTAGGCAGCACGTTCATCCGGCCCATCGTGTAGACCAGCTCAGGGTCCAGCACCGCCAGCTTGCGGCGCAGCTCCGTAATAATATCCGTAGCGGCAAACAGCGCATCCCGGCGCATATCCATCGGCGTAGTCCCGGCATGATCCGACTCCCCGGTCACTTCAATCTCATAGCAGACCATGCCCACAACACAGTCAACCAGACCGATCTTAACGTTCTCCTTCTCCAGCACGGGGCCTTGCTCAATATGCAGCTCCAGATAAGCAGCCGCTTCCCTGATCCGGTTCTCCACCTCCCCGGCATAACCGCTGGCCTCCAGCGCCTCGCCGAAGCTGATGCCTTCCACATCCTTCTTCTCCAGCATAGCCGCCTTATCGAACTTGCCGGACAAGACGCCTGATGCCATCATGGACGGCTCGAAGCGGGCACCTTCCTCATTGGTGAAGTTCATCACCGTGACAGGCAACCGGGGCCGAATCCCGTGATCCACCAAGGTTCTCACTACCTCAAGGCCTGCAATCACCCCGAGCACGCCGTCGAATCTGCCGCCCTTCTTGACAGTATCCAGATGTGAGCCCATCACTATGGGCGGCCCCTCTTCACTGCCAGCCAGAGTGGCATACATATTGCCCAGATCATCCACCTTCACGCTCATGCCCAGCTCTTCGCAGCAGGCAGTGAAATAGCCGCGTACCCGCACATCCTGCTCCGACAGCGACAGCCGGGTAACGCCGTTATGGTCTGTCCGCCCGAAATCGGCAAAGGCCTCAATGGTATTCTTCAGCCGCTCACCGTTCACCAAAAGTTGCTTAACCTGCATCGGCTTATCCCCCGTTTCCGCTGATATGGAATGATTGCTATCCTTATATGTTAACGAATTCCACCTGTTTGTCATTGTACATACTGTAAAAATTATAGGCTGGAGAATTTCCGTTATTTGCTGGCACCTGCGGGGAAGTCTGTTAGAATATGAGACATCAGGATTACATATTGCAGGGCGAGAGGGGTAAAAGCATGAACACTATTTTACGCAGCGGATCAGCCGTAGCCGAGATTCATTCACTCGGAGCAGAGCTGGTCAGCTTCAAAAGAACAGATACCGGGACGGAATATATGTGGAGCGGGGATGCCGCTTACTGGACAGGCCGTTCGCCGGTGCTGTTCCCGATTATCGGGGCAGCCATGGGCGGCGAGATCCATGTGGACGGGCAGGCGTACAAGCTTGCCAATCACGGCTTCGCCAGACGCAGTGAATTCACGCTGGTGGAAGCAAGCGAGACGCAGGCAGTCTACCGGCTATCGCACAGCGAGAACACTCTGGCGAGCTATCCCTACCCGTTCAACCTGTTCCTGACCTACACCCTGAGCGGCAATACGCTTGAGATCGGCTACCGTGTGGAGAACCCCGGCGGACAAGAGATCTTCTTCCAGCTCGGCACCCATCCGGCGTTCAACTGCCCGATTGGCGGAGAAGGCAGCTTCACCGACTATTACCTTGAATTCGAACAGCCGGAGCGCCTGGAGCGCTTATTCCTGAACAAGACCGGCCAGATCATCCAAGGTAACAGCGAGACCCTGCTGGAAGACGGAAATACACTTCCGCTGAACCACGAGATGTTCGCGCATGACGCCCTCGTCTTCCGCAATGTCCAGTCCAAATCGGTTGCCCTGAAAAGCAAACAGTCTGACCGGAGCGTAACGGTCGCCTTCACGGGCTTCCCCGATCTCGGCATCTGGCAGCCGAAGAATGCACCGTTTCTGTGCATTGAGCCCTGGCATGGCGTAGCGGACAGCGAAGGCTTCACCGGCGGTATCCAGGAGAAACAAGGCGTGATCTCCCTGCCGCCGGAGGGCCATTTTACCAGCTCGCTGATGATTACCTTTAACTGACCTTGCCTACATCCTATGTTTAGCTGAAGAATTTTTATGTTTCACGCTATACATTATCCTTCTATTTCTCGCTGAAACGGTACCGTCCTTTAAAAGGACGGTACCGTTTCTACTTGCTGCTGTGGAGTACCGTGATCCCTGATTACATACGCCTTACACACCGCTTTAAATGAAGCGCTTTCGCCGTGTTTCCGGCATTTCTGCATACGATAAGTACACTTTAGTAGTATATACAACCTTTTGACCCGGATAGTAAGATTATCACAAATAAAGTGACGCGTAGACCCGAATCAGAACCGGGAAAGGAAGTGACTGCTCGAGTGAAGCCAGAGATAAGTATTATTGTGCCTATCTACAACGTGGAACTGTACCTGAGAAAGTGTGTGGATTCGATATTGGCGCAGACCTTCCGCAGCTTTGAATTGATTCTGGTCAATGACGGATCACCCGATAAGTGCGGCGAGATTTGCGAGTATTACAAGGAGCTGGACCCGCGTGTCGTCGTCATTCATAAGCAGAACGGCGGATTGTCCGATGCCCGCAACTATGGAATTGATGTGGCAGAGGGCCGGTATATCGGGTTCGTCGACAGCGATGACTGGATCGAACCGGACATGTACGAAGCCCTGTACGGACTCATCACCGCCCACAATGCAGATATCGCTGTATGCGGTCATTGCGAGGTGCAGGATGATGTCAAGCTGGAAAAGTCCTTCACGCACCAGGTGCGTGTATACGATAATGCGCATGCCATCGACAAGCTGCTGGAGGATACCGAGATCCAGAACCTTGCCTGGGATAAGCTGTACAAGGCCGAGCTGTTCAGCCAGGTGAGATACCCGGTCGGCCGGTATTTCGAGGACATTTTTACCACCTATAAATTATTCCTCCAGGCGAACAAGACCGTCTCGCTGGATTCCCCCAAATATCTGTATCTGAAGCGAAGCGACAGCATCACCGGAGCGATGAACAACCGGAAATATTACGACCGCTATTGCGCGGCGCTGGAGATCTACGAGACGATTCAGGATAAAAACTATCCGATCGCCAAAGAAATCTCGTTATCCCGGACGGTAACGGAAGGCATTGAGCTGTGCAACTTCCAGCTGATTACCGGCGAGACTGCAGTTAACAAGGAATATCTGGCCGAGCTGGGCGGGTTCCTGAGCAAGCATACCTCCGCGATCCTGCGCAACCGCATTCTCCGCCGGGAGATGAAGACCGCTGCCCTGCTGATTATGACCAGCTCCACGGTATACAAAATGCTGTATTATTCCAAACTCCGTTTGAAGGGAAGTAATATGATATGAGCCAAGCCCTTGAGAAGATCCTGCCGCTGTCTTTCCGCAATTATGTAAGCAATATTCCCGTCTATCAATATTATAAGGGCTATCTGAGCTACCGGAATGCATATAAAGACAAGACAAAAGCCATTTACGTCGTCGGCTCCCCCGAGCATGACAATCTGGGCGATCACGCCATCACTTATGCGCAGATGAATTTTTTGCGGAAAGCTTTTCCCGACTATACGCTCATAGAGATTGTAGCCAACCGGCTGATGCATAACATGAAGTGCCTGGAGGAATTCTGTTCGCCGGAGGATATCTTCGTGCTTCAAGGCGGGGGCAACTTCGGAATCGAGTATTTCCGTGAGGAAGAGGTACGCCGCAAGATTATCTCCGAGTTCCCGAATAACAAAATTATCGTCTTCCCGCAGACCATCTACTTCGGTGATACCGAGCTGGGCCGTGCGGAGTTCAAAAAGACACAGGACCTCTACGGTTCCCATAAGGACCTCACTCTGGTCGCCAGAGAGGCAACGTCGTACGAAATTATGAAAGCAGGTTTCAGAAACAACGCTGTTCTGTTAACGCCGGACATTGTCATGTCCCTGGATATCACTGACCCTCCCAAGGAGCGCCACGGTGCCCTTCTGTGCATTAGAGCCGATAAGGAGAGTATTTTCAGCGACCAGGACAAAAAGATCATCCAGGATTACACCTCCAAGCACTACAGCACCACTACCTTCACGGATACCTGCATCCTCCGCCCTGTCTCCCTAGAAGACCGGGATCACGAGCTGAACACCCTATGGAATCAGTTCAAGGAGGCCGAGGTCGTGATTACGGACCGGCTGCACGGGATGATTTTTGCAGCGATTACGTCCACGCCTTGTATTGCGCTGGGGAATTACAATTATAAGGTCGTAGGCAGCTACGAATGGATCAAGCATCTGGGCTATGTGAAATTCACGAACGATGTGAAGCAAATCCCGGCATTGCTGGAAGAACTGAAGACGCTCGAGCGCCCACGGTACAATAATGAATTCTCGGTCAAGCATTACAACCAAATTATTGAAGCCATGTCGAATAGCAGCGCTGAAGAACCTGCTTCGTCTATCGTTACCGCTTAAGATAAGCACAAGACACTCTCTGTAGCGAGGAAGCGATCCCACCCTTGAAAACAAATATAAAACTTGCTGCAATCATAACCTATGCTTCGGTATTCCTAGGCGTTATTATCTCTCTGG
Organism: Paenibacillus sp. FSL R7-0302; assembly: GCF_038006885.1. Taxonomy (NCBI): domain Bacteria; kingdom Bacillati; phylum Bacillota; class Bacilli; order Caryophanales; family Paenibacillaceae; genus Paenibacillus; species Paenibacillus sp. FSL R7-0302. Next base: position 442,359 of record NZ_JBBOWB010000002.1, read on the forward strand.
GCTCGACGCCGTTCATTGTGTCGACCCTGGGGAAATCCGAATATGGATTATTCGCGCTGGTGAACTCCATCATCGCCTATATCGTCCTGCTGGATTTGGGCTTCGGCAGCGCGGTCATCCGCTTCAATGCGAAATACATCTCCGAGAATGACTCCGCAGGCCAGCGCAATATTAACGGAATGTTCCTGCTGCTGTTCTCAGCCATCGGACTCCTCTCCTTACTTGCCAGTGTGATTCTGGTGTTTAATTTCGATGCGATCTTCAGCAGCCTTGATGAAGCTGAGCTGGGCATTCTGAAGACCATCTTCATCATTGCCGCCATCAACGTGGCTGTCTCGTTCCCGCTGAATATCTTCAGCTCGATCATTACGGCCTATGAGCGGTTCGTCTATCTCAAAATCATCAATCTGATCCGCGTGGTCCTCTCTCCTGCCATGATGGTGCTGGTCCTGCTGTTCGATTTCAGATCGACAGGGATGGTCACCGTTGCGCTTGTGCTGAACCTGGCGATCGGCGTGATCAACGTGGTCTTTTGCCGCACCAAGCTGAATCTGAGGGTCCGGTTCCACGGCTTCGATACCAAGCTGTTCAAGGAGATCTTCAGCTATTCGTCGTATATCTTATTATCCTCGATTGCCTTTCAGATCTATACGAATGCTGATCCGCTGATCATCGGGATGTTCCTCGGGGCTACGCCCATCGCTATTTTCGCCATCGCTGCCCAGCTCAACACGTATATTCTCAACTTCTCCAATGTGCTGGCCAGCTTCTATCTGCCGAAGCTCACCAAGATGATCGTCAAGGGGGCAGATCAGGCGGCCTTAATGCTGGAGCTGGTCAAAATAGGCAGAATCCAGGCGCTGATCGTAGGCTACATCGTCTCGGGCTTCGTGTTATTCGGACAGAGCTTCATTCTGATCTGGCTCGGCCCGGATTACAAATATGCATACACGGTTGCGCTGATCATCATCATTCCCCAGATCACGTCGATTGTGCAATCGCTGTTCGCCACCATGCTGGAAGCGATGAATATGCACAGGGTGAAGGCCTTTATCTACTTCTCAGTTGCAATTCTGAAGGTGGCCTTAACCTTCTGGTTCATCCGGATCTGGGGGATTACAGGCTGCGCCATTGCTACGGCTATCGGGATGATCATCAATGTATGCCTGAATAATGTGTACTACAAATATAAATTGAAGTTCGATATTCTTCATTTCTGGCTGCAGATCATCCGCGTCTTCATTCCGGTGGTGCTGCTCTCCGGGGTGTGCGGGTTCCTGCTTAGCTTCGTGAGCATCACTTCTTACGTGTACCTGGGCATGTATGTCATCCTGTACTCCCTCATCTATGTGCTTACCATGTGGCTGTTCGGACTGAACGGGGCAGAGAAGCAGATGGTGGCCGGACCGGTTAGAAAAATGGCTCTGCGGAGTCAGGCCTAGGACTCTACGTGAGGCGGGGCTGATTAGCAGGCCGCGCTTAGGTGCTGCCTGCTCCGTGGGGGGCATAAACAAAGAAGCCTGTGCGGACAAGATCCGCAGAGGCTTCTTCTCTTGGCTTGGCAAGCTTGCTGATCAGAGCTGCTTCAGCCGCTCATCCAGCAGCCGGAACATGCTTCTAAGGGCCGTCTGGTCCGCTTCGCCGTAATGATCGCCGATATTGATCTCATAATAGCAGGAAGCCTCGCCGGTTGGCTTGAGCCGTGGTGTCAGGCCAATGCCGGTCTCGTTATAGATCCCAATCAATACAGGGGCAAGCTGCTCCAGAGACAGCGCGAAATGAATGTGGAACATATTCGAGACCGGAACCTCCGGCAGCGTGGATACCTTATGGCAGCTGTTGAATAAGGCTGCCAGCTCCTTGGCCTGCTCATAGTATTCTGACATCCTGCTGATTCGCTGCTGGTAATAATACCGGGCGGGGACAATATAGGGATAGAGACTGATCAGGTCGCCCCCATGGCGGCGCTTCCAGATCTTCGACTCCTCCGTGAAGTCCCGGCTCCCGGCTAAGATCGCTCCGGCAATCCCGCCGATTCCCTTATAGAAGGAGATGTATACGCTGTCGAACAGCCCGCAGACCTCTGCGGCGGTTTTGCCGTAGTATGGCAGTACCTCGAACAGTCTAGCCCCATCCAGGTGGAGCCTGATCCCCTGCTCCCGGCAGTATGCCGATATGGCTTCCAGCTCGGTATATGCCGGCAGCTGGCCGCCGATTTCCCGCTGCGGCAGCTCCAGCAGCAGACAGGCGATGCCCGGTCCCATATTCTTCACATCATCCAGGGTGATCAGTCTGTCTCTGCCTCCCAGCAGCAGCGGCTCCAGATGATGCAGCTCCTTCAGGCCGTCCTGCTCATGAATCTCCAGATGGCACAGCGGGTGATAAGCGACCTTTGGGCTGCCCTCCCGGTCACTCCAGATGCGCAGGGCAATCTGCTGGGCCATCGTGCCGCTGGGGATGAACACGCTGCATTCTTTGCCCAGCGCCTCCGCCATCTCTGCCTGGAACTCCTCAATTACCGTCCCTGTTCCGTACATGTCCGCAGCGAGACTGTCCTCTACAGTGGCCAGCGCCTTCTTAAGTACGGCTGCGTCCCGTCCGCCATGGCCAGCAAGCTGCACCTGCGTCCTGCCGAACGCCTCCATTAAAGCATTCTCCTTGTTCATTTTATTATCCCGGCCCCCTTCTTCGTAGCACCCGATCTGTATGAATCCTTGAAATTATATCATTCCTCCACAAAATAACCGAATTATTAGAATGTTCACATGATATTCCGCTCCAGCAAGGTGAAATAAGTTGACCGCTGTGCTACAATATTGGAATTGCAAAGGCAATTGCTTAGGGAGGTTTATAAATTCACCATGCTTATTATTGGTATCGCCGGCGGGACCGGCTCCGGCAAGACAACGGTAGCGCGCTCCGTGATTGACCGTCTTGGCTCTGACAAAGTAACATTCATATCCCAGGATAACTACTATAAAGACCATTCTTACCTCAGCATGGCTGAACGCGGTGCCATTAACTATGACCACCCGCTGGCCTTTGACACGGAACTGCTGATCGAGCATCTGGATTCTCTCAAAGCGGGACAAGCCGCCTTCGCTCCCGTGTATGACTTCACGGTTCATGCCCGTTCAACCGAGAAGACTGTGGAGCTTGCCCCGAATAATATCGTCATTCTGGAAGGACTGCATGTGCTGTCCGATGAGAAGCTGCGCGAGCAGCTCAACATCAAGGTGTTCGTGGACACCGATCCCGATGTGCGTATCCTGCGCCGGGTGCTGCGGGATATCGAGGAACGCGGGCGGACCATCCGTTCGATCCATACGCAATACCTGACCACGGTGAAGCCGATGCACGAGGCCTTCATCGAGCCCTCCAAGAAATACGCGGATCTGATCATCCCGGAAGGCGGACAGAATCAAGTCGGAATCGAGCTGCTGTCGGTACTGACCGAGAAGTATCTGTCCGGCGATCACCAATGGAATTAAGCCGCGCACCGGCTGATATGGGTGCAGTAGCCGTCCGGCATGCCGGACGGTTTTTTGCTGCTACGGAAAGTATAATGTAGGCGGAAAAACGATTACATCGGGCGGCGCGAGGGCTGACGGGCTGATTGTAATCGGAAAACCGATTACATGGGGCTCCGCGCGGGCTACCGGGCTGATTGTAATCGGAAAACCGATTACATCGGGCAGCTCGAGGGCTGCCAGGCTGATTGTAATCGGAAAACCGATTACATTGGGCGGCGCACGGGCTACCGGGCTGATTGTAATCGGAAAACCGATTACATTGGGCGGCGCGCGGGCTGACGGGCTGATTGTAATCGGAAAACCGATTACATGGGGCTCCGCGAGGGCTACCGAGCCCATTGTATGCGAAAAACCGATTACATTGGACAGCGCGTTGACTGACAGGCACATTGTATGCAAATCTATCGCCCGCAGGTGAGCCGCTCCATAAATCGCGATCATAAGTCATATAACCTGACACAAAATTCTTGTTCACACTAGAATTTTCATCATTTTCAGCAAACCAATTCATTCATTTGTTATATTTTCTGACTGGTAGCGCTTTACTCCCGAAATAAAGGGTTGATTATTTCCGGTTCATCCACTATGATTAGGGAACCAGATAGCATTAAAATTAAAGCGGTTTAACTTGTAATTTGTTCTCCCTAGTTATTATGGCGTATTTCGATTTTTATTTACCGATAAAGTTAAAGCGCTTATACTTTAAGCAAGGAAAGGCTGGTGTGTTCGTGATTAAGAGTGAGAGCCGGCGGCAGACGTTCTATATGTATCTGTTCATTTCCCCCTGGCTGGTCGGCTTCCTGATCTTCGCCCTGTACCCGATCTTGTCTTCGCTGTACTACAGCTTCACCGACTATGACATTATTCATCCGCCCCAATTCATCGGCCTCGCCAACTACACCGAGATGTTCCACAATGAGCTGTTCTGGCGTTCCGTGACAGTCACTCTGCGATACACCTTTATCAGTGTGCCAGTACAGCTGCTGCTTGGTCTGGGGTTCGCTCTGCTGCTGCATCAGACCCTTCCGTGGCGCGGCTTCTTCCGGACCGCGATGTATTTCCCGAGCATGGTCTCCGGCGTTGCGATGTCGCTCCTCTGGTACTGGATCTTCAATCCGCAGATTGGCCTCTTCAATTATATGCTCTCCTGGTTCGGCGTTCACGGCCCGGCTTGGCTGATGAATCCCGATACGGCGCTGTATGCGCTAATCATCATGTCCTTCTGGACAGCAGGTTCGGGCATGATCCTCTTCCTCGCCGGTCTGCAGGGCGTCCCGGCCAGCCTGATCGAAGCCGCCAATCTGGACGGGGCAGGGCGCTTCCGCATTTTCCTGAATATTACACTGCCGATGATCTCGCCAGTCCTGCTGTTCCAGCTGATTATGGGGCTGATCGACTCCTTCCAGGTCTTCACGCAAGCCTTCGTCATGACGCAGGGCGGACCCAATTATTCCACCTGGTTCTACGTCTACAATCTGTATACAAGTGCCTTCAAGGAATACCGTGCCGGGTACTCTTCCGCGCTTGCCTGGGTCCTTCTGATTGTCGTCATGCTGTTCACGGCGGTCATTATGAGGCTCTCGCGCCGTTATGTCCATTATGAAGGAGGCAGCCGCCGATGAGCACCGTTAAGGCCACCCGCCCGCTTGAATCGCCTTCCCGGCTGCGCCGGAGAATCAAGCCTGTTAAGATCGCCAGCTTTGTCACACTGATCATTACCACCTTCCTTATGCTGCTGCCGCTGTTCTTCATGGTCTCCACCTCGCTGAAGTCGAAACGGGAAATGCTGAAGTTCCCGCCGACTTTTCTGCCGGAGAGCTGGACCTGGAGCAATTATACCGATATTTTTGAGACGCTTCAGTTCGGCACACTGTACAAAAACAGCCTGATCATCGCCGGGTTCTCCGTATTCGGCACCCTGCTCTCTTCGGCTCTGGTCGCTTACGGGTTCGCCAGATACCGGGGACGCGGCAACAACTTCTGGTTCATCCTGCTGCTGAGCACGATGATGCTGCCGTATCCGGCCATTATGATTCCGCAGTTCGTGCTGTTCTCCAAAATGCAGTGGATCGACACCTTCCTCCCGCTGATTGTGCCTGCCTTCTTCGGCTCGGCGTATAACATCTTCCTGCTGCGGCAGTTCTTCTCCACGCTGCCCGAGGAACTGTTCGATGCCGGACGGATGGACGGCTGCGGCGAGCTGCGGATGTGGCGGACCATCGCATTGCCGCTGTCTGCACCGGCGCTGGCAACCGTGGCAATTTTCGCTTTTATCTACAGCTGGAATGATCTGTTGACCCCTGTGCTCTACTTAAGCTCGTCGGACAAATTCACGCTTCCCGTCGGCATGGCCTCGCTCACCTCATCGCGCTTCCGCATTCCGCCGTGGCATCTGCTGATGGTCGCTTCCGTCCTGGCGATGGTCCCGATTGTTACCCTATTCGCCATCGCCCAGAAGCAGTTCGTCGAGGGCATCGTACTGACGGGCATCAAGTAATCGCGGGTTATAACACTTGAAATCATGGAGGGATTGGACAATGAACCATATCATGAAAAGCAAGAGGTATGCGCTGCTGCTGGCAGCAGCCCTGACCGCAATGACAATCCTGGCGGGCTGCGGAGGCGGCAAATCGGCAGGCAACGTGGCCGCAGGTGACAGCGGAGCCGGGAATACCGGCAGTTCAGGGGAGCAAGTGACGATATCCCACTATACGATTGATTCCGAGGACCGGACTTTTATCGAGAAGCTGATCCCCGATTTCGAGAAGGAGCATCCGAACATCAAGGTCAAGGTGGAGAAGGCGCCCTATGAGCAGTTCGACAGCAAGCTGCAGACGCTGATTGCCGGCGGTAATTCCCCGGATGTGACAAGCCACTACGGATACGGCGGTTTTGCCGAATACTACAACAAGGGTATGCTGCTGGATCTGACGGACCTCATTAAGGAAGACGGCTTCAAGGCTGAGGACTACCATATCCCTGAGAACCTGATGAAAATCTATACCGTAAACGGTCATACCTACGGCATACCGGTCAATATGTACGTCACCCTGATGCTCTACAACAAAGATATGTTCGATGCCGCAGGCGTCTCCTACCCGCCAAGCGATTACGAGGATACGAGCTGGACGTTTGACCGTATGGTGGAGGATGCCAGGAAGATGACGCTCGTCTCGGACGATATTGCCAAAACACAATACGGCGTGGACTTCACTTGGGCGGAGCGTGATATGCGGCCGCTGTACTTCGGAGCAGAGCCTTACTCTGAAGATACCTGGACTAACGGCGGTGTCCCTTCCGAGACGCACTTCGATTCCCCGGAGGTCATTGCCGCGTACCAGAAGCTGTTCGACCTTGTGTTCAAGGATAAGGTGTCCCCGACTTCCGAGTGGAGCAAAAGCGTGGCCGGACAGAACGGCGACCCGTTCGTCGCCGGCAAGATCGGCATGTCGATCGGCGGCTCCTGGAACCTCGCCGGGGCCAATGACTTCCCGTTTAAGGTCGGCGTAGCCGCCGTGCCATGGGGAGGCAATGACAAGGTGCGCAGCACGCTGTACGTCGATCCGCTGCTGATCCTGAAGGATTCGAAGCATCCGAAGGAGGCTTTTGAATGGATCAAATACCTGGTGACCACCGAAGTCCAGGAGAAGTCCATCGAGCTGAGCGGCGGCAATCCGCCGGTTAATACGGAAGCGGCCGAGGTGTATTACAAGCATTTTGACGGCATTGATCCGGGGGATGTGAAGAAAGTCTATGAGGGCGCGGTCAAATACGGCTATGAATCCTATAACCATCTGATCACCCACTACTCGCAGATCAACGACATGTTCATCAATGAGCTGCAGCCGGTCGAGACCGGTCACAAACCGCTGGAAGAGGTTATGCCGGTGATCCAGAAGAAGGTTATGGAGATCATCAAGAGATAAGGCGGCCCGGCAATGATATACGTTTAGCGGAACTCCGGTGCGACCTGTATACTGGATAATAGAATATAGCACCGGAAAATCCGCCGCAAGGAGCGTTTGAGATGAAAGTGAGTATTTTTGATGTTGCCAAAAAATCAGGACTGTCCGTGGTCACCGTATCGCGGGTATTAAACGGTGCCGGGACTGTGCGGGAGAAGAACCGCCAGAAGGTGCTGGACGCCATCAAGGAGCTGGATTACCGCCCTAATGCAGCGGCCCGCAGTCTGGCCAGCGGCAAGACCGGGATCATCGGCCTGATCGTCACGACACTCCAGGATTCCTTCTTCGATGCCGTAGTCAAGGAGCTGAATGAGACGCTGGCCCTGCACGGATACTATCTGGCCATCTCCGTGTCGGATGGCATCGGCTCCGGCGAGAGCCACTACCTGATTCAGGAGGACAGAATGGACGGACTCATCCTGCTCTCCCCGCTGGAAGAGGACAATTATATTGTCGAGCTGAAGCGGCGGGGCATTCCCTATGTGCTGATCGACAATCAGCTGCCGGAGAATGACACCTACTCGATCACCATCGACAACTTCAAGGGCGGGTATGCCGCAGCCCGCCACCTGCTGGAGCTGGGGCATACCTCCATCGCCCATCTCTGCGGGCAGGAGATGTTCCGCAGTACGCGGGAGAGGCGCGCGGGCTTCCTGCAGGCGCTGGAGGAGCAGGGCCTCGCCCCGTTCGAGATCGTTCCCGGCGAATTCGAGATCGCCATGGGCTATGACACAGCCCAGCGCTGGCTCACGGCGGGCAAGCTGCCGGGGGCGGTATTCGCCGGAGATGACAATATCGCCCTCGGGGTCATTAACGCTCTGATGGAGGCTGGCGTAAAGGTACCCGGGGAGGTTGCAGTAGTCGGCTACGACGACCACTATATCGCCTCCCAGCTCCGCCCGCACCTGACCACCCTGCGCCAGCCGGCGGACAAGATTGGAGTCGCCGCCGCCGACATGCTGCTGCGCCGGATCAGCGGGGAGATGAAGCGCGGCTCCAATATCCGGATCGACCCGGAGCTGATCGTGCGGGAATCGACGAAGATTACACTTTAGGAGTGACAAACTTTGGCTTATTACATGGGAATCGACGGGGGCGGCAGCAAAACTTACGCCCTCATATGCGATGAACAAGGCCGCATCCTCGGCAAAGGCCGGAGCGGCAACGGCAATCACCAGACCAGCGTGACGCAGGCGGAGAATAACATCCGCGAAGCGGCTTCCATGGCGCTGGCCGAAGCCGGGCTCCGACTGGATCAGATCCGGCAGGCCTATCTGGGGCTTGCCGGTGCAGACCGCCAGACGGACTATAACATTCTTCATCCGATGATCCGCCGCATCGGCTTCACGCAGTACACGATCAGCGGCGATACGATGATCGGCCTGCGGGCGGGCACAAACCGCCCCTACGGCGTAGCCCTGATCTGCGGCACCGGCACCAATGCGGCGGGCCGTAGTCCGCAGGGCCGCCACTTCCAGTGCGGCGGCTTCGATTATATGTACGGCGATTTCGGCGGCGGCGGCGCGCTGAACATCGAGGTGTTCCGCACGGTCATCCGGGCCTGGGACGGCCGCGAGGCTCCTACACTGCTGACGGAGCCGCTCCTCAGGCTGCTCGGCTATGAGCGGGTGGAAGACATGTACAATGACTTCCTCGATCACGGGAAGCAGGTGCCGCTGGATGCGGCCCGCCTGCTGTTCCCGGCAGCGGCTGAGGGAGATGCCGCCGCCCTGGCGATCTTGAACCGCCAAGGCGTGGAGCTGGGCAAGGCTGCTGCGGCCGTCATTCATCGGCTCATTATGGAGAACGATGAATTTGATGTGGTCCTGGCCGGAAGCCTGCTAACCCGGGGCGACCGGGGCTGGATTCGCGGACCGATTGAGCAGGCGGTGCGCGAAGCGGCACCGGGGGCGGCGGTGGTCACACTGTCCACCGAGCCCGTGGTCGGCGCTCTCTGGTCGGCGCTGGAGAGTGACGGGATCACCGTCAGCCAGGCTATGTATGAGACGATGCATGCTTACAGGGAGTTCGAGTTTATTCCCACAACCACCAGACAGGAGTGATTCATTGTGACAGCGAAGCAAGGTCTTAAGATTGCCGTCATCGGCGGGGGTTCTTCCTATACCCCTGAGCTGGTAGAAGGCTTCATCCTGCATTATAAGGAGCTTCCGGTCCGGGAACTATGGCTTGTAGATATTGAGGCAGGCTTGCATAAGCTGAACATCGTAGGCGCTCTGGCGAAGCGCATGGTGGAGAAGTCCGGCCTGCCGATCCAGGTCCATCTCACCACCGACCGCCGCGAGGCCATTGCCGGTGCGGACTTCGTCAGCACGCAGATTCGTGTCGGGATGCTGGACGCCCGTGCCCGTGACGAGGCGATTCCGCTGAAATACGGCGTGATCGGCCAGGAGACGACCGGTCCCGGCGGCATGCTGAAGGCGCTGCGCACCATCCCGGTCATTCTCGGCATCTGCCGGGATATTGAGGAGCTGGCACCGGACGCCTGGCTGCTCAACTTCACCAATCCGGCAGGCATGGTCACCGAGGCGGTGCTGCGCTACTCCAAGGTGAAAAGTATCGGCCTTTGCAATGCCCCGATTGGCCTGATCAAGCAGGTATCGGCTAAATATGACGCTGCCCCGGATCGGATCTACGCCGAGTTCGTCGGCCTGAACCACCTGCACTGGATTACCCGCATTGATGTGGAGGGTGAAGACAAGCTGCAAGAGATGCTGGAGGATACCGCAGGCTACAGCGCAAAGAATGTTCCGGCACGCGAATGGAACCCCGAGTTCCTGCAATCGCTGCATGCCTTGCCTTCGTATTATCTGAAGTACTTCTACATGACCGATGCGATGCTCGCGGAGCAGCAGGAAGCCGCCGCACAAGGCGGGAACCGTGCTGAAGTCGTCAAGCGTGTGGAGGAGGAGCTGTTCGCCATCTACAGCAATCTTGCGCTGGATGAGAAGCCGAAGCAGCTGGAGCAGCGCGGCGGAGCCTTTTATTCCGAGGCGGCCGTGAACCTGATGCGCTCGCTCTACAACGGGACCAATGACATTCAGACGCTGAATGTGGCGAACCGGGGCATCCTTGACTTCCTGCCGGACGATGCCAGCATCGAGGTGAACTGCGTCGTCACTAAGACCGGTCCCCTTCCGCTGCCGCTGACCCAGATTCCGCCGATGGCCAAGGGGCTGATCCATGCCGTGAAGACCTATGAGCAGCTCGCCATCGATGCTGCCGTGACCGGCGACCGCAGCCTGGCGATCCAGGCGCTGGCCCATCACCCGCTCGTCCCTTCCGTGGAAGTGGCGATCGCCATGCTGGATGAGATGCTGGAGGCGAACAAGGAGTATCTGCCAGCTTTTTTCGCTTAGGATTAATCCTTTTACATCAATAAAGAGCCTGCTGACCACAGTTCACTCTGCGGCCGCACAGGCTCTTCTCTTATTTCTTTATGATATAACGGTAGGTTTCACCCTCAATCTCGAAATCCGCATATAGCGGCTTGCCGCTCGACTTCACTTCATCAGGAATCTCGGCCAAGAACACCAGCGTGCCGTTCTTCAGCGGTTCAATCCTCGAGATATTGGTATAGGTGAAATCTTCCCCGCCGTTCTTTTCCATGGTATCGAAGGTACTATACTCGTATTTATTGTCGTATTTGACCTCCACATCCGCTACTTCGTCTGCATTCATAGCTTCACCTGCCAGGTTCTTCACTTTCAAAGTGATCGCCAGATAGGTTGTCCCCGGTTCCTTGGCTTCATAGTAGGTGTAGTATGAGCCCGGATTCGACGGATTAACTATTTTGCTGAATGAGGTCTTGGTAATGGTATACTCACCCGTTCCATCGATAACCAGCGGCGTGCCCTTTACGATCAGCTTGTGGTCCTCCCCGGGTTCAGCCGCTGCCGGACTGCTCCCGTTATTTAGAAGTTCAGCCGTACCGCCCTCCTCTTGCGCTGTCACAGGCTTTACCAGGCTCTCCTTTAACATATCATTCTGTTCTTTCAGGAATTTGTTCTCCTTTTGCAGCTCACTAATCTCTGTCTTCAGCTTCTCCATGCTCTCTCTGCCAGCGCCTGCATTGTCCGAGGAACACCCGGTTACGGTTACCGTCAGCATAGCAGCAGCAAGCCAGAGGCCCCCTGATTTCATTTTCATAACACACCCCAATATTTGTATTTAATCCTTCACCATTATAAGGCCAATCCCGTGTCAAAAGATAGAAAAATATGTAACATTTTCGTAGCGATTGTCGAATGTAACAGCGGATGCGAGCCGTAGTCTTCATCCCCTGTGCTGCTTGCGGTACTGAAGAGGGGAACGCCTCGTAATGGCCTTGAATACCCGCCCGAAATGCGCAATGCTCTCAAATCCCGTCTCCGCCGCCACCCGGGTGATCGGCCACTTCGTCTGCGTGAGCAGTACCTTAGCCTCACGGATGCGGACATAGTTCAGGTACTCAATGATGGTGAAGCCTGTCGTCTGCTTGAAAATCCGGCACAGATACGTAGCGCTGATGAAGAACCGCTCGGCAATCCCCCCAAGGCTCAGCCGCTCGCTGTAATGGTTGTCCAGGTATTCGATGATACTGTATACCCGGCGCTGCCCCTCGCTCTGCTCCGGTGAGACCAGGGCGGGCTTCGCCCTCCTGATCCGCTCCAGCGTAATCAGCAGTTGCTGCAGCAGCATCCTTGTATATTCAGTGCTCCAGCGCAGCCCCTCCTTCTGTTCCTCCTGCATCGCCTGGAGCAGATCTGTGATGAGTCCCTGTTCATGCGCCGTAGGCCGCAGCAGGAAGCTCTCCCCTTCGAACACATTCATCCAGTCTGCCCCGGGTGCCACCGGCTCCAGATAGGCATCATTGAAGCTGATCAGCACCCGCTCATGCGGCAGATGGCTTCCGCCGGTTGTGCGGTGCAGATGATTTTTGTTAATAAACACGAGGTCTCCGGCTTCCAGCGCGTACCTTCCGTTACGGATATAATAGTGACGCTGCCCGGACAGCAGATAATATATTTCGTAGAAATCATGGAAATGGTCGGTGTCCATATTGAAATGCCCGATGCGCCTCAGCTGCTCAATCTGAAAAATAGGTTCCACCCTGCACTAAGCCCCCTGAATGGATAAGATAAGCACACTTTTGAGCAAAAATGACTAAATACCGTTCACTTTCTGCATTTTCTATACTATAAAATAGAATCAAATCCAAGTAAATGGAGTGATCCCCTTGTCCAAAAAGAAATATGCACTTGTCGGCACCGGCGGCCGGGCTGAATTTTTCTATGGCGCTCTTGTTACCGCTTACAACGAAACCTCCGAGCTGGTGGCCTTCTGCGATGTCAATCAGACACGGATGAATTTCGCCAATCATATGCTTACGGACAAATACGATTATCATGAGGTTCCTACGTACAAGGCAGAAGACTTCGACCGGATGATCACCGAGACCCGGCCCGACTTCGTGCTGGTGACTACGATTGACCGGACGCATCACAAATATATCATCCGCGCGATGGAGCTGGGCTGTGATGTCATTTCCGAGAAGCCGATGACGGTTGACGAGGAGAAATGCCGGGAGATCTTCGATGCAATTGAGCGCACCGGCAAGAATCTGCGGGTCACCTTCAACTACCGCTATGCGCCGCATAACACGAAGATTCGTGAGGTCATTATGGACGGCGTGCTGGGCGAAATACTGTCCGTGAACTTCGAATGGCTGCTCAATACCCAGCATGGAGCGGACTATTTCCGCAGATGGCACCGCGACAAGCGGAACAGCGGCGGCCTGCTGGTGCATAAATCGACGCATCACTTCGACCTGATGAACTTCTGGCTGGGGTCGCAGCCGGACACGGTTTTCGCCATGGGCGATCTGCGCTTCTACGGGAGAGAGAATGCCGAGAAACGGGGCATCACCGAGTTCTATCAGCGTGCCTACGGCAGCAAGGCTGCCGAGAACGACCCGTTCGCGCTGCACCTGGACCGTAATGAACACCTGAAGAGTATGTACCTGGATGCTGAGCACGAGGACGGGTACCAGCGCGACCAGAGTGTATTCGGGGACAATATCAGCATCGAGGACACCATGAATGTCATGGTCAAGTACAAGAACAAGACCGTCATGAACTATTCGCTTAACGCATATATGCCGTGGGAGGGCTTCATCATCGTGTTCAACGGTACACAGGGCCGGATGGAGGTGCGGATTACCGAGCAGTCCTACGTCAATTCCGGCGGCAAAAAAGAAAACGAAGGCGCGTTGGAAGGCGTCAGCATCATGATCTATCCTCACTTCAAGGAGCCTTACCGCGTGGAGTTCGAGAGCAGCAGTGGCGGACATGGCGGCGGTGATCCGGTGCTGCTGAGCGATATTTTTGACAAAAAGCAGGAGGACCGCTTCAACCGCGCAGCTTCGCACAAGGACGGCGCGATGTCGATTATGACCGGCATTGCCGCCAACCGCTCCATGAAGACCGGCCAGCCGGTGCGGATTGCTGACATCTGGCAGGGGTAATATAGCGCGTGGTATCGCAGTAGAGATGAACCCTGCACGATCATGCAAAAGCCCCCCTTTTATCACGGGTACGTGGTGAAGGGGGGCTGTGTTCGGTTTTTAGCATATATTCTATTCGCAGCAAAAAAAAGACCCTTCATTTAAGAAGGGTCTTCGCTTGCATCACGGTTAAAACCATTATGCGGTCAAGAGGACTCGAACCTCCACGATATTGCTACCACTGGCACCTGAAGCCAGCGCGTCTGCCAATTCCGCCATGACCGCAAAGAAAACATTCAATGCAACGCAAGAAGTAATATATCATGAATTCTTCAAAAGAACAAGTCTTTTTTATTTATCATGGTTAAAGAGGGACACAGCCACATTCAGAAGGGGGTTAGCTGGTGCGTCACAGCTTGCCTCAACTTACGGTTGATTTTGTTATACCGCGTGCCCTACTCCAGTATATGGGTTATTTCGAAAACGGAGATTATAATAGACTTACGACGTCGGAATCCACTATAGGAGTTGTACTGCGCATGATCGTTAGCGAAAAAGTTGGTAAACGAATTGCCACCCTCCGCAAAACAAGAGGCTTGTCCCAGGAACAATTAGCGGAATTGCTCCATGTCAGCGCCCAGGCGGTATCCAAATGGGAGACCGGCAAGTCTCTGCCGGAGACGGCCACCCTTCCTCTGCTATCCGCCGCATTGAATCACTCCATTGACGGCATTTTGCTGCCCCAGGAGCTCGTGGTGCTCTCTGCGATCTATACGGATGGACAGCAGGAGCTGGATGTTACCCAGCTTGTGAACCAGTTCGTAGTCTCAGACCGCTTAAGCTTAATCCCTGGAGAGCATCTTTTTCCCCACTCATGGAATGACGGCCGCCTGAAGCTGCTGCTGGTTACCTATGAGACCCCTGACGGTATGTATTCGACCTTTGTGCTGAAGGACCAGCTGCTTACGATAGATATCCATTCGAACGGGCATGTCTCAAGCAGTAATGAGCTGCAGATTATGGCTGCGCATTATGGGAATGAACAGGCACACCGCAGCGTTGCGGACAAAATGAAGCATTACGAGCATTTCCGCTGGACTCAGTTCACCGCCACACATGAGCTGTTTCCCAGCCTGATCGACTGCGGGGGTCAGGACTACCTGCTGCTGGTCTACCTGAATACCGAAGGTATTCACGCCGTAAGCTGTGCGGAAGGCGAACAGATTCATTACAGCCGGGACCGCAGCCATCTCTATCAGACCCGCTCCTCCCGGGATCAATGCATCATTGAAGGGATTCCGCGGCTGGGCTTCGGACGGGGGCAGGATTGCTCCTGGGCAGGGGCCATGACGCTCACTCTTACCGCCAGAGGCGTAGAGACCACCTATGAGCAGGTGATGGGCTATTCGGGAGCCTGCTGGAGGGTGGCTTTTGAACCGGTATGGGACTACAGCGCTGCAGATGCCCTTGTCGTCTATGACTACTCCATCCCCGCCTGTAAGGCTTATGGACTTAGTGCTCACCGGGCCAACCGGTTAGAGCCGCAGCAGCGCACAGCCGAGAAGCTGGCGATTCTGGAGGATATCCGCCAAGGCAGACTGCCCCTTGCCATTAACCTCAGAGTAGCGCCGGAGTGGGGAGTCATTACAGGATATCTGGCGGAGGGTGATGTGCTGCTGTGCCGCAGTTATTTTGACGATGAGACCTTCAGTGAGCTTGAAGCTGATCCTGAGTTCCAGGCTCATATGAGGGTAAGCCAAGGGTATCTCCATGTGGATCAATGGCCTTACCGGTTGATTCGTCTTGGCGATCAGGCGGAGGCTCCGTCTGCGCTGGAGAATCTGTATGCGTCGCTCCGCGTTAAGCTGGAATCTATGCAGGCTGAGACCCTATCCAACAGCAGCTCTTATGCCGCAGGATACAAGGCGCTGGAGGTATGGAGCGAGGGACTGCTGGACCACCCTTGGTACGCCGCAGCGGACGAAGAAGCCTTCAGCCGCAGATTATCCGTCAATCACTTCTGTATGATGGCCCTGGCAGATGCCCGCCGCTGTGCAGCCGCCTACTTACTCGACTCTCTGCCGCTGGTGCATGACCCGCAACAACAAGCTGCCTTGGAAGAGATGTCGGCAATCTATGTTGAAATGGCTGCCCTGCTGGATAAATACTATAAGGAGATGTCCGGCCCGGCCATACTCCAAACAGCCGGCGCTGCCCCCAGAGCCAGTTGGACGACCCGGCAGCGTGAGCTGCAGGCAGAGCTGCTGGGCAAGGTTGCTTCTCTGGAACATCAGGGAGATACTCTTGCACAAACGGTGCTGAGCCTCGCCTAAGGGAGCGTTGTTGTATAACATGCAGCAGCTTAAGCAGAAGCGCCGAACGCTTTTGCTTAAGCCAGCCTGCTGTCTGAAGTTAGTCTAATTTACGGACCGGCCGCAGCACCGCATAGCCGTAACCCTCCGGGAAATGCCGCTGATAATCCTGCTTCTCCTCTTCATCCCACACATAGCCCATAACCGCAGGATCATAATTCCAAGCCACTTCCTCAACGATACGCATCACCTGCCCATTATCCTGCAAGTAGTCAAAGGGCGGATGAAAAAAGACCAGGTACTCCGATTCCGGGATATCACGGCATTCCATGCCCTCCGGAACCGCCCCGTCGTAATCAGCCGCGACAAGGATACCATACAGATAGCCTTTGCGCCCCTCCTGATAGAACCAGCCTGCCGTCTGGCCCAACTGGCCAGGAAGCGTATGATGCGACATGCTCTCCAGGGTTCCAGAGACCTCATCGCAGTCATGCCCATTCTTCCAGAATCCTCCGTAATTGTTAGAGCCGATATCGCGGATGCCGATAAACTTATGCGCTGGTATCCACTCAAGCTTAATCTCCGCTTCCTGCAAATGCACCTGTCTCATTCTATCCCGCTCCCTGATCAGATAATGATAAGGAGAGAACACCTCGGCACGAATAGCCAGCGGAATCGGCTGTGGAGCCTTGCGGTAAGCATGTGGAGTGAGCTTGAAGGCTCTGAAAAAGGCCCGCGTGAACGCCTCCTGAGAGGAAAAGCCGAACTTTACGGCAATATCGAGAATACGCGCCTCCGTGTCCCTAAGCTCCAGTGCCGCCCGGCCAATCCGGCGCTGCCAGACATAGTCCCGCAGTGTCATTCCGGTCAGCACATGAAATTGCCGGGTGCAGTAATACGGCGAATACCCCAGCTGCTCAGACATCTCCAGCAGCGTAGGCGAAGCCGCAAGATCCTCCTCCACCCAGTCAATCATGCGCTGGACCATCTCATTCCATTCGTACATTGTTGTCCTCCTCCTTCCATTGTTGATTTTAGCAGAGGCCTAGAGTGTAGATATGACTTGAGTTGTGGTGTATTAAACGTCTACCAAAAAGGACACCAGCAGGTGTCCTTTAGATTTTTACTATAATCGCTTCATTATTCGGTGTCTTTGGTTCGGTCTATCACTGTGAAGAAGAAAGGTTCGCTCTCTTTCATTAATGGACCAACAACCGTCACTTGATATTGTGTATTAGGAGCAACTTTAATGTTCCAGAAGTTAACTCGCTCACCGAACGTAAATAGCTCACTAATTAATTTACCATCCTTGGTCTTAAGATAGAAATACGAGGCGTCGAATAGACCAGGAACATAAACTTCTATCTTCGGACTATCACTATAAACCACACCAACTACTGTAGGAGTTGGCGTGGTTGGCCTGCTGGCTACTACAACGGCGACAGGCTCGCTTGTCAGCTTCTCATATCCCTTAGCGGTTATATATAGAGTCTCTCCAGCAACAGGACGCGGATCAAGTTCTACCCATAAATTACCAACGTATTCATAACTGCTGGTCTTTGCCTGCCCCAGAACGGTACCATCCGCACGTTTGACAACAATGGTGGAGTCTCCTTCAGCCGTTCCGTAGATTGTCCAATCATTCTCATAAACGATTCGAGTAACTACGGGTTTCGCTGTTTCGGCCTTAGGTGCTGCGACAGTGATGTAGACAGGCTCACTTTTTCTCTTTCCTTGAGCTTGCGCATAGACCATCAGTTTCTCTCCAACAGATAAAAGCGAGGGATTATACAGGTAGATATCAAACATGCCGTCATAACTACTGGATCTTCCAAATAAAGTTCCATCTTCACGGGTAATTGTAACCTCACTATAAGAATCTTCTATTAATATGCCTCTAATTCTTGTAGTATCTTCGTACACCACGCTCGTCACCACAGGCGCCTTAGTTTGAGGCCGTTCAACTAACTTTATCTCAAACCGTTGACTAGTCCAGCCGCGATCCGTGTATAAGGTCACATATAATTTATCATTTTCCTTCAGTTGCAGTTTCGGATTGTAGTCATATAGATTGATGCCAAATTGTAAATCATATACTCCTGAATAGCTGTTAAGTTCCTTCCCATTTTCAAGCTCAATCTTTACTTTGAAGGGCTCACGCAAATTTAAAACCCTACCATAAATAACAGGCATATCTGTATAAGTAATTTGATCGACATCAGCTTCCGGCAGATTCTCTATGATCGTATGATCGGGCAGAACGAGATCCTTACCTGCTTCCACAGTAAATTCTTGAGTATGGTATCTGTATGGATAAAGAGGCATAAGTACGACATAAGTTCCTGGCACTACATTTACAAAAGAGTAATCTCCACTCTTAGTAACGGTAATAGTATATGTCCCCTTCGCTCCTGTTAAGTAGATATGAAGGTTGAAGGCAGGAACCGGCTTGGTCTCCGTATATGGCTGAATAAACAAACGCCCACTCACAGTCACATTAGCCTTAGGCACAGTAATCGCTCCAGATAATACAGGGCTTCCACCCTTATAAGACACGGAGTATACCGCCAGCTGCTCAGCCTCACTATTCGCTATCGAAGGAATTGTAAGTTGTACTGTTGCTTTATTATCAAGCAGCGTAACCAAAGTTACCTCAACCTTATGAAACTCGCCATGATTAACCTGTTCGAGAATGGCGAAATCAGCAGCATCCGGTATGCTGTCCAGGTTCCGGTTGAATTGGACTTCTACCATACCGTTTGCTGCGGTAATTCCGGTTACAGCCAGCGCCGGTACAGGATTAGACCCGTTCCCCCCGCCTGTACGTGGATCAGGAGATCCACCGCCGCTGCCGCCGCCCGCTCCAGGGTCAGAGGACCCGCCGCCACCGCCAGTTGCAGGTGCAGCAGGTGTTTGTTCTTTTGGCAGCTTAGGGTCCGGTACGCCTTCCGACAATACAATGCCTTTGACTTGGCCCTCGCCGGAGATTGTCAGCTTACTCTTCATTTCCAGCTTTTCGACAACAACATTCTTGCTGAAATTCAGAGTAGGAATCAATAGATTCTCTTGGATGAGCAAATTAGCTACGCTGCCTGAGCGAACATTGAACTCTTTGAGGCTGCCGCCTACAGAAACCTTCTTAAAGTCTCCGGCAAGCACCACTGTGCGCTCTGATGAAGATGTCTGGGCCTCAGGAAGCACGGTTACATTCACAAAACCATCGCCGGTAAGATCCTTCTCTTCAATAACCGCGCTGGATAGAATCTGTACGTCCTGCACAGCGCTTGTACCCTCAGCTACAACTCTCACCGCATGATTCAGCCTGTTCACAGATACTGTGTTTAGTTTGCTGTTCCGGATATGAATACTGTTGCTGCCTCCGCCTTCAATACGGGTTACACCGTCTACTTGAACTTGTTCAAGGTAGGCGTTCCCGTCTGCCACCTCTTTAGCAATGACGAGGTCACCCTGGATATGCATATTGCGGAGCGTGACATTGGAAGCTGTAATTCTCACATTATGCTGTACTGTGCTTACTGCAGAATCTCCAAACGTACTTGCCTGATCATAGACCACTGTACTCAGAGCCAGCGCCTTCTTAATGACCACTACAGTCTCGGCACGGGTCATATTGCGCTGAGGTTGGAAGGTTCCATCCGCATTCTTGCTCATGATCCCCTGATCCAGAAGATACTGGACAGCGGGTTTGCTCCAGGCAGGGATAAGATTCGCGTCCTGTGCAGAGACTGAGGCTGTTGCCCCTTTACTGTCAAAGCCTAATATTCTGGATAGGATCACTGCAGTTTCCTGTCTTGTGATTGGCTTGTCAGGACGGAAGGTATTGTCGCTGAATCCGCTGATATATCCTTGAGCGGTAGCTTTCTGCACTTCTATGTACGCAAAATTCTCTGGCTTCAGATCCTTGAAGCTGATAGCCTTCGTATCCGAATACTTATACGCTCTGTTCACGAGTGCTACGAACTCACCTCTGGATACTTCAGCCCCCGGCCGGAAGGTATGATCGGGATAGCCGGTAATGAGTCCTTGATCCAGCCACTGCTGAATATCGGACTCTGCCCAGTGTCCTTTGATGTCTGCCATTTGCCCGGCACCGGCGTAACTCCGTGTAAAGGGTAAAAGAACAAATAATAAGACGATGAAGCAAGTATTTCTTAAATAACGATGGATAGCCAAGAGATTAGGTCACTCCCCAATAGAATTAGAACCGGGACTAAAGTCATGATTTTTCACTCTAAACCCAGTACTTCAGGGTAATTCTACATGCATATCCGTTTCCCTTTTTTTCACTGTAAAATATTTCACGACAATTAATCTGAATTCACAATTTGTATATTTTTAGAACATCTGCCCCGAAAGACAACCCTGGGTTGTTCAAATATATTCCGCAAAACTCCATACCCGCACAAGCCGCCTCCCAGGTTCTGAGTAAAATAGAGTAAATAGAACAGTGAGGTGAATGACGAATGGCAAATTCAACAAAGCTCCGCAAGCGGGCACAGCAGCTGAAAGGCCAGCCGGTCTGCATCACTTTGCATAATGGGCGTTCCTATGTAGGGTGGATTACAGACCTGAACCAGGAGGCGGTGATTCTGTCCAGACCCGGCACGCGTAAGGGGCCGAAACGGAAATCCTCTTCAGCTGCGCGCAGAGCAGAGGTATCCGGCTTCATGCCTCTACTCGGCTCGCTAATGGGCGGGGGAGGCGGGGCTGCCGGTATCGGCGGAGGGCTGGGACGGTTCATGGGCATGTTCGGAATGGTGCAGAAGGCTATGCCGGTGATGAAGATGGGCTACAACATGATCAAGTCGATCCGGCCTTTTCTGGGCGGGCTCAAGGGCTTAATGGGCTAACATTTATATTTTCAAAAAAACGGATGTGCCGCCATGAAGCATGGGCACATCCGTTTTGGTGTGGGGATTCTTACGCCGCCGCTGGCCGCACGGTCTCCAGTCTATTTTTTGACCACCTTGAAGTTATCCTCAAGCAGCAACCAATTCTGCGGAAAAGGCAGGCCCAGCTTCCAGTAGCTGATGCCCCGCAGGCCCAGCTCCTTGATCAGATCGAACTTGGCCTGAATGGAGCGGGCATCCTCGAACCATACCGTATGCTGCCGCCCTTCGTCATCGGTGTAATTGAAATGCGGCGCCTGGGCTCTATAGTCATATTGAATGGCTGCATTCCTGTTCCTGGCCAGATCAATGGCCGCCTGCGGACTGAGCGCTTTGGCATATTGCCCCCCTGCTACAAAAGGCAGCGTCCAATCATAGCCGTACAGATTCTGGCCCATCATGATTTTACCGGCGGGCATCTCACTTGCTGCATAGGTCAGCACCTGACGGACAGGCCCGATGGGCGAGACAGGCATCGCCGGCCCCCCGCTATAGCCCCATTCATACGTCATAATAATGACGAAGTCGGCCACCTCGCCGTGGACCTTATAGTCATGCGCCGTATACCAGGCCCCAACCTGTGACGCGCTGGTCTTGGGGGCAAGGGCGGTGGACAGCAGGAAGCCCTCCTTATGAATGACCTCTGCCGCTTTCCGCAGAAAAGCATTGTACGCTTCACGGTCCTCCGGCCGGAGAAACTCCAGATCAAAGTGGATATCCCGGAAGTTCAGCCGCTTCGCTTCCGCGATGATGTTCTCAAGCAGCCGGTCCTGAACCTCCTGATCATTCAGAATAATGCGCCCGAGCTCAGAGCTGAACTGGGCATCCTCCAGATTCGTCACGACCATCATCAGCGTCACCTGATGCTCCGCGGCAATGGAGGCGAGGCCGTCCAGGGGCGGCGGGACCAGCGTTCCGTCCCGTTTGATCCGGAAGCTGAACGGTGCGAGATACGTCAGCTCAGGAGCAGCCTCACGCGCAGCATTCTGCAGCGGCTGGGAGACACTCTCCCCCCTTGGCTCCACATACGCGTTCACTTCCGCCTGCCGCCTGGGTCCAGGGGGAATGTACAGACGGAGTCCGACCTGCAGCGGCTGATTCAGCGTCAGCCCGTTCACCTCCGCCAGCTCGCTTGCCTTCAGGCCGAACCGCTTGGCGATGCTGTAGTAGCTGTCGCCCGGCTGCACCCAATAATACTGCCCGGCAATCGGGATTACCAGCGCCTGCCCTGCCACCAGGCTTCCCGGCGCAGAGAGCTGATTCGCCTCAGTTATAGTATCAGTGCTTACTCCGTAGGCCTGTGAAATACCATACAGCGTCTGGCCCGGCTGCACTACATGTATTTGCATACGTTCCTGCCATCCCTTCATAGTAGCCGTTTTATCTCTATTTTATTCGGCGGCCGTGCGGGTATGCGGAATCAGCCGGATCATGTAAATTCAATATTTGCAAAAAAAGACACCCCGGAGGGTGCCTTGCTGCTCATGCTATCAATGATCTGATGCTATACCCGCTTGAATTCAATCCATTCAATCTGCAGGCCGGGCTTGACGAAGTCCAGATTCAGCTCATACCGTCCGGCTTCCAGTTCAACCTTGACCAGCTTCTGTCTGATCCACCGGCCCTCCGTTCCGTTCGTCTGAATGGTGGTTACCGCTTGTCCATTCAGGGTCAGGTTGCAGGCGCTCTGCGCAAGCTCAGGCTCAGGAGACATGATGCTGACAATAATGCGGTACTGGCCCGCCTCGTCAGCCTGAATGTAGGTCGGCCCGGACACAGCAGGCGTTACCTGTTCGTTCTCGCTCAGCACCTGTACCTGCTCAGCCCCGATAGCCGGATCAGCCTTGAACGTATCGACCGCTTCAATAATCTCGTGCTTTCTGGAGAATACCGGCGCCTTCATGATGAACTCACAGATGTTGATCGCTGAGCGCTGAAGCTCCCCGCGGGTAAGCGTACCATTCTCCAGAGATGCGATCGTATTGTCATCGTAAGCGTTAACCTCTGCCCCATAGTTACTAACGACCATGTACAGATCGTTCTGGGCGCGGACCATCCAGTTCGTATTCTTACGGTCTGCCGTTCCTCCGTTCACCACATCGTTCATGATCGCCCACCAGTCGGTCATGACGATGCCCTGGAAGCCCCATTCGCCGCGAAGCAGCGTGGTGTTGAGGTCATAATTCGAAGCCGCCCAATGCCCGTTCACCGGATTGTAGGAGGTCATGATCGAATTGGCCCCGCCCTGCTTGACTGCGATCTCGAAGCCCTTCAGGTAGATCTCACGCAGCGCGCGTTCCGATACGACAGCATCGACTTTACTGCGGTGCTTCTCCTGGTTGTTGCAGGCAAAATGCTTCAGCGTCGCATTAGAGCCGCCTTTCATAATTCCGCGTGTGCATGCGGCAGCGAAGATCCCCGAGATCAGCGGATCTTCGGAGAAATATTCGAAGTTACGCCCGTTGAGCGGGCTGCGCCGGATATTCAGCCCCGGTCCCAGCAGCGCATCCACCTGGTTGCGCAATAATTCCTGGCCTTCCATAACATACAGTTCTTCCACCAGCTCCGCATTCCATGTAGCGGCCAGCAGGGTTCCAATCGATACCTGTGTTGCCTTAGCCCCACTGTCCATACGGATGCCGGAAGGGCCGTCCGCTGTAGCTGCAACCGGAATGCCGTAGCTGAACAGACTGTCGCTCACGCCCCCGAACGCCGATGCCGTACCTGGAGTGACCAGCGGACTGCTCATTCCTTCGCCCCGGACAATCGCCGCCAGATCCTGGTCGCTTAGCTGGGCAATGAAGGTGCTCATGCTAACTTTTCCGTCATGGACATCTCTCAGGGTATATCCCTGATTGCCAGTCTGCGGAAGCTGTTGCGGCAGATTGCGTTCAATCCGCTCCGCCAGATCTACCTTGCGAGTAGGTACTTCAGAGGAGATAAGCTCATACGAACCGTCTGCCTTGCGGGCACCCGGCTTCATCCGCATGAAGCTCTCGGTAGGCGCCATAGCCTCTTGCAGCTGTTCCACGACCTTAAGCTCATCCAGCACATAGCCTTCTTGTCCATCCAGAAGCACTGCTGATACCGCTTTGACGCTGGTTCCTGCATAGAAGCGGTAGGTTCCGGCTTCCAGCACATAAGCGGAAACGTGCCCGGTCACTCCGGCGTCATCATAGGAAGCCATGGAATGGAGCGGGAAGCTCACAGTAATGCGCTGAGACTCACCAGGCTCCAGCAGCTTGGTCTTAGCGAAGGCTGCCAGCGCTTTGGCCGGTTGACCCAGCTGTCCTTGCGGCGCTTCAACATACACCTGCACTACTTCTTTACCGGCATATACGGCTCCCGTATTCGTTACGGTGACGCCGATTTCAATCTGCGGCTCGCCCGCCTGGTTCACCAGCTTCGCTTCCTCCGGCTCCAGCTTGAAGGTCGTGTAAGAGATCCCGTAGCCGAATTCATACTGAACCTTATCGGGACAGAAGGTCTCGAAATAACGGTAGCCCACATAGATATCTTCCTCGTACAGATTCTTGAACTCATTGCCGTAGTTGCGGGTCGACGGGTAATCCTCAATGGAATACGCGATAGTGTCCGTCAGCTTGCCGCTTGGCGTAACCTCTCCGGCCAGAACATCGGCGATCGCGTGGCCACCCTCCATGCCGCCATGCCAGGAATAGATCACTGCAGAGATAGGGTTCACATAAGCGGCGTCATTTACCCAGCTCATATCCATAATGTTGGATACGTTGAGCACCACAATCGTCTGTTCAAAATGAGCCGTAACCGAGACAAGCATCGCCTTCTCATCTTCCGTGAGCCGGTAGCTGCCTGCGGTATCAGCATTATCCTGATCCTCGCCCGCCGTACGTCCAATGACCACAACCGCTTTGGCTGACTGGCTTCTTGCCTGTTTCACCAGCTCGTCCGTAAGCGGCATTTCCTTCTGGTTCCACGGCTCCGCAGCCCATACCTTGCCGCCGTCATCGAACGGGTTAAGCCCGATCCAGGCCTCGTAGGCTGCAGCCAGCTCTTCATTCACGCTAATGTTCTTCTTGCTGCGCAGTCCATCCAGCAGATTCGTCGTATATGCAACGTGAACGCTACCGCCCGATCCTGTACCGCTGCGGTAATAATTCACCTGTATTCTGCCAAAAACAGCGACGCTCTCACCGTCACCCAGCGGAAGCACCTGTCCCTCATTCTTAAGCAGTACCGCACCCTCTGCGGCTACCGTCCGGCTAAATTCTGCAAAACCCTCTAACGGCACTCCAATGTTCTGTGTACTCAATTGGTTTCCTCCTGTATGTTCATTTCCCATGCTGTGGGTTGATTCTATAGATAACGCCCTCCCTGCAGGGAATATATACGTTACCTTGAATCTCTATGGTCCTTCATATAGCATATCCTTCTAAGAATATAAGCTCCAGCCAGATTATTCAAGCACCGCTTGCCGGATCGCCGGGATGCGCACCTGTCTGCATAAATTTTTTTAGTAAAAAAGACAGTTCTAAAATAAAAAGACACCTGTGCGGGCGTCTTTCAAGCCTGTTCCTATGCAATCCGCTCCGCCTGAAGAGATACGGCCGGATCTTCTGTTTATTTTATCTGCGGCGGCGGCCCTTCATCATGCGGTTGTACATAATAAGAGCAGCAACGATCATGCCCAGCATGGCTACACTGCCTGCCGATTCCTGCGACATGCCGAACATCAGGCACACACTTGTCACTAACTGTCTTGTCAGCAGCGCAACCGCAATCAGCATGATGGGCCGCCATATGTTATATCCTCTCACTTCAGCAACACTCCTAACCCGAATTTCAATAACCGTATGATTCCTCATTCCATGAACCATCAGTTTCTATTATAGCACAAGAAGGAATGCGCATACATTTTACAGTCGGCCAAGAAGGGGGAGATACTTTTGACAAGAACGTACGTTCGGTATATAATGCTCACATATGAGGGGGATTGAGACCGTGGATGTAATGGAGAAACTAGAGATTCTGACCGCTTCCGCCAAATACGATGTGGCGTGCACTTCAAGCGGTTCCGACCGCAAGGGCCAGGCCGGGGCGCTCGGCAACACCTCTCCGATGGGCATCTGTCACAGCTTCGCGGCGGACGGGCGCTGTATCTCGCTGCTGAAGGTGCTTATGACCAACGGTTGTGTATATGATTGTGCCTATTGCATCAACCGCAAATCTAACCCCATTCGCCGGGCGGCCTTCACCCCCGAAGAGATCGCAGATATCACCATGCAATTCTACCGCCGCAATTATATAGAAGGACTATTTCTTAGCTCAGGCATTATGCGCAATCCGGACTACACCACAGAGCAGTTAATTGCTGCACTTGAGCTGCTGCGCAATGTCTATCACTTCAACGGTTATATTCATGTAAAAGCCATCCCCGGAGCAGACGAAGCCCTGCTGTCCAGACTTGGTCTGCTTGCCGACCGCATGAGCGTCAACATCGAGCTGCCCTCGCAGGAGAGCCTCGGACGGCTCGCACCTGATAAGAGCAAGGTATCCATCCTGAAGCCGATGGGGCTGATTACCAGCCGGATCAAGGAGAACCGCTCCGATATCGTCAAGTATAACCATGCTCCCCGCTTCGCGCCTGCCGGACAGAGCACCCAGATGATCGTGGGAGCAACGCCAGATACCGATTACCAGATTCTGAATCTGACGGAAGGCTTATACCGCAAATACTCACTTAAGCGCGTATTCTTCTCGGCCTACACCCCGGTGGTGGAGGATTCCCTCCTGCCCGCTCTAGACACCAAGCCGCCGCTGCTGCGGGAACACCGGCTCTATCAAGCCGATTGGCTGCTGCGCTTCTACGGCTTCAAGGCGAATGAATTATTGGATGAGGCCGTGCCGAACTTCAACCCGCTGCTGGACCCCAAGTGCAGCTGGGCCGTTAACCACCGGGAGCAGTTCCCCGTTGAGATCAACCGCGCCCCGTACGAAATGCTGCTGCGTGTACCCGGCATCGGCGTAAGAAGTGCACAGCGGATCGTGAAGGCCAGACGGGCCGGATCGCTCGATTTCCACGCGCTGAAGAAGCTGGGAGTGGTCCTCAAGCGTGCCCAGTTCTTCATCACCTGCAAGGACAAACCGCTGGAAGGGCTGAAGGTAAGCGAGCATACGCTGCTCCGCTCCCTCATGTCCGGGCAGCAGCTGGCTCTCCAGCAGCCGCAGGTGGAACAGCTCACGCTGTTCGATGACTTCAACCTCTCCACCTTGCCCGCCGCCGGGGACTGGAACAGCTTCAACAAGGGGGCGAAGGCCTGATGTTCAAGCCGTCCGCACTGGCGTACACCTATGACGGAAGCTTCGAGGGTCTGCTGTGCTGTGTATTTGAGAGCTATGCCTGGAAGGAGATTCCGCTGGCAATTCATGCTGAAGGCGGAGAAATAGGCCTGCTGCTGGAAGCGAAATGGATTGAGACCGACAAGGAGAAGGCCGCGCGGGTACTGAAGTCCCTGCCGCTGCGGATCAGCCGCGAAGCCGAGGAGCTGGTGCGTCTGGGCTTCTGGAGCTGCGCCCCCGATAAGGAAATGCTGCTGCTGAACTTCCTGTATCTCGGCTTCCGGCATGGCCGCAAGGTGATGAATATGCTGGCTGATGATACTGTTAACAGTCTGATGAAGGCCGTTCAGCAGCTCCGGCATGAAGCGCATCTGTATACAGGCTTCGTCCGCTTCTCTGTATACGGCCCGGTCATGGCCGCAGTCATTGAACCGCAGGGCTATGTGCTGCCTGTAATCCGGGAACACTTCTGCGACCGGTTCCAGGGGGAGAGCTTCATGATCTACGACCAGACGCACGGGGCGGCGCTGATTCATGAGCCCGGACGGGAGGCCATCGTTCCCTTAAGCGGGTGGACTCCACTCGAGCCCGATGAGACCGAGGAAGCGTACCGCCGCTTATGGACCGGCTTCTATCACGCCATCGGCATCAAGGAGCGCAAGAGCGACCGGCTGCGTTCCTCTAAGATGCCGAAGCGCTATTGGAAGCACATGGTGGAGATGAATGGGAGTAATGGTGTCCCTGTACTCACCGCGGCGCAGCGGAAGAAGGTATTGCAGCCGGAGACCTCATCGATCCCGGACAACCCGGAGACCATAATCCAGCTCCAATCATCGGACACAAAAAGCGCCCCGCAGCCATCAACATGACTAACCGGGGCGCTCCTTGATTGAAGCCTACTATATTATTAATGAAATAACACTATCGTCCTAACCTTAGTTCAAAGCCTTCCATACCCAGTTCTCAACCTCTGGGAGGTCGATGCCCTCTTCACGGATGTACGCGTGGTGCTTCTGCACCATAGCATCCATCTCGTCAGCGATAGCCTGGTATTTGCTTGCTTCCGGCAGACTCAGCACCGCTTCCTTCGAGAGGTCGAAGCGGTCCATCTGGTTGAGTACACGCATATCGAACGGTGTCGTGATGTCGCCATTCTCGCGGTAGCCGTGCACATGCAGGTTATGGTTGTGGCGGTCGAAGAACAGGTCTTTGATCAGGCCTTCATAGCCGTGGAAGGCGAAGATGACTGGTTTGTCTTTTGTGAAAAATTGATCAAACTCATCGTCAGACAAGCCGCGCGGATCGAGCTTCTGGCTTCTCAGCTTCAGCAGATCTACCACGTTGATATAGCGGATCTTCAGCTCAGGCAGCTTCTCATGCAGGATCGAGATCGCAGCCAAGGCTTCCATAGTTGGTTCTGTACCGGAAGAAGCAATTACGAGATCCGGCTCTCCGCCTTTGTCTGTGCTGGCCCAGTCAATGATTTTGAGTCCTTTAGTTACCAGCTCCTGAGCTTCATCGGCCGAGAACCACTGTGGACGCGGATGCTTGGAGGATACGATCAGGTTGATCTTCTGACGGTCATTCAGGATCGTGTCGAATACAGCCAGCAGGCTGTTCGCATCGGACGGCAGATACTCACGGATGAATTCAGGCTTCTTGTCAGCCAGATGGCCGAGCAGACCCGGATCTTGGTGGGTATAACCGTTATGGTCTTGCTGGAACACGGTCGATGTAGCGATGACGTTCAGGGATGGAATATCTTCTCTCCAGGTCTGGTCTGTCGCCTTGCGCAGCCACTTGAAGTGCTGGGTGATCATCGAATCGACCACACGCAGGAACGCTTCATAGCTGGCGAAGAATCCGTGGCGGCCGGTCAGTACGTACCCTTCCAGAATCCCCTCTGCCTGATGCTCTGATAACTGGGAGTCAATGACACGGCCATACGGAGCGAGGAATTCATCCTGCGGTTCCTGAATGGCGTCCATCCATTGGCGCTTGGTCACTTCGAATACAGGTCCCAGACGGTTGGACATGGTCTCATCCGGTCCAAAGATCCGGAAGTTGCGGTTCTCTTCGTTGAGCGTAACAACCTCTTTCAGGTATTTCCCCAGCACGGCCATATCCTGCGCAATTACCTGACCCGGAACGGAATTATCCAAGGCGTAGTTGCGGAAATTCGGCTTGTGCAGGTCTTTGATCAGCTTGCCGGCATTGGTGACCGGGTTCATCCCCATACGTCTGTCGCCGGTTGGCAGAATTTCCGCCAGATCCGCGTTCAGACGGCCGTTCGCATCGAACAATTCTTCAGGTCTGTAGCTGTTCAGCCATTCCAGCAGCGCCGGAGCATGCTTCATGTTCTTCTGATCCACAGGAATCGGTACCTGGTGTGCACGGAAAGAGCCTTCGTTCGGCACGCCATCCCACGATTTCGGACCGGTCCAGCCTTTAGGGGAGCGGAAGACCAGCATCGGCCATACCGGACGGGCAGTATCGTTATTTTCACGGGCATTCTTCTGAATCGCGGCAATTCTCTCTACGATCGTATCCAGCACCTTCGCCATTTCCGGGTGCATCAGATCAGGGTTCTCACCTTCCACGAAGAAGGCTTCCCAGCCGTTTCCGGCAAAATAGGCGGTTAATTCTTCTCTGCTCATCCGGGACAGGATGGTCGGGTTACTGATCTTGAAGCCGTTCAAGTGCAGAATCGGTAATACCGCACCGTCTGTAATCGGGTTGATGAACCGGTTGGACAGCCAGGAAGCGGCCAGAGGACCGGTCTCTGCTTCGCCGTCACCTACCACTACTGCGGAGATCAGCTCAGGGTTATCCAGAATTGAGCCCACGCTGTGCGACAGGGAGTAACCCAGCTCGCCGCCTTCATGAATCGATCCGGGTGTTTCAGGAGCCGCATGGGAGGCAACACCACCAGGGAAGGAGAACTGCTTGAACAGCTTTTTCAGACCAGGGATGTCTTGGGTGATCTGCGGATAGATTTCGGTGTAGCTTCCGTCCAGATAAGAGTTCGACACCATCACCTGGCCGCCATGGCCCGGGCCTTCAATATAGAACATGTTGAGATCATATTTAGTGATTACACGGTTCAGGTGCGCATAGATAAAGTTCTGCCCAGGGATGGTCCCCCAGTGTCCGATCGGCTTCACTTTGACATCTGCATCCTTCAGCGGTTCTCTTAACAACGGGTTATCCTTCAAATAAAGCTGGCCTACGGAAATGTAGTTCGTTGCACGCCAGTAAGCATCAAGCTTTGCCAGATACGTTTTCGAGGAATAATCCACCTGTTCGATTGTTAATCCCATGTCTTCCACTCCCTAATCTTTTTCTTTGTAAATTGAATGTATCACTTCTACAGTTACATCATACATCGGCATTTCAGAAATTCAATCTTTTTAGAAATTAATACGGTCCAATATTGTGAAATTTTGAACATAGTATGAAATTCTCTGCAAACCACGCACAAAAAGATGTTTATTTTTATAATTATGGATTAATTTGTTATACTAAAAAACACAAAAAGACCGGGATTCCTCCCGGCCTGCTATACCTCAGTTATGCTATTTACACCGTCCATCCGTTAATGCACAGATACAAACGTGTTAAACTTTAGATACTCATAATGGAAGCGCATATGCGAGAATTCGAACGGCGTGCCGTTATCCAGGAAGAAGATCCCCTCCATAATTCCTACGGGTTCATTCTCCTTCAGATGGAGCAACTCCTGATCATTCGGCAGCGAAGGCTCTGCAAAAATAGACAAAAAGGACTTGGTCACCGCCAGATTGCGCGATTCCTCCAGATAATGAAAAATCGACCCCTCGATAATCGTCTGGTCGAGATTTTGCACAATTTTGATCGGAATATATCCCGTCTCAATCATGAACGGCGCACCTTCAAACAGGCGCAGACGCACGATTTTATACACGAAATCATGGGGCAACAGGAACAAATCCCGCTGAAGCTCCTGCGTGGGCCGGATGACCTCGAAGCTCAGCACCTTGATCTCCGGCTTCTTGCCGTGCATCTGGAAGTTATCCGACACCCCCAGATTAGAGCCCTCGTAATTGAAGATCGAATCGTTCTTGATGTATAACGGATTGATGAAGGTGCCGGAGCCGCGTTTCTTGAAAATAATGCCCGAGCTCTCCATCTTCATCAGCGCACGCTTAATGGTACTGCGGCTAACCTGATACGCCTCGCTGAGACTGCGCTCATCCGGCAGCTTCATATCGGCGTACTGCCCGGCAAAGATCTTCGTTTTGAGGTCAGCAATAATCTGCTTGTAGACAAATTGGGTCATGGGGGGCTCCTTCGTCGGGTCTTTGCAGAACAAGTTCATTCAAGATTAAATATATCATAATTTAGATAGGGCAAAAAGGATGAATCCGAGGATTCACCCTTTCTGACGCTTGTTGTCCCAATCCCTATACCATTTGACAATCTCCCGGCTCGGTTTCTCCGCAACCTCTGCTTCCATGACCGTTTCCAGCAATACATACTGTCTTTGCACCAGAAAATGAAAACCCATTCTATCCGATATTTGCATGTACAATAATTGCGCTTGCTCCTCTAACGGATAGCGGGTGCAGACCTGTTCAATATGCTTGAAGGCCTGTTCATATTCTGCATTCCCCATATACCAGCGGACCAGATTCAGCTTCAGCCGAATCCACTGCAGCTGGAATCTCTGCCGTTCAAGCTCCGCCCACACATAATCGTACCCCTCCAGATATTCGCTCTTGAACAGCTTCAGGATTCGTTCGTATTCGGGCAGGGTGTCATTCGAGAGCTCTAACCCCGCTTGGATAAAGCGGTCAAACTCATCAACGTCCAGGCAGATGCCATTCAGCTTGAGCAGATAGCCGTCCGCCGTATTTTGCAGGAGAATCCGTTCTCTGCTGAAGGGCTCCAGCATCTTGCGGATATGATACACAGCTGTATATAACTGCGGATAGGCCCTGTTCGGATCAAAATCAGCCCACAGCAATTCAATCAGGGTGGCTTTACTGACCACTTTGCCGCGATGATGCAGCAGGTAAAAAAAGATTTCCTGCGCCTTCGCCGTTCTCCATTGCAGTGACGGAAGCTCCTGGCTCCCTTCGTAGATCCGGAAGGCATCGAGCATCAGCATTCTCCAGCTTGTCTGCGCTGACGCTGCCCGGGCTACCAGGCCAGGCTTCTGCTGAGCATTCAATCTCCGAACTGTAAGCTTCAGACGGTCCGTATGAATCGGCTTAAGCAAATAATCCAGGGCATTCAGCTCAAAAGCCTTGATCGCATACTTATCATATGCCGTTACGAATACAACCTGCAGATCAGGTCTCTGTTCAAGCAGCCTTTCCGCCAGCTCAATCCCGCTCAGCTCCGGTAAATGAATATCGAGAAACACAATATCGGTCTCGGTCTCCTCTACCTTTTGCTGCCCTTGCAGCGGATCGGTATATTTGCCGATAATCTCGAAACACCCAAGCGCATGCAATTGGCGTTCCAAAGCCTTTAGTGCCAATTCTTCATCGTCAATCAGGATTGCTTTCATTCGGATCTCCTTCGCAACTGGAAATCGGTACGGTTTTATAACCATTATACTTCAAATTTAATGATTTAGGGGCTGGAGGAGAAATGATCTCTCCTCCAACCCCTATCCATTTATTCTGTAACCCGTTGTTCCTTCTGTTCACTGTCGATCCGGTACTGATGGTCGATGATAGCCTCCTGGATATCCAGATAGGCCCAATGATTCTTGGAGACATCCGGGAATTTCACCGCATCTGCTCCATGGAGCGGGCCGCGGTCAAACATCTGATTAACAATGACTACTGCTTCCGCACGGGTCAGATAAGCATTCGGCTTGAAGCTGCCGTCCGGGTAGCCCTTGAGCAGGCCTGCCGACACGTTGGCTTCAATTACAGCCTGGGCCCAATGTCCAGTTGTATCGCTGAAGCTCGATTTTCCGTCTGCCGGTACGGCAAGCTTCAGGTAGTTGGCAGCAGCAGCGGCCATCTCTGCTCTCGTAATCGGTGCATTGCCCCGGAATTTCCCGGCCGGATCACCCTTCATCACGCCCTGTGCATTCACGAAGGCAATAGCTGCTGCCGCATAATGGCGGACAGCCACATCCGGGAAGGGAGGAGTGCCTACAGCCGCACTAGCATCATAGCCCAGGTTCCGGGCAATCATAAGTGCCATTTGCGAGCGCGTTACCCGATCGTCCGGCTTGAATTGACCATCCGGGAAGCCAACGATATAGGATACATGCGTAGCAGGCGACTGATTATTGAAGTTGATAATCGTAAAGGTACTGAATTTGCTTACCGAGAATTCCAGTCCAAGCAGTCCCTCTTTATAGGTAACCGCTTTGCCTTTGACAACCTCTTTCGTGCCGTCAGTATGTTCAATGAAAATACCGAGCTGTGCGAGGAAGGCATTACGCGCCGCTTCGTTCGCAGGCAGCTTCACATCTTTGAGCGGCAGAATCAGAGTTACCGCCCGGCTGGACAGGTTCGTCTCGATGGTCATCGGTCTGGCGACCACTTCAATTCGATTGTCCTTCGCCACTTCACGGACTACAGCCTCAAGTGTGGCTCTCTTCTCAATCTCATTGCGCTCTGCTGCATTCCTTACCGGTACTAGCCGGAAATAGAAATCCTGCCCGATTCCTTCCAGAGAAGCGTTCGGGATACGGATGATCGCATTCTCCGTGTAGATTTCAAGCACAATGCCATTCTCTTTCAGCAATTTGGCAGTCTCTGCCGGAATCTGGACATTCACTTCGCTGACATTGTCTGCCGGATCCGGAATGACCACACGGGCGATGCTTTGTCCCGTCTCTTTCGCCATCTTCACTGCTTCTTCGGCCTTATCCTTGGTGAAGCGGACCAGATCCGTTATCGTTCCGTTGCTGTGAGTTGTCCGCTGGACCGGCACTTTCGTGATGCCAGCCGCATTGGCTCCGCCGATAGCCACATCTACCTCAATGACTTCGGTTTTGGTGGTATCTGGAGCAGGAGCAGGTGCGGAGCCTCCGCCGCCACTCGAAACAGGCTCTTGTCTGGTAACGATTATCGTATAAGTGTTCGTTTTACCAGCAGAATCCTTGACGGTAACCAGAACTTCATTCTTGCCTACTTTTAGAGGGAGCGCTTTGCTCCATTGACCGTTCGTAACCTCTACCGGAGCTTCACCCGCAATGCTGAGCGTTACTACGGCTCCCGGGTCCAGCGTAAACGGCTTAAGGGAAATTTCATACACACTATTGCTTACAGTTGCTTCATACTTATCAATTTCGGGCTTGAACTCCGGCTGCAAGGTACCGTTGGAAGGCTCAAGTGAAACCAGCTTCCCGCTGGCGCGGATGACCTGAATTTGGTATTGCCCCAGCTTAATGCCTGGGTTCTTCGCATCCACAATATCCACCTGAATGGTATTCAGCCCTTCCTGAAGCGGCAGCTTGCTCCAGTCACCGTCAGGCACCTCTACACCGTTCAGGCTTACCTTGCGCAGCGTATCGTTATCTCCTGCTGGAGCAAGATTCAGGGCGATGGAATCCGTCTCATTAGGCACGGTTGCCAGGTAGCCGCTTGGTACATCCGGCTGGAAGCCCGGATGCAGCGATACCGGCTTATCTCCAACACTTAATCCCAGACCGTTCTCAGGCAGCTTGCCTGCCTCTGAGATATACTTGGAATCCCCGCCAAGATCAATTCCCGGCTGCAGACCCGTAAGCGGGTTATTCTTGTTGCCATTCTCCGTTACGTTGCCAAGCTCTGGATCGTAGCTCAACATGCCGCCGTTATGATCAGCGGGAATCGGAACAATCAGTTCATTGCCGTTAATCTCAAAAGGTGCCTGAAGCGGCACGCCGCCGTAAGTGAATCCGGCCAGATCGGTCAGATCGTTGATCGGCTTGTTGAACACCAGCTTAAGCTTGCCCGCTTCGGGATAGGCGGCAATCAGCTGAAGCGGAATTACATTGTTATCCTTCGTGATGCCTGACTGGTCGCCGGCCTGGATCGGCTTCAATTCGTTCAGGACGTTGCCCTCAGCCGTAACATTACCGGCAGCAGGATCGTACCCTACGACCAATGCATCATTTGGACCAAGCGCTTCCTCCAGAACGACTTCTACTTTATCGCCCTGTACGGACTTCACAGCTATAACCTTCCGTCCATCGACGGTAAGTCCGGTAAGATCAGCCTCGGTCAACATGGAACCTACAGGCTGGTTGAATGTCAATACCGCGTGATCCGGCTGACCTTCGTTGACTGCCACATGGGTCAATTCCAGCTGTGGTACCGTGAACGGCACCAGCTTCGTTTCTGTTCTTACTTCATCGCCGAATGTCTTAGTCGAAGTCACCGCCACATGGTAGGAGCCTGGTGCCAGCGGACCCGGTAGCTTGGTATCCCACTTATAGACATCATCGGTTACAGTAATCCCTACCTCAAGGTCGAACAGATGCGCATTCGGGTGGACATCCACTTTATACACAGCAGCCGTAACCACCGAGTCCAGTGCAGCTTGTCCGGTTACCGGGAGCGGGAAGTCTGCTCCATATACCTCTGTTCCCTTAGCAGGCGTTTCAATTTCCAAGGAATCACCAAACGGTCCGTTCGCAATAAGCGTAAAGTCGGACACTGGCTCCTTCCCCGGTGTCTGAGCCTGGATTGCCGATTGTGCGTCATCGTATTCGATTCTAACCACAGGGTCATTAACCAGCGGGCTGGCCAGAGTCAGAATAATGACACTAGGATCTTCGGACGATACTACAGCATTCGTAACATCAACCAGTTTTCCGTCCAATGTCACTCTGAAGTCGTCTGTAGGGTCCGCATCGTTTCCATTGAATTTGACCGGTTTGTCAAACTTTATGGATACCTGATCGTTTCTTCCGGCTGTATAGCTCGCACTGTCAGCCACAGGCGGCTGCTTCACCAGTCCCTCAACCGCATCCGCCACGCTCTTGCGGGCAGCCTCAACCTCTTCAGGAGAAGCATGTTCATCTTCAAGAACAGCGTTGGCATCATCTACTGCCTTTTTAAGAACGGCCAGAGACTGCTTCGTATAGACCTGCGGAGCGAGGTCGAGAATTCCCTGCGCTTCACCGGCATCCGTTTTCAGCGGTGTTTTATCCACCAGTGTTATGGTTGTGTTAATGCTGGTGTTGGAATCGCCTGGCATGCCGCCGTATTCAACAAGGTAGGCTTTTACCACCTGACCGCTAGTTGGATAATCATTCCATTTACCGTTTGCAAAGATATGCACTACATGTTCGAACGTGGCGTCATTTGGCTCCCCAGCATCCCAGTTATTGTGCATGATATGGTTACTGCCAAGACCATATGTGTCATCCGTCACCTTGGCGGAATCATTCAAGCCGCCTTGAGCGGCATAACCTTTATAGAAGGGAAGGCCCGATTTGCCTTCGTACTCCAACTTTCCTTCCGGTCCGGTCACCCAGCGCCAATCGCCGTAGCCGTTATATTTGTTGCTTTGCAAGGTGAAGACCCGCGTGTTGGCTCTACCGTTCGCATCTTCCGTCCGGGCTATGTCTTTCCCGCCAATCCAGCCAATCCCCTGCGCCTTTTCAGCAATAAAAGCGTTCTCATCCGGGTCGGTAATCGTCACAAGATACCCTTGGCGACCATAATAACTCTTCTTCTCGGCATCTGCCTTGGCTTTCGGCCACGTGATACTGTTTTCTTCTCCCACATACTCATAGAAATGGCCATTTTTATTAAAGGCCGGGACAGGACCAAGGCCGAAGGTCAGACTGCGCTCTCCTGGCGATGTCATGGTAAATTTGGCGTTCTCCAGTACATTCTGATACACTTCGGTCGAAGCCTCGCCTTTT
Organism: Paenibacillus sp. FSL R7-0302; assembly: GCF_038006885.1. NCBI lineage: Bacteria > Bacillati > Bacillota > Bacilli > Caryophanales > Paenibacillaceae > Paenibacillus > Paenibacillus sp. FSL R7-0302. The sequence goes on from NZ_JBBOWB010000002.1 coordinate 479,767, forward strand.
AAGATATAAACACCGTTCCCTGTGACGGAGGTAGCTGTAATTCCTGTACCGGCAGTTACGAACGTAATCTGGTCACCCTGCTTGTACCCGTTAATGACAACCGTAGCCCCCGTCATCATCTCATCAGGATCTGCGGTAATGGAGAGTTCCGGGAAGGTTAGGTTAACAGCTCCGCTATCCGGCTTGGTGAAACTCCGGTACTTCTCTGAAGTGAAAATTTGTTCCGAACCATCATTATCCGCTACAGCCGCATGGGCCACGGGTCCGGCCAGCGCAAAGTTGGCAGCAACCAGCGCAATCGACAACGAGGCTGCCAGAGCGCGGGAACCTCTTTTATTCCATTTCTTCGATGTTGTCATCTTTTTTTTGTTCTCCTCATCTAAAGGGACTTTTATTGGATCAGCCGACACTTCCTATTGTTCATAGACCGCTTGCCTATTACCTGTAAAATCCTCCCTTCCTTTGCAGGCGTTCACCAAATCGTGCGATACGGATACCGACAGGTTGTGTATAATAATCTCTTAGTTTCTAATACTATCCGACAGTCCTCTACATTAACTCTACAAATCCCCTTTTTTGTGACAAAGATCATTGCGTAATTACGAATTCCCTCCCAACCTTGTGTTGCGGTTCATTTGAAAAGTTAAAAAAAGACACCCTAAGGGTGCCCTGGTTGATCCTGCGGATCGCTTATTTCCGTTAATTCACCGGGATATACATCTTCTGAACCTCCTGCACCCCGGGCTTAAACCCGAGATTATAGTACACAGATTCCGCATCATTTCCCTCCATTACATACAATCTCAGCAGCGGATAAGTCCCCTTCAGCATCGTCAGCGCTCTTTGCAGCATCCGTGTAGCCAGTCTTCTCCCACGATAGGGGGGGTTAACGCCGATGCTATAGACTGCCGCCACATGATCTTGCAGACACAGCCGGCAATTGGCAATGAGCTGTCCCGTGGCCTTATCAAATACCAGTGTGGAGGCCTGTGTTAATTTTTCATTAGAGTAACTAGGATCAGTAGGCAGGAAATCTTTCACAGCAGTTTGCTTCCGCCGGGTCGCATCTAAGCCCCCTCTAAAGCTCTCAAAATCACAGCGGGCAATCTCTTCTGCAAGGATGAACCGTTTGCCTCCCTCCTCAGTTACTTCCACTTCAGGACTCTCAATCCGCAGATTGTCCTCCCAGCTGATGTGGAACTCTTCTGTAGGCCGCTGCATCCAGCGGCATCTGAATTCATCCGGCCAGAAGCCTGCCCGCGCGTATAGCTGAACCTGATCCGGCAGAACCTCATAGGTCCGTATCGGTTCCTTCCGGTCAGACCACTGAATCAACAACTTTTTAAGCTGCTTCAATATTCCGAATGAATCGTTAAACGGAGGGATTACAAAGAGATGGTAGATCACATTCGGTGACATCCGGACTCCGCCGATTCTACTCTCCCCCTTGTATATCCAAAAGGCATTCCTGCGCGGATTCGTATAACCTTCTTCTCTAAAAAAGCCGTTATACTGCATGTTATAATAGACGGAGCAATATACTCCCCACTCCTCGGGCTCTGCTCTGCGGATAGACCATTCACCATTTAAATCGTAGGATATCGTATCTTCAGACCATTGCTTTACACTCATCCTGCACTCCTCCTTATACCTCCAGCCATTCGGCTGCACTCACATAGACCTTCCTTTTGATCTTAACAAGGCTATGTGCCCATTCAAATATAGGAAACTGCTATAAAAAGACTCTACTGTTTGTTTTTTTCTCAAATATAGGGTATATTGTCAGACCACAACTGTCTTATAATGGAATTGGGCGGGATTCTTCGGTCATTTATGAACGCGCGTTCATAGCCCTGCCTGTCATCTATCATGAGGAGGAATGGTTATGCAATACGGTCATTTTGACGACAAGAACAAAGAGTACCTGATTACGAAGCCGAATACGCCTGCTCCTTGGGCCAACTATCTCGGTTCGCCGGAATACGGTGCAATTATCTCAGGTAACGCCGGGGGCTACAGCTTCATGAAATCCGGGGCCAACGGACGGCATATCCGCTATCACTTCAACTCCAAGGACGAGCCTGGGCGCTACATTTATGTCAAAGACCTGGAGAACGGGGATTATTGGTCCGGCTCCTGGCAGCCGGTAGGCAAGGATCTGGAGCAATACAAGTCCGTCTGCCATCATGGAACCGGATACACGAACATCGTCTCAGATTATGACAACATTCATACCGAGTCCTTATACTACGTACCGCTGAACAAGACCTATGAAGTATGGCGCATGAAGATCCGCAATGACGGCACTGCGACTCGCAAGCTGGCCCTCTTCGGCTTCGCCGAATTCACCAATGACAACAACTATGAGCAAGATACTGTGAACCTGCAATACACGCTGTTTATTTCCCGGACCTACTTCAAGCACGATAAAATTCTTCAAGTCATCAATGAAAACATCGCGGGAGAGCAAACCTGGAGATTCTTCGGCGCGGCCGGAGCAGAGGTGGCCGGTTATGACGGAGACCGCGATACGTTCCTTGGAGATTACCGCAGCTACGGGAATCCGCTCTCCGTGGAGAACGGTCAATGCTCCAATTCGCTGAACTATAATACCAATGCCTGCGGTGCCTTGCAGCTCAATGTGGAGCTACAGCCGGGGGAAGAGAAGGAAGTCGCCTTCCTGCTGGGACAATATGATGAAGAGGGAGCCTCCGGCATTCTTAGCCACTACCAGGATTTGTCCGTGGTAGACCGGGAGCTTGAAGAGCTGAAGACCTTCTGGCACAGCAAGCTTAACCGCTTCCAGGTGCAGACGCCAAGCAGCAATCTGAACCATATGATCAACACGTGGAATGCTTACCAGTGCTTCATTACCTTCATCTGGTCGCGTGCTGCCTCCTTCCAGTACTCCGGATTGCGCAACGGGCTCGGCTACCGGGATACGGTGCAGGACATCCAGGGCATTATCCATCTGGACCATGAGATGGCTCTTGAACGCCTGCGGCTGATGATCTCTGCCCAGGTATCCAACGGCGGCGGGCTGCCGCTGGTGAAATTCGACCATAATCCGGGTCATGAAGGAACACCGGACGACCCTGAATATGTGCGGGAGACCGGACATCCTCACTACCGGGCCGATGACGCTCTGTGGCTATTCCCGACGGTAATCAAGTATCTGAATGAGAGCGGGAACTGGGACTTCACCGATGAGGTCATTCCTTATTCGGATCAAGGCGAAGCTACGGTATATGAGCACCTGCGGCAGGCACTTCAATTCAGTCTCGACCGGATGGGTGCCCACGGCATGCCGGTTGGACTTCATGCCGACTGGAACGATTGTCTGCGGCTTGGCGCCAAGGGCGAATCGCTGTTCGTGGCCTTCCAGCTGTACATGGGCTTCAAGGTATTCATGGACATCGCGGAGAACAAGAACAAGCCGGAGGATGCTGCGTGGGCACAAGGCCTGCTGGAGGAGTTGGACGGTAATATCCAGAAGTATGCCTGGGAGAAGGATCAGTTCGTCCGCGGCTTCACCGAGGACAACTATACCATCGGCTCCTGGGAGAACGACGAGGGCCGAATCTGGCTGAACCCGCAGAGCTGGTCGGTGCTAAGCGGCGCGGCCCGCCCTGAACAGGCGAAGCTCGCCATGGACAAGGTCTATGACAATCTGCGGACCGATTACGGCACGATGCTGTTCTACCCGCCATTCCGCAAATACGGCTTGCCGGTAGCACTGATGGCGCTGTTCAACGCTTCGACCAAGGAGAACGGCGGCATCTTCAGCCAGCCGCAGGGCTGGCTCATCCTGGCGGAAACGGTGATTGGTAACGGTGAACGCGCGTTCGAGTACTTCCTGAACTGCAGCCCGGCCACAATGAATGAGAATGCGGAGGTCCGCAAGCTGGAGCCTTACGTCCACGGCCAATTCGTGGAGTCCAAGGACAGCCCGTATCAGGGCCGGGCCCATGTGCACTGGCTGACCGGCACAGCCTCCACTGTTATGGTCTCACTGGCAGAGGGCATTATGGGCGTTCAGCCGCAGAAGGACGGCCTACGTCTGGACCCGTGTGTCCCTTCGGACTGGACCGACTTCTCCATGGTGCGCGAATTCCGCGGGAAGAAGCTGAATATCCAGGTGGAGAACAAGCACGGCGTCCAGAAGGGCGTCTCCCGCATCGTCATCAATGGCGAAGAAATCCAGGGCAACCTGATTCCTGTGTCCCGGATGGCGGCAGAGAACGATGTGCTGGTTGTGATGGGTTAACTCCAAGCCGGTCCAAGGAACGGCATAGTGTATATACGAAGAAGGAGAGCAGCCCCGGCGGGTGCTCTCCTTCTTTTGGCATCACGCATCATGTTACTTCAAAATCTTATTCAGCTCTTCTGCCGACTTCCTGCTGTTCGCTCTGGCATAGAAGTAGAACGCGACCGTATGCAGGATCACGGATAACAGCAGCATTCCAGGCCACCAGGCACTGATGGAATCGAACATCTCGACAGAGAACAACCACACCATGCCCATTCCGCCTGCAATACTGAGAATCGATCCAATAAGAATATTCCACAGCGGCTTCAGCGTGAAGTGATTCCACAGCACATTGTACATGACGCCGAATAGCACAGCAGCGATGGCGGCGATGCCCGCCAGACGCCACAGATACAGCATCTCCACTGGCTGATCCCTGAAGAACACCGTTAACAGCAGCGTGACCCAGAGTGACGTAAGGGTAAATACCTGAAAGAATGCTTGCTTGAGCTGATTAGCCATGATAACTCCTCCTGAAATGATTGATATAGTAGCGGCTGACAGTATAAGAACTATCATTCGTCAGCAGGACTTCCACCCGCGCATTAGCGGTTGCCGAGAATTCTTTGATATAGCGGGTATTGATGATGGTCTGGTTGTTGATCTTGATGAACCCGGGCGCATCCAGCGCATCCAGCGCAAACTTCAGCCTCGTGTTCAGCAGGTACATCTCTCCGGTAATGAGCCGCACACTGCACATCCGGCCCTCCGCCTCTATGACTGCAACCTTGCCCGCTTCCAGAGTGACCTGGCGGTTATTGCGGGCATTGATGACGGTGATCCGCTTCTCTGCCGCCTGAAGGGCAGCCTCAAGGCGTTTCCATTGTTCCTGTTCTGCCGGATGCGTAACGACCTTGGCCAATCCCCGGTCCATCCCGCTGTCTGCTTCAAATCTAATCTCCAACTGGCACTGCCTCCTCTCAACACCCATATTATTATCCTAAAAGCGTCTTGACCATCAATCTGCGTTTTCTTGCAGGAATCTGGCGTTTTGTTTCATTTTAGCTCCTTCTGCGGCTAAACAGGTACGCGAACAAGACTGCCGGGAGCTTCCCGGCAGCCTGCCTTGACATTTTATAACCTCGGATCGATCTCCTTCTCCTTCGTCACCTCGAACAACAGGTTCGCGGCAATCTGCTTATAGGCACTGTTGTCGGCCGAGATCTCCTCCAGCTTAATCTCCAGCATTTGCTTACCCAGCCGGTACTCGGCAAGGGATGTCCGCAGCTTGGGCACGATGTTCTTCTGCTTCATCAGCTTGGCATACTTGTGCGGGAATCTGTAATCGTAGCCGTAGATGATCGACAGGTACCCGGGATTGCGGACCTTCAGGTAAGGAACCACTCCAGGCTGCTCTTGCTCCGGCTTGATCACGATCCCCTCCATCTTCTGCTCAACGGTAATGGCAGCGAAATATTCCTCTGCCCGGCTGTAAGCCTCCGGCTCCTGCAGGTCCAGCACCAGGATCTCATCGTCATTCAGGAAGCGGTACTGCTCTGAGGTTACTCCCTCCGGCATCCGTTCCTCCCCGCTCTCCAGCACTTCCTTTAAGATGGCAAACGGCTTATACGCAAGCTCCGCATCCCCCGCATACAGCTCCAGCTGCTGCTTATACACCCGGTACGCTTCGTCCCGCTGGTCAAGCCCCACATAGGCATCCCGGATGCTGCGGACATACTTATACGTCTGGTACACATGAGCGCCGTAGCTGGTGTTAAGCGCCTCTTTGGTCAGATGATGCTGGTCCTGCTCGAACCCGCTGGCTTCATACTCCCGGATCAGCTCGCCGAGCGATTCCTCGAACCCGTGCTCTCTCAGGAACGCAAGCTCGTTCTCCAGTGCCCGCCCAATCGGCTGGAACTGGCGTTCAATCAGCCCTTCCCCCAGCGCCTTCCAGGGCAAAAGCTCCCCGTCCAGCAGCAGCACGCGGATGTCTTGCTCCTCCGTATACGCCCCGAACCGGTCCAGCAGACCTTGATAGACCGGCGTCAGATCTACAGCCTTGACCTTATAACCGTTGCGGCTAACCGCATAGCAATGCTCTACGTCCCGGTACAGATACACTGTGCAGCGCGAGCCCATATACTTGGGCTGAAGGACCACCTCATACACCCCGCGTCCGGCAAAATAATCCAATCCCTTGCGCAGTGACTCCAGCTCGCCTGCTACTTCATCCTTATCCGCAGGCGACATCGTCCCGGAGATGAAGTTGACCTTATTCTGCGAGGAATAGTGCAGTCTGCGCATGGACTCCGCATCCAGCTCCTCCACGGAGACCGTGCTCACTTCGCGGAACAGGACAGGCAAATCTTCCTGCAATAGCTGCTGCCGGGATCTATGGCTTTTGTAGAACGGCTTGAAGGTTATAAGGACAGAAGTCAGCCCGTTCCCATGCACCGCCCCCGTATCCAGATGTAATTTGTTCTTGATCCGGAACGTCTGCTTGGCGGCAATATGTCCGAACAGATGAAACGGATGATTACCCTCCGCCTCCTCCTTCAGGAATTCCAGCTGCTGCTCATACGCAGATTCACGGTCCAGCCTGAAGTTCCGCTGATGGCGCTGCGAATTCGTATCCAGCTTCCCGACATACTTATTGCGGCAAGGGGCATGCGTCACATAGAAGGAAGGCCCCCGATTCCCGATATAACGGTAAAAGGGCTTCGCCCGCTCCACCAGCACGGAGAATTGACGGAACAGCTCCTCGTCCTCCTGTAATACCTGAGTGGAATCGAAATAGGTTCTCAGCAGATCCGGCTCAGTCCCCTTGATCTCCCCCCGCAGGTACTTGTAGATGAAATTCTCATGGTTACCTATTACGAACAGGAAATGCTCCCGATTGCTATACAAGAACTCGATGATCTCCCGGGTCTGCTTGCCCTTATCGATCCAGTCGCCCGCCAGGATGATCCGTGTATTCTTCAGCTTATCCGTAGCACTTAGCTTCCCATCCTCGATCCGGTAGCCGTAGCTGCGCAGCAGCCCTTGCAGCTCTTGAACGCACTCGTGTACGTCCCCGACCACAATGTATTCCTGCTCCTGCGGAAGCACCGCAGCGGCATACGCCTCCCAGTCCTGAATGTGCACCCGGTAATCCGGGTTCGGCCGCTTTTCCCCCGAATCATCAGTACCTTCCAGACCTTCCAGCAGAAAATCCTTCGCCCGCACCTTATGAATACTATGGTAGCCCTCACGGGACAGCACAGGCAGCACTTCGCGGCGCAGCCGGTTCAGGTGGCCCGAGATCAGCTTCTTCGAGCGCTCCGAGGCATAATAATCCTCCCGCTTACGGTAATCGAACAGAATGACCTCCAGATTATACTGGTTCTCCTGGGCAATCGCCCGCACCTTGCTGCGGTAATCCTCGGCGAGACCAATCGTATCCATAATGACAAACTCTGCATTAATCGGCCAGGAGGTGACCCGCTTCAGCCGCTCGAACAACAGCGCGAACGTATGCGAGCTGGCCTCCAGCATCACCTGGTCATATTTATCGTAATCGTAGCCCAAGATCTCCTGACGGATCAGGTCCGAGGAGAGGTACTGCACATTCGTGCGCAGACCTGTAGCGCTGTCCGCAGCCTTAAGCTGCGGAATCAGCACTTCCTTGGCAAAAGTAGACTTCCCGCACTCCGTCGCGCCCACCAGCATGAATATCGTGTGTACCTTCGTCTGAATGTCCATGGTCTAACCCTCCTGTCTGCGCACAATCGCGCTCTGCGTGGTACGAATGTCGCCCACCCGGTCACCCACGAGCGAGAATTCGGCTTCTACGCCCAGCCCTTGCAGTGTGGCCGTCAGCCACTCTTCGAACGCCGCCTGACCCTTTTCCCACTTGTGATCCTCGTGCCGGAAGCCCTCCAGCTCATAATAATGATTGAAATCGGCATTCGGCGTAGTCACAATCAGCTGCCCGAAATCCACATGGCGGATGATCTGCCGGATCAGCGCTGCCGCTTCCGTCTCACTCATATGCTCCACAACCTCAGTCAGTATGATATCCACCTGCTCTCCGTTGTACAGCTCCAGGAAATGCTCCAGCGAGCGGAAGGTTACGATGTTATCGAGCTCCTTGGCCTTTGCCTTCCGGTTCACGACCTCCAGCAGTTCCTCGTTGATGTCCACCGCATAATAAGCGCCCTCGATCTTCCCGGCATACGGAATGGCGTAGAAGCCTTCCCCGCAGCCGATATCCAGAATGGGCTTATCGAACGGAAGCACACCTGAGATGAACGTTCGCCGCTGCATCGCCGTACTGCCATATTCCAGACCGATCGGATACCGCTCCGTTTGCTCGATCGCCACCTTGTACCGCTTGAACTGCTCCCGGGTCTTCAGGAGATTCCGGGCAAACAGGCTGCGGATATAGAAGGGGGCGTCCATTACGTTCAGACTGCGGATATATTTGTCCAGAATCCGGTCCGAAATATCGATATATTCATCCCCGAAGATCGATAAGAATAAGGACAGCACACTGACTACATGCAGGAGGTGGTATAAGCTTAGCTGCGTAGTAATGGTTAGAGAATAGCTCTTATGTGCCTGATGCTCCAGGTTGAACGTGTAATCCTTCAGATGCTGCTCGAAGAACCGGATGTAGTGCAGCCGCTCCACATGAATCATCTGGATGGTAAAAGAGTGCTCATACCCCTCCGCATCCCGCTCATCCCGCGCCTTGAACGGGGTAGAGAAGAACTCATTCACCGCATTCAGCGGGAATAACGGGGTGTTATAGCGGGAGACATTGAGATACTCGAAGCTCTCGCCTTCGTTCTTTTTATAGGAGACCTCATTATCAGCATCCTTGAAATACACATTATAAGTGGCCTCATCCGAATACCAGCCGTAAGCGATACCCTGGCGGACCGGGCGAAGCTGCATGCCGCTCTGCGGATTCTTTTTAATTATGAAACTTAGCTGCGGGTTCGTTGATCTCAGTTGTACAATAGCCATGATTGTCTTCCTCCCAACTTTTTCTGTTTTGGGATTAACCGTGACTCCAGAGAAGTTTTGGACTTCCGGCCGCTGTTATGGTTGGATTTCCTGATTTAGACCGCCAATGGCGGTAGAAATCCAACCATAAAGGCGGTCGCTATCGCTCCTACAGTTCCAAAATTCCCCTCCGTCACTTTTCCCTTAACTTAAATTATTTAGTTCAATCTATATAGTTTAAATTCAACCCCCACACTTCCCGCAAGGCCTCCCGGAACAAGGCATCAAGCTGCCCGTCCCTATTATCCGTCTTAGCACTCAGGTAGGCCGCCGCTGTCTGCTCCAGCGCTTGCAGTTGCTCCTCCAGATACTCGTTAATCACACTCAGCCGCGGTTCCAGGTCCAGCTCCTCACCCGATTTCTTCCGGGCCAGCAGTTGCTGCACAACCTGCCACAGCTCACTGTCCCTTGGAATCAGCCGGTCCACCAGCACTTCGAATGCCATCGGCGGCATCTCCCCGTACCGGCGAATCCACTCGCAGGCCAGCACCGGGCGCAGCACGTAGAAATACTTTTTGATCTTCACCTGCTCTCCCTGGAGATAATCCCGGTAGTTGCCCTTGGCCATGTTCAAGTAATGGTACATACAGGATTGCGGCGAGAAAGTATACGGCGAGATCCCTCTAAGCTGCTCTGCTACACTGAATTTCTCAGCATACTGTATTGGAGATTGCAGCCACTCCAGCAGCGGGGGGTTGGATTTACGGAACAGCTTCAGCGCTTTGCGCAGATCCCAGCCGCTAATATCCAGCATATTGTTAATGGGACGCTCTATGACATCCCGTGTATCCCAGATCGATAGGTACCACTCCGGCCGATGCACATAAATGAACCGCACATCGTAATCGCTGTCCTGCGAGGGGAAGCCCCACGCCCGGCTGCCCGATTCACAGGCATAGAGGATCGTCACTTGCTCCTCTTGTTCAATCTGCTTCAATTGCTCATGGATGAGCGTATTGATAGGGTTCATGCCATCCCTCCGTTCAAAGTCGGCTTCACTGGCCTTATCTTCCCTCATTTTGCCAAGGGTGAACAGGGTGAAAGTATGGCAGCAGGCAAAAAACCTTCCCTTTCAAGCAACTCTGGTGCTTAATAGAGGTATTAACTATTACAACTCATGAACGCGTTACAGGCTGGAGGTATACATATGGCCAAGGAAAGCTTCGATAAAGAAATTCAGTTTCTCCGTATGCTGTCACTAGCCGGGGGAGCTTACAGCAGGCAGCAATTCGCCGAGCGGCTCGGCATTTCCGTACATACCTACGACAAGACGCTGCGCAATCTCAAAGAGATGGTAACCGTCCTGCAGCAGGATCTGACTACAGAACAAAGCACCGAGCTGTCCGAATGGCTCCGCTACAATTACTATGAATCGGCCGATCCGCTGCTCCTGTTCCTGTTCCGGGCGAAATCGCTGAAGGAGACGGAGAGCATCCGGCTGACGCTGCTGTTAACCGCACTTCAGAGCGAAGAACTGACGGCCAAGGAGCTGCATGACGGCTGTTGTGACCAGATGCCTGCCGATTCGCCGCTGCCGGACGAGAAGACCATCCGGGGAGACCTGAAATACCTGGAGGAGGTCGGCGTGATTGTAAGGGTAAATGAGAAGCGTCCCTACCGGTACAAGGCAGCCAACGAACTGCTGGACCAGCTTACGGATGACGAGCTACTCGACCTGTTCGATTATGCAGATGTCATTGCCAATACGCAGATTCCGTCTGTCCAGGGTTACCTCCTGCGTGACACCTTGAAGAAGGCGCTGCGGTTACGGGGCATTCTTCCCGAAGCCACGGAGACCCACCGCTACAAATACCATTACCATTCACGGATTCTGGATGAGGCGCATCTCTATACGATCCACGGGGCGATCCAGCAGCGGCGGAGAATCAAATTCCTCTACCTGTCGCCCAAAAAAGGCATGAACTACACCTCCCAGAACACCAACCCCCTCTTCGAGCGGGAATCGGCAGGGATTACGGATAGCCTTCTTCCACTGCGTGTCGTCTATGATCATCAGTATGGGCGCTGGTATCTAATCGGCTATCACAGCCGGACCGGGATTAAGAAATTACGGATGGATGGCCTGACCCAGGTTGAAGAGGGCGAGCCTGTAGAAGAAGAGGAATTTGCGCAGAGACTTCAGCAGTTGATGCTCCAGATGGAGCACAGCTGGGTGACCGATACCAACCGTGCGGTGAAGGTCGCCGTCCGATTCTATAACCCCAGCCGGTCCGGGGCCAACTTCATCCGCGAGCGGGTCGAGGCTCAGGGCCAGTGGGGCGTGATTACAGAGGAATCCGATACGACCTTCCTGTATGAGATTACGGTGAATGAGATCTTCGAGATCAAGCCGTGGCTGCGGAGCTTCGGCTCCAGCTGCGAGATTCTGGAGCCCCGCTGGCTGCGCAAGCAGTTCATGGAGGAATGGAAGGAGATTAAGCGCTACTATGAATCCCTTTGAGAAAATATTCAACTTCCAGATCATCTCCCGCCTGGAAGAGGCCGGCTCCCTGGCGCTGACCTCGCAGGAGCGTTCCTGGCTGAAGACGATGCTGGGGCATCCGGCGGCGGCTGAAGCTTTTTCAACCGAAACCTTACGTAAACTGAATTCCCTGCTAGAGGCCGAAGCTTCTATTGAAGTAGGAGAGATTATCATCGAGAAGGCCCGCAGCAAGGAGCGTCAGGTCTATCATCCGCTGCTCCGCCCCCTGCGCCGCATCATCATGGAGAATCAGGGAATTCAGCTCACCTATGCGATCAAGCATGGCGGGGAACGGACCGACCCGTCCGGCTTCCCTCACAAGCTGGAATACAATATGTATAAGCGGGAGTGGTACTTACAGTGGTATAGCACCCGGCAGCGCTCGCTCATGTCCACGAAGCTGCGGAACATCGTATCGGTAGAGACTGCTCCGGTCCCCGCCCACCGGATAGACGGGTTGAAGGCCCGGATCGCCCGTCTACTGGACGGTCTGAAGGAATCCGCCTGCATTCAGGTCATTCCTGTCTACAATGCCGAGCTGTCGCGGATCTTGTCCACCTTCTCCTGCTTCGATAAGTCCGTGGCCTTCGATGAAGCTACCGGGATCTACCGCATCACCGTCCACTACATGAGGGACGACAGCGAGTTCCTGCTCTCCCGCATCCGCTTCCTGGGCCTGCGCGTGAAAATCACCCAGGGCGAGCAATTGAAGCAGCGTATGCTGAAGTCGGCGGAGATGGCGGTGGGAAGGTATGGGGAGGAATAATTAAACGAGGAAATAGAAGATCCCGGCAAGATTTATTTTCAACTCGATTGAATGATTTCATCCAGCAGCTTCCGGATCTTCTGCTCCTCTAAGCTTTCATTGGTTGCAAATCTTTTCAGCTTCAGACCGTAGGTTTTAAATATATGATCTTTCATCTTATCCTTTTCTATTTGTTCAGGTTTATTTTCATGAAACGCAAATCCATCCACCTCAATAGCCAGTGCTGCTGTCATATCCAGTTTATGATAAATGACAAAATCAACAGACGCCCGATTTTTGATATACTGCCGTTCCTGATCTGTCAATTTATTTACACTTCTAAGCAAATTCTTAAGAAGAATCTGATTTCCAAGTGTAAATCCGCTATAAGCCGGTTCTTGTAACAGCTCTGTAAGCAATGCCTCCATTAAATTTTCTGATTGGAACCTGGATCTTGTAAAATGTTTAGCTCGTTCTCTAAATGCATGAAGCTTGACTGCGTATTCCGTATACATCAGATCAAATATAGAAACAATTTCGCTCTCAACCACATTCTCATCAAGTGTGCTATATTCCATATACCGCGTGAGGTCGCTGATTTCGTTGCCATATTTCCGAAAAAGAGCATGATCCGTTACAAGAATGAACTTCTGTTGCGCACGAGAGACAGCTACGTTAATCATGCATGGATTATTCACAAATTTCATACCAGTTTTGCCGGAACGGGTCTGATCCAGCACGGTCGACATAATCATAATCGGCTTCTCACGACCTTGATACTTATGTATCGTGTCGCTCTCAATATCATCAGTGAACTGTCCGGCTGCCTTCTCCACCTGTTTCCTGTATGGTGTAACGAAGCCAATATCCGCATGCCCGGCTGCCACTTCCTCCAAACCCGCAAGAATCTCCCTTTCAATGACATCCAGTTCACGTTGGTTGAACTTTCCCTTGCCTTCTCCCCGAGTAACCTCACGCAAGTGATTGCCAGGTGAAGTCCTGTAAATCAGTAATGGCAGATCCGCCTCTTCTTCAGCCGTGAAAGTGATGAGATCACCGTATAGGGCAAGCATAGATGACAGTAGACTATGTTTAAAATAATTAAAAGCTTCGTCCACACCAGCTGATGCTGTATCTCCAACCAATTGCTGAATCTCCATCGTCACAATTTGTGGCAATTGCTTTGTGTCACCCACAATGATTGCCCGCTTACAGCAGGACAGAGCAAGTGCGCCTGTGATCAGATCCACTTGAGAGGCTTCGTCAATGATGACATAGTCGAATAACTCATTCTCTGGAATACAGTTACGTAAAGAATGAGTCGTGCTCAGGATAATGGGATAATAGTTAATGAATGATTTAAATTTCATGCTCTGCCGATAATCGTCTACACCACATTTAACGCCTGGAAGATTAAGATATTTCTTATGCAGTCTATGACGAAAAAGCTGCGCAGAGCACTGCTGATGTTCATCCAACAAGGACACATACATTGCAGCATAAAGCTCTTGTTCGATATGTTTGATACGGTTCGAGAGCTCTTCAATTCGCAGAGAATAGAACTTCCGCTGAACATTCAGGATTACATCCACACCCTGTTCCCGCAAGTATTTGAAGTCGGTAAACCCATGTTTAAAAAACAGCTTAAACCTGTACAGTAAGCCCGCTTCTTTTCCCTTCCTCACTGCAAGATGGCTATCCTTCATGAATTCTAGCATCCGCTCTGGTGTCTCCCGGTAAAATGAAAGTTTATCCAGAGATTCAATCTCCTGATCAGCATAATAATTCTCAAAATGCTTTTGCTCCAGTACATACGCAGATAACTGCTGCCTCAATCTCGCCTTCTCTACATCTAACTCCATCAGTCGGTTAATATGGCCATCCAGCTCTTGCACTCTAGACAGAAGCTCTTTTTCCGGTATCTCACTGTCCCACCCCGCAACCTCCGCAGTAGGCAGATTAGCAAAAAAATGCTTTTTGTTCTTTGTATTCCCCAACGATGCTACCAGAAAAGAGTATCCCGCTGCCTCCAGCTTATCTCGTACATTCTGCACTGCCGCATTATTCCCTGACACCACTGCCACTTTCTTCTGCTGCATGACCGCCAAATTAGCTAATATATTGAGAATCGTCTGGGTTTTGCCTGTACCCGGAGGCCCTTCAATGATACTAATTTTACTGCGTAGCGCTTGGTCTAATGCTGTTTTTTGACTTAGGTTGTAGCGAAAGGGAAAGATCGGCTGCATTTCAGTAGAAACATCAATACTCTCAGGAGAGCCATTAACATAATGGCTCAATACACTCTTTGGATGCACAAAGTTGAGCTTGGCGAACTGCTTTTTCAGAAAATCTTTCGTTTCCGACTGCTCTTCTGAGCTTCTGAGATGAAGCGAGATGGAACGCCAATACTCCATGACTTGTAGTGCATCAGAGGTCTTAACGCCGCTGTTCTCGATTCTGACATTCTGTGATTCATACACCCGTTTGGTTCCATTATTAAAAAAGACGCAGATTCTAAGCCCAAAATCTAGCACTTTCATTACATTATTCAAAGGATTCTCCTGATGAAATATCACCTGCTCTTTAGTAATTGCTATAGCAGCAGGATTACTGAGGATTATTACATCACTTGCAAGAAAGTTATAGAGAGTTGGGTAATTGTGAAACGTCACTTGTATATTGGTACCGCATGGTGAATATGAAGCGATATCTGCAGTGCGATCCTTTTGTCTGACTAATATTAAATATTTATCTTCGTCCATGGCACTTCCTCATAATGGAGTATTTGAGTTTGATATGTAGGAAATTCTTTAGATTGTAACGATATTCCTTCAATGGAATTAAAATAATCGAATAAAACAAAAAAGACACCTTTCACGGTGTCCAAAGAAAACTACCCCTCAACTAAAACCTCGATCATCATCGCCGTCCCGGTCTTGAACCCGGATACAAATGCAGCCGCCATATCCATTCCCTGCACCTGTGAATACAGATCCAATAATGCCTCCAGCTCCGCGAACTCATCCGGTGACAGCCTCCGTCTCCAAGTCTCAAGAGAATCGGTAATCTGCCTGTTGAGAGGGCGGTAGTCAGGGTCTTTGGAGACAATATCCTCATTCGGGAATAAACTTCCATGATAAAGCGATTCTAGAATGTTTGGCATTGGGACTCCTCTCTAAAACATTTAAGGGAATATACGCTTATACGTACCAACCATGAGTTTATTATACGGTACGCTTATGCGTATAGTCAATGCAAATATTTCAGGATAAGTGAGGGATTCCAATGGGAAAGAGAATAGTAGTGAAAATAGCCGAGTTAACCAAAAAGCATAAAATTTCTATGCGGGAGTTGTCCAGACTTTCTGATGTTCGCCATGCCGCCTTAAGCGAGTTAGCCAATGGAAAGAGAGAAAGCATTAGCTTCAGTCATATCGTTAG
This sequence comes from Paenibacillus sp. FSL R7-0302, assembly GCF_038006885.1. Classification (NCBI taxonomy): domain Bacteria; kingdom Bacillati; phylum Bacillota; class Bacilli; order Caryophanales; family Paenibacillaceae; genus Paenibacillus; species Paenibacillus sp. FSL R7-0302. The sequence continues at coordinate 495,735 of NZ_JBBOWB010000002.1, forward strand.
AATCGCAGATGCTTTGAACATTGAGGATATACGAGAAATAATTGATTTAGCTGATGACTTTGAAAAAGATTGATATATTTCCTGATAGAGCTTCAACCATCTCAGTTGCATACAAAGAATTTTACTTTAATCATCAAAAAGCCCCACCCTGTAACCAAAATGAGGCTAACAAACTAGACTAAGCTTAGGAATAAATAGGGAACCAGTAAGAACGGGTACAGAACCCATATCTATTTTGCGGTATATATAAATATAACCAGATATTAACAATAAATTTATTTAGAATCTTTTCCCCGGGTGCCCTTTCCACACTTCAACATATGGGGATGCTTCGACAATACGAAAACGTATACATTCAGCTGAAGAGCCTATGTGAACGGATGGTACAATAATTAGAAATTGCACATCATTTGGTAATGTGAAAGGAGTGTATTGTCCACTGTTTATTACCTTACATTCTCGTCCTCGATAGTCTAAATAAGTACTAACCTTTCTGTTATATTGATCTAATGACTTACTTTTAAAGTTTGAGATAGATGGGTACAATCCATAAACTTCAAACTTGTTTATAATATCATAGATTGAATCACAACAGGAAACTATCTCTTCAACGCTCGGAAAGTCCACTCTATTGTGCTTTATGCGATTCCTAATGCTAGACACTTGATTTCTTTCAAGTACTGAAGTCGTATCCTTTAGAAGCCTTATAATATCTTGAATATCCTCTGAGTTCATGTTCAGCACATGTATATTGTATTTAAATGGGAATTCTACAAGTTCAGAGTTTCTTGAATAATGCGGAAGTTCTTCTGAAGGCTTAATGTATTTATCTTTTTCTAATGTTACTTTCTCACATAGTTTCGCAAGTATACCGAATCCAGTAATCAAAGGAAACAATGTATTTTTGCCTTTATTATTTAACTCTAATCTTTCATTATCACCAAATATTGATCCATTCAATTGCTTTACCATAACATCTAAACCATCCAAATAACTATAGCAAAATCTAGTTTTAGAAAAATGATCCGAAAATAATATCCATGAAGTAAAAGCAAGAGTATTCTCAAGAACTTCTTCTAAAGAAACAAAAAAATTGACTGCTTCACTACGAATTATTTCTTTATCATTTTCGCTTCTAGCAAAAACACTCGACGCTACTTCTTTAAATTTTTTATATCTTGCCCAGAAAGTTATCTGATTCTTTGGATAAGACATTTGGTTCAATCCAAATTTCCATAGTATTTTCTTAATGATTCTTTCATCTTCATCTTCATTACTTGGGTAATAAAAGTAACCAAATTTAAGGTAGGAAAAACACTTTTGAGTATGCTCCTTTGAGTCTAAAAATAGATCTTTTACTATAAAACTAGGATCTTTTTCAATTAGGTATCTATTAAGTTTAATCTCCAGATTATTTCCCTTAATGCTTCTCAATTTCCACTCAAGTATAGATTGTTCATCTTTATATATATCTTTTATTAAATATCTCATCCTTGAAAAGGCTATCTGGTTTCTATTACTTGTGTCGATAGATCTTATTCCTTTATCAGAGCATTGACATGTTAAATCAAGCCATCCATAAGTTGTTCTTCTAGGAAAAGAATCTCTTATTTCCGTAGGAGGAATAATTATAGCATTATTTTCAATTAAGAACTCAATAGTTTCTGCTACTTCTTTATCCTTTAAAAGTAATATTAACTGTAAACATTCACTTTTGGATAATGTGGATACTATTTTCTCGTTAGAATTACGCCATCTTTCACTAGCTATTTGATTTTTTGACAGCTTATCTCTAATTTTTTTTGAATATTTATTAAATAATTCATTTAAGATTATTTTCAATTCAGTTTCATGAAATGAATTAGCCAGCAGCCATGGTAGGTCTTCAAGGTGCATATCTTCATGGTAACTAATTATTTTTCTAAACAACTTTTTTAAATTACTAGATCTGGATTCTTGAAGTTCCCCCTCCAAACTTATTAATTTTTCATAAAGAAAATCAATTGCCTTCGATAAATAACAAGTACCACTTGATAGTTTTACTACATGAACACTATTACAAGTTGGGTCTGCACAATACCATAATGGAGCAGATATATTCGGAGGAAGGATTCGTTCTTGATCAGAAAACAGGAACCCAAAAGGACCTACCAGAAAATTCTTTATTTGAAAGACACCCATAGAAGTATTTTTCAATAAGTCAAATGTCTCTCTGTAATCTAGCTTTTCAGGTTTATCTGAGTAAGTCTCGTTAAACTTTGAATATAACTCCGTATCAAAAAGCCATGGAAACATCATTTTTCTTTCATAAATATCACTCTCAATAACCCTGAAAATATTATTAATGTTAGTACTATTTAAATCTATTAGAGTACCGTTATGATAACATATTACTAAAAGAGCAAGTTTTATCTCTTCATCTGTTATATCTCGAAATTCATTTGCTATGATGCTTCTCCATTTCTCCCCATATTCTGTTAATGAAACAAATTGATTAATTTCTTTACTTGGTCTGTAATCTTGTAAATAAATACAATTTTTCAAAAAGAGCGACAATGCTTGAAAGTCATCGAAATTTAAATCATTTATAAATAAAATTTCCCCATTCTCATCTTCATCTATTATAGTATCTAGGTTCATATCGGCTACACCCCACTAAAATCTGTTTAAAGATACAATAGCAAATAATGTAAAACAAGTATAGTGCGTTGTCGAATATACTCGATAGTATTTGTAATAAAATCCAACGTCAAGTAGCCCACACACCTTAATAGCAAGATGAGGGCTGTTATTTAAAAGCCATTGTTCGTGTCTATTGCTTCCATAATATTTAGATCAAAGAGTTAAATTCTTGCATGACAGTCGTACGATCCTGTCTCATAAACGAAAGATCCAGAATATTACATAGAATAGAGGTGTCGATAATATGAGCATGCATATGTCTACACCTCCAGCCAACTTAGATCTGTATGATCTTCAGCAGGCTTCTTCAACGCCTTCACTAATTCATCCCTGACAGTCAGATCGCCCAGATTACCTTTTGACAACAGAACCGGTAAGGATTCCATATCAGGCAAGGAATAGAATTTACTTGATCCGTCCTCAGGATCTCTGTAACACAAGACAACCCCGAACAATTCTTCTTTGGACAGAGCATTCAGTAAGGTCGGATTATGTGTTGTAATGATGACATCTGTCTGTCACTCTTTGGTTAATCTCGATATCGTTTGGATCAGGCTCTTCATTCGGCTGGGGTGGATTCCGTTATCCACCTCTTCAATCACAATCATAGTATCAGGGTCCTCTGTGATAAGTGCAGCGAGAATAGCTACATATCTGAGCGTACCGTCCGAGAGACGCTTGGCCTCCACGAATTCCGAGCGTTCACCATACTTCTCCTTCAGACAGAACATCACATCGCCAATGGAAGTCTCTATGAACCCAATATCCAGAATTTCATTCTCCGGCAGATCCTTTAAGGCGTTCAGCAGCTCTTGCTTGACCCCTTTATCCTTGCACAATTCATAAATTACTGAAGAAATATTATCCGCTGTAGGTCTTAGCTCATGGTCACTCATCCTTGAATAATCTCTCATACGGACAGGTACGGGATCTAAGAAAAGGATCTTCCCCAGACGTTCCAGAACCAGGTTTATATAAGACACGTTCTTCTTGTTATTATCCGTAGTTGTAGGCATCTTGGACGATAGCTGCGATAGTACAGAAACAGAACGAATGCAGGTTACCTCGGGATTTCTCCCCTTACGTCCATTGTTATATTCTACGTTAATATCGCTATAATCATCTGGTGTGTCTTTAGTCTGAAAAACGGTCACCGGTTTGGCGCCGCTAGAGGATAGCTTCAACAAATGCTCGGCAAGCACAAAAACACGATTGCTCACTTTGATCGTTATTGAATACTCCAGGTCGTACTCTTCATCAATATCCACCAGACACCCTAGTGTAAATGTATCCGTCCCAATTCTAGGACAGCCTACACTTCCGCCTCTGATTTCGCTATCCACATTCTTAGAGCCATCCAGAATAATGGACAGCTCTCTTCCTGAGGAGATTTCAGAGAGTATCTTCATCCCTTCAATCGCATTGGTTTTACCGCCAGCATTAGTACCTATAATGGAGGTTAATTTCTCAATTTCTAAGATAGATGAATCGAAGCTCTTAAAGCTCTGGAACGAAAAATTCTTCAGCATCTTCACCACTCCTCTCACATGGAGTATTACCCGTATACCTTTCATTATAGCAAATAATGATCATAGTAATACTCACTAGTGAGATGCACAGTGACACCTCTCCCATAGGCCCAAAGGCGAGAGAAAAAAGACGGCCCGTTCCTCTGCTGGTGGAGAGATTGCCTTGAATGGTGAACCTCTGCTCGAAGTCCCGGACGCCATAAAATTGTGGACCGCTGCTCCAGGGGCAGACGTTGCCGTTGGTACAGGCATCATAGAAAATATCGTTATTATGCACCCATTTTATTGTACTCAAAACGTACAAGCGGAACAGCTATTTTCATATGGCATGAATATTAAATTTGATTTAGGTGGCATGTAAGGATATAATACGTTTAAACAATTAAACATTATAACGGAGTGAGCCATGAGCGAGCCGATAGGTAATCAACAAGTCATTGATATTTTCGAGAATCTAAGCCCTTATCTTCAAGGTCTGGGAGATCCCGTTCGCCAGCGAATCATATCGCTGCTCATTGACCGAGACAGCATGAACGTATCACAGATTGCAGAGCATGTTCCCATGTCACGCCCTACAGTCTCTCATCACCTGAAAATATTGCGCCAATCCGGGCTGCTGTCGGTTCAGAAAAAAGGGACTGAGATGTATTACAAACTGGAGTTCAACGATGCTATTGAATTGCTCAAACAGCTCGTTCATCTCGTAGAAGTGGAATGTCAGAGCTAGCGCACGCCGCGCTGGTGAACCGCATTCCTTTTCTTCACAGTATTATGTTCAATAGTTTAAACATATAAGTACATAAACCTATAAACGGAGGTTAACAAATGAATAGAAAAAAGGTTCTCATCGCTGGAGGCTATGGTGCTGTAGGGGTACAGATTGCCCGCATTTTACATGACAGGCACCCTGATCTGGAGTTAGTGCTTGGCGGTCGTTCTGCTGGCAAAGCAGCTCCTTTCCCATCGGACCGGGTGCACACGGTTGTTGTTGATACCCAGGCAGTCGATCCGCTGATTCACGCAGGAGAAAATATAACTTTAATCATTAGTGCGGTGAACGATCTGGATGACCGACTACTGGTATCAGCAGTACGAAGAAAAATTCCACTCATTGATGTCACACGCTGGACAGAAGTTTTTCAGCAAGCGATCCGCACAATAGATCAGGAAGAGCTTCATGCCCCCGTGATTCTCTCTTCCGGATGGATGGCGGGAACGGCCTCCCTGTTTGCAATGATGCTCTCGAAATCGCTTCAGAACGTTGAAGTTAACATCCATGCCTTGTACTCCCTGCGGGATAAGGCCGGCCCGGATTCAGCAGCCTTCATGGACCGGATGAGCATTCCTTTTCATATCACTCAATCCAATACGAGCCGGCTTGTCTATCCCATGACGGACCCGGTGAAAATACAGTTTCCAAATGGATACGCGACGCACTGTTACAGACTGGATACTCCTGATCATGTCACCTTGCCCCGTACCCATCATATCGATTCTGCCAGCTTTCGCATCTCCTTCGATCATAAGGTTTCCACTTATGCACTCGCAGGACTGGTCAAAACCGGAATATGGAAGATGATTAGTGGGGATCGATTCAAGCCTTTCAGACGGAAATTATTGTACAATCCGGGAACCGGGAGCGCTCATCACCTGGTGATTCTATTGAAAGGCATGGATGCGAAGGGTAACGTAGTGGAACGCAGGATGACTGTCTCCGATCCACTCGGTCAGACCCATATGACTGCACTTGGCGCTGCGGTGCAGGCCGAAAATTTACTGCTGATGATGTCTACGGATGAGCCTATGGCTCCAGGCATCTATTATCCTGAGCACTTGTTCGATCACCGCATGGACATGGATGCAGTCACTCACTTTTTCACACAATACGGTGTTCAAGTATCTTATTCCTGATCAAGCACTATACTACCAGTACGCCGCCAGAAAGAACGGTCATGATTCATGCGGTGAATATGGTACAGTTCATGAATCATGACACAATCCATCACTTCCAGTGATGCCATCGCCAAGCGATAATGGGGTTGGTAGTTATATTATTCCACCATCAAATAATACAAATTAGCAGTACTATCCTTCGTAATCGTATGCGTACCTGCCGCAAGGGAGATAGTGGCCACACCGTTCGTTATGGGATAGCTTGTCCCATCGACTTTGATTTTGGTCCCCTCTGAATTGAACACCAGTGTTAGCGTTGAGGCCTTAGCTGCGGTGAACTGGACGCTGGTGGCGCTCTCGATTTTCAGACATTGCGTTAAGGTCAGGCCGTTATAGACTACCGTTCCTTTGCTGGTGGAGAGATTACCCTGAATAGTGAAAAAGCTGCTCGATGTTCCTGACGCTGTAAAATTGTGAACCGCTGCTCCAGGGGCTGGTGTTGACGTAGGTGCTGCTGTCGGCACGGGAGTTGTTGTCGGCACCGGAGTCGCTGTTGGCGCCGGTGTCACTGTCGGCACTGGCGTCGCCGATGGAGCCGGGGTCGGTCCTACGGGGCCGGAATTGCCTCCCACAGATACCAGCCCCGAGGTGTAGCTGCGGATGGCAGACATTAACGGCGCATTGAGGGCATAGGATGCGTCGTCCACGGAGTTGTTGAACGTCCAACTGAAATCGCCGCCCCCTTGGCGTCCGGCTCCCGCTGTAACTTTCTGTTGTACTACGCTTACGTTATCGACAGCTGCTACGCTGACACCTGTATCCACCAGCGTATCGAAGTTGTTATATGCTGTTCCGCCGACAAGTGCTTTGTACGAGCCGGGAACGGCTTCGCTTCTCGATGAGGCCAGGTAAGCATCGTGTGAAGCTGCGTTTGCCGGAGCTGTTCCGCTGCTGGAGTTCGCATAGATCAGACTGGCCGCACCTGTGATACTGTTGTTGTAGGCTTTGATCATCCCGCCGTTCTCCCCGGAGAACGTGCCTTCGCCCAGAGCATCTGTGCCTTGCAGGGAGCTTAGCATCGGGTTCTTGGTATTCCTGAACACATTTCCTTCCACGAAGGCCGAAGCGCCGGTAGTTACGCCCACACCATATTTGGATACGCCGTCATAGAAGTTATTATACACATGGACCGAAGCTACTCTGATCCGCGGGTGACGGGAGTCGGAGTGGTCGAACCAGTTATGATGGAAGGTCACGAAGAATTCTGCGGATTCGCTAAGTCCGACCAGTGATGCTTTTCCGGAATCAAAATAGTGGTTGTACGAGATAGTGATATACGTTGATCCCTTCTTGAGGTCCGTAGAACCGTCCCCCTTGGCCTGGTCGGCATCACTTCCCGCTGATCCATAGAAAATATCGTTATTATGCACCCACACATTCGCGTTGCCTGTATCCATGGAAATGCCGTCATCCGGGAACAACATTACGCCCAGGTTCCTTACCTCTACATTCCCGGTATACCTGAGCAGCATTCCCCAGCCGTAGGCAGTCGCATCTTTCCCTATTCCTTCGAGGGTAATGTTCATTTCCGTATAATTATTTTTGCCTTTGAGCTCAAGATACCCGCTGCTGTTCAGCTGTCCGCTGAGGTCGGCGGCTGTCACCTTTCCGATGAACCGGATGGCAAGCGGGGTGGTATCATAGCCTTTTTGCCGAAGAGTAAGAATGCCGCCAAGACCAACTCCCGTCTGCACTGTACCCGAACTGCTGACAACAACGGGAAGTGTTACGGTCTGCGCATTCTGAGAGGTGACATACAGCACCTGTGCCCCGCTCTTCAGCGTTCCATTGTCATTATAAGCACCAGAGCCTGTACCATAAGGTGAAGCTGTGGAAAAAGCAAACCCTGACCGGTCATAAGGCGCAGCGGCCAGCGTACCCGTCACTGCATTTGCTGTTCCCCCGCCTGACAGCACGGCTTCCACCTTCATCACATAGCTTCCGGCCGCAAGGCCTACGGCATCTGCTCTCCAGTAAGAGGCATATTTGCGGATCAGTTCATTATGAAGCTGCTGATACTGGGAATCTGCGGCGCTTGCCGCTTTGATGAATACCTTATATCCCGATGCATTACTGACAGGTGACCACTCCACGTAGGCAGCTTCATTTCCGCCTCCACTGCCTGTTACCGTAAGCCCTGCAGCATGTACTACTGCAGTCCCCCACCCGCTGAATAACAGAGTGAGTCCAAGAGAAAACAACAATCCTATACTGGTTACCTTCGCAACGATTCTATTCATTGATTTGCCTCCCGATTTAAATTTGTTGCAGAATACAGTTGTAACCGCTTGCAATAACCTGTGGAATTTCGGTGTCTGCCCTCCTCTTGTACCGGGTGATCCGAACCCTTGAAGTAGACGGAAATGAACCTGTCGGATACCCCGAGCATAGCAGAAGCCGAATTAGTGCTGAAACAATCATTTGCTCATATCACCTCCGATTATGCGCTATTATGAGAAAATGATTATTTTGCAGCGAAATGATACCTGCATACAAAAAGACACCCGTCCGGGGTGCCTTGAACTGACGCTTCTTCATCAATAATGGAAAGCTCACTGAAACTTCGTATTGACGCGGATCTGGCCGCTTTTACTTTTGACCGCAGCCTTCTCCGGCTCTGGGCTCAAGCTCTGGCCGATGTCGGTAGCGTTCTTCTTGAAGGTCTCGGTCACCGTCTGAATAACTTCCCCTACATTGTGTGCCGATTCAAAGATCGGATCGATGGTCTTGATCTTCCCCTTCACATCCCGGGTGACCTGATTCGCCGTGTGAATGAGCTGAGTCGCCTCTCCCGTTAATCCATGAATCGCATTCCTCACCTCGCCCAGCGTCCTGTTGGTCTCGCCGAGTGTGGTCATTCCCTTGCGCAGCGTAAGGATGACAAATGCTACCAGACAGACAAAAGCAACCGCAGCCAAAGCAACACTAAGCTGAATTAACATATGCAACGCCTCCTGTAGTACCACTCTATGTCCAACTTACAGACATCATTCCTGCATGTTGCGGCTACAGCCCGCTTTTGCCACCTTTGAAGGAAGATAATTTGTCAATTAGCTTGTCCTTATAGATTAATCCGAAGATAAAGGCCAGGACGGAGATAGCGGAGATGACGATGGTGGGTCCATAATTCTTGTGGTAGATATTAGCCCCAATGCTTACGGAGGCCAGCAGCCACGGAAATCTGGCGATGAGCAGGATCATAAAGAATCTTAGGGGCTTCATCGTCGTCAAACCCGCTGCATAGATGAACATATCCTTGGGAAGTCCGGGAATGATAAAGATAATAAACAGGAAAACCGAGAATTTGTTATTATCCATCATCCCCCGCATCCACTTGAACTTCTCCCTTTGCAGCAAGCCTTCAATGAATGATCCGCCCAGGAATCTGGTGAAGTAAAAAGCGATCATCGCCCCCAGCAGCATTCCCCCGGTAACGAAGACCGCACCTAACGTGGTGCCATAGATGTATCCCCCGGCAATTTGAACGACCTCCCCCGGTATGGGGGCGATCACCGTCTGGAGAATCTGGAAGAGCACCAGCATAACCGGCCCTAACTTCCCCGTAGAGAGGATATAATCGCGGAAGCCGTCCAGCGACATCGTCAGCCGCAGAAGCTGCGGCAGGTATCTGATGAATACGATCGTGGTCACAAGGCCTACGCAAGCGAGGAGAACCTTGCTGACCCGCTTTTTTTGTAATAACCAATCCATTTACGAATCCCTCTCTTCACTGGCTTATGATATCTCCAGCTTAGGTGAATATTCTTAAGATCCGGGCATGGAATTCCTTAAGAATTCTTAAGTCGCCTGTCATCCGGTGGTTTAAGCGCTATGGACAATCTATAATGTAAGCACGACGAGTGCCCGGGAAAGGAGGGGGATGGAGGAATGATGAATCCTGCGAAGACCATACTTATAGCCGACGACAACCACGAGATCCGGGAGATTGTCCGGGTGCTGCTGGAGAGTGAGCAATACCATGTCATTGAAGCTGTTGACGGTGAAGATGCCGTGAATAAAGTAGACGATACCATTGACCTGATCATTCTGGACATGATGATGCCCCGGAAGTCGGGAATTAAGGCCTGCGTGGAGATTCGTGAGCTGACCAGCGCGCCTATCTTATTTTTGACAGCTAAGACCCAGGATTCTGACAAAACCTTGGCCTTCTCGGCCGGAAGTGACGATTACCTGTCCAAGCCCTTCTCCTACACCGAACTGGTGTCGCGGGTGAAAGCCTTACTTAGGCGGTATTATGTATATAAAGGCAAAGAGGATACCTCCGCCCCCTCAGATGTGATTACCTTCAACGGGCTAAGCATTAATCCTGCTGTCAACGAGGTAATGATGAACGGGAAGGAGCTGACCCTGACCGAAATTGAGTACAAGCTGCTGGCGCTGATGGCCGGCAACCGCAATAAAATTTTCTCGGCGCAGAATCTGTATGAGAGTGTGTGGGGCGAGCCTTACTTCTACAGCTGCAACAATACGGTGATGGTTCATATCCGCAACCTGCGGATGAAGCTGGAGAAGGACCCGCAGAATCCCAAGTTCATCAAAACCGTCTGGGGAAAGGGGTACCGGATTGAATAACAAGCTGCGGTGGAGCAGGCTGAAACTGAAATTAATCCTGTGCCTGATCGGTTCTTTCATAGCCTCTGCCATGCTGTTCCTGCTGCTGCAGTCCACAGGCGAAGATCTGCTGGAGCATTACCGGACCAGAAGCTCGTTCATCAACAAGCAAGAAGAGCAAGCCCTTCCGGCACTCCAGGAATATATCTCCGGGCAGCATCTTGCGCTTAAGGATGACGCAAAAATAGCTGAATGGGTCAGGAAAACCAAGTACGTAAATCTCTATCTCTATAAGGACAACCAATTTCTCTACTCTACAGACGGGTACACCATCAAGACCGAGAATACAAGGTTTCTACCGGACCCTAGCATTTTCAGCAAATCCCAATATTCTACGGTTACCTTTGCGGATACGACTGCGAAGGTCTATATGGAGTATTTTTTTGAATACAAGTACTACAACCTCATTACGATTCTGGGTGTGATTCTGTCGTTCTTATTCTTCATCGTCCTGGTCCTGTTCTTCATCAACAAGAAGACCTCTTACATTGGCGTGCTGGAGAAGGAAATTAAAATTCTGGAGGGCGGGAATCTGGATTATCCGATTACGCTGAAAGGGAAGGATGAGCTATCGTCGCTGGCCCAGAGCATTAATGAGATGAGGAAATCGTTCATCGAGCGCCTGGAGAGCGAGGAGCAGGCCAGATTGGCCAACAGCGAGCTGGTCACCGCCATGTCCCACGATCTGCGGACACCGCTCACCGCATTGGTCGGCTACCTGGACATCATCGAATACAAGAAATATCAGGATCAGGAAGCGTTAGCGAAATACATTCATAACAGCAGGGAAAAAGCCTATCAGATCAAGCATCTGTCCGACAAGCTATTCGAATATTTCACCGTGTACAACACAGAGGAGAATGACTTGGAGTTCGAGTCGTACGATGGGATTCAGCTCATGGATCAGTTAATCGATGAGCAGTCGATGTTGCTGGAGAATCACGGCTTCCAGGTAGCCTGGGAGCCGTCCCCTGTCCCTTTCCGCGTGGATCTTCACCTGATCTCCTTCAGGCGGGTATTCGACAACCTGTTCTCCAACATTACGAAGTATGCCGATACGTCTGCTCCCGTCACGATTGCGTATAGGATTGAAGACCGCTGGCTGTTGATAGATATCACGAATGTTATACAAACGGAGGCCCATGAGGTCCATAGCACCGGGATCGGCCTCAAAACCTGCCACAAAATCATCAGCCAGCATAAGGGCGAAATCACATTCACAAGCAATGGGGACACGTATTCCGTCCACATCCGTTTGCCGGTAAATAACACGCTCACTTCATTTAGGGAGGATCATCATGCAAAAATTCACTACCGACCGATTAATCATCAGAAACTTCCGGGAGACGGATGCACCGGGGATGCTAGAGTATTTGGCGAATCCGCGGGTGAACTGCTTCCTGAGCGAACGCCTCTCCACGTTAGAAGAAGCCATCGCCACCGCAATTGAACGAAGTCAGGACGACTCCCACCTGGCCGTCACTCTGAAGGAGACCGGGGCGATTATTGGCGATCTGTTCTGCATGAAGGAGGAGCCCGATACCTACAGCGTAGGCTGGCACTTCAACCCGGCCTACGAGGGCGTCGGCTATGCCAGCGAAAGCGCCCGCGCGCTGCTGCGCTACCTTTTCCTGGAGCAGGAAGCCAGACGCATCTACGCCTACGTCGAGGACGACAACTTCAGATCGCAGAAGCTGGTCGAGAAGCTGGGCATGCGCCGGGAAGGCTGCTTCCTCGAATTCATCTCCTTCACCACGAACGAAGACGGAACGCCGAAGTACGAGAATACCCAGCAATTCGCTATATTGAAGCGGGAGTGGTTGGGGCAAGGGAAGGTTTAGCATCAATCGCCTGGCAACCGTGGGAGGTGGCTGCTGACTATCGGGACAGCGGTCTTTTTAACTTCTCCGGTAGGGGGATATGCTTTATGGACTCTAACGGATGATACAACAACATCCAGGGTCCCGAGAAACGCATAACTCCCTTGATTTTCTGGCGGTAGACGGGTGTATAACAATGAATCGGACACTTCGCACAAGCGGTTTTCTCTTCACCAAATTTGCAGTAGGAGAGTCTTTTCATGACATACTCATTTAAATTCCGGCATTCCTCACAGAGCTCCTTCTTATGATGTTTTTTCTTGCAATAGATACGGATCATTTTTGAAGCAATAACCTTTTCCTTGCGGATTATAGGGCCATCGTTCAGTGGCTTCTCAGCCTCTCTGCTCATATAATAAGGCCTCCTTGGCTTAGTTGAACTTATTCATTTAAATCTAGTCCTATCAACAATTCTTTAGGTCCTTAAAAACCTGTTAACATGGACGATCAGGATAGGCTTGACAGTTGCTTAGCATATTTACGTTAAGCCATCCCTAATGTATAATTGTTATAACAGTTGAACACAATATTGAGGAGGACTTTTAATGAATAGGATGGTTGAAATGGAACGAAAAGTCACTAAATTCGGAAACAGCTTAGGTATAACAATGACTGATGCACTAAAGCAAATAGGGCTGGATCAAGGGGATACCGTTCTTATCGACATAAACCAGTCCACTGGAGAAATTATTATAAAAAAGTCAACAAAGGTATCGCTTCCTCATGGAATTAGTGAAGATTTTATGGATTCTTTGGCAGATGTTATTAATCAATACGATCAGACCTTACATGGTCTCAAAGACAGATGATTCAAACCCGTTTTTTATCCGTCCAAGAAGGCATAGCCATTAATCTCGCAATGATTCAACGCTATAGTCCCGGTGAACAAGTTGGTGTAAAAGAGCCGGGACTGCTCGAATCTGCTGTCCTTTGCCCACAATCTTCAGCTTTTGAAGAAGATGCTTACCCTACCATTTTTGAAAAAGCCGCCGCTTTGTTCGAGTCACTGGGTCAAAACCATCCGTTTCACAATGCAAATAAACGTACTGCTTTCACAGCACTTGTTATTTTCCTAAGCTATAATGACTTGTTCTTTAATATGGATGTCAAAAAAGCAGAAGACTTCACTGTTGATATGGTTAACCATAAATATGAACTTCAAGCATTAACTAAACTTATTAAAGCACACTGTGTCGCTGGAAAAATATAAAAAAGCGAACATTAAAGAATCTTTCGGAGGTCTGAAAATCCAAAAAAAGACACCCTTAAAGGTGCCTTCATTAGTACTGTATTGTCAGCGGCCCTCTACCCTTACGTGATGCGGGCACGCCGGTCCGCAAGCGCCATCGCGGCGACATATCCGGAGCTCCAGGCCCATTGCAGGTTATAGCCGCCGCAATCGCCGTCCACATCCATCACCTCACCGGCCAGATAGAGGCCAGGCACCAGTTTAGATTCCAGCGTTCCTTCAACTAGCTCCGTTGTATCGATGCCACCCGCAGTGGTCTGTGCATTCGTGAAGCTGTTGGTATCGGTGATTTTAAATTCCCAACGCTTCAATAGTTTATAGAATATTTTCTTGGTTTTCCACGATAGATCCTGACACAGCAGATGCAGCTGTTGATCAATTCCAGCCTCCTTCAGCAGCACTGGAATCAGTTTCTTGCTGACGATACCCACGAAGGAATCGGCAACCGTCCGGTGTCCGAAGATCCCCCAGTGGATTTCCAGGAAATCAATTAACTCTTCCTCTGTACGCTCCGGCATCAAATCAACCGACAGGGTCACGGATTCTCCTATGCCGAGATTATACGCAGCCTTTCTGCTTAGCTGAAGGATGGGCGGGCCCGAGATCCCATAGTCCGTAAAAAGAATCTCCCCGGACTCCGTGCGGATAACCTCATGGTTCACGATCACATGGGCCTCTCCCTCAAATTTGATGCCCGACAGTTCCTTCAAATACGGATAATCCAGCTTCAATTGTACAATGCCTGGCACCGGGTGGATCATGGTGTGTCCCAGACGCTGGACAAGTGTATAACCGGAGCCGTCTGTTCCTGTTTTGGGAGCGGTAAGGCCGCCGGTACATAGAAAAAGGTAGTCGCTGGTATACACAACCTGTTCCTCTGTCTCGGTCTGGCAGGTTATCGCGAACCGCGGATGTCCCGCCGAAACGGTCACATCCAATACTTTATGTTTATAATATACGGGGACATTCCGGTCCTCCAGCGCCAGCTTAAACACCCCCGGCACCGAAGCCGCCTGCAGCGACATCGGATACATCCGGCCATTCTCCAAGCTCATAAAAGGAAGCCCGAGCGAGGAGAAAAATTCGATCGTCTGGCGGACACCGAATTGCTGCAATACATGTAGTGGGAATCCTGCCTGATTGCTATGATACTTCACTGATAAAGCAGCTGCTTCATCCGTACCGGTGGCGGTGGATTGGTTCGTAATGTTGCAACGCCCGTTACCTGTCGTTATTATTTTCTTACCGAGCCGGTCATTGCTTTCAATAATGGCTGTATCAATACCTTGATCCCTCGCTGTAACTGCAGCCATTAGACCTGCAGCACCCCCACCGATAATGAACAGCTCGTGGTGCTTAGAAGTCTGATCCTTATACATGTTAATTGATGCATCCCTTTTCCTAATAAATTTATTGAATGGACTTAGCTATCGCCATGGCAGCCACATATCCGGAACTCCAGGCCCATTGCAGGTTATAGCCGCCGAAATCTCCGTCCACATCCATCACCTCGCCAGCCAGATACAGCCCGGGCACCAGCTTGGATTCCAGCGTTCCCCGGATGAGCTCCGACGTATCAATGCCGCCGGCTGTCACCTGCGCATTCGTAAAGCCATTGGTATCCGTCACTTTAAATTCCCAACGCTTCAAGAGCCTATAAAAGTTCTCTTTAGTTTTCTGCGGCAGATTCTGGCAAAGAAGCTGTGGCTGTTGATCTAAGCCCGTCTCCTTAAGCAGGACCGTAACAAGCTTTTTATTGAAGATACCCACGAGGGAATCCGCCACGGTCCGGTGCCCAAAGGTCTCCCAGAGCTTTTCTAGGAACTCCACTAGCTCTTCCTCTGTGCGGCCAGGCATCAGATCCACCGATAATTTCACCTGTTCTCCTCTGGCCAGATGATAGGCAGCCTTCCTGCTTAGCTGGAGAATGGGCGGACCGGTAATCCCATAGTCGGTGAAGGCCAGCTCACCCTGTTCACTGCCGATGACTTTACCCTTAACAATGATATGAGCTTGTCCCTGAGATTTGATACTGGACAGTGCCCTCATATTCGGATATTGCAGCTTCAATTGCACAATGGCCGGAAAAGGCTCAATCACGGTGTGCCCCAGACGCTCGGCAAGGGTATAACCCGGAGGTTCTTTTCCTGCATTGGGACCGGTGTTGCCCCCCGTAGACAGAAGCAGATAGTCGCTAGTATACACAACCTCTTCCTCTGTCTCGGTTAGGCATTTTATCGTGAAGCGAGGATGATCTGCCGAAGCCGTAACATCCACCACTTTATTCTTAAGGTATACGGGAACATTCCGATCCTCTAGCGCCAGCTGGAAAATATCCAGTACCGCCGCTGCCTGCAGCGACATCGGGTACAGCAAGCCCCCCTTGAGTCTTGTCAGCGGCAGCCCGAGAAAGGAGAAAAAATCAATCGTCTGACTGACGCCATACTGCTGCACTACTGCAAGCGGAAATTCGGATTGATTACTGTGATATTTGCGCGATAAAGCAGCTGCTTCATCCGTATCTGTCACAGTGGATTCATTCGTAATGTTGCAGCGGCCATCACCTGTCATTAAGATCTTCTTGCCAATCCGGTCGTTACTCTCCAGAATAGCAGTATCGATTCCCATATCACTCGCAGTAACAGCAGCCATTAGTCCGGCAGCACCTGCGCCGATAATAAAGAGCTTGTGGTGCATAGAAGTCTGATTCTCATACATGGTTGGTCAATGCATCCTTTATCCAATTTTCTCTAAGCTCAAAAACACTTTATTAAATTATAGCATAAGTGTACTGGTTGTCATTGATCTCCTTATGATCATAGCCGATTAGATGGCCAAAAATACAAAGCAGCGATTCCCTAACAACAGGAGAATCGCTGCTTTGCCGTGTTCTAACGTATACAAATGAAAGGTTGGTTATGTTTACTTAGCTGCCAGCATTCTAAGCAGAACTGTGACGGTCTCTGCCCGCGTTGCAGCAGCTTTCGGGAAGAAGCTGTTGTTGCCCTTACCCTGCATCAATCCTGACTTCTTCATCTCGGCTGCTGCTCCAACTGCCCAGGCCGGGATGTCGCGGTCATCCGCGAATCCAGCGGAATGTGCAGCGGGAGCAAGGCGTAATGCTCTTGCCAGCATGACGGCCATTTCCGCTCTGGTTACAGGCGCATCCGGGCGGAAATTGCTGTTGTTATCCCCCTGGATGATTCCCAAGGCTACCGCCTGCGAGATGGCGGTCCGGGCCCACGAACCGATCCGGTCACTGTCCTTGAAGGACAACGCTGCTTCTGTGTTCTGAAGCTTCAGCGCCTTTGCCAGCATCACCGTGAATTCTGCACGGGTCACGGTACGGTCAGGCTGGAACGAACCGTTCGGATACCCTGTAATGATCCCTTGCTTGACGGCTTCGCGGATACTGGCTTCGGCCCAATGTCCGGCAATATCTGTTAAGGATGGACCAGGCACCGGATTAGCGGGGGTTTGCGGGCCCTCGTCTGGCTTACTAGGCGTTCCAACAATAACCGGCGCTACTGGTACTGACGGAGTCACTGGCCCTTCACCTCCCGGATCGCCGCCGTTTCCGCCGCCCGAACGCTCGTTAACCGAAACGTTGATTTTCCCCGTAATGGACGGATACGCACTCAAGACCGCCGTAACCGTCACTTCTCCAGATGTGGACGGTGCCGTAAGGACCGCGCTGAACCGGCCGTTCGCGTCTGTGACGGCATGAGCAGGCTCAAGGCTGCCCGAGGAAGCCGCGAGTGCAACCTCTACGCCGGAGACCGGAAGATTGTCACTACCCGAGACGATCCCTGTGATGGATACTTCATCTCCGGTATTCACAGTAGACGGTGCTGCCTGTAGTTCAATAAGAGCAGGTACCGGTATCGCCTTGCTAACCGAAACGGTAACCGTATTCGTCACGGAAGGATTGCCGGTCAGTACAGCCTTAATTGCGATATCCCCGGCTGCGGATGGTGCCGTAAACACCGTACTGAACCTTCCGTTCTCATCCGTTACGGCAAGTGCAGGCTCGAAACTACCCGAGGCTGCCATGAGACTGACCGCAGCACCGGCTAACGGAAGATCTTCACCGTCATAGACGGTTCCCGTAACGGACACTTTGCCTCCAGCGGATACGGAGGACGGTGTGGCCTGCAGTTCAATCCGGGCGGATACAGGCACAGCCTCTTCTTCAACGGATACGGTAACCGCCCCTGTCACGGATGGACTTGCCGGCAGTACGGCCGAGATGGATACCTTACCGGGAACCGATGCTGCAGTATAGATCGTACTGAACTTGCCGTACACATCTGTAGTTACTTTCGCAGGTTCAAGGCTACCATCGGCTGCTATGAGTTCAACGTCTACACCCGGAACCGGAAGATCGTTGTCCCCATAAACGGCCCCCGTAACGGATACTTTGCCTCCAGGCACCACCGAAGATGGCGCTGCCGCCAGCTCAACCCGGGCCGGAACCCTCTCTGCGTTCTCTGGTCCGAACACTTTGAATTCCCAGAGCGAGTATCCGTACTTGGATGCTCTCTGAGTTCCGTACATCCGGACATATCTGGCATTAACCGAATCGATAGAGATCTCGTCGATATCCCCATCTCCGCTGGATGTACTATATACTGTCTTCCAGTCGTCCAGCGTATCGGAGACATCGATCCGGTATTCCTTTCCATACGAACTTTCCCAGTGCAGCATGACCTTAGCAATAGGCTGACTTGCGCCAAGATCGACATAAATCCACTGCGGATCGGCATAGTTGGACCCCCAGCGGGTCGTCAATGAGCCGTCTACCGCATTCCCCACTGCCACATCGGCGGCTTTGGATGAGCTTGCAATCACGGTTTTGCCTTCCGCAAGGTTCAGGGCAACCGCTTCATACACGTTAAATTCAGCAAGCGAGTAGCCCTCTCCGGTTCCCTGCTGAACGCCCTGCATGCGGACGAATCTGGCACTGGTTTTACCGAAAGAAATGTCGTCGGTTCCCCCATCTCCCATCGAGGTCGCATAAACATCCTTCCAGGTGGCCGCATCATCGGATACTTGGATTTTATAGCTTTTGCCGTAAGCCTTCTCCCAATGCAGTCTAACCTTATTGATCATATATTGATCCTGCAGATCAACGTAAATCCATTCATCGTCCGAAGCGTTAGAACTCCAGCTGGAGGTTCTGTAGAGATCGTTAGCATTGGAAGCAAATTGCTTGCCTACGCTGGAGGAAGCAGCCGCTCCTTTACTGTAAGCGAGATCATACCCGCTGTCGTCGATAGAAGCTCCCTCGCTTAGCGTCTCACTCCGGCCGGTAAACGTATCTTTACCGAGTCTGTACGTGGTTGTAGTCTGGTCCCCGTTCCGGTTCAGCGTTACATTAACGGTAATCCCCGGCGTTTCGGGATTCGCCACCGAGATGCGGACAGGGTCCGCAGATTCATCAACGATCACCATCGACGGTTTATCTACGGTGACAGTCAGTCCTTCTCTTAGCGTCACCGTACCCGGCTGATAGAACAGCAACTCCGCAATGCCAAGCGAACGGTGCCGGACCGCTTGCACGGACGGGGTATTCGCGAGAATACTAATCGGGTTTGCTTCCGCGTAGCTGCCAACCTCCCCGGCGGTTTTACCCGGCAATACGATGTATTGATAGGACGCATTGACCGGCTTCACGCCATGATCCAGCCACATCGAGAACAACGGCTTAGTGATGGGCTCTGTTGAACTGCCAGTAACCACATCGCTCCATTTCCCGGTCTTCGTCTCCTGCTTCACCTGGAAGTCCGTCTTATCCGGGAACACATAACCGGTATGATCGTTATAGGCCCAGCGTCCGTTCACCTGCGACGTTGCCTCTGCAACGGCTTTGCCGTCAACGAGCACATCGCCTACTGCCAGACTCTGGTTCAGCGTGGTATGGACCGGTGCAGCATTCGTCGAAGTGATGCCTGCGCCCAGCGCTACCATTTCATCATCGAAGAAAAAGTAGCCCTTTTTCCCGCTGGTACTCAGCTTGTTGAAATCAAACGCCGTGGCTCCGTACCGCTCATTGGTTACGCCGCCCACAAAGGTCTTCGGGTTGTTGAAGTTATTCTCCTTCGTGAAAACGTAGGGAGCTGTTGTTCCCGGAACATGATTCCAGTCCATCAGCGGGTACACGGTTCTGTACTCATCCCCGGTTCTCTGGATAGCCGTGGCGCCTTGCGGAGTCCAGTAGAGCAGGTTATATCCGCTTGGATTAATGGTTCTCCATTCGCCGCCCTTGACCGTGCTGGAGGACATCTTGACTGTGATTCCGTAATCCTTCCGCATATGAGAGGAGACCAGGGTCTGCCATTGCGTCATATTATTCGCATCCAGTCCATTGCCTGTGACCGTGCCAATACCCCGGATATTATTCAGGAAAACGGCGAACTCATCCGCCCGCTTCGGATTGGCCGCCTGCATCCACTCCAGCGGATCTTCGTAGAAGGTCAGCGCAGAGCTCTCATAATCCGGCCACTCCGGTCCGTTCATCCCCATCCCCAGATCGGCAACATCACCTCTCACCAGATATCTGGTCCCATCCAGCACATAAGAGGACAACGAGTCAATCGCCGCCTGGCTGTAGGCGAAGCTTGTGCCCGAGACGACATAGGCCCAGAAGGACATATCTCTGGCGAAGCTTCTTCCATAGCCCGTGGTATAATTCGTCTTCCCATGCATGAAAAAGGACATGTCAGACTGGATTCCCGTTAGCGTCTCCGTCACCGCCGAGAGCACGTTAAACGCCTCTACAGCGCTGCGGACATTCCGGGCATCCTCCAGCAATAAGCCGCGGATCATATAATTCTGGTTATACCAGGACGAGTTGGCTCCATCGATAGTGTTGGGCTCTTTGTCTAACGTATCGATAATACTCGCAGCCTGCTCCGCAGTCAGATAGCCTTCACACAGCAGCGCGATTTTGCTAAGCCGCAGTTGCTTGCCGATTCCGGTCTCCCACCAATTAGTGGAGGTCGGCTTGACCGTGAACCAGTGATCCAGTGCTTTCTGAATACCGGCTAACAGGGCTTCATCGTGATAGTAAGGCCCCTTCGGGTCTGCAAAAGCCTGAGCCATCGATTGCATCCGGTCCAGCGCAAGGTAAGGCGACCACGCCCGCCCGTTGGCACTGGAAGCCGTACTGGTATAATCTACATCGCCCCAGCTTCCATTCGCCTTTTGACTAGATAAGTAGGTCCCGGCCTGTGATTTGAAGGTCCATTCGACCCGGCCGTTCGTTCCGTCATTGATGATATCTTTGGAGATATAGAAGTCTACCACCCGCTGCTTCATCAGCTTCATTTCAGCCAGCTCTTGCGACGATCCATCTGCCGATACAGGGTAGTGGAACCCGAGGGTCGAGATCATCAAACCAACCATAACGAGACATATCCATCTCTTGATCCTACTTTGCATGTTACCAGTCATGTACACGCTCCTTTGCTATCTGGGCCATTATTTTGACAGCGCTTTCCTTTTAGCGGATGAAAGAAGGCAGCTTGCACTGCCTCCAGCTTTTTACCACAGCGTACTTAATATATCCTCCAGGGGAATGTCCGCCACTGCCATCACTTCGTCCGCAGCTCCGTAATACATACGGACCGTCTGGTCCAGCAGCAGGGCTCCGCATGAGAACACGACCTTGCCGAAGAATCCGTTCACCTCATAGGAAGCTTCCGGCTCCAATACTGGGACACGCGATCTCGCAATGACCCGGGACGGGTCCTCCAGATCCAGCAGCACCGCTCCCATACAATAACGGTGGCTGCTGTCCGCGCCATGATACAGCGCAAGCCAGCCGCGTTCGGTTCGAATCGGAACCGCCCCGCCGCCCATACGGGCCGAGTCCCAGCCCTGCTCGCCGAGTCCCATCAGGAAGCGGTGGTTCCCCCAATGATCCAGATCGGGCGATTCCGCGATCCACATCTCGGGTGCGCCGAATGACTTCGGCACCGGACGATGCAGAGCGTAGTATTTGCCACCAATTTTCTCGGGGAAAATCATGACATCCTTATTCTCGGGAGGCAGCATCATCCCGCGCCGCTTGAACGTCCGGAAGTCGTTGGTCTCCGCCAGCCCGACACCGACACCGCGCGCGGAGGCTGCGCTGTAAGTGATGTAATAGGTGTCCCCGATCCGGGTCACCCGCGGATCTTCGATCCCCCAGGCTTCCAGAGGATGCTCCGGGAACAGGGCCGGTTGCGGCTCCACCTCGAAATGAATGCCATCTCGGCTTCGTGCTACCCGCAGATGGGATAAGGAGGTGAGCATGACCGTCTGTCCGTCCTTGGCTACGAAGCGCGAGTCGGAGAAATCATAGCCCGGATCGCTCTTGTCGTAACGCTCCACCTGCACCTCCGTCCCTGCCTCATTCAGCCGGGGAACGAGCACCTCGTCCGCCTGGTCCGATATCGGCGCTTCGGCAACGCGCAGCAAGAGGATCGTCTCATCCTGTAGCTGCGCCACGCCTGCATTGAAGGCACCCAGCACCCGGAAATCGGGACGGGAGGGGACAACATCCCCGGCTTCAATCAGCGGATTATGCGCGCTGCGTGTTATTTTCATTGGAGTGACCTCTTTCTGTGTGAAGTACGGTTATTTCCCGGAAGTAACGGCATCAATCTGAGCCTGAATTTCATCGATCACTTTTTGCCCGCCGAGACTGGCCATTTTATCCTCCATCGTTTTCTTTCCTTCCTCCGCAGGGATCAGGCCTTGGCTGAGCGGCAGGAAGATCGAATCATGAAGCGGCGTGATTTTGGCATATTCCGTCTTTACCTTCTCGGCGTTGAAGTTGAAGCCTGCAATTGGACTCAGCGTGAAGTTGGATGTCTTGGTCGAGAAATCGAACCACTTCTTGTCATCCGGCATCATGTTGTCAGGTGTACGGTTCAGCGTCGGCCGCCAGGTCAGCACATAACCAGGGAAGGTATACGCGGACAGTACCTTATAGCTCGAATCGCCGACAGGCTCCCAGTCTTTCCCTTGAATGCCGTATTCCATCAGATCATGGTTCTCCTTAATCGACAGCCAGTTCATTACATCCATAACTGTATCCGAATGCTTGGAAGTCGTCGGTATACAGAGGAAGTTCCATTGCTGATAAGCCGTATAAGGCTTGGCCTGCTCCCCGTTCGGAATGAAGATCTCCAGCTTGTCGCTGCCATCCTTCAGCATTTCCGAATATTTCAATCCTTCTACACCATCGGCTGCATAGTAGGTCGCCGCATATTTACCTTGCTTGAACAGCGTCTCCGCATTTTGCTCCTGGGCAATATTCTTGGAGATAATTCCATCCTTATAATATTTGGTGACACGTTCATAGGCATCGGCAATCGTCGGACTCACCCATTGGCCAATGACCTTCTTATCCTTGATCGAATACGAGAACATGTTGACCCCAATCTCCAGCACTTCATCCTTTGCCAGATTCGCAGAGTCACTCAGAATGAATGGCAGCTTATCCGCCTTAATTCCGTTAATGACAAAAGGCTTGACGTCTTTCTCATTTTCCTTGACCGCATACAGGAATTTCTCCAGGTCACCCAGCGTTTTCAGCTCGGGAAGCCCGTATTTCTCGCGTAAGTCCTTGCGGATCAGCAGGCCATAGAGCTGGCCTTGGGTGGTGCCGAGCGGAACCCCCATAATTTTGCCGCCGAACTTGTTGTACTCCCACATTTCCTCCGGAATGGACGCCTTCAGCTCGGGCCGTGCAGCCACTGCCGCATCCAGCTCCATCAAAGATTTACTCTCAATCATCTGGTTCATGGATATCCAAGGAGCATCCAGATACATATCGAACTCTTCCCCGGCAGACATCTTCACGGATACCGCATTCCCGTAATCGGACCATGGCATGAAATTGACATTCAAGGCGGCTCCGATATTATCCGCTTTCAGCTTGTCGTTAACCGCCTGCAGCACAGTATCGAACCCCGCAGGTTTATCTCCCGGGAAATAAGCCTTTAGCGTCACAATGTCTTTGGCAGCAGGAGCTGCACTGTCTGTACTGGACGGGGGATTCGCGGCATTGCCTTCATTTTTCGTGTTTCCCCCGCAGCCCGCGAGCACCAGTGACGATACCAATACCGCTGTTGTTGCCGTGCCAAACCATCTTTTTAACCTCATCTCATAACCCTCCCATATCTATGGACACAATTTGAATAACTTACCCTTTTACCGCTCCTACCGTTAGACCTTTGACAAAATATTTCTGAAGCATCGGATACAGCAGTACAATCGGGCCGATGGTCAGCACAGTTGTCGCCATCCGCACACCATAAGTTGGTGGTGTCACTGCAATCGCTGCACCGGAAGGAATCAGATTCTTGGCCGCCTCCATATTGGAGACCATCCGGCGCAGAATTAACTGCAGCGGGAATAATTTCTCATTATCGATGAACATCAGTCCCATGAACCAGTCATTCCAGAAGCTCAGCGCATAGAAGAGACCGACAGAAGCCAGAATCGGCTTAGAGATCGGAATCATAATCTGGAAGAACACTCTCATCTCATTCGCTCCGTCTATTCTGGCGGCTTCCTCCAGCTCCTCAGGAATGGTGCGGAAGAAGCTGACCAGCAGGAAGACGAGGAATGGCTGGCACAACATGGTTAGAATCAGTACCCAGATCGTATTCTGCAAATGCAGCCACTGGCTGACCACAATATAGAACGGAATGATGCCTCCCGAGAAGAGCATAGGCAAGTAGCAGAATAACAGAAAAGGCGTTTGCAGAACATTCCGTTTATTCGCCAGTGAATAGCCGAGCATGGCCGAAATGCACAGGGCGCTTAAGGCCCCGACAACCGTAATGAACACGGTGACGCCATAGCCGTTGAACAATACATCGGATTGCAGAACCGCCTTATAAGCGGCCAGCGATAATTTTTGCGGAAATAAGGTGTAGCCGTGCGCAATCAGCTCCTCCTCATCCGTAAACGAGCCGGCAATCATCAGCAGAAAAGGAAACAGACAAAATATAGTGAACAGCAAAATGAACGTATGGGCGAATGCCGTAAAGGTGCGATCCGCAGCGCTATGTTTCTGTCTCATAGTTACTCTCCTAGAATAAAGCAGATTCTTTAGATACCCTCCGGGTTACCCAGTTGGCGGCAATGACGAAGATTAGCCCCATAATGGACTGGAACAGGCCTACAGCCGAAGACATGCCGAAATCGTGCAGCTGTCTCATCGAGCGGAAGACAAAGGTATCAATAACGTCCGTAGTCGGATACAGCATGGAGTTGTCTCCAATGATCGCATAGATCATCGCAAAGTCACCATTGAAAATTTTGCCTACGGCCAGCAGCGTCATGATCATAATCGTCGGCACCAGCAGCGGCAATGTAATGCGGGTTACAATCTGCAGCTTGGATGCTCCGTCAATCCGGGCAGCCTCGTACAGATCCTCCGGTATTCCCGTAATGGAAGCCAGGAAAATGATCGAAAGATAACCGGCGCCTTGCCATACACGGATCACAGTCAGTATATACGGCCAAAGCTTCGACTCAAACATCCAGTTGACCGGTTCCATACCGATATTGTGCAGCCAGACATTAATCATGGGTTCTTCCCCGCCGAATAAGGATTGCACAATCATTCCGATCACAATCCAGGACATGAAATAAGGAAGGAAAATAAGCGACTGCGAGATCCGTTTGAAATACTTGTTGCGGATCTCATTGAACATGAGTGCAATCAGAACGGCAGCCGCTGTCGTAAACACAATAAACAGCACGTTGAGCATCAGTGTGTTCCGCAGAATAATCCAGAAGTCATCTGATGTAAAAAAGTAATCAAAATTTCTAAAACCTACCCAGTCACTCCCCGTGATCCCCTTGGCAAAATCATAGTCTTTGAAGGCAATCATAATCCCGTATATGGGCAAATAACTGAACACGAGAAAGAACAACAGCCCCGGTACAGCCATTACATACAGAAAAGGATTCTGCACGATATGCCTCCATTTTGAACGTCTACCTGCGTTAAGCTGGTAGTTCATCTTTACATCCCCCCTTTCCTCAAGACCGGTAACCGCCCCAAGAGGGTCCCGTTATCTATGCCGTCACCTTATCAAGCCCTTACGGCCAGAGCAATTCCGAGAAGCTCCAATCCTTCCCGCAAGCGCAGATTTACCGCCTTCCCAAAAACAACACTCTTCCGAAAACAAACGATTTGGCAGACGAAAATGCACGTTATGCTATAATAAACCTACTTATTACGAGCCGGGCAGTTATGATTACGGAGGTTCCAGCGCCATGAAATTCAGACAACCACTCTTCGCATCGCTGAAGCGGCACCCTACTTATATGAAGCTTATTTTTTATTTTGTCAGTGCGAACGTTCTGGTACTGGGGGTATCCTTCGTACTGCTCTATGGGCAATCCTCCAAGACCCTGCTGCACGAGATCGGAGATCATTCGGAATCCCTCTTGGTGAACGGAGCCCGGAATACGTCACGGCTGATGGAATGGGCGCTTGATTTCAGCTTCTCCTCCAGTAATGACAGTGCACTTAAGGTGTATGCGCTTTCAGATCATTACGGCGATTTCGAAACCTATGAGGTATGGAGCCAGCTGATGGACATTAAGAACGCCAACCCCTCCATTGATTCTGTCTACCTCATTAACGATTATACGAATACGGTTGTTGACTCCAGGCTTGGGTTAAATGATACCGCCGCTTTTTACGATCAGGATATACTTAAGCGCTTACGTGACCCGGATATAGTGAACCATAGCGTGCTCATTCCGCGAACCTTGTCCCTCCCTCTTACCGGGAATACACCCAAGGACGTGCTGACCATTGTCAGATTTTATGAAAAAGGCAGTTCCATCTCTGCGTTCGTCATGAATGTGGATACGGATAATCTCATGACCCTGCTTCAGAACAATTCAAACTTCGCCAGCAGATCCATCACCGTGCTGAATGACCGCGACGAGACGATCTTCAGCAGCACGGACATGAGTCCGCAGCAGATTGCAGAGCTCCGGAGCCACGGAATGAAGGGCGCCAGCGGCTGGAAGCTGTTCCAGCCCTATGGCCAGGGGGAGAAGCTGGTGGTGTATGCCGACTCCTCGATCAAGGGCATCCAGGATTGGACCTTCATTGAGATGATACCGAAGTCCGCCATCCTGGGCAAAATCACAGTCCTGCGAAATACCAGCCTGATCCTGTTCCTCGTCTTGTTCGCGGCCTCCCTGGCGGTGATTATTCTAATCTCCAAACGGGTATACTCGCCCATTCAGGAGCTGATCAGCCGGGTCATGCGGCAGCATCAGGCCGAGAAGCCGGGCCTTGGCGCAAACGCCAATGAACTGGAATACCTATCGAGTGTCTTTACCTCGCAGCATAATCAGATTCACGAGCTTACCGAGCAATGGCGGCATAATAAATTTCTGGGCCGAGAGCGATTCCTAAGGGATTTTCTGGGGGAGACTTATCACTCGGCAGAGGAGATCAGCGCTCAATTCTTGGAATGGGGGATTGATCTGCCGACAGATCAGCTATCCGTAGCGATCTTCCGGATCGACCACTTCGCAGAATTCTCGGGAGTATACCCGGAGAAGGACCGGCGTCTGCTGCGGTTCGCCATGTCCAATATCATTCAAGAGTCGCTGCAAGCGTCCAGGCACAAACTGCAAACGGTCGATATGGGAGACGACCACGTGGCTGTCATCTTATCGGCTCCCTTATCCGAGGAATTCGTGAAGGAGCTGCAAGGCTCCCAGCAATTAATCCAGCAATATTTGTCCGTGGGCACCACCATTGCCTGGGGCCGGACCTTGCCGGGCTTAACCGACATGCACGAGGTATATCTGGAGACATATGAGCTGACGCAAGAACGGTTCCGCTTCGGACACCGCTCGCTTATCGTCAAGGCATGGCTGCCGGATGCACCCGGGGAATTGTATCATTTGCCTGTGAGCCAGGAGCGGCAGATCGCCCAGGCCATTCTCAAGGGGGAGGCCCCCGTCATTCTGGAGGTCCTGCGCTCCGCGGTAGTGAGGCTGCGGGAACTTCCATATTTTGAATGCAAAATGTCCCTCATCACCTTGTTCATGAACATCCGCCGGCTCATCCAGGAGCATTCGGCTCAGCCGCTGCCCAGCTCGTGGGGGCTAACGTCCATCGAGAAGCAGATCATCCAGCAGGAGACAATAGATAACGTCACGCCTTGGATGGAGGCCTTAATTACCAAGACGCTCGAAGACATTGCAGCCGCGCGCAGCCAATCCAAGAATATCGCCCTGATCTCACAAGTGGACCAGTTCATGGAGAGTCATCTCACCGATCCGAATCTGTCTGCCACCATGCTGGCTGATCACCTGGGCTTGTCGGTCAATTATTTCCGCAGCCTATATAAAGCAGAGACCAACCAGTCCATCACCGACAAAATATCGGAGAAGCGGCTGACCTTCATCTGCCAGGAGCTCATTGCCTCCGACTCCCCGATCGAGCCCATCGTCCAGCATTTCGGCTTCTCGTCCCTGAACACCTTCTATTCCAGCTTCAAGAAGGTGTACGGCATGACACCGGCCCAGTACCGGAAGAAGTACCGGGCGGGGGAGGGCGGGGGAAAGGTGTGAGGGCAAGTGAAACCTATACATTCTTATATTTGCGCGCAAAGAAGCGATAAGGATGTGTTCCTTATCGCTTGTGTTGGTATTCCAGCAAGTTGCCGCTCTTATTCTCCCTTATAGGCCTTACGCAGCTCCGCAAGCTGGAACTTCTTCATCTGCAGAAAAGCCTTCGTCACACGCGCCAGCTGCTCCGGTGTGCCCTTCTCCATCATCTCGTTCATCTCTGCGGGAACAATCTGCCAGGAGATGCCGAAAGCATCCTTCAGCCAGCCGCATTGCTCGGCTTCAGGAACTGCGGACAGCTTGTCCCAGTAGTAGTCAATCTCTTCCTGAGAATCGCATGATACCATAAAGGAGACGGCTTCATTGAAGCTGAACTGATGATTATGCGCACTATCCATGACCGTGAACCACAGATTCTCCAGCATGAAGTCCGCGAACATCACCGTTCCTTCCTGATCCGGCGCAGAGCCCGCAGGGTAGCGGGTAAGAAGACCTTGCCGTGAATCCTTGAATACAGACAGATAGAAGGACATCGCCTCCTCCGCCCTCCCGCATTGATCCCCGACGAACAGCAGGGAAGGAATAATTGCAGGCCGCTCCTCCCCTGCCGGGTTCGTTAGAATCAGCTGCCAGGACACTCCGAACTTATCCTGAATCCAGCCGTACCGCTCACTGAATGGATACTTGCCAAGCGGCATCAAGGCGGTACCGCCTTCCGACAGCTTGTCCCACACCTCACCCAGTCTGCCTGCTGCATCCTGTTCGCGTGAAGGATCAAAATTCACAAAGAAAGATACAGCCGGATTCAGCTTGAAATACGGACCCCCGCTAATCGCCATGAATGGCTGCCCCCAGACCTCAAAAGAGACCTGATCCGCATCGCCGGACGGCGTATCCTGAAGGGTGGTCACACTCGTTACCTTGGACTCCGGGAACACAGAAGCATAAAAGCGGGCGGCTTCTGCCGCCTCCTTGTCATACCATAGATGCGGGACAATTCTCTGTCTGATGCTGGCCACAACGATTCCTCCTCAGCTTCCTGTCCGTTCCGATCCAGGGATAGGGACTTTAATTTGCTTTATTATACACTACAGGGAGACTGCTTTATTCTTTATTTTACCGCTTATTGCAAACGATGGCGAAGTTTATTGTTCAGGTAGTTAAGCGGGAGACATCGTCTATTCAACCCTACAGCAATATGCGGCCGCCTGCACCGGAGCCATGCCAACAAAGAAGAAGTTAGAATATACGATTATATCGACCTCCAGGTCCCCATGCTGATGGGGATGTTCAAGAAACGGGTGAAGGGTTACCGGAAGATGGGGTATCGGGGGGCAGAGTTGTAGGATAGGAGAGAAAAAGCCAGCCCACACAATCAGGCTGGCTTTACTCTTATCTGAAAACTGTACTATTGCAGTGGACTTAATGCCTTTACTTCCTGTACTGAGAGACCCGAGGCTTGTGCAATAGTTTCAACCTCTAACCCCATCGCCAGTAATTTCCCGGCAATTTCCTCAGCTTTCTTACGCTCCCCCTCCGCTCTAGCCCCCTCAATACGCGTCTTCTCATCGCTCAGGGCTTTCATACGAGCTTGATACTCCATTCTGGCTACGGTATCTTGACTCAAGAATTCCAACGTATCCATTGCTTTCTTTAACATTGGTTCATTCATCGCCAACACCTCCCAGTTTGATTTGTCCACACCTTTTAGGAACAGCAGCCAATTGACCAGCCCGCCTTCCTCAAGCGACACCGAATGTTCATCTAGTTTCGTCAACTCAATGACATGTATCTCAATATCGTCCAACAAAGAAATTCCGGTATGATCTTCCCGTAGGTGAAAAACGCTATGGTAGCGATCATTTTTGAGGCAAGAGTAGTTCAGAATATTGATGGTTACACATTTCTTCAGTGTATTATAGTTGCTGCCCTTAGGAATCTGATGGTAATACATCTCACTCCAATAGAACAACGTCCGCTTCTCCATATGGTAAGGGTTAAACAATTGCATTTCAATATTAATGAGTTGGCCGTCTGCGGTCTTCGCTTTAATATCCATAATGGACTGCTTATCATCAGGACTGTCAGCCTCTGTGTAAGGATTCAACAGCACAATCTCAGTCAGTGCCGGCTCTCCGGCTTCCCGGAATGTACTATTTAGAAATGCCAACAATACATCCTTGTTATGTTCACTTCCAAAGATACGTTTGAAGATCAAATCAACGCGAGGGTCAAGTAAATCCTGCATCAGCATCAACTCCATTCCCCCATATTATATCATGCCAAATAATGCGAAGTAATTACCCTTTCTTTTAAATTAACAATATCCTGGCCCGTCGGGTTCTGGAAAACGCGAAGTCCAAACAGAGGGATAATCGCAAAAATGTGATCAAAGATATCCGACTGGACGGACTCATACACACCCCAGGTAGTCTCATTGCTGAACGCATAAATTTCTAAAGGGAGTCCGCTGTCTCCTGGTGCTAACTGCCTGACAATGAGCGTCATATCCTTATGAATTTTGGGATGATTGCGCAGATATTCTTGGACATATTCCCGGAACACCCCGATATTCGTTAACTGTCGCCCATTCACTTTGCTCTCCCTATTGATATGATGTTCCATATTATAGGCGTTAATTTCATCTACTCTGGTCAGGACATAATCGCTAAGATAGTGAACCTTTTGGAACTCCTCAATCATTTCTTTGGTACAGAAACATATGCTGCTTGTATCAATACAGACACTTCGTTTAATCCTTCTGCCCCCGGAGGCTTCCATCCCCCGCCAATTTTTAAAAGAGTCTGAGATCAGGGCATAGCTCGGAATCATGGTAATGGTTTTATCGAAATTCATCACCTTTACCGTATTCAGCGTAATATCAATTACATTGCCGTCGGCATTATATTTAGGCATTTCAATCCAGTCGCCTACACGAACCATATCGTTAGAAGATAATTGAATACCTGCCACGAGGCCCAATATCGAATCTTTGAAGACTAGCATCAGAACAGCGGATAACGCGCCCAGTCCACTAAGCAGAATTAGCGGATTCTGACCCATGAGGTTAGAAATCACCACAATCGCACCAATAATATACAGTATAATCTTCGCAACCTGAATGTAGCCTCTGATCGGTCTCATCTTGGACACTTCATACGTACGATAAATAGCATCGATAGCATCAAGCAGGGCATTAAACACCGTGATCGTTACAATAATCATATAAGCTAAGGCGAACTTTACAATGAAAGACTGATACAGCGGAAAAATAGGCGCGGCGTAATAAATGATAAAGGCCGGAGCGAGATGCGACAGCTTGTGAAATACTTTTTTCTCCAAAAAGATATTATCCCACGTATACCGGTTGTTATTAATAATATGGATGATGATCCTCAGTACGATTTTTTTGGCAACAAGATTAGCCACTATAGAGAGTAAGGCAATACATAAAACCATAATGATGTTCGAGAGATACACAACCATCTGCTCGCTCATTCCATATCCTGCTAGGTGCTCTTGTATAAAATTCATCATTTCCTCCTGACTGGGTGCATAGTAGCCTACAATTATAGAGGATTGTTAGGGGTTATGCAAAAATAAAAATACTTGCACCACTCGAATTAGTACTGTATAGTTCTAGTCATGACAAAGGTAAAAGTAATGAATCAAAAACGTGTGCTTGAAGTCGCGGCAGCCTTATTTTTAGAAAAGGGATTTGCTTATACCAGCATGGATGAATTAGTACGTGTAAGCAAAGTGTCCAAATCTAATGTCTATTATCACTTCGCTGATAAGGAAGAGTTGTTAGCAGGGGTCGTGGATTATTGGATTGAAACGTATGAGCGTGCAATGGATGAAATCCTTTCCCGGAACCAATTATCCGTTGAAGAGCGTGTCCAGATGTTTTTAAAGCATTTATCGCAGGGAGTTCAGTCCAGAGAGTATAAGGGGAGCTGTCCGTTTATTACCCTTTACATTCAAACTCCGGCACAAGCTACGCACATCAAAGAAAAAATAGGTCTCTTTTTCACAGGATTACAAATGAAAATCTCTCTATTACTTAAGCAAGGAGCAGAAAAAGGCGAGTTTAGAGATACGATTCATATTGATGAGGTAGCGGCACTTTTTATAACGAATCTGGAAGGAGCGCTGTTTCTTGCAGAGACATTGAAGGATGCAACGGTGATCACGCAAACAGCCAGCCACTTTTTTAACTTGCTTCGATAAGCGAAGCATTTTTTTTGCACAAAACTAGTACCACTTAGTACTAAAAAGGAGAGCGGATGATATGAGGACGATATTCATAACAGGTGGAACAGGCTTTATCGGGAGGCAACTCGTGGAGGAGCTTCTGAAAGAGGAGGTTATGATTTTTCTTTTAGTGAGGTCGAAAGGTAAAGCCACATGTGCTTTTCAGGAAAAAGGTATTTTTAACGAAGCAGCGATGCACTTTATCGAAGGTGATCTGACGAAACCAGATTTAGGTCTAAGTGATGAAGATAAAGAGAGGGTATCGAGCACGGATGTTATTATTCACGCAGGCGGACAAATGGATATTCAAGCGACAACGCAGGAGGCAACCTCTGTATTTTTAAACGGCGCCAATCATATCAGTGAATTCGCTAAACGCATCCATCAATTGAAGGGGTTGCAGCAATTTATTCATGTTGTTGGATATATGTCCCCCTTTGATGATACTAATAGCAAGGTTGCGATTGATGTGTTCCAAGAAGGGCACGACTATTTGAAAATAAAAAATCCGTATGAACGAACAAAATTTCTAGCAGATCTGTATATTCGCCAGCAGGCATCGGCAATAGGCTATCCGCTGTCTGTGATTAATCCGCCAACTGTAGTCGGCAGCAGTACAACAGGGAGTACGGAGCAGGTAGCCGGCTTAGGCTTGCTTGTGGAGAGTATGCGAAGAGGGCTGATGCCAGTTATTCCTGGAGGCAAAGGGTATAAATTACCGCTTATTTCAAACGATGCGCTAGCGAAGTTTATTGTTCAGGTTGTTAAACTGGAGCCATCGTCTATTCAAACCTACACACTTGTTCCAGACAACCAGCATGATCCGGATATATCTGAATTATTAGGCGTTATGTCAGAAAGTATGAATATGGCAGCACCTACAATCTCTGTGCCCCTTCGCTTCATGAAGGCACTTATGAACAGTGGAATCAGTAAAATCACACATATTCCATCGGATGGACTGAATTTTATTACAAATAGAACGTTTTCAAATGATTTACCGAAAAAAATCATGGGGGAAGATTGGTTTACTAAGACGAGTGTGATGAATTTTTTCCCGGCCGTAGCCGCAGATTTGGATTATCGCTTGATGTACCCAAATGACCAGCATAATCATACATTTGAACGAACCTTAATCGGAAACATTGTGATGTATCAAATACAAGGAGAGGGCAGGCCCTTTATTTTATTCCACGGTTTGCTCAGTGATGGAGCCGATTTATTTCCCTTAGGACTAGAGCTTCACGAAAAAACAGGTAAACCGGTATGGATTCCGGATCTCCCGGGTTTAGGACGTTCCCCTTTTAAGCGGGAGAAGAATCTTCTGGATCTCTATCTGAATTTAGTGAAAAAGTTATTAGAAAAAGCTACTCATGGCGCGCATTGGATTGGCCACTCCTTCGGAGCGGTTATTCTGCTGGAAGCGTTAGCACGAGAGTACCTGGATACGAAGAATACGATTACTTTACTTCAGCCGCCTGTTGCCAAAAAAAATTCTAAATCGTTCAATGCTCCTCAATTGTTGAACAAATGGGCATTAAAGTTAGCAACGGCTAATTCATTAGAACGTTATTTAATTGGTCATGGTCTGTTTGAAACCACAGAGAGCATTCCGAAACATTATATTGCCAAAGTACGCAGTAGCTTCACTTCGCCTAGAATTTTAAATACCACTCTTCAGCTCAACCGTTTTCTATTGAAAAACTATCAGAGTGATTTCACCAAAGTACCGGGGTCTAATCTTCATATTATCTGGGGCGATCAAGATCGGCGCTATTCTGCTCCAGTGCAGCTTGGTAAGGTTGATGTTGTTCCGTATGGTCATCATTTTCCTCTTAACCATCCGACGGAGACGGCTGGTTATGTGTTAGCGGAACTGTTTATAAATCGAGAACCGGAACCGGTCCGTCCATCCAGTTCAGCTGGCTATCCATCATGAACTGAACCGTCCAATGATGCTCTGCCTGATACCAGTTACTAAATTCCACAATACTCTCGTACAGATTCTCGACGGCTTCCGGCGTTCGTTCTTCCAGTACCCGATGGATGTCCGCCAACAAATTCTCCGGCTTCTTTTGGGCACCTTCCAGAACCTTTAAGAACCACTTATAAGAAGGGAACAGCATTTCGTTGTGTACCAAAATCAACCTACCTGCGAAAAAGGCATAGTGGGTCAAACAGTAGTCGATTAATAAACGATTGTTTCGTTTCAGTCCTTCGTAATAATACCATTTCCAGGTTTCGAATTGTGCATAGAACTTCTGCATGTTCTCAGCCTTTTTCTCCACCGGATATCGGGGAGCGTCTTGGACCAACTGTTTGAGCCCCTCAATATTGGAATACGTGACGAACGCATCCTGGAATGCGAACTTAGCAGGATCGCTGCCGGATTCGGCCACTTGCTTGATGTAGGAAGCGGATACAACTTTCCCGTCCACGTAACCGCCTTCATAAGAACAGGATTCCGTTTCGAAATACCCAAGATTATGGATGGAACAAGCTTTCTGGTAATCCTCTTCAGAAAGGACGATCATAATGTCGATATCAGAGGTTTCGCCCGCAAAGCCATGCGCCACGGAACCTCCGATGATGATCCCTTGTACGTCGGGTCTGGCTTTAAGCTTGTTGGTGATGGCATCAATGGCAGCTTGATGATGGGGATACATAATACATCCACTCCAATTAAATTAATATAAACATTAATTAGTAAGCCAATACGTTAATCATAAGTAAATAATATTCCACTTTTGAAATTCCCGCAATCCCCCGAATGAATCAATCATCACCCCTAATAAAGGAAGGCATCGTTAGTAACAAAAAAAGGGAGCACCCTCACATTGGATGCTCCCACATTTTTTACTTCCTCAAAGCATTGATCTCCTGCTCTGTTAATCCAGTGGCCTTTGCAATCGTCTTTATGTCCAGATTCATGGCAAGCATATTTTCAGCCACTTTCTTTATACCTGCTAGTTCTGCACTTCCCAGCATAGAAGCTTCATCATGTAAATACTTCTGTCTGGCCTCATACAACCGTCTGGCCTCTGAATCCTGACTCAAATATTGCAGAGTATCCATTGCCTTTTCCAAACCCGGCTCATTCATCTTCAGCACCTCCCATTGTGATATATCGGCACCTTTCAGGAACAACAGCCAATTAATTAGTCCGCCTTCAGAAGGAACATTATGATCATCCAGCTTCGGCAGCTCCAGGAAATGAACTTCAATATCTTCGATTAAGGATATCCCTGTCCGGTCTTCCCGCAGATGAAATATGTTATGGTACTGGTCATTCTTCAAGAACGAATAATTCAAAATGTTGATCGTCACGCATTTTTTCAACTCTAGATACTTCTCACCCTCACTGAGTTGACTCGCATAACGTTTACTCCAGTAAAAGAGTGTTCTTTTCTCTATGTCGTATTTATTAAATAACTGCATCTCTATATCAATTAGTTTACCTTCAGAAGTCTTGGCATAAACATCAAAGATGGATTGTTTGTCGAGTGGATCGTCTTTGTCCGTATAGGGATTCATTAGAATGATCTCGGTCAGCGGCGGCCCGCCAGCCTCTGTAAAAATGCGGTTAAGAAACGCCAGCAGCACATCCTTATTATTCTCGCTGCCAAATATCCGTTTGAACACAAAATCCACACGCGGGTCGAGTAATTCCATCGGCATCAGCTCCATTCTTTAATATTTATTATAACATTTTTCATTTGAAATGGGCTTAGAAGGAAAATACCTATAACGAAAAAAGACACCGATTAAGGTGTCTTTCACTGATACTCCATATGGAGCCGAGGGGAGTCGAACCCCTGTCCGAAGATAACGGCACATAAGCTTCTACGAGTGTAGTTACAGTTTTGATGTCACCCTAGAAGCCCCCCGTAACCGGGTTCCCTTCGGGTCAGCCTGATTATCTTCTTCAGCTCACCCCAGGCGGAGATGAGACAGCGTATTCCACTATTTGTTAGCCCCTAGCCCTGTCACATGGACGATGCAGAGTAGAAGCACGCACACAGTTTCTTAGGCTGCGAAAGCGTAGTTGTTTTGTTGTTTGCCGTTTAATAGGCTTTAGCGTTGATGAAGCGGACGCGTCCCCACTACTCGCTACTCATGCTCGAACTATCCCCGTCGAATCCAAGAACGGCCCCTCATTAGAAAGGGCGCTTCGGATTAACGGATCAATGACAAGCACAAATGCTGATCCGGTACACAGCGATCTGACTTAAGATGGCTGTTCAGAAGCAAAAAATCTACTTACCCAGTATAGCACATTTATCAACACTTTAACACGCAGGTTAAAGGAATTGAAGGTTGAATCTGGAACTACCTGTCGCCGGGTGCAGAAGTCAGTCTATCTGGCTACCTTCTGTTTGTCGCGCAGCACACGTTGGATATCACGCTGGGCGTCCCGCTTCGCGGCGGAATCCCGTTTATCGTATTCCTTCTTCCCCTTACCCAGACCAATCAGCAGCTTGGCGTAGCCATTACGCACATAAATCTTAAGCGGCACAATGGTGAAGCCATCCCGTTTGGACGAGCCCAGCAGCTTGTGTATCTGCTCCTTATGCATCAGCAGCTTACGTGTGCGCGTAGGGTCGGTAGGATTGGCACGGTTCCCCTGTTCAAAAGGACTGATATGCATGTTGTGGATATGAATCTCGCCATTACGGATCGTTGCAAACGCATCCCCAATGTTAGCGCGGCCATTACGCAGCGATTTGATCTCTGTTCCTGTAAGAACCAAACCCGCTTCGTAGGTGTCCTCAATAAAATAGTCATGGGAAGCTTTTTTGTTCTGGGCGAGCACTTTCCCGTCTGCTTTTTTACCCATGAGCGTCACTCCTTGAATCGAATTCCCGGCAATCCTTCACGGACACCAGGTCTATATTGTATCAAAAGCGGAGCTGCCAGCGCAAGGAAGGATCGCCCTATACTCCGGTCTTATGATGCCAATTCCTTATTAAAAGGGCACTGTACCCCTAAAGGAACAGTGCCTCATATCATTCAGCCTACGCCTTAGGTTTCTTCTTGCGCTTACGGCGCCCGCTCTTCTCGCCAGTGTCAGCACCGGCCTGGCCTGCGGAATCCCCGTTGCCTGGCGTCACGGAGGGGCTAATGAACACGCCGCCTTTCTTCTTGCGGCGGCCCTTGCCCTCCGGCGCTGCGCCGCGCCCTTCGGCCCCCAGGTCCTCGCGGCTGCGGAACCGTGTGCCCGCGTCTACGCCGCGCAGCTCACCGCCCGCCTGCTCAGACCCGCCACCGCCCGGCGCGCCGTAGCCGCCCTTGCCCGAGCCGAAGCCGAAGGCGATGCCGCGTCCCCCGGCACCGCCACCGGCCTCCGCGCCGCGGCCTCTGCCGCCCTCGCGCGGAGCGCCAGAACCGCCGGCTTCGCCCCGACGGTCCGCCTTGCCGCCGCCCGCTGCGCCTGCGGCGGCAAGACCGCGCCGCGCTGCCGCTTCCGGCCCGCGCCCGCGCTTGCGGCCGCTGCCTGCTGCGCCGGCGATGTCCCACGCCGCCGCTCCGCCCTCGCGCGGCCCGTTCCCGGCGCCAGACTCAGCGCCGCCGAAGCCACCAGCCGCTTCCCCGCCGCCCGCGGCAGAAGCGTTCTTGCTCTTACCAGCGGCACCTGCGCCGCCGTTCTTCCCCTTACCGCCAGCCCCGAAGATGGCGCCGTTCTTGCCCTTGGCAACACCACTCTTGCCTCCGGCAGCAGCGCTGCCGGGCTTGCCCTTCCCACCGCGTCCTTTGCCGCCTCCGGCCTTACCGGCGAACGGCTTGCTGAAGCCTCCTGCGCCCGGACGGCTGCCTTTGCCGCCGCGTCCGCCGTAGCTCCGGTGGTCTCCGGCTGCGCGCGGCTTCATATCGACCAGCTCGAAGTCGATGGTGTGGTCGTCCATGTTGACCTTGGCTACGCGGAT
Source organism: Paenibacillus sp. FSL R7-0302 (assembly GCF_038006885.1). Lineage (NCBI taxonomy): Bacteria > Bacillati > Bacillota > Bacilli > Caryophanales > Paenibacillaceae > Paenibacillus > Paenibacillus sp. FSL R7-0302. The sequence goes on from NZ_JBBOWB010000002.1 coordinate 534,451, forward strand.
CTTCACTTCATCGCCGATGCGGAAGACCTTGGAGGTACGCTCGCCGATCAGCGCCATATGAGCTTCATCGAAGTGGTAGTAATCATCCGTCAGCGCACTAAGGCGAATAAGACCTTCGACCGTATTATCCAGCTCGATGAACATCCCAAAGCTGGTCACGCTGCTGATCATGGCGTCGAATTCCTCGCCAACCTTGTCCTGCATGAACTCTGCTTTCTTCAGTTGCTCGGTATCGCGCTCAGCTTCAACAGCCACACGCTCACGCTCCGAGGACTGCTGGGCAATATCCGGCATCCTGGAGGCCAGATATTCGTGGCGCTTCTCGGTTAGCGCTCCGCCATTCTCAAGCACCTCGCGCATGACGCGGTGAATCACCAGATCGGGATAACGGCGGATCGGTGAGGTGAAGTGGGAATAGAACTCTGCGGCCAGCCCGAAGTGCCCGGTGCTCTCGGCATCGTACTTCGCCTGCTTCATGGAGCGCAGCATCATCGTACTGATGACGGTCTGCTCCTTCGTTCCCTGAATCTGCTCCAGCAGATCCTGGAGCGCGCGCGGGTGAACCGAATTCCCCCGGCCCTTCACGTGGTAGCCGAAGTTAGCCGCAAAAGCCATGAAGTTCTGCAGCTTCTCCGGGTCCGGGTCCTCATGAATCCGGTACAGGAACGGAACCTTCAGCCAGTGGAAGTGCTCCGCCACCGTCTCATTGGCCACCAGCATGAACTCTTCAATAATCTGCTCCGCCACAGAGCGTTCGCGTTTTACAATATCGATAGCCTTACCGGCATCATCTACAATAATCTTGCTCTCTTCAAAATCGAAATCCACCGCACCGCGCCGCATCCGTGCACCGCGCAGCTTCATCGCCAGCTCCTTCATCAGCCGGAAATCCCCAATCAGCGGAGCATACCGCTCCAGCAGCTCAGGATCTTCATCCTCAACAATCTTCCGTACATCAGAGTAGGTCATTCTCTCCTTCGTACGGATGACACTGGTGAAGACATCGTGGTTCACGACCTTCATCTGCTCGTCGAATTCCATTTCACAGGACATCGTCAGACGGTCAACCTGCGGATTCAAGCTGCAGATACCGTTCGACAGCCGGTGCGGAAGCATCGGAATGACACGGTCCACCAGGTACACACTGCATCCGCGGTCATAGGCTTCCTTGTCCAGTTCAGAGCCTTCACGCACATAATAGCCTACGTCAGCAATATGAACGCCCAGCTTATAATGGCCATTCTCCAGACGCTCTACGTTGACCGCATCATCCAGATCCTTGGCATCCGCGCCGTCAATGGTTACGATATTGAGTCCGCGCAGATCACGCCGCCCCTGCTCGATAATCTCTTCATCCGTGATGGAATCCGGCGCCTGCTCCGCTTCCGTCATCACCTCAGCCGGAAAAGCCTCCGGAAGCTGATGCTTACGGATTACTGACAGAATATCCACGCCCGGATCATCCTTATGGCCAAGGATCTCAATGATCTCACCCTCAGCCGCAGCACGGCCCTCCGGATAGTTCACAATGCGGACAACCACCTTTTCCCCGTCAACCGCACCCTTGAAAGACTCCCTGGGAATGAAAATATCCCGGTTAATCCGCTTATCATCAGGCAGCACGAAGCCATAGGTCTCCAGGCTCTGGAAGACCCCCACCGTCTGCGACACGCCTCTGATCAGAATCCGTTCCACTTCGCCTTCCATTCGCCCGCCGGACGGGCTCTTCGAGGTAATACGGATCAAGACGATATCGCCGTTCATAGCACCCTTCAGATCGTTCGCGTGGATATACACATCCGGGTGCTCCCGGTTATCGGGAATCAGAAAAGCAAAGCCCTTGGCATGAACCTGCAGCCGTCCGCGCAGCAGATCCATCCGCTCAGGCACACCATAACGGCTACCCCGGGTCAATATGATCCGGCCGTCCTTTTCCAGGTCAATCAGCAAGGCCTCAAAGGCCTTGAATTCAGCACTATCCTCAATTGCGAAATGGCTCACCAGTTCTTCATAAGTTAGTGGTTTATAAGCGGTCTCCCGCATGAAATCAAGTAAAATTTCCTGTGTTATCATGTTCGTCACCTTCTCTTCTCCGCTCCGCAGCATTCCTATGCCGCTGGCATATATGTATGCCTTGTCCTATTGCACAGCTAATCATTTCAAGTAAAATTTACCTTTCTATACTTCATACCCTAGTATACACGAATTTAATCCCGGGCATCCCTGTTATGATGTTCACAATATTAAATCTGCATACAAAAAAACCTCCGCCTATTCCATTTCAGAACAGAGCGAAGGTTTACTGTAGGCATACTATTCAACAACAATGGCAACAACAATTGACATGATGAAGAATCCGGCCGCCAGGCCAACTGTTACACGCTGTAGCACAAGCTCCATACCGCGTGCTTTTGTTTTACCGAAGAGATGCTCAGCACCGCCGGAGATGGCACCGGAAAGACCTGCACTTTTCCCTTTTTGCAGAAGAACGACCGCAATCAGACCTACGGCAAAAATCAGAAGCACCACTTTCAAAAAGATATCCATTCACTTCCACCTCCTACGTCCAAGCATCACTATCTATGCTAAATTAGAATTTCCGTTTCATAAACAGCATTCCTACGTCCAAGCATCACTATCTATGCTAAATTAGAATTTCCGTTTCATAAACAGCATTCTTATTTTATCATAGCCACAGAATGAAAACAACCATCCACACCGCGATCGACCCCGATCTTCCTATTAAAATCGCATATTTATCTCCTACAGGCAGCCAGGAGACACAATAAGAGCAAAAAAAGACCTGCCAAAGTGCGGCAGGTCTTCAATATAGGTTCAAAAGAAATTATCTTTTGAGGTTGTAGAAGGATTTCAGGCCGTTGTATTGAGCCAATTCGCCCAGCTCGTCTTCGATGCGAAGGAGTTGGTTGTATTTAGCCACACGGTCTGTACGGGAAGGAGCACCAGTCTTGATCTGGCCAGCGTTAGTCGCTACAGCGATGTCAGCGATGGTGCTGTCTTCGGACTCACCGGAACGGTGGGAGATAACAGCTGTGTAACCGGCACGTTTCGCCATTTCGATCGCATCGAAGGTTTCAGTCAGTGTACCAATCTGGTTAACCTTAACCAGGATGGAGTTACCAATACCCTTTTCGATACCTGTTGCCAGACGCTCAGTGTTTGTAACGAACAGGTCGTCACCCACCAATTGGACTTTGTCGCCCAATTTTTCAGTCAGCAATTTCCAGCCATCCCAGTCATCTTCGGACATACCGTCTTCGATTGTGATGATTGGATACTTCTCAACCCATGAAGCCAGCAGGTCAACATACTCAGCGGAAGTGTAAGATTTACCTTCGCCCGCAAGTGTGTACTTACCATCTTTGTAGAACTCAGTGGAAGCAACGTCCATACCGAGGAATACGTCAACGCCTGGTTTGTAACCGGCTTTTTCGATGGCTTCAATGATTGTAGTGATCGCTTCTTCATTGGAACCCAGGTTCGGTGCGAAGCCGCCTTCGTCGCCAACAGCTGTGTTCAGGCCTTTGGATTGCAGTACGGATTTCAGGTTGTGGAAGATTTCTGCACCAGTACGCAGTGCTTCCTTGAAGCTTGGAGCGCCTACAGGAAGAACCATGAACTCTTGAACGTCGATGTTGTTGTCAGCATGCTCACCACCGTTGATGATGTTCATCATTGGTACTGGAAGAGTCTTGGCGTTGAATCCGCCCAGGTATACGTACAAAGGAATATCCAGTGCTGTTGCAGCTGCACGGGCTACGGCCATGGATACTGCCAGGATTGCGTTAGCGCCCAGCTTGCCTTTGTTAGGAGTTCCGTCCAAAGTGATCATCAATTTGTCGATGCCCACTTGGTCAAGAGCGTCCATACCGATAACTTCTGGAGCAATAATTTCGTTTACGTTCTCAACAGCTTTCAGAACGCCTTTACCCATGTAACGGGATTTGTCGCCGTCACGAAGCTCTACAGCTTCATGAGCGCCAGTGGAAGCGCCGGAAGGAACGATAGCGCGGCCTTTTGCGCCGGACTCCAGATATACGTCAACCTCTACAGTAGGGTTACCACGGGAGTCAAGGACTTCGCGTGCATACACATCAGAAATAATAGTCATGTAAGTTTAATCTCCTTTTATACAATGGTTTTGGGTTTACACAAACAGGTGTCTTGCTTATTTGCGGCTGGCAATCATGGATTGTCCGGTCATTTCCGCAGGCTGCGGAAGTCCCATCAGATCCAGGATCGTCGGTGCCACATCTGCGAGAATACCAGCTTCGCGCAGAACTACATCTTCAGTGGTAACGATGAACGGTACCGGGTTGGTGGTATGGGCTGTGAACGGACGTCCGTTCTCATCGAATACCATATCCGCATTTCCGTGGTCGGCAATGATAATCGCAACGCCGCCCTTGGCAACTACAGCATCCACAACCTTGCCTACGCATTCGTCCGTTACTTCAACTGCCTTGATGGTAGGCTCCAGCATGCCGGAGTGTCCTACCATATCAGGGTTGGCAAAGTTCAGGATAATGGCATCCTGTCTGTCCGCCTCGATCTCCGCTACGCAGGCCGCCGCCACTTCGTAAGCGCTCATCTCTGGCTTCATATCATAGGTTGCCACCTTCGGCGAGTTGATCAGGATACGGGTCTCGCCCGGAAGCTCCTCATCGCGTCCGCCGCTGAAGAAGAAGGTCACATGCGGATACTTCTCGGTCTCTGCAATACGCAGCTGCTTCTTGTTCTGCTGAACCAGCACCTCACCGAGCGTATTGTCCAGATTCTTCGGGGAGTAAGCCACGAAGCCCTGAACCGTCTCACTGAAGGTAGTCAGGCATACGAAGTGCAGGCCTTGCGGGAACTTAGGTCCACGGTCGAAGCCGCGGAAATCCGAGTTCGTGAACACTTGTGACAGCTGAATGGCACGGTCAGGACGGAAGTTAAGGAAAATGACCGAATCGCCGCTCTCCACGGTCGCTACCGGGTTGTTCTGGCTGTCCACAATTACACTTGGCTCCACGAATTCATCGAACACAGAATTCTGGTAGGATGCAGTGATGGCCTGAAGGGCATCGGTATATTTAGGGCCTTCGCCATATACCATTGCACGGTAAGCCTTCTCTACACGCTCCCAGCGCTTGTCACGGTCCATCGCGAAGTAGCGTCCGGATACCGTAGCAATCGTACCTACGCCAACCTCTTCAATCTTGGCGACCAGATCCTGAATGAACTTCTGTCCACTGTCGGGTGGTACGTCACGGCCATCCATGAAGGCATGAATATAGACTTCATGCAGATCTTCTTTTTTGGCCAGATCGAGCATGGCGAACAGATGATTGATGTGGCTGTGTACGCCGCCATCGGATACCAGTGCATAGAGGTGAAGCTTTTTGCCGGTTGACTTAGCGCTTCTTACGGCAGCCACCAGCGTCTCGTTATCGAAGAATTCTCCATCACGGATCGACTTGTCGATACGGGTCAGGTCTTGATATACAATCCGGCCGGCACCAATATTAAGGTGCCCTACTTCAGAGTTACCCATTTGGCCTTCCGGCAGACCTACAGCTTCGCCGCAAGCGGTAAGCGTAGTATTCGGATATTGCTTCAGGTAACGGTCGTAGTTCGGCTTGTTGGCTTGGGCAACAGCGTTGCCTTCATCCGTGTTCCGCAGTCCGAAGCCGTCCATGATAATCAGTGCTACAGGTCTTGGAGCTGACATTCTTACTTCGCCCCCTCAACGAGTGAAACGAAGGAAGCAGGCTGCAGGCTGGCACCGCCGACTAGAGCGCCGTCGATGTCGCTTTGACTCATGTACTCCGTTACATTCTCAGGCTTCACGCTGCCGCCGTATTGGATACGTACAGCTTCAGCTGTTGCTTCATCGTACAGGCCTTTAACAAGGGTACGGATATAAGCAATAACTTCGTTGGCATCCTGGGAAGTGGAGGATTTACCTGTACCGATCGCCCAGATGGGCTCGTAAGCGATAACTACGCTTGCTGCCTGCTCTGCGCTAAGACCGGCAAATGCCGCTTCAGTCTGCACCTTGCATACGTCCTTAGTCTGGTCAGCTTCGCGCTCTTCAAGCTTTTCGCCTACACAGACAATTGGAGTAATGCCGTGACGGAATGCCGCATGCATCTTCTTGTTGACGATTTCGTCCGTCTCACCGAAATAAGCACGGCGTTCGGAGTGGCCGATAATAACGTACTCTACACCAAGATCCTTCAGCATTACGCCGCTGATCTCACCTGTATAAGCGCCGTTATCTTCGAAGTGCAGGTTCTGTGCACCAATTTTGATGGTGGTGCCTTGTACCGCTGCAACCAGTGCAGGCAGGTTCGTGAATGGCGCGCAGATTACAGTCTCTACGCCTGCCACTTCCGCCTGGCCTTTGATTTCAGCGATGAAGCCTTCGGCTTCCGGAACGGTTTTGAACATTTTCCAGTTGCCTGCAATAATAGGTGTTCTACTCATAGTGATGTATTGCCTCCCTCTTCGGTATTACTTGTCGTTCAGTGCTTCTACACCTGGAAGAGCTTTACCTTCCATGAACTCGAGCGATGCGCCGCCGCCAGTGGAGATGTGGTCCATCTGGTCTGCGAGGTGGAATTTCTCAGCAGCCGCAGCGGAATCACCGCCGCCAATAACAGTGTAGCCTTCGGTAGTAGCGCAAGCCTGAGCCACAGCCTTTGTACCTTCAGCGAAGATGTCGATTTCAAATACGCCCATCGGTCCATTCCATACAACCAGCTTGGAGTTTTTGATAATATCGGCATAGATTTCACGAGTCTTAGGACCGATGTCCAGACCTTCCCAGTCTGCAGGAATCTCTGTTGCATCTACAATCTTGGTGTTGGCATCTGCACCGAACTTGTCAGCGACTACAACGTCAACCGGAAGCACGAAGTTCTTGCCCAGCTTCTTGGCCTTCTCGATGAATCCAAGCGCTGCATCAATCTTGTCGTTGTCTACCAGGGATTTACCGATTTCGTAGCCTTGAGCCTTGGTGAACGTGTAAGAGAGGCCGCCGCCAATCAGTACATTGTCAGCCAGATTCAGCAGGTTGTCGATAACGTCAATCTTGTCTTTAACCTTGGAACCGCCGATGATGGCCGTGAAAGGACGTTCCGGGTTAGAAAGCGCCTTGCCGAGAACGGACAATTCCTTCTCCATCAGAAGACCGGATACTGCTGGCAGGAAGTGAGCGATTCCTTCTGTCGAAGCATGGGCACGGTGAGCTGCGCCGAATGCGTCATTGACGAACAGGTCAGCCAGTTCAGCGAACTGCTTAGCCAGTTCAGGATCATTCTTCTCTTCACCTTTGTAGAAACGGACATTCTCAAGCACAAGCACATCGCCATCGTTCAGTTCAGCGATTTTCGCTTTCACCGCTTCGCCAATGGCCTCATCAGCCTTGGCTACCGGTTTGCCGAGCAATTCAGACAGACGGACTGCAGCGGAAGTCAACCGCATGGAATCGACGAATTCGCCTTTAGGACGGCCCATATGGCTGGCCAGAATGACCTTTGCACCGTTCTCAATCAGGTATTTAATTGTTGGAAGGGTTTCGCGGATACGGGTATCATCAGTGATCTTGCCGTCTTCCACTGGCACATTGAAATCTACACGCACGAATACGCGTTTGCCTTTTACTTCTACATCACGGACACTTTTTTTGTTCATGATTAACATTTCCTCCACACCCAAAATTGGTTCCTTCACGAAGCCATTTCATCACGTAGCCATTGCATTTAGAAAGAGCGGAAACAGACTTTCCTTGTTTCCGCTCTATTGTACTGCTTATATGAAATCGGTCTTATTTAGCAAGCTTAGCGAATTTCTCCAAAGTACGAACCAGCTGTGCAGTGTAGGACATTTCGTTGTCATACCAAGCAACAGTTTTAACCAGCTGTTTGTCGCCAACAGTCAGTACTTTAGTCTGAGTTGCATCGAACAGGGAACCGAAAGTCATACCCTTGATGTCGGAAGATACGATTTCGTCTTCAGTGTAGCCGTAAGTTTCTGGGTCAGAAGCTTCCTTCATGGCTGCATTGATTTCTTCAACGGTTACGCTCTTATCCAGAACAGTAACCAGCTCAGTCAGGGAACCTGTAGCTACAGGCACACGTTGTGCTGCACCGTCAAGCTTGCCCTTCAGTTCTGGAATAACCAGACCGATGGCTTTAGCAGCACCGGTAGTGTTAGGGATGATGTTCTCAGCAGCAGCGCGGGCGCGTCTGAAGTCGCCTTTTGCGTGTGGAGCATCAAGCGTATTCTGGTCACCTGTGTAAGCGTGGATTGTAGTCATCAGGCCTTCGATGATACCGAACTTGTCGTTCAGAACTTTGGCCATAGGAGCCAGGCAGTTCGTTGTGCAAGATGCACCGGAGATTACTGTTTCGGAACCGTCAAGGATGTCATCGTTAACGTTGTACACAACAGTTTTCATGTCGCCTGTAGCTGGAGCGGAAATAACTACTTTTTTAGCTCCGCCTTTCAGGTGCTTCTCAGCGGCTTCTTTAGTTGTGAAGAAACCAGTACATTCCAGAACGATATCAACGCCAAGCTCTCCCCAAGGAAGCTCTTCAGGGTTGCGGTTCGCCAGAACCTTAACATCTTTACCGTTCACTTTGAAGAAGCCGTCATGCACTTCAACATCGCCTTGGAATTTACCTTGAGTTGTATCATATTTAAGCAAATGAGCAAGCATCTTAGCGTCAGTCAAGTCATTGATTGCTACCACTTCGATACCTTCTACATTTTGAATACGGCGGAATGCAAGGCGTCCAATACGTCCAAAACCGTTAATACCAACTTTTACACTCATTGAATAGTTCCTCCTAGAGTTCGTTTTATTTATTCAAGACAGGCCGTGAGGCTCGTCAAGACAACAATGTTAAGTATAATGCATAAACCCTTTGCGCGCGTCCCATTTAATGGAATCTATAGGACCTTTTGTAGCTGTGTGTCGATTTCCTTGCCGATTTCGACAGCCGCCGCCTCGTCGATGACGAGAATATCCTCTTGTCCGAACCGCAGCATCGCATGAATGGCCTTCGCCTTGCGTTTGCCTCCGGCAATACCGATAACGACTTCTGTACGGATAATGTCTTCCAGGCGCAGCCCCATGGTCAGCATAGTGTGAACCACTTCGCCGTCCTCATTGAAATAGTATCCGAAGGATTCGGCTACAGCACCCTCGCCTTGAATCTCTGAGATCGTCCCGGAGTCCAGCTTGCGGCGGTGGGTCATTTCAATGGCATCACCTATTCCATGTACAATAATACGCGATCTGCGGATAATTTGTACAATCTCTCCAATATTGGAGTCCTGTGCAAGCGACTGATAAGCGTCTCCGCTAAGCAGATCGGGCACATGCAGCAGACGGTAATTGGCGCCAATCCGTTTGGCCATGGTTGAAGCAATGGTGTTGGCCTGTATCTCCATGCTCTCTCCCAGTCCTCCGCGCGCCGGAACAACCCAGGCGTTCTTATAGGAAAGGGATAGCGGCGGGGTCAGCTGATCGGCCATTTCGGCCAGGGTTGATCCGCCTGTGACGGCAATCGTATCGTCACTTCGCAGTACACTGAGCAGTGCCTTGGAGCCTGCGCGCCCCAGTTCACGCTTGGTGAACGGCGATGTCTCACAATCGCCAGGAACCACAATTACTTTGGTGAGACCGTACGTAGTACGAATTTTCTCTTCCAGATCATCCAGGCCGAATAGGCTCTTGGCGACCGGCTCCAGCAGGTCAAGCAGTCTGCGACCGGCATCGCTAATGCGCATACCGACGCTCTCGATCTCAATGAGCCCCTGCGATTTCAGAAGATCCGTCTCGGCACGCAGCACCCGCTCGGTCATATCAAGCGATGCGGCTAGCGTCCTGCGCCCAATAATATCGGACAGCATGATCTGATGTAGAATCGTATACCGTCTCTTAAGGGTTTCCATGAGATCAGGCAGAAGCTGCTTTTGGATTTCCAATAGATTACGCATGCTTTCACTCCTGCAACTTCGTCTTTCTCTTATCCCTTGTTCGTGGTCTCAAAATGTCCCGGGTTAACTTTTTAAGTCCCACCCATATTCTACCCAAAACTGACGCCGAGTGCAAGTGTTCCGAGACTATAATTCTCAGCCCGCTTTCATCTTATACATGGGCTTGTCCGGCAGGCCGCAGGCAGGAGACGCATCTCCGGCTCTATTAATGGAGGCAGAGAAAACTATTTTTGCGCAGGATGCCTAATACGCATTGCTTTTATCCGAGAAGTATATTATAATAATTTCTGTTGCGCCCGTGGTCCAATGGATATGACGTAGGCCTCCGAAGCCTGAGATCCAAGTTCGATTCTTGGCGGGCGCGCCATTATTTTCAAGCTTGTACATAATTTAGTGACGATTATATTATATTTAACCAAAGAGCCGCTTGAGGGCTCTTTTTTTTGAAAGTAAGTTTGACTTTCTTTGACTTTTTGTTTGAATTTGTTTATCATGTGGTTAATACGGTAACAGTAAAAAATGAACACATTCGAAGCACCAATTTCAAGGAGGTTTTCCACGTGAGTTATATTCCTATGGTAGTAGAACAGAGCAACCGCGGTGAGCGCGCTTATGACATCTATTCCCGCCTGCTGAAGGACCGCATCATTTTCCTTGGAACGGAGGTTAATGACGTGGTTGCCAATTCCATCATCGCACAAATGCTCTTCCTGGCTGCCGAGGACCCGGATAAGGATATTCACCTGTATGTGAACAGCCCAGGCGGTTCCATCACAGCGGGTATGGCCATCTTCGATACAATGCAATACATTAAGCCGGATGTATCCACCATCTGTGTAGGTATGGCCGCTTCCATGGGAGCGTTTCTGCTGAACGCTGGCGCCAAGGGCAAGCGCTTCGCCCTGCCGAACAGCGAGATCATGATTCACCAGCCGCTAGGCGGTGCCCAGGGCCAGGCTTCGGATATCGAGATCCGTGCCCGCCGCATCATCAAGCTGCGTGAGAAGCTGAACCGCATCCTCTCCGAACGTACGGGCCAACCGCTGGAGAAGATCGAGAAGGATACTGACCGCGACTACTTCATGAGCGCTGCAGACGCTGCCGAATATGGTATCGTGGACAAGGTAATTGAGAAGACTCTGCCGACAGGCGTATAAGTACTTAATTTCATGAATTTACTAAGAGGCTGTTACAGACCATCTGGTCCGTAGCAGCCTCTTTGATTGTTCCTGCACCGTTCTACACCCTACCTTAAGCCCCCGTAACCCAAAGCGTCCAGCTTGCCTGCAATTACGCGGTAGCCTCTGCTGTTCGGGTGAATATGGTCCAGGAACAGCAGCCCCCGCTCATTACCGGCAAACTCATGGTAGATCGAAGCAAACCCTACGTTACTGCTGCTGTAGCCTGATGCATAGCGGTTGAACTCGCGCACCCACTCTGTTGCTTCATCCACCTGGGGATATGGGTTATAGAGCCCTACCATCCGGAGGATGTAGGGGCTGCGGGAACCCGCTTTGAGCTGTGTCAGGCTACCCATGATGTCGCTGTAGTTACGCTTGCAGTCCCTAAGCGCCTGCTTCAGCAAGCCCTGGAATTCACCGGGCCGTGGCCCGGCTGCCCGGGCTGCCTTAATCAAGTCATTGCCGCCAATGGACAGCGTAATGATCTGTGCATCCTTCACCGCCGCCCGGTAGACGTTCGAGCTCCTCAGCCGTTGCTTCAGCCCCCCGGTGGTCAGACCATTGACGCCAAGATTCGCCGGCACCACCGGCGTGCCGAGTCTCCCTTCCGCCATCCGCCGGTAGACGGGGACGAAGCCGTTCCCGGGAAGCGCCCCGAAGCCGGTTGTGAGTGAATCCCCAATGGCCGTATACTGATAAACCATACTCTTTCCCTCCCCGTTATAAGCTGCTTGCCTTCTTTAATTTATGAAAGGCCGGGTGAAGTGGTAACGGCAGGGCCGCCCGATTAGTCCATTAAAACGCAAACAACCCTTGTGCTCGTCATAGAGCACAAGGGTCAGTATTAGGCTGTATTATTTCAGCGCTGCGAACGGACTGCTTCCATCCGGCAGGAGTTCCTTGAAGCTGAAGTTGAATTCCGGGAAGCCCTCGGCATATGCGGTGTATTCGTATAACTGGAAGAAGAGCACCGCTTTGCCATCTTTTAAATAGAAATACTTCTCTGTATCCAGACCGTTGAACCCTCCCAGATACCCTCCGTTAGCTTTGATCTCGGTGGCCAGCTTGGCATTGAGCTGTTTCTTGTAATTAGGGTTGGCACCGAACAGGTCGCCCAGCAGCAGACGTTTCCCGTCTTTGAGCGAGAAGGTGAAGGCATTGCGGTAAGTCATCCCATGTGCACCGCCGGTATACCCGTATTGATTAGTGATTAGGCTGAGCACGCCATCCTGGTTGTACGTGACCACATAACCGCCTTCGAATTCATACGGCCGGTCATCCTTCGACCGCTTGGAGATTTGATCTTCAGCATCCTTCGCATAGTTCAGAACGGTCTGCTTGATCAGATCATTGATCGCCTTCTCTGCCCCTGCGTTCGCCAGACCGCTGACCTGCGGATAATTCAGCTTGATTGGCGCATCCTTATAGTCCTTCGTATAGCTCGCTGTCTTGATTGTTACGGCATTCTGCGTCCTTTTCGTCAGATTCAGCTGTCCTGCAGCAGCGTTCCAGTCCCCTTTATAGCCCATGTAATCGTTAATCAGCTGGAACGGGACGTACAGCCGGTTGTTCAGTTGTTTGCCCTCATATTCACCAATATAATAGTTGTTCACTCGGATCATAATGCCGTAATCCATAATTGCCAGCTTCAATTGCGCAGTACCTGTTCCTATAGAATAAGTCTTCTCCGCTTTATCATAAGAGAGCGGCATCCCCAGCGCATCGCGCAGGAAGGTTACCGGCACCCATACCTTTCCTTCCTGGAGCAGGCCCGCCTGGGCTGCATTTTTACCGTTTACCTTAAGCACTACAGAGGAGGATTTGGCCTTGACCTGAGCGGCTGCCGGAGCGGCCTCCGTTATGCCTGACTGAATTATTCCTGTTCCGCCCAGCAGGATTCCTGCTGCGAGCATTCCCGCACCCCATCTGCGGATGTATTTCTTAGAGTTCGAATTCATTGTTATTTCCCCTTCCACCTGGTGGTATGATTAGTCATGATGTGTGTTCTTCCGTATCACTGTTCCTATTATAGTAAAAGAACTAGCGGGGGATGTTACAATCCGCTTTACAGTTTCTTAAGGTTTGCCATGATTATCTAAAGATCCTGTTACCTTAATTTAAACAAACTGAGAGATTTCAAAAGCGCATATGTGCATATACATTCATTTATATGATTATAAAAAGCGCCTGCCCTGCTTATAACAGCAGAGCAAGCGCCTCTTGCGAAACGTTTATTTCAGTTCATACGTTACACTCAATTGGGTAGTGACCTTAACCTGCCCGGGTTCAACGGAGCTTCCGGCAGCGTTATCCATTGCGGATTTCTGCATCGCTTCTGCTTGAGCGAAGATTACCGGATGATTCCCGTCATCGCTCTGAACGACAGTGACTACCATGCCCAATCCGCGTTTCGCTGCTTTGGCAATGGCCGCAGCTTTGACATCTGCATTCTGCATAGCCTTCTCGATAGCCTGTGCTTCAAAGGCGGACGGATCTTCAATCGCAAACCGCACGTTACCGATGTTGTTCGCTCCGGCCGCAGAAGCAGCGTCCAGCAATTGTCCAACCTTTGTCAGATCGCGGTAAGAGACCTCCAGCGTGTGCTGGGCGTTATAGCCTTTTACCTTCTGGCCGTCCTTCTCGCTGTAAGTGTAGTTAGGCTGTACGTAGAACTGTGTGCTCTGAATGTCTTTGTCCGCAATACCCCAGGTGGTCTTGAACAAAGCGGTCAGCTTGGAGACCTTCGCGGCAGTGCCTTTCTGTGCTTCCTGCGCAGTTTCGGCAGTTGTCGTTACCCCGATGGAGAGATACGCAATATCCGGTTTGATCGATAGCTCGCCTTTGCCCACCACGTTCACAATATTCTTCTGCACTTCGTCGGCGTAAGCCTTTTCAGGACCCTTCAGCACTCCGCTCAACCCCATTCCTCCAATCATCAAGCTAGCTGCCAGCAGAACTGATCCAATCGATTTACCCCATTTTCTCATGCTTGCCATCCCCTTTCGATTCGTTTAAGTGTTATTACCCTCTAGACGGGACAGCATGGTAAAAGTTGCATGAGCAATGTACGATATTTATTTTTTATTTGTTCCCCGTCCCGGTCCAGAACCGGCGGATGACATTTCCGATATGAAAAAAAGCCCCTAAGGGCTTTTGGTTAGACCATGTAGCATTTATTGATTCTCGAGCTCTTCCTTGCTTACCAGACTGGTCAAAGCGGTTACAGCCTGTTCCGCGTCTGCACCGTCTGCGCTGATGTGGATCTCCGTACCGGAACTGATCGCGAGGCTCATAATGCCCATGATACTCTTGGCGTTCACTTTTTTATCGTCTTTTTCCACGAAAATCTCCGACGAAAACTTATTAGCTTCTTGCACAAACAATGCTGCCGGCCGAGCATGGAGCCCCGTCTTCAACCGAACAACTACCGGGTGCTTTGTCATGAAACGCTTACCCCCTATTTGAGATCTGCCCAAAAATTTCACATTAATTTTATAATATTATATCATTATAACGCATACCGCACTAGAAAAAAAATAATCAGCCGCCGCGGACCTTGTCCGCCAGCTCATCAATTTTGCGCAAACGGTGGTTCACACCCGATTTACTGACTGTCCCGCCCAGCATATCCCCGACTTCCTTGAGGTTAATATCCGGGTGCGCCAGTCTGATCTCGGCAACCTCCCGCAGCTTATCCGGCAAGCTTTCCAGACCCACCTCGCGCTGCAGCAGCTTGATGTTCTCAATCTGGCGTACCGCCGCACTGATCGTCTTGTTCAGATTGGCCGTTTCGCAGTTCACAATCCGGTTGACCGAGTTGCGCATATCGCGCATGATCCGCACATCCTCGAATTTGAACAGCGCCTGATGGGCACCGATCAGACTGAGGAACTCAATGATCTTCTCGCCTTCCTTGATGTATAGGATGAAGCCTTTTTTGCGTTCTATGCAGCGGGCATTCAGGTGAAATTCACCAGCCAGCTCCACGAGCGCCTTGCAGTGCTCCTCATACATGGAAGCGATTTCCAAGTGGTACGAAGAGCCCTCCGGGTTATTGACCGAACCGCCGGCCATGAAGGCCCCCCGCAGATAGGCACGCTTGCAGCAGTTCTTGCCGACAATCTCTTCATCAATCCCATCCGTGAAAATAAAGCCCTCAGAGACAATCCGCAGATCCTTCAGGATCTCCTGGACCTGGTTCGGGATTCTTACAATATAGACGTTATTCTTCTTCAAACGCATTTTTTTACGCACGAGCAGCTCGATATGGACCTGGTAATATTTCTTAAGCAAAGAATATACCCGCCTTGCAATCGCGGCGTTCTCCGTCGAAATGTCGAGAACCACCTTTTTGCTCGAAAGCTGCACCGAACCATTCATTCGGATCAGCGCTGACATTTCCGCTTTCTCGCAGCAGGGCTGGCTCTCGACCATCGTCAGCTCTTTTTTGGTAAGGGCCGCAAAAGACAAGGGGCTCACCTCTTTCATTTAACTCTTTCTGTCAATCCAATCCTTCACCAGCTGGAAAATATGGTGACTGAGCTTATCTGTATCATGCCGCAAATAGGTTTTAAATAATACCAGCTTGTCAGCAATCACCTTATACCCGTTGCCGTCCACGGCCTCACGGTCAAGCTGTACCGGACGGGCACCCTTCTCGGCGTATTTGATCTGCACCTGCTCCGGGATCTCCCCGTCATTGACGATCACATAATCGAACAGATGCAGCCCGATATGGTCATATACGGCCTGTAGATGGTCATTAACCGTGTAATTATCCGTCTCACCCGGCTGGGTCATTACATTGCATACAAAAATCTTAATGGCCTCGGAAGCTACCACGGCTTCTGCCAGCTTCGGCACCAGCAGATTCGGCAGAATGCTGGTATACAGACTGCCCGGACCGAGCAGAATAGCATCTGCGTTGCGGATGGCCTCCAGCGCCTCCGGCAGCGGCTCCACATCCACAGGCTCCAGGAACACGCGCTTAATGACGCCGCCTGCCTCCGGGATTTTGGACTCTCCGGTAATCAGCGTCCCGTCCGCCATCTCGGCATGCAGGATTACCGCTTCTCCGGCCGCAGGCAGCACCCGGCCGCGAACGGCGAACAGCCGGCTAAGCTCCCGGACTGCTGTAACGAAGTCCCCCGAGATATCGGTCAGTGCAGCAAGAATCAGATTGCCCAGGCTATGCCCGGCTAAGCCTTCTCCGCTGCTGAAGCGGTACTTCATAATCTGTGCCATCAGAGGCTCAACGTCAGCCATAGCCGTAAGTACGTTGCGGATATCCCCGGGCGGCGGCATCTGCAGCTCACTGCGCAGAATCCCGGAGCTTCCCCCGTCATCTGCGACAGTTACGATCGCCGTGATATCCAGCGGCTTCTCCTTCAGCCCCCGGAGCATCACCGAGAGCCCGGTCCCGCCACCCATCACGACGATCTTCGGACGCTGTCCTTGTTCTTCAGCCACTATTCATCCCTTCTCTCATCAATGCCGGTCGCGTTCGGAGTCCCGATGGCTGACTGCTACCGCTTCCGTCTCGCTAACCCCCAGCATTTTGCCCAGGTATTCGGCGATGGCTACCGAACGGTGTTTGCCGCCCGTACAGCCGATGCCGATAATAATCTGGGATTTGCCTTCCTTGCGGTATTGCGGAATAAGGAATTGAAGCATATCTAGCAGCTTGGTCAGGAATTCTTGCGTTTCAGGCCATTTCATTACGTAGTCGTACACCTCGTTGTCTTGGCCTGTCTTGGGCCGCAGCTGATCCACATAATGCGGGTTAGGCAGGAAGCGGACGTCGAACACCAGGTCAGCATCAATCGGAATCCCATACTTGAATCCGAACGAAGTAATGTTAACCGAGAGGGTGCTTTTCCCGAGGTGGGAGAAGCGTGACACTATTTTTTCTTTGAGCTGAACCGGCTTCATGCTGCTGGTATCCAGACACAGGGTAGCTGAATTCTTCAGCTCCTCCAGCATCTGGCGCTCCATGCGGATGCCGTCCAGCGGCATGCCCTTCGGAGCAAGCGGATGATGCCTCCGGCTCTCCTTGTAACGCTGTACAAGCACTGAATCTGTGGCGTCCAGGAAAAGGATCTCACACCCGATCGTTGACTCGTCCTTGATGTATGCCAGAGACTCCGACAGGGCGGTGAAGAATTCCCGCCCCCTGAGGTCGATGACCAGCGCCACCTTGGCGATTTTACCCTTGGACTGCTCAATCAGCTCAGCGAATTTCGGGATTAGCACAGGCGGAAGATTATCCACGCAGAAGAACCCCAGATCCTCCAGGCTCTGCACGGCAATCGTCTTGCCCGCACCCGACATGCCTGTAATGATAATCAGGGTGGCATGGGCGGGCAGGGTTTGCTCGAGGTCGGTCATTACAGCATCCCTCCCTATGATTAGTATATGAATAATTCCGGTCTTTTAAGAACGCAGCAGCAGACCTGCCGCACCAATAATACCGGCGTCATTGCCAAGCGCTGCAGGTACAATCGTAACACCGGTCTGCAGAGGGGCAGGCGCCAGCTTGGCGAACACCCGGCGGACTTCATCGAACAGAATATCGCCTGCCTTGGAGACTCCGCCGCCGACGATGAATACTTCAGGGTTCAGAACCGCTGCAACGGAGGCCATCGATTTACCCAGGTAGAAGGCCGCTCGGTTCACAATCCGCAGCGCAGCCTCATCGCCTGCCTTGGCGGCATCGAATACTTCCTTCGCAGCGATTTTTTCAACAGTGGACAAGGAGGTCCGGTCCCCGCGTGCTACAGCATCGTTCGCCATACGGATAATGCCTGTCGCTGAGGAAACGGTTTCCAAACAGCCCATGTTCCCGCAGCCGCACTGGATCGCTTCCAGATCGGGCACCACGGAGATATGTCCAAGCTCGCCGGCCAGACCGGCAAAGCCCTGATACACCTTACCATTAATAATAATACCGCCGCCGACACCCGTACCGAGCGTATAGCAGACACAATTCTCGATGCCGCGCCCTGCACCGCTCCAGGCTTCGCCCAGTGCAGCCACGTTGGCATCATTGTCTATTTTGACTGGCTTGTTCAAACGACCCTCCAGAATGGAGCGGATCGGCACATCTCTAAATCCTATGTTGGGCGCAAGGATGATGATACCTTCACGAATATTCGTAAATCCGGCCAGTCCCGCACCCACACCAGCCAGCTGGTCCCAGGAGTACGGAGAGTCCTCCACAATCTGGCGTACATACTTCTCGATATTATCGATGACAGCATCGACGCCATCCGCAGTCCCTGTCGGACCTTCGTAAGTGTGCAGCAGGCTTCCCTCGGCATTACAGATTCCAACCTTAATCGTGGTACCACCTAAATCCACGCCAACGTAGATATGTTCAGACATGTTACAAGCCACCTTTTTCTATGCTAAAATAGTTAATCCTACGTACCCACTATAATAGAAGCCTCCCCTGCGGTCAAGGAAAGGCGATACACCCGGGGCAATGGACTTCAGTTCTTATTTGTTAACAAAAAGACTTTCTCACCAGGCAGGCAAGAAAGTCCGTTCATTCTCTTCTATTGTAGGGTGCCAGATGCCTTAATGCTATTCGGACAAAATTCGCTTCTGGCCCTCCAGGGCACGGATCGGTGCAATATTCTGGGTGAATTCCAGCGTCCCCATATAACGGCCGTCTGCATCCCGTACAGCGAAATAACGGATATAGATGAATTTATCCTTGATGTTAATCCAGAAATCCTCGGCATCCTTCACTCCCGCCTTGAAATCAGCGAGCAGCTTCTCGACAACATGCACGCTTTGCGGCGGATGGCAGTTCTGTACGGTGCGGCCGATAACGGCCTTCGTCCGGGCGAAGATCCTTTCCTTGCCATGCGAGAAGTAGCGGACAACATCGTTCTCATCGATAAAGGTGAGGTCCACCGGCAGATGATTCATCAGCGTCTCGAGCTGGTGGAGCGACAGCAGTCCGGTCTCGAACCGGATGAAGCCCTGCGGGGACAGGCCTTCCCCTTCTTCCGCCGGAACATCAGCACCCTCAGGCTCCGCTGCACGTTCCGGTATCCATTCCTGGTCGGGCGCAGTCAGGCAGAAGCCGATTTCATCGCTTTCGCGGGCGATCCGGACCCACTCATCCTCAGTCAGCTTATCCAGCGCCATCGGGAGCAGAATATTCTCCTCCTTGAAGATCATCTCATTGACTTCCTTAATGATCTCCTCCAGTGCGGCTGTAATCTGCCCGCTGTCCCCGTTATAGGCGCTAAGCGCCTTCTTGGCTTCCTTGATCATATTGCGGATTCCGTCATCCACTCCCCACATTACCTTCGTAGGACCGTATATGCCGTACTTCTCCAGGTAAGGGAACAGCAGATTCTCCTTACGGCTGTAGTGCTTGTCGAGATCCAGCAGCAGACTAAGGTCCTCCAGCAGCTTGAAAAT
Source organism: Paenibacillus sp. FSL R7-0302 (assembly GCF_038006885.1). Lineage (NCBI taxonomy): Bacteria > Bacillati > Bacillota > Bacilli > Caryophanales > Paenibacillaceae > Paenibacillus > Paenibacillus sp. FSL R7-0302. The sequence goes on from NZ_JBBOWB010000002.1 coordinate 554,082, forward strand.
AATCTCCTCGCTGGCGTTCTTCTTGAACTTATCTGCATGCAGCTCCAGCCGGAAGTTGACCAGACGCTCGATCTCGCGGTTCTCCAGCTTGAACGTATGCACGGGATGACCGGGCTGCTCCTCGGGCTTAGAAGAACGGTGAATCTGTTCAATCGAGCCTTTGAAAATCGCCGTATGCACAGAGCAGAGGCGCTGTACTTCCTCTACCGGAATGCCTTCCTCGGTCATCAGGGAGTGCTCCATGGCGGAGATTTCCTCCACCGTAACATCGCCTACCGCCTCTTCAAATCGCGCCTTAACCTCCTCCACGCTTTTGCCCGCATGCAGCTCCTTGATGATCTCTCTCAGCATAGCCTGGCGGCGTGTCTGTTCCGGCACATCGACCTCGCGGTTATTAATCAGTTCGCTCATCGCAATCTCTCCTTCTATTCTATAATCTCGAAACCATGCTGCCAAAAGGCCCGCCGAACGGTTTCCAGCTCTATTTTCTTTAACTTCATTCCTTTAGACAGGGTCATGAACCGTCCTGCGGTCTGCAGCATTCCAGGCTTCGCAATATCACGGAATCCCAGCTCTACCATGATCTCCACCACTTCCGGGTGCCTGGTTACCAGCTCAAAGACCGATTCATCCAGCTTCAACGCTTTGCTCATCCTTTTGCACACCTCACTAATGAGAACTCTTCTCAAGCAACAGCTTAGCATAGGTCACAGAGGTGAATTGTGATTGTAATCACTAACTATAAAAAGACTATCCCCGCAAGCCTTTCAGCTTGGGAGATAGCCTAAGAATGTTGCGATTCCGCTATATTAGCAGCTAAATTACAGTGATTTGCTCCATCTATGAGAATTACGGATATCATGCGAAATCCGCATGCTGCAGAATTTAGGACCGCACATCGAACAGAAATGCGCCTGCTTCGCCCCCTCTGCCGGAAGGGTCTCGTCATGATACGCGAGCGCCCGTTCCGGGTCGAGGGAGAGATGGAACTGGTCGCGCCAGCGGAACTCGAACCGCGCCTTGGACAGCGCATCATCCCGGTCCTGCGCCCCCGGATGTCCCTTGGCGAGGTCTGCGGCATGTGCAGCGATTTTATAGGTAATGACGCCTTCGCGCACATCATTCTTGTCAGGCAGGCCTAAATGCTCCTTAGGTGTAACGTAACACAGCATCGCCGTCCCGAGCCCCCCGATTATCGCTGCCCCGATGGCCGAAGTGATGTGATCATAACCGGGTGCAATATCCGTAGTCAGCGGGCCGAGGGTATAGAAAGGGGCTTCGTGGCAGATCTCAAGCTGCTTGTCCATATTCTCCTTAATCTTGTGCAGCGGCACATGGCCCGGACCTTCGACCATGACCTGAACATCGTGCTTCCAGGCTAGTAGCGTCAGTTCTCCCAGTGTCTCCAGCTCGGCGAACTGAGCTTCATCATTGGCATCGGCGATAGAGCCGGGACGCAGGCCATCCCCCAGCGAGAAGGCCACATCATACGTCTTCATAATCTCACATATATCCTCGAAGTGTGTGTACAGGAAGTTCTCCTGCTGATGAGCCAGGCACCAGGCGGCCATAATCGATCCGCCCCGGGATACGATGCCGGTCATTCTCCGGGCAGTCAGCGGAATATAGCGCCGCAGTACCCCGGCATGAATGGTGAAGTAATCCACTCCCTGCTCCGCCTGCTCAATCAGCGTGTCACGGTAGAGCTCCCAGGTTAAATCCTCGGCTATGCCGTTCACCTTCTCCAGCGCCTGGTATAAGGGCACTGTCCCGACCGGCACAGGAGAATTGCGGATTATCCACTCCCGGGTGGTATGGATCTTAGAGCCGGTGGAGAGATCCATGATGGTATCTGCCCCCCAGCGGGTTGCCCACCGCATCTTCTCCACCTCTTCTTCAATAGAAGAAGTGACCGCAGAATTTCCGATATTCGCATTGATCTTCACGAGGAAGTTACGGCCGATAATCATCGGCTCACTCTCCGGGTGATTGATATTGGCCGGAATGATGGCGCGGCCTGCGGCCACCTCATCCCTTACGAACTCCGGCCGGATATTCTCACGGATCGCAATATACTCCATTTCCGGTGTTATGATCCCTTGCCTTGCATAATACAGCTGGGTCACATTGCCGCCTGCATAGGCCCGCCGGGGATTCCTGCACAGTCCTGGATGAGCTTCTGCGGCAGCCCCTTCTCTGCGGATTCCGTTATCCTCCGGCCGGACGGCTCTTCCGGTGTATTCCTCCGAATCGCCGCGTTCCTCAATCCAGCATGAACGGTGCGGCGGCAGTCCCCTCCGAATGTCCGTCTCCTCCGCGGCATCCGTGTACATACCGCTTGTGTCATAGACCCGCAGCGGAGCATTGTCCTCTTCCCCGGCAACGCCTTCGGTTCTGCTGAGGCTGATCTCCCGCATCGGAACCCGGATATCCGGGCGTGAGCCCTCCACATACACTTTACGGCTCGCGGGGAATCCGGAAAGATTCACCTCTTCGTTCTTGAGCATTCCTGTCATTTCAATCTCCTCCTCTTCGCTCTGTACACTCATCAGATAAGAGGTCACGCAGCAGATTGAGCTGAAGAATCTATAGATTCCTGCAAGTCAAAAAGCCGCTCCACCTGGAGCGGCTTTATTAAAGGAACAGCCAAATAAGACTGTATTCAAAAAAGGTCCGACTCCACTTTCCTACGCTGGTATGATCCAGATCAGGTTCAAGGGTCCGGAAATTCAATTTTCCCGTCTCAGCCTATTCAGGCTCCCCTAGTGGGTATCTTATCTAATTAAATGCATTCTACCAGTTTGGGTAATTGTTGTAAACCCGTTATTTGTCCAGCGATTCGCTCCAGTCGTGCACCATCGTGCCTTCCAGGAACTTCTCAGCATCCATGGCGGCCATACAGCCGGTCCCTGCTGCCGATATCGCTTGACGGTAACGCGTATCCTGCACATCGCCGCAGGCGAATACGCCTGGGATGTTGGTCTCGGTGGTACCCGGGTTCACCACGATATAGCCATTAGCATCCGTGTTGATTTGCCCGCCCAAGAAGGCTGTGTTCGGTGTGTGTCCAATCGCTACGAACACGCCGTCTGCTTCTACCAGCTCTGTCAGACCTGTCTCATTATTAAGCACCGTAAGGCCCTTCACTCCGGTCTCTCCTACCGTTACTTCAACCGGTGTGCGGTTCAAGGCCCAGGTTACCTTACTGTTGTCACGCGCCCGGTCCTGCATGATCTTCGAGGCCCGCAGCTCGGGACGGCGGTGAACCAGCGTTACGCTGGACGCAAAGCGGGTCAGGAAGCTGGCTTCCTCCATGGCGGAGTCTCCGCCGCCGACGACGACAATCTTTTTATTACGGAAAAAGAAGCCGTCACAGGTCGCACAGGTGCTGACCCCGCGTCCCACATTCTCCTGCTCGCCCGGGATGCCCAGATATCTTGCAGAGGCCCCGGTTGAAATAATAACTGATTCTGCTTCCAGTACACCCATCCCGTCCACTGTTACCTTGAACGGGCGCTGTGAGAAGTCCACCGACTCCACCCAGCCGTTCTTGAATTCAGCGCCGAAGCGTTCCGCCTGCTTGCGCATATTGTCCATCAGGTCCGGACCCAGAATCCCTTCAGGGAAGCCTGGAAAGTTCTCCACTTCTGTCGTCGTTGTCAGTTGTCCACCCGGCTGCAAGCCTTCAATGACCAGCGGGCTCAGGTTCGCACGCGCCAGATAAATCGCGGCAGTCAGCCCGGCCGGGCCTGTTCCGATTACAATCGTTTTGTACATTACATTGGCCTCCTTACAAGTAGGTGTTCTTACAACAGCAATTGCTTCAAATACGGGTAGTGGACGGCGATAAGCCGCCGGTTCCGGGCAGCATCCCCTTGGGTCCGGGAGCAGCCGCAGGCTCCTGCTCTTCGCCGGGCGAGCCGCCGGCTTCATTCAGGTTCTCCCCGATCAGCCGCTGAAGGCTGAACAATGCCGCCTCCTGCAGGCGGTCCTCCTTCAGCGGCTCCTGCTCCAGAACTCCGCGCAGTACCTCGGACATCTCCTCGTCCTCAATCCAGCGGAGAGCCTCGGTCACCTGAAGCTTCGTAGCGGAATCGCCGTAGCGCAGCGCCCAGAAGAACGAGGCGCGCAGCAGCGGATTATTCCGCACTTCTTCAGTGAATCTGCCCGTATTGCCCTTCCACTGCTTCAGCTGCTCCTGGAAGGGCAGCTGATAGTTATAGCTGACTGCAGGCATAGGCTGTCCTTCTGCCCGGGCCTGCTGGAGCTGGGACAGGAAGAACGCCGGGACAGCGGAAGCAGGGTCCAGCTTGGCTGCCTGTCTCCAGCAGCGCAGTGCCTCATCATGTCTTCCGCTATTGCTTGCCGCCGCCGCACAGTAATGATACAGCCCGGCGTCTCCGGCGACCTCCTCGTCCTTCAGCAGACGGCGGAAATGGCTGTAAGCGGCAGCGTGCCGGCCCAGGATACCCATGGTTGTAGCCATTTTGAATACATGCTCCTGATGGAACGGCACTGTTGCTTCAAGCATACCCAGCAGCGTCGCAAGCTGTTCCTTATCTCCTGCATACTGCAGGAAGATGGCCATATTGCACAGAGCGTGCAGATTGCCGGGGTCTTGCTTCAGCACCTCATTCAGACATTCCTTCGCCTTGGCGAACCGGCCCATATAGAAATGAGCCAGTGCCAGATTATTATGCGCAGCCAAAAAATCCGGGGTGCCCGCAGTGATCTCCTCCAGCAGTTCTACAGCCTGAGGGAACTTACCCTCCTCCAGCAGACTCCGCGCCCGGTCATGCTCTACGACTCCCTCACGGCTGCGGATACGCACCAGCGGAGCAGGCCGGTTCAGCTCATATTGCAGCAGCTCCATCAGTTCTTCGGATTCGGTCATGAACTCGCCGTTAGCATCCTCTTCCAAGTAAGTGACCAGCGAACGCTCCGCCTCTTCAAAGCTTTCCATATTGGCGAAGTTATTAGCCATGTAGAAATGGCATTCCGTCATAGCGGGGTCGATCTTCTCCAGAACATGGATAAGAATCTCGTTAGATGCGGTATAATTGCCCATCTCAGATAATATACCCGCCATATTGCAATGATTCACCGGATTATCCGGCTCATATTCAACAGCTTTGCGAAAATTTCTTAATGCCTTATCATATTGAAAGCGGTCCAGCGACCGAACGGCTCTTTCAAAGAAAAAATTGGCATCCAGAGTGACCGGAATGACATTACTGTGCTCCGCGACATTCTCTGAAGTTCTCTCTATCATGGAAGCAAGGCACCTCCCTTGTTTCAGCTTCCCTAGCCTTACCTGTTCGTTTCCATTTATGGTCTCGGCTGTCTTCTTCACACAGTATACCACATGTGGCAACGAGATTCTCAAGTCTCAGGGAGAGAGCTGACGGGAGGGAAAAGCTCAAGTGGAAACGGCTTTGCCGTCCTTTCAGGGACGGCACCCGTTTCAGCGAGAAATAGAAGGATAGGTTATCTTGTGCCTCATTCACAATAAAAAAGACGCGGGAGTTAAATCCCCGCGTCTCTGAACAGCTTATCTATGGAACCGCCCTCGATAATAATACGCGTGGCCTCAGCCAGCATGGGAGCTACCGAGAGCACTGCGAATCTGCTGGAATGCTCATCCGGCAGGGCAATCGAATCGGTAATGACAATCTCGTCGATATTGGGATGATCCATCCGCTCAAGCGCATCCCCGGAAAACAGTCCGTGCGTAGCACAGACGATACTGTTCCGGGCGCCCCGCTCCTTCAGGCCCTCCACCACATTGACGATAGTCGTTCCGGTATCAATAAGATCCTCTATAATGATCGGCGTCCTGCCTTCCACATCACCAATGACATGCGTAATCACCGATTCATTATGCGCCGGACGCTTCTTGATCATGATGGCGAACGGCGAATCCAGCCGGCTGGCCAGCTTCTCCGCCATAGACGCGCGTCCCGCATCCGGGGAGACCACGACCAGATCGGTAAGCCCCTTCACCTTCAGATAACCGCTGATCAGATCAAGCGCAGTCAGATGATCCACCGGAATATTGAAGAATCCCTGTATGGCTGCAGCATGCAGATCAATCGTAATGACGCGCGTTGCGCCGGCGGTGGTCAGCACATCGGCGACCATTTTGGCCGAGATCGGCTCACGTGGTGCGGACTTACGCTCCTGCCGGGCGTACCCGTAATAGGGAACGATAATGTTCACCGTTCTGGCCGATGCGCGCTTGGCGGCATCAATCATGACCAGCAGCTCTACAAACAGCTCGTTAATCGGATGAGCCAGGGATTGCACCAAAAATACGTCGCAGTTCCGGATGCTCTCTTCATAATGCACATAAATCTCGCCGCTTTTGAAACGGGTCAGCTTGATCTGGCCAAGCGGCGCACCAAGGCGCTCCGCAATATCAGCGGCAAGCTTCGGATTCGACGAACCGGAAAAAATCCGTAATTGATGATGCATAGTACCCTCCTGGGATTATAAATTTATATATTGAACGGAACGGATGTACGGCGGCGTCCTTCAAAGACGGCCAGTTCGCGGAAGCCGGTGCGCCAGAGCATGTCCCGGGCCTCTGTTAAGCCGTCTCCCAGCTTCATGGGATCATGCGCATCAGAGCCAACCGTGAGCGGAATGCCTAGCGCAAGTGCCTGGACCAGCACATGCTCTGCCGGAAACATCTCGGCGCACGGCTTGGTCAGCCCGGAAGCATTCAGCTCCATGGCGGTTCCGCTGCGGGCGATGATCTTCAGCGTATCCAGCTCAAGGGCTCTGGCCTCCGCCAGGTCCTCCGGCGTCCGGGGTCCGTAACCGAACCTTTTGATGACGTCCATATGTCCTATAATATCATATAATCCCGATAACGCCGACTTCTGTACAGCATCATAATAGCGGCGGTATACCGCCATTACATCCTGGCCTTCCCAGCCATGGGTCTGCCGGTGGTCGGTAATATCCCATTCTCCCAGGAAATGCACCGAGCCAATAAGATAATCCCACGGATAGGGTGCCAAAAGCTCGCGGATCTGTTCCTCATATCCCTCAATATAATCCGCCTCCAGCCCCACCCGCAGCTCAATCGTGCCCCGGTAGCGCTCCTTCAGTGTAAGGCATTCCTCCACATATCGCGGAAGCTCCGCAAGGGGCATAGCCATCTCGGGATAGTAGTGGTCCGGGTCGACATGGATAAGCGGCAGATGATCCGACAGCCCGAGCTGCTCAAGCCCCAGAGCGATGCCCCGCTGCACATACTCCTCCAGCTTCCCGACCGCATGACCGCAGCGTTCATGATGGGTATGATAATCGATGTGCATGCTGAAAGTTCCTCCTAATCGCGGCGAGGCCGTTCATGGCGGGCGCTCAGCTCTTCCAGAATCTCATCCAGCGGAAGCTTGCGCTCCTGCAGCAGCACCAGCAGGTGATAGATCAGATCGCTGACCTCCAGGCGCAGCTCGGCATTATCCTTGTTTTTGGCGGCAATGATCGTCTCAGAGGCTTCCTCACCGACCTTCTTCAGGATCTTGTCCACGCCCTTGTCGAACAGATAGGTCGTATACGCCCCCTCAGGACGGTTCACCTCACGCTCGGCAATCACACGCTCCAGCTCCCCAAGTACTGCAAACCGGCCGCTCTCTGCTTCAGCAGCGTTCACGGCAGCCCCGGCAGTGTCAGTTACGTTTGCAGGTGAATCGAGCGGAATCTCGCGGAAGAAGCAGCTGTTCTCCCCGGTATGGCAGGCCGGTCCCTCCGGCACTACCTTCACCAGCAGCGTATCGCTGTCACAATCGTAATGGATCGAGGTGATCGCCTGCGTATTGCCGGACGTCCCCCCCTTATGCCACAGCTCGCTGCGTGAACGGCTCCAGAACCAGGTCTGGCCGCTCGCAAGGGAGCGCTGCAGCGACTCAGGATTCATATAGGCGAACATTAATACCTCCAGAGTGCGCGCATCCTGAATGACAGCAGGCAGCAGGCCTGATTCATTCCAGCGGATGCCGGACACTGCCTCTTGCTGGCTCTGTGCAATAGTCTTTTTATCCTCGCTCATCGGATCTCTACTCCTCTTTGCTTCAGATCAGCCTTCAGATCATGAATAGCAATCTCTTTATAGTGAAAAATGGTTGCCGCAAGTCCGGCATCTGCCCGGCCTTCCGTAAATACATCATAGAAATGTTCAATTCTCCCGGCCCCGCCGGAAGCAATCACTGGAATACTCAGCAGATCACTTACTGCCGCCGTCAGCTTCAGGTCGAAGCCGTCCTTGGTCCCGTCCGCGTCCATACTTGTAAGCAGAATCTCGCCGGCCCCCAGCCGCTCAGCTTCCTTGGCCCAGTTCAAGGCCCGGATGCCAGTGGGCGTACGTCCGCCGTGCGTATACACTTCCCATTCGCCCCAAGCCTCATTATATTTGGCATCCATCGCCACTACAATGCATTGCGAGCCGAAGTGACGGGCCCCTTCCAGAATTAGCCGGGGGTTATTGACAGCTGCCGTGTTAATGCCGATCTTGTCCGCTCCGGCACGCAGAATCCGCTTCATATCCTCCGGGGTCGAGATGCCCCCGCCCACCGTGAAGGGAATGGCAATCTCACCTGCCGTCTGCCGCACCACTTCAATCATGGTCGCCCTGCCTTCCACAGAAGCGGAAATATCCAGGAATACCAGCTCATCCGCGCCCTCGCGGTCGTACAGCGCCGCAAGCTCCACCGGATCTCCGGCATCGCGCAAATTCACAAAATTCACGCCTTTTACCACACGCCCGTCCTTCACATCCAGACAGGGAATAATCCGTTTCGCCAACATTCCAAGACCCCTCCCTAGTATAGACTTACCGCAATCCGGAGGACTGGCCCAGGGCCTGCAGCGCTTCAGCCAGATCAATATTGCCGGTATACAGCGCCTTGCCCACAATCGCCCCGCCGATTCCGCTGCCGCTATGTACGTTCAGGCGCTGCAGATCATTAAGGCTGGTCACTCCGCCTGAGGCGATTACGCTGCGGCCGCTTGCCTTGGCCATAGACAGAATGCCTTCCACGTTCGGCCCCTGCATCATCCCGTCACGGGAGATATCGGTATAGATGAAGGTCTCGGCACCTTTGGCGGCCAGCTCTCTGGCCAGATCTTCCGCGCGGACCTCAGACGTATTAAGCCAGCCGTGCGTAGCCACATAGCCGTTGCGGGCATCGATGCCGATGGCAACTTTGTCGCCGTATTTGGCAAGAACTGCTTCTGTAAAAGCCTGATCATTAATGGCCGCCGTTCCGATAATCACCCGGCTGACGCCGAGGCCCAGCAGCTTCTCAACATCGGCAAGAGTACGGAGACCCCCGCCGACCTGTACAGGAACATTCGCATGCTTCGCAATGGCTCCAATGATGGCATCATTCACGGGGCAGCCTGCTTTGGCTCCGTCCAGATCCACCAGATGGATATACTGCCCGCCCTGCTCTTCCCATGACTTAGCTACCTCTACCGGACTGTCGTTATAGATCGTCTCTTGGGCATAATCACCCTGCTGCAGCCGGACACACTTGCCGTCCCGGATATCAATCGCCGGATATAGGATAAAAGAAGACATGAATACTCCCCGCTTTCATTGCAAATTAGTGATTTAGGCAGGCTAAGCCTGCTGTGCCTGGAGCCTCAGGAAATTACCCAGCAGCTTGATGCCAAGCTCCCCGCTCTTCTCCGGGTGGAACTGCATACCGTAGACATTGCCGCGGCCCACAATAGCCGTTACCGGATGTCCGTAGTCTGTAACGGCCAGCAGCTCGCTGTCCGCCGCGAGTGCATGATAGGAGTGCACGAAGTACACATGGCCCTCCGTCAGACCGGTTAGCAGCGGACTCTCCGGCTGGCGGAAGCTCAGCTTGTTCCAGCCCATGTGTGGCACCTTGTAGCCGTCCCGGGGGGCGAAGCGCACCACTGCGCCGGGCAGAAGCTCCAGCCCCTGATGCTCGCCATGCTCCTCGCTGCTGCTGAACAGCAGCTGCATCCCGAGGCAGATGCCCAGCACAGGCTGTCCCGCTTCTGCTGCGGCCCGGACTACCACATCCATTCCGCTCTCGCGGAGGTGTTCCATCGCATCGCCAAAGGCACCGACACCCGGCAGAATGACACTGTCTGCCGCCAAAATCTCGGCGGCATCCGAGGTTACAAGACTCGTATACCCCAGCCGCTCTACCGCCTTACTGACACTGTGCAGGTTGCCCATGCCATAATCGACGATTGCAACGGCCATGCTACAGCACTCCCTTCGTCGAAGGTACGCCCTTCACACGCGGATCTACGATAGTCGCTTCGTCCAGTGCCCGCCCCAATGCCTTGAATACTGCTTCTATCATATGGTGGGTGTTGGAGCCGTAATGTACGATGACATGCAGCGTAATTCTGGCTTCCAGCGCGAATTTCCAGAGGAATTCATGAACGAGCTCCGTGGAGAAGCTGCCCACCTGCTGGGAAGGATACTCCGCCCGGTATTCAAAATGCGGACGGTTGCTGATATCAATCACTACCTGAGCCAGCGCTTCGTCCATAGGGACGAAGACACTGGCGTAACGTTTGATCCCTATTTTGTCGCCCAGCGCTTCGCGCAGAGCCTGTCCCAGACAAATGCCGATGTCCTCTACCGTGTGATGGTCATCAATATCAATGTCACCCCGTGCCTGCACGTTCAGGTCAAACTGACCATGCTTCGTGAACAAGTCCAGCATATGATTCAAGAAAGGCACATCGGTCTCCAGTTCCGAAACCCCGCTGCCGTCTACGGCAAAGGTTAGCTTGATGTCCGTTTCATTGGTTGTACGGCTAAGTCCGGCCTTACGCAGCGCCAGTTCGTTGTTATTGTTCTCCATTTGTGTCTCCACCTTTCGCTTCGTTCGTAAGCCGGATTTCGATGGCGCGTGCATGGCCTTCCAGCCCCTCGCGCCGGGCAAGCTCCATAATCGCCGCCCCGTCCCGCATCAGCGCTTCCTTGCTGTAATAGATCAGACTGGACTTCTTGATGAAGTCATCCACATCTACAGGCGAGGAGAACCGCGCTGTGCCATTCGTCGGTATAATATGGTTCGGTCCGGCGAAGTAGTCGCCGACCGGCTCCGAGCTGTACGGCCCGAGGAAGATCGCTCCGGCGTTCTCAATTGCGCCGGTCAGCCCCATCGGGTCGTTCACCACAATCTCCAGATGCTCCGGCGCCAGCCGGTTCACTACGGAGATGCCCTCCTCAAGCGAGTCTACGACGATAATCGCGCCGTAGTTCTCTACCGAGGCCCGCGCGATTTGCTCGCGCGGCAAGGCCTGCAGCTGCCGCTCGACCTCGGCAGCCACCGCCTCCGCGAGACGCTGCGACGGCGTCACGAGGATCGCCGACGCCATCTCGTCGTGCTCGGCCTGCGAGAGCAGGTCGGCCGCGATGTAGGCGGCTTCGGCGGTATCGTCGGCGAGCACGACGATCTCGCTCGGTCCGGCGATGCTGTCGATGTCGACAGCGCCGTAGACCTCGCGCTTGGCCAGGGCCACGTAGATGTTCCCTGGCCCGCAGATCTTGTCGACCGGCACGATTGATTCCGTGCCGAAGGCGAGGGCGGCGATAGCCTGCGCGCCGCCTACGCGGTAGATCTCGTGTACGCCCGCTTCAGCGGCGGCCACGAGAATATAGGGATCAATACCTTCAGAGCCGCCCGTCGAAGGCGGCGTCACCATCACGATCTCCGGCACCCCGGCGATCTGTGCCGGAATCACGTTCATCAGCACCGAGGACGGGTAGGCCGCCTTGCCGCCGGGAACATAGACGCCCACGCGCTTCAGCGGGCGGATGATCTGGCCGAGGATCGTGCCGTCCGGCTGCAGATCCATCCAGGAATTGCGTTTCTGCCGCGCATGGAACGCACGGATGTTCACGGCTGCTGCGCGGATCGCCGTCACGAAGGACTCCTCTACCCGGCCGTAGGCGGCCTCAAGCTCCTCCGGCGTTACGCGCAGCTGCGCTGGCGTCAGTATAGCGCCGTCGAAGCGCTCCGTATAACGGAGCAGCGCCGCGTCGCCTTCCCGCTTGATATCGGCCACGATTTCACGTACGGCCTTGTTCTGCTCCGGCGTGCCGTATTCCACCTCACGCTGCAGTTTAAATTCCTTACTGGACTGGATCTTCACCGCCGCTTCCCCCTTGAGCTTATAGTTTTGCTTATATTATTTTACCTGCAACCCCGGTTCTGCAATAACAGCCTGCAGCCGGTCGCACAGCTGCTGAATCTCCTCATTCTTCATCCGGTAGCTTACCCGGTTCGCCACCAGGCGGCTGGTAATCTCGAAGATGCTCGTCATCTCCACCAGACCGTTATCCTTCAGCGTCTGGCCGGTTTCTACCATATCCACAATCCGGTCAGCCAGCCCGATCAGCGGTGCCAGCTCGATGGAGCCGTTCAGCTTCACCACCTCCACCTGCTGGCCTTGCTCACGGAAATACCGTGAAGCCACGTTCGGGTACTTGGTAGCTACCCGCTGCTGAATGCCCGGCTGCCAGTTCGGAAGCCCGATAATCGACATCCGGCAGCGGGCGATCCCGAGATCCAGCAGCTCGTACACATCGCGGCTCTCCTCCAGCAATACATCTTTGCCGACAATGCCGATATCCGCCACTCCATACTCTACATAAGTGGGCACATCCACCGGCTTGGCCAGAATGAACTCCATTCCGGCCTCCGGCAAGGAAATCACCAGCTTGCGCGACTCTTCTCCGTCCGGAGGAATCGGCAGTCCCGCCTGACGGAACAGCTCTGCCGCTTTATTGTAAATCCGGCCTTTCGGCATGGCTACCTTAAGAATCTGTGCCATCAATATCCGCCCCCGTTTCGTGTTTCAGCTTCTTTAACATCTGCATCTATATGACATCATGGTTCCATTTCTTAATCTTGCTCCGCTCACCCATGCTCGCTGACAAAAGACACGAACGTGTATATCTCGCCGTAGAGCTCGCCCTCTGCCTGAATAGTATCCGCATCCAGCCGCTTCACGGTCTTCAGCTCCTCCGGGCCGGTTGCCAGCCGTGTAACCACAGCATACCCTTCCGAGCGCAGCCTCGCAGCCTCGGCAAGACCCTCCTGGCGCCGCAGTGCATCGTACTGGACCAGAATCGGCAGCTCTTCCTCTTCCAGCAGCCCGGAGACTCCATCCAGAATACGGTTGGTCTTCAGGGAGAAGCCGGTGGAGGGAATCGGACGCCCGAATTGCTGCAGCAGGTTGTCATACCGGCCGCCGCTGCATACCGGGAAGCCCAGCTCGGAAGCATATCCCTCGAAGGTCATGCCTGTATAGTATGAGAAATCACCGATCATCGTCAGATCAATCAGCACATGCTCCGAGACACCGTAAGCAACCAGCACCTCCCATACCTTGCACAGATGCTCGATCGATGCGCGCGCCACCGGATGGTTGCTCAGCTCCAGCGCCTGACCGCAGATCTCTTTCCCGCCGCGCAGCCGCAGCAGTCCGTCCAGCTCCTGCTTCTGGGCAGCAGACAGCTCAAGACGCCGCAGCGTCTCGCGGAAGGCTACATAATCACGGCTGAGCAGATGGCTCTTCAGCTCCTCCTGAGCCTGGGGCAGGCCAGAGACTGCCTCCTGGAAGAGACCGTCGAGGAAGCCCACATGTCCAATTGCTATTTTAAAAGACTTTACGCCCGCCGCCTGCAGTGAAGCAATTGCCAGCGCGACTACCTCCGCGTCAGCCTCCGGCGAATCGTCACCGACAAGCTCTACACCGGTCTGAAAGAATTCTGCCTCCCGCCCGGCCTCTTCTTCAATGGCCCGGAAGACGTTGGCATGGTAGGACAATCGCAGCGGCAGCGGCTCATCCTTCAATAGAGAGGAGACCACACGGGCTACAGGTGCCGTCATTTCTGAACGCAGTACCAGCGCCTGGCCACGGTTGTTCAGCAATTTATAAAGCTTCTGATCCGATGTAGAGCTGGCTACACCGACCGTATCGTAATATTCAAGAGTAGGCGTAATCATCTGCCGGTAGCCCCAGCGGCTCATACAGTGAAGTACATCCTTCTCGATCTTGCGCAGCTTCGTTACCGCACGCGGGAGATAATCTCTTACGCCGGCAGGCTTTTCAAATCCCTTTGGTTTGGCCATCTTCATTGTTCACCTCATCGGATATGTTAAAGGGTATCATCAAATGCTTTATCATGGTAAAGTGGTAGCAAAGTAAAGTAGTGGCAATATCGTATCACGGACCATCCTTTTGCGTCAACAATTCGCTTGAATTACAGAGTTCCTTTTGCCACCTGGATACGCGGCGAATATAATAAGTTAATATGATTGTACTTTATTTCCTCCATTAAGTATTCCCGGTATCTAATTCAGAAGCAGAAAGAAGGACTGACGGCTTGAGTACATCCTATATGATTGGCGTTGATATTGGAACCACCAGCACGAAGGCTGTCCTCTTTGAGGAGAACGGAACAATTGTCGCTCAGAGCAATCAGGGCTATCCGCTGCATCAGCCCTCCCCCTCTGTCGCAGAACAGGACCCGGAGCAGATTCTGGAAGCCGTAATTCATACCATAGCATCGGTCATGCAGGAGAGCCTTGCAACACCTGAAGCCATTCTGCTGGTCTCCTTCAGCTCCGCTATGCATAGCGTCATCGCTGTAGATCCTGCGGGTAAGCCGCTCACCGCCTGTATCACCTGGGCTGATAACCGGAGCAGCCGCTATGCCCGGCGGTTGAAGGATGAATTGAATGGACATGAGCTGTATCTGCGGACAGGAACGCCTATTCACCCTATGTCTCCAATCACCAAGCTGATGTGGCTGGGCGAAGAGCAGCCCGAGCTGTTCCGGCAGACCTACAAATTCATCTCCATCAAAGAATATATCTTCTTCCGGTTGTTCGGAGAATATGTGATTGACCATTCCATCGCCTCTGCCACCGGCATGTTCAATCTGGAGAAGCTCGACTGGGACGAGGAGGCGCTCCAGATTGCCGGTGTTACTCCAGAGCGGCTATCCCGTCTGGTCCCCACCACCCATATCCTGCAGGGACTGCTTCCGGAGCTTACCGGAAAGCTCGGTCTGCTCACAGACACTCCGTTTGTAGTGGGCGCCAGTGACGGCGTTCTGTCCAACCTGGGCGTAGGGGCCATGGAGCCGGGGGTAATCGCTGCAACGATAGGCACAAGCGGTGCCATCCGTACTGTAGTTGACCATCCGCTTACCGATCCCAAAGGACGGATCTTCTGCTACGCCCTGACAGACAAGCATTGGGTGATTGGCGGCCCCGTGAATAATGGCGGGATGCTCTTCCGCTGGGTGCGTGATGAGTTCGCCGCATCTGAAGTGGAGACCGCGAAGCGCCTGGGCATTGATCCCTACGAAGTATTAACCCGGATCGCCGAGCAGGTGCCGCCCGGCAGTAACGGACTGCTCTTCCATCCGTATCTGACCGGAGAACGTGCACCGCTGTGGAATCCCGATGCCCGCGGCTCCTTCTTCGGGCTAAGCATGAATCACCGTAAGGAGCATATGATCCGTGCGGTGCTGGAAGGTGTCATCTTCAATATGTATACCGTATTGCTGGCCATGGAGGAATGTATCGGCGAGCCCGTTAGAATCCTGGCTACCGGCGGCTTCGCCCGCTCGGAGCTATGGCGGCAGATGATGGCGGATATTTTCGATCAGGAGGTAGTCGTCCCTGAGAGCTTCGAGAGCTCTTGCCTCGGCGCAGTCGTACTGGGATTATACGCCATCCGCCGGATCGATTCCTTGGATGCTGTCTTCAGCATGATTGGCTCCACTCACCGGCATGAGCCGGTTACTGCCCACGCCAAAGCCTACAAACAGCTGCTGCCCATCTTCATCTCGGTATCCCGCAGTCTGGAGGATCAATATCAGGCTATCGCCGACTTCCAGCGCGAGCAGGCGGGGGAACAGCCCGGCTAACGTGCTTTCCAGAACCGCCTGCTTACAGCAAAGCGCCGGACAGCCGCAGATGCGGCCAGCCGGCGCTTTCAATATATTATACTTAGCCTAAGTCTACAATGTCGCCTTTGGCGCTGCTGCCGGCTTCTGCGGTGCAGAGCCGAACACCATCCAGGCTGGCTTCACATAACGGAAGGCAAGCGCAACTACCAGCCAGGAGCCCAGGAGGGCCACCAGCCAGCCGCCCGCTATTGCCGCCGTATAGGCCAGCGATCCGCCGTGGAACGGCAGCTTCCGGTACATGAACAGCAGCAGCGGATGGAGCAGATAGATACCGAAGGAGCACGCCCCGGCCGAGAGCAGCAGTCTGCTCAGCACGCTTCGTCCTGCCCCGTACAGCAGGAAGGACAGCTGGAACAGTACCAGACAAGAGAGCAAGGCATGCAGGTTCGAGAAGCCTTCATACCACAGACTGTTGATCACTGTTTTCTTCGTATAGTTGTTGTACCACAATACCACGTGCCCAATCCCGGCGGCGGCCCATAAGAGCCATAGTACTACCCAACTCATACCTTTACCGGAGCGCCAGCCTTCGCGGGAGGGAACGAGCCACTTTTTCAACGAGCTGTAGTAGATGGCAATTGCCGCACCTAGCAGGAAATACGAGAAATACGTAATGGCCAGACTACCCTTGGACAGCTTCCAGTACCCGTGGTTCACCATATATTTGTTAAGCAGCACGAAGCCCCACTGTAGAGCAAGCCCGATCACCGGTGCCCATGCCGCGAGATGCCGGACTTTTTGCAGACACCAGAGTATCAACGGGAACAGCAGATAGAACTGGATAATGATGATGATATAGTAGAGATGTGTATACGCCGTACCCGTCCATAGATACTTGAAGAACTTCCCGCCCATCTCCTGAAGAGGCATCCCCCAGGTATGACCGGCCGTCATTTTCAGTCCAAAATACAGCACCGTAAACACAAGATAAGGCACAATAATATAGATCAGCCTGCGGCTGTAGAATTTGGCCAGTACCTTCCCGCCCAGCGGACGGTCAATATAATTGTAGAACAGGACGAACCCGCTTAAGAATATAAAGGAAGGCACCGCAAACTGGCTGAACTTGTTAATAAACAGAAACGGAGGGAACATGGACGTGCCCAGTGTCTCAGCCAACGTGCGTGAAGTGGCATGAATGGCGATCACCGCAAAAATAGCGATTGCCCGAAAAATATCAAGCTGTGGTATTCTTTCCTTTTGAGCCATTATGATTCCTCCTGTTTACGCAGCTCACGGAGCGGATTCCCCCCGACGAACGAACCGGCAGCAACATCTTTGTGAACCACCGATCCCGCCGCAACCGTAGCCCCATCCCCAATCGTAACCCCAGGGAGAATAGTCGTGTTAGCCCCAATCATTACATTCTCACCGATCATAACCTCACCCAGCCGGTACTCCTTGATGAGATACTCATGAGCCAGGATCGTAGTGTTATAGCCGATAACCGTGTTCTCCCCAATAGAGATCTTCTCCGGAAAAAAAACATCCACCATCGCCATAAGTCCAAACGCAGTATGCTTGCCTACCTTCATCCCGAGCACCCGGCGGTAAATCCAGTTCTTGAGCGGCAGAATCGGGCAATAGCGGGCAATCTGGATAAAAATAAAATTGCGCACACCTTTCCACGGGCTGACCGTGCGGTATATATGCCAGAGCGAATTATGCCCCTCCACGGGATAACGGGTTATCTTTCTCACGGCTGCATAGTCTCCTGCTCCACAATAGAGTACAAATCCTTCATCTCCTGGATGATGTAATCCGGTTCATAGGTGCGCAGCACAGCCTCACCCTTAAGCGACCAGGCCACCCCTGCTACACGCACACCTGCTGCCTTGGCAGACTGAATATCGACAGCACTGTCGCCAACCATCAGAGTTTTGGCCGGATCAACACCCAGATTGGCAACAGCCGTGAGCACCGGCTCCGGATGCGGCTTCGGATGAGTCACATCATTCACCGTAACAATCGTCTCCATATATTTCAGCAGATCGAACATCTCCAGTGCCTTGAGCGTGGTTGGCCGGATCTTCGTGGTCACCACCCCAAGCTTGATTCCCTGGCGCTGCAGCTCCTCCATCGTCTCATTCACATGGGGAAAAGCGCGGACCAGCTCATCGTGATGCGCATTGTTGTACGAACGGTAGGACCGTTCCAGCACCCCTATATCCTTCGGCTCCAGGCCGGAGAATGCGCCTAGCTGCTGCTGAAGTGTAGTTCCCATCAGGGGAATGATCTGTTCCCGGGTCAGAGCCGGCAGGTTATTCTCCTTCAGCGCATGCATGAACGAATTAATGATCAGCTCATTTGTATTCACAATCGTTCCGTCCAGATCAAATAACACGCATTCTATCATTGATTGTATTACTCCTTTGTTTCCTTATCTTCAGAGGGATCTTCCACCGGCTGAACAGGCTTCTGAGGCGTATTAGCGGCACTCTCTGGAACTACAGCATCCGCCGCTGCCGGTTTGGTGCTGATGATCGGGTCCAGGTAATGTGCCTTCGGCTGTCCGCTAACCCGCCGTACAATAATCAGTACAATGGCGGCAACAATAATGAGCAGCGCGAGCAGCTGAGAGATACGGATATTCCCGTAAGCCGGGTCAAGATAGCCTTGCTCGAAGCCCATCCACTTCATAGGGCTCCACAGCCCGTTAATGAAGGCTGCCACACCGCTGCTGCCGTCAAAGGCAAGACTGTCCGTACGCAGAGCTTCAATGAAGAAGCGGCCGATGGAGTACCAGATGAAGTAGGACATGAAGATTTCTCCGGCACGTACGAACTTCTGGCGGCGCAGCACCATGAGGAGCAGAATGCCCAGCAGACTCCAGAGTGATTCGTACAGGAAGGTCGGATGGTGAAAAGCATCCCCTATGTACATTTGATTAACGATAAAATCCGGCAAATGCAGCTTATCCCGCAGGAACGATTCCTCTACCACGCCGCCATAGGCTTCCTGGTTGATGAAATTACCCCAACGGCCGATCATCTGGCCGGCAAGCAGTCCAGGAGCACAGATATCCACGATGCGCCAGAACGGATAGCCTTTATAGCGGAAATAAATAATCCCGCAGATAATCGCGCCGATCAGGGCGCCATAAATCGCAATACCGCCATTCCAGACCTTGAAGATATCGAGCAGGTTATCCTTATAGTCTTCCCACTTGAAGGCTACGAAGTATAGCCGCGCGCCAATAATAGCCGATGGCAAGCCCAACAGCAACATATCCATGAAGAACTCCTGAGGAATGTTGAAGCGTTTGCCTTCTTGAATACATAGGAATAGCCCGATAAGCGCACCAAGACCCAGAATCAGGCCATACCAGTGCACCGGCAGTGATCCAATCGAGAAGACAATCGGGTCAATCGCTAGTGAATAAAACATGCTCTCACACTCCTAATCGAGATCATCCATATCTTCTGAGATGGTGGCGGTAAGTTTATTCGTAAATTGCAGCGCGGCATTGAAGCCCATTTGCTTGAGCCGGTAATTCATCGCAGCCACCTCGATAATGACAGCGAGGTTACGTCCCGGACGGACAGGGATGGTAACCAGCGGCACATCGGTATCAATAATCCGTGTCGTCTCCTCATCCAGTCCCAGACGGTCATACTGCTTGTCCTGCTGCCAGGCTTCCAGTCTGACCACCAGGGTAATCCGCTTGTGATTACGGATAGCGCCTGCCCCAAAGAGCGTCATAACATTAATAATCCCGACACCGCGGATCTCCAGCAGGTGACGGATTAATTCCGGTGCGGTACCATGAAGCTGATTATCCGAGGTCTGACGGATCTCCACCGCATCATCGGCAATCAGGCGATGACCGCGTTTAACGAGTTCCAGTGCCGTTTCACTTTTACCAATGCCGCTGGTGCCTGTAATCAGCATCCCTACCCCATATACATCACAGAGAACACCGTGAATTGTTGCTGTCGGTGCCAGTCTGCCCTCAAGGAAGCTGGTCAGTCTGCTTGAGAAAATCGTGGTCGCCATCGAGCTGCGAAGCACGGGAAGTCCCTTCTCGTTGCTGATGTCTACAAGCTCCTGGGGTACATCCAGCGCACGAGTAATGACAATACAAGGGGTATTGTCGTTACAGATTCCGCGTACCCGGCTTTTCCGTTCTTCCTCTGAGAGCATAGAGAAGAAAGCCAGCTCTGTTTTGCCCAATAGCTGCACACGTTCTTCCGGATAATATTCGAAATAACCGGCCATTTCCAGCCCGGGACGGTTCAAATCATCCACTGTGATCGGTCTCTTCAGACCTTCATGTCCGGATACTACCTCTAATTGAAAATGCTGCACCAATTCCGATACTTTTACCTTCTTAGCCATATATGTCCGTCCTTTCGTCACCCGCGGCTTATGCCGCTTCCCCGCATACCGGTTACATCTTTATCCATTCCAGCTACAGGTAATTCTCCTGCTATCTTAATGGATTATGCCAGTGAATGCAATCTTAACCCCAGCGGTTATCGTTCCATTCCACCATGATCATTACAAGAAAAAGCCGCCTAACCAGGCGGCTTTCTTCATTATAAACTATGTTCACCCTGCAGAGATCTTATCCCAGCAGAACGTTAAGTTCGGATTCTTTGTCGAAGATGTGGACTTTGTTCATGTCGATGGCCAATCTAGGCTTGCTGCCTTCACGGGTAGTGGAACGTCCATCTACACGCGCAATTACAGTGTTATTGCCAAGACCGCTCAAGTAGAGGAGCATTTCATGACCAAGGTTTTCCGTAACATCAACCATCGAAGTGAAGATTGTGTTAGGGGAAGCTTCCAGGAACACTGGCTCTTCATGAATGTCTTCTGGACGAACGCCCATGATTACATCTTTACCGATGAAGCCTTTGTTACGCAGGATTGTAGCTTTGCCGCCTGGAACTTCAACATCAAGGTTCTCTGCACGGAAACGGACAGCGCCGTTCACTTCGGAAAGAGTACCGTTGATAAAGTTCATGGTAGGGGAACCGATAAATCCGGCTACGAACAGGTTCGTAGGTTCATTGTACAGTTCTTCAGGGGAAGCTGCCTGCTGGATGATACCATCGTACATAACTACGATACGGTCACCCATCGTCATTGCTTCTGTCTGGTCATGCGTTACATAGATACAAGTAGTTTCAAGGCGTTTCACCAGCTTAGTGATTTCAGCACGCATTTGACCACGAAGCTTAGCATCCAAGTTGGAAAGAGGCTCATCCATCAAGAAGACTTGTGGATCACGGACGATTGCGCGGCCTAGAGCGACACGTTGACGTTGACCACCGGACAGTGCCTTAGGTTTGCGTTCCAGCAAGTGCTCGATATCCAGGATTTTCGCTGCTTCGCGTACTTTCTTGTCGATTTCTTCTTTCTTCACTTTGCGCAATTTTAGACCGAAAGCCATGTTCTGATATACACTCATGTGCGGGTACAAGGCGTAGGATTGGAATACCATCGCGATATCACGGTCTTTAGGAGCAACGTCATTCACTACACGGTCACCAATGTACATTTTACCTTCAGAGATTTCTTCCAGACCAGCGATCATACGCAGGGTTGTGGATTTACCGCAACCGGAAGGACCAACCAGTACGAGGAATTCCTTATCTTTAATATCAAGATTGATATCGATTACTGTTGCTTTATCGGAACCCGGGTATTTTTTGAAAATATGCTCTAAACGTACGCCTGCCATTGTATTTCCCCCTCGAGTCTAGTATTGGATTAGAAAATCAAACGCTTTCTTGTACACTTATCTTACCCCAGAGCCGGCCTCATGGCTATTTGCAAGGTTCACAAAAAACCTATTTTCTTTTCGTCACTTTATACAATAACATGGCAAGCTTCACAATAGCGGCATCCCCAAAGCTGCGGACATCGGCCCCCGTCTCCTGTTTGATCTTGTCCAGCCTGTAGAGCAGCGTGTTGCGGTGAATGTACAGCTTCTTGGCGGTTTCACTGACATTGCAGTCCATTTCAAAAAAACTCTCCAGCGTCAGCAGCATTTCCTTATCCGCCAGTACCGCCGTGTAATCACCGATCTGGCCCAGCAGCTGTCTCCGCCGGTCATCCGGAATACTGTTAACCAGCCGCTCCATGTGCAGCTCCCACGGCAGATGAATATAATCGCCTACCTGGAAGATACGGCCAAGAATAATGGTCTCCCGCAGCAAGGCGACTGCTCCTGTCAGACCTTTAACCGGGATAATGGCTGGAGAGACCGCCAGATGGAAGACGCCAACCCACTCGCTGGCAATCAGTTCATGCAGCCCCATAGAAGTCTGTGACAGCAGATCCTCAGCACTCTCTTCCTCATCCTCTTTATCATCTCCGCCTGTGAGGAGTTCCTTACGGGCTAAAATTAACCATTCCTTATCCTGCAGGGGAACCAGCAATACATCATTCTCGAAATAACTGCGCAGCAGCTTCATTAAGGAGCGATACGTCATCTGCGGATTATGAACATTCTCGCTTACCAGCATGAACGGAATCATATCTCCGAACAGCCGGCCCTTCAGTGAGATTTCATCCGGGATCTCCGCATCGTCCTTCTCCTGCTCCAGTTGGGCATTCAGCCAGCCGCTAAGCTGCCGCGCCTCCATCTCCCCTTCTTCCTTGAACCCGGTTGCCTTCAGCGCTACCGCAAAATTGCGTCCGGCATAATTCACCAGCTCCAGCTCCAGCGGCGACAGCCCCTCTGTCTCCACCCACACTGCTGTAACACGGCCATCATTCTCATAGAGGGGAAGCCAGAGATAACCCTCATGAATGACCGGCAGTTCCTGATCCTTATCCGTACCTATGCCAAAAAGTGAAGCGGAATGCTGTCTCCCCAGCTGCTTGATTCCGGTCCTCTTTCCGGTGAGTTGCTCCAATTTTTGACGCAAACCCTCACTATCCATCATCACCATTCTCCACCACTTTTGCTTTTTTCGCTTATTTTATCATATTTTGCTGTAAAATGCGGAATTTGCGCTTATGAGCATACTTGTATCATGTATCAAAATACAAAAAAGGCCACCACCCTAAAGTGATGACCGTTTGACTTAAGATGAGCCATGAAGGACTCGAACCTTCGACACCCTGATTAAAAGTCAGGTGCTCTACCAACTGAGCTAATGGCTCCTAAAAAGGGATGGAGGCTGATGGATTCGAACCACCGAACACGTACGTGAGCAGATTTACAGTCTGATGCGTTTGGCCACTTCGCTAAGCCTCCATGATGGTGGCGCGGGAGGGAATCGAACCCCCGACACAAGGATTTTCAGTCCTTTGCTCTACCGACTGAGCTACCGAGCCATAAAAAAAACCTAAAAAACAAAAAAATGGCGGAACAGGGCGGGATACTCTTCACTCCGTTACGAGATTGCGAAGTATTCCTTACGATGCCTATGCTTCAACGAACCCAGGGAATTCTCATCCCTTAAGCCATTAAAAATGGCGGAACCGACGGGATTCGAACCCGCGATCTCCTGCGTGACAGGCAGGCATGTTAGGCCAACTACACCACGGTTCCACAATTTATTGTAAAAAATGGTGCCGGCGAGAGGACTTGAACCCCCAACCTACTGATTACAAGTCAGTTGCTCTACCAGTTGAGCTACACCGGCACGGTGTAAGGCAATACAATTCGAACATAAAAATGGTGGAGGCTGAGGGGTTCGAACCCCCGACCCTCTGCTTGTAAGGCAGATGCTCTCCCAGCTGAGCTAAGCCTCCGGGTATGTATGGTAGCGGCAGAGGGGATCGAACCCCCGACCTCACGGGTATGAACCGTACGCTCTAGCCAGCTGAGCTACGCCGCCACACTACAAGTATTGGATTTATAATGGCGGAGAGAGAGGGATTCGAACCCTCGCACCGCTTACGCAGTCTAACCCCTTAGCAGAGGGTCCCCTTATAGCCACTTGGGTATCTCTCCAAATTAATGGTAGCCATGTAAATCCGCACAGGAAATTGATTCCTGAAAACTGAATCCGAAACGAATCTGCGTTGTAGCATTTTTGGATAAGCCCTCGACCGATTAGTATTGGTCAGCTCCATGCATTGCTGCACTTCCACCTCCAACCTATCTACCTCGTCGTCTTCAAGGGGTCTTACTAATTGGGAAATCTCATCTTGAGGGGGGCTTCACGCTTAGATGCTTTCAGCGCTTATCCCGTCCGTACGTAGCTACTCAGCCATGCTCCTGGCGGAACAACTGATGCACCAGCGGTACGTCCATCCCGGTCCTCTCGTACTAAGGACAGCTCCTCTCAAATTTCCTGCGCCCACGACAGATAGGGACCGAACTGTCTCACGACGTTCTGAACCCAGCTCGCGTACCGCTTTAATGGGCGAACAGCCCAACCCTTGGGACCTACTTCAGCCCCAGGATGCGATGAGCCGACATCGAGGTGCCAAACCTCCCCGTCGATGTGGACTCTTGGGGGAGATAAGCCTGTTATCCCCAGGGTAGCTTTTATCCGTTGAGCGATGGCCCTTCCATGCGGTACCACCGGATCACTAAGTCCGACTTTCGTCCCTGCTCGACTTGTAGGTCTCGCAGTCAAGCTCCCTTATGCCTTTGCACTCTGCGAATGATTTCCAACCATTCTGAGGGAACCTTTGAACGCCTCCGTTACTCTTTAGGAGGCGACCGCCCCAGTCAAACTGCCCGCCTGACACGGTCCCCGTACCCGCTAAGGGCACTAGGTTAGAACCTAGATACGATCAGGGTGGTATCCCAACGGCGCCTCCGCAGAAGCTTGCGCTCCTGCCTCACCGGCTCCCACCTATCCTGTACAGATCGTACCCAAATTCAATATCAAGCTGCAGTAAAGCTCCATGGGGTCTTTCCGTCTTGTCGCGGGTAACCTGCATCTTCACAGGTATTAAAATTTCACCGGATCTCTCGTTGAGACAGCGCCCAAGTCGTTACGCCATTCGTGCGGGTCAGAATTTACCTGACAAGGAATTTCGCTACCTTAGGACCGTTATAGTTACGGCCGCCGTTTACTGGGGCTTCGGTTCACAGCTTCGGGTTACCCCTAACCGCTCCCCTTAACCTTCCAGCACCGGGCAGGCGTCAGCCCGTATACTTCGCCTTGCGGCTTCGCACAGACCTGTGTTTTTGCTAAACAGTCGCTTGGGCCTTTTCACTGCGGCCCCCTCGGGCTATTCACCCTACCGAGGCACCCCTTCTCCCGAAGTTACGGGGTCATTTTGCCGAGTTCCTTAACGAGAGTTCTTCCGCGCGCCTTAGAATTCTCTTCTCGCCTACCTGTGTCGGTTTGCGGTACGGGCACCTTCTCCTGACTAGAGGCTTTTCTTGGCAGTGTGAGATCATGACCTTCGCTACTATAATTTTCGCTCCCCATCACAGCCCAGCCTTACGATGTGCGGATTTGCCTACACACCAGCCTCACTGCTTAGACGGACATCCATCAGTCCGCGTCACTACCCTCCTGCGTCACCCCATCGCTCATAGCGGATTACGGTGGTACAGTAATTTCAAACTGTTGTCCTTCGACTACGCCTGTCGGCCTCGCCTTAGGTCCCGACTTACCCTGAGCGGACGAGCCTTCCTCAGGAAACCTTGGGCTTTCGGCGGATCAGATTCTCACTGATCTTTTCGTTACTCATACCGGCATTCTCACTTGTATACTCTCCAGCGCTCCTTACGGTACACCTTCAACGTATATACAACGCTCCCCTACCCCAGATACATACGTATCTAGCCATAGCTTCGGTGGTGTGTTTAGCCCCGTTACATTTTCGGCGCAGAGTCACTCGACCAGTGAGCTATTACGCACTCTTTCAATGGTGGCTGCTTCTAAGCCAACATCCTGGTTGTCTGTGCAACTCCACATCCTTTCCCACTTAACACACACTTGGGGACCTTAGCTGATGGTCTGGGCTGTTTCCCTTTTGACAATGGATCTTAGCACTCACTGTCTGACTCCCGGCAAGAAGTAAATGGCATTCGGAGTTTGACTGAGCTTGGTAACCCTTGCGGGCCCCGCACCCAATCAGTGCTCTACCTCCACCACTCCATTCACCGAGGCTAGCCCTAAAGCTATTTCGGGGAGAACCAGCTATCTCCGAGTTCGATTGGAATTTCTCCGCTACCCCCACCTCATCCCCGCATTTTTCAACATGCGTGGGTTCGGGCCTCCAGTGCGTGTTACCGCACCTTCACCCTGGACAGGGGTAGATCACACGGTTTCGGGTCTACGTCCACATACTCAGTCGCCCTATTCAGACTCGCTTTCGCTGCGGCTCCGGCTTCTCACCTTAACCTTGCATGTTAAACGTAACTCGCCGGTTCATTCTACAAAAGGCACGCCATCACCCATAAAGAGGGCTCTGACTTTTTGTAAGCACACGGTTTCAGGTTCTATTTCACTCCCCTTCCGGGGTGCTTTTCACCTTTCCCTCACGGTACTGTTTCACTATCGGTCGCCAGGTAGTATTTAGCCTTAGCAGATGGTCCTGCTGGATTCATACGGGGTTTCACGTGCCCCGCACTACTCGGGATCCGTCTCGGAGAGAACACAGTTTGGGCTACAGGGCTTTTACCTCTATCGCGGGCCTTTCCAGACCTCTTCACCTACTCTATTCCTTTGTAACTCCATGTGAGACGTCCCACAACCCCAAGAGGCAAGCCCCTTGGTTTAGGCTGTTCCGCGTTCGCTCGCCGCTACTGACGGAATCACTATTGTTTTCTCTTCCTCAGGGTACTTAGATGTTTCAGTTCCCCTGGTCTGCCTCTGCGTATCCTATGTATTCAGATACGAGTAACTGCGAATTACCACAGCTGGGTTTCCCCATTCGGACACCCCCGGATCAAAGCTTGCTTACAGCTCCCCGAGGCAGTTTCGTTGTTCGCCACGTCCTTCGTCGGCTCCTGGCGCCTAGGCATCCTCCGTGTGCTCTTAGTAGCTTAACCAATGCGTTTTCCCTAAGGAAAACCGCTTAGCATCGCCATTAATTCAAAACTTGTTTACACAAGTTCAGCTTAAAGGAATGTTCTAAAACGCAAATTCGTTTCGGTATCCAGTTTTCAAGGATCAAGTTGCTGTTATTATGAAACAATCACGACTGTGATGTTCGGAATAACAGACGATGTGCATATACTGTTGTAAAGAAGTTTTGGTGGAGCCAAGCGGGATCGAACCGCTGACCTCCTGCTTGCAAGGCAGGCGCTCTCCCAGCTGAGCTATGGCCCCATATAATCACCCCAAAAAGTGAGGTGTAGCTTCGAGGTTAATTCCGATTACTTTTCGGGGACCCCGGTACTTACTATTCAATTTCAGATTGTTATATGGTGGGCCTTGGTGGACTCGAACCACCGACCTCACCCTTATCAGAGGTGCGCTCTAACCAACTGAGCTAAAAGCCCATATAACAAAACTTACAGTAGTGAAGCAATCAATGAATTGATTGTCCGCTTGGCGGCGTCCTACTCTCCCAGGACCCTTCGGTCCAAGTACCATCGGCGCTGGAGGGCTTAACGGTCGTGTTCGGGATGGGTACGTGTGGAACCCCTCCGCTATCGCCACCAAACGCATACGAAAGAGACTTGCTCTTTCAAAACTGAACACGAGTGAGTGTCCGAACCCGAAGGTTCTATTGTGGAAGCGAAGCTTCCGATTTGAATGTCCTCATTGCAGAAGACGATTCTCCATAGAAAGGAGGTGATCCAGCCGCACCTTCCGATACGGCTACCTTGTTACGACTTCACCCCAATCATCTACCCCACCTTCGGCGGCTGGCTCCCTTGCGGGTTACCCCACCGACTTCGGGTGTTGTAAACTCTCGTGGTGTGACGGGCGGTGTGTACAAGACCCGGGAACGTATTCACCGCGGCATGCTGATCCGCGATTACTAGCAATTCCGACTTCATGCAGGCGAGTTGCAGCCTGCAATCCGAACTGAGACCGGCTTTGCTGGGATTGGCTCCACCTCGCGGCTTCGCTTCCCGTTGTACCGGCCATTGTAGTACGTGTGTAGCCCAGGTCATAAGGGGCATGATGATTTGACGTCATCCCCACCTTCCTCCGGTTTGTCACCGGCAGTCACTCTAGAGTGCCCAGCCTTACCTGCTGGCAACTAAAGTCAAGGGTTGCGCTCGTTGCGGGACTTAACCCAACATCTCACGACACGAGCTGACGACAACCATGCACCACCTGTCTCAACTTTCCCCGAAGGGCACCTGATGCATCTCTGCTTCGTTAGTTGGATGTCAAGACCTGGTAAGGTTCTTCGCGTTGCTTCGAATTAAACCACATACTCCACTGCTTGTGCGGGTCCCCGTCAATTCCTTTGAGTTTCAGTCTTGCGACCGTACTCCCCAGGCGGAGTGCTTACTGTGTTAACTTCGGCACCAAGGGTATCGAAACCCCTAACACCTAGCACTCATCGTTTACGGCGTGGACTACCAGGGTATCTAATCCTGTTTGCTCCCCACGCTTTCGCGCCTCAGCGTCAGTTACAGCCCAGAAAGTCGCCTTCGCCACTGGTGTTCCTCCACATATCTACGCATTTCACCGCTACACGTGGAATTCCACTTTCCTCTTCTGTACTCAAGTCACCCAGTTTCCAGTGCGACCTCAGGTTGAGCCCAAGGTTTAAACACCAGACTTAAATAACCGCCTGCGCGCGCTTTACGCCCAATAATTCCGGACAACGCTTGCCCCCTACGTATTACCGCGGCTGCTGGCACGTAGTTAGCCGGGGCTTTCTTCTCAGGTACCGTCACTCCGGTAGCAGTTACTCTACCGGACGTTCTTCCCTGGCAACAGAGCTTTACGATCCGAAAACCTTCATCACTCACGCGGCGTTGCTCCGTCAGGCTTGCGCCCATTGCGGAAGATTCCCTACTGCTGCCTCCCGTAGGAGTCTGGGCCGTGTCTCAGTCCCAGTGTGGCCGTTCACCCTCTCAGGTCGGCTACGCATCGTCGCCTTGGTGGGCCGTTACCCCACCAACTAGCTAATGCGCCGCAGGCCCATCCCCAAGCAGCAGATTGCTCCGCCTTTCATTCTCTCCTCAGGAGAAGAAAGAAATTATCCGGTATTAGCTACCGTTTCCGGTAGTTATCCCAGGCTTGAGGGCAGGTTGCCTACGTGTTACTCACCCGTCCGCCGCTAAGTTTGAAAGAAAGCAAGCTTCCTTTCAAACTCCGCTCGACTTGCATGTATTAGGCACGCCGCCAGCGTTCGTCCTGAGCCAGGATCAAACTCTCCAAATTGGTATTTAGAAAGAGCGATTGCTCATTTTGAAACATCTGACGAGAATTTACATTCTCTCATTTTGGATCTCACCGAAGTGATTTCCCACTCACTCGTTGTTCAGTTTTCAAAGATCAATGTCTCATCTTTTGTCGTTGATGTTTGTCTCAGCAGCGACCTTTATAATATATCACAGCACCCTTGTTTCAGTCAAGCGTTTTTTTAATTTCTTTTTTCGCTTTAGCTTCCAGCAAGTGATCCGAAGATCTCCTGTCCAAAGGGCCGAGACTTAATGTATCATGAATCAGGAGCCTTCGTCAACCTCTAAAACAAAGTTAATTTTAATCCCAATAACAGCGCCACTCCCGGCAGCCCAAGAATGGTTACAGCACCTATGGTTGTAGGGTTAAGCGGAATGTGCAGATCACTTACAACTCCTGAGAAATTAACGATATAAATCCCGAGCGCCGCCAATATAAGATGGGTTCCAAATACGCTCAGCCATGCCCAGCCCAGTCTTTTCCTGAATACAATCAGGACCAGCAGCGCTGCAGATATAATCAGCACACCCATTGCAACAGTTCTTAGCATCGTTCTCCTCCTCGCTGACTCAGTCTGTTCATACTTGCAGCTGGCTCCGGTTAAGCCCCAGCCGCTTGGCATCCTTAAGGTGTATCTGATATTTACGCTCAGCCGCCTCCAGGATATAGATCGCATAGTCAATCTGATCCTGGCCGAGAGCCTCATCAAACATCAGATAGGCCCGCTCCCATTCAGACTGGGCTTTACGCACCTCATGGTACACCGCGCCCCATTCCTCTTCCATCTCCACTGCCTTTTCCTTCCCCGTATTTCCGCTCAGCCATTTGGCACTCCACCAACCCATTGCAATCCCTCCCAAGAGATATGAATAACTGCAGATGCAACCGGTGATTCACACCCGTTAATCTCATACATATCGGAATAGGGACAAACTTAGAACCGGGAGAGGGGACTTAGCACAACTTTTAGCAGAATATCAGCGGCTCTCCGGGAAACAAAAAAGGAGCCCGAGGGCTCCCTACACTTATAATACAACAACACAACACTCAGAACAGCTCACGACGGCCTTCCAGCGCCTTCGACAGGGTTACCTCATCCGCATACTCAAGATCGCCGCCTACAGGCAAGCCATGGGCTATCCTGGTGATCTTGATCTCAAAGGGACGGACAAGACGCGAGATATACATGGCGGTGGCTTCCCCTTCAATGTTGGGGTTGGTAGCCATAATCAGCTCCTTCACCCGCTCATCGCTGAGTCTGGTCAGCAGCTCCTTCAGCCTTATATCATCCGGCCCTATGCCTTCCATAGGCGAAATTGCACCCTGGAGCACATGATAATAGCCGTCAAA
The DNA here is from genome assembly GCF_038006885.1 of Paenibacillus sp. FSL R7-0302. Taxonomy (NCBI): domain Bacteria; kingdom Bacillati; phylum Bacillota; class Bacilli; order Caryophanales; family Paenibacillaceae; genus Paenibacillus; species Paenibacillus sp. FSL R7-0302. The sequence continues at coordinate 584,676 of NZ_JBBOWB010000002.1, forward strand.
TTCCTTGGTTCGTTCGATAGCCACCAGATCCTTCGAGTCCTGAACCACACAGATTACCGAAGCATCGCGGGTTTTGTCCTGGCAGATCCGGCACGGGTCGGTATCCGTTATATTGCAGCAGACCGAGCAATAATGAAGATTACGCTTGACGCTGACCAGGGCTTTGGCGAAATCAATCACCTCGTCCTCCTTCATGTTCAGTACATGAAAGGCCAGCCGGGCAGCTGTCTTCGGACCAATCCCGGGCAAACGTGTAAAAGCTTCTATTAGCTTGGCTAGCGGTTCTGGATAATACAAAGTATCGGTTCTCCTTTGGCAGGGAGTGGAGTAAGCCTAGAACAAGCCAGGAATCTTCATTCCGCCTGTGAATTTACCCATATCGTTGTTCGCCAACTCTTCTGCCTGGGTAAGAGCATCATTAACAGCAGTAATCACCAGATCCTGCAGCATTTCGATATCCTCCGGATCAACAACCTCCGGTTTAATCTGAATGGACAGCAATTTCTTGTGTCCGTTCACCTGAACGGTAACCACGCCGCCGCCGGAAGAACCTTCAATCGTCTTGCTGCCCAGCTCTTCCTGGGCTTTGAGCATCTGCTCCTGCATTTTTTTAACCTGCTTCATCATTTGGTTCATATTATTCATAGATCATCTCTCCTTTGGGATGCGCTTGTTCGCGCTGATAGCTGAATCCTTATTCTTTTATGACAACAAGGTCTTCTCCAAAGAGCTGGATCGCCTCATCAATCCATGGTTCGGACTTGCCTTCGCCGCTCTCGTGCTCATGCTCCAGACGCAGCTCCTCTGTTCCGGCCGAAGCCGCGGATTTCGTCGCAGCTTCATTCCAGTCGCGCATCATCATCGTTACCAGCCGGAATGGCTTACCCAGCTTGGCATTCATTACGTTCTCGATGACCTGCCGGTTCGCAGGCTTCTCGGTAGTATCCCGGTGAATGGTATTCTTGAAGGCAACCAGCACGGCATCTTCCATCACCGCCACCGGCTCACCGTCCACAAACCACGCATGTACCGTGACCTTCTCTTCCTTCACACCCTGAAGAACAAGACTCCACTGCTTATAGACCGCGTTAAAATCAGGACTGTCCTTACCCGCAATAAACTTATCCAGCTGCGGGGGAAGCTTAGAGGCCGAGGATACGCGCGGAGCGCTTGGCGGGGCAGTGCGCTGCGGCGCCTGCTCCCGTCCGCCGCCGGCAACCCCGCCAGCTTGAATAGCCTGCTCCAGCTTCTTCTCCAGCGCGGTAATCTGCGCTCTGAGCTGATCCAGCTCACCAGACTGTACCTGCGGAGAACCATTCGCAGCTGCAGGTGCGGCTGCATTCACTGCCGGATCGCCTACAGACGGAGCAGCAGCCTCCTGCGGACCGCTGCACAGCTTCATCAGCGCTACCTCGAATATGGTCTGCGGATGTGTAGCATACTTCATCTCTCCCAGATAACGGCTCAGCGTCTCCACAATCAGGAATAAGCGGTCTCGGGTAAAGGCCTTAGCCATATCGCGGAAATCTGCCGGATTCAGCACGCGGTCCGTTAGCTGATCCGCTCCAGGCACCATCTTGATCATCAGTAAATCGCGGAAGTAATACAAAAGATTCTCAAGGCACTTATCTGCGCTCTTACCCTCATGCATCATCTGCTCCACAAGCTCCAGCAGCTGCCCCATGTCACTCTCAAGAATAGCGTTCGCCAGACGCGCGAACTGCTCGGAGGGGATGCCCCCGGTCATTCCCAGCACCTGCTGATAGGTCACATTCCCATCTGTAAAGGATGAGATCTGATCCAGGATGCTGAGCGCATCCCGCATTCCCCCGTCAGACAGGCGGGCGATATACTGGAGAGCATCTGCATCTGCTGTAATGCCTTCCTTCTGGCAGATCTCGGTCAGGCGGCCCGTCTGTTCCTCCAGTGAGACCCGGCGGAAGTCAAACCGCTGGCAACGCGAGATAATCGTAGCCGGCAGCTTGTGCGGCTCGGTAGTCGCCAGTATAAACATCACATGCTGCGGAGGCTCTTCGAGCGTCTTCAGCAGGGCATTGAAAGCCTCTGTTGTCAGCATATGCACTTCATCAATAATATACACTTTACGGCGTACTTCGGTAGGTGCATATTTCACCTTATCCCGCAGATCGCGAATCTCTTCAACGCCCCGGTTGGATGCCGCATCTATCTCCTGAACGTCCATGATGTTGCCTGCCGTAATCCGCAGGCAGGACGGACACTCATTGCAGGGCTCAGGACCCGGGCCCCGCTCGCAGTTGACTGCCTTGGCCAATACCTTGGCCGCACTCGTCTTACCGGTTCCCCGCGGTCCGCTGAACAGATAGGCATGCGAAACCCGCTGTTCACGGATCGCATTCTGCAGCGTCTGGATAATATGCTGCTGCCCTACCATATCTTGAAACGACTGCGGCCGCCAGGCACGGTACAGCGCGATATGTTCCACTATGCATTACCCTCTCTCAGGCTGCCGCTTTCCGGCATTTGTCGCTAATTTATTATACTATATTCCCAAGTCTTTGACCAAGCAGAAGCGGCTCACCGTCCGAAAGGTGAGGATATGAGCCAGAGCGGGAATAATATCTCATTGCCTGGGATACGCAGAAAAACAAAAAGCATCTTTGCTTGTAGCAAAGACGCTATCATCATCCTTATTTAAACCGTGCACCTGTTATTGATGGCTGCGATCCAAGCGGTAACCCTACAAAACTGCTCGGGCTAGGCCACCCTCCGGCACAAGAGCAAACTCGCTTATGGCTGCTTCCTTCCGGACCTGACCAGGTTCACAAGCACTCATTGCGGAGGACCCAACCGTCAACACAGCCCATAGGAACCAAGGCCTCACATCGACAGCACCTCTAACAGGAATTCAACCTCGCTACAGCGGATTGCGAGTTACAGGGCACCGCTACCTCCCCGTCTAGCACGGCGAAGATAAGTATAGCTTACGGACAGGCAAAAATCAACTATGCAATATTAGACACCGTATTTCTTCTTGAATCTGTCCACACGGCCGCCGGCATCCAGGAACTTCTGCTTACCGGTGAAGAACGGGTGACAGCTTGAGCAAATTTCGACGCGAAGCTCCTGAACTGTCGAACCGGCTTCAAACGTGTTGCCGCAAGCGCAGGTTACCTTCGTTACATTGTACTTGGGTTGAATGGTTGTTTGCATATGAAATCTCACCTCTCACGCCCTAAGCCTCATGCGGGCCTAGAGTTATATGATTACGCAAGCTACATTCTAGCATGTGAAGCCCAGGCTCTGCAATAGGCCAGCCGTTCTTAAAAAACCTAAGGCCTAGAGCTGCACTCCGCGCCGCTTGGCACGGGCAAGCTCAGCAGGGGGAACATGGGTGAAGGAGCCGATCACAACCTCCGGAAGCTCCTCACGGAAGATCTCGAGCATGGTCTTCATGCCAAGGATCTCTCCCCGTGCAGGGGGAATAAGCTCTAGATAGCTCTCCGGGTCAATATTGAGATTACGCATCTGAATGAGCTTAAGATCTGTACGTCTCACGAACTCCACCATTGCTTCAATCTCTTCCTCACGGTCTGTAACCCCCGGGAAAATCAAATAGTTAATGGAGGTGTATACGCCTTGTGAGGCAGCGTACTTCAGCGACTTCTCCACGTTAGCCAGCGTATACCCGCGAGGCTTGTAATAGGCGTTATAATGGTCATCCAGTGCGCTGATGGTGCTAACCCGCATCAGATCAAGACCGGCATCGACAATGCCGCGGATATGATCGCTTAAGCCGGCATTGGTGTTGATATTGATATAGCCCATATCGGTAATGGACCGGACCTCACGGATAGATTCAATAATCAGCTTCGCCTGCGTAGAAGGCTCACCTTCACAGCCCTGTCCAAAGCTGACAATGGATTCCGGCGTCTTCAGGTGCTCCAGCATCACTTGCGATACTTCGTTCACTGCCGGACGGAAGTTCATCCGTGTCTGCGGGGACACAAACCCGCTGTCATCGGGCTGTTCAGAGATACAACCGAAGCAACCGGCGTTGCAGGAGTAGGAGACAGGAACAGCGCCTTCCCAGCGGCCGAGGAAGGTATTGGACGAGGTTAAGCATTCATACTCCAGCGCGCAGTTGGACAAGTGATTATACAGACGGTTCTCCGGGTACTTGGCAGTCAGTTCGCCCACACCGGTCTTCACATCGTCCCGGTCACAGTTAAGCGGGTTCCACTGCTCCGGATCATCCGTAAGATCAGCCGCCACATAGAATCCGCCGTCCTTCCATACTACAGCGGAATATCCGAAGAGCGGAAGCTTGTAGGTCTTGTCTGTCTTGACGTAACCGGGAAGGCACAGGCGGGTGTATCCCTGCGGCAGCAAGGCTCCGACAGCCTGCGAACCTGCCGGCAGGGGCAGCATCTCGCCGGTCTCCGGATTCATCCCAATCGCCCGGGTGCTCGGGAGCCCGACCAGCGTGGCCCCCTCAGGCAGCGGAACCAGCTCTTCCTCCAGTATCTCAACGATCATATCGCCACTGCGGGCCAGGGCATACAGCTCGGGATGATCATATACGTTTCCTTGTTCGTCGGCATATACCAAATACATGTTATTCTCCTCTTGTTATCTATTCTCAGGTAGTCGGCACAGAAGGCGCCTTGGGACGCGTGGTGCGGCGGGCGGACGAGCCGCTGTTCGAGGTGCCGCCTTTGCTGGCCGTACCGCTTGCTGACGAGGAATCCTTGCCTCCGGCTACATCGAAGGAGGCCAGGAACTCCGCATTCGTCTTGCTGTCACGCAGCTTCTTCAGGAATCCTTCGACGAAGTCATAGGATTCATTCATATTTTTACGGATCGACCAGATGGTATCCAGCTCTTCCTTACTAAGCAATACTTCTTCACGGCGTGTACCCGAACGGCGGATATCAATTGCCGGGAAGATCCGGCGTTCAGCCAGCTTACGGTCCAGATGGAGCTCCATGTTCCCTGTACCCTTGAATTCCTCATAAATAATATCATCCATCCGTGATCCGGTATCAATCAGTGCGGTAGCAAGAATCGTTAAGCTGCCGCCCTCCTCCACGTTACGTGCGGAACCGAAGAAACGCTTAGGCCGATGGAACGCAGCAGGGTCAATCCCTCCGCTAAGTGTCCGGCCGGATGGCGGAACTACGAGATTGTAGGCGCGGGCAAGACGGGTGATACTGTCCAGCAGAATAACGACATCCTTCTTGTGCTCTACCAGACGCAGCGCGCGCTGCAAGACAAGCTCTGCCACTTTAATATGGTTCTCCGGCAGCTCGTCAAATGTCGAAGCCACTACCTCACCTTTAACCGAACGCTGCATATCCGTTACTTCCTCGGGACGTTCATCGATCAGCAGAACAAACAGTGCAATCTCGGGATTGTTCGTAGAGATACTGTTGGCAATTTCTTTGAGGAGGAGCGTCTTCCCTGCTTTGGGAGGTGCTACAATCAAACCGCGCTGCCCCAGTCCTACAGGAGCAAGCAAATCCATGATACGGGTCGATAAATGGGTTGGGGATGTTTCGAGCGGCAGCTTATCTTGCGGATAAAGCGGCGTAAGCGCCGGAAAATGTAACCGTTCAGCTGCAGTTGCCGGATTCTCGCCGTTGACGGCATTCACCTGCAAGAGTCCGAAATAGCGTTCGTTCTCCTTCGGCGTCCGGCATTTCCCGGAGACCAGGTCACCGCTTCTAAGGTCGAACTTGCGGATCTGCGATGCGGAGATATAGATATCCTCTGCACTAGGCAAGTAGTTAATCGGCCGAAGGAAGCCATAGCCTTCCGGCAGAATCTCAAGCACGCCTTCCATAAACATTAGACCGCTCTGCTCTGCCTGTGCTCTAAGAATAGCGAAGATTAACTCCCGCTTCTTAAGCGTTCCGTAATAAGGAATCTGGTATTTCTTGGCAAGCTTATACAGATCGGTAAGCTTCATTTCTTCCAGATCGGAAATTTGAAGATCCATGTGCTATAACCACCTATTCAATTTGTGTATGATGAGTTCTAAACTATGAGTCTATGAAAATGCTTATTAGGATAGGATTACCCGAATTGGAAGGAGATATGCATTTAACAGCCAATTTCTGCCCTTGCCAATCCGGGTATTCTCATTATTCGTTCTCGCGCCAGACATCGGCTCCCAAACTGCGAAGATTACTTACGAGGTTGTCATAACCGCGGTCAATATACTCTACACCTGTCACTTCGGTGATGCCTTCTTCAACAGTCAGACCGGCAATCACCAGCGCTGCGCCTGCACGGAGGTCGGCAGCCTTCACCTTAGCTGCATTGAGCGGGCCGCCTTCAATGATTGCGGAACGTCCCTCTACACGAATCTTAGCGCCCATGCGGACCAATTCAGGAACATGCTTGAACCGGTTGCTGTAGACGAAATCGCTCAGGACGCTAACGCCTTCAGCCTGAGTCAGCATGCTCGTCATTGGCGATTGCAGATCAGTCGCGAAACCGGGATAGATCAGCGCCTTGACATCCGCGTGCTGGTACTTGGCCTTGCCGATCACCCGGATACTCTCATCCAGTTCTTCTATGTCAACTCCCATTTCCAGCAGCTTGGCAGTGAGCGCCTCCAGATGCTTGGGAATCACGTTATCAATTAAGACATTGCCCCGCGTAGCCGCTGCGGCAATCATGTAAGTTCCAGCCTGAATACGGTCAGGAATGATCGAATGGCGGCAGCCGTGCATTTCGTCTACGCCTTCAATCCGGATTGTTTCGGTTCCGGCACCCTTAATAACAGCGCCCATGGAGTTGAGTAGGGTAGCTACATCTATAATCTCAGGCTCTTTAGCCGCATTTTCAATAATTGTAGAGCCTTTGGCACGGGAGGCCGCGAGCATAATGTTAATAGTGGCGCCGACACTGGATACATCCAGATAGATCTTGGCACCGCGCAGTTCTTTGGCATACAGGTGAATCGAGCCATGGTCATTGGTAACAGTCGCACCAAGCGCCTCAAAGCCTTTGATATGCTGGTCAATCGGACGGGGCTCAAAATTACAGCCGCCGGGTAATCCAATGGTCGCTTCCTTAAACCGGCCCAAAAGTGCGCCCATCATATAATAAGAGGCCCGGAGCTTCTTCACCGGTCCGTTAGGCATGGGAATGGATACGATACGGGAGGGATTAATTCTCATTTGGCTGCCTGTCCAAGACACGCTCGCGCCAAGCTCCTCCAGAATTTCGGAGTAAACGGCAACATCACTAAGCGCAGGCAAATTATCCAGCACAACTTCAGACTCCGCCAAAATTGCTGCAGGAATAAGCGCAATGGCGCTATTCTTTGCTCCGCTGATGGTAACAACGCCCTCTAGCGGACGTCCGCCGCCAATCATTAATTTTTCCATAAATTTATCTGGTTCCCCCTACGTGTATTGCAGCTTGTTGTGGCAATACCAGTTGTGGCTTAAGGTGACATAAGGACTGCTTGTGATTGGTGATTAGAAGAAGAAACGGCTGCGCCGTCCTTACCTGAAGGACGGCACCCGTTTCTGAGGAAAACGAAATAGCTTGTGCGGAAAAAACGTTATGCGGCAGGGTAATAATTAGGCTTTGTTGCTGGATCCGAATTCGCGGATTTTGCCGATAACAGTCTGCTTGATAGCATCGCGGCCTGGTGCGATGAATGTACGCGGATCGTAAGCATCCGGCTTAGCAGCAAGAACTTCGCGGACAACCTTAGCGAACGCGATTTGGTTCTCAGTGTTAACGTTGATCTTGGAAGTACCCAGGGAGATGGATTTCTGAATGTCATGTACCGGGATACCAGTTCCGCCGTGAAGTACAAGCGGAAGGTTAACTGCATCGCGGATTTCTTCCATTTCCTTGAATCCAAGGTTTGGTTCGCCCAGGTAAGGACCGTGTACGGAACCCAGTGCAGGAGCCAGAGTGTCAATGCCTGTTTCTTTAACAATGCGTACGCATTCGTTAAGGTCAGCGTATTGGATGCCGCCGATAACGTCATCTTCCTGTCCGCCTACAGTACCAACTTCTGCTTCTACAGAAACACCTTTAGCGTGAGCATAGTCAACAACCTTCTTGGTCATCTCAATGTTATGATCAATCGGGTGGTGGGAGCCGTCGATCATTACGGAAGTAAATCCGGCATCGATAGCTTCTTTACATTTGTCAAAGCTTGAACCGTGGTCCAAGTGGATGGCTACAGGAACGGTGATTTTCATGTCATGAATAAGACCTTCAACCATCTTAACTACTGTGTAAAAGCCGCCCATGTGACGGGCTGCGCCTTCGGATACGCCAAGGATTACCGGTGACTTCTCTTCTTCTGCTGCACCAAGAATCGCTTGCGTCCACTCCAGGTTATTGATGTTGAACTGGCCAACTGCATATTTTCCTTCAAGTGCTTTGGTCAACATGTCTGTCATAGATACTAATGGCATGGTTTCAATCCTCCTAAAATATTGGGTTGCTTATATAAGCCGACATCACATACAGGCCTATTATAGCACATCCTGTGTTAAATACTAAATAGGATACACAAAAAAATGTCCCGGTGGGACGATATTCAGCCAACCCTTTGCCGGCGGACTATTTTCTCATTTAGCGTATCCATAACAGGACGTCCCCAAACTATAAACTTCTAAGCTAGCTGCATTGGTCAATCGACTTGTTGTGCAGATGCATATTGACGGCAACGCGCATCTCATCAATATCAAACGGCTTGGTAAAATGCATCAGGGCCCCCAGCTTGGTCGCTTCCTTAATCATGTCCAGCTCTCCGTAGGCCGTCATCATAATGACCTTGATCGCCGGATTAAGCTCCTTCAGATGCTTGAGAATCTCGAGTCCGTCCATCCCCGGAATTTTCATATCCAGCAAAACCATATCCGGCGATTCGTTCCTGACAATGTCCAGCGCCAATTTCCCGTTAGCTGCCTGAAAGGTGGCATAACCTTCACTATTGAATACTTCCATGAGAAGAATCCGGATTCCATTCTGATCGTCGACGATTAACACTTTTTTCTTTTCCATACGTTACCCTCCCAGAGTTTAAGGCAGATTGTCCATACCGCGCCCTCTCAACAGCTAACGGCCCCGCTTCAACTTAGTCTATACGAAACCTATTATTCGTGCTTTGCAGCCAAAATCCTGCTAATTGGCTAAAATGCGTAAATCTATGCCATATAAAGGAGGAATTCCGGTGAAAAAGCGGGAATACAGTCCCCTTGCATTCCGGGAGCTATTGTGCAAAGGAGGTTTTGTCAAAAAGAAAGCCCCCGAACCGGGAGCTCCCACAGGCCTGTCTGGCCTATTCATTCTATAGTTACATTTGCTCGGAATGTGTAAGCGAGGCTTTGACAAATTCACGGAACAGCGGCTGCGGACGGTTCGGACGGGAGGTGAATTCCGGGTGAAATTGCACGGACAGGAACCACGGGTGACCCGGCAGCTCGACAATCTCCACCAGACGACCGTCAGGGGAGGTTCCGGAAATAACCAGACCTGCCTTCTCCATCTCATCACGGTAAGCATTGTTGAACTCATACCGGTGACGGTGACGCTCATAGACCAGCTCATCGTCATAGCAGGACATAGCCAGGGAATCCGGCAAAAGCTTGCAAGGATACAGGCCGAGGCGCATCGTGCCGCCCATATCTTCGATATCCTTCTGCTCTGGCAGAAGGTCAATCAGCGGATGCGGAGTCGCAGGATCGATCTCGGAGCTGTTCGCTCCTGCCAGTCCCAGCATGGAACGGCCGTACTCGATGACAGACACCTGCATTCCCAGGCAAATGCCGAAGAACGGAATGGACTGCTCCCGCGCATAGCGGATGGCCGAGATCTTGCCTTCGATTCCCCGGTCACCGAAACCGCCTGGAACCAGAATGCCCCCGATGCCGCCCAGCAGCTCATCCACATTCTCATCCGTCACCAGCTCTGCATCGACCCACCGGAGCTTCACTTCGGCATTGGAGGCAAATCCGGCATGGGACAAGGATTCGACCACGCTCAGGTAAGCATCGTGCAGCGCCACATACTTGCCGACGATGGCAATCTCAACGGTACGCTCCAGCTTCTGAATCCGCTCCAGCATGCTCTCCCATTCGCGCATATCCGGTGCAGGAGTGGTCAGCTTCAAATGATTGACGACAATCTCATCCAGACCTTCGTCGCGCAGATTCAGCGGCACTTCATAGAGCGTCGCGGCATCGCGGCATTCCACAACGGCGTTCGCATCGATATCACAGAACAGAGCCAGCTTGGCTTTCATATCGTCGGTGAGCGGATATTCCGTACGGCATACGATCACATTGGGCTGAATCCCGATGCTGCGCAGCTCCTTGACACTGTGCTGGGTCGGCTTTGTTTTCACTTCTCCGGCTGCTTTGATATAAGGAATCAGGGTTACGTGAATGTACATGACATTCTCCCGGCCGATGTCGCTCTTGATCTGGCGGATGGCTTCCATGAACGGCAGACTCTCGATGTCGCCCACGGTGCCGCCGATTTCGGTAATGACTACATCGGAGCCGGTCTCACGGCCTGCACGGAAGACGCGTTCCTTGATTTCGTTCGTAATATGCGGGATAACCTGTACAGTTCCCCCTAAGTATTCCCCGCGGCGTTCTTTGCTGATGACCGAGGAATAGATTTTGCCTGTGGTTACGTTGCTGTTCTTGGACAGGTTAATGTCAATAAACCGCTCGTAATGCCCAAGATCGAGGTCGGTCTCCGCACCGTCATCGGTTACGAATACTTCCCCGTGCTGATAAGGACTCATTGTTCCCGGGTCCACGTTAATGTAAGGATCGAATTTCTGGATCGTTACCTTGAGACCTCTGTTCTTGAGCAGTCTGCCCAGCGAAGCAGCGGTAATGCCTTTGCCAAGGGAAGACACAACGCCACCCGTTACGAAAATATACTTTGTCACTCTAAAACCCTCCTAAATAAAGTCCAGAAATTCAGGGGACGCTTGATGCTTATCGTATCCCTTTTTTCCATCATCCAACCGGGGAACCCGAAAGTTGCTTCCACCCGCCAAAATTCAAGGCCGGCAGCCTGGGAATTGCGGAAAACCGCAGCTTCTTGGCATACAAATGAAGCGAAGCCTATTCCTTCTTATCTTGTAAAAAAACAAAAAAGTGACACCCGTAGACCCGGGGCACTTTTTATTTTCGAAAACAATATTAACTTTCATTATAAGCCCATGCAATAGTTTACTCTGAGCGTCCCGCCCCTGTCAAGGGAGGAATTGCGCGCTGCAAAGACTGTTCTAATATTTATCTTCCTCGTCCTCATCGTCGGCATCGTCTTCTTCGCCGTCTTCGGAATCTTCATCATCCGATTCGTCTTCGTCAATGTCGTCTTCATCGATGACTACATCTTCGTCAACTTCCTCTTCGCTGTCGTCGTCGGAATAGAGGTCGTCGCGATCTTCGTCAATCGCATCGAAATCCTCTTCCTCGGCAGCATAATTCTCTTCTTCATCGGTGAAGTCGTCATCTTCCAGATCGTCGTCTTCGTCGTTGATAATCCGCACCCGCTTGGTGTTGCCGACAGGGTCATCGGAGCGTTCGAGCGGGTACCAGCGCTTCAACCCCCACAGGTTGGTTCCGACACAGGCAAAACGTCCGTCAATATTAATCTCGGTATATAGCTGGGCGATCGTATCTTGGCTCTCTTGATCGGTCAACCCGCGCAGCTTGGCAACCTCCACCATCAGATCACGGTAATAGTAAGGCGTATTGGCTGCCTTAAGCACCAGGAAGGCCAGGTCTACCATCGGCATTTCTTTTACTTTCTCAGGGTCCAGCTTTAAATTGAGTGGCGTACTCACTAAAGGACACTTCCTCTCACGCATTGTTCACATTCAATCATGCTTCATTCATGATATCCATTAACAAAACTAAGTAAAACCTATTTGCGGGTAAATTGCAAGTCTATTGCAGCAAGATCAGGGAAACAGGATTGGCGGTGCTTCCGCATGAAGAAGGCTTGTCCACCTGGACAGGGCAATAAATGGGATGAGCATGGACGGGCTTTTCATTCCAAAAAGGCGGAGGGGTTACCCCTCCGCGCATGACTGTATCCACGCCAAGGATCGGCTCCTTACGGGATGTTGCAGGGCGCCTCGCGGTTCCCTCTGTTTATTTTATGTAAACTCCAGCCTTTTGACACGATGGGCAGCCTATTTCGTTAAAAAAGGGCAAGTTCCCATTCGGACGCCATCCCCCTTTCATACAATATGGCAGCACGGCACCGAGGAGGGGACGGCGTAACCTATGGATTATTACGGATTTTGGCAGATGCTGCTTGAAGAAATGAAGGCTGCCTCCAAAAGTGCACCACGGCACATTGTGACCTTCAACGACCCCCGCATGTATGCCGGCGCATTGTCGCAGTGGAAATCTCTGAAGAGTAAAAAGCCTGGCCTGAGGCAGGTTCAGGTCTCTACGCTGATCCGGGCTTTTTTCGTGCCCGCCGCCGGAGCAGAGCGGCTGATGGACCGTTATGCGGATTCCCTCTGTATAGAAGAAGACCACCGGATTAAGGTTCACTCGCCCCTGGCGGACAAAAGCGGTTCCGCCCTGATGCCCTGGGGGATCAGGGCCATCCGCGCTCCGCAGGCCTGGTCCAGATCGACCGGCGTTCATGTGAAGATCGGCGTCATCGATACGGGCGTTGATTTCCGCCATCCTGATCTCAGGCATTCCCTGGCCTCCGGGGTCAACCTGCTGAACCGCGGCATGATGCCGCTGGATGACAACGGCCACGGCACGCATATTGCCGGCACCCTGGCGGCGGCCGGGGGCGCGCGCAACATGATGGGCGTAGCCCCCCGGGCGCTGCTCTATCCGGTCAAGGCCTTCGACCACAACGGCTCCGCTTATGTGTCGGATATTGTCCTTGGCATCGATTGGTGCGTGCAGAACAAAATCGATATCATTAACATGAGCTTCGGGATGAGGAACCGGAGCAAGGCTCTGCATGATGTGGTAATCAAGGCCTACCGGGCCGGGATTGCCATCATCGCTTCCGCCGGCAACGACGGCAAGCGCGGCGGGGATTACCCCGCGCGCTATCCGGAGACGATTGCCGTAGGCGCTCTTGACAGAAGGCAGCGCGTCGCGGCCTTCAGCAACCGCGGACCGTACATCGATGTGTACGGTCCGGGCGAGGGCATCCCCTCCTGCTGGCTGCGGGAGGGGTACAAGGAAATGAGCGGCACCTCCATGGCGACCTCCCATGTCACCGGTGCCGCGGCCCTGCTGCTCGCGCTGCGGCCGGGGCTGTCGCCCCGCGAGCTGAAGCTGCTCTTGCGCCGCACCGCCTCGCCGGTGCGGCTGCGCAAGGGCCAGCGCCGCGCATCGCTGGGCGGCGGTGCGGCCGATGCGCTGCGGCTGCTGCGCGTAGGCATCCGGGCCCGGCGCGCCAGCAGCGGGGCTGGCGGCAGCGCAGCCGGTGGCAGCGGCGCTGGCAGCGGAAGCAGCAGCGGGGCGAAGGCCGCTGCGGCGGCAAAGGCGTAAGGTACAGCGGCATGGCAAGACCAAAAAACGCCGCCCCCAGAAAATAGGGGCGGCGCTTTCCAAGTATAGTTACATCCGGTCCGGTGCGGTAACACCAACCAGCCGCAGGACATTGGCAATGGCCGTCCGTGCAGCGCCCAGCAGGGCAAGGCGGGCTACCGTCTGAGCAGCATCCTCAGTGATTACGCGCTCTGCCTTGTAGTAGCTGTGGAACAGCGAAGCCAGGTCGTATACATAGCGGACCAGCCGGTGCGGCGCATAGCCCTCGGCGGCAATGGTAATCTCCGCAGGCAGTTCACCGATTTTGCGGAGCAGATCATATTCATGTGCGGCAGTCAGCTTGCTGTAATCAATCTGGGCTGCATCCGGCACTACAATCCCCTGCTCCTCCGCTTGGCGGAATATGCTGCAAATCCGCGCATGTGCGTACTGTACATAGAATACAGGGTTCTCATTGGATGTCGAAATCGCCAGATCCATGTCAAAGTCCAGATGCGAATCCATGCTGCGCATGGTGAAGAAGTAACGGATCGCGTCGATTCCGACTTCCTCCATCAGGTCTTCCATCGTCACGGCTTTGCCGGTACGCTTGGACATCTTGACCTTCTCGCCATCCTGGAACAGGCTGACCATCTGGGCGATCAGCACCACGAGCTTCTCGGGATCATTGCCGAGCGCCGCCATAGCCGCCTTCATCCGTGGAATATAGCCGTGGTGGTCGGCTCCCCAGATGTTGATCATCGTGTCGTAGCCGCGGCCGTATTTGTCGCTGTGATAGGCGATGTCCGGTGTGAGGTACGTATACGTGCCATCGTTCTTTATCAGCACGCGGTCTTTATCATCGCCGTATTTGGTGGTCGCAAGCCAGGTGGCGCCTTCCTTCTCATAGACTTCTCCGCGCTCGCGGAGCTCATCCAGCGAACGCAGCACTTCTCCGTTCTCATAGAGGGAGGTTTCACTGAACCAGATATCGAAGTTGACCCGGAACCGGCTGAGGTCACGTTTGATTTTGTCGAGCTCCTTGGCAAGCCCGTAGGTACGGAAGAATGCCGCCCGGTCGCCCGGTGTCATAGCCAGCAGAGAGTCGCCCTTCTCCGCCACCAGCTCCTTGGCGAAGCCCTTGATATCCTCTCCATGATAACCGTCCTCCGGCATCTCGGCCGGCTGGCCCAGCTCCTGCAGGTACCGGGTCTCGATGGATAAGCACAGATTGGCGACCTGGTTGCCGGCATCATTAATGTAGTATTCCCGGGTCACGTTGTAACCGGCATAATCCAGCACGTTGCACAGGGCATCGCCGACCGCAGCGCCGCGGGCATGTCCCAGATGAAGGCTGCCGGTAGGGTTTGCGCTTACGAACTCCATTTCCACACGCTTGCCCTGGCCTATGTTCACACGGCCATAACCTTCACCCTGCTCGGCCACAAGTGCGATCACGGGGTAGAGATAGCTTTTGGACAAAGTGAAGTTAATGAAGCCCGGTCCGGCAATCTCCGCCTTCTCAATAGAAGCGCGGCCCGTATCCAGATGCTCTATAATCGCCTCGGCGATCTGCCGGGGGTTACGCTTAGCAATCTTGGTCAGCTGCATCGCAGCATTCGTGGCCATATCTCCATGGGCCTTGTCCTTCGGTACTTCCAGCACAATGGCCGGCAGCTCTTCGCGGGACACCAGACCTGCGGCTACTACCGCATCGGCGATGGCCTCCTTCACCCGTTCATGGGCAAGCTGGAGCGGATTTAAAGATTGTGTCATGATTGTGGTTCCTCCTGTATATTCAAACTTATAGCGAACTGTCCTGATATTTCCCCGTATACGTAGAGATCATATTCCCATGAAACGGCAAGCGATCTTCCTTCGCGCTTGATGTCCAGTGTCTTCGTGTCTGTGGTGAGATTGAACTGTGTATAAGGCGAGCGGTAGAATCCGGGCAGCGGTTGCCCCGGCTCAAAGGACTGCTCCGACTGGACAGCGCCATGGCGGATCAGCTTGATTCTGCCCTCTGAAATCTTCAGTGTGTTGCGTACCACAACTGCTGCGCCTTCGGGTGCGGTCTGCTGCTCTTCATAAATGATGTACAGCGACTGCCCCTTGGCAATAGCCTCTCCTGCAGCATGTACCACACTGCGCTCTGTGCCCTGCACACTCTCCAGCGTTACCGAAACGCCGTATTTGCCTTGCGGTCCTTCAGTCATCACACGTTCCCCGCTTATTCGTACTTGTAATCATAGAGGTCATATTCGCTTTCCCATTGTACACTATATCCAGATCAGGAGGGCATTTCAATCGCTTTTTCATCTGCCCTGGCCCTCACAGCGGCAATAACGCCACACGCTCCCTGCTGCGAAGCTGGCTGATCATCGATGTCCAGGCTTCCGGCTTGCCCTCCAGCACGGCGTAATAACGGGTCAGGAAATCGGCCACCAGCGGCGCCGCGATGCTCTCCTGCTCCTCATCTCCGGGCATGAAGCAGAGGTCCAGACCGGACACCGCCTCGCCATCTCCCTGCCAGGAAGGGTGGACGTAGGGAATATCTATCCTTTTATAGCCCAAATGCGACAGAACTTCACGGCGGACGTACGGGTCCATCGGCTTAATTCCGCCAAAATCATACCCCACACGGTACGGATCATAGATCTCAGCGAACATCCCCAGCAGCTCCGTGTGATTCTCAGCCGCCAGCTTCTCCAGGTCCTTCAAGCGTTGACGCGCCAGAAAACGGCCAATGCCCAGCCCTTCCCGGCCAATGATGGTGAAATCAGTCATCGCTACATTCCAGTCGGCATAGTAACGGTATTCCGTAGTGCCTACAACCTTCCCTTCATGCACCGCAGCGAACACGCGTATTCCAGGATCGGCAAGCGGCTCCTTCCACAAACTGTATTCCAGCACTTCCTCAGGCGGAAATACATCCGACAACAGCTGATGCACCTCTCTGAACAACGGGTCGGCAATATCTGTAATTCTTCTATATTCCATAGTCAAGGGATCTCCTCCAAGCGATAGGCTGTATTCATTTATTGAAAAGGATTCCGCCATTCCATCAGCGCTGCGTAATTCCCTGATTCCTCGTCCTCCAGATAACCCGCGACCACACGAACCGGAGACCGGCCGCACCGCAGCAGAAAAGTAATCACCGGATCAGACCAGCTTCCGGCGATAACCCCGGCCAGATACTCTTCCGCTGTCATCTGCCCGGCCACCCGGTGATAGCCCGGCATCCGGCCCGCTCCCAGCAGCCGCTCCAGCTTCTGCTGCACGACCACATGGTATAACGACTGGACCAGCTCCTTGCCCAGACCCAGCTTGCGGTACCCGGGACGGACACACAAATCCGCGATATACAGTGTGTTCCCGCCCGGCTGATGCGTAGTGAGATAACCGTCTGCCGTAACCTCTGACCACGTATGATGATGCGCCTGCGCCTCCGGGTCGAAATTCATCAGAAGTCCGGTAACCGATCCGGCCAGCTCCCCGGCCACCTCTACACATAAGGCCCCTTCCGGAAAAAGTGTCACGTGATTCAGCAGCTGCTCCCGGTTCCACCACAGCTCCGCAGGATAAGGCGGCGGGAACGCCTCGGACTGAATCGTGATCAGCTCGGTGAAGTCAGCTTCCGTATAGGAACGGATTACCGCAGGCACCGGCGTCTTGCCGTCCAGAGCGTAGAACTTCTTATAATACATCCGTTAGTCTCCCCCTTACGTCCAGTCGGTGTACAGATCGGTGCGGCGGTCACGCCACGTAGTTACAGACCCGTGTTCCCGGACGCGGTACAGCAGCTCCAGATCCAGATCGGCGGTGATGATCATATCGTTGTTGATCTCTCCTTCGGCCAGCAGACCCTGCGGAGGGAACGGAATATCATTGGGTGTGATAATCGCCGCCTGGCCGAAGTTGGCCCGCATCAGATCAACCGTAGGCAGTGAGCCTACGGTGCCGGTCAGCACCACGTAGACTTGATTCTCGATAGCCCGCGCGTGGCTTGTATACCGTACCCGGTGGAAGCCGTGGCGGTCATCCGTGCAGGACGGGCAGAAGATCACATCTGCACCCTTGGCCCGGGCCATGCGCACAATCTCAGGGAATTCAATGTCATAGCAGGTCAGCATGGCAATGGTTCCATGGTCTGTCTGGAATACCTGAAGCTCCTCACCCGCCCCCATATTCCAGCCCTCTACCTCAGCAGGGGTAATATGCAGCTTGGCCTGCTCGGCAATTCTTCCGTCCGGATAAAACAGATGGGCCACATTATACAGCTTGCCGCCGCGCCGCAGCACATGGGTCCCCCCAATAATATGTACCGCATACTTCCCCGCGTACCCGGAGAACATCTCCAGGTAACGGTCTGTGAACTGCGGCAGATCCTCTATCCCCAGCGCCTCCCCGTCCTCGCCTCCAATCGACATCAGCTGTGTCGTAAGAAATTCAGGGAAGAGGATAAATTCGGCCCCGTACTCTCCGGCCGTCTTGATATAGTGCTCACACTCGGCAGCAAACTCCCCGAAGGAAGAGATGGTGTGCAGATGATATTGTACAGCAGATACGCGAAAAGCCATGGCGGCAGTCCTCCCGGGCATGATAGTTACATGCATTTTCATAAGTATCTAAAATTTTACCATAACCGTTCACAAAATCACACAAGTCGCAGCGGGCGCATACTCCCCGGTATCCCGCCGGGTCGGGCAAGTTCCGCTTTCTCTGATAATGGTGAATATCTCCTCTCATCCTTTCCCATAATGAGGAATACAAGCCGCGGCAGCCCTCATGGGGCCAGCCTGTGTTACTGCTTGAATTCGAAGGAGCCTGATACCATGACGCGCGATTCTGCCACACCCAAAGTCCGCAAACGCCGCTTCCGCCTGCTCTTTCGGCTGCTGGCCGTCTCCGCCCTGCTGTTCCTGCTGGCAGCCGGCGCTCTGCTTGGATACCTATATCAGAAGCCGCTCCCCCCGCTCGGGGATGATGTCCGCTCCAGACTGCTTGACGCCAGGGGCAATGTGATGACCACCTTCACTACAGACGGCCGCAGCCGCGAGCCTGTTGAGCTTAACCGGATCTCCCCGCTGCTCATCAAGGCCACGCTGGCTGTGGAGGACCGGAAATTCTATAATCATATCGGCTTTGATCTGAAAGGTATGGGGAGAGCGGTACTCGCCAATCTGGAGGCGGGCAGACGCACGCAAGGGGCCAGCACCTTAACCCAGCAGCTCGCCCGCAATCTGTACCTGACCCATGAGAAGACCTGGACCCGCAAGGCCAAGGAAGCGCTATATACTCTGCAGCTGGAAATGAAATATTCTAAGGATGAAATTCTGAATATGTATTTAAATGAAATCTACTACGGACACGGGGCTTACGGAATCGAGGCTGCGGCCCGGATGTATTTCGGTAAAGCTGCCGCAGATCTGGATCTGGCGGAGAGCGCCCTGCTTGCCGGAGTGCCCAAGGGACCCACCTATTATTCTCCTTATAATCATCTGGACAGCGCCTTGAAGCGTCAAGGCATTATCCTGGCCGCCATGGTTGATACGGGGGATATTACCGAGTCGCAGGCACAGGAGGCTGCTAAGGAGCAGCTGAAGCTGAGTCCTCAGGGTCAAAAGGATACCACGGTGGCTGCACCCTATTTCCGCGATTATGTGCGCAGTCTTGTGATCGACAGCCTGCATATCAGCAGTGACGAGCTGGACCGGGGCGGGCTGAATGTCTATACAACGCTTGACCCGGATATGCAGCAGGCTGCGGAAGCGGCGGTGGATCAGGGGATGGACCACAGCAGCGAGCTGGAGACGGCCCTGGTCTCCGTTGATCCCCGCACCGGCTATGTGAAGGCTATGGTCGGGGGCACGAATTACCGGACCAGCTCCTTCAACCATGCGCTGGCGAAGACGCGCCAGCCCGGCTCTTCCTTTAAGCCGATTATGTATTTGGCGGCGCTGTCGACCAAAGAAATGACCGGCTTGTCCGTCTTCAACAGCCAGCCGACGCTGTTCCATTATGATAACAACCGCAAGACGTACCAGCCCCGGAATTTCGGGGATAAATATCTGGGAGAGATTAATATGCGGCAGGCCATTGCCGCGTCCGACAATATCTATGCAGTGAATACTATTATGAAGATCGGGGCAGATAAGGTCGCCGCTATGGCGGCCGCCATGGGGATTAACAGCCCGCTGCAGAGCGTTCCTTCGCTGGCGCTGGGAACCTCGCCTGTCAGCCCGCTGGAGATGGCCTCAGCCTTCGCAGTGATTGCCAGTGGCGGAGTGAAGCAGCCGGTCACTGCGGTCCTGAAGATCACGGATGCGGGCGGACATCTTCTATATGAAGCTCCGCAGCCAGAGGGTCAGCCCGTGGTTGAGCCGGCAGCGGCTTATGTGTTAACCCGGCTGATGGAGGGGGTCTTCGAGAGCGGAGGCACCGGGAACCGGGTGGCCTCGATGATCAAGCGTCCGGTTGCCGGCAAGACCGGCACCACAGATACCGACGGATGGATGGTCGGCTTCACGCCTGAGCTCTCAACCGCCGTCTGGGTCGGATACGATAAGGGCCGCGATATTGCGACCACCGACGGCAGACGGGCAGCACCTATCTTCGCCGGATTCACGGAAAAAGCACTGGAGAATGTGCCGCCGAAGATTTTCCCCATTCCCGATGGCGTAGTCAGCGTATATGTCGATCCGCTGTCCGGCATGCTGGCTACAGCAGACTGTCCGGAGAAAAAGCTGGAGACCTTCATCAGCGGCACAGAGCCAACCGGATATTGTGACCAGCATAGCTCCGGTGAACCCGGTGCTTCCGGAAGCACCGATCCTTCCGCTCCAGCCGATCCGGTCAAGGAAGATCATTCCCTATGGAACAATATCAAGCGCTGGTGGATGAACTAACTAACCGGGGATTGCCGCTCCCCGCTGTCTGCGTTACGATGGGGAGACTGGCAGAGGCGTACGCCCGCCTAACTCCGCCGCAGGAAGGTGTGTCATCCATTCATGAAGCCGAATCATTCCGGCAGCCTTGAGCCGGACGCGCCACAGCTGCTGCAGCCTGAGCTCTATAAGCTCGCGGCAGTTGAAGCAGCGCCGCGCCTTCTTGGCCAGCATCTGGTCCGCCGCACAGAAGACGGGGACATCCGCTGCCGTATTGTGGAGACAGAGAGCTATGGAGGCGCTGAGGATAAAGGCAGCCATGCGTATGGCAGCCGCCGGACCGCCCGTACAGAGGTCATGTTCAGCGCCGGAGGCGCAGTGTATATATACCTGATCTACGGCATGTACCATTGCCTGAATGTCGTAACTGCTGCACAGGACGAGCCTCATGCCGTTCTGATCCGGGCAGTAGAGCCGCTTACGGAGAGGGATGCCGAGCTTATGACGGCATACAGGGGAGTTGCCGTGAGGAAGCCCTCGGACCTCTCCGGCGGGCCGGGCAAGCTGTGCCGGGCGCTGCGGATTGACAAGAGCCTTAACCATTCCAGATTCGATCTGCCGGAAGGCCCGCTGAGCATCGAGCAGGGGGAAGAGCCGGCGTTCCTGGATATTGTCCAGGCCCCGCGCATCAATATTCCTTATGCGGGAGAGTATGCCGGGCTCCCCTGGCGCTTCTATCTCCGGGGCAATCCTTATGTATCGGTCAGCGATCCGCAGGCGCAGCCCCACAGGCTGGCCTAAAGGCCTATAGCGCTGTTTCGGCTGTGGTATATTGGGTATTAATAAGAGAACCCTAATCAGCCTCTCCCTTGGACTTTCCAGGCGGAGAGGTTTTTTGTGTGATCTTGTCCTCTTCATTTTAAAACGCCATAAAATGATAAAACCTCCCATAAAATGACAATAAATAGCCCAATTTGTATACGCTTCCCCCGTTCTCTTAGCTTACAATTACTGTTATAATCATATATATCTACAAAAAATATAAAGATGTAAATGAGGGACATGGGATGAAAGATACAGGCATGATCCGAAGCTTGGACAGTCTCGGAAGAATTGTGGTTCCCGTAGAAATCCGCATGACACGTAATATTGACATTGGGGATCCTATCGAATTTTTTATACTGGATGAGGATATCATCGTCCTCCGAAAGTACACCTCCACAGAATGCACTTTTTGCAGAAGTCTTGATCATGTGACCTACTATAAGGATCAGTTCATTTGCAACACCTGTCTGAAGGAGCTTAGTGACCCCGACCGCGGATCAGAACCCATCCATGTCTCCCCAAGTTCAGCAGAAGAGCATCCCGAGCCAGCCCGCGGGGGCCGGAGAAGCAAGACCGAAGAAATGAGTCTGCGTCTTATGAAAGCGATCGAAGATCATCCCTATGCCAACCAGAAGGAGCTTGCCGAGGTTCTCGGCATCAGCCAAGCCAGAGTCAGCCAACTCAAGCGCAAGCTGAACACTCCCGGCAGAACAGATCCGCAGTAACCGTTATCCATTCATCCCTGCTTAGACATCAGATAAGGCTTGGCCCCGACGGGGCCAAGCCTTAATTTTTGGGCGAAGCATATAACCTGATCTTCTATTCCGATAGCGCAGCTTTCAGCTCCTCAGGCGAAGCGGCCCACCACTCTTCATTATGGGCCATCAGCAGTGATTTCAGCGCTGCCCGCTCAGTGCTTCCAAGTCCATCCAGAATAAGCTTGCGCTTCAAGGCCGCATCCAGCTTATTGACATGATCCGCAAGAATCTTCCAGCCGCGGCGCGCTTCGGTGTCAATCCACATCTCACAGGCGGTAATCCCGCCGTAGAACTGTCCCTCCGGGGTACGGTCCACAGCCACCCATACGACCCATACCTGTCTTCCCGCCGGAACATCCTCACGGTTCATAGAGAACTTGATTCCCTTCTCCACTTTGCTCTTGGCATGCATGGCACCGATATCGATAACGGCGATACCCTGATCAATAATGACAGGCGATACATTGTTCAGATCAATCGAGCCTGCACCGAAGCCCTTATGCTTGGCTCTGGCGTTCACAATATTCAAGGCAATTTGTTTTTTGCCCTCCGGTTGTACGTTATCCACATGTGCACATCCTTTCCATTCACTAATTATTTAATTTTAGCTAATAATGCGGCGATTGCAAACATATACATCCCGTAGATGCTTGTCACGGGAGGAATCATAGTATGAAGCCACATTCATTAAGGTATACCCTCATCTTCGCAGTCCTGGCTGTCCTCACCTTGCTTGGAGGCGGAATATGGTTTCTGTCAGGGCATAGCCCTGCCGTATGGACTGCCTCTGTTCCAAAAGAGGCCAAGTCCCCCGCCATTATCCCCCGTCAGCAGCCCGTGCAGTCCGATCTTTCAGATACGATCTACACATCGGAGACAGAGGCTTTAAGCCAGCGCGTGGTTGAATATCACATGGATGTGGAGCTCCTGCCGGGTGCGGAGACCCTGGTCGCCTCCGAGACGCTGACCTGGACCCATCCGGGCGCAAAGCCGGTCCAGGAGCTCTACTTTCATCTGTATCCCAATGCATTCTCATCCGCCGGCACCACCTTCATGAAGGAATCCGGGGGCACGCTTCGCGGTGATACCATGCCTGCAGGGGGTTACGGGAGCATTACCCTGACAGATTTGCGGACCTCCGAGGGCATTTCGCTGATGCAGCGCACCCAATATGTGCAGCCGGACGACGGCAATGTCAATGACAGAACACTGCTCAAGGTCCATCTGCCGCAGCCGGTGAACGGCGGTGAGAGCGTTACGGTACGGCTTAAATTCGAGGTCAAGCTGCCGAAAATTTTCGCCCGGATGGGAACCGCTGACGACTTCGTGATGGCCGGACAGTGGTTTCCGAAGATTAGCGTCTATGAGCCTGCCGGCAGAAGAGGACTGAAGGAAGAAGGCTGGAACCTGCATCAATATCACGGCAACTCCGAGTTCTACAGTGATTTTGGAATTTACAATGTATCGATTTCTGTCCCGCCCGAGTATAAGGTCGCCGCAACCGGGTTTCCGGTGAGAGACGCCAAGGTTGTCAAGGGGCGCAAGATCTATCAGTTCTATGCAGATGACGTCCACGACTTCGCCTGGGCGGCCTCGCCTGATTTCGTGGTTGCCGAGAAGGCCTTCTCCGCGCCGCAGGTGCCCGGGGTGAAGATTAAGCTCTATCTGGACCCGCTGCATAAGCATCTCCAGGAGCGTTACTTCCAGGCGGCTGAGGCTGCACTGATGGCATTCAGCAAGTGGTATGGCCCTTATCCCTACTCCACCTTATCAATTGTTGTCCCGCCGGAGTCCGGCAACGGGGCCGGAGGCATGGAGTATCCGACCCTGATTACCGCCTTCGGTGCCACGGACACTTCACCGGGCACCTCCCTGGAGCGCACGATCATCCACGAGATCGGGCACCAATATTTCTACGGCCTGGTGGCCAGCAATGAATTCGAAGAAGCCTGGCTGGATGAGAGCTTCACCTCTTATGCCGAAGACCGGCTGATGGAACAGGAATACGGTGTGGTCTCCAGCCTCCCGCTGCAGTCCAGCCTGGTCTCCTCTTCACAGCCGCTTAAGCTGGAGACCTGGAAATACACCGGAGATGATGCCTACACGCGCAATGTATACATCCGGGGCAAGCTGGTGCTGAAGGATATCGAACGCATCGCCGGGACCAAGAATATGGACGCCATCCTCGCCGCCTATGCCCGCAAATACCGCTTCCAGCATCCAACCACCGCCGACTTCCAGAAGGTTGTGGAGAAAGTGACCAAGCAATCCTGGCAGACGTATTTTGAGCGGTATGTCTATAGCGGGGGGGCACCCGACTTCGCAGTTGACGATATCAGGCTTACGGTTAAACAGGACAACAGCGACAGCGGGGGGAGCCGCTATAGCGCTGTGGTCGATGTAAGCAATAAGGGCAGCCTGTACCCCGATGTTCCCGTGAAATTCACCTTCGCAGACGGGTACACGGTGCAGCAATACTGGAATGGCGAGGGTAAGGCTACCTCCTTTGAATTAACGTATAAAGCGCCGCTGGTCTCCGCAGAGATCGATCCGGGGCATTCCATTCTGCTGGAGAGCAGGCATCTTAATAATTTCAGAATGGCGGAGCTTGAGCCGCGTACACTCTCCCGCTGGACGCTTAGTGCATCAACTCTGCTTGAAACCCTGCTCGGAACTCTTGTCTGGTGAGGTGAAGGAATGGTGAAAAGCTCAATTGCCCGCGGTTGGATCAGCATGAAAGAGCAGTTCTATATATTGATCCTGCTATTTATCTACCGGCTGTTCTGGGGATATTTCCTGTACAAATTCATTAAAAGCGCGGTTGTCCCCGTCCTGCTCCGCTACCCGGATGCGAACGCCGGCGGCAGCGGAATAGGCAGGCTGCTGTATTATATCGAGGGGCAGACCGCGCTGCGCACCGACCCCGCCGTCCAGCACTGGCTGTGGATGCTGCTTGCGCTGACAGTGCTAAGGCTGCTGGTGACTCCCTTTATCCGTGCAGGGCTGCTGCACGAGCTTCACCAGGAGCGCGCCGGAGCGCGGGGACTGTTCTTTTTTCCCGGAATGAGAAAATATGGGCTGCCGGTGCTGGTGTTCAGCCTCGTTGAATGGGCGCTAACCCTCCTGCCGCTCTATTGGCTGCTTCCGCGTATGTACCGTCATCTGCTCAGCGGCGTTCTCGATGTACAGCTCCTGCTCAAGCTGGTGCCTTATGTACTGGGCTGGCTGCTCTATCTCTTCCTTGTCCGGAAGCTTCTGCTCTATATGCAGTTCGGCTATACCGCAGGTACCGGTATGTTCTCCTCGCTGCTGATCTGCCTGAAGGTGCTGCTGCCTTCCATTGGTATATCCATCGTTCTGGGGGCGGGAAGCCTGGCCGTCATTCTGCTCTGCAGCGCCTCTGCTCTGTTCTATCCCGGTTTGCCGGCCCTTATGCTCCGCCAGGCAGCTCCGCTGCCCTCCACGCTGTTCAATATGTGGGGGATCGCTGCCCAGTACCACCTCTGGTCCAGTAAATCATTTCCACAATAATAAGCTGCTGAAGCGGCATACTAAAGAGAGTCACAGCCCCTCTATCCGGGAGCAGGACTCTTTTTTGCTTGAACGGAGGACAAAAGCATTTGCAAAAGGCTAAATCCTCTGATACAATGATGGCTGTACCAGTAGTAACAAAGTTGTAATCTTTCAAGCAAAATCTTCCGTAACTATTGCAATTTAAGCTATGCCGATAAGTCACTGTTCTGGTGCACAAAACGCCGAATTCCCTGCACCGGGAAGTGGGGGAACCATATTTTGGGTGAATTGATCTCGCTTTAGAGGGGTCATAGGGGAACCTTCTACCGAATCCTTAAGCTAACCTCGCAGGCCCTGGAAGGAGTACATCTTTTGATTAGTCAGAATTTCAAGAAAAAATGCACCGCAGCAGCGCTGGGTCTTGTGATGGTATTCACACTCGGAGCGGGCAGTGCCTTCGCAGATTCCAAAATGGATACTGTGATTTCAAAAACCATTGGAACGTCGTATAAAACCGGGGGCACAACCACCAGCGGCTTCGACTGTTCCGGATTTACCAAGTATGTGTTCAAGAATGTCGGGCTTACCTTGCCCCGCACCTCCAAAGCACAGTACAAAGTTGGAACAAGTGTATCCAAGAGCAATCTGCGTTCAGGTGATCTCGTGTTCTTCAATACTCTGGGTAACGGAGTGTCACATGTCGGTATTTATGTTGGAAACGGGAAGTTCGCACAGTCCTCAAGTTCACGTGGTGTAACCATCAGTTCGATGAGCCAGTCCTACTGGGCCAACCGCTACGTTGGCGCCAAACGAGTAATGAGCACAACAGCCTACCAAGCTGTCGCTTACGATTGAACCCTTGAAGCATACCCCGAATATTTCAGCCTCTAACAACTAAATGTAACTTATACGAGCCCGGGATGATTATTGCCGTAATCATTTCCGGGTTTTTCCTTTTCCTTATTCTACCTTTTACACCGAATCCGCCGCCTTGAAACAGCATTTTCTTGCAAAAATAAAGAAATTATCATATAAATTAACCCCTGCGCATAGATATGAGTCTTTCGAAAGGGCTATAACTCTAAAAAACAGCAAAAAAGATGCATTAATATGTTATAAGTGATTGCCAAGCGCCTTAGTCTTTGTTACAATTATCGCAGTGATCTTTTAGTAACATTTTTGTAATTATTGAATCGCTTTTAACAAAGGTTTTGTCATGTATTGAATGAACCGCTAATCCTAATCAACAGTCGTGCCGAGTTCCCTAATGAATTAGGGAAACGGGGGAACCACTTTGGGTGAATTGACCTCCTATTCTAAGAGGGGTCATAGGGGACCTTCAACCGAACCCTTAAGCTAACCTCGTAGGCATTGGAAGGGGTATTTACTTTTGAAGAAGAAGCTAGCAGCCGCAGTACTAAGCTTGTCCATTATCTTCACCATCGGAGCAGGAAGCGCTTTCGCGGATTCCAAAATGGATAAAGTGATCGACAAAGCCATCGGAACCAAATACGTGTCCGGCGGTACATCAACTAACGGGTTTGATTGCTCCGGATTTACAATGTATGTTTTTGATAAGATCGGCATTAACCTGCCCCATCAATCCGGCTCCCAATATCAGATGGGCTCTGCTGTATCCCGTGACGAGATGAGACCGGGCGATCTTGTATTCTTCAATACAAGCGGTAAGGGCGTATCCCATGTCGGTATTTATGTTGGTGACGGCGAATTCGCCCATGCCTCTTCCTCACGTGGTGTAACCATCAGTTCGCTGAGTGACAGTTATTACGTCAACCGCTACGTTGGCGCCAAGCGAATCATGAGTACAGATGCCTACAAGACTGTAGCTTCGGATTCCCAAGACAACGATGATGTACAATAATCCTTTGTAACCTAACGCTCTTTTCCGAGATTTTTGCCGAAATCTTGGAGAAGGGCTTTTTTTGTCTATAAAATTACTTACCCGTCTCTATATTTGTAAAACACCGATTCTGCACTTTCGGAAAATATATTTTGGCGTTTGTCAAGTTTCTGTATTTCCGCAAGGAATGTGCGTCGAAACTCGCTGTTTTTGTATATAATTAATATAAAGAATGATAAGAATAAATTGAATTCCCCTGGAAGGAGGCCTCCCCTAATGATTAGCTCCCCGCTAACCTTTTACGTGGTGCCTATGGAGCCGCAGCATGCCGCTGAGATCTGTGAGTGGAGCTACAAGCCTCCGTATAATATTTACGGCTGGATGTCCTGGGAGCAGATGCAGGCGCTGGGCGTGGAGTTCGGAGACCCGCAGCTGCGCAGCGAGCAATATGTGTCGGTAGTGAACGGACAGGGCGTTCTGTGCGGCTTCGCCCAGCTCTTTCCGATGGAGGGGGTAGTCCGGCTTGGAGTCGGAATGCGGCCCGATCTGTGCGGTCATGGAATGGGGCATCTGTTCATGAAGGCTATTGTGCAGGCAGCACAGGCCCGTTACCCGGAACGCGAGATCGATCTGGAGGTGCTGACCTGGAACCAGCGCGCCATCCGCGCCTATCAGAAATGCGGGTTCACCATAACAGATACCTATGAGCGCCGTACCCCGACGGGCAATAAGCCTTTTTATTGCATGGTCTATGAGGAATAGCACCGGAGAATGAGGTGTTTTCAAAAAAATGGATCATTTGTGTTCATTTTTTTGACACACATACTATGATAACGCTTCACCATCCGCTATAATGGAGTCAGCAGCTTACATGGAGGGACGGATGCAGATGCAGAAATGGATCATGAGCGGTTTGTTTTTTGCCGCCTGTGCCTTTGCAGTAATCTTAATGTTTACCTTACCCGGGAAATCCGAGGTGGCGGAACAGAACAAACCGACCATGCCGGAGGTTGTGCTGGACGCTGCGGGCGCAGAAGCCACAGTGAAGGCCAATTGTATCTCCTGCCACGGTGACCAGCTTCAGGGCGGGGCGGGGCCCAGCCTGCAGCAGGAAGGCGCTTCGCATGACGCAGCTCAGATCTACAGCATAGTCACCAAGGGCCGCGGACAGATGCCCCCCTTCAAAGACAGGCTGGCCCCTGAAGAGATTGCGAATGTAGCCCTATGGCTGGCCGAGAAGAAATAATCCGCAACCTGTACTCACACCATGCTCCTTATTCTAAATGTATAATGCCCGTGACGAGGATAACGAATGATCCTTGCACGGGCATTTTCTATTGATCAGATATTCCTGTTGTCTCCATAGGGGCCTTGTCCTCTAGCGGGTCTTCTCGAATGCCTCATTAAATTCATGCGCCTGGCGGAGATCAAGCTTCTCCACATCTGCAGCCAGCCGCAGAACAACCGTCTTGTAATCAATGGTGATATGCGGGTGATGGTCAAAGGCCTCCGAAATTGCCGCTACCTCATCCACAAAGGCAATTCCCTTCATATATTCACTGAACATATATTTGCGCACCAGCCTATCCCTCTCCAGCTTCCAGCCCTCAAGCTTGCCGATCTGCTCCTGCAGTTGTTCCTCAGTTAATTGCAATTCGTTTCCTCCCTTGCTAAGTTAACGGTTCCTTCAGCCTGCTCTTCTTCTTCAAATAAAACATCCCTCAGCTTCTGAAAGTCCAAGGGATGTGCCAGGCCAAAGATTTTTGATTAAATGTATTCTGACATCCCGGAAATTAGTACTCCACTTCCAATTTTAACATGGCCGGATGCCCGGGACAAACCCGCTGCCGCATTTTCCCCCTGCTTTATACAAGAACGACCGAAGCCAGATCCTCATCACCCAGCAGAATATTAATGCGGTGTGTTTCTTTATCGTACATCACAACTCCGCTGCCCACCTGAATGACCGGCTCGTTGCCCAGCGCGTAGAACAGGTCTTCCGCAAGCGCCTCCCAGACCTCCTGCCTCGATTCCTCCGGCAGATTCGTCCACTCTTCAGGCTCCATTTCAAAAAAAATGTACCCGTCTGCAATCCGTCCAACGGCTCCTGTCAGTTCAACCAGAATTTCACCGTAATCCCTGCCATGCTTAACTCCCACATCAATCACTCCGTTTTCTTCGCTGATGAATAATAACCTACCTTATCTATTATAGCCGAAAAAATCACTTCACAAAAAAGGGAATGATGTCGATAAAGAAGAATATACGTGATTTGGTTACGAACAGAGTGTTCTCCCGCGGTTCAAGGACGAATTAGCGGTTAGTCGATCACTTCTTAATTCTCATGGACGAGGTGCATAAATGGAAATCTCAACAATTCTAGGCCTGGTGTTTGGTCTGATCGCAGTAATCTGGGGGATGATACTCAAGCATGCTCCGCTTGCAAGCTTGAACAACCCCGCTGCCTATGTCATTATTTTTCTTGGCACGGCTGCCTCTATCTTCATGGCCTTTCCGATGTCGGAAGTCAAGAATTTCCCTAAGCTGTTGAAGATCCTGTTTACGAAGAAAAAGATGGTCGGTAAGCCCGAACTGATTACCATGTTCATGGAATGGGCATCCATTACCCGCCGCGAAGGGCTGCTCGCTCTGGAGTCCAATGTCGATGAAATTGAAGATAACTTCCTCCGTAACGGCATGCGGATGATTATTGACGGCAATGATCAGGAGTTCGTCCGTGATGTATTAATGGAAGATATTCATGCCACTGAAGACAGACATAAAGCCGGAGCCTTGATCTTCTCCCAGGCCGGGATGTATGCCCCTACACTAGGGGTTCTCGGGGCTGTTATCGGGCTGATCGCCGCCTTGGGGGATATGAGTAACATGGACGTCCTGGCCCACGCGATTGCCGGTGCCTTCATTGCAACCCTGCTCGGGATATTCACCGGTTATGTCATGTGGCATCCTATGGCGAACAAGCTGAAGCGGATATCCAAACGCGAGATTGAAGTCCGCCTGATGATGGTCGAGGGTCTGCTCTCCATTCAGTCCGGGGTGTCTACCATTGCCATTAACCAGAAGCTGTCCGTCTTCCTGACTCCGTCCGAGCGTGCCAAGCTGAGCGAGAAGGAGGGGGCTTCCAGTGAGCAAAAAGACTAGGCATGAGGAACATGAAGAGCATGCCGATGAATCCTGGCTGCTTCCCTATTCTGATCTGATGACCCTGCTTGTTGCTCTGTTCCTGGTTATGTACGCCATGAGCGCTACGGACGCCGTGAAGTTCCAGCAAATGGCTGAAGCCTTTAATTCAGCGCTCAGCGGCGGCGGCGGCGTCCTGGAGTACCGGTCGGATTCCCCGACCAGCACCCAGCTGGACCAGGGCAAGCAGGATAAAATGAACAATGTGATTGCCAAGAACACCGGCACCTCCGATCTGTCCAAGCTCCGTGCCAAGGAGCAGGAGGATCTGGAGAAGCTGAAGAAGCAGTTCGACCAGTACATCAAGAACAACGGGATGACTGACTTGCTTAGCACGAAGCTGAATCAGTCCCAGCTGATGATTACGATTAGTGACAATGCCCTGTTCGCTTCGGGACAGGCTATAGTGAAGGACGAATCCCGCCAGCTGGCCAAGTCGATCTCTAACATGCTGCAGCAATTTCCCGATTATGAAGTATTGGTGCAGGGGCATACCGATAATGTTCCGATCTCCAACAGCACGTACTCCTCGAACTGGGATCTTAGCGTAGATCGCGCCCTTGAGTTCATGAAGATTCTACTGCTCAATCCCAACCTGGACCCGACGAAGTTCAGCCCGACCGGCTCTGGCGAATACCACCCCATCGCTACCAATGCTACGGCTGCCGGGCGGGCCAAGAACCGCCGGGTAGAAGTATCCATCCTGCGTAAATATAAGAACGCTGCTGCGGAGACCACGGATGTCTCTAATGTAACAGCTCCCTGAATAGTAATGAAACAAATAAGAGCTGCTTCGAACGGCCCTACCAGGGTCTATCGGAGCAGCTCTTATTATAGGTATGGGCATTATAAGCTTATTGCAGCTGATAGTTCAGCATAGCCCCCAGCTCTTGCTTCTCTTCCTGGGACAGCTCCCGCCATTCTCCGGTCTTCAGTGCGCCAAGTCGGATATTCATGACCCGGATGCGCTGCAGCCGCCGGACTTCATAACCGAAGGCGCTGCACATGCGGCGAATTTGCCGGTTCTTGCCCTCAGTCAGCACGATACGGAATACCCGCTCACTAATACGCGTAATTTCACAGGGAAGTGTCTTGCTGCCCAGAATTTTCACGCCGGTTGACATACCGGTCAGAAAAGAAGGCGTGACGGGTCGATCTACTGTGACCACATATTCCTTCTCATGCTTGCCTTCTGCGCGTAATATTTTGTTAACAATGTCACCGTCATTGGTCAGCAGAATCAATCCCTCTGAATCCTTGTCGAGCCGCCCGATCGGGAATATCCGCTCCTCATGCCCTATGAAATCGACAATATTGCCTTGAATATGCGCTTCTGTAGTAGAGGTAATGCCAACCGGCTTATGAAGCGCAATATACACGATCCTGCTGCCCGTCTGAAGCGGCTGGCCGTCAATCAGTACAATGTCCCCGGCCTCGGCTTGGCTGCCCAGCATAGCAGGCTCACCGTTGATGGTGACCCGCCCTCCCTCGACCAGCTTGTCTGCTTCACGGCGTGAACAATAGCCTGTCTCACTGATGAATTTATTGATTCTCATGTTCGTCTTCACTCCGTTCTATATTCATAACGGCCGGTGGCACTGGCTCCTTCGCTTCAGGCAGCTTGATAATTACCTGTGCCCCCCGGCCATACTCGCTTCTTATCTCCAGGCTGCCCTTATGGGCTTGAATAATCCGCTGGCTGACCATCAAGCCGAGACCGGTTCCGGACTCTTTGTTCGTAAAGAACGGCTCTCCCAGCTTGGGCAGCATATCCTCAGGGACGCCTCCGCCCTCATCCGTGATCACAACAACCACAGAATCATCCTGCTCCTGCTGCTCCACGGTAATCGTCCCCCCGTCCGGCATCGCTTCGATCGCATTTTTGATTACATTGATAAATACCTGCTTCAGCTGATTCTCCTCACAGTGCACCATGGCGGGTAATCCCGAGAAATGCGTTGTGAATTCAATGCCGAACAGGTGGGCCTGACTGTCCAGCAGGGAGATGACATCGCCGACAATATGCCGCAGATCCCTTTGCTGGAAATGAACAGCCTGCGGCTTCGCCAGAATCAGGAACTCACTGACAATCATATTGATCCGGTCCAGCTCCGAGAGCATCAGATCAATATGCAGCGGAACGAGAACCTTCTTCTCCTGCTGAAGCTGCAGGAAGCCCCGCAGGGTGGTCAAGGGATTACGGATCTCATGGGCAACGCCTGCGGCAAGCTGGCCGACTGTAGTCAGCTTCTCCGAGCGTCTGAGCAGCTCCTCGATCCGGTTCCGCTCGGTCATGTCACGGGATACATGGACAACCGACTGCGGCTGGCCCTCTTCATCCCGGATAACCGAGCTGCTGACGCTGACCTCTACCAGGGAGCCGTCACGCTTCAGCCTGACGGTCTCCACAGGCGGCAGAGATACCCCATCCTTAAGCTGTTGCAATCGTATACTCTCCTGCTCCTGCACAGTGGCCGGAACCAGATAAGGCGGCTTGACCAGAGCATCCGCAGCGCCCCATCCATAGAGATCCTCGAACGCTCTGTTCGTACTGATGATCCGCCCCTCCATATCCACCGTGTGGATGGCATCCGAAGTGCCGTTAATGACCGACTCCAGATGCTCCTTAACCGCACGGTTCTCCTCCAGTGTCTGCCCCAGCCGGTTCGTGTGCTGCAGCAGATGTGAGGTCATCGCATTGATGCGCTGGGCCAGCTGTCCAAGCTCATCGCGGCTGGATACATTAAGCGGGGGCTCGAACTTGCCCTTGGCCACATCATTGACCTTAGCCAGTATATCCTGAATCGGACGTGTAACTACACCGGCCAGCACATAACTGGCCAGAAGAAAGATAATAAGCAGCAGCACCGAGGTGGTGATATTATTGAACAGCTGCTCGCGGATGACTGAGGAGATCGCCTGATAGTCCATGACTACACTGATCACATAATCTGCGGCTCCCGGCCGCTCAATCGGAATGAAGCTTTTGAGCACTCTTTTACCCAATGCCTTCGTATCCAGCGTTACCGGCTCGCCCTTGTTCAATGCTTCACGGATTGCCGCCTTGTCCTCTGCAATATTGCCGTAGGAATAAGTACCGTACTGAATAGGGCGGTTCCGCAGCTTCGTGTTCTTGGGATCTGCACCGTCAGGCAGCATGCTTGAGGCCCCGAAGGTCTTCGGATTGATTCCCGTAATCTCCAGAATTCCGGGATTTACAGCTTTGGATTCCTGGATGATCTCATCGGGACTCATAATTTTGACATAATCGCTTACCGCTGTGCTCCGGACGAACGGATCTATGATATAATTGCGGGCCCCGTCATAATAATAGCCCCATTTATCAATATACTCCGGATTGGAGGTTGAATATTCAAACGGCCCGGACCAAAAATTCTCCAGGGACTGCCCCTGATCGACAGATACCCGCTGGCCTGCAAACAGCTCCAGAAAAGCCACATACCAAAAACCCATGCCTCTGGTCGAAAGTCCAATCTCTGCAGGATCTGAAGATTTGGCTACGATAATATCATCCGCAGTCTTCACCAGCAGCGAGATATTCGACACCCCCAGCTTGGTGGATAGCGCCTTCAATTGTTGATTGGTAATATTCCTGATATCCGGGTCCAGCTCATAGGACGCCAGAATGGCGGTCAAGCGCAGGTTCTGGGCAATTTTATCCTGCACGTAATTCGAGCTGTAGCCGCTCTGCTCCACCGATACGGCAACCTGCTTCGCAGTGATCTTCATGTTGCTTACACTCTCATTACGCAGATTATTCCGGGCAGCATACAGATTGAGTGTAAGATTAAGCATCAAGATTAGGAGCACCGAGCCAAATATAATCGCTGATAATTTCGTTTTTATGGACAAGCGTATTGTTCACCTCTTATCCGCTGGTAAATCCTAGCGGGCATTCAACATAATCATACCTTTTGCCCTCCCATTTGAAAAGGCCTTTCCCCACAGCCGGGTGCTGGCAGATATTGAATTATCGGGGCAGTTTCTCTACAATAGGTAAGAAACCATCCACAGGTTATGCACATATAAACATTTTGCCAAATCGCGATGTGCACAATTTTGTGTATAAGTCGGTCGTTATCCACAGAGTTGTCCACAATTTGTTAAGAACGAATATTTGTTCGTTGTACAATGGGCATAGAAGAAGGGAAGATGCATTTGAATACCAGGCTTGAAGAACTGCCGGCGGAGGAGCGGGCCATTCATGAACATTGGATGACAGAAGCGATAGGAGAAGCCCGCAAGGCCGAGGCCTTGGGCGAAGTGCCGATTGGTGCCGTGGTCGTCCACGAAGGCCAAATTATAGGCCGCGGATATAATCTGCGTGAGACGACACTTGACTCCACTGCCCATGCGGAGATGGTAGCGATCCGGGAAGCCAGTACAGCCCTGGGCTCCTGGCGTTTGCTCGATTGCCAGCTCTATGTTACTCTGGAGCCTTGTCCTATGTGTGCAGGAGCGATGGTACAGTCCAGGGTGCCGCTCACCGTGTATGGCACTCCAGACCCCAAGGCCGGCTGTGCAGGAACCTTGATGAACCTGCTGGAGGAATCTCGCTTTAATCACCGTACAGAGGTCATCCAGGGCGTGCTGCAGGAGGAATGCGCGGAGCTGCTAACCTCCTTCTTCCGCAAGCTGCGGAAGCGGCCTGCGAAGCTCTGAACGCCCATCAACACTTATTATGCTCATAAGGAGAATGCCAGATGTCCTACAAGCTGTATAACAACGCACAGGGGATCTATCTCTCGCTGCTGGAGCTTACGGATGCTGAGGAGCTGCTATGCCTCCGTCTGCGTAACCGCATCGCCCACCAGCAATTCGAACCCCTGCGCAGTGAAGACTACTTCACCCTGGAGAGCCAGCGGCAGCTGATTAACCAGCGTATCCTGGATGCGCAGCAGGACAGCGCGTATATGTTCGGGATTTATCTGCTCAGCGGCGAGCTGATCGGCCAGATTACGATCTCCAATGTAGTGCGGGGAGTCGGACAATTCTGCGATATCGGCTATATGATCGATCATGAGCAGCAGGGGCAAGGCTATACCAGTGCCGCCGTACACCTGATCCTCGGGTATGCCTTCCGCTCTCTGGGCCTTCACCGGGTACAGGCTGCCATCCTGCCTCATAATACCGGTTCACGCAGAGTGCTGGAAAAGAACGGCTTCCAGGCCGAAGGACTCGCGCGCCGTTTCATCCGGATCAACGGCGAATGGCAGGATCACCGTACCTACGCCATTCTGGCTGAGGAGTTCCTGCCAGAGGGACAGGAATCCCCTTAAACTTCATATGTCCACACAAAAACCCGTATGAGCGCAATTTGCTCATACGGGTTTTTGGCTTGCGGAACTATGGTATTAATAAGTACCCGTACCTGTGCTTCCGAACTGCTGCTGCAGCTCTTCCAGAGTGATGACATCATCGCCTTGCGGAATGCCGATCTTGAAGGTCTGCTTCTCATTGATCTTGCTGTATTGGTTGCTTGCATTCATAGATAAGGTAACATTCTCACCCTTGTCAGGATCATTAACCTTGATGTTCATGAGCATATCCTGATATACCGGATAATCATCTTTGTTGACTGCGGTATTCAGATGGAACTGGTTAATAGTGAGATACTTGTTCAGATCAGCCAGGCTCTTGTCGAACTCTGCACGGGCTTCACTGGATTGAAGCTGTTCCTTGGCTTCGGCCAGCTTGGCAGGCTCAATCTGCAGCAGATCCTTGTATTCTTCTTTGCCCAGAATATCAATAATCTTAGGCATAGCGTTGTTCACCAGAATGGTGAGTGCCTCTTTGACGTTATCGTTGGTAACCTGGAACTGAACTACCTGCTTGGCTTCTACGCCTTCAGGCAGGCCGGCATCCTTCGGTTTGATATTATTGAAGTACTTGGCTTCATCATATTCACCCAGCAAGGTATTCATCACTTCATTCGACAGCTTCTGCACCTTCTGTGCATCCATCTGTGCAGGATTGAATTCAGCACCCTGCTCTTCCGCCAGCTGCTTCAGATCCAGCTCTACGAATTTGTTCACGATCGTCTCAGGAATCGGCAGGAACGGAATTGAAGGTACTTTGACATACAGCTTCTGTCCGGTCATTACCATTGGAACCGTGAAGGACATGGCCATGTCCCCCTTCAGATTCAGAACGGTTGTCATTTCTGTCTGCATTGGCTCTGCCTGGTAGACTCCATCGATGGTAAGCTCGGCGTTCTTAAGCATGCTGAGCATCTGTCCCGTTGAAGCATCCGCTTCATTGGTGCCTGTGTCTATCGACAGATCATTAATAACTAATTTGGTCTTCATTTCGTAAGATGTCATAGCTGTAGCTTTGGCTGCAGCTGAAGTCAGAGCCTCCTTCGGCTCCTCTTTCTTTGCACATCCCGGCAGAATTACTGCAGCAGTTAATAGTAACGCGGCAGCGGATAACCCCCACTTTTTGTTCATTATTTTTCTCCTCTCCCATGTAAAAAACTTTTTCCCCTCCCTAATGATAAACCATTTGGCAATTATGAGAAACATTTCTCAGTAATTTCGTTCCATTAGCCTATCAGCCCTGAGGATTATTGTGGTCCACATGGTTGGCCTGTTTCACCTTTTTAGACCCGGACAACGGCTCAGGACCCGATGAATGATGCTCCTTGCGGGGCTCCTGATTATCCTGCTGTACGCCGGGTACAGGCATGCTCTTGGGTTTGCTCACTTCGATTACCTCCTATGGATTAGTTAAGCCCTGAAGGGCCTGTGCGCACTCATGAATCTGTCTCGTATACTGCTGCGCCAACAGCTGAACAGCATCTAACTGCTCATCCGCGTGTACCCCGGCCTGTTCGGCGTCAAGCAAATCTACTGCAACCTCGCGGCTATCCACATAGGTGCAGCGGAAATCCAGAGAATACCCCTGCCGTCCCGCTGCATTGAAATGGATGAGCAGACTGTTCTGGTTCGCCGCATCCCCCTGCACACTGAAGCTGTCCCCATTGTCCATCAGTTCCGGCAGCCGCTCCTGCCAGGCAGACACCAGACTCTGCTGATCTACTTGCAATTGTCGGTCCATCTTTATTATCAGCCTCCTTCTCTAATACATTGCGGAGAAAGCCGGCTTTTTATTCCCGCTTAAACAGCTTCTGTGAAAAAGAGGCCTTAGCAAGTGGAAACGGCATTGCCGTCCTTTACAAGGACGGTACCGTTTCGGCGAGAAATAGAAGGATAATTTATAGCGTGAGACATATAAATTCTTATATTTCAAACAAAAAAACCGCCCTCCTGAGAGAACGGCTTCTATCTGCACTTATTTAGATGTAAAGGAATGGCGGAGAGGATGGGATTCGAACCCATGTGGGCTTGCACCCTAACGGTTTTCAAGACCGCCCCGTTATGACCGCTTCGGTACCTCTCCAATGCATCGAAATTTCACATGCATTAGGAATTATACCACGCCCCACAAATAATATGCAACTATTATTATTGAGCTGTTTTGGCGGAAATGGATTTCACATTACGCATATACGGCTGCAGGCATTCCGGAATCAGCACACTTCCGTCCTCCTGCTGGTAATTCTCCAGAATAGCTGCTACCGTACGTCCTACAGCCAGGGCAGAGCCATTCAGCGTATGCACGAATTCAGGCTTCGCCTTCGGCTCCTTGCGGTAACGGATATTGGCCCGGCGCGCCTGGAAGTCCTCAGTGTTGGAGCATGAGGAGATCTCGCGGTACATGCCGCTCTCAGGCAGCCACACCTCAAGGTCATACGTCTTGGCAGAGGTGAAGCCCATATCTGCCGTACAGAGCAGCAGGACGCGGTAGGGCAGTCCCAGAAGCTGCAGGACGCGCTCAGCATCGGCTGTCATCTTCTCCAGCTCCTCATAGGAGCTCTCCGGGCTGGCCAGCTTCACCAGTTCCACCTTGTTGAACTGATGCTGACGGATCAGACCACGGGTATCGCGTCCGGCAGAACCGGCTTCCGAGCGGAAGCAAGAGCTATAGGCCACATGATACTTCGGCAGATCGCCAGCCGTCATAATCTCTTCACGGTAATAGTTCGTCACAGGCACTTCCGCCGTAGGAATCAGATAATACTCTGTATCCCGCAGCTTGAACAGATCCTCTTCGAATTTGGGCAGCTGTCCCGTTCCATAGAGGCTGTCCTTATTAACAATATAAGGCGGCAGCATCTCTTCATAGTTATGCTCCCCGCTGTGCAGGTCCATCATGAAATTGATCAGGGCACGTTCCAGTCTGGCACCTAGTCCTTTATAGAAGACAAACCGGGAACCCGTAACCTTCGCCGCTGCCTCAAAATCAATGATATCCAGCTGCTGCGCCAGCTCCCAGTGGGATTTCGGAGTGAAACCAAGCTCTGTAGGCTCTGACCAGCGGCGCACTTCGACATTGTCTGCCTCAGAGGTACCTACCGGCACCGATTCATGCGGAATATTTGGGATGCTCATCGTCAGCTCGTCAATCTTGACCTCAAGCTCACGCACCTCGTCATCCAATTCCTTAATCCGGTCAGATACCGTGCGCATTTCTGCGATCAGATCATCAGCCGGTTCCCCGTTCTTCTTCTTCTTGGCTACGTCTCCGGATACAGTGTTCCGGCGGTTCTTGAGCCCTTCCGTTTCCTGAAGCAGCTCACGGCGGCGCTGATCCAGCGCCGGGAAGCCGGCAATCAAATCCAGCGACTTTCCTCTTTTATTCAGTGCCTCTTCTACTCTTGCATAATCGCTACGCAATACTTTAACATCTAACACAAAGTTTCCCTCCTGAAAACAGCCCAAACTCTTTCAAAATGCTGTTTTGTTTGCAGCTTTGAAAGAGTCAAAGTGTCCTTATATGCGGTTCTATAGATTGGCTGCCATACTGTCCTCTACCATGCCGGCAAAATATTGATGCAGCCTGTAATCATCAGTCAATTCCGGGTGAAACGAGCAGGCCAGCAGATTACCCTGGCGCGCGGTTACAATCTCATCCTTATAGAGCGTAAGCACCTCAACATCAGGACCCACCTCTTCAATAAGCGGAGCGCGGATAAATACCGCCCGCACAGGCTCAGCAATCCCCTTAACCTCCAGATCACATTCAAAGCTTTCCCGCTGGCGGCCAAAGGCATTCCTGGCCACGGTAATATCCATCAGCTCCAGATGACCGGCTTCGTCTCCGGCAATCCGCTTCGCCAGCACGATCATACCGGCGCATGTGCCGAAAATAGGCTTGTCTTGAACCGCGAACTCACGAACAGCCTCAATAAAGCCGTATTTGCGCATCAATTTGCCAATCGTCGTACTCTCACCGCCGGGAATGATCAGACCATCTACCCCGTCTAGCTCCTCTATACGCTTAATAGGCAGGCCCTGTGCGCCAGTCTTCTCAATACTGATAATATGCTCTGTAACAGCGCCTTGAAGCGCTAACACTCCAATTCTCATCCGGAAGCCTTCTCTCTATTATCGGCCGCGTTCCGACATGCGTTCAGCCGGGGACAATGTGGCGATATCAATCCCCTTCATCGGAGCGCCCAGATTCTTGGATACTTCAGCAATCAGCTTGTAGTCCGTGAAGTGGGTTGTTGCTTCGACGATGGCACGGGCGAACTTCTCAGGATTGTCCGATTTGAAAATCCCGGAGCCGACAAACACCCCATCAGCACCCAGATGCATCATGAGCGCGGCATCGGAAGGCGTAGCTACACCACCGGCAGCGAAGTTAACGACAGGCAGCTTGCCCAGCTCGTGAACCTCCAGCAGCAGCTCATACGGAACACCCAGCGTCTTCGCTTCATGATATAGCTCATCAAGCGAGAGGCCGGTCACCTTACGGATCTGGCTGTTGATATGGCGCATATGGCGGACAGCCTCCACGATGTTGCCGGTACCCGGCTCACCCTTGGTGCGGATCATGGAGGCTCCTTCGCTAATCCGGCGCAGCGCTTCCCCCAGATCCTTGGCTCCGCATACAAAAGGAACCGTGAATTCGCGTTTGTTGATATGGAACACTTCATCGGCAGGAGTTAGTACTTCGCTCTCATCGAGATAGTCTACACCCAGAGATTCAAGAACCTTGGCTTCCACATAGTGACCGATCCGCGCTTTGGCCATTACAGGGATACTCACTACCTTGATAACCTCTTCTACAATAGTAGGATCAGCCATACGTGCGACACCACCCGCTGCGCGGATATCGGAAGGTACACGCTCCAGGGCCATTACGGCTACTGCGCCTGCGGCCTCGGCAATTTTCGCCTGCTCTGCATTCATGACGTCCATAATGACGCCGCCTTTTTGCATTTCTGCCATGCCTCTTTTGACTCGCGAAGTTCCTGTTTCCATATCTACGCCTCCCGTTAGATCTAACCTAATCTAACATTTAATTCTACCGTAAGGCTGTAATATATACAACCTATTTACTGGGATTTTGCCGTGAAGCTAGTACCTGTGCACCTGTTAAGGTTAGAACAGATTTTTAATTCCTTTGAACAGATCACCGAAAAAATCACCGATAGCTCTCAGCAGCAGCTTGAACCAGCCCGCCTTCTCTGCTTCCTCGGCAGTAATCAGGTTCACCGTCTTCTCTTGCGTCTGATTCATTCCTTCAATCTTATAGGAATACGTGACCTTACCTACCTTGCTGGCTCCGGCAATCGGTGCGACCAGCGTAGCCGGATCATTCGTGACCACAGTGGTCTTGATCTGCGGCGATACAGTACCCTTAGGAACCATGAACGTTACTCCGGCTTCGGTAACCACGGGCACTTCTTTATTCTTGCCCTTCAGCACAGGCACGGTTTCAGTTCCCTCAATCACGGCCTTAGGTGCAACTACCTGCTTAATCTCGAAATTATTGAAGCCAAAATCCAGCACCTTCTTCGTTTCAGTGAAACGGTGGGCCTCAGAGTCCGCTCCCATAACTACGCTGATTAGACGCATGCCGTCACGCACCGCAGTACCCGTAAAGCAATTACCGGCGTTAGTGGTATGTCCTGTCTTCAGTCCGTCCAGGCCCGGATAAGCGTATGCCTTGAAATTGGGGATATTCTTGTTGGCTTCCAGCATCCAGTTGTAGTTAATCATCGGCTTCGAATCACGCTCGCGGAATTTATACGACTGAATTGTCGTAAAATCTGTAAACTCCGGATGATCGGTGACAATATATTTGGCCAGAATCGCCGCATCCATCGCAGACATTACTGTTTCGCCTTCACCCTCCGGGCGGAATTTGGCAGGCATGTCCTTACGGTCAAGCCCGGTCGGATTAATGAAATGGGCCGTCTTCATCCCCATCTTCTTCGCCGTTTCATTCATCATAGTGACGAACTGCTGCTCTGAACCGGCTACCAGTTCAGCCAAGGCAACCGTAGCATCATTAGCTGAGCCTACCGCCATCGCTATGTAGAGTTCTTTAACTGTATGTTCATCACCCGCAGCCAGAAAAATCCGTGAACCAATCTGCTT
Source organism: Paenibacillus sp. FSL R7-0302 (assembly GCF_038006885.1). NCBI lineage: Bacteria > Bacillati > Bacillota > Bacilli > Caryophanales > Paenibacillaceae > Paenibacillus > Paenibacillus sp. FSL R7-0302. The sequence continues at coordinate 626,694 of NZ_JBBOWB010000002.1, forward strand.
GGACGCATTCTCTTGGACAATGACTTTCTGGTCCCAGGAGATCTTGCCGCTATTTACAGCTTCGGTTACAAGATATTCTGTCATCATCTTCGTCATACTCGCCGGAGGCATCGCCTGGTCTGCATTAAGTGAGAGCAGAACCTCCCCTGTAGTAGGCTCAATCAGCACTGCAGATTTCACATTCAGTCCCAGAGATTCCACGCTTGGAATCTTCGCTGCTGCCGTTTTGGCAGGGGTAGCTGCTGCTTTGGTTCCCGCCTCGGTTGTAGCCGGTTTATTTACTGCCTCTGCCATCGCAGAAGCCGCAGGAAATGCTAGCATATTTAGAAGCAGACCTGCTGCCACTGTCTTAATCACAATTTGTTTACTGCTAAGTTTCCGCTTGTACTTCAATGATTACTACTCTCCTTTAATCCTCAGATCAGTGCTTGTTCTATTCTAACACAGGGGTATCTGCAAAAAAAGACAGACAGGACGAATTCGTCCCGTCTGTCGGCAAAATAAGTGATTCTCTCCGGTTTATAGAGAATAGTTCGGGGCTTCCTTGGTGATCTGGACATCATGGGGATGACTCTCACGCAGGCCTGCCCCAGTGATACGGATGAACGAGGTATCATTGCGCAGCTCTTCTAATGTCTTCGTTCCGCAATAGCCCATACCGGAGCGCAGTCCGCCGATCAATTGGTGAACCGTGTCAGACAATGGCCCTTTAAAAGCGACTCGGCCCTCAATGCCTTCCGGCACCAGCTTCTTATCATCATCCTGGAAATAACGGTCTTTACTGCCCTGCTTCATGGCGCTCATGCTGCCCATGCCGCGGTATACCTTGTATTTACGTCCCTGGTAGATTTCCGACTCTCCCGGGCTCTCTTCCGTACCGGCGAACAGGCTTCCCATCATGACTGCAGCAGCACCGGCAGCGATGGCCTTGGTAATCTCTCCGGAGTACTTAATTCCTCCGTCTGCAATCACCGGAATGCCGTATTCACGGGCTACTGTCGCACAATCGTAGATCGCGGTAACCTGCGGAACGCCTATACCGGCAATTACGCGGGTAGTACAGATAGAGCCAGGACCAATACCCACCTTGATTACCGAGGCTCCTGCTTCAATCAATTCGCGGGTAGCTTCGCCTGTAGCCACATTACCGGCTACGATGGTTAGGTCAGGATAAGTCTCGCGCAGCTTACGCACTGCATCGATAATATTGATGTGATGGCCATGTGCGGAATCCACGGTAATCAGGTCCACACCGGCTTTTACCAGTGCTTCCGTCCGTTCCAGCGTGTCCTTGGAGATCCCGATTGCCGCTCCAACCAGCAGACGTCCATGAGCATCCTTGGCACCGTTGGGGAACTGGATAGCTTTCTCTATATCTTTAATAGTAATGAGACCTTTGAGAATATTATGCTCGTCTACCAGCGGCAGCTTCTCAATCTTGTGGCGCTGCAGAATGCCTTTCGCTTCCTGAAGAGTGGTTCCTACAGCAGCTGTAACGAGATTCTCATGAGTCATCACTTCTTTGATCTGAATATTGAAATCATGGATGAAACGCAAGTCGCGGTTCGTAAGAATACCGACAAGCTTGCCCTCTTCATCTACGATAGGCACACCCGAAATGCGGTATTTGCCCATCAGAACTTCAGCATCGGATACCCAGTGGTCGGGCGTAAGTGAGAATGGATTGGTAATAACCCCGCTCTCCGAGCGCTTCACACGGTCTACCTCTTCTGCCTGCTGCTCCACGGACATATTCTTATGAATGATGCCGATCCCGCCCTCACGGGCGATAGCAATCGCCATAGCGGCTTCTGTGACTGTGTCCATACCTGCACTCATCAAAGGGATATTCAGCTTCACATTCTTGCTGAGTACAGTGGTTAAGTCCACTTCCTTAGGCAATACCTCGGATTTACGCGGAACCAGCAGCACATCATCAAAAGTGAATCCCTCTTTACCAAACTTATCTTCCCACACCTGGGTCATTCCTCCTCTAAATTCTTTTCTCTACCCGCCCGCCAACTTATGAATAAAGAAACTCCTGCGTCAAGTCCATACCCGATAGACAGCGGTAGAGGCCTGGGAGTTATACATAATTGTGTCTTCTGTTAAGGTTTGAGAGGCTTGTCCAAAAATATATTATTGTCCATCTTAGCAAAGGGCATTTGGCCTGTCAAGAATATTACACCGCTCTGTGAAGGGATTAGGCAATCCGCCCTCCGGTAAGCGAATTCTTGGACTAAAGTCCGTCTCCAGTGGACAATAGAACAAATTTCGGCGGCATCCCCGGATATACAAAAAGACCACTGTCTGAGAATCAACAGTGGTCTTGTGTGCTTGGCAACGTCCTACTCTCCCAGGACCCTTCGGTCCAAGTACCATCGGCGCTGGAGGGCTTAACGGTCGTGTTCGGGATGGGTACGTGTGGAACCCCTCCGCTATCGCCACCAAACATGATTTTTCGAAGCTTCCGCTTCTCGAAATCGCTGCGAGAAAATATCCGTCCCCAGAAAGGACCTGCAGCTTAAGGTGTACCAGGCTTGATCGCCTGAAAACTGAATCCGAAACGAATTTGTGTATTAGTGTGTTTGGATAAGCCCTCGACCGATTAGTATTGGTCAGCTCCATGCATTGCTGCACTTCCACCTCCAACCTATCTACCTCGTCGTCTTCAAGGGGTCTTACTAATTGGGAAATCTCATCTTGAGGGGGGCTTCACGCTTAGATGCTTTCAGCGCTTATCCCGTCCGTACGTAGCTACTCAGCCATGCTCCTGGCGGAACAACTGATGCACCAGCGGTACGTCCATCCCGGTCCTCTCGTACTAAGGACAGCTCCTCTCAAATTTCCTGCGCCCACGACAGATAGGGACCGAACTGTCTCACGACGTTCTGAACCCAGCTCGCGTACCGCTTTAATGGGCGAACAGCCCAACCCTTGGGACCTACTTCAGCCCCAGGATGCGATGAGCCGACATCGAGGTGCCAAACCTCCCCGTCGATGTGGACTCTTGGGGGAGATAAGCCTGTTATCCCCAGGGTAGCTTTTATCCGTTGAGCGATGGCCCTTCCATGCGGTACCACCGGATCACTAAGTCCGACTTTCGTCCCTGCTCGACTTGTAGGTCTCGCAGTCAAGCTCCCTTATGCCTTTGCACTCTGCGAATGATTTCCAACCATTCTGAGGGAACCTTTGAACGCCTCCGTTACTCTTTAGGAGGCGACCGCCCCAGTCAAACTGCCCGCCTGACACGGTCCCCGTACCCGCTAAGGGCACTAGGTTAGAACCTAGATACGATCAGGGTGGTATCCCAACGGCGCCTCCGCAGAAGCTTGCGCTCCTGCCTCACCGGCTCCCACCTATCCTGTACAGATCGTACCCAAATTCAATATCAAGCTGCAGTAAAGCTCCATGGGGTCTTTCCGTCTTGTCGCGGGTAACCTGCATCTTCACAGGTATTAAAATTTCACCGGATCTCTCGTTGAGACAGCGCCCAAGTCGTTACGCCATTCGTGCGGGTCAGAATTTACCTGACAAGGAATTTCGCTACCTTAGGACCGTTATAGTTACGGCCGCCGTTTACTGGGGCTTCGGTTCACAGCTTCGGGTTACCCCTAACCGCTCCCCTTAACCTTCCAGCACCGGGCAGGCGTCAGCCCGTATACTTCGCCTTGCGGCTTCGCACAGACCTGTGTTTTTGCTAAACAGTCGCTTGGGCCTTTTCACTGCGGCCCCCTCGGGCTATTCACCCTACCGAGGCACCCCTTCTCCCGAAGTTACGGGGTCATTTTGCCGAGTTCCTTAACGAGAGTTCTTCCGCGCGCCTTAGAATTCTCTTCTCGCCTACCTGTGTCGGTTTGCGGTACGGGCACCTTCTCCTGACTAGAGGCTTTTCTTGGCAGTGTGAGATCATGACCTTCGCTACTATAATTTTCGCTCCCCATCACAGCCCAGCCTTACGATGTGCGGATTTGCCTACACACCAGCCTCACTGCTTAGACGGACATCCATCAGTCCGCGTCACTACCCTCCTGCGTCACCCCATCGCTCATAGCGGATTACGGTGGTACAGTAATTTCAAACTGTTGTCCTTCGACTACGCCTGTCGGCCTCGCCTTAGGTCCCGACTTACCCTGAGCGGACGAGCCTTCCTCAGGAAACCTTGGGCTTTCGGCGGATCAGATTCTCACTGATCTTTTCGTTACTCATACCGGCATTCTCACTTGTGTAGTGTCCAGCGCTCCTTACGGTACACCTTCAACCCCTACACAACGCTCCCCTACCCCAGATACAAAGTATCTAGCCATAGCTTCGGTGGTGTGTTTAGCCCCGTTACATTTTCGGCGCAGAGTCACTCGACCAGTGAGCTATTACGCACTCTTTCAATGGTGGCTGCTTCTAAGCCAACATCCTGGTTGTCTGTGCAACTCCACATCCTTTCCCACTTAACACACACTTGGGGACCTTAGCTGATGGTCTGGGCTGTTTCCCTTTTGACAATGGATCTTAGCACTCACTGTCTGACTCCCGGCAAGAAGTAAATGGCATTCGGAGTTTGACTGAGCTTGGTAACCCTTGCGGGCCCCGCACCCAATCAGTGCTCTACCTCCACCACTCCATTCACCGAGGCTAGCCCTAAAGCTATTTCGGGGAGAACCAGCTATCTCCGAGTTCGATTGGAATTTCTCCGCTACCCCCACCTCATCCCCGCATTTTTCAACATGCGTGGGTTCGGGCCTCCAGTGCGTGTTACCGCACCTTCACCCTGGACAGGGGTAGATCACACGGTTTCGGGTCTACGTCCACATACTCAGTCGCCCTATTCAGACTCGCTTTCGCTGCGGCTCCGGCTTCTCACCTTAACCTTGCATGTTAAACGTAACTCGCCGGTTCATTCTACAAAAGGCACGCCATCACCCATAAAGAGGGCTCTGACTTTTTGTAAGCACACGGTTTCAGGTTCTATTTCACTCCCCTTCCGGGGTGCTTTTCACCTTTCCCTCACGGTACTGTTTCACTATCGGTCGCCAGGTAGTATTTAGCCTTAGCAGATGGTCCTGCTGGATTCATACGGGGTTTCACGTGCCCCGCACTACTCGGGATCCGTCTCGGAGAGAACACAGTTTGGGCTACAGGGCTTTTACCTCTATCGCGGGCCTTTCCAGACCTCTTCACCTACTCTATTCCTTTGTAACTCCATGTGAGACGTCCCACAACCCCAAGAGGCAAGCCTCTTGGTTTAGGCTGTTCCGCGTTCGCTCGCCGCTACTGACGGAATCACTATTGTTTTCTCTTCCTCAGGGTACTTAGATGTTTCAGTTCCCCTGGTCTGCCTCTGCGTATCCTATGTATTCAGATACGAGTAACTGCGAATTACCACAGCTGGGTTTCCCCATTCGGACACCCCCGGATCAAAGCTTGCTTACAGCTCCCCGAGGCAGTTTCGTTGTTCGCCACGTCCTTCGTCGGCTCCTGGCGCCTAGGCATCCTCCGTGTGCTCTTAGTAGCTTAACCAATGCGTTTTCCCTAAGGAAAACCGCTTAGCATCGCCATTCATTCAAAACTTGTTTACACAAGTTCAGCTTAAAGGAATGTTCTAAAACGCAAATTCGTTTCGGTATCCAGTTTTCAAGGATCAAGTTGAGAGCTTAAACTCTCAAAACTGACCAACGAGTGAGTAACTAGCCGACCGGCTAGATTTAAGATTTGAATGTCTTCATTGCAGAAGACGATTCTCCATAGAAAGGAGGTGATCCAGCCGCACCTTCCGATACGGCTACCTTGTTACGACTTCACCCCAATCATCTACCCCACCTTCGGCGGCTGGCTCCCTTGCGGGTTACCCCACCGACTTCGGGTGTTGTAAACTCTCGTGGTGTGACGGGCGGTGTGTACAAGACCCGGGAACGTATTCACCGCGGCATGCTGATCCGCGATTACTAGCAATTCCGACTTCATGCAGGCGAGTTGCAGCCTGCAATCCGAACTGAGACCGGCTTTGCTGGGATTGGCTCCACCTCGCGGCTTCGCTTCCCGTTGTACCGGCCATTGTAGTACGTGTGTAGCCCAGGTCATAAGGGGCATGATGATTTGACGTCATCCCCACCTTCCTCCGGTTTGTCACCGGCAGTCACTCTAGAGTGCCCAGCTTTACCTGCTGGCAACTAAAGTCAAGGGTTGCGCTCGTTGCGGGACTTAACCCAACATCTCACGACACGAGCTGACGACAACCATGCACCACCTGTCTCAACTTTCCCCGAAGGGCACCTGATGCATCTCTGCTTCGTTAGTTGGATGTCAAGACCTGGTAAGGTTCTTCGCGTTGCTTCGAATTAAACCACATACTCCACTGCTTGTGCGGGTCCCCGTCAATTCCTTTGAGTTTCAGTCTTGCGACCGTACTCCCCAGGCGGAGTGCTTACTGTGTTAACTTCGGCACCAAGGGTATCGAAACCCCTAACACCTAGCACTCATCGTTTACGGCGTGGACTACCAGGGTATCTAATCCTGTTTGCTCCCCACGCTTTCGCGCCTCAGCGTCAGTTACAGCCCAGAAAGTCGCCTTCGCCACTGGTGTTCCTCCACATATCTACGCATTTCACCGCTACACGTGGAATTCCACTTTCCTCTTCTGTACTCAAGTCACCCAGTTTCCAGTGCGACCTCAGGTTGAGCCCAAGGTTTAAACACCAGACTTAAATAACCGCCTGCGCGCGCTTTACGCCCAATAATTCCGGACAACGCTTGCCCCCTACGTATTACCGCGGCTGCTGGCACGTAGTTAGCCGGGGCTTTCTTCTCAGGTACCGTCACTCCGGTAGCAGTTACTCTACCGGACGTTCTTCCCTGGCAACAGAGCTTTACGATCCGAAAACCTTCATCACTCACGCGGCGTTGCTCCGTCAGGCTTGCGCCCATTGCGGAAGATTCCCTACTGCTGCCTCCCGTAGGAGTCTGGGCCGTGTCTCAGTCCCAGTGTGGCCGTTCACCCTCTCAGGTCGGCTACGCATCGTCGCCTTGGTGGGCCGTTACCCCACCAACTAGCTAATGCGCCGCAGGCCCATCCCCAAGCAGCAGATTGCTCCGCCTTTCATTCTCTCCTCAGGAGAAAAAAGAAATTATCCGGTATTAGCTACCGTTTCCGGTAGTTATCCCAGGCTTGAGGGCAGGTTGCCTACGTGTTACTCACCCGTCCGCCGCTAAGTCTGAAAGGAAGCAAGCTTCCTCTCAAACTCCGCTCGACTTGCATGTATTAGGCACGCCGCCAGCGTTCGTCCTGAGCCAGGATCAAACTCTCCAAATTGGTATTTAGAAAGAGCGATTGCTCATTTTGAAACATCTGACGAGAATTTACATTCTCTCATTTTGGATCTCACCGAAGTGATCTCCAGATACTCACTCGTTGTTCAGTTTTCAAAGATCAAGCTCGTTGTTAGCGGCGATGTTATCGTCACCAGCAACTCTTATAATATATCACATCCAGCCGATCAATGCAAGCTCTTTTTTTAACTTCTTGTTCGAGCTCGGCGTTGATGTTTCGCGTCCAGAAATAGAATATATCACGGATAGAGATTCATTGCAAGTATTTTTTCTGAATCCTTTGACCAGAGTATTCAATCCCCGATGCCAAGAGAACTGCCTGAGCAGTTCCCTTGGTTACCCGGGTCTGGAATCAGAGAAATCCTCAGTCTTTATTACGCATATGAGGGAACAGCAGCACGTCACGGATAGATGCTGAATTGGTCAGCAGCATGATCAGACGGTCTACACCGATACCCAGTCCGCCTGTTGGCGGCATGCCGTACTCCAGAGCACGGATGAAATCATCATCCATCTCATGGGCTTCATCATTGCCCTGCTCTTTCTCGTGAATCTGTGCTTCGAAGCGCTGACGCTGGTCAATCGGATCATTCAGCTCGCTGAACGCATTGGCATGCTCGCGGGCTACAATGAACAGCTCGAACCGGTCGGTGAAGCGCGGGTCCTCTTCATTCTTTTTGGCAAGCGGTGAGATCTCTACAGGATGTCCCATTACGAATGTCGGCTGAATCAGCGTCTCTTCCACAAACTGCTCGAAGAACGCATTCAGAATATGCCCAAAGGTCATATGCTTCTCTACCGGTACCCGGTGTTCCTTAGCCAGAGCCTGTGCTTCTTCATCCGTCATCTGAACACCGAAGTCTACTCCGGTTACTTCCTTAACAGCATCCACCATAGTAACGCGGCGCCAGCCTGGAGACAGATCCACTTCCTGTCCTTGATAATTAATTACCTGGGACCCCAGCACCTCGCTGGCAATATGAGCGATCAGGCTCTCTGTCAGATGCATAATGTCCTTGTAATCCGCATACGCTTCATACAGCTCGATCATTGTGAATTCCGGATTATGGCGTGTTGAAATACCCTCATTACGGTATACACGGCCAATCTCATAGACTTTCTCCAGACCGCCGACGATTAGGCGCTTCAGGTGCAATTCGATGGCAATCCGCATATACAGCTGCATATCCAGCGTGTTGTGGTGGGTAATAAACGGACGGGCCGCTGCTCCGCCAGCGATGGCATGCAGGGTCGGAGTCTCCACCTCTAAATAGCCCAGCGAGTCCAGATAACGGCGCATCGACTGGATAATCCGTGAACGCATGATGAAGGTCTGCTGTACCTCAGGGTTAATGATCAGGTCCACATAACGCTGACGATAGCGGAGCTCTACATCCTTCAGACCATGATACTTCTCGGGAAGCGGAAGCAGGGACTTGGACAGCACCTCAAGGTTATCCACTTTAATAGAGGTTTCGCCGGTCTTTGTCTTGAACAGGTTTCCCCGGATACCGACGATATCGCCAAGATCAAGGATCGTGAAGGCTGCATATTGCGACTCAGGGATACTGTCCTGGCGCACATAGATCTGGATTTTGCCGCTAAGGTCCTGGATGTGAGAAAAGCTTGCCTTGCCCATGACCCGTTTCGCCATAATGCGTCCGGCCACACTAACCTCCAGCGCCAGCTCGTCCAGCTCTTCCTTGGTTAGCCCGTCGTATTTGGCCAGAAGATCGCCAGCAGCAGCGGTACGCTCATATTTCTTGCCAAACGGATCGATCCCGAGTGCGCGGAGCTCGTCCAGCTTGCCCCGGCGGATCTGCAGCAATTCACTTAATTCATTCTCTGTAGCTTCGACGTTGTTGATTTCTTCCGTCATGTTCTTCATCCTCTCTTACTCACTATACAAAAGAAGAAACGGCTCCGCCCCGATCTTGCGGACAGTCCGTTCCGTTACAAAATATAAGCTGTATGTGTTCACCCATATTTTACGGCTGGCTGTAACTTTGAAAAAAGCTTCCCTAAGGAAGCTTTCGGAACCGTCTTACTTCATTTTGATATCAAGAATTTTATATTGAATGACGCCTGCAGGGACACTAACATCCACAATCGTACCAATCTTCTTGCCGATGATCGCTCTGCCTACAGGGCTCTCATTGGAAATTTTGTTGTTCAGCGGATCGGATTCGGCAGTACCCACGATGGTGTATTCCATAATGTCGCCATACTCCATATCTTCAACGTTCACCGTTACTCCGATGCTTACCACATCTGTCACGATCTCATCGCTATTAATAATACGGGCATTGCGGAGCATCTTCTCCAAAGTAAGAACCCGTCCTTCAATGAAGGCCTGTTCATTCTTCGCGTCTTCATATTCCGAGTTCTCACTGATATCTCCGTAGCCGATGGCCACTTTGATACGTTCCGCTACTTCGCGGCGTTTAACGGATTTGAGGAACTCCAGTTCTTCTTCCAGACGCTTAAGTCCGTCCGGTGTAAGGATGACTTCTTTATCGCTCATCTTAACCGATTCTCCTGTCGTATACATTTATTGAAAACACCATACTATATGCGAATCCGGAGGGATCAGAACCCTCCTTCACCATTGCTCCTGCTGTAACGGCGATTTTATACTGTGAAATTATATTGGAACCGCTACAAAATGTCAATGACGCCCCATATAATGTTTAGCAATAATCAATAAAGCACACAGGAACGGGGCTTAATCCCAGGAATATGTGAGGCTCATACGGCAAAAAGCTCGCTATCCGCGCTGTTCTGCTCCTCATCCTGCTTAAGCTGACCGACAAAATCATTCAAAATCCGCACCATCTCGTCACGTTTGGTTTCTTCCATAATAACGTCCTTCACGCGGGCCGCCGCCTTAAAGCCCTTCAAGTACCAGGCCAGATGCTTGCGCATCTCGCGGACAGCCACCGCTTCACCCTTAAGAGCAATCAGGCGGTCCATATGAAGAATGGCTACCTTAATCTTCTCTTCAGCGCCAGGCTCAGGCATCAGAACACCGGTATCCAGATACTGAATCGTCCGGTACAGCATCCACGGGTTGCCCAGTGCACCCCGCCCGATCATTACACCGTCACAGCCGGTCTGATCCAGCATCGCCCGCGCATCCTCCGGCGTATTCACATCACCGTTGCCGATCACCGGAATCGATACTGCCTCTTTAGCCATACGGATATAGTTCCAGTCGGCGCGTCCGGTATAGAGCTGCTCGCGGGTCCGCCCGTGTACGCTGACCGCCGCTCCGCCGGCCCGTTCCACCGCACGCGCATTCTCTTCAACGAAGATATGCTCGCTGTCCCAGCCGATCCGCATCTTCACGGTGACCGGTTTGTCCACGGCCTCCACTACTGCGGATACCATCTCATAGATTTTGTCCGGATTCAGCAGCCAGCGTGCTCCGGCATCGCACTTCGTCACCTTCGGCACCGGGCAGCCCATATTGATGTCGATGATATCGGCATTCGTTTCTTTATCGACAATTCTCGCCGCATCCACCAGTGATTCCCGGTCCCCGCCAAAAATCTGCAGGCTCAGCGGTTTCTCACGCTCATCAACAAACAGCATCTCACGCGTACGCTGGTTGCCATGTACAATCGCCTTGCCGCTAACCATCTCCGCACAGACCAGGCCAGTCCCGAATTCCTTGGCAATCAGACGAAATGCCGGGTTACATACGCCAGCCATAGGCGCCAGCACGACCTGATTCTTCAATTCAATATCACCAATCTTCAGCATGGCCCAATCACTTCCCTACCTCAATTTGTAACGTTCAGCCCGGTCTTATGGTGCCGGATGGGCCAATTCCTCTACTGTCACTTCCAGAAAATCCGCAATTTTATTTAAAATTTGATCTTCCAAACGTCTGTTGCCCCGCTCCACTGCGCCAAGCACAGCAAGTGATATTCCGACAGAATCCGCCAGTTCCTGCTGCGTGTAGCCCTTCAGCTTCCGGAACGCTCTGACCCGCATTCCCATACGTTTGTTGTCCACAGGCGAATTCCTGCCTTTCCGTCTATGTCTTGCAGCGCTGTTGTAATTAATCTGCGGAATCCGGAAGACTCTTCGTTCTGCGATAAGATATCGCTGAGCGGCAGAAGGACAAACGCCCGCTCCAGCATCCTCGGATGAGGCAGCGTCAGATCCGGCGTGTCCAGGGTCAGCCCCTCTACCCACAGCAAATCCAAATCTACCGTTCTCGGTCCATACCGCACATCCCGGACCCGGCCTAACTGGGTCTCTGTGTCCAGCATCACATGAAGCAGCTCCTCCGGTGCCAGTGTGGTGCGCAGAACAGCCGCCATGTTAAGAAACTGAGGCTGATCGAGATATCCGACAGGCTCCGTCTCGTAGACCCGGGAGGTGCGCACAACTTCAATCTTGTCGTGATGCTCCAGCCGGTGCAGGGCTTCTCTCAAGGTGCCTTGACGGTCACCCAGGTTAGCCCCTAAAGCAATATAAGCCTCTGATGCCTCAGAGGTGGAAGGTATGTTCATCAGTCTGTCTCACTTTCTCGTCCGGCGCAATTCTACAGTGACTCCCTGGAAATGAATATCAAAAGGAGGATGCGGCTTGGTCACCTGGACCGTTACTGCATTGATAACAGTATAAGTGTCCAGTAACCCGGATGCAATATGTTCCGCCAAAGCTTCTATCAGCTTGAAGGACTGGGTTTCGACAATTTTTTTGACCAAAACATGAACTTCAGCATAATTCACAGTCTGCTCCAGATCATCGCTGAGCCCTGCTCCCTGCAAATCAAGCTCCAGCTCAAGGTCGATATAATAACGTTGTCCGAGCTTCCGCTCCTCTTCGAACACTCCGTGGTAACCGTAGTACTCCATGCGGTGCAGCTTCATTTTATCCATTAAGGGTACCTGCCTTCTCTTGAAGAATATAGTCTATACGCAGAACACAGGTGACCCTGCATATAACATGGCGTCACACATCTCTACTGTACGTTTTATTGCCGCAATATCATGAACCCGCACAAGCTGACAGCCCTGGGCAATCCCGAAGGCGACAGTAGCTGCGGTCCCCTCCAGGACATCATCTGCGGGCAGACCTAGGGCGGTACGAATGAATTTTTTGCGCGAAGTGGCCAGCAGCACCGGATATCCCAGCTTCGTCAGTGCGCCGAGGCCGGTCATGACCTGAAGATTCTCTGCATAGTCCTTGGCGAAGCCGATTCCCGGGTCCAAAATAATATTCTCCGGCTTCACTCCCGCTGCCAGCACCAGGTGAATGCTCGCGCTCAGGTCATCCGTCATATCGCTGATCAAATCGTTATAATCTCGGTCATGGCGGTTATGCATCAGAATGATCGGACAGTCTGCCTGCGCAGCAACTGCCGCCATCTGCGGATCGGCCTTGGCTCCCCATACATCATTGATGATATGCGCACCGGCCTGAATCGCCTGGCGGGCGACTTCCGCCTTGTAGGTGTCTATAGAGAGGGGGAGATGCGGGGCGGCCTGATGGATGCGCTCAATGACAGGAAGTACACGGGCCAATTCTTCCTCAGCACTCACCGGCTGGTGACCCGGACGCGTGGATTCTCCGCCTATATCGATAATATCGGCACCCTCTGCCGCCATTTGCAACGCATGCTCTACCGCTCTATCCCGCTCTGTCCACAGGCCCCCATCCGAAAAGGAGTCCGGCGTCACATTGAGTATGCCCATAATCAGCGTGCGCTTGCCCAATTTCAGCTCGCTGCTTCCGCAGCGGTAAGTCCGCTCATAGATCATCGGCTTCATATCAGCATATCCGTCCTTTCTCTGTACAGCCTCATAAGTGCAGCCGTCCGCTCTCCACAGCGCCCGCTGCCTATGGTTACCCTCCGGTCCCCATTCCACAAGGTGCTCACCGGTACGATCTCCTGCACGGAATTGGTGAGGAAGATTTCATCTGCAGCTTCAAGCTGCTCCCAGCGGTAAAAGCCCTGCTCAGGCTGAAGGCTGGACGCTGCCAGCTCAAGCACCATTTCCCGGGTAATTCCCGGAAGAATCCCGGTGTCGGCATCGGGGGTATAGAGCCGCTTATTGGAGATGAAAAAAATATTGCTCACAATCCCTTCGGCAAGCTCGCCCTGTGCGGTCAGCATCAGTCCCTCGGCTCCTCGCTCTGCGGACGGATAACCGGCCAATTCACGTTTTGCCAGAATGTTGTTCATATAGTGCAGCGATTTGAGTCTTACCGGGCCCTCCGGGGTATTGCGTCTGTGGTTCAGGAGCTGAAGTTCTTTGCCTTCCGTATAAAGGCTGGTTGGCGTGACCGGCAGGGCTTTGATATAGAGCAGCTGATTAGGCTGCTTATAGGCTGCGGATGGCAGACCCAGAATATCCTCACCCGCCGTAACGGTGTAGCGGATATACGCCTCACTAAGCTCATTCCTGTCCATTACAAGCTGAATCCATTCCCGCAGCCCCTGCACATCCGGCTCGAAGGGAATGCCCAGCTGACGGCAACCCGCTGCCATTCTGTTCAGATGACGATCCAGCAGGAACGGCTGCCCCCCATAGGTGCGGAAGGTCTCGAACAGACCCATGCCGTACAAAAAGCCGTGATCCAGAGCGGAGACCACGGCGTCTTTGGCGTCGACTGCTTTGTTGTTAAGTCCTATATATTTCATGCCGGTTCTCCGGCTCTCCGTTTCAGGAAATTACGCAGCATAGTATGACCGTGGTTCGTAATGATCGACTCGGGATGGAACTGTACCCCTTCAATCGGGTATTCCTTATGCCGCAAGGCCATAATCTCGCCTTCAGCGGTCTCGGCGGTAATCTCCAGGCAATCCGGCAGACTCTCACGTTCCACGATCAGTGAATGATAGCGTGTCGCTGTGAAAGGAGACTCCAGCCCCTCAAATACGGAGGTACCGTTATGATGGATGGGCGAGGTTTTGCCATGCATAAGGCGTTCTGCACGGATGACATTACCGCCAAAAGCCTGTCCGATCGCCTGGTGTCCGAGACATACGCCGAATATGGGGATGATGCCCTTGAAATGCTGCAGCAGCGCAAGGCTGATGCCTGCCTCATTCGGTGTGCAGGGTCCCGGGGAGATCAGAATATGATCCGGGGCTAATGCTTCTATCTCCTCAATGCTGATCTCATCGTTGCGCGCTACCTTAACTTCTTCCCCCAGCTCACCCAGATACTGCACCAGGTTATAGGTAAAGGAATCATAATTATCGATGACCAAGATCATATTGTGCTTCCTCCTTCGGCGCCGAGGGCAGCCCGCTCTTCCTGCTCGCGTTCACTGCAGAGAATGGCTTTTACTACCGCTTTGGCTTTGTTGTGGCATTCCCGGTACTCACGGTAAGGGTCTGAATCGATCACAATTCCCGCACCTGTCTGAATGTAGCCGATTCCGTCCTTCACTGCGAGCGTACGTATGATTATATTTAATTCCATATTGCCGTTATAGTCAATCCAGCCCATAGATCCAGTATATGGCCCCCGGCGGACCGGCTCCAGCTCTTCGATGATCTCCATGGTGCGCACCTTGGGCGCGCCCGTGATGGTGCCGCCGGGGAACAAGGCGGCGATGACATCGTACGCATCCCTGCCGGGTGCGATGATCCCCTCGACCTGCGAGACGAGATGCATGACATGCGAGTATCGCTCTACGGTCAGCAGCTCCGGCACGCTGACCGTTCCGTAGGCGGCGACACGGCCGATGTCGCTGCGCTCCAGATCGACAAGCATAATATGCTCGGCGATCTCCTTCTCGCTCCCGCGCAGCTCCGCCTCCATGGCGGCGTCCTCCGCGGGAGTATGGCCCCGCCGCCGGGTGCCGGCAATGGGGCGGGCGCTGACCTTGTCCCCGTGCAGCTTGACGAGCAGCTCCGGCGATGCGCTGGAGAGCGCGAAGCCGGGCGTGCGGAGCAGCCCCATGTACGGGGACGGGTTGAGTCTACGGAGCCATTCGTAGACTTCCTCGGGTGTAGACTTGAGCTGCGCCTGCTGGCGCAGCGAGAGGTTCACTTGGAATACATCTCCGGCACGGATGTATTCCTGGACCTTCAGCACAGCCTGCTGGAAGGGTGCGGCTGAGAAATCCGAGCTCATACCGGGCCACTCGCCGGTGATCTCGGCCTCGCTCTCCACCCTGCGTGTAAGCCCGGCGTACCTTGCAGCGGCTGCTTCTTCCGGCTCTGCCGGTGCGTAGAGAAGGCTCCACTGCTCCAGCATGCGCTCCGCACGGTGTACAGCAGCCTCATACAGACTCCTTAGCCCATCCAGGTTACCGGATACAGTATCCGGCACAGAGATATGAACTGCACAGTAGAGCTGCTGCTCCTGCTCATCGTAGATCCACACTTCTTCCAGTCTCATGAACAGATAATCCGGAAACTCAGGGTTGTTCCTGGCAAGCGACGGCAGCTTCTCCAGGGAACGGGCCACATCATAGCCAAGAAATCCGATACAGCCGCCGGTGAACGGCGGCAGACCGTCAAGCGGCAGGCGGGGAGACGTATATTCCCTCATCCATGCCTGCAGCACTTGCAGCGGCTGGCCTTCCGTTACGGCAGACTCTATATGCCCCGAAGCCTTGGCTCCGGGAGTATAGCTCTCCGCAACGGCTCCCCGGCCTTCGATGATCGAGACAGGGCTCAGGCCCAGATAGGTGTAGCGCCCGCCCTTGCCGCTCTCCAGGACAACCGAATAGGGGGAAGCCTGTTCCCAGGCCTGCTTCCAGCTGCGGGGCAAGCCTTGGTTGTCCTGCCGTTTCCTCAGGATCAGGGGAAGGACGCTCCAGGCCTCATCTGCCTCTGCCCACTGCTCCCAGTCCTGCCAAGCCGTTAAGATCTCCACAACCATTCTCCCGTCTCATCGATAGTTTATTGCCTGTCAGTATACTGTACATAGGGTTACTTTGAAAAGCCCGCAATTCTTATAAATGCTTATTATCCGAAAAAAGAGCCTGCGGTATCCCTGTGAAAGCAGATAGGGCAGGCTCTTCGTAAGAGCTGAATTCTCAGCAATTATACTTCAAAGTTATAGAGCGGAGTGCTCAGGTAACGTTCGCCGTTGCTTGGAATGATGACAACAATTTTCTTACCTGCGCCTAGTTCCTTCGCTACCTTCAGTGCAGCAAATACAGCCGCACCGGAGGAAATGCCGGACAACACGCCTTCTTCCTTAGCTACGCGGCGGGCAGTTTCGAACGCTTCATCATTCTCAACATGAATAATCTCATCATAGATATTCTGGTTCAGAATTTCTGGCACGAAGTTAGCGCCGATACCCTGAATCTTGTGCGGGCCCGGTTTGCCTCCAGCCAGAATCGGTGAAGCCGCAGGTTCTACCGCATAGATCTTCACGCCCGGATATTGACTCTTCAGCACTTCACCCGCGCCGCTGATCGTTCCGCCTGTGCCGACACCGGCAATGAATGCATCCAGCGGGCCGCCGACAGATTCAATCGCTTCAACGATCTCAGGTCCTGTGGTCTCGCGATGGATCTTCACGTTAGCCTTGTTCTTGAACTGCTCCGCAAGGAAATAATCCGGATTCTCGCTCAGAATCTGCTCAGCCTTCTTGACCGCACCGTTCATTCCTTCCGATCCCGGAGTCAATACCAGCTCAGCGCCGTAAGCGCGCAGCAGGTTGCGGCGTTCAAGGCTCATCGTTTCCGGCATAACAATAATGGCCTTGTAGCCTTTGGCAGCTGCCACAAGCGCCAGGCCGATCCCTGTATTACCGCTGGTCGCTTCTACAATCGTGCCACCCGGCTTCAGCAGGCCCTCTTTCTCAGCCTCTTCTACGATGCTGATGGCAATACGGTCTTTCACACTGGAGCCTGGATTCTGGTATTCCAGCTTCAGGAAGATCTCTGCCGAGCCTTCCGGAACAATCCGGTTCAGGCGGACGAGCGGTGTGCCACCGATCAAATCTGTTACACTGTTGACGACTTTAGCCATGAGTAAAAACCTCCTTGGAATGATAAATGAATTAGGGTGCGGGACTTATGACAGATGCTATCAGCATATATTACCGTAGCTCCCGGTTCACAATGCCTGGGTAACTAACAGTTGTAATTGTACCGCTTAATATTTCCGACTAAATCAGTAGGTTTTATATTTAATTTCATATTATCAATCTTGCAGGCTGTTGTCAATATATATTGCTGTATCATATTTGGCCCGTAATTCACGCTCTACCTGCTGCAAGGGCGCTGCCTGCTCCAGTCTCAGCTGCTGGCCGATCATCCGGCGCAGTTCCTCCTGATCCGGCTTCACCGGATCAATTAGCTTCTCCAGACGGATCACAGCATACCCCCCGTCAACCTGCAGCGGTCCTGCGATATCCCCGTTCTCCAGCCCGGCTGCTGTCTCCAGCAGCTCCTCAGGCCAGAACGGGTCCTTCTCCTCGACCGTTCCGATACTGCCGCCATGCTGGCGGCTCTCCTCGTCGATCGAGACCTCACGGGCCAGCGCTGCAAAATTCTCACCCCGCTCCAGGCGGTCCATCACTGTACTGGCCTCGTTATAGGTGGAGGTCTGGATGATGGAGAGCTGCATTTGCTTGCGTGGCATAAATCTCTCGCTATTTTGCTTCAGATAATCATCAATTTCCGCTTCACTGACCGTAATGCCGGCCGTTGCTATGGCTTGGAGCGTCAGCCGGTATAACGTCTCCTCACGCAGCTCCTGACGGGTTAGTCCAAGCTCAGACTGCATCTGCTGATAATATTGCTCCTCCGAGCTGTAACCGGACATTCCCCGCTTCAGTTCCCGTTCAATCTCCTCATCCGTGACCGTAATTCCCAGCGCTGCGGCTTCCTTGCCCACCACGATATGATTCAGCATGCTCAGCAGCACTTCTTCCCCGTGCTTCTTCTGAAGCTCCTCTATCCATTCCTGTTCCGTGACCGGCTGTCCTCCGGCAGCAGCGACATCCGAGGCTTCCCCTTCAGCCGTCTCTGCCTTCAGCAGTGCCATGGCACGCAGGCTCCAGAATAATAGCCCTCCCAGCACCAGCGTTGCCACGGCAAGTAATATAACGGCATTGCGCAGCGCGCGCTCCTGTCTTGTCACCATTTCATAGCCCTATGACTTCGCTTGATCGAGGATTACCTGCAGTTCATCCTTGTTAAATACATAGCTCTCATTGCAATAATGGCAGACAACTTCTGCCGTATCATCTTCTTCGATCAGCCGTTCCAGCTCGTGCTCACCCAGACTAACCAGAGTCTGCTCAATCCGTTCCCGTGAGCACTGACATACAAAGCGGACCTCGAGCTCATCTAGGATCACAGCATCCGGCAGCAGCAGCCGCAGCATTTCCTCAGGCTCAAGCCCCTGATCCAGCACCGACGTAACCGAAGGCATGGCTCCAACCGCTTGCTCAACCTCGGTAATCTCCTCATCGGTCAGGCCGGGCAGCAGCTGAATAATAAAGCCTCCGGCAACTCTGACCGAATTATCGGTCTCCACCAGCACTCCAAGTCCTACAGCAGCAGGCGTTTGCTCCGAGAGGGCAAAATAATAGGTAAAATCCTCACCCAGCTCTCCTGAAACGATAGGCACACTGCCACGGTACGGCTCCTTCATCCCCAGATCCTTGCTGACATCAATGAAGCCTTCCGTGCCTACCGCCCCTGCAACATCCAGCTTGCCCATGCTGTTGCTTGGCAGATGAACATGCGGATTGTGCACATAGCCGCGAACTTCTCCCAGGGCATTGGATTCAGCCGTAATCTGCCCGAGCGGACCGTTTCCTTTGACCATAATCGCGAGCTTCTCCTGCCCCTTGAGCATGGCCCCCATTATAGCTGCGGCAGTAACCGTACGTCCAAGCGCTGCCGTAGCCGTCGGATACGTATCATGTCTGCGCCGCAATTCATCGACAAGCTCTGTGGTACGGACAGCGAATGCTCTGACTCTTCCGTTCATCGCCGTCCCCCGGACCAGCCGGTCCTTCTTATTATCCATTAGGTGCATACTCCTCCTATCCCTCTCTCTTCTGTATAGGTTCATCTTTATGATTATTTGTTACGGTTGTAAATAATGCGCAATCCTTCAAGCGTCAGCATCGGATTAACCTCATCGATACATTCTGTCTCACTGGCAATCAGTGAGGCCAGCCCTCCGGTAGCAATAACCTTGAGAACGGGAGCGTTCATCTCCTGCTTGATGCGTCTGACGATACCCTCAACCTGACCGGCATAGCCAAAAATGATCCCTGCCTGCATCGCATGTACGGTATTGCGCCCGATTACCTTCTTGGGCTTCTCCAGCTCAATCCGGGGCAGCTTGGAGGCCCGCAGATAGAGGGCCTCCGTGGAAATGCCCAGACCCGGCACAATAGCACCGCCCAGATAGTTGGCCCCGGCATCAATGCAGTCGAAGGTGGTTGCCGTGCCGAAATCAACGACGACAAGCGGACATTTATACTGCTCAATCGCCGCAACCGCGTTCACAATCCGGTCCGCCCCCACTTCGCGCGGGTTCTCATAACGCAGATTAAGCCCGGTTTTGATACCAGGCCCCACAAGGAGCGGGTCCTTGCCGATGAATTTGACACACATCTCTACGATAACCTGCACGAGCGGCGGAACAACCGAGGAGATGATGACCCCCTCGACATCCCTGAACGAGAGATTCGACATGCTGAACAGATTATGAATCATCACACCATACTCATCGACAGTGGACCCGCGGGCAGTGCTCAGCCGGAAATGGTGCAGCAGCTCACTGCCCCGGTAGACGCCCAGCACGATGTTCGTATTGCCGATATCGACGACAAGTATCATCAGAGGGCTCCCTCCTTCTTGCCATTCAGATCCAGGCTGATATCGAGACTCGCGAAGGAATACGTCAGCCGTCCTACCGAAATCACATCCACACCCGATTCAGCAATGCCCCGGACCGTCTCCAGAGATACATTGCCCGATGCCTCAATGGTGACATGCTTCGCCTTGGTCCGGATTCTTCTCACGGCTTCAGCCATCTGCTCAGGAGACATGTTATCGAGCATAATAATATCAGCTCCGGCCGCCAGCGCTTCCTCTACCTGCTCCAGACTCTCCGTCTCTACTTCAATGGTCATGGTGTGCGGGATATTGGCACGGGCACGTCCTACTGCCTGACGGATGCCGCCGGCCCCCTTGATATGATTGTCCTTAATCATCACCGCATCATACAGACCGTAACGGTGGTTGGCTCCGCCGCCAATGCGGACTGCATATTTCTCCAGCATCCGGTGACCCGGGGTGGTCTTGCGGGTATCCACCAGGCGGGTCGGCAGTCCTTGAAGCTTCTCTACAAAAGAAGCCGTGCGCGAGGCCACACCGGATAAACGCTGCATCAAGTTGAGGGCAAGCCGTTCACCAGTCAGGATGGCATGAGTGCTGCCTTCTACCTCAGCAATCACAGTGCCCTTGGAGACAGCTTGTCCTTCCTGGACCAGCGCCGTGAATACGAGCCCAGGATCAACAACTTCGAATACCAGCTCAGCCACGGGGATTCCACAAATAATCCCGTCTTCCTTGGCATGGATGATTCCCTTGGACTCATGCCCGGCAGGAATGGTAGTACGGGTAGTAATATCCCCCGAGCCGACATCCTCCTGCAGCCAGCCCTTAATAGCCTTAAGCAGATCTTCATTGTATCCGTTAAACATCATCACTTAATTCCTCCACTATTCCAAGTTCGCGAATCTGGAGCAGATGCTTCTGCCACTGTGCGTCACTGCGCAGCGGATAATCCTCACGATAATGCGCACCGCGGCTCTCCTCCCGTGCCAGGGCCGATTCAGTGATCAGCAGACAGCATGTAAGCATATTGGCGAACTCGTATTCTTCCCGTGTTGTCAGTTTGGTCTTAAAAATCGGCAGCTGGCGCTTTATCTCATCCAAGCCTTTGTTCAGCATTTCCCGGTTCCGCCGCAGTCCGGCGTACCGCACCATAGCCTTTTGAAGCTTCAACCGCCGTTCAACAATAGCCTGTGCAGGAGCTTCTACCCTTGCCTGATGATAGGCTGAGGGTAAGTTATCCCGGTGAAGCGGCGGCAGCTGGCGGATTCGTTCAATGATCCGGCGGCCGAACACAACAGCTTCCGACAGGGAGTTGCTGGCCAGCCGGTTGGCACCCTGCACGCCAGTAGATGATACCTCACCGCAGGCAAACAGGCGGGCAACCGTACTCTCTCCGCTCAGGTCGGTCTTCACGCCCCCCATCATATAATGCGCAGCAGGAGCCACCGGAATCCAGTCACTTGTAATATCCAGCCCGTAGCTCATGCAGGTCGCATAAATGGTCGGGAAGCGGTGTTTAACCATATCCGCCGGTTCATGTGTAATATCCAGATAGACGAAGGTTGATTTGGTCAATTCCATCTCGCTTACAATGGCACGGGCAACAATATCCCGCGGGGCCAACTCCTGCAGCTCATGATAACGTTCCATGAACCGCTCACCGTTAATGTTCCGCAGCACAGCGCCTTCTCCCCGCACAGCCTCCGAGATCAGGAAGCGCGGAGCACCAGGATAGCTGAGTGCGGTCGGATGAAACTGAATGAACTCCATATCCCGGATATGGGCACCGGCACGGTAGGCAATGGCTACCCCGTCTCCGGTGGCCACCTCAGGATTGGTCGTGTAACGGTATAGCTGTCCTGCTCCCCCGGAGCATAGGATTGTTGCATCTGCCTGCAGGAATAACCGCCCGCCGTCAGGCCGCTGTACAAGAGCTCCCAGACACTCTCCGCCCTCCGTAATCAGGTCAATGACATAATGGTCGTCCCAGGTCTCAATATTCTCATGCCGGGCAGCCTGTTCAGCAAGTGCGCGGACAATCTCATATCCTGTAGCATCCCCATTTGCATGTAAAATACGGCGGTGGCTATGTGCCCCCTCCTGGGTTAAGGCCAGTACACCATTCTCCTTATCGAAAATAGTGCCAAGCCGGATCAGCTCACGGACGCCCTCGGGTCCTTCATTGACCAGCACATCGACAGCCGCAGAGGAGTTCAGCCCCGCGCCGGCCATCAGGGTATCCTGACGGTGATACGCCGGCGAATCATCCTCCGAAATGACGGCCGCAATTCCGCCCTGGGCATACCGTGTGTTGCTCTCCATTACGGTCTTCTTCGTAATCATAATAACCTTCCGGTCTTCGCTGGCCTTAATCGCTGTGAATAACCCGGCAATACCGGAACCAATGACCAGGCAGTCTGTCTTAACTACAGGAAGTCCCTGAAGATCAAAATCAACCAAATATTGTGGAATCATGACCGCTTTTCACCTGTTTCAACGAAAGAGTAGCGCATGCTACCGGACTTGTAGCATGCGCTCTAGGGATGTTCTGGCTTTGTCGGCGACTGCAGGCGGTACATAGATCTGCGGCTTCATCGTCTCCAGGCATTTGACCAGCTTTTTCAAATTATTTACCTTCATATTAGGACATACCAGGAATTTGGTGGCAAAATGAAACTCCTTATCCGGGCTATCCAGCCTTAGCTGATACCCGGTTCCATCCTCAGTTCCCACAATAAACTGCCGGCGGTCCGATTTCCGGCAATATTCCAGAATTGAGGTAGTGCTGCCCACATAGTCCCCCATTGCCACGACTTCCGGGCGGCATTCGGGGTGTACAACAAATTCAGCTTCCGGGTATTTGGCTCTCATCTCCATTACATCCTTGACGGTAAGCATGTCATGAGTATTGCAATAGCCCTCCCAGATAATCAGCTTCTTGCCGGTCTGATCCTGCACATATTGACCCAGATTCTTATCGGGCACCCAGATGATTTCTTCGGCATCGAGTGATTCGATCACCTTTACCGCATTCGCTGAGGTGCAGCAAATATCTGTCTCCGCCTTGATCTCTGCAGAGGAATTGATATAGGTTACTACCTTCGCACCCGGATGCTGAGCCTTCAGCTTGCGCAGCCCATCCACGTTGACCATGTCAGCCATCGGGCAACCAGCACGTTCGTCAGGAATCAGGACCGTCTTGTTCGGTGCCAGAATCTTGGCACTTTCCCCCATGAAATGAACGCCGCAGAATACGATTACATCTGCCTCTGTCTCCGCTGCCTTCTGGGCCAGCAGGAAAGAGTCTCCCCGGAAATCGGCGACCTCCTGAATTTCATCACGCTGATAATAATGAGCCAGAATAATAGCATTCCGTTCCTTCTTAAGCTGTTCGAGGCGCACACGAAGTTCACGATTCTGTTCCTGCTTGCGCTCAAGCGCCAGAGCTTCCACGGTCAGTCTCCCCCTTATGTCTTCATGGCTTGCCGCCAGTACATTTCTTATAAATGATAAATTTAATATTTATTCACTAATGTACACAACGTTCCACCCCCTGTCAATCCAAGCGGGTGCTCTGTTTCAGAGAGAAACCGGAGGACAAGTTGCCGTGTGAAACCTGTGCATGCTTATATCCAAAAAAAAAGCCCGGAGAACCAGTGGTTCTCCGGACTAGATTACACAATGTGCTGCGGTACAGCTTAGACGAGGCTTCCGCCGCCCTTATTCCCGTCATCCGGTCCGTTGCCCTCTTCAGGGTCCGGCTTGTTCGGAATATCCTTGGACAGGTCTAATGGGGATTCCTCGCCAGTTTTGCCTTGAATCCGGACACGCACATCACCGATGGAATCAATAATCGGCTCGCCCGCTTCATTGGTAACGGCGTCGCCTTCTTCTGGCTTGCCATCC
The DNA here is from genome assembly GCF_038006885.1 of Paenibacillus sp. FSL R7-0302. NCBI lineage: Bacteria > Bacillati > Bacillota > Bacilli > Caryophanales > Paenibacillaceae > Paenibacillus > Paenibacillus sp. FSL R7-0302. Next base: position 650,718 of record NZ_JBBOWB010000002.1, read on the forward strand.
TCGCTCAGGTAGCCTTGCTCAATCAATTCTGTGATCTGATCAAGCTCCAGCGTTTCCTTCTCAAGCAGGGTGTTGGCAATCAGGTGCATTTCCTTGGAATGCTTGGTCAGCAGCTCTCTGCAGCGCTCATAGCTGCTGCGGATAAGGTTCTGCATTTCCTGATCAATTTCATAAGCAATGGAGTCGCTGTAATTCTGTTCATGTCCGATATCCCGGCCCAGGAAGACTTGGCCTTGGGTTGCACCGAACTGCAAGGGCCCAAGCTTATCGCTCATTCCATATTCCATAATCATCGCACGCACAATGCGCGTAGCCTGCTGGAAGTCACTATAAGCGCCTGTGCCGATTTCGCCAATGAACATTTCTTCAGCAACGCGTCCACCAAGCAATCCGGTAACCTTATCCAGAAGTTCTTGCTTGGTTACGATCATCCGGTCTTCCTTAGGAAGCATAATGACATATCCGCCGGCACGGCCGCGCGGGATAATGGTAACCTTGTGAACCACATCAGCATGCTCAAGGAAGTAGCCGGCAATGGTATGGCCTGCTTCGTGATAGGCGACAATCCGTTTCTCGCGGTCACTGATGACGCGGCTGCGCTTCTCGGTACCGACGATGACACGGTCAATCGCTTCATCCACTTCACGCATCGTAATGTCCTTGCGGTTACGGCGGGCAGCAAGCAATGCCGCTTCGTTCAGCAGGTTCTCCAGATCCGCACCGGTGAACCCGGTAGTACGCTTGGCGATAACGTCAAGTCTTACATCCTTGGTCAGCGGTTTGTTGCGGGAGTGAACCTTCAGTACAGCTTCACGGCCCTTCACATCTGGGCGGTCAACCGTAATTTGACGGTCGAAACGGCCCGGACGGAGCAGCGCCGGGTCAAGAATATCTGCGCGGTTGGTAGCCGCGACAATGATAATGCCTTCGTTGCCGCCAAAGCCGTCCATTTCAACGAGTAATTGGTTAAGGGTCTGTTCCCGTTCGTCATGTCCGCCGCCAAGTCCTGCGCCGCGCTGACGTCCCACAGCATCGATCTCATCGATAAAGATAATACAAGGAGCATTCTTCTTCGCGTTCTCGAACAAGTCACGTACGCGGGATGCGCCGACACCGACGAACATTTCCACGAAGTCGGAACCGGAGATGCTGAAGAACGGAACGCCTGCTTCCCCTGCAACCGCACGGGCCAGCAAGGTTTTACCTGTTCCCGGAGGACCTACAAGGAGTACCCCCTTCGGAATCCGGGCACCCACTGCTGCGAATTTGCGCGGGTCCTTGAGGAATTCAACAACCTCAACCAGCTCTTGCTTCTCTTCGTCAGCTCCTGCAACATCCTCGAAGCTGATCTTCTTCTTCTCTTCATTATATAACCGGGCCTTGCTCTTGCCGAAGTTCATCACCTTGCCGCCGCCGCCCTGTGCATTATTGAACAGGAAGAAGAACAGGATGAACATGATAACCAGTGGAATCATGGAAGAGAGGAATGTCAGCCAGATGCTGTCACCTTCCATTTTCTTCTGGCTAAGTTCTATGCCGTTCTTATCGCTGGCAGCCACAAGCTCGTTAAGGGCCTCGTCTGTAGGAGGAACATAAGTGGAGAAATTCTTCGATTTAGCCTCGGGTGGCAGCTCTTTATATTCGCCAGTAACCAGAAATGCATTCCCCTCAAACTGAACCGTCATGCTCTTCACATTATTGTTCGAGATCTCCTGCCGCAACTCATCATATCTAGGGAGATCGGCGGATTCATTTCCATTGCTTACAAACTGGACTATGCCCACCACGACTAAAAATAAAATCAAATAAAAACCAGAATTCCGGATGAACCGATTCATCCCCTACCTCCTCTCGCAACGCTCAAGTTATTGTACCATAGCCTGACCGGACTCCTCAAATTGTCAGGAAATCCAGAAAAGTGATCCGTAGATCTAAGGCTGTCGGGTTGTTCATTTGGTATAAATCTCAGGCTTCAGTACACCGACATAAGGGAGGTTCCGGTACAGCTCGGCATAGTCCAGTCCGTAGCCTACGAGGAATGCATCAGGAATCACAAAGCCTGTATACTGGGCTTCAAGATTCACGGCGCGGCCCGAGGGCTTGTCGAACAGAGTGACTACATTGACAGAAGCGGCATTGCGCCCCTGCAGCATTTCAATCAGATAGCTGAGTGTAAGGCCACTGTCGATAATATCCTCGACAATCAGAACATCACGGCCTTCAACCGATGTGTCCAAATCCTTGATGATTTTGACTACGCCGGATGATTTGGTTGTACCGCCATAGCTGGATACCGCCATGAAGTCCATTTCAACGGGTACTGTAATCACTTTAACCAGATCCGCCATAAAAATAAACGCACCTTTGAGTACACAAATCACTAAAGGTGTGCGGTCTGCATATTCCTTGCTCAGCTGGGCGCCAAGCTCCCTGATTCTTTGTTGAATTTCTTCTTCGCTGATCAAGATTTCCTGAATATCATTCTGCAACTTGCGAACCTCCTAAGATATACTTATGAAAGACTTACTACGGCCATTACGATTCTTCGCCCTGTTCCATGTCTTCCAGGGTCAGGAGCAGAACTGAGGCCGTGTGCCGCCCAACTGCGGCATGCACCGAGCGCCTTACGCCCGGAATCCAGACGATATTGCCGAGTGCATCACATACGAGGGGAATTGCAGGCCGTTCGGAAGAAGGTATTTTATCATCAATGTAAATATCTTTTACCTTTTTGCTTCCGTTTAATCCCATAACCCTTATGGTATCTCCAGGCAACCGGGAACGAATGGTGAGCGGCAGGACAAGATCGTCCCCGTCAAACCAAGCCGAGTTCTTCCCGTAATCCTCCTCCTGTGCAGAAAAAACTTCCCCCGCAAGCCCCCTCATCGTCATAACCTTTCCTATCTCCATCAGCTTAATCCGGGGATGAGTCAAAGACAGCCGGTATGTATAGCTTACCTGCCGGGTCAAGGGCTTGGACGAGAACACAATGGTATCATATTGCCGCACACAGACATAACCGCCACCCATATCCAGTGTCCAGACGGTAGGGTATTCCTGCAGCGTTCCCCGGCGTACTGCTTCAATCTTGGAAAAATCCATGAATGATGAATCCGCCGACAGATAATTTAATATTAGTTTAATCAAACGCCGTTGTAAAGCGGAGGGTATGGCCGCAAAGGCAGCTCTTTTCAAGGTGTATTTTCCATGCTCGGTGAAAACCAGCTCATCAAAGCATTTTGCCGCATTCGCCTCCATATATTCATCTTCCGCCGAGGCAATTTCAGCCAGCTGCAGAAGCGATTGTCTCACTCTCGGATTATGCTGCTCCAGCATAGGGAGCAGTTCCAGCCTGACTGCATTCCGCTTGTACTGCGTCAGGAGGTTGGTCGCATCCTCCGCATAAGCTAAGCCCTCTTCTAGGCAAAAGCCGACAAGAGCCGTTTTGTTAATACGCAGGAAGGGGCGGATGAGTTCCACCTTTTTTTCGGTCCGTTTCCAGCGCATGCCTGCAAGGCCCGAAGGCCCGCTCCCCCGCAGCAGCCGCATAAGCACCGTCTCGGCCTGATCGTCTGCATGATGGGCCAGCGCCACCGAGCGCGCCCGGTAACGGTGTGCGGTAGCAATCAGGAACTGGTAACGCTTCTCCCGTGCAGCCCCTTCCGGGCCAAGCCCGCTCTCCTTAATGATGGACGGAATATCGAATTCGCCCAGCTCGAAGGGAATGCACAGCTCTGCCGCGAGGTCCCGGACCAGCTCTGCCTCCTCAACCGATTCGGCTCTGAAGCCGTGATTGACATGGGCGCAGATCAGCGTCAGCGGCATCCGGGTCAGGGAGATCTCATGCAGAATACGCAAAAGAGCCACAGAGTCCGGCCCTCCGGAAACTGCGACTACAATGGTGTCATGCGGCGCCCACAGCTCATATTCAGCCGCAGCCTCCATTACGGATTCCACCAGTTCCTTCCTGTGCTCCATAGGGGCTTCCTTTCCTGCCATCCCTTACACCGCCTGCTCCGGCGGTCAGCATCTTGTTGATTATGTACGATTTCAGATCTCAGAAACGGAAAACCCAGTATAGCGTGAATGCCAGCAGAAATAAAGACAGCGCGAACGCATTTTTGAGCCAGCGCGGGGTCGCCATCGTCTCGTGTCCGCTCTTCCGTCCTCTGTAGATGTGGCTTCTCCAGATCTCTGCTGCCTGCGCGGAACCGGGGAAACCGCCTTTGAGCGCGAGGCATAGCCAGGAGGACAGCTTCTTATCCGGCAGCTCCCGGGCCAGCTTCATCAGCTCCTCTACGCTCCTTGTCTGCGGCAGCTGCTGGGCGGCAGACTTCAGCCCTTCTTCATTAAGCAGACGCAGGCACAGGACGGCAAAAGAAAACAGGTCATAGCTCTGGTCGCCTGTCCGGCTGCCGGCATTCCAGAATCCGCGGTCATGCCATTCGGTGAACTGCTTCACGCTCCGTCCGATTGGGCTTGCCCCTCCGTAATCAATCAGCTCGGCTTCCCCATAGCTGGATACCATGACATTCTCCGGCTTCAGGTCCCCGAACACGAAGCCGCACTCATGCAGCGTCTGCAGCTTCTCCAGTATCGTCATTCCGACCAGCCCCAGCCAGGAGGCACCGTTCCTGGACAGGAAATGGTGCAGCGGCCTTCCTTCCACATAACGCATTACATAAAAGGGCGTATGGTCCCGGTCCTTGAAATCATCCGATTCCAGCAGATAGGAGGATAGCGGCGATTCCTTGCGGGCCCGGTGCTCGCTGCGCTTGCGGCAGGACTGCAGGGAGGTCAGCACGTTAATCTCAGACTGCAGCTCCAGCGTATCGTATCCGATCTTGAGCGCATACCGCTCCCGTCTGCCTTCCCGCTGCACCAGATATACGGTTCCGTTTGCCCCCTTCCCCAGCACACGCTCCACGACATAACGGTTCCCCCGCCATTTGCCGGTAATCACTGTGCCTGCCGGATAGGATGGATTAGACGACATACCCATCAATCATCCCTTCTCTTGCCCCGTCATCTTCCCCTGGAAGATAATTACGATGTTCTTCCAGTTTATCATACCGGTAATGTTCCAGCACCTTGAAAATAGCCGGTCCGGTCGGCGTAGCCCCCCGCATCTTCAGTCTGGAAAAGAGGGAGCGGACCTCGGACACATTCCGGGTCCAGTCGATATCCAGCATGGCATCCTCACTGCCGGAGCGTCCGGGAAAATGGAACACGGCAATCTCGCTGCGCCCTTCCCGAGCCTCCAGACTTAGCGCCAGATCACGGATGGCGTCCTCCACCGCGCCAAGCTTCGGCTTCATACTGGCGCTTGCATCAATTAAAAGCGCTATGCGCAGCGGCGAGGTCTCGGTCAGCTCATCGACCACGGTAACCACCTGTGAACGCTGCTGCGGAGGCAGCTCCGCCAGTGAGCCGTCGCCGAGAATTTTTTGCACCTCTTTATTAACCGCCTGCTGAATGGTCTGAACCACCGTCTTGCGTGTCATCATCTGAATGGTCTGGGCCAGCTGCGGGGTTCCCACGATCCGGCTGATCCCGCCCCCCGCCTTGGCAATATCGGCAATCTCCCGGCTGCCCAGCTCACCGATGGTTCCATAATCTACGACCCCTACAACATTGACCGTGATGCCCTCCTGACGGGCGTGTGCAGCCGCCAGCACCGGACTCTCCCCCACATTCGAACAACCGTCTGTGATCAGCAGAATTTGCTTCATGACCGTTCCTCCCTTCCTTGTCTAGTTACTAGCATTGCCAAGGTTGAGAGATTTCAAACGCCGCTTAACGCTTAAAGATTAGATCTGAATGAGCTCGTAAAAAAGAGTCTCTGCGAGAATTTTGGGCCTTCGATCGCTGTTGTCTTCCGATTTCTTGATTTATTGTACCGCAGCTCGCGGTTGAAATCGGAAGACAAAGGCGAACGCTTCGCTTCTACGGCTCCAAAATTCTCTCCGTTCCGTTAATTTTACGATAAACCTTCAACCTCAACTTTCGTCCGCTAACCAGCAGCGGTTGAAAAGGAGAGGAGCAGGGGCTGGCGCGTGGGTGGAATGCACCCGCTGAATAATTTAAAGACAAAACCCGGCCTTTCAGCGCTCACTTTGCTTTCGGCCCTTGAATGTTACTTTTACTCATACTTTTACTCATACTTTTGCCCATTCTCATGCTTCATCCCCTAGCTCCAGCTCCGAATCTAATAATCCTGCCTAAAATGCAACATTCCTCTCATTAATCCCTCCTGGTATGGGAAATGTTGCACAAAAGGCAGGAATCCTCCTCCTTTAAGCAGATTAGTGTAAAAAATCTTGCAATTCATGCAGCAATCCACTCCAACACCCGGATATCTTCAGCGTCAAGCTGCATTATGTGCAACATTTCCAGCTTACTCATCCAATAGACTAATTAGTTGTCAGTTCAATGGCTTACTGCGTTAGCTAACCGTACGCGGACGCTCCATCCGGCCCACGCCGGGCATATGCAGGCTGGACCATTCCGGGTGGTAATGATCCACACGGCTGACTACGATGGTCATGTCATCATGGACCTCATTGCCCTGATAGCGGATTACTTTATCTAGCAGCTCGTCCGCCATATCCTGCGGGTCATCGCCCTCCAGCTCCTGAATCAGACGTTTCATCCATATCTCCTTATTAACGGCATAACCGGGCGCATCATAAATACCATCAGTCATCATAATGAGGATATCACCGGGGCGCAGCTGCATGGTGACCAGATCGACCTCAATATCTTTGATGATGCCGATCGGCAGATTGCTGGCCGTCACGGGGATCACCTCGCTGCCCCGCCGGATGAAGCTCGGAGCGGAAGCAATCTTCATGAAAATGGTCTGCGCCGAATACTGGTCGATCAGCGCCATATCTACTGTCGCATAGAATTCATCCGGGGAGCGCAGCAGCAGAATGGAGTTAACGGACTTCACCGCCAGCTTCTCATCCATTCCCGATTGCAGCAGCTTCTCCAGCATAGATAACGCAGCGCTGCTCTCCATCCGGGCCCGCTCCCCGTTGCCCATTCCGTCACTGATGGAGACGGCAAAGGTGCCGTTACCCAGCTCCACCGTACTAAAGCTGTCTCCCGACAGCATATCGCCTCCCATTGCGGCGGCAGCTACACCGGAGCTTATCTCGTAAGCCTTCGCCGAGCCAAAGGTCACCATCGACAGGCCCTCGCGGGGATGGACGGCGGTCTCACTGACCACTGCGATATTCTCCTCCAGAATATCCGAGAGCAGCGGGGCGATCATTTTGCGGCATTCATCGAAGCCCCGGGTGTAGGCATGCACGACTTCAATCTCTACCCGGCCGGGATCGAGACTCAGAATCTCAATGCTGTGAATGGAGAGGCCCAGCTTCTCCAGCGCCTCCCGGATCTGGCTCTCCTGCCGGTACATCGCCTGCCCTTCCCGCTTAATCTCCTTCGCCAGGTCCTCCATTACCTGCGAGACGCCGGATAATTGCTCGGCCACAAATTGGCGGCTGTCGTATATTTGCCACTTCCAGCGCATATCATGCTGGTATAGCTCATATTGGCCCTTCATCACCTCAAGAACCTCCCCCGTCCTGCCGCAGATCCGGCTCCACTCCGGCGGCAGCTGGGCAGCGGTAATGTCCGGGCACTCCTCCACCGTGGTCATCATGTCGGTCATATATCTGTAGGTCTGATAGAACTTGGCATCCCAGCAGTGGGTCCGCCGGATGCACCCGGCGCAGGCTCCCTCTGTTACCGTATTCATAAAATCCTCCATCTCACGGTCGCTTTTGCCCGCCTCTGCGGCCCGGGGAATCTGCCCGAAGCTGCTGGAGAGCTGCTGGAATACCTGCGAGAACTGGGTCACCCGGTCTGCTGTAATATCCCGGACCCTCCGGGCATATTCATGCTGGGAACGGCTGTGATCGGCCGTGCCTGGTACATATTTGGCAATGGCAGTAATCATCCCCTTAGGTGTTAGAAGAAACAATACTACGGCTGCACAGGTCTCCCAGGTAGAATTCATGACATCGCCCGGTCCCATGAAGTATACGGATAGAATCGTTGATCCCAGCAGCATCCCGATGGAGACCGCCCCTTTGCGTCCGGACTGCATCATACCTGCCAGCATCCCGGAAAAGGCCAGCAGGCTCATTTGATAGATGGCTCCGATATCGGCCAGACTGAGAATAAGTCCGGTCACTACACCAACCGCAGCACCAAGCGGCGCTCCTCCGGCCAGGGCAAAGATCAGAATCAGAAACCGCGATAAAACATGCTCCAGCGATAGACCGTTAATGGTCCAGCCGACAAGGCCGGTCATGACGGAAGCCAGCAAGATGATCAGACAGAGTACCTCCTCATTGCGGAGTGCCCTGCTTTTCTGCTTATAGGTGAATAAAGGAAGCGCCTGCAGGAATACAAGCGTCAGCACGAACCCGAGTATGGCATCAATGGCCGCCATCATCAGCGGATACCACGTGAGCGAAGGACCGATAACGACCTGAAACAGTCCCACCATAAAAGAAGCTACGAACACCATCAGAGGGGCATAAGACAGATCCACCCGCTGGAAGTTCTCCAGCCCTTTGTAGATCAGATAAAAAATAATCAGCTCTGCCGCAACCACGATGGCACCCGGAAACGGGGTGAAGAGACTGCCGAGCACGATGGCTGCGGCCACAGGCAGCATGGAATCCCTGCGCATAAATACAATGACGGCGAAATAAGCAGCAGCAAACGGGGTAAGCTCATCCAGGATCATAGCCCGTCCCAGCAAAAAGCCCATAAGGCTAAGCAGCAGCACCCACTTCTTGACCGCGATGAACTGGATAACCGGCAGCTTGGTGCCCCACGCCTTCAAGCGCGTACCTAAGGCTTCTTTCTGATTTTTGTCTTTGCTTCCTGCTCTTGTCCACTCCGGCAAATTCACCACATTGCTTTTACTCATTCCCTGCACCACCCGTTTATGAATTTTATGGTTCTCATTATATAGCGGGGGTCTTAAGAAAGTTTGTCAGAAACGGAGAGCAATCTGTAAAAAATTTCCGACAAAAAAGCCTGTCCCGACATTCTGTGGAAAAGCCTCCCAATCCCATACGGGGTAAAAGATCGGCTGCGGACTGCCGCAGTCAGACTGCCGGTTGCTGGTAGTGGCCGCGCGGACATTCGTCAGCGATTGCCCTGGAGTTATGTGAGAATGGCATAGATGCTGTCGGCAATTTGTTCAAAGCCCGACAAAAATAGCCGGAAGCTTGGGCGCGCGGTATAGAGCTGGGGCGGGGTGGGCTGCTCATACTCTGCGTTGCGAGCAAAATGTAGTCGGTTTTCCGATTACATTTGGTCCATACACCTCTCCGTTGCCGATTGTAATCGGTTTTCCGATTACATTTGGTCAATGCACCTCCATGTTGCCGATTGTAGTCGGTTTTCCGATTACATTTGGTCAATGCGCTTCCACGTTATCGATTGTAGTCGGTTTTGCGATTACATTTGGTTCACGCTCCTCCAAGCTGCCAATGGTGTTCGGTTTTTGGCTTACATTCGGCCCGCGGGCACAAACACAAAAAAACCGCGAAGGGCGCAATGCCCCTGCGGTTTATTTATGATGTGCAAGACTCAGATTATACGCGCTTGGCTCCACGGCCGCCGCGCTTTCCTTCTGTGTTCTTCTTGATCGAAGATATCCGTTCTTCGCTGTCTTTCAGGAAGCGTGACATTTTATCCTCGAATGAAGGTTTACCGGCTGCAGGCTTGAATGGACGCCCACCCCGTTCACGATTGAATCCACCGCCGCCTCCGCCACTGCCGCCACCACCGCCGAAACGGTCTCCACCGCTTGGACGTTCAGGTCTTGGAGCTCTGGGGGGACGTACTTCCGATGCCGGCTTATCAACGGCTTGCTTAATGGAAAGTCCGATCTTGCCGTCCTTGTCAACATTGATCACCTTAACGGTTACTACATCCGCAATCTTCAAATGATCGTTGACATCCTTGACGTAGTTATCGGCGATCTCCGAGATGTGAACGAGACCTGTGACACCTCCTGACAGATCCACAAATGCTCCGAAATGCGTGATGCCTGTCACTTTGCCCTCTAACTTGGTGCCCACTTCAATTGCCATAGAATAAAATGATCCTCCCTTAAAAATATACAGACGAATATAATGTCCATCCTGTCTGCGGTGATTTGATTATACAGTAAAGAGCAAAGCAAGGCAACACAGCGTAAGCCTCTTTTCGCCTGCTTTTATTGCCCGGATTGCTCGGTACGGATAGGTGATTCGCCTGCAGGATACATATTGTACCATTTACGCGCTAATTGTCCGATATACTCATCGTCATTCAGACGCGAGACCTCATATTTCAGTTGATTCAGCGTAGCTGTTACACTCTCATTGCTCTCGGTCTTACGGGCGAGTTGTGCACTCTTGTCTGCGATTGCTGCGCTCTGGGCAAAGAAAGTGAATCCGGCCCAGCCGAAGAAAACAGCCATCACAAGAATCCATATAAACTTTCTTCTCTTCGCGCCTGCGGCCGAAGCACTCTGGTTCGTATTCTTCTCTTCCGCAGAGAATCTGTTCATTTAAGCTTACCTCCAGTTCCAGGGTTCAAGGTCAGCGCTTCCGCCACCCTGATATCCACTTGGTGATCCTCACGATCCGGGCGCTATGAACGAACCGGGATGTATACGGAGAGGCCCACCTTACAGGAAGTACCCAGATTGGCTTGGTTAGACGCAGCAGCAGCTTAAAAATATAAAGAAGGACCCGGCCGAACAGCAGCACTGTTCCCTTAATCAGGCGCCACAGCCAGAGAATCGGACCTCCGATAACTATGGTAATGAACCGCCATAGCTTCCTGCATGCATACTGCACCGACTGAATTAACCTTACCACAAAACGCTGCACCGTAATACTGAAGATCAAAAAATAGATCCATACACCTAGAAAGAGGCCAAGAACGACATAAAACCTCAATTGTCCCTGGTTTCCGGCATAAAGCATGCGAAAGACCAGCAGGGCCGCCCCTATCCAATACAGCAAATCCAGCAGCGCATTCAGCCAATTGGGAAATCTCAGCTTCTGCGACAGCACCCGGTAGCTGTCATAGGCCAGTCCCATGCAAATGCCGGACAGAATCATATAGAGCAGGGTGATCCATTGAACGGAGGGATTCATTTAAACAGCTTGCGGAGAATCCCTTTATTTTTGCCTTGCGCCCCGGGGTCAAGATAAATCAGGGAATGAACATTGCCTTCAAGGGACAGCATTCCATTCTCCAGACTTAGATTCTTGATATGTAAATGAGTACCCCGAATGGTCAATTGGCCGAGTTCTGTACTTAGCAGAAACTCCTCGTTGTCAAAGCTCTCCACATTCTGCACACCTGTCAGCTCAATCTGCTTACGGCTGCGCATGTGCAGATCATGCTGTTTGTTGACTTTAGTTGGCTCCATCATAGCATGTACCCCTCCTTCTTGGTTCTAATCTATGAAGGAAGGACAGGGTATAGAACAAGAAAAAAGAGGCATCCCGCTCCGCCGTCTTCCGGCTTCAGGAATACCTCTTCACCTTATGCTGCAATCATTTGCTGCTACCAGTCGAGTCCCGTGCTTTTGGCAACAGGCTCTTCACGGAGCAGGGTATACATTCCGGCGGCCTCGTCCTTGCGGGTGGTTTCCACCAGCTTTTCCACTTTGACCGTCACAAGCTTTTGGCCGAACTGCACGGTAATTTCGTCACCGATCTTCACCGTGCTGCTCGGTTTGGACTCCCGTCCATTGATCAACACCCGGCCCTGTTCGGACACATCCTTGGCCACGGTGCGGCGCTTGATCAGACGGGAGACCTTCAGGAACTTGTCCAGACGCATTAGTTAACGGCTTCTTTGAGCTTGTTACCTGCCTTGAAGGCCGGCACTGTGGATTCAGGAATTTCGATAGGTGTGCCCGATTGCGGGTTACGGCCGGTGCGGCCGGAACGTTTGCGCGTTTCAAAAGTACCGAAGCCGATCAGCTGTACTTTATCTCCGCTTGCGAGAGCTTCTGTAATTTCGCCGAGCATTCCGTTAAGTACGGTTTCTACGTCTTTTTTGGCCAATCCGCTTTTCTCGGAAATGTTGTTTACCAGATCTGTCTTGTTCATAATTTGAAGTTCCTCCTAGGATACAAAAAATAAATGAAAATCAGGTTTACCGGAGAATCACGGCAAATCGTCATTTCGTCTTTATGATATTCTGGATTCCGCCCTCAATTCCTGCCACGATCCGCCGTTTTTTTTGAAAAAGTAACATCGTGCGTAGGATATGGGGGTTATAGCACTATAACATTATAAACCTCTCAATGCATTTTAAATCAGAGATTCGCGCCAATAGTCACAGCATTGCCGTGAAACGCGCGGGATATACGCCGAAGACTATAATTCTAAAATCTATTGCTTCCGCTCTTCTGTCTTGGCTTCCTGCCAGAGGGCCTCCATCTCTTCGAGCGGGCTGTCCTCCAGCCGGACCCCCTGATCCCGCAGACGCTGCTCAATATACTCGAAGCGGGATACGAATTTGCGGTTGGTGCGGGTCAGCGCTTCTTCCGGATCGGCTCCGATGAAGCGGGCCACATTGGTGGCTGCGAACAGCAGGTCGCCCAGCTCCAGCATCTGCTCCTCGGCGGACTGTCCCGTCTCAATCGCTTCCTGAAGCTCGTCAACCTCCTCGCGGATCTTGGCCAGCACATCACTGGTGTTATCCCAGTCGAAGCCGACGCGGGACGCCTTCTTCTGCAGCTTATACGCCTTCATCAGAGCCGGCAGATCCCTCGGAACCCCGCTGAGTGCGGACAGGGCTTCGGGCTTCACGCCTTTGCGCCGCTTCTCCTCAGCCTTCATCCCTTCCCAGTTCTGCAGCGCCTCCTCGGCATTGCCCGCCGCCTGATCGCCGAATACATGCGGGTGGCGGAACAGCAGCTTCTCATTCAGCCCCTCAATGACATCGTAGACACTGAAGGTTCCCAGCTCCTCTTCCATCTGGGAGTGAAGCATAATCTGGAGCAGCAGGTCGCCCAGCTCTTCCCTCATATGGTCTGGATCATCCTCGTCAATCGTTTCCAGCACCTCATAGGTCTCTTCGATCAGATTTTTGCGCAAGGATTCATGCGTCTGCTCACGGTCCCAGGGGCAGCCCTCGGGGCTCCGCAGAATATCAACAATCTCATGCAGCCGGGCAAAGGTGCGGTTACGTGCTTCATCCGCACGGCTCGCCGGAACATATACCAGCGACAGATTACCATAGCCGTCCAGCCGGTCCAGCTCGTACAGCGGCACCCGGAGAATCTGCTCTTCGCCCTCCACGCCAAGCGCATGTGCGGCAATGACCTCATACTCTGGCGGGTACAGCTCCATCAGGCAGAGCTTGGTCTCGGACGCAGTGAAGCTGTCATAGACCTGCCCGATCAGGGTGTGCAGCTCCGGGTGAAGCTGGGAGCTGCGGATACCGGAGGCGTCCAGCAGCTGGAAGCCTTCAATCGGATCAAAGCCCAGACGGACAAACGCTTCGTCGAGGAAGCTCTCGCCGCCGAGGATATTCAGCTCAATGCCCGCCTCCGGGCAGCGCCCGCGCAGCAGAGAGACGGCGGATTCGGCCACCATGGGATGCCCCGGCACGGCATAGACGATCTCCGTGCCCTGCGGAGCGGATGCAGCCTTCTCCATTAGCGTTGCCGCAATGGCTTCATAGACCTCAGGGAAGGACGACAGCGACTCATACAGCCCGTCGAAGGACTCCCAGAATATCTCCATCTCCGCCAGTGCAGCCATGACAGGATGCTCTGCGGTCCGCACGTATACGGCCGAGGCCGCCTTCAGCTTCTTGATAATGCCCAGTGTCAGCCGGTCCGGGTTCCCGGAGCCCAGGCCGACGATCGTTAATGTTGCGCTCATGCCATTCTGCTCCTTCCAGGCAGCCGCGTCCTGCTGTTCGCGAAAGGCGGCTGCGCTATGTATCTATTGAGCTGCGCCTTATGGGAACAGGCGCAGCTTCTTCAGCTTGTCCGCTAAGCGCGGGCCGAAGCCCGGAAGCTGGCGCAGCTCGCTCTCGCTGAGCAGCCGCAGCGCCACTGCGCCGAGTGCGAAGACGGCGCAGCCTGCGAGCACGCCGAGCAGGCTCTGCGCCAGGGCCGCGGTCCGCCCGCCGCCGAAGCCGGCGGCGTCTGCCGCCCAGGCTGCGCCGTGGCTCACAGCCGCGGCGGCCAGCCCCAGGCCCGCGAGCAGCGCCGCGGGCTTCAGCAGGACATCTGCTGCGCGCAGCCGCAGATGTCCCTGCCGGTAGAGCAGCAGCACGTTCAGCGCTGCTGCGAAGAGATGTGCGGCCACGCCAGCGATGGCCGCACCGGTAATGCCCTGCTGCGGGACGAGCAGCAGGTTGAGGGCCGCCTTAAGCACAGCGGCGGCCAGCAGGGTCAGCGCCGGCGCGCGCACGGCGCCCAGGCCTTGCAGCAGCGCGGCGGAGATGATGCTGACCGTGCCGCCCGCGGCGGTGAAGGCCAGCCAGGTCATCGCGCCGCTGCCGGCGGCGTCCCCGTACAGAGCCGTGTTCACCGGCTCGGCAAGCACGGCCAGGCCTACGGAGGCGGCCAGCCCGAGGAGCCAGAACCAGCGCAGCGACAGCGTGATGCGCGTGCGGATCAAGGCCTCATCCCGCTGATACTTCGCTTCGGCCAGTGCCGGGATGAAGACGACCGAGAGCGAGGTCGCCAGCATCATTACGATCTGCACGAGCGGCAGCCCGCGGTTATAGATGCCGAACTGGGCCATCGCCGCCGTCTCGCTGCTCCCGCTCCCCGCCAGCAGACGGGGAACTGTGAAGACATCGACCAGTCCGATTAACGGAACAGCCAGCGCACCAAGCATCACCGGGAGGCCATAGGCTAACAGCTCGCGGGCAGGAATGCCCTGCTTATCCCTTCGTACGGCCGATGCCGTTCTGTTCTGAAGCGGAGCTTGAGGCAGCCTGTCGGGCAAGCCCCGGCGGTGGCTGCGCCAATACAGCAGCATCACGCCGAGACCGGCGATCCCGCCCCCGGCTGGACCCAGCATCGCACCCGCAGCGATTCCTGCCGCATCTGCGCCAGCGCCCGTTAGATACAGCAGAAGCGCGATCATGACCGCCACGCGTACCGACTGCTCGACCACCTGTGACACGGCGGTCGGCATCATATTATGCAGTCCCTGGAAGTAGCCGCGCAGCGCCGCCATCAGCGGCACCACCGCCAGCCCCCAGGCACTGCTGCGCAGCGCCGGAACAATATGGGAGCTGCCGACCCATACCGCAATGAGCGGAGCCCCGGCGTAGACCAGAATGCCGAGCACCAGGCCGCTGGCCGCTGTAATTCCGGCGGATAGAAGCAGGACCCGCCGCCCCTTCTGCGCGTCCTGTGCCGCCGAAGCCTCGGCCACGAACCGCGAGATGGCGGCAGGCAGCCCGAGCATCGCCACCGTAACCAGAATGGTATACAGCGGATAGACCGTATTGTAGATACCGAACGCGGCGTCACCGCCCAGATTCTGCAGCGGTATCTTCTGGAGCGTACCGATCAGTTTCGAGAAAATAGCTGCCGCGCTAAGAATAAAAGCGCCCTGCAGCAGCTTCGAGCCTTGCGAATTGGATGTCATCGTTTACCTGCTTCTACAGCCATAACTGCCATAATATAGAGCTTGCTTTAACCTAAGCAAATGAATTTCTATATTATAACTTATCTAAGGGTAGAAGTGTAAATGGCTATGCGTCTATTCCTTAGCGGGCCGATTCACAGCAAAAACCCGCCATTCCCTACGGTCATAATAACCAAAGGAAAAGCGGGACTCTCCAGCACCAGCTGATTACTGCTCCATTTGCTTGCCCAGGAAGGCTGCGGCTGTCTCCGCCATTTTCACTTCCATCTGGGCCATCTTGACCGAATCATCCTTGTTCAGCAGCACTACGCAGCCGATCGGATCTCCTCCGGAGATAATAGGCGCTGCCACATAAGTGGATAACAGCTCCGTGTGGTCCTTGCTGATGTCATAGCTGCCTGCATTGGTCTCAAGCATCGTTTTACGGCTTTCCATTACCTTTTCCAGCAGCACACCCACTTGCTTCTCCAGATAATCCTTCTTGGAGCCGCCGGCGAGCGCGATGAACGTGTCCCGGTCCGTAATCATGGTAATATGCCCTGTTCCTTCATACAGCGACTCTGCATATTCCTTGGCGAAATCGCCCAATTCACCAATCGGTGAATATTTTTTCAATATAACCTCACCATCGCGGTCAACAAAAATTTCCAGAGGATCGCCCTCACGAATCCGTAAGGTGCGTCTGATCTCTTTGGGGATAACAACTCGTCCGAGGTCATCAATACGTCTTACAATACCAGTAGCTTTCATTTCAAATGTTGCCCCGCTTTCCTTAAGATGTATGGTCCAACTACTGTCCATTATGGGAATGGTTAATCCCGGTGATTTATCGTAATATCTGACCATAGTATTCATCTCTTCCCAGTTCCTTATACATCCGTCAGTCCGCATATAATTGTTCATGGAGAATGAGAACGCCCCGGCCCGGCATCATTCCAGTTATGATCACAAATAGTCATTTCTATACCGCCGCAGTATTTTCCCCGTTTTGCTCTATTACGGCAAAAAAAACCGCCCGGATGCATGGCGCATCAGGCGGCTTGTCCAGCCTAAATTTATTTAGCGGCTTCTGTAGCAGCCGGTGTATCTGTAGCGGCTGGCGTGTCACTGCCCGCAGCCGGAGCCGGTGTGGCTGTGGCTCCCGCGCTGCCTGCAGCAGCAGAGCTCTTCGGCAGATTGATTTTAATCTCCAGACTATCCAGTTCCTTCTCCAGGAAGGTCTCCAGGCTGGCAGAAGCGGCAGAGTTCTTCACAGCCTTCAGCTGGTCGGCAGTCAGCGTATCGAAGGTAGTGTCCTTGCGGGCTTCCACCTTGATAATGTGATATCCGTAGGTAGTCTTGACCGGCTCACTGATCGTATTCAGCGGAAGAGAGTGGGCTGCAGCCTTGAACTCTGCTACATAATCTACCAGTGCCTTGTCCTTGTATTCACCGCCGGTTTCCTTCGTGCCGGTATCATCCGAGTATTCCTTGGCAACGGCTGCAAAGTCCGCCCCGCCATCCAGCTTCGCCTTCACTTCCTGGGCGCGCTTCAGCGCATCGGCATCCGTCCGCTCTTTACCGGCGCTATCGGTCAGGCCCACCAGGACATGGCGCAGAGTAGCCACGCTATAATCAGCCTTGGTGGCTTCATAATGGGTCTTGACCTGCTCGTCCGTTAATTTCAGCAGCATGTCCTGATATACGGTAAGTACGCGCTGCATATAGGAACGCAGGTCCGACTCGCTTAGATCCTGTTCCTTCAGCGTGCTCTTGTACTTATCGCCCAGCGCAGTCTTGATAGAGCCGATCTGAGTATCGACTTCTTTCTCTGCAGCCTTCTTCGCTTCATCTGTGGCCTTGTCCGCCAAGTATTCGAACGCGACCTCCTGTTTCAGGATGGACTCCTTGAACATATCGATCTCCAGATACTGCGCCTGCTCGGGGGACAGGAATTTCATTACGCGGGTATCCAGATTGAATTCCTTCTGGGTAATGGTGCCGCCCTTATACGTTGCCACCGCAGTATCATCACTTTTATTGCTGCAGGCAGCAAGCATGGAGAAGGACAGGGCTGCGGTCAGCGAGACCACCAGTACCTTCCAGGATTTTTTATTTAACGACATTGTGTAATTCTCCCTTCGATTTTAAAGACTGTTTGGCTGCCGCCAGGAATTGCTCCAGCACATCCAGCAGCTCCTTGTCACCTAAATCCTTCGCTTTGATCCGGATCGTTGCCTTGGCATCCTTATCAAATTGTACACGCCTTTCGAAGCTATTACCAACTTTGGCGAGCTTTGCCGTATCAAACGCCCCGAGGCTGCCCTCGTGGAAATTAAGCAGGGCATCATCCCCGCGCCGGACCATGGATTCCATGC
Organism: Paenibacillus sp. FSL R7-0302; assembly: GCF_038006885.1. Taxonomy (NCBI): domain Bacteria; kingdom Bacillati; phylum Bacillota; class Bacilli; order Caryophanales; family Paenibacillaceae; genus Paenibacillus; species Paenibacillus sp. FSL R7-0302. The sequence continues at coordinate 668,740 of NZ_JBBOWB010000002.1, forward strand.
CGTACAGCTTGCCATACACCTTCAACCGGGCCACAGAGAGCAGATTAATAACAGCTTCCGGCAATTCGCCGAACCGGTCCAGCAGCTCATCCTCAAGCTCGGAGGCATCTTCGAAGGAAGCCACAGCAGCAACCTTCTTATAGATTTCTATTTTTTGGATACTGTCGTAAATATACTCGGAAGGAAGATACGCGTCAATCGACAAATCAATGACCGTATTCCCCTGCTTCAGCGAAGTATCCTCCTCGCCAAGCACGCTCACCTTGCGTTTGCGGATTTCCTCCGCCAGCATCTGTGAATACAGGTCGAAGCCGACCGAGGCAATGAAGCCGTGCTGCTCCGCCCCCAGCAGATTGCCTGCTCCCCGGATGGAGAGATCGCGCATAGCAATTTTGAAGCCTGAACCGAGCTCGGTGAATTCCTTGATGGACTGCAGGCGCTTCTCAGCCACCTCGGTCAGCACTTTATCGCGCTGGTAGGTGAAGTAGGCATAAGCAATCCGGTTGGAACGGCCGACGCGTCCGCGCAGCTGATAGAGCTGGGACAGACCCATTTTGTCAGCATCGTGAACAATCAGTGTATTTACATTAGGAATATCGACACCGGTCTCTATAATACTGGTGCTAACCAGCACATCATACTCTCCGTCCAGGAAGTCGAGAATCGTCTTCTCAAGCTCCGATTCCGACATCTGTCCATGCCCGATACCCACTCTTGCCTCCGGCACCAGCATGGAGATCTGCGCCGCCATTTCCTGAATCCCCTGTACACGGTTGTACAGATAATAGACCTGCCCGCCACGGGCCAGCTCGCGCTCCACTGCTTCCCGGGTCAGCGTCTGGCTATGCTCCACCACATACGTCTGTACGGGAAAGCGGTTCTCCGGTGGTGTCTCAATAACTGACAAGTCACGCACCCCGAGCATCGACATATGCAGCGTGCGGGGAATCGGTGTGGCTGTCAGAGTCAATACATCGACATTGGTCTTCAGCCGCTTCAGCTTCTCCTTGTGGGTCACGCCGAAACGCTGCTCTTCATCGACAATCAGAAGGCCGAGGTCCTTGAAGACCAGATCCTGTGATAGCAGCCGGTGTGTGCCGATAATAACATCCACTGTCCCCTGGCGTACTCCCTTGATCGTCTCATTCTGCTCCTTGCGGCTGCGGAACCGGCTCAATACCTGAATATTCAGCGGATAATTGGCGAAGCGCTCACGGAAGGTCTCGTAGTGCTGCTGCGCCAGAATCGTCGTCGGCACGAGCACAGCCACCTGCTTGCCCTCTATAGCAGATTTAAAAGCAGCCCGGATCGCCACCTCTGTCTTGCCATAGCCTACATCACCGCAGAGCAGCCGGTCCATCGGACGGTTCTGCTCCATATCCTTCTTGATCTCTTCGATCGCCCGCAGCTGGTCACGGGTCTCCTCATAAGGGAACATCTCTTCGAATTCGCGCTGCTCCTGCGTATCCTTCTCGAAGCCATAGCCAAGCGCGCTCTGGCGCTCTGCGTACAGCTTGATCAGATCATCGGCGATATCCTGAACCGAGCTCCGTACCTTGCTGGTCACCCGGGTCCATTCATTGCCGCCCAGCTTATAGACCTTCGGCTCCTTATCTTCCGAGCCGACATATTTCTGAATCAGGTCAATCTGTTCAATCGGAACAGAGAGCTTGTCGCCTCCAGCATAGAGGATATGCATATAGTCGCGGTGAATGCCGCTGACCTCAAGCGTCCCGATGCCCATATATTTACCGATCCCGTGATTCTGGTGAACCACATAATCCCCGATCTTCAGCTCGGTATAGCTCTTAATCCGTTCGGCATTATCAATGCCCTTCGAGACCTTACGCGCCTTGCGCTGCTTCTGCGAGAACATCTCACCCTCAGTGATCACCGCGAGATGAATCGAAGGAAGCTCGAAGCCGGAGCCCAGGTTACCCTGCAGGATCGTCGGCTCCTCGATGCCATAGTCGTCCAGTACCCGGCGGATACGCTCCATCCGCTCCTCGCCATTAGCCAGCATGATCACCTTCACGCCGGACTTGTGCCAACGCTCCATCTCGGACTTCAGCACATTCATCTGGCCATGGAAGTCCTGCATTCCGCGGCTGATGAAGCCCAAGATATTCTGTGGCTGAATATGCGGAACCTGACGCAGAAATATCGACATAAACAGGCTCTGGAACGGACGCTGGTACATAATAACCTCGCTGTCGACAGAGAGCTGCAGCTCAGGCAGCGTCTTGCCGTTCTGCAGCAGGTGCAGATTCCATTCCGACTCATCCCGCTCCAGCTGCTTGGCGGTCTCCAGAAGTCTGGCCGGCTCATCCAGGACAAGCAAAGTATCCTGAGCCATATAATCATACAGATGAATACGTTCAGGGTAGAGCAGACTGATATATTTATAGACTTCCGGGAAATAGGTGCCCTGCCGCAGCATCTCCAGCTCCCGGCCCATCTCCTCACGCAGACGCAGCTTGGCCTGACGGTCACTCATCTTCTCAAGCTGCCGCTCCAGCATTGCAGACGCAGCGGTAGAAGCCGCATCCTGGCGGAGCTGATCGAATATAATCTCCTTGGCCGGTGTAATCTTCACACTGCGGACCTTATCGATGGAGCGCTGATCCATAGGATCGAAGGTGCGGATAGAGTCTACCTCATCATCAAACAGCTCCACCCGGTAAGCCAGTGGAGAGGTCATGGGATAGAAGTCGATAATACCGCCGCGTACACTAAGCTCACCGCGGTTCTCTACCCGCTCCACCCGCTCATAGCCCATCTCAATCATGGACATGAGGAAGTCATCCAGTGGTAAGGTTCCGTCCTGAGAAACCGTAAGCTGGGCTTCAGCCATGACATGCGGAGCGGGGAGCAGCCTCCGAACGCCGGAGTAGGGAACGACTACGATTCCCCGGAAGCCCTGGGCGCAGCGCGTAAGCACATCAATCCGCTGGGCCAGCGTCTCCGGGCTTGAGACAGCGGCCTCAGCCGCCACCAGCTCATTCGCCGGGTAGAGCAGCACTTGCTCCGGGGAAAGCGCTTCCTGCAAATCATCAGCCATCTTCTGGGCTGAGAACATATTATGGGTCACAACCAAGAGCGGACGCTGCGTCTCCTCATGCAGGGCAGCCAGCATGATTTGTCTGGCCGAGCCGGACAGACCGGAGATAAGCTGTTCCTTCATCCCTGCTGCGATGCCACGGGTGACAGACTGGAAATCAGTATCCTTGGAAAAAGCTTCTATAAGACCTTGTAACAACAGGTGCACCTCTCTTACTAAACAGGCTGACAGCGGCAATGCCGCTATCACCTATTATAATTGGAATCGAAAACAAGCCTCAGCGGATAAGGCCAAGGCTTGCGGATGACGATAGAGACAGGCGCTTCCACCTTACTGAAGCGGACTGGCCAGCAGGCTGAGCTCGGGGTTGTTATCCAGCGCCTGCTTGCAGTAATCGCAGGTCACCTTCACCGTAATCTCGCCTTCTGAATCATACGCTATGATATCTCTGCGCTCCGCAGGGGTCAAGGATTGCAGCCCCAGCTGCATCTCTGTAATATCGCTTCTGCCAATGCTTCCCAAGAACGTCCGGCAGTGCCTGCATACATAGTGTATTGCCATCTATATGCCTCCTGAAGGTAGTATATACCTTCAGTATGCCCCGCCCGGGAGGGCTTTAGCCGCAGGGTCCTGAACCCTATGCCTTGTATTTCATCCGTTGAATTTGGCCATGGTCTGTTCAAAGGTATGCTGCAGGCTATATTCCACAGCATCGCAAGTATCACTTATCATGCTCTCAAGCCTTGCTCCATCCTTCTTGGCGAAGGTAGATAGTACGTAGTCAACTATAGCAAAGCCCGGCTCCGGACGGGATATGCCCATCCGCACCCGGTTGAAGCTCTGGGTGCCCGTATGCTGAATGATGGACTTGATGCCATTGTGCCCGCCGGCACTGCCTTGATAACGCAGCCTGATCTTACCCAGCTCCGTATCCAGGTCATCATAGACCACAATCATATCTTCCAGCTGGACCTTATAATAATCCATATAAGCCCGTACCGCTTCCCCGGACAGATTCATGAAGGTCATCGGCTTGATCAGCACCGTCTTCACACCGCCGATCATCCCTTCACCGATTACCGATTTGCATTTATTCTGGTTAAAGGCAATTCCGTGTCTGGACGCAAGCTCATCGAGGGCCATGAAGCCGACATTATGCTTGGTCTTCGCGTATTGCGTTCCGGGATTCCCGAGTCCAACAATCCATTTCATATTTAAGGTTTTTCCTTTCCGCCCGGTACTCTCAGCAGAAGAGTTCCGTTTTTGGTACAATAAGTTTATACTCCGGAGACAGGTGATGAACATGCCACATCAGGGCGATATCTTAACACTGCAGCGCCATTTCCAGTACCATATTCAATATGCTGTGCCTGTTGAAGTCTATAGGGGGAACGCGCACGTAGACATCGGTGTGATTACAGCGGTGGACGAAGGCTTCGTAGAGCTGCAGGGTACGCTGTACAACCGCAGCCTCTTCACCTTCATCTCCCGTCCGGGATATTGAAGCTTATACGAGCCTTTAGTCCCTCCCGCTGCATCACGCCGATAAGGGTTACACCTTCCGCTTGACGAAAGGTGTAACCCTTTTTCTGCTGATCTGCCTGCGGCCTATTCGATTTCGAACAGCTTACTGATCGACAGCTCTTCATGCACGCGAATGATAGCTTCGCCCATAAGCGGGGCCACGGACAGTACCTTGAGCTTGGAGGTCGGGTTGCTGCTGCGAATTGGAATGGTATCCGTCACGATAATTTCTTTGATCGGAGAGTTTTCCAGACGTTCATGCGCCGGACCGGATAATACAGGATGCGTACAGCAGGCGTAGACTTCTTTCACGCCGCCTTCCATCAGAGCATTGGCTCCCAGAACGATCGTTCCTGCCGTATCGATGATATCATCGATCAGGATCGCCGTTTTGCCTTCAATATTACCGATAATGTTCATAACCTCACTGACGTTCGGTTCAGGACGGCGCTTGTCGATAATCGCCAGCGGAGCATTAAGGAAGTCAGCCAGCTTTCTGGCACGCACCACGCCCCCATGGTCAGGAGAGACGACCACCGGGTTCTGAATTTGCTTCGAACGGAAGTATTGAGCCAGAATCGGAACACCCAGCAGATGATCCACAGGAATGTCGAAGAAGCCTTGAATCTGCATCGCATGAAGGTCCATAGTAATGACGCGATGTGCACCCGCCTTCTCAATCAGGTTCGCTACCAGCTTGGCCGTAATCGGATCACGGGAACGGGCCTTACGGTCTTGACGGGCATACCCGTAGTAAGGAATTACGACATTGATGCTCTTCGCGGAGGCACGCTTAAGCGCATCTACCATCACCAGAAGCTCCATCAGATTGTCGTTCACCGGTCCGCAGGTGGACTGTACGATATAGACATGACAGCCCCGGACACTCTCCGACAGCTTAACCTGAATCTCTCCGTCACTGAAGCTGGTCGTATGGGACTCGCCCATCGGAATGCCGATATAATCAGCAATCTGGCTGGCCAGCTTAGGATTGGAGTTGCAGGTGAAAATCTTGAGTTTGGAATCACAATAAGTCATAAAATATAAACCCTCCGTGACGGAATTTAACTGGCCAAAGCACCGGCGCGGATGTGCAAGAAGTCCGTCCGGCGCTCTAAGCCTACAGCTGCTTTCTGCTTACACGCTTTACGATGGACTATGCTGGTCTTTCTTCGCCTTGGCCCGGGAGCGGATCTTCTCTGCATATCCCGGCTTATTCTCCTGCCTTGCTCTGGCAATCGCCAGATCGTTCTCCGATACCGGACGCGTAATCGTGGAACCGGCGACAATGAATGCGCCCTTGCCCACTGTAACCGGAGCCACAAGGTTCACGTTGCTGCCGATAAAGGCATCATCGCCAATCTCGGTTCTGAACTTATTATAGCCGTCATAATTAACGGTGATCGCGCCGCAGCCGATATTGACATTCTTACCGACCTCAGCATCACCGACATAGCTTAAATGAGATACCTTGGAGCCGTCGCCGATTGTAGCATTCTTGATCTCTACGAAGTCGCCGACCTTAACACCCTCACCCAGAACGGTACCGGGACGTAAATACGCAAAAGGCCCAACGGAAGCCCGTGTGCCGACCTGAGCCTGATTCAGCACGGAATGCTTCACAGCCGCTCCGTCCATAATCACGCAGTCTTCAATTTCACTTGCCGGACCAATCACACAATCTTCGCCGATCACTGTCTTGCCCTTGAGTACCGTGCCCGGATACAGCACAGTATCTGCTCCAATGACAACATCTGCTCCAATGTAGGTTGAAGCCGGATCGATGATAGTGACTCCTCCGAGCATATGACCCCGGTTGATGCGCTGACGCATATAGCCTTCGGCTTCAGACAACGCCAGTCGGTCATTCACACCAATGGACTCTGCTGCATCATGGGCCTGATAGCCCAGAACGATATCGCCCTGCGCCCGGAGTATGCCGATAACATCCGTCAAATAATATTCCTGCTGGTTGTTGGTATTCGTAACCTTCTCGAGAGCAGCAAAGAGCTTCGCGTTATCAAAACAATACGTCCCTGTATTAATCTCGTTAACCGCAGCTTCACTCTCTGTGCAATCCTTCTGTTCCACAATCTTCAGCACTCCGCCGTCTTCGCCGCGGATAATCCGTCCATATCCGGCAGGCTGCTCCATAACAGCAGTAAGGACTGTTGCAGCAGCATTCTGCGCTTCATGCAGCACCATCATGCCTTCGAGTGTCTCGCTCATGACAAGCGGCGTATCTCCGCAGATGACAATGGTGGTTCCTTCTTCGCTGCCCAGAAGATCCTTGGCCTGCTTGACGGCATGGCCGGTTCCAAGCTGGACATCCTGGAGCACATATTCGGCATCCTCGCCTAAGTATGCCTTAACCTTCTCGGCGCCGTGGCCTACAACAACTACATTACGCTGGCATCCGGTTGCCTTCACTGTATCAAGCACGTGCCCTACCATCGGTTTACCGCAGACAGGGTGCAGTACCTTGTATAATTTAGATTTCATGCGCTTGCCTTGACCTGCAGCAAGTACAACAGCCATTCTTTTCAAGAATGCCAACCTCCCACTTCTTGAACTCACTACTGAATATATCTCATTCCGGGCAAAAAGAAAAGAGAACCATGCAGGCATGGTTCCCTTTTCTTCGAACCCCAATAAAATCCCCCACAATGTGGGGCTTTGGCTCCGAGGCTGACCCGGGTACTTTGCGGGGACCCCGAAACATATAAAACGGTATGGCCTATTGCCGCCCTGGGGAGGCAGCAACTTCCAGAGAGTCAGCGGTTCACCGCTTAAGCTCCCTCTTCAATAACTTCCTCTTCTTCCGTAGCGGCACGTTCGTACTCGGCCAGAACCGCAGATTGAATCTTCTCGCGCGTTCCCGAAGAAATCGGGTGTGCGATATCGCGGAATTCTCCGTCAGGTGTACGCTTGCTGGGCATTGCAACAAACATCCCGTTATTCCCGTCGATGACGCGAATGTCATGAACAACAAACTCGTTATCGATTGTAATGGATGCGATTGCTTTCATTCTCCCCTCAGAGTTGACGCGGCGGAGTCTGACATCCGTAATTTGCATGTGTGTGTTCACCACCTTTTTCCATCAGAGACTTGGTGTATAATTCCACACAGCAAAGCGAATTCCTTCTTTTTCATTCCAAATAATGCCTGATTAAGAAGATTATTTTTGCAGAATCGTCGATTTCGACAGATTTCGTGCAGTTATCTTAAGAATCCTCACAGTTTCGACATTATGCGCGACTTTTCAGAACCGGCACTATCCCTCGTTCAGGAGGAGAAATAGTTGCCCGGAAACGCCGAAATACGCCGCACCTTGGAGTCCACCTCTGTCAGCTTCACCAGCGACACGTAGTCATGCAGCAGACGTTCTTCATTCTCCACGTCGCCGGACTCTACGAGCACGCCTACACCTGCGACCTCTGCATTGAACTCACCCAACAGATCGACCATTCCGCGTACGGTGCCGCCCGCCTTCATGAAGTCATCGACAATCAGCACCCGGGATTTCTCGCGCAGTGCCCGTCTGGACAGGGACATCGTATGGATGCTCTTATGGGAGCCCGATACATAGTTGATGCTTACAGCCGAGCCCTCGGTTACCTGATGGTCACGGCGGACCAGCACGACCGGCAGCCCCAGCTGCGCTGCCGTTGCGTACGCCAGCGGAATCCCCTTGGTCTCCACCGTCATGACGACATCAATCTCCACGCCGTAGAAGGCGGTGGCAATGATCTTGCCGGCCTGCTCCATCAGGGACGGGAGGCCGAGCAGATCCGACATATACAGATAACCGCCGGGCAGTATCCGGTCGCTCTGCTCAAGCTGCCCGCACAGACGGTTCACGAAGGCAAGCGCCATATCCATAGGCATGCGCGGAATATAACGCACTCCGCCCGCTGCCCCGGCCAGTGTCTGCAGCTCGCCCATTCCTTCGCCTTCAAATACCTCTTTTATAATAGCCAGGTCCTCGCTGACCGATGACTTCGCCGCACCGTACCGCTCTGCAAAAGTGGACAGAGGCAGCAGATCGTGCGGCTTCTCCAGTAAAAATTGGGTCATGTCAACTAACCGTTGGCTTCGTTTAAGTTTTTTCACGGAACGCTCCTCGCCTTATAAGCTGAATTTAAGAATAATGCATGCTTGCTTCTTAAATTCACTTTATACAAAACCGAATATTACTATGAATAATATCATTATTGTACGGATTTACACAAGCGAAAACCGCTCTGCCTCCGTGATTAGAGGATGGTCCTGCTCCGCTTAGCTCAGCGAACGCACTGCATAGACTTCCTTGCAGAATCCGCGCAGCCCGTTATAGATTCTCGCCACCTTGGAGTGCTTGGAGACAAGGCCAAATACGGTCGGACCGCTCCCCGACATCAGCACGCCGTCCGCTCCCAGCTTCAGCATCGCTTCCTTGAGCTGCTGCACCTCAGGGTGCAGCTTCAGAGTCACATCCTCCAGCACGTTGCCAAGGCCCTCACAGACGGCTGAGAAGTCACCGGCCTCCAGAGCCTGCTGCATGCGGAGCGCGGACGGATGCACCGCTATGTTGCCGGCGCGTACGCGTCCGTATACCTCAGCCGTCGATACATTGATCGGCGGCTTCGCCAGGATGACCCACATTTGCGGAGGATTCGCGATTTGGGTCAGCCGTTCGCCCCTGCCCGTAGCCAGGGCAGTGCCTCCTGTGACGCAGAACGGGACGTCTGAGCCCAGCTCAGCGCCCAGCTCCTGCAGCTCCTGCACCGGGATGCCCAGGCGCCAGAGCCGGTTCAGGCCGCGCAGCGTAGCCGCGGCATCGCTGCTGCCGCCGGCGAGGCCGGCAGCCACCGGAATTCTTTTGTCCAGATGGATATGTACTCCGCTTCTGACGTTATACCGGTCCTTGATCAGCCTTGCCGCCTGGAAGGCCAGATTCTTCTCATCCAGCGGAATATATCCGGCCTGGCTTGAGATAATAATCGAATCCCGCTTCAGCTCCGACAGCTCCAGACGGTCCGCCAGATCGACCATTGTCATTATCATTTCCACTTCATGAAATCCGTCAGCCCGCTTATGCAGCACATCCAGCATCAGATTAATTTTTGCCGGTGCCTTCTCATACATTTTCAAGGCGTTCACCCACCCTCAGCTTTTCCCGTACAAAACAACTTAACATATTATATGAGAAACTGACAGTGAAGTCCATTAAATAAACATCCGGTTCTATGATGCAGAAAAGGTACCGCCCGCAGGCGATACCCGGTGCGGCATAACACCGCTATAGCCGCTTACAATTTCCGCGCAGCAGCCTGCTCTGCCAGCTGAATCGCCCGTTTCACCATATTCCCGGCGTCGACTGCCCGGATTCCGCCCCAGCCCTCCTGCTCAACCGTTTCGTAGAACCCAAGCTCCTTGGCCAGCTCCGTCTTCAATTCCTCGGACATCATGCTTCGTCTTCTGCGGCTCATTACGAATTCCTCCCTTGTATGCTGCTCTATGATGAACGTACTGCCTATGTAGTATGCAGCCGGGAGGCCAGTGTCATGCAGCATAATTCAGGAAGACCCCCTACATGCAAAATAACCCCACAAAGTGGGGCTTTAGCGTAGGTGTTGACTCAGGTTCTTTGCGGGGACCCCAAAACATAAAAATTCTATCAAAAAACAGCCCCCCCGCAGGGAGACTGTCATGACGCTAAGCTTTGATATACATAATCCGCATCTGCCCATCGTCTTCGGTAACTGTGATTTCCACAGATTCAGTAAGTATATCGGCATAGCTATAGGAGACACGCTTGAATGTCTGCTGCTCCTGATCGAGTTTGACAATAAATACAGAAGGGTACGTTTCTTCCAGGACACCGGTGCGTTCAACGGTCTTCCGACGGCCACCGTTAGCCCGCAACGTGATCTTATGACCGACGTGAGCTTCAAGACTGCGTTTAATTTCTAACAGCGCGTTATTAGCCATTACCTGACGACCACCTCTTTCCTTGTCCATTATACAACCTCTATAACCACTTGTCAAATTAAATAAATAATTATAGATGATGAGAAAAAAGTTGTCAACGGAATTTTTTTAGACGGGGATATTCCTGACTTAAGCACCTTGTTATCAGTAATGATGACTGGCTGCTCCCTAACCCATCTTGTGTCCTAAGCGGCTTCCGTGGCAGCAAAATAGGATAAGCACGAATGCTTACCCTATTCCTTCCGCCTGTTCAGTTATCACTTGAATGGTTACAGCACCGAAGGCGCTACCTTCAGCGTAGCCAGGTTCTGCAGCTGAGGCATTCCGATCCGGAAGCTGCCCCGCGTCTCTATTCCGCCCATACCCTGATTGCCGCTGATCGTATGGCTCAGCACATCGCTTAAGTTCACCGTATCCCGGATAGAGGTAAAAGAGGCCTTGGCCGCGATATACACCGGGTCCAGGGCATGAATGAGTATTCTGCCCGGGGAGCTGGCGAAGTTGGCACCATTGCCCAGGAGAGCCTCGAAGTGCGACTGGCAGGCTCCGGCTACAATCGTCAAAGCATCGAAATTCCGCTCATATTCACGGGCCACCCGGATGGCTGCCACAAAATTCTGTGAATTCTTATAGCTGCTCAGACTGTACAGATCATAATTCTGCTGTTGCTTAAGTACTCCATCATGGCCGGTAATCACTACGATATCGGGACGCACACGGGGCAGCAGACGGTACAGCGTCTCCGCCATTTTGGATTCGTTGACATGATGTCCCTCCGCCGGTATGCGCAGCTGCTCGTAGAGGCTCAGGCTCTTCTTCAGATAGAGTGCATCACCATCCAAATGCAGGACCTTACCCGGCACTTCAAAATAAGCCGCTTCCTTCGGAGATTGGCCCCAGGTTCCCGTGGACCCCGACACGCTCTCTCCGCTTCGCTGGCTCTGCACCTGCCGGTCTTTACGCAACCAGGTTAGAGATTCTGTTGCCTTGATCTGCGCACGCGCTCCCCGCTCGGTAACCCGTGTAGGAGGCACCTGAACCAGATCCTCCAGCGGGGAATCCGCCAGCAGACGGAACTCCGTGCCTTTAATGACTGCTCTATTCTGCAATATATTGTCTACCCGGAAGGTCACATCGCCGCCATAGGATTTACGAATGACCAAGTCTCCTAGATTCATCACAACACCACCTCTACCCCATGTTATGGGCAAAGGCCCCGGTTGGTTCATCCGCCGGGAGGGTTTTCTGTATTCTATGCGATGCCTGCGGCCAGAAGAACCGCACTGAGCCGTGCATACTCCTCAATGCTAAGCGTCTCGCCGCGCCGCGAGGGTTCAATGCCGGCTTCGGAGAGCAGCGCCTCCAGGCGCTCCCGCCCTTCTTCCGGGAAAAAGCGTGCCTTAAGATTATTGGCAATCGTCTTGCGCCGCTGGGTAAAGGACGCCTGAACCACACCAAAGAAATGCTTCTCGTCCGCTACCTCCACCGGAGGACGTTCTCTGACCTTCAGCCGGATCACAGCCGATTCCACGTTAGGCTGCGGGATGAACACCGTACGCGGCACCATACAGACCAGCTCAGGCTCGCTGTAATACTGGACGGCAATACTCAGGCTGCCATACTCCTTGCCGCCCGGAGACGCCGCCATACGCTCGGCAACCTCCTTCTGGATCATGACCACGATATTATCCAGCGGCAGCTTCTCCTCCAGCAGCTTCATGAGGATAGGTGTAGTCACATAATACGGCAGGTTAGCTACGACACTAACCCGGTCCCTGCCCGCGAAATCCTCAGCGAACAGCTCCTGCAGATTCACCTTCAGCACATCGTCATTACGGATCTTTACATGGGGATAAGGCGACAGGACATCCCTAAGAATCGGAATCAGCCTGCGGTCAATCTCTACCGCAGTGACGGCCCCGGCCGTCAACGCCAGCCGTTCCGTCAGTGCTCCGATCCCCGGCCCAATCTCAAGCGCACCGGCTGTGCTGTCCAGACCGGCGGCATCCACGATTTTGTCCAGAATATTCTGATCGATCAGAAAGTTCTGGCCCAGGCTTTTTTTGAAGGAGAATCCGTAACGCTGAATTATCGCTTTGGTTCTTGTTGGGGACGAGATATTCTCGATACCGCTCATGAAGTAATGCCTCCCTGATCAATTTGGGCGAGGGCCTGCGCGAACTCTTCGCGGGTAATGCCGAACATCGCCAGACGTTTGTACAGCTGTTTGCCATTGCAATAACCGATACCGAGCAGATTGCCAAGCTGCATTCTGCGCTCAGCCGCCCGGGGATGCACCATCAGCCCTGCGGCCATAAGCTCATCCAGCCCGATGATGGGCGGCGCCCCCTCGAAGGAGGTATGTACATGCTCCAGCGCATGGCGGATAGCCTCAGGCGAAGCATTCTCTATTCCGATATCTCCTTTGCGCGTTGCATCCTTCTCCGGGATGAAGGCATGCTTGCAGCCCGGCACCTTGGCCGCGACGATTTTGCGGATTCGCTCTCCGGCATGATCCGGGTCGGTAAGAATGATTACACCCCGGCGCTCCATGGCCAGCTTGATCTTGGCAATGACCCTGCTATCTACTGCCGAACCCCCGGTTTCAATCGTATCGGCCTCAACCGCCCGCTTAACGGCAACGGTATCACTTTTCCCTTCAACCACAATTAGCTCTTTAATCATAAATATTTTTACTCCTTACTCCAGAACGCAAAAAGAAGAGGATTCGCTCCCCTTCTTTTTGGCTAAAGAATGTATAAGTGATGAGCGGCAGCTCTCTGAAATTTCGTAAGTGCTTCCCTCACTATATCGTATTAACCGCTAATTTGCAAAAGACTTTACGTTTAGTTCAGCTCCGGCTTCACAGGTCCGATCACATAGAGTGTGCGCGACTTGCGGCCGAAATTACGGGCATGACTCAGTGAATCGTAATAGACATCCACCTTGTTGCCTTTGATGGCACCGCCGGTATCCTCTGCTCGGCGAAACCCTAATCCTTCAATGTACACCCACCAGCCGATTGGTATAACCCTAGGATCTACAGCAATAGTGCGGCCTTCCGTTACGCGTGTGCCGGAGGCAGTACGTGTTCCAATACCCGGTTCCTGCGACGAATACGCGGTCATGGATACGTTTTTGATCATTCTTTTGTACTCGAAATCCACACCAGCCTTACTGGTAACATTGCTGGCCTTTGCGCTCGCTTTAGATGACTTGGAGGTTGTTACAGGTTTGGAAACTTTGGCAGTAACTACGACGGGCTTAGGAAGCGGCTTGGTTCCAATGGCAATGACTTTGTCCTTGGTAACCGTCTGTACTTCCTTGCCGATCATGCGCATGGATGCCAGCTCGCCATCTTGATAGATCTTCTCGATGTGCTGGACCATTACGCCAGGCTTACCTGCCTGTGCCACTCTTACGGTTCCCTTGGTCAATGAGGGGTCTGCTGTCTTAATGACCCGGAAAGGCAAATTAGTTGTCCGTTGAACCACATGCTTGTTAATCCGGACAATTTTGATTTCCATGTCTGCAGATACTGCGGTTTCTAGCGAAGGGTAAATCTTGTCTAAGCCTTCCAGGCTGTAGCCCAGCTTGTCGATGGCCTGACCAATGGTATCCTCGGTCGTAAATAACGTCTCGGTCTTTCCGTCTACGGTAAGAGCGAACTTCTGCGCAGTGTTAATCACGATACGGTCGCCGTCTTTTATTTCATCACTAAGGCCAATAGATAATTCATCATGCGCCTGCAGCGAAATCTGTTCCTTAGCCAGCACATCACTGAACAGCGTTTCCCGCGTCTCCAGTGTCTGTACCTGTCCGTCTATTACTAGGGTAATTTCTTTTTTGCTCTGACCGTGTACGTACAGCAGTATTAACAGTGCGATAACAATCGATGCCACACCGGCAAGTAAAACTACGCGGGGATTCACTTGCTTCAACCGTAATGCGAAAGACCTGCTGGATGATTGCGAATCATGGGATACCTCTGGTTGGAATACGCCCACTCTTTCCATCCTCCTTACATAGCCCCGTCGTCTAAGTTAGTTCAAGGTGACTGTATCACTTCTGACGAAACTAGGTTTGAGTTTGCAACAGGATACGCCCGCACTTGCTTCAGCGTTTCCTGCTCATGGATCGCCTGCTCGGCATAGTTACTCCGGAGATCTGTTATATAACAGTATGCCGGGAGCATTCTCATTATTCAAAACAAAAGAAGCCTAAAAAGAGCTCATAGAGGACTCTTTCGTGGCTTCCCGGTGTCGAATACGTCGGAATGCTTATGCACGAGGTTTCCTCTCTTACTTGCGCTTACGGGGTTAGCTGTCGGGTTCGGACATAAGAGAGACGCCCTATCTCAGGTCACCCGCTCACGGCGGTTGCCCTCAAATTCACCCCAAAGACCACGTAAAGAAATCAAATAATGCCTGCGGCAATTCTGCGTTGTACTCTGTACGTTCATGCGGCAGCGCATTATTGGTTCCCCCGTTCTCCATACGGAGACTCAGCGAGACGATCCATGAAATTAGTGACTGTCACAGTTACAACAGCTCACTGCACTGAAAAGATGATATCCTGTTTTGATACATGTTGTAAAGGACGATTCAACCACGTTTACGTAAAAAAATGATTAAAATATTGTAATAATCGGCCGTTTTTCCGTCATAAAAGTTTAATATATCCGCTATACTTCATTTTTCACCGCTTTTACTCCTGTTTTCAGAGTATCCCAAATCGTTCCAGTGCGTTCGCATACGTAATTTCCGCCAATTCCTGTAATTCAATCCCTTTTATTGCCGCGGCCGCCTCCGCTACCAGCCTCACATGAGCGGTCTCATTTCGCTTGCCCCGGAAGGGGTGCGGAGTCAGATATGGGGAGTCGGTTTCGATCAGCAGCCGGTCCAGCGGAGTCTGGGCAAGCACCTCTTTGGGCACCCGGGCATTCTTGAACGTAATCGGTCCTCCAAAAGAAAGATGGAAGCCCAAATCAAGACACATCTTGGCACTTTCCCAACTCCCGGAGAAGGAGTGCATTACCCCGCCAACCTCGCCCGCCTTCTCCTCGCGGAGTATACGGATCACATCTTCATGAGCATCACGGTTATGAATGCTGATTGGCATCTTCAGCTCACGGGCCAGCCCGATCTGCTTGCGGAATACTTCATGCTGCACATCCTTAGGAGAGGTATCCCAGTAGTAATCCAGCCCAATCTCGCCGATGGCAACCACCTTGGGATGAGCGCATAAGGAGGCGATCCATTCCAGGTCTCCGTCCTTCATCGTGATGGCATCCTGGGGATGCCAGCCAACGGCTGCATAAATATAATCATATTTCTCGGCAAGCTGCATGGTGGTCGGTATCGTATCCCGGTTAAAGCCGATGTTGATCATCTTGCTGACGCCGGCTTCCAGCGCCCTGGCAATGACCTCTTCGCGGTCTTCGTCGAATTGTGGAGCATCCAGATGGGTATGGGTGTCGAATAACTGCATTACATTACATCCTTTCGGCCTGTTGTTGTATCTATAATTCCAAGCATGATCTGATTATTTGGCAAAAATCTCTGCGATGGACGGCGGCAGCTGTGGAAGGGCTTTCTGCAGTCTGTCCTGCGGAAAATACAGATGGTATCTGCCGCGGTGAATACCACTGATAGAGCGAACAATATCCGAGACCTCCGAGATTTCCCTCAGCCGGTCATGCTTGTCCAGAAGCAGGATCTGCTTGCTGTCAAAGCCGTCTCCCGGACGGAACACATCATAGGGAAGATCGGTGGGATAATCAATTTCCAGATCATAATCGGGCCGGAGTCCCGCACCGGCGAAGCTGCGGCGGATTTCGTCAATCGTGTCAGAATCCAAATGCTCCATCTCCACATATTTATACAGTTTACGATGGATAAACCGGCTGCACAAGTCGCTCAGGATGTCATCCTCCTCCAGCGTCCACTGCATGAAGGCAGTCTGCATCAAGGCTTCATCCAGCAGCAGGTACTGCCCTACCGTTACCTCTCCGCTGAACAGATCACTTAAGGGCTCGATCATGAAGCGGAAGGCATGCTGCTGCTGCACCAGCTCCTTGGCCCGGCGGAGAATCTGCCTGAGAATAATCTCAGAGCTGCGGGTTACCGGGTGGAAATAGACCTGCCAGTACATCTGGTACCGTGACATCAGGTAATCCTCAATCGCATGCATCCCTGATTCCTTCACAACCACCCGGCCGTCATAAGGGCGCAGCATCCGCAGAATCCGGTCGATGTCGATGGTTCCATAATTTACTCCTGTATAATATGCATCCCGGAGCAGATAATCCATCCGGTCCGCATCCAGCGGTCCCGACACCAAATTGACAACAATTTCATGCTCATAGGTTTTGGAGATGACCGAGGCTACTTTACCGGGGAAATCTTCGGCCACATCACGCAGAATAGCCGTAATCTCTGTATCCTCCAGAATGATACGGCAGGTCCATTCTTCATGATCCATTTCGAAAGCTTCTTCTATAGAATGGGAAAATGGGCCATGCCCCAAATCATGCAGCAGTGCCGCACACAGGGTAAGCAGTCTCTCCTCCGGCATCCAGTCCTTATAGCCGCTACGTTCAAACTGGGAAATAATCCTCCGCGTAATCTCATATACCCCCAGAGAATGGGAGAACCGGCTGTGTTCCGCCCCGTGAAAGGTCAAATAGGAGGTGCCCAGCTGCCGGATGCGCCGCAGACGCTGGAACTCCATAGTATTGATCAATCTCCAAATAATAGTGTCCTGTACATGGATGTAGTTGTGGACCGGGTCCTTAAATACCTTCTCTTCTGACAGCGGTTGCTTCATGAAATCATCTCCTTTTCTTGTTTTATATAATATATTGTCGCTCTTTGTCGAATATTAGCGATTCATATACTGCCAAATCGACAAACATCTTCATTAGCTTTTTTAGAGTGATTTGCCCGATCAAACGCGGAATAAATGTGGTCTCAAAAGATTCCTTAAAATTAGCCTGAAAAAAGGTTGACTGTTTTGGGAATGGTTGGTATTATAAATATCATAAAACAGTGAAGAATGTCGAATAATGACGCTTTTGAACATTGAGAGGAGCAACGATTGTAATGATGAAATCAACAGGAATTGTACGTAAGGTAGATGAGCTTGGACGGGTCGTTATTCCAATTGAATTGCGTCGCACCCTAGGCATTGGAGAAAAAGATGCGCTCGAAATTTACGTGGACGGTGAGCGGATCATGCTTAAGAAATACGAGCCTGCTTGCATTTTCTGCGGTAATGCTGAGAATGTAACTTACTTCAAAGGTAAAATTGTTTGTCATGAATGCATTTCGGCTATCCCTACCCCTGTGACAAACTAAAATAAATAGGGTATAATAGGAACTAATCCAATTGTTAATTCTAACCTTTTTATATCTCCTTGGCCTCCCGTTCGCGCGGGAGGTATTTTTTTGTGTGTACCCTCCCAAACCCTTCCTACAGGGAGGGCCCCAAGGGCCCCGGCCCTCTGGACACCCGGAAGCTTGGCGGATCTCTGCAGCGGACGCGGAAGGAAGCGGGGTTCGGCGGTGGACCGGCCCTTTTCGGACTCCCTGCGGTGATCCCTCGGGCCTTGCCATACGAAGGGTTTCGCCATAGGCAGGTGCCTATGGCGGCTGCGCCGGGTGCTTCCGTGTCACAGATGAGCGTAGAACGCTCTCCCTGCGGGATACGCTTTACTATAGAGTGACTAGCGACTTGGATGCTGGATGGTTACTGGCTGCTGACTTTCTTTTTGCCAGAACTTGCTATGTGGAGCGACTAGTACAGTGTCAGATAATGAAACCCTATCATCCCAAAAAATCTAACGGACCGAAAAGACCTTATTCCCACGAGAACGTCACCTTTTGCAGCGTAACGGACTCAGGCGACCTTATCATCCTTCTACGAGTCGTTTTGGAGCTGAATTGCAGGGGATAAGGTCCTTGGGGTCCGTTAATCGCCCAAGTGACGACTTTCTTCCCGGATAAGAGCACCTCAGTCCGTTACGCTAAGCCAAACGCCCCTAAGGTGAGAATCATTATATAAGAAAAATGGTCTTGAGAAATTTGGATAACTGTATTCTGTACAGCTATTTATTGCTAAAACATCCATTTGATCATTATAAGTGTACTTTGAACACTTATATCCACATAATTCTTCCAAAAGATTTATTTTCCTATACATATAAATGTATAAACTACAACTATAATC
The DNA here is from genome assembly GCF_038006885.1 of Paenibacillus sp. FSL R7-0302. Lineage (NCBI taxonomy): Bacteria > Bacillati > Bacillota > Bacilli > Caryophanales > Paenibacillaceae > Paenibacillus > Paenibacillus sp. FSL R7-0302. The sequence continues at coordinate 687,528 of NZ_JBBOWB010000002.1, forward strand.
AATAAATGGAACAAGACAATCCATATAAGTGTACGAAATACATTTATTTCATTGGGTAATCAGATGGTTAAACCCATCTTTAGGTTTTTACTGGAATTGTAATAACTACAACACCACAGTGTTCTAACTCCGCTCCAGGAGTTCATTATAAATATCTCGCTTGGACAGGCCACGGTCGGACGCTGCCTTTTTCATCGCATCCTTACGTGTTAAACCTGAAGCCTCATAGTGGGCTACATGCTCCCCGGTACTAAGCTGACGCCACCAGGAAGACTCGGCCAGCTCGGCCTCCTCCTTGCTCTCTCCCTCAAGCACAATTACGTATTCGCCAAGCGGGGGATGCTCCTCCAGCCAGGCCAGGCACTCCTCAATGCTTCCGCGCAGGAACTCCTCATACCGCTTAGTTAACTCACGGGCCAGTGTGATCCGGCGGTTGCCGAAGGCCTCCTGCAAATGAACAAGGGTCTTGGCCACGCGGTGCGGCGATTCGTAGAAGAGCAGTGTCCCTTGGGCAGAACGCAGAGGTGCCAGGACGGCCCTTATATCCTTGCGCTCTCTAGGCAGGAAGCCGACGAACGTGAAGCTGGCGGTAGGCAGTCCTGAGGCAATCAAAGCCGACAAGGCGGCATTCGCTCCAGGCACCGGAATCACCGGAATCTGATGGCTGACAGCCAGAGCTACCAGATCGGCACCAGGGTCGGAAATCGCCGGCAGACCGGCATCGCTGACGAGTGCCAGATTTTTACCTTCTATTATATAGCGTATCAGCTCCGGCCCACTGGCGGCCTTGTTATGTTCATGGTAACTGAACAGCATGGACGGTGTTATTTCAAAATGGCTCAGCAGCTTACGCGTCTGCCTCGTATCCTCAGCTGCGATAATATCGCATTCCTTCAGCGTGCGTACTGCCCGGTAAGTCATATCCTCCAGATTGCCGATCGGCGTAGCCACCAGATACAGGCATCCGCATCCTTCGGGCTTCGCTCCGTCATGGTTATTTTGAAAGCTGCTTTGGCATTGTATGGTCATTGGCTCGTATCCTCTTTGTTTCCGTAATAAATATCCATAATCTCGGGGCAATATTGATTGTCCTCATTATATACGATTAAAGGCGGTTGTAAACGCACCTCCGGCTTCCCGTCACGCGCGGCCTCGATCAGAACCATATTCGCTTCCAGATGGGCGCGGGGATGTACAAAGCGGATCAGCTTCGGTTCCAGCCGGTGCTTCCGCATCAGACTGATAATATCCACGAGGCGCTGCGGCTTATGCACCATGCTGACTTTGCCTCCGGTACGGACCAGCCGGACACAGGCCTGAATGACCTCCTCCAGGGTACAACCGATTTCATGGCGGGCCATCGCCTGATGGGAATTCAGCTTCAGATCGCTCCCGTTCAGCGGCATATAAGGGGGATTCACCGTGATCGCATCGTATACGCCATAGCCCGCTGTAAGATGAAGCTCCCGCAAATCGCCCTCATGAATCTGTACCCGCTCCTCCAGACCGTTAAGCGATACACTGCGCCGGGCCATGTCTGCCAGACGGGGCTGAATCTCGATTCCTTCAATAGAAGCCTTCGTCCGTGTAGTCAGGAGCATAGGAATTACTCCGTTACCCGTACACAGGTCAAGCACCCGTCCGCGCGGCGGTACACTGGCGAACCGTGCCAGCAATACGGCATCCATCGAGAAGCTGAACACTTCGTCACTCTGGATAATTCTCAGATCATGGGTGAGCAGGTCATCGACTCGTTCTGCTTCATGTAAGGGTACAGGTGTATTGTTCATTGAATGGGTCATTGTAATCTCCTTCTCTACATTCAAAAAAACCGTAGGCGACAATCTCCTACGGCTGGATATCCTCATTTATTAAGAAAAGAAAGGCAGAACAGACAATCGCCTTCCGTCCGCAAATGCCCAAAGTAGACATTACAGATGTGGAAGCCTTCGTGATACAGCCGGGCCAGATTATCGTAGCCTTCCCCGACAACCTCCTCTTTCCCTTCGGCAGCAAGTATAGCCTCCGCCTCCGCAGACAGTGCGGCCTTATCTACAGGCGCTTCCCTTTTCAATATGATACGAAGTTGCTCGTTCTCCAGACTCAGCTTCTGATTCGCTTCCATCAGCTCTTTGACCGTCTGCTTCCAATCGCCCAGAGTGGTGCGCATTTCATCCATCTGCGCTTCCATCTCCTGCATGTGTGCAAATATATTTTTCTTCTCCAAGTTTCCACCCCGAAAGTAACCTTATAATGGTTTACTTGACGACAACATCATCCATTGGAAGTTCTTTAACTTTGCCCACTTCAAACAGCTGCACATGAACCGTGCGGCTGCCGGCATTGATACCGACTACCTTGCCGTCACCCAGTGAAGTAACGACCATTTTGCCTACAGCCGGCATTTCTTCCTTCGTGCTCTCATAATTATCATGCTCAAACTTCAGACAACACATCAGCCGTCCGCATAATCCCGAGATCTTGGTCGGGTTAAGCGACAGATTCTGATCCTTCGCCATCTTGATGGACACCGGCTCGAAATCGCCAAGCCAGGAGGAGCAGCAGAGCACCCGTCCGCATGGGCCTAATCCACCCAGCATCTTGGCTTCATCACGCACACCAATCTGCCGGAGCTCAATGCGGGTACGGAAAATACTGGCCAGGTCCTTCACCAGCTCGCGGAAATCCACGCGGCCCTCGGCCGTGAAATAGAAAATAATCTTGTTACGGTCAAACGTAAACTCCACATCCACCAGCTTCATTTTGAGGCCATGATCGCGGATTTTATTTAAACAGGTGGTAAAAGCGTCCTTAGCTGCACCTTTGTTCTCTTCCACCACGCGCGCGTCGGTTTCACCGGCAATGCGCATGACTTTCTTAAGCGGCAGTACAACGTCAGCTTCCTGCACCTCTTTTTTGCCAACGACAACCTTACCGTATTCGACCCCTCTTGCAGTCTCGACAATCACGCATTGATCGCGTTCAATCGGGAAATCAAGCGGATCGAAATAATATATTTTACCCGCTTTTTTGAAGCGGACACCTACTACGCTGTACAAAAATTAACCCCCTTGTTTGACGGTAAAGGAACCCTTAAGCAAGACTGCTTCCCTGATGATCCATGCTTGTCCTTCCTCGTCCGCTATACCCGGTCTTTCCAGGTGCTGAGGATTATATCCCGGAGGATCTATTATAAATAACCCGAGCCTCTAGCTTTCCAGCCGGATTAAAAACTGCTCCAGACACAGCTGGGCATTGGCATTGGAACGCAGCTTCCGCTTGCTCTCCGCCGCATATTCCATATAAGCCACCCACTGCTGCGTACTCCTCTGACGGGCAGCCCTCGAAATAAAGTCTAACTGATCTATGAAAACGATACTTTCGTGCTTTCGGTACAGGAAGTAGAGCATATCTTTGAACCATAAGTGGAACATGCTGAATAGAGTGTCCAAATGTTCACCAAGTCCGGTCTTGAACAGCTTCGAACCCGCGGTTGCTACCGCAGTGCTGCCCTTGCCCAGAGACTCCTTCGCTAATTGTAACACTAGATTTCTCATTTCTGCAAACCAATTCTGTGCCAAAAGTTCCCTGCAGCCGTCAAGACCGGCCGTCAGTGATACCGCGCAACGTGCAAGCGGCACTGGAACCCCTTCTCCAGACAACGCCTGCAGCATAATATCCGGATGCAGCGGGCTAAACGGAATGCGCTGGGTTCTGGACTGGATCGTCGGAAGCAGGGAACTGCTGTTATCCGAAATCAGAATACCGACCGCCGGGGCAGGCGGCTCCTCCAGAAATTTCAGCAGACTATTGGCGGCTTGCACCGTCATTTTGTCCGCTCCTTCTATAATATAGACCTTCGGGTTAATCCCTTCCGAGCGGTAGGAAAAAACACGCTGAAGCTCACGAATCTGGTCGATCTTAATGCTGGCCCCGTCGGGACGCAACAGGGTGAGATCAGGATGATTGCCATGCTCCACCTTGCGGCATTCCAGGCACTCTCCGCAGGCATCATCTTTGCTGGCGGTACAGAATATCGCCTGGGCGAACGTCAAAGCCATCTTCACCTGCCCGCTGCCTGCCGGACCCGTGAACAGATAGGCATGGCTGACCGCATCCTTGCGTAAGGCATTCTGAAGCAGCCGCTTGGCGTCCTCCTGGCCTAATAGTTCATGAAAAGACATAGGTTCCTCCAAGTTGTCAGAAAGAAAGGTTAATCAGCAGCCCGCGAATCTCTCCAACCCGTCCCAGGAGATCGATCCGGCCCTGCTCGCTGTCCAGCAGATCATCCGCCATATTCAGCAGAGCGGCATCAACCTCTTCGAGCAGCTTGTAGCGTTTGCCACGGCCCCGCCGGTCCCAGCCTTTGGTGTCCTTCAGGATCACTCCGCGGCGGGCCGTCTCCTCCAGAAACCGTTTGATCAGGTTCCGATAGATGGATAGCTCACGCACAGTCATGGATTTGGAGAGCCGGTCGCCTTGCAGCTGGATATCTTTGATCTGACGGTTCAACTCATCTATAGTTTTCTGCTGGCTTTGCTGTTGAAATACATCGTTGAAGTTTTTTTGCTGGACCGGACGCCTCTCAGCCTCCGTGGTCAGCATTTCGCTTTTTAAGGGCCTGTAGCCCGGGTTGATCTTCATTATGCTCAATAATGCTCGAAACGATCGACGGGAAGTACGAATACGGTAGCTCCGCCCACCTGCACTTCAACAGGAAGCGGCAAATAGGAATCTGTCGTGCCGCTCATCGGCGTTACAGGAGTGACCAATTGCTCACGCACTTTGCAGCTGTTACGGATTACACTGAGTACGGCATCCACCTGAATATCATCTACCCCAATCAAAAAGGTAGTGTTACCCGCACGGAGAAATCCGCCTGTACTGGCCAGCTTGGTGGCACGGAAGTTCGCCTTCACCAGTTCACTGGATAGCCGGTTGCTGTCTTTATCCTGGATAATTGCAATGATCAAATTCATCTTCGTATCCCCTCCTATTAGTTATGTTCACAGGCTTTCCGCACAACATCGATTCAATCTGCGGAGAAGCCCTGTTCAATCATTATACCTCTATTATTTATTTGACAAAACACCTCAGAAATCCTTTAATATCCTGTCCTTCAGTACACGTACAATATCCTGCTCCACCATATGGATGGGACGACCCGCATCAAGCACCACAATCCGCTGCGGATCAGAGCTGGTTACCAGCTCATAGCCCGCCCGCACCTTCTGATGAAACTCCAGGCTCTCCAGATCCAGCCGGTTCACTTCCCGGTTCTGGTTGGCGGCAATCCGCGACAGGCCCACCTCAGGATCTACATCGAGGTAAAAGGTAAGATCGGGCATTCTCCCGCCGGTCGCAAACCGGTTAATCCCCCACACCTCTTCGATGCCCAGCCCTCTGGCGTACCCTTGATAGACCAGACTGCTGTCTACAAAACGGTCACAGAGCACGGTAATGCCCTCCTGCAAGGCAGGCTCGACCACCTCCGCCAGATGCTGGCTTCTTGCCGCCGCATACAGGAGTGCCTCTGTCCGGGCATCCATAGCCGTATGTGCCGGGTCGAGGATAATAGAGCGTATCTTCTCGGCGATCTCTATCCCTCCCGGTTCGCGGGTGATTAAATAGGGCATGGAATGGTTCTGCAGATAAGCTGCCACCCTGCCGAGTACGGTTGTTTTACCGGAGCCGTCGCCTCCCTCCAGTGTAATGAAGAATCCTTCTCGCTTCACTTATGCTTCTCCGCCCTTCTGAATGTTGTATACCCTAATATGCTGTAAGGCCGGATCAGCACAGGCCTGAAATTTCGCCCCGCCTATTCTCAGACGGATCAGCCTGTCACAGACAGACGCTGTAATGCTCTCTCCGGGATATAAGAGCGGGATGCCTGGCGGATAGGGAATAACCATCTCTGCCGCAATCCTGCCCGCGCTTGCCTCAAGCTCTATACTCTCTGTCTGCCCGGCAGCCACCGGCCGGATCGAGAACGCGACCGGAGCCGATACTGCCGGAATGTCGAAATTGTTCCACGTGGAAATATCACCGGAGAAGGTTGAGTCCCCTTCTCTGCTATTATATGACGCTGCCTGGGCTGCGGTCCGTGCGCTGGAGAAGGATTCTGCGCCTTGGGAAGCGGGAGCTGCGGCAGTGTCTGAGTAAGCAGGCTGGCTGGGGCCGGAAGCCCGATCACAACCGGGAGCCGATCCTGGGCCGGGAAATCGGTCAGGATCAGGATCAGGGCCAGAACCAGAGGTAAGATCGAGGCCAGCGACAGGATCAAGGCCAGCGGTAAGATCAAGGTCTGAGGGGGCTGCGCTCCCGCCGGTCTGCTGCGCTGCCAAGGAGGTCTGCGCTGCAATGTCCTGCAGCGCTGTCAGCAGCTCTGCTGCCTCTTCAGCCTTCGAGCCGAGGCTGAAGGCCAGAACCACGTGCCGGTCGTCGCTCATCTCCGGCACGATTCCCCTCTCTTCGAGCCTGCGCTGCAGCTCGAAGCCCCCCAGGACCCCCGCGGCGTCATATATGACCGCCTTGAAGGGGTCCTGGGTCACGTACGCCGCCCCGCGCAGCGGCGGCGAACTCACTCCTGCGGCGCCCGCCCCGCCGCAGACAGGCTGCTGCGGCGAGCCCGGCTGCAGCAGCCCGAAGCGCGGCAGCGCCGCCAGGCCGCGCCGCAGGACATCCACGGCGGCGAGTCCCGCCGTGAAGGCACCGGCGCCCTGGCTGTGCAGCAGGCGCCGGGCCAAATCGAGCGAAGCCATCACGGGGTAGGATGGGCTGGAGCTCTGCACCATGGCCAGGCGCTGCCGCAGCAGCGCGCGGTCCAGCCATGGCCCTTGCACATGCAGCATGGCGCCCATCGTCAGCGCCGTCAGCATCTTATGCGTGGACTGCACCACGCCGTCCGCGCCCTGGGCAAGCGCCCCCGCCGGAAGCGCGGGGTGCTGCCCGTAATGCGCTCCGTGCGCCTCATCCACCAGCAGCGGCACGCAGCAAGCGTGACAGGCCTGCGCGAGGGGCGCTAAGTCACTGCCCATGCCGTAGTAATTCGGCATGGTGACCAGGACCCCGGCAGCCTCCGGGTAAGCGGCCAGCGCCGCCTGCACCGTCTCAGCAGACGGTGCCACCGCAAGGCCGCTGTCCGGGTCGATCTGCGGCTCCAGGAAAACTGCACGCGCTCCCGCCAGCATCAGTCCATGGATCACGGACTTGTGGACGTTGCGCTGCAGAATAAGCAGACATCCGGGCTCAGAACAGACCGTCAGAATGAGCGCCAGATTCCCTGCGGTACTGCCGCCCACCAGCATATAACTCTCCTCCGCGCCGTAACAATCGGCTGCCAGCTCCTGGGCTTCCCTTATTACCCCTTCCGGATGATGAAGGTCATCCGTTCCGGTAATCTCCGTCACATCGTAACGCATCACTTCCGTGAGATATCCTGCACTCTCTGCACTTACAGCACTCCGGTAAGCCTCCCCGTTCTTGTGACCCGGCACATGATAAGATATATTACCCTTATGTCTATATTGTTCCAGCATTTCGTATACAGGTGCCCTGCCAGGCTGTAGCTTGTCCATAGATTCTTCCTCCCCTGGGGGTTACCTTCTATTTTAACGCAAATACACCCACACGCCTATCACTTCCGCAAAGGATTGCACGCAATAAAACGGCTCCCCTCACCCGGTCAGGGCGGAGAAGCCGTTAAGAGGAACCTTGTATTTGCAGCCAACGCGACACAGATTCACCGCCCGCTCTTTATATGTTGCTTGTTACAGGTACTGCAATTCGTACATTAAGCATGCATACGCAGATTGATCTTCTTCATCCGGTTAATGAAAAAGTTGTACTTCACATCCTCAGCCTCCGTACGCACCATCTCACTCTCACAGTCCACACAGATGAAATGCGCGACAATCACAATGCCTTCTTCCTTTTCCTGCCCGCAGATAATGCAGGCCTTCCCGGTTTGCTGTTCCATTTTCATCCCACCTTGACTCTTTTAAGAACAGTATGGTACACCTTCTATCATTTTAAACCTTTTCATAGTTTTTTCCTAATCCTTCATAGCCTAAAATATATATATTCGCCCGCTGCCCATTCGGTGAATCTGAGTCCGTTGTTTAATAAAAAGGCAGGAGCAGGCCGATAATAATAACAAGAGAACTTGCGAGGAGGTCCGAATTCCAGGTATGGAACCAAACACCAAAGGTGCCGCTACATTCTATCAATACAAGCTTATCAAAAAAATTACTATTACAGCATTCCTGCTGCGGGTCTATGTCACCCTGCCCTTTATATGCCTTGTACTCGAAAGTGTCTTTCTCTCCTGGCTTAGTATTCTGTTCATGATTATAGCCGGACCTGTCATGCTGTGGATTCAGTATGTCATCTCACGCTCTGTGCTGCTGATTAGCGGACACCCTATCGCCAAGCGCTGGAGATTATCCCTGCGCCTGCCCTGGCCCGGTTACATGCCCGATCAATATATCAATTACGGCATCTTCCGCACCGTACAGCTGCATAACCTCTGGATCGGTCTTTGTATAGCCGCACTCTTCATCGTCTGGGCTCCGCCAGCCTTTACGGTTTCGCTTGCGGTATGCCACCTGTGGCTGCTGCTACCCCGTCTGTATGCGCTGCTGCGGTTAAAAAGTGTAGGCAAAGACGGGATGCTCAAGTTGGGTGCGGCAGACGCCTCCTATTACGCCCAGTAATCCCAACCAGATATACATAGCGCTGTATTTAAGCGGCCAAGCGTGCACGCAAAATAACCCCACAAAGTGGGGCTTTAGCATAGGTGATGACTCAGGTAATTTGCGGGGACCCCAAAACATATAAATTCTTATCTTTCAAAAAAATCGCCATCCATAACCGGACGGCGATTTTTTATCTGTTCTTCAAGCCTTTGGTCGTGACCTTCTTTTCCTTCGGAATCATCACGATGAAATAGTCATCATGCACGGTCAGATGTACAATAAGTCCTTCTTTCTGAAAAACACGGGAGCTCCCGGAATCGTCTGCTTTCTGTTCCTGCTCTTCCCAGCCCCATGCTTTAATGGCTGCAAGATAAGGCTCCGGCACGCCTTTCTTCTCCTTCAACCCCGGCAAGGAGTACCGTACATAGTCCATGGCTACGTTTGTAGTTGTTCTGTCGGGTGAGCTTGCCTCTTTGGGAACGGGGAAGTCTTCCTCATTAAGTGCACCGTTAAAAGTATCCCAAGCCGGCTCCTTCGTTCCGCAACCCGCCAGCATTACTCCGACTATACAAAGAATAACTAATATCCACAAAGGTTGAGTTCGCTTCATACCTTAAATCCTCCTTACCTCTACCATGCATCTAAAGACGCAAGAAAATTCCAAGATAGAATTTATACGTAGTTCATTCGTATTAAGGCTTTTGCTTATTTATTGCACTTTTCCATTATACTTGGAACCATCGCCTCGTCGGTAACAAAAATGTCACTCGTTTGTAAGCGTTTTTATAATAAAACACCGCACCCCTGCCCGCTTTTTATATATACGGATATACAAAAAAGCCATTGTCGATAATTCGACAATGGCTCATGTGTGCTTGGCAACGTCCTACTCTCCCAGGACCCTTCGGTCCAAGTACCATCGGCGCTGGAGGGCTTAACGGTCGTGTTCGGGATGGGTACGTGTGGAACCCCTCCGCTATCGCCACCAAACATGATTTTTCGAAGCTTCCGCTTCTCGAAATCGCTGCGAGAAAATATCCGTCCCCAGAAAGGACATGCAGCTTAAAGTGTACCAGGCTTGATCGCCTGAAAACTGAATCCGAAACGAATTTGTGTGTTAGTGTGTTTGGATAAGCCCTCGACCGATTAGTATTGGTCAGCTCCATGCATTGCTGCACTTCCACCTCCAACCTATCTACCTCGTCGTCTTCAAGGGGTCTTACTAATTGGGAAATCTCATCTTGAGGGGGGCTTCACGCTTAGATGCTTTCAGCGCTTATCCCGTCCGTACGTAGCTACTCAGCCATGCTCCTGGCGGAACAACTGATGCACCAGCGGTACGTCCATCCCGGTCCTCTCGTACTAAGGACAGCTCCTCTCAAATTTCCTGCGCCCACGACAGATAGGGACCGAACTGTCTCACGACGTTCTGAACCCAGCTCGCGTACCGCTTTAATGGGCGAACAGCCCAACCCTTGGGACCTACTTCAGCCCCAGGATGCGATGAGCCGACATCGAGGTGCCAAACCTCCCCGTCGATGTGGACTCTTGGGGGAGATAAGCCTGTTATCCCCAGGGTAGCTTTTATCCGTTGAGCGATGGCCCTTCCATGCGGTACCACCGGATCACTAAGTCCGACTTTCGTCCCTGCTCGACTTGTAGGTCTCGCAGTCAAGCTCCCTTATGCCTTTGCACTCTGCGAATGATTTCCAACCATTCTGAGGGAACCTTTGAACGCCTCCGTTACTCTTTAGGAGGCGACCGCCCCAGTCAAACTGCCCGCCTGACACGGTCCCCGTACCCGCTAAGGGCACTAGGTTAGAACCTAGATACGATCAGGGTGGTATCCCAACGGCGCCTCCGCAGAAGCTTGCGCTCCTGCCTCACCGGCTCCCACCTATCCTGTACAGATCGTACCCAAATTCAATATCAAGCTGCAGTAAAGCTCCATGGGGTCTTTCCGTCTTGTCGCGGGTAACCTGCATCTTCACAGGTATTAAAATTTCACCGGATCTCTCGTTGAGACAGCGCCCAAGTCGTTACGCCATTCGTGCGGGTCAGAATTTACCTGACAAGGAATTTCGCTACCTTAGGACCGTTATAGTTACGGCCGCCGTTTACTGGGGCTTCGGTTCACAGCTTCGGGTTACCCCTAACCGCTCCCCTTAACCTTCCAGCACCGGGCAGGCGTCAGCCCGTATACTTCGCCTTGCGGCTTCGCACAGACCTGTGTTTTTGCTAAACAGTCGCTTGGGCCTTTTCACTGCGGCCCCCTCGGGCTATTCACCCTACCGAGGCACCCCTTCTCCCGAAGTTACGGGGTCATTTTGCCGAGTTCCTTAACGAGAGTTCTTCCGCGCGCCTTAGAATTCTCTTCTCGCCTACCTGTGTCGGTTTGCGGTACGGGCACCTTCTCCTGACTAGAGGCTTTTCTTGGCAGTGTGAGATCATGACCTTCGCTACTATAATTTTCGCTCCCCATCACAGCCCAGCCTTACGATGTGCGGATTTGCCTACACACCAGCCTCACTGCTTAGACGGACATCCATCAGTCCGCGTCACTACCCTCCTGCGTCACCCCATCGCTCATAGCGGATTACGGTGGTACAGTAATTTCAAACTGTTGTCCTTCGACTACGCCTGTCGGCCTCGCCTTAGGTCCCGACTTACCCTGAGCGGACGAGCCTTCCTCAGGAAACCTTGGGCTTTCGGCGGATCAGATTCTCACTGATCTTTTCGTTACTCATACCGGCATTCTCACTTGTATACTCTCCAGCGCTCCTTACGGTACACCTTCAACGTATATACAACGCTCCCCTACCCCAGATACAAAGTATCTAGCCATAGCTTCGGTGGTGTGTTTAGCCCCGTTACATTTTCGGCGCAGAGTCACTCGACCAGTGAGCTATTACGCACTCTTTCAATGGTGGCTGCTTCTAAGCCAACATCCTGGTTGTCTGTGCAACTCCACATCCTTTCCCACTTAACACACACTTGGGGACCTTAGCTGATGGTCTGGGCTGTTTCCCTTTTGACAATGGATCTTAGCACTCACTGTCTGACTCCCGGCAAGAAGTAAATGGCATTCGGAGTTTGACTGAGCTTGGTAACCCTTGCGGGCCCCGCACCCAATCAGTGCTCTACCTCCACCACTCCATTCACCGAGGCTAGCCCTAAAGCTATTTCGGGGAGAACCAGCTATCTCCGAGTTCGATTGGAATTTCTCCGCTACCCCCACCTCATCCCCGCATTTTTCAACATGCGTGGGTTCGGGCCTCCAGTGCGTGTTACCGCACCTTCACCCTGGACAGGGGTAGATCACACGGTTTCGGGTCTACGTCCACATACTCAGTCGCCCTATTCAGACTCGCTTTCGCTGCGGCTCCGGCTTCTCACCTTAACCTTGCATGTTAAACGTAACTCGCCGGTTCATTCTACAAAAGGCACGCCATCACCCATAAAGAGGGCTCTGACTTTTTGTAAGCACACGGTTTCAGGTTCTATTTCACTCCCCTTCCGGGGTGCTTTTCACCTTTCCCTCACGGTACTGTTTCACTATCGGTCGCCAGGTAGTATTTAGCCTTAGCAGATGGTCCTGCTGGATTCATACGGGGTTTCACGTGCCCCGCACTACTCGGGATCCGTCTCGGAGAGAACACAGTTTGGGCTACAGGGCTTTTACCTCTATCGCGGGCCTTTCCAGACCTCTTCACCTACTCTATTCCTTTGTAACTCCATGTGAGACGTCCCACAACCCCAAGAGGCAAGCCTCTTGGTTTAGGCTGTTCCGCGTTCGCTCGCCGCTACTGACGGAATCACTATTGTTTTCTCTTCCTCAGGGTACTTAGATGTTTCAGTTCCCCTGGTCTGCCTCTGCGTATCCTATGTATTCAGATACGAGTAACTGCGAATTACCACAGCTGGGTTTCCCCATTCGGACACCCCCGGATCAAAGCTTGCTTACAGCTCCCCGAGGCAGTTTCGTTGTTCGCCACGTCCTTCGTCGGCTCCTGGCGCCTAGGCATCCTCCGTGTGCTCTTAGTAGCTTAACCAATGCGTTTTCCCTAAGGAAAATCACGGTAGCAACTAATAACTATTTCCACTTGCTTACACAAGTTTCAGCTAAAAGATGTTCTAAAACGCAAATTCGTTTCGGTATCCAGTTTTCAAGGATCAAGTTGCTGTAAGTTCGGGTCGAACACAACTGTGTCGATTGAAGTTACAGCCGGTTGAGAGCTTAAACTCTCAAAACTGACCAACGAGTGAGTAACTAGCCGACCGGCTAGATTTAAGATTTGAATGTTTCCGTTGCAGGAAACGATTCTCCATAGAAAGGAGGTGATCCAGCCGCACCTTCCGATACGGCTACCTTGTTACGACTTCACCCCAATCATCTACCCCACCTTCGGCGGCTGGCTCCCTTGCGGGTTACCCCACCGACTTCGGGTGTTGTAAACTCTCGTGGTGTGACGGGCGGTGTGTACAAGACCCGGGAACGTATTCACCGCGGCATGCTGATCCGCGATTACTAGCAATTCCGACTTCATGCAGGCGAGTTGCAGCCTGCAATCCGAACTGAGACCGGCTTTGCTGGGATTGGCTCCACCTCGCGGCTTCGCTTCCCGTTGTACCGGCCATTGTAGTACGTGTGTAGCCCAGGTCATAAGGGGCATGATGATTTGACGTCATCCCCACCTTCCTCCGGTTTGTCACCGGCAGTCACTCTAGAGTGCCCAGCTTTACCTGCTGGCAACTAAAGTCAAGGGTTGCGCTCGTTGCGGGACTTAACCCAACATCTCACGACACGAGCTGACGACAACCATGCACCACCTGTCTCAACTTTCCCCGAAGGGCACCTGATGCATCTCTGCTTCGTTAGTTGGATGTCAAGACCTGGTAAGGTTCTTCGCGTTGCTTCGAATTAAACCACATACTCCACTGCTTGTGCGGGTCCCCGTCAATTCCTTTGAGTTTCAGTCTTGCGACCGTACTCCCCAGGCGGAGTGCTTACTGTGTTAACTTCGGCACCAAGGGTATCGAAACCCCTAACACCTAGCACTCATCGTTTACGGCGTGGACTACCAGGGTATCTAATCCTGTTTGCTCCCCACGCTTTCGCGCCTCAGCGTCAGTTACAGCCCAGAAAGTCGCCTTCGCCACTGGTGTTCCTCCACATATCTACGCATTTCACCGCTACACGTGGAATTCCACTTTCCTCTTCTGTACTCAAGTCACCCAGTTTCCAGTGCGACCTCAGGTTGAGCCCAAGGTTTAAACACCAGACTTAAATAACCGCCTGCGCGCGCTTTACGCCCAATAATTCCGGACAACGCTTGCCCCCTACGTATTACCGCGGCTGCTGGCACGTAGTTAGCCGGGGCTTTCTTCTCAGGTACCGTCACTCCGGTAGCAGTTACTCTACCGGACGTTCTTCCCTGGCAACAGAGCTTTACGATCCGAAAACCTTCATCACTCACGCGGCGTTGCTCCGTCAGGCTTGCGCCCATTGCGGAAGATTCCCTACTGCTGCCTCCCGTAGGAGTCTGGGCCGTGTCTCAGTCCCAGTGTGGCCGTTCACCCTCTCAGGTCGGCTACGCATCGTCGCCTTGGTGGGCCGTTACCCCACCAACTAGCTAATGCGCCGCAGGCCCATCCCCAAGCAGCAGATTGCTCCGCCTTTCATTCTCTCCTCAGGAGAAAAAAGAAATTATCCGGTATTAGCTACCGTTTCCGGTAGTTATCCCAGGCTTGAGGGCAGGTTGCCTACGTGTTACTCACCCGTCCGCCGCTAAGTCTGAAAGGAAGCAAGCTTCCTCTCAAACTCCGCTCGACTTGCATGTATTAGGCACGCCGCCAGCGTTCGTCCTGAGCCAGGATCAAACTCTCCAAATTGGTATTTAGAAAGAGCGATTGCTCATTTTGAAACATCTGACGAGAATTGTTAAATTCTCAATTTTGGATCTCACCGAAGTGATCTCCAGATACTCACTCGTTGTTCAGTTTTCAAAGATCAAGCTCGTTGTCAGCGGCGATGTTGTCGTCACCAGCAACTCTTATAATATATCACATCCAGCCGATCAATGCAAGCTCTTTTTTTAACTTCTTGTTCGAGCTCGGCGTTGATGTTTCGCGGCCAGAAATAGAATATATCACGGATAGAGATTCATTGCAAGTATTATTTCATACTCATTATCTAAAAGCTACGCTTCCCCTAACCAGCCATAGCCCGGCAAGCAAGTTAGCATAGCTCTACTCCTTTGTCCGTGTGCTTAAGCAATAATCTCCTGAATATGCAGCTCCCGTTCATTGATGAGATTAACGATGTTTCCTTCAACCTGAACCATGGGTCTTGTCGGGTTGTTACGGTCAGTAAAGATGATTTCCCCATGACGCCCATCGCTGAGCCGTATCCGTGTACCGTTGTAAAGGTCTGTCGTCTTTTGAATGAAGGTCTGTACGATTACCGGATCGAGCTTCCCGAAGCTCTCCTTCTGCAGCTGCTCCAATACCAGATAAGGCGACTGTGCCTTTCTGTAGGCTTTTCCCAGCGTCATGGCATGGAAGATATCGGCGACTGCCACAATCTTGGCGTAGAAATGAATCTGGCTGCCATCCAGCCTAAGCGGGTACCCTGAACCGTCTATCTTCTCATGGTGCTGCAAGGCGGCGAGTCTAACCCCTTCGTTAATGGCTGTAACATTGCGCAGCAGCTGATAACCGTATGTAGTGTGCCTGCGTACCTCGTCAATCTCTGCACCGCTTAGAGGGGTTGGCTTCTGCAGCAGCGCTTCGTCTACCTTAATGTTACCTATATCGTGCAGCAAGCCGGCAAAAGCAGCCTGCATCCAGTCCTTCTGCGGATATCCGCACCACTGGGCAATTCGATAGGAGGTCAGGGCAGACAAGACCGCATTATGATAGTTATATTCCTGGTCAATCAGCACACGCGGCGCAAACTTTAAGACATGGTAATCCTTCAAATGGGTGATCAGCAGCTCCAGCTGACTCCGCAGTTCGAAGATCGGCAACGCCGCAGCGGCCGCTGCGCGGTAGCTCTGCTTGATAAGCACCAGCATTTTCTCATACTCATCGTGAAGCGGAGAATTGCTCTTGGACAGCACCGACTCATTAATTAGAGCACCCGTCTTGGCCGCTTGCTGCTTCACTGCCGGTTTAGCGCTCTCTGCCGGTTTGTCTTCCCCATGCGCCCCTTCAATCTCGACCTGTCCGATCAAAAAAGCCTGCAAAATTTCAATATCCCGGGGGAGAATAATCTTCCCCTTTCCGAATAATACTCCCCCTAAGGGAGTAATTACATCCTTTATAATCTTTGAACCCGCTTTAATCTCTCCAACGGATATGTTTGGCATTAGCCTAAGCCCCTTTATGTCGGTGACACCTGTAATTCTCTAATTATAGTATGGAACACGGGAAGCGGCTAGATAGAGAATTCCCCGTTTACTCATTGCGAGGGTACAAAAAAAGAGCATAGGCTTCTGTAAATCAGAAACCCATGCTCTCCTGCAAAATATTATTCGAGATTGTCGTCTTCGTCCACAGCGTCCGCTTCAGGCTGGCTGGCTTCGCCATCGCCTTCTGCCGGAACTTCTTGAACGAAGTCTTCGCCATCCTCATGCTCAGACAGCTCTTCATCCTCTTTGTCCGCTCTGCACAGTGTAGCTACAGCATCATCCTCACGGATATTAATCAGCTTAACGCCCTGCGCATAACGGCCCATGGTGGATATTCCGTCCATGCTGGTACGGATCAGGGTACCGCTGGTCGTAATAATCATCAGGTCCTCGTCCTGCTTGACCACTTTCAGCCCGACAACCGGCCCGTTCTTATCCGTAAGGTTAATGGTCTTGATGCCTTTACCGCCGCGGGTCTGAGACCGGTAGTCAGCAGCAGGTGTCCGCTTACCATAGCCCTTGGTGGTTACGATCAGCACCTCAAGCTCCTGGTCTACGCAGTCCATGCCAATAACATGGTCATTGGAATCAAGCGTGATCCCCTTAACCCCGGTAGCGCTGCGGCCCATGGAACGCACATCATTCTCCGAGAAGGTAATCGACATTCCGCGTGCAGTACCGATAATCAGATTCTGCTCACCGTCTGTCAGCTTCACCTCAATCAGTGAATCCTCCTCACGGAGATTGATTGCAATCAGGCCACCCTTACGGATGTTGTTGTAATCTTCCAGAGGCGTCTTCTTCACAATTCCCTCGCGGGTAGCGAAGAACAGGTACTTGTCACTGTCCGCTTCCTCCACCTGGATGACCGCGCTGATCTTCTCACCCTGCTCAATTTGAATCAGGTTGATGATCGGCGTTCCCCGGGCAGTCCGTCCAAGCTCCGGAATCTCATAAGCCTTAATCCGGTACACCTTACCCTTATCCGTGAAGAACATCAGGTAGTTATGGGAGTTACTCACGAAGAGATGCTCCACAAAGTCCTGGTCCTTGGTGTCCATCCCGATGACACCGCGTCCGCCGCGCTTCTGGCTGCGGTAGGTGTTGACCGGAAGACGTTTGATGTAACCGGTGTGGGTAATCGTGATAACAACCTCTTCACGCGGAATCAGATCCTCGTCGAGGATGCTTTCTTCCCCAACCGTAATTTCTGTACGGCGGTCATCGGAGTACTTATCCCGGATCTCCTGCAGCTCATTGCTGATAATATCCAGCACAAGATGCTCATTGGCCAGAATCTCACGGTATTCGGCAATTTTGGCCAAAAGCTCGTTATATTCGTTCTCAATCTTCTCGCGTTCCAGACCGGTCAGGCGCTGCATCCGCATATCGAGGATCGCCTGGGCCTGCTCTACGCTTAGACTGAAGGTCTCCATCAGACCTTCCCGGGCAATGTCGGTAGTGCGTGAGGCGCGGATCAGGGCAATGACCTCATCCAGATGATCCAGGGCAATACGCAGACCTTCCAGAATATGCGCCCGTGCCTCCGCCTTCTTAAGGTCGAAGATCGTCCGGCGGCGGATGACTTCGATCTGATGCTGCAGATAGTGATACAACACATCGCGCAGATTCAGAATCTTCGGTTCATTGTTGACAATAGCCAGCATGTTGATCCCGAAGGTGGACTGCATAGAAGTATGCTTGTAGAGATTGTTGAGTACAACACTCGGATTCACATCCCGTCTCATTTCAACCACTACGCGCATTCCGTTACGGTCAGACTCATCACGCAGATCCGTAATGCCCTCGATGCGCTTCTCACGCACCAGCTCCGCAATCTTCTCCACGAGCCGGGCTTTGTTGACCTGGTAAGGAAGCTCATGCACAATAATCCGGGCCTTGCCGTTATTCTCTTCAATGACCGCTTTGGCACGCATGGTAACCGATCCGCGTCCCGTGCGGTAGGCCTGACGGATGCCTTCACGGCCCAGAATATATCCGGCTGTCGGGAAATCCGGGCCTTGAATATATTCCATAAGCTCCATAGGCGTAATATCAGGATTCTTGATCATCGCCTGCACACCGTCAATAACCTCACCGAGGTTATGCGGAGGAATGTTGGTTGCCATCCCCACCGCAATCCCGCCTACACCATTGACCAGCAGATTGGGATAACGTGCCGGCAAGACTACAGGCTCGTTCTCTTCACCATCATAGTTGGGCGCGAAGTCAACGGTCTCCTTGTTCAGGTCACGGAGCATTTCTCCGGCAATTTTGGACAAACGTGCTTCTGTATAACGCATTGCAGCCGCCATGTCTCCGTCTATGGAACCGAAGTTACCATGACCGTCTACAAGCATATAGCGCATGGAGAAGTCCTGTGCCATACGTACCATTGTTTCATAGACTGCTGAGTCACCGTGTGGGTGATACTTACCGATAACCTCACCGACGATTCTAGCTGACTTCTTATGTGGCTTATCCGAGGACATACCAAGTTCCGACATCGCAAACAAAATGCGTCGGTGAACAGGCTTAAGTCCATCCCGCACATCCGGCAAAGCCCGGCTTACAATGATGCTCATTGCGTAATCCATAAAGGATTCGCGCATTTCCACGCCAATGTCCCGATCTTTGACTTGCGGGTTATTTTGTTCAGCCATGAGTTGGTGGACCTCCTTCAGTTAAAAACCGCTACCCTATATTATATTACTTTCACAAAACCAGCACAATTAAACATGATAGCCTGTTATCGTCTATATTGATTTTCTTTTAGTACGGATAAGGGTATACGCCCTCTCCGCTGCTGTCTTCAGTACATAGACTGTAGAGACAAGAGAATTGGCTTCATGCCCCTGTTTTCGTCCCAAAAAGCATAATCTCATATCCTTATATTATAACATTTTTTTGTTTGCTTGTCCTGAAAATTCGCTATGCGTAAAGAAACGGAGGCAGAACATGAAGATTCAACGCGTGTCCAGCAAATGGGCAAAAACGAAAGTCATTCTGCAAAACCGTCAGCTATCGGTCTATATTCCGGAAACGCGCAAATACGGCCTGGAGGATCTGAAAGAAATGCTGCATCTGCATGGCACGGTATATATAAAGCCCGACCGCGGCACCTATGGCAGCGGAGTGATGAGAGCCGAGCAGAGGGTTGTACACTTAAGTCCCAGCGGGCAGCAGCCGGAGACCCGTGAACCGGAGACAGCAGCTGCAGACATTGAAGCAGAAGTACCAGCAGAGCCGAAGCTGATGTATATTCTCAGGTATGCAAAGGACGCCGAGGTCTTTAATAGCCCTGAAGAGCTTCATGCCGCACTGGTGCCCCGGATTAAAGACCGCAGCTATCTGGTCCAGCAGGGCATTGATCTGCTGCAGCATCAGGAGCGCCCCTTCGACCTGCGGGTGCTTACCCAAAAGAATCTCCAGGGCAGCTGGGAGACTACAGGCATGCTTGGCCGGGTTGCCGCACCGCAGAAGGTGATCACGAATTATCACAGCGGGGGCAGTGTTTTTCCGGTAGATGCCCTGTTCAAGGAGCATATGACCTCTGACGAAATGTCTGCGACTACCCAGCAGCTCAAATCGCTGGGCGTTCGAATCGGCGCACAGCTCGAAACGGCTTATCCAGGCCTTAAGGAGCTGGGGCTTGATGTAGCCATCGACCAGCATCACGATCTATGGCTGCTTGAAGTAAACACCTTACCCTCCATCATTGTCTTCAAATTGTTCAAGAACAAAGCAATTTACCGCAGAATCCACCGTTACGCTGTGGCCTATGGACGTTTGAAGCCTAACCGGAAGTCCGTGACCAGCCGCCGCAAGCGAATATCAAACTTCTAGCTCTATGTATTCAAGCGGCAGGATATATCCCCCTCTTGATTACTAAAAAACCTCCGGCTTCATCCGCAAGGGATAATCCGGAGGTTCGCTATGTGCGGCTTAAATATCCAGGTTCTTAACCGATTGCGCATGCTCCTGAATGAATTCACGGCGCGGTTCGACATTGTCACCCATCAGGGTATCAAAGATGCTGTCCGCCAGCATGGCATCCTCAATGGTCACCTGCAGCATGGTGCGGCTCTCAGGGTCCATCGTCGTGTCCCACAGCTGAGCGGCGTTCATCTCACCCAGACCTTTGTAGCGCTGAACGTTAACCTTCACGTTCTCACCGAAGGCAGCAATGATCTCATCGCGCTCCTTCTCGGTCTGTGCATAGCGCACAACCTTGTTGCGCTCGATCTTGAAGAGCGGCGGCTGGGCGATATAGATATACCCTGCGTCAACAATCTTCCGCATGTAGCGGTAGAAGAAGGTCAGCAGCAGTGTTCGGATATGGGCGCCGTCGACGTCCGCATCGGTCATGATGACAACCTTGTGGTAACGCGCCTTCGAGAGGTCGAAATCATCACTGATCCCGGTCCCCAGTGCGGTGATAATCGCCCGGATTTCCGCATTGGACAAGATCCGGTCCAGCCGGGCCTTCTCCACGTTCAGGATCTTGCCGCGCAGCGGCAGGATAGCCTGGAAGTGACGGTCCCGGCCCTGCTTGGCAGATCCTCCGGCCGAGTCACCTTCGACGATGTACAGCTCACTGATGGACGCATCCTTGGAGGAGCAGTCTGCCAGCTTACCCGGCAGGGCGCTGACTTCAAGCGCACTTTTGCGGCGGGTCAGCTCACGGGCCTTTTTGGCCGCTTCACGGGCACGGGAAGCCTGCAATGACTTCTCCAGCACCTTACGTGAGACGGCAGGGTTCTCTTCCAGGAACTCCTGCAGCTTCTCGCCGAACAGTGATTCTACAATCCCGCGGACTTCACTGTTGCCGAGCTTGGTCTTGGTTTGGCCTTCGAACTGCGGCTCAGGGATTTTGACGGAAATAATCGCCGTTAGACCTTCACGGACATCGTCCCCGGTCAGATTCTGGCTGCTATCCTTGATCACGCCGGCCTTGCGTGCGTAATCATTAATGATCCGCGTCAAGGCGCTCTTGAAGCCGGATTCATGCGTTCCGCCCTCGTGGGTATTGATATTGTTGGCGAACGAATAGATATTCTCTGTATATGAATCGTTATATTGGAGAGCTACTTCAACCGCGATCATATCCCGTGAGCCTTCCACGTAGATCGGTTCCTCATGAAGAGCTTCTTTTTTCTCGTTAAGGTATTTCACATACTCCACAATACCGCCTTCATACTTGAACGTATTGTTGACTCCGGTCCGTTCATCCAGCAGTGAAAGCTCAATGCCCTTGTTCAGGAAGGCCAGCTCGCGGATACGGGTAAGGAGCGTGGAGTATTCAAAAGTAGTGGTTTCGGTAAAAATATCCGGGTCCGGGTGGAAGGTAGTGGTGGTTCCCGTCTCCTCTGTATCCCCGATCACTCTGATGTCATATTGCGGCACGCCGCGGTTGTACTCCTGCTGGTAGACATGCCCGTCACGTTTGACAGTGACAACTACCTTCTCGGACAAGGCGTTAACTACAGAGATCCCTACGCCGTGAAGACCGCCGGACACCTTGTAACCCCCGCCGCCGAACTTACCGCCTGCATGCAGGACAGTCATGACCACTTCAAGCGTGGACTTCTTCAGCTTGACGTTCTCACCGACAGGAATTCCTCGCCCGTTGTCAATAACAGTCACACTATTATTTTCAGTAATTATGACTTGAATCCGGTCGCAAAAACCTGCCAGCGCCTCATCGATACTATTATCGACAACCTCCCAGACCAAATGATGCAGACCTTTGGAGCTGGTGGAGCCAATGTACATGCCGGGACGTTTCCGAACTGCTTCCAGCCCTTCCAGTACCTGAATCTGGCTCTCATCATATGTTGGTTGATTCATTGACATGCCTTCACCTACTTCTTTCAGATTATCTCTTGTAACTTACGAAACCTATATTTCTAACAAGATCTTGGCTCTTTTTTTGAGAGTGGAGGAGGAGATCGGGGAGTAGTAGACAGTATTCCTGGTCACGACAATAGACTTCGCTTCCTCTTCACCAATGCGTTCCAGCTTCTTATCCTGCTGGGAATGAGTCATAAACTGCTTCGATACCTTGGAGGATTTCTCAATCGATATATCAAATATAGCAATCAGCTCTGAGGATCGAATAATTTTTTCTCCGCCCAAATGAATATACATGGTCTTCCTCCGCTCTTTATAACCCCACTTTGCCGCCATGAACATGATACAGGATTGCACCCTTTAGTTTATCAGCATTCAGTCCCTCAACACCGGTGGCAGTGATGAAGGTCTGCACCTTGCTCTGAAAGGTTTCGATAAGCTGGGTCTGACGATAGGGATCAAGTTCGGACAAAACATCATCAAGAAGCAGCACAGGGTATTCTCCGATCTCCTCATGGATCAGTTCAATTTCCGCCAGCTTGAGCGATAAAGCTGCCGTACGTTGCTGCCCTTGGGAACCGTAGACCTGAGCTTCTCTTCCGTTGATAAAAAAGGACAGGTCATCCCGATGGGGACCCGTCAGCGTCATGCCGCGCCTGATTTCCTGATCTCTTGTTTGTGATAACTTTAACATAAATTTGTCCAATAAGACAGCTTCATCTTCCTCTTCACGCTCACCAAACGAGGGGACATAGAGCAGCTTGAGCTCTTCTCCGCCGTTTGTGATGCCCCGGTGGATGCTTTCTGCCCATATCTGCAGCTTCTTTATGAATTGTTTCCTTTTTTTGACGATTTTAACACCATGTTCTACAAGTTGGGCATCCCAGATGTCCAGAAGCTCCCGGCCGCCAGCCTCCTTGCCCCATAACTGCTTCAGCAAGTTGCCCCGCTGGAGGAGGATTTTCTGGTACTGCTGCAGATGAAACAGGTAGCTCGGCTGAACCTGGCCAATCTCCATGTCAAGGAACCGGCGCCGGATGCCCGGGGTGCCTTTAACAATCTCCAGATCCTCCGGGGCGAACATTACAACATTCAGCGAGCCTACGAATTCACTGAGCCGCCGTTGCTCCAGTCCGTTAATTCTGGCCTTCTTGCCCTGCGGGGACAGGGTCAGCTCCAGCTTAAGATCCCCGTATTTGCGCTCTACTTCAGCAACAATCTGTGCAGAGCCCGACGGGGCATCGAAGGAGATCAGCTCCTTGTCCTTGGAGGTCCGGTGGCTTTTGGTCATCGCCAGGACAAACAAAGCCTCCATGAGATTGGTTTTGCCCTGGGCGTTCTGTCCGAGAATGAGATTCACATCGCCCAGATGCTCAAGACGCAGCAGCCCATAGTTGCGGTAATCCTGCAGTCCGATATTTTTGACAAACAAGAGCCTGTTCCTCCTTAGGGTTACTCCTCCTTGACGCCGCCGCCCTCAACTTCAAACACGCCGTTATCCTGTACCTCTATTCTATCACCCGGGTAGAGCTTCCGGCCACGGCGTTCTTCAACCTCTCCGTTCACCTGCACATGCCCTTCCTGCAGCAGCGCCTTGGCCATCCCCCCTGTGGATACACAATCAGCGAGCTTCAGGAACTGGTCGAGCTTAATGTATCCACTGTGGATAACTATTTTTTTCATGATTTTAATCCTTTCAGCCACTTATCCACATGTTGATGGACAGGGCGTTAATTAGTTGTCCGGTACGGCAAAATCACATACAGGCTGCGGCTCTCATCGAGCGGTCTGAGAATAATCGGGCTCATCATACCGGTGAAGGCGATCACGAGCTGCTCACTCTCCACCACCTTCAGCACATCGAGCATATATTTGGAGTTGAAGGAGATGCGCAGCGGCTCGCCTTTGAAATCGATAACTTCCAGCTCTTCACGGACCTTCCCCAGCTCCGACGAGCTGGAAGAGATCTCCACATCACCGTTTTCCAGGGTCTGCATCCGGACGATGTTCGTTTTCTCTTCACGGGACAGCAAATAAGCACGGTCAATCGATTCGCTTAATTTTTTTGTGTCCAAAGTTAGTTCTGTTTTGTAGGTGGTTGGAATAATTCTAGAAGTATCCGGATAAATGCCATCCAGAATCCGCGAATAGAACAATACTTTGTCGATTTTGAACAGCACCTGGTTATCGGCGACGACAATATCCACCAGCATATTCTGATCAGGGATAATTTTGCTCAGCTCGTTCAGCGTTTTGCCGGCAATGACAATATTCGCGAACTGGATATTCTCTGTGCCTTCCAGGTGGGCAGCTCTGGTTGCGAGCCGGTGGCGGTCGGTAGCCGTGAACTTGAATTCATTGTCGGCCAGATTCCACAGAATGCCTGTCAGGATCGGTGTTGTCTCTTGGGTGGAGATGGAGAAGGCGGTCTGCTTAATCATATTCTTCAGCAAATCACCCGGCATGGAGATGGTTTCATTCTCCTCAATGCTTGGCAGAACCGGGAATTCTTCAGGATCAAGACCCACGATCTGAATCTCCGTAGAGCCGGAGGAGATATAGGTCTGGAAGCCTTCCTTGACTTCCATGTGAATTTCTTTGGAGGGAAGCTTCTTGATAATCTCAACGAAAAATTTGGCGGGAAGCACTACGCTGCCCGGCTGTTCTACCTTGACGATCGTCTGGCTGTCATTCTCGGCAGGGATGAAGGACTGAATGGAAATATCCGTATCACTTGCAGTCAGTGTAACGCCCTGATGGCTAACCTCAAACTTAATACCGGTCAGAATAGGGATAGTTGTTCTGCTGGAGATTGCCTTGGAGACATGGCCGATGGATTCGTTAAGCTCGTTTTTGAGAATGCTGATTTTCATGATTTCACTCCTAGCTGAAAAATTGGGAAATGGGTGTACGTAAATGCTCTTTGAAACCTGCTCTTAGAAGATGAATTATTATAGTTATTTAATAGTATTAGTAGTAGGGGCTCCGTTTATGTGGATAAGTGGCTAAACAGCATAAAATTAAGCCTACCCACATGTGTATAGATTGTGTATAGGCTCTTTGTTCCTCTTAGGAAGGATTTTTAATTTTCTCCGAAAGATTATTTACCACTTTATAGAGCTCCTGGTCCACCTTTAATTGCTGCGTAATCTTCTCATGGGCATGGATAACGGTCGTATGGTCGCGTCCTCCGAACGCCTCACCGATCTTAGGAAGCGAATAATCCGTCAGCTCGCGGGAGAGATACATGGCAATCTGCCTTGGAAAAGCTACAGCCTTCGTGCGTTTCCGCGCTTTGAAGTCCTCCATGCGCAAATTGTAGTATTCACCGACTTTTTGCTGAATATCGTTAATGGTGATCATCTTCGGACGGCTTGAAGGGATGATATCCTTCAGCGCTTCGGCTGCCAGATGTGTCGTCACATCCTGGTTCGTCAGGGAAGAATAAGCCACAACACGGATCAGCGCGCCTTCAAGCTCCCGGATATTCGTGTCGATCTGGTTGGCAATGTACATCATGGCTTCGTTCGGGATATCCAGGTTCTCCGCCTTGGCCTTCTTGCGCAGAATGGCAATCCGCGTCTCAAGATCGGGGGGCTGGATATCTGTGATCAGTCCCCATTCGAACCGGGAACGCAGCCGTTCTTCCAGAGTGGGAATTTCCTTGGGAGGCCGGTCGCTGGAGATGATAATTTGCTTGCGTTCTTCGTGAAGAGCATTGAACGTATGGAAAAATTCCTCCTGCGTGGACTCCTTGCCGGCCAGGAATTGGATGTCGTCAATCAGCAAAATATCAACATTGCGGTACTTGTTGCGGAAGCTTTCGCCGCGGTTATCACGGATGGAGTTGATGAATTCATTCGTGAACTTCTCGGAGGAGATGTAAATCACCTTGTTATTGGGGTTATGCTCCAGCACATAATGGCCGATCGCATGCATAAGGTGAGTCTTTCCGAGACCTACGCCTCCATACAGAAACAGAGGGTTATAGGCTTTGGCCGGCGCTTCGGCTACAGCAAGGGAGGCTGCATGCGCAAAACGGTTGCCTGAACCGATCACGAACGTGTCGAAGGTGTATTTGGGATTGAGCAAATGAGTCTGTGCCTCTTCGCGCGAAACAACGGGAGTAGGCGCACTTTGCTGAACTACAGGCTCAGAGGGCTTGTTCTCCTCAATGACAAATTTGACTTCCACCTGCTGTCCGGTAACTTCATATACCGTTGCTCCTACCAGTTTGGTATAGCGACTTTCCAGCCATTCTACGGCAAAGGTTGTAGGCGCCGAGATGATAAGAGCCTGGGAATTGAACGTCATGGCCTTGGTGGCCTTGAACCAGGTATCGAAGCTCGGCTTGCTTAGTTTGGTTTGAATAATCGATAATATTTGCTGCCATAATTCGGAAGTATGGCTGTCCACAGACTGTCACTCCTTTAAATCTTCCAAATGTGGCATCAGCCATGAAGTGGAAATGTCGAAGAAAATGGGTTGGTGCTGAATCTTATCCCCAGTATGCAACTTCAAGAGACAAAAAAATATGGATAAATTTGAATTGTTCACAACTTTATCCACAGCTTGTTGATAATTTATTGAACAAACAAATCTATTCACATTCAAAAGTAATACTATCATAGCAAAACGCCCCTTGTTTTTCAATGAGCGAGGCCATTTTATCCACAAATTCAATCACTTGTGTATAATTTTTAGGCACACCACTACATATTGTTGATAATTTGTTTACCGTTCGACAGTTTCCGCGGCTGCGCCAATTTTTTTATACACAGGTTGTGCTCACCTGTGAGCAAAATCCGCCCGGAATTAATCACAGGTGGATAACTGGACAAGCCTGTGGATTATTATTTTGGATGTGTTCCTTTGTGGATAAGCGGAGCAACCTGAAAAAGAGGGAGAAAGAGACATGGTTGACTTTTGGCGCTAATATATGTTTAAATATATAAAGGTGTTTTCTGTGAGGATATGTCTCCAAATTAAATTGATAATACTTGTAGATACTGTCCCTACTTTAAGGACGGCTTAGTCCGTTTCTGCTTATATGACAGTAATTATGTTCCTGTAAGGGAGGTGCAATACATGAGACCGACGTTCAGACCAAATGTTAGCAAACGCAAAAAGGTGCATGGTTTCCGCAAAAGAATGAGCACGAAAAACGGCCGCAAAGTGCTGGCAGCCCGCCGCTTGAAAGGCAGAAAAGTTTTGAGTGCGTAAGATAGGCCACTTTGGGACCACTGCTGTGGTCCTTTTTTACGCTTTATTTGCAGAATGCATCAGCTGTTTTTATTTCTCTTCTATATATAGCGCAGAATAGGATGACGCTCAGTGAGCAGAAACCCACGCACTACTTCTGCTGCTGCAACAATAAATGATAGGCTCTGCAGGGGATGTTAACGCTACTGCGGGGCTTTTTTTAAAGATATAAGAATTCCACAAGCTGTCTATGTTTGTTGGCAGGGGATCTCCAGGGCCGCCGCGGTAACTGTTTATGGTCTCCCTTGAATGACAATACTAATTAGAAGATGAAATTCCGGAGCCTGGAGCAATTCCGGTATTTGAATAGGAGATTTCCGTGCACAAAAGTCTACGATTACGAAACCGTGCCGACTTCAGCCGCGTATACCGCCATGGGAAGTCATTTGCGAATCATCAGTATGTGGTGTATTGGTTCCCCAGAAGAGAAGTGGAACGATTCCGGGTGGGCATATCCGTCAGCAAGAAGGTCGGGAATGCCGTAGTCCGCAACCGGATGAGAAGGCTGGTCAAGGAGATTGTCCGTCACCACGAGGCGGAAATTGCCGGCAATCTGGATATCGTTTTCATTGTCAGAAAAGGAGCGCTCTCCAAGGATTACGCCGAGCTGGAGAAAAGCGTGCTGCATGTGCTGCGCAAAGCCAAGCTGCTCAAGGCTTTACGCAAGTAAAAGAGCCTGAAGAGGGCTTGTTTATTTGTATCCATAATTATGTTATGATTTACGGTGCAATGGAATGTTTATGAGAGGGGTTTTGAAGTGTCTCTAATGAAGACTAAGCGAGGAAAAATGTTTCTTCTCCTCGGGTTAATGGTTCTAATGATCGCTGTTCTGTCGGGATGCTCTCCGTCTGCGACAACAGTGACGCACACTACGGAGGATTTGAAAAATGGAGGCTTCTGGCAGAGTAATGTTGTCTATTATTTCGCCTTAGCTCTGGATACTTTCGCCAAGTGGTTCAACGGCCAATACGGCTTTGCCGTTCTTGTGATGGTGATTATTGTCCGCACGCTGATTCTCCCGCTTACGATTAAGCAGGTGAAGAGCTCGCGCGCCATGCAGGCGATTCAGCCGGAACTTGAGAAGATTAAGAAGAAATATAAAGATGAGCCCGAAAAGGTACAGCAGGAGACCATGCGCCTGTTCCAGGAGAACAAGGTTAATCCGATGGCGGGCTGTCTGCCGCTGATCGTGCAAATGCCAATCTTTATTGCCCTATACAATTCCATCTACTACAACCCGGATCTCAGATTGCATGACTTCCTGTGGCTGCAGCTTGGCAAGCCCGACCACCTGTTCATTCTGCCGGTTCTCGCTGCCGCAACCACCTTCATTCAGACCCGCATGATGACCAAGATGAACCCGGTCCAACAGCAGGGTCCAATGCAGTTCATGATGATGGTCTATCCGGTTCTGATCTTCATCATGTCCTACAACTTCCCGGCTGCTCTGCCTCTGTACTGGGTATACAGCAATATTTACACCATTGTCCAGAACTACTTCCTGTACCGCAACAATGATAAGCACAAAGCAGCACTTGTGGCTGCGAATGCTACGGTAAGTGCAGGCAACAGCAAGGCCAAGGATGTTAACCTGACGAAGAGCAAGAACAGCAACTCTAACGCCCGCAAAGATGTAACTCCTGCTGCTAAAGGAAACGGAAGCAATGGGAAGAAGGGGGTCAAAAAGTCAAAATGAGCAAAGTCGTCGCGACAGGGAAAACCATTGAAGAAGCTGTAGAACGGGGACTTAATCAGCTTGGAGTTCACAAGGACCGGGTAACGGTCAACGTACTTGAACAGCCGTCAAAAGGATTCCTTGGATTGATCGGTGCGAAGGGTGCCAAGGTGGAATTGACCTTGATCCCGGAAGCCGCACCGGCATCAGCGGCGAGTGCTCCGCTACTGTCTCAGCAGACAACAAGAGAGAGCAATACAGAGGCGATCAGCGGTGTACCGCGCCAGGATTCCGGACACCCGGTAGAAGAAGCATACGGTCAGGCCGTTCATTTCATTGTAGATGTCGCCAAGAGCATGGGGCTTGAGGTGGAAGTTGAAATTGTTCATGCCAAGGAATCAACTGTTCTGCAAATTTCCGGTCCGGAGCTTGGGCTGCTGATTGGCAGAAGAGGACAAACTCTCGATGCTTTGCAGTATTTGGCTAATATTGTGGCCAACCGGTATTCTGACAGCTTCATCCGGCTCGTGCTGGATGCGGAGAACTTCCGGGAGCGCCGCAAGAAGACACTGGAGGAGCTGGCTGACCGTCTGGCCGGGCGTGTGGTGAGGACCCGCAAAGAGGTGGTCCTGGAGCCCATGTCCCCGCAGGAACGCAAGATCATCCATTCCAGATTACAGGATCACAAGCAGGTGAACACCCTCAGCAAGGGTGAAGAGCCGAACCGCCGCGTCGTTATAACTTTGAAGTAGAACCATATGCCGCAATGACTCCTTGACCTATGCGAGGAGTCATTGTTTTTTTGAAGAGACCATAACCAGAGGTGAATTACAACATGCTTAGTGACACTATTGCCGCTGTATCGACAGCCTTGGGCGAGGGCGGTATTGCCATCATCCGGGTTAGCGGACCGCAGGCAATCCCCCAAGTAGCCCCTTTGTTCAAAAGCCGTATCCCCCTTACGGAAGCTGATTCTCATACGGTGCATTATGGACATATCGTAAGTCTGCAGGACGGCGAACAGCTGGAAGAGGTACTGGTAACCGTCATGAAGGGACCACGCTCCTTTACCACGGAGGATGTGGTGGAGATCAGCGCCCATGGCGGTGTAATCTCTGTAAGAAGAGTAATGGATCTGCTGCTGCAGCAGGACATCCGGCTGGCCGAGCCGGGAGAGTTCACCAAGCGTGCCTTTTTGGGCGGACGGATTGATCTCTCGCAGGCCGAGGCCGTAATTGATCTGATTCGTTCCAAGTCGGACCGGGCCTTCTCGGTTGCCCTCAAGCAGGTTAGCGGCTCGTTATCCGCACGTATTCATGAGCTTCGGCACACGCTAATTGAGACATTGGCCCATATAGAAGTGAATATTGATTACCCCGAGCATGATGTGGAATCCTTAACTGCCGATTTCATCAAGGATAAGAGTCAAGAGGTTATGCAAGGCATAGATAAGCTGCTTCGAACCGCCAATGAAGGAAAGATTCTGCGCGAAGGGATTACGACAGCTATTGTGGGCAGGCCCAATGTCGGGAAGTCCTCACTGCTGAACGCGCTTGCCCGCGACAACAAGGCGATTGTGACCGACATTCCGGGAACAACGCGTGATGTGATAGAAGAGTACGTAACGATTAATAATATCCCGCTGAAGCTGCTGGATACTGCCGGTATCCGTGAGACGATGGATGTGGTGGAGAGAATCGGTGTGGAGCGCTCGAAGGCGGCTTTCAGCGATGCGGATCTGATTCTGCTGGTGCTGAATGCCAATGAGGAGCTTCATGAGGATGAACTGGCACTGATGGAACAAATCCACGGTAGACAAGCGCTGGTCATCATGAATAAAATGGACTTACCGTCCCGTCTGGACACGGGGAAGCTGCGCTCCTTTTTCGCTGAAGCGAGTATTGTACCGATGTCGGTGCTGGAAGAGGAAGGACTCGATAGACTGGAAGAGGCGATCTCCGCACTGTTCTTCGGAGGCAAGCTGGAATCTGGCGATCTGACTTATGTAAGCAATGTAAGGCATATAGCCTTGCTGAAGAAGGCACATAAATCATTACAGGATGCCTATGAAGCAGCGGAGATGCTGATTCCTATAGATATGATACAGATTGATGTACGTCTAGCCTGGGAGCAGCTTGGAGAGATTATTGGAGATACGGCGGCTGATTCGCTGCTGGACCAGATCTTCTCGCAATTCTGCTTGGGCAAATAAGAAGGAGGAACCGTTATGAATTATGATGGAGGCAGCTATGATGTTATCGTCATCGGCGCCGGTCATGCCGGCTGCGAAGCAGCTCTGGCTGCTGCACGGATGGGCTGCCGCACACTGATGATCACAATTAACCTGGATATGGTGGCCTTCATGCCATGTAATCCATCGATTGGCGGACCCGCCAAGGGCCATGTGGTGCGTGAAATTGATGCACTCGGCGGAGAAATGGGCCGCAATATAGACAAGACCTTCATTCAATTGCGAATGCTTAATACAGGCAAGGGGCCTGCGGTTCATGCTCTGCGTGCACAAGCCGACAAATTCCTCTATCAGCACGCGATGAAAGAAACGATGGAAAAGACTCCTAACCTGACTCTGCGCCAGGGGATGGTGGAGGAGCTGATCACCCAAGACGGACGCTGCGCCGGAGTGGTGACGAAGACAGGGACGGTGTATCAGAGCAAGACCGTTATTCTGACAACGGGAACCTACCTGCGCGGCAAGGTGATCATGGGTGAGCTGACATATGAGAGCGGACCAAATAATCAGCAGCCGTCCGTACGCCTGTCCGAGAATCTGCGCGAACTGGGGTTCGATTTGGTCCGCTTCAAGACCGGAACGCCGCCGCGTGTCCACAAGGATTCGATTGATTTCTCCAAGACCGAAATCCAGCCGGGCGATGAGAAGCTGAAATTCTTCTCTTTTGAAACCAAATCCTCGGATAATGAGCAGTTGCCTTGCTGGCTGACCTACACCTCCCCGGTTACTCACCAGATCATTAATGACAATCTGCACCGGGCGCCGATGTTCACGGGTATTATTGAAGGAACGGGTCCGCGTTATTGCCCTTCAATTGAAGATAAGGTTGTCCGGTTCAGTGATAAATCACAGCATCAGATCTTCCTGGAGCCGGAAGGTAAAAACACATCGGAATACTATGTACAGGGTCTGTCGACAAGCCTTCCTGAGGATGTGCAGCTGGCGGTTCTGCGGTCTATTCCCGGTATGGAGAAGGTAGAGATGATGCGCAACGGCTATGCCATTGAATATGATGCCATGGTTCCGACGCAGCTCTGGCCGTCTCTGGAAACCAAACGTCTGCCGGGACTATTCACTGCGGGACAAATCAACGGGACCTCCGGTTATGAAGAAGCGGCAGGGCAGGGGGTTATTGCCGGTATCAATGCAGCGCGTAAAGTGCAGGAGAAAGAGCCGGTGGTGCTGGATCGTTCGCAGGGCTATATTGGCGTTCTGATCGATGATCTTGTCACTAAGGGAACGAATGAGCCTTATCGCCTGCTGACTTCCCGTGCAGAATACCGGCTGCTGCTCCGTCATGATAATGCGGATCTCCGGCTGACACCAATCGGTTATGACATTGGGCTGATTACAGAGCAGCGCTATGAAGCCTTCCTTGATAAGAAGGGCCGGGTCGACCGTGAGATTATCCGTCTGCAGGAGACGAAGATTAAGCCGGTTCAAGTGAATGAAGCTCTAGCCAGTTATGGATCTGCACCGATTGTTGACGGAAGCAATCTGCTGACCTTAATGCGCCGCCCTGAGCTAGCCTACAGCTTCGTGGATCTGATCTCTCCTTCTCCAGAAGAGCTGGATGAAGAGATGAAGGAGCAGGTGGAGATTCAGATTAAGTATGCCGGCTATATTGAGAAACAGCTCCTGCATGTGGAGAAGCTGCAGAAGATGGAGAAGAAGAAGATTCCTGACGACATCAACTATAATGAGATTCATGGACTGGCCATGGAGGCCCGGCAAAAGCTGACCAAAATCGCTCCAATCTCCATTGGGCAGGCTTCACGTATCGGAGGCGTTACCCCGGCAGATATCTCTATTCTGCTGGTCTATCTGGAGCACTACAACCGTGTAACAGCGGCGAAAGGATAATCTATGGATACAACGGTAGCTGAGTTCACCGACCTGCTTAAGGTGCATGGGCTGGAACTCTCAATGAAGCAGCTTGAACAATTCGAACTCTATTATCAGGAGCTGGTCTCCTGGAATGAGAAGATGAATCTAACCGGGATCACAGAGCGGAGCCAGGTATATACCAAGCACTTCTATGATTCTTTATCTTTATCCTTCTATGTGAATATGCAGGAGACGAAGAGTCTTGCTGATATTGGTTCGGGGGCAGGGTTCCCTGGAATTCCGCTGAAAATCTGCTTCCCTGATCTTAAGCTGACGATTGTGGATTCACTTAGCAAACGGATCACCTTTCTGAAGCATGTCTGTGATACCCTGGGGTTGAAGGGGGTACAGCTCATTCACGGCCGGGCGGAGGATGTCGCCAGACAGTTTGTTCACCGGGATGCTTATGATGTAGTCACTGCCCGTGCAGTGGCCCGCTTATCGCTTTTGAATGAATTCTGTCTGCCATTCACCCGCAAGGACGGCATCTTCGCTGCCATGAAGGGGAGCGATCCGGCGGAGGAACTGCAAGAAGCCAAGCGCAGCTTCAAGGAGCTGCGTGCTGAACTGCACAAGGTAGAATCCTTCAGTCTGCCGGTGGAAGAATCTTCCCGGCATATCATTCTTGTACGTAAGACAGGGGCCACCCCGTCCAAGTATCCGCGCAAGCCCGGCGTACCTGCGAAGTCGCCGCTTATCTAATTGTTTCACGTGAAACAACATTTGACAGTCTTCTGTTATACTGGATCAAGCTCATGCGAATGTGAGCTTGATCTTTTTATTTTCCTGGAAAGCTGGCTTAGTTGAGGCTGGTTTGCAGGAAAAATAGGTCATTATGGAGAATAGGATTATTAGCAGAAAAGTGATAGAATAATATAGTAAGACTTTTAATAGATATGATCAGAATGAATGCCAGGCCGTCTTTTAAGAGAAGTGGCTAAGAATGACTTATGGATACTTTTCTTACGCTGTACGATAAGCTTTTCGCATGAAAGGTTAAGAGGATCGTACTATAACGAAATTAGGTGGTTATGAACGGAATGAAAGAACAATTCACCAAGCTTTTTGGATTTACCGAGCGGAGCAGCGGAGAAGAGATCAAACAAATCCCGGTTCATGAGGTCATCAGCAGTCCGTATCAGCCACGGACTATTTTCGATGATGAGAAGATCGACGAGCTGTGTCAGACTATCAAAACTCATGGCGTGATCCAGCCGATCGTTGTTCGTATGCGTGATTCCCAGTATGAGATTATTGCAGGCGAAAGACGCTGGCGGGCAGTTAAAAAGCTGGGCATGGACACCATTCCGGCGCTTGTCCGCGAATTCAATGATTCACAGGCTGCATCGATCGCACTGATAGAGAACCTGCAGCGTGAGGGCTTAACCTCTATTGAAGAGGCGATCGCGTATCAGAAGCTGATTGACTTGCATCAATTGACCCAGGAGAGTCTGGCTCAGCGGCTTGGCAAAAGTCAATCCACCATTGCCAACAAAATCCGCTTGCTGAATTTGCCTGAACAGGTTAAAACTGCATTAATGGAAAGAAAAATCACCGAGCGCCATGCACGCTCGCTCTTGTCGCTAGACACTGAGGAGATGCAGCTAAAAGTTCTGGCTGAGGTTATTTCCAAGGAATTGAATGTAAAACAAACAGAAGCACGTATCGCCTTCTACAAGGCCGTTACCCAGACCAAAAAATCAAAACGGACCTCCTATACCAAAGATGTCCGTCTCGCTCTTAATACAATTCGTCAATCTATAGACATGGTGACCGGCTC
This sequence comes from Paenibacillus sp. FSL R7-0302, assembly GCF_038006885.1. Taxonomy (NCBI): domain Bacteria; kingdom Bacillati; phylum Bacillota; class Bacilli; order Caryophanales; family Paenibacillaceae; genus Paenibacillus; species Paenibacillus sp. FSL R7-0302. The sequence goes on from NZ_JBBOWB010000002.1 coordinate 722,344, forward strand.
AGGAATGGAGATTAAGACCTCCGAGAATGACCGCGGAGATCATTATGAGATTGTGATCCAAATTCCAAAACGATAATGGCAACAAAAAGCTGAAGGCGGCCCTGAGGTGTTGGCCGCCTTTTCTATGACTAGCTCCGAACATTATCACATATACACTCTAAGGATAAGTTGTTGTCTATTTATCTACATCTCCGCAAATGTGATGCCGTAGATCCAGATTATAATGCCGTTAACAGCTAAGAACTACAAGATGATTCTTTCTAAACAATTCGAGGTGAAATAAGTGTCCAAGATTATTGCCATAGCAAATCAAAAAGGCGGGGTAGGTAAAACAACAACCTCTGTGAACCTGGGTGCCAGCATGGCTACTCTGGGGAAGAGAGTGCTGCTTGTTGATATTGATCCGCAAGGCAACACTACGAGCGGCGTTGGCGTCAACAAAGCGGATGTAGAGAATTGCATTTACGATATTCTTATTAATGAAGTGAATCCGCAGGAAACAATACAGGAGACCCGGATTGAGGGCCTTCATATTATTCCGGCAACCATTCAGCTGGCAGGAGCAGAGATCGAGCTGGTCTCTACGATATCGCGGGAACTGAAGCTGAAGAAGGCACTGAATGCAGTGAAGGCGAATTATGATTACATCATCATCGATTGTCCGCCATCATTAGGGATTCTTACCATTAACTCTCTAACGGCTGCAGACTCAGTGATTATCCCTATACAATGCGAATATTATGCGCTTGAAGGATTAAGCCAGCTGCTCAACACGGTAAGACTGGTTCAGAAGAATCTTAATCCGCATCTCAAAATTGAGGGAGTATTGCTCACGATGCTGGATGCCCGGACGAATCTCGGAATTCAGGTTATTGAAGAAGTGAAAAAATATTTCCAGGAAAAGGTATACAGAACGATCATCCCGCGTAATGTGCGCCTAAGCGAAGCCCCTTCACATGGACAGTCAATTATTACCTACGATTCCCGTTCCAAGGGAGCGGAAGTATATTTAGAGTTGGCAAAGGAAGTGATCTCTTATGAGTAAGCGTTTGGGAAAAGGCTTGGATGCATTAATACCTTCTCTGTCGATCAATGAAGACGATAAGGTAGTAGAGATCCCGTTGACGCAGCTTAGAGCCAATCCTTATCAGCCGCGCAAGGATTTCAATGAAGAGGCCATTCAGGAGCTTGCAGAATCCATAAGACAGCATGGTGTGATCCAGCCTATCATTGTTCGCAGTGTGTTGAAAGGGTATGAGATTATTGCCGGGGAACGCAGATTCAGGGCCTCGCAATATTGCGGCAAAGCTACGATTCCGGCAGTGGTCCGCAGCCTCAGTGATCAGCAGGTAATGGAGATTGCCCTGATCGAGAACCTGCAGCGTGAGAATCTTAACGCGATGGAAATAGCGGTTGCTTATCAAGGACTGATGGATCAATTCTCACTAACTCAGGAAGAGCTTTCTCTTAAAGTCGGAAAGTCCAGATCGCATATCGCCAACTTTTTGCGGCTGCTTAGCTTACCGGAAGAAGTGAAGGATTATGTTTCACGTGGAACAATTTCGATGGGGCATGCCCGGGCAATTGTGGCTCTGAAAGATCCGGAGGTCATCAAGCAATTGGCTGCTCAGTGTGTGGAGCTTCAGTGGAGTGTTAGAGAACTGGAAGAGGTAGTGAAGAATCTCGACCGCAAACCGGCTAACGGAATTAAGGCCAAGGTTGTGAAACGTGATCCTTATATTGATAATGTAGAGGAAGTATTACGGGAGCGATTCAAGACAACCGTCAAAATTAAACAAGGCAAGGAAAAAGGAAAAATCGAATTAAACTATTACAGTGCCCAAGACCTGGAAAGATTGCTGGAGCTGCTGGGGAACTGATTTGGATATTTGTACCGAAGACATATCCTGAGATATCCTTAATACGGATATGGAGGGGTATGTTTTTTAAATCGAAAAGAGGGAGGGCGGAAGATGGAGAGGCTGGTATATCTCGATCACGCAGCTACTTCGTGGCCCAAGCCGCCGGAGGTGGCTGCAGCTATGGTGGAGGCCTTGGAGCAGTCAGGAGCCAATGCCGGGCGGGGCAACCACTCACTGGCTATCGGGACGGGGCGGGTATTAGTTCGTGCACGAATGCTGCTGGCAGAGTTGTTTGGTATAGCGAATGCTCAGGATATCGCGTTCACTCATAACACAACTATGGGGCTAAATATGGCTATTAAGGGTACACTTCAACCAGGGGGTCATGTCGTGTCAACGATGACGGAGCATAACTCTGTGCGCAGACCCTTGGAGTATTTGCGCCGGAGCATCGGGATTGAAGTGGATTATATACAGGCGGACCGCGAGGGCCAAATTAATCTTCACGAGCTTCAGCGGTCTCTGCGTCCTAACACCCGGATGGTGATCTGCAATCATAGTTCCAATCTGCTGGGAAGTATTCTGCCGGTTGGGGATATCGGTGACATCGTGAAATCGCATGGGGCTGTGTTCCTGGTAGATGCCGCTCAAAGTGCAGGGGCGCTTAATATTGATGTGGCGGCTATGAATATTGATCTGCTGGCATTTCCGGGACATAAAGGGCTGCTCGGTCCGCAAGGAACCGGGGGGCTGTATATCTCTCCTGTGCTGGATCTGGAACCGCTGATGCATGGAGGGACTGGCAGTCAGTCGGAGAACAGCGAGCAGCCAAGTGTTCGCCCGGACCGTTATGAGGCAGGAACACAGAATGCCGTCGGAATAGCCGGTCTGCTGGCTGGCGTGAAGGCGGTTAAGGCGCTGGGAGTGGAACAGATTCATATGCAGGAATGGAAGCTGACACAGCTGTTGATGGAGGGCTTGGCTGCTATTCCGGGCATGCGGATTCTGGGCCCGGCGCCGGGCGCTCCGCGCAGCGGAATTGTGGCTTTTGTCGTAGAGGGACAAGAGTCGGCGCATATTGCCCACCGGCTGGACCGCGAATACCAGATTGCCGTACGGGCAGGTATGCACTGTACACCGCTGGCGCATCAAGCAGCGGACACTCTGGATAGCGGAGCGGTAAGGGCAAGTGTAGGAGTGAGCTCCACGGAAGCGGATGTTCAGCGGCTGCTGTTAGCCATGAAGGAAATGTACGGCGTATCGCGTTCAAGTTAGTAAGGGGATAAGGATTCGGGTGGATTATACAGGTCGGTGTCGTTACAGCGTGGGAATTCTTATTTTTGTATAAAGGATGATTCAACATGTCGGAGTTAAATGAAATCATAAGCGAGTATTTATCGGCGTTCATCATGGGCTTTGCCGGGGTCATCATACTGATGGTCATTATGTTGATCGTCCAGGGCGCCAAGCTTCGCAGAATGCGGAGCCGGTACGAAGCCATGATGGGCGGGAATGGCATAGAGGATCTGGAGAATCTGCTGGTCAACCTGAAGAATCAGGGGGATATGCTGGAGGAGGTCCAGCTGGAGCAGAAGACGCTGCTTGAAGCGGCACATACCAAAATGCGCGGCATGAAGTCCAAGGTGGCCATGAAGCGCTATAATGCTTTTGGAGAACGCGGTAATGACCTGAGTTTCTCGCTTGCCATTCTGGATGACAACCACAGCGGGATTGTGCTGAGCAGTCTGCACAACCGCGAGAACTCATATATCTATGCTAAGCCGGTTGAACAGGGAGAGTCTCCGTATGCTCTGTCACCGGAGGAGAAGGAAGTTATTGCTCTCGCGTTGCAGCAGATCTAGCATGCAGGTTCCATTGCTTCAAGGCAGAGTAGAGGCTGGATGAAATAATATCCGACAAGCGCATCACCAGGCTTAATCTGGTGTTCTGCAATACGAAATATTCCATGAATCCTCCCACATTAACGATGCCGGTCAAATGGATATCGCCAACAGGGGGGAGCTGCTTGTTGACCCCTGCGCCGGGACGCAGCGGACCTTCAACCACCTGAATACAGCCGACGCTGGTGGACTGGCCGAGGCAGGCGTCAATGGCGATGATGAACGGGTTGGCATGCTTTTGGTACACAAGGCCCACTGTCTCTTCCAGGTTAATAGCATGTACCGGCTCCTCCAGCGTTCCGTAGAGATGGAACAGCGGGCTGTGAAAGCGGGCCAGTGTCGTGCCGACCAGGGGGCCAAGAGAATCGCCGGTCGAGCGGTCCGTGCCCACGCAGATAATGACAATGGGCGTATCCGGACGGGTGCGCGAAAAGTGGAACAGCAGACGGTGGGTAATGGCAGAATAGATATTGGGATCGGCATGTGATATTTTTAAACAGGATGGTTCTTGCAGCGGTGGAGCTTTGGAAGAGAAATTCATATAATCGTCCTTTCTGGGGCGGCGACTGCAATTCACGGGAAAATCAGCTAAAAAAGCAGTCAGGCTGCCAGGCTGCTGATTATGCAAGGCTTACGTCCGCGGGAGCGTGTTCTGATGATCCTAGTATATGGATGGAAGTGGTTTTTTATACTATGGCGGCAATAGATAGGACCAATAGCCCAGAGGAGGCGTGGAGTGTGGAGGAGGAACTGCTGCTAGCGTTTGATTCGACCCAGCAGGCGCTGCGCGCCGAGATGCTGCTTGAATATGCGGAGATTGAAATCGATATCTTCCCTACGCCCAAGGAGATCACCGCCGGCTGTGCGATGTCGATCCAATTCTCCCGGAGTGCGCTGGATGAGGTAAGGGTCCTGGTCGAAGAGCAGAACGTAGAGATCCGGGGGATCTTCGCCAAGGCCGTTGAGGGTGCAGGGTATGTGGAAATAACGGAGAAGGAGGGGTTCGATGATTAACAGCTTACTTGCGGCCGACGGTGTTGAAGGTGTTGTTAATGATGCCGTCCGCTTCAAAGATAAATTATGGGACTGGTTCACCAATGCGGATATGTGGGCCACGGTCTTGTTTTCGGGAATCAGAATTCTCTTAATTTTCATTCTGACCCGGGTGATTATCAAAGTGGTCTCCAATGTGATTGACCGGTCTCTTGAGCGGGAGACGAGGGGGAGGATGCTAGCGAACAACCGGCGTTTCTCCACTGTCGGCGGACTGATGAAGAATGTGGTTACCTTCTTCTGTAACTTCACCATGATTCTGCTGGTTCTGTCGGAGTTCAACTTCGATCTGAAGCCGCTGCTCGCCGGAGCAGGGGTAGTCGGGCTGGCTATAGGGTTCGGCGCACAAAGTTTGGTCAAAGATGTGATTACGGGCTTCTTTATTATTTTTGAGGACCAGTTTGCAGTCGGTGATGTGATCCAGAGCGGAACCTATAAGGGAACGGTAGAGATGATTGGCCTGAGGACGACCAGACTGTTAAGTGCTACGGGCGAGGTACACATCATTCCTAACGGCACGATTGTGAATGTGACGAATTATTCGCTGGCGAATGCACTGGCTGTAGTAGATGTTCCGGTTAAAATCGAACGCGGGCTCGAAGCCACCCTGGCCCTGATCGGCGAGGCGCTTCAGGGCATCGAGGAACGCAGCTCCAGTGTCATTGCCTACCCTAATATTCTGGGAATCCAGTCGATGAGCACCTCGGAGTATGTCATCCGCATAGCGGCGAATTGCCTGCCTAATGCCAGAGACGCTGCCGAGCGGCAGATTCAGAATGATATCAAGCATGCTCTGGAGAAGCAGAGCGCCCTGGAGGCTGCTAAGGCCGAGCAGGAGGCGCGTGAGCAGGCGGAGAGGGAGGCAAGAGAGGCTAAGGCGGCTCGTGAGCAGGAGCGTACAGAGGAAGCCCGCAGAGCCCGTGAGGAGCAGGAGGCCAGCCCAAGAAGGCAGGTGGCAGCTGCGCAAGAGGCAGAGGAGGGGGAAGAGTAATGGAACGCAAGGTATTCGGGCTGGGTGATATAGTACAGATGAAGAAGCAGCATCCCTGCGGAACGAACGAGATGGAGATTATCCGTATGGGGATGGATATCCGGATTAAGTGCACCGGCTGTCAGCACAGTGTCCTCATTCCCCGCGCCAAATTCGAGAAGAATCTGAAGAAGGTCCTGCATTCAGCGGATAGCGGAGCGGAGAATAATTAAGCCGGTGCAGGCAGCGAAACGCAAATGAATAACGCTTGCAATTGTGCGATTGGCATGATATGATAATTCTTGCTGCGGAGAGGTACCCAAGAGGCCCAAGGGGGCTGACTCGAAATCAGTTAGGCGTGTCACAGCGTGCGTGGGTTCGAATCCCACCCTCTCCGCCACTTCAGCAATTATATTCTTAATTTATGAGACCTCCGTTCTGATACGGGGGCTTTTTTGTGCAAATATAAGAATTTTATATGTTGCACACGATTAATTATCCTTCTATTTCTCGCTGAAACGGTACCGTCCTGTAAAAGGACGGCAAAGCCGTTTCCACTTGCTGCATACTTCATCGTGAAGTCCGGATAGATTGCACGCAAAAAGAGAGACCTTCGCAGGTCTCTCTTCCAGAGGCAGTACATCAATGACGTTCGGAAATCTCTGTCTATAGCTACTACTGTGATTGGGTAATACTAAAGCTGTTACTCCTTTTTACAGAGCCAGCTTCACTCTCCCCGGGTACGATAGCTGCTGAATTCAGAATCCCTGTGATCGTGTTCGTCTGCGACGTTCAACGGAACCACACCTCTCTTTTGTACTGCCTGGGTCTAGTATGCGCAGCGTTCAAGGTTTTATACCTGGCTGCTGAAATTAATGGACACGGGCCTTCTCGACTTTTTTCCACTTGCGGTTCTGGTTGCTGGTCTCCGGGAAGGTGTCGCCTTTCTCCATTGTAATCCGCTTTGGATTCTGAATCTCCGTGTGGAAGCTCCGCGCTTCGCCTACCTCGGTGTAAACGCCCGGGTTGGGGGCTTTGTCGCCTTTTTCATACTCCGTCTGTTCGCCCATTGGTGAATAACCTCCTGTTATCGAATGATGAAGCGGTTATATTGTGGCCTTGACGATGAGGGATTACTCAGAGGTTATTATGGAATCCGCCAACACCTTTTTACTATGGTCCAGCATCTGGTACGTATTAATAAAACTTGCAATCCTCTGCTGGGTTTGGTATATTGATTTGGTGCGAGTCTATGTTTGTGCTCGTTCCTTGCTCCTGACCTGATCAGGGGCCGCAGACCATAAGGAGGTGAAAATTATGCGCAAATATGAAGTCATGTACATTATTCGTCCTGACATTGAACAAGAAGCCGTTCAAGCAGCAGTCGAAAAATTCCAAGGCATCATCTCCAACGGCGGAGAAATTACAAAGCACGATGTGCAAGGTAAACGCCGTCTTGCGTATGAGATCAAGAAACATCGTGATGGCGTTTTTGTTTTGGTTAACTTCAATGCAGAACCTGCAGTAGTTACTGAGCTTGAGCGTATCATGAAGATTTCTGACGAAGTAATTCGTTATCTCATTACGAACGACGTTGCCTAAGATATTGACAAGCTTTGTAACGAATCGCGCTATTAAGGAGGGGACCTAATTGTTGAACCGTATCATTCTGATCGGTCGGTTGACCCGTGACCCGGAACTTCGTTATACTCCTGCTGGTGTTGCCGTAACACAGTTTACGCTTGCCGTAGACCGTAACTTTACGGGCCAGAACGGTGAACGCGAAGCGGACTTTATCCCGGTAGTAACCTGGAGACAGCTGGCTGAGACCTGTGCCAATTATTTGCGCAAAGGAAGACTGGCAGCCGTGGAAGGACGCATCCAAGTACGGAATTACGAGAATAACGAAGGCAAACGTGTATACGTTACTGAAGTTATTGCCGATAATGTCCGTTTCCTGGAATCCGCGCAGAGCCGTGAAGGCGGAAATGCAGCAAGTGGCGGAAGTATGCCTGAAGAGCCAGCCTTCGGTGGCGGCGGTAACGGCGGGAACAGTGCTCGCGGAAATGGAAGCAACAATAATTTCTCGCGTAACAACAATACCCAAGATCCCTTTTCGGGCGATGGAAAACCGATCGATATATCGGACGATGATTTGCCATTTTAATAAGGAAGGACTGAACTGAACATGGCTTTCAAACCAAGAGAAGGTGCGGACAACGACAAAAGACCGGCACGTCGTGGTGGACGCAACAAGCGTAAAAAAGTGTGCTATTTCACTGTGAACAAGATTACTCACATTGATTATAAAGACACTGAGCTTCTTAAGAAGTTCATCAGCGAACGCGGAAAGATCTTGCCGCGTCGTGTAACTGGTACAAGTGCAAAATACCAACGCGCTCTGACTATTGCTGTAAAGCGCTCGCGTCAAATCGCGCTGCTGCCTTACACAACAGAATAGGACGTTTTATGAAGCAGCCGGCTTAGCCGGCTGCTTTTTGTATGGGATAACCCCTAATTGACAAACGGATTCCAGCTGTAGTAAATTACAGGTATCCTATAACTAAAGGGGAAATTTTGATGTTGGTGAGCGTTCTTAACTAAGCAATTTCATATCGTTCCGGCTGTTAGCCGCCGCATGCTCTGATTTTGCCAGAGGCATGTCTTGTTGGAGTCTGTCCTGGTGACATCTCTGACTGAGTAGACCGTGGGCTGCTGGAATGAATGATTTAGTTAAGAACACACGCGAAGCGTCATGATGGCCTCTTGATCCGGCTATTGTTCTCTTTGTGATTAACCGTGCTCTTGCAGCACGGTTTTTTCTGTTTTCAGGTGTCCTCCCGACAGAGCCGGGACTCTGAGGCCAAAGAGAAGCAGCAGCAATAAGAGGGCGAAGACTGCCGTAGTGGCGGTTCTTTGCCCTCTTTTTGCGTTATGCGCAGTGGATTGGGATAAGAAATATACTTGTATACAAGGAGGAATTCAGCTTGAATCTGCAAAGTCTGCACACATTGGAATATGAGACGATTAAGCAGGAATTGCTGCGTCATGCGGTATCTTATGAGGGAAGAAGGATTGTCAGTGAGCTTCAGCCGATGATCTATCTGCCGGCGATACACCGGGCGCTTGAGGAGGCGCAAGAAGCGAAGGAGCTGCTGGAACGCGGAGCCAGTGTGCCGATTCCCTCGCTGGAGGGCATTGAATGGGTGCTGTCACTGCTTGGAACCGGCTATATGTATAATGAGCAGGATTTCACTGCAGTCTCGCTGTTTCTGAACAGCTGCGGACAGCTCAGGAAATACATGGCCGCCAAGGAGCAGATAGCGCCGCGCATCGCCGCTTACGGGGCATCCCTTCAGGAGCTGAATGGGGTTCGGGACGAGATAGAACGGTGTATCCGGCTGGGCGTCATTGATGACCAGGCCAGCAAAGGACTGGAACGGGTCCGCAAACGGCTGGCGGTCGCCAAGGAGCGCCTGCACCGGAAGCTGGAGAGTATCATGAACCGCCACAAATCCATTTTACAGGAAAGTCTGGTCAGTATGCGCGGCGGGCGGTATGTCATCCCGGTGAAACGGGAGTATCATAAGCAAATTAAGGGCTCGGTGCTGGATCAGTCCACCAGCGGGCAGACGGTATTCGTGGAGCCGGATGAGGTGGCCTCGTTACAGGGAGAGATCGGGCTCCTGACTGCTGACGAGGCCCGCGAGGAAGGAATAATCCTGAGTATGTTGACAGGGCTGTTAGAGCAGGAGCAGGCCGCTATCCGGCTTAATATTGAGGTAACGGGCATGTATGACTTTATTTTCGCCAAAGGGAAGGTTGCCCGGGTAATGGATGCTGGGCCGGTTGCTCTGAACGAACGCGGGTATGTGAGGATGAATGGAGGCCGTCACCCCCTGCTGAAGGATATGGTGCCGGTCAGTCTGGAGCTGGGTCAGGGGTATAAATCGCTGATCGTAACCGGGCCGAATACAGGCGGCAAGACGGTGGTGCTCAAAACTCTGGGCCTGCTCGTATTAATGGCACAGTCCGGCCTGCTGGTACCGGTTGATCCCGGCAGTGACTTCGCGGTCTTCACCAATGTAATGAGCGTTATCGGAGACGGACAGAGCCTGACACAGTCCCTGAGCACCTTCTCGGCACAGATGAAGAGTATTGAAGGAATGCTCTATGATGCCGGCAGAGGCGTGCTGCTGCTGATTGATGAGCTGGCTGCCGGCACAGACCCTGGTGAAGGGTTCGCGCTGTCCATCGCGATTCTGGAGGAGCTGAACCGGAAGGGGGCTAATATCGTGGTAACGACCCACTTCAATGAGCTGAAGGCCTTCGCGGCGGCAACGGCAGGCTTCGAGAATGCACGGATGGAGTTCAATCAGAACACGCTGCAGCCGCTGTATAAGCTAACGATTGGCGAGGCTGGCGAGAGCTACGCGCTGCAGATCGCCGAGAAGCTGGGTATTCTCCATTCCGTTATCGAGCGGGCCAAACAGCTTGTGACAGAGCAGCAGGGACACAGAAGCGGCCACAGCCCGTGGACGGACGCTATCAGAGCTGCTCAGAGGGCTAAAGAAGCAGCGGAGGCTGAAATATCTGCAAAAGCGGATAGAACGGCTGAAGGACAGCAGGTAAACGGTGTATCACAGGAGGCGCATACTCCAGTACCTGAATTTGCGATCGGGGATGCTGTCTATGTCAGCTCTCTGGGGCGCACTGGAATTGTCGATGAGAGGAAGGACAGCCGGGGGAGGGTCGGAGTGATGATCCAGAAGCAGAAGCTGAGCATTAACCATAAGCGGCTGAAGCCTTATCTGTCCAAGGAGGAGCTGTATCCGGAGGATTATGATTTTGATATTATTTTTGAGAGCAAGGAGACCCGGAAGAAGCGTAAGCTGATGCGGAAAAAGCATGTGGAGGGCCTTAGCATCATCCACCCGGGAGAGGAAAATTAAGGCGCTGCTGTAGCTGAAGTCTGCCCGTCAGGGCAGGCTTTTTTCAACATCGGAAGGGTTCTTGGCTGCCCCGAAATAAATTAAAGACTTCACTTTACAGTGAATATTGTATATCCTCTATAATGTGGAATAATTAATTGTCCATAATCTGCATAATAGGCATTACAGTAAAATCTAGTGTGGAAACCGCTTACATTACTGTGTGATCCAACCCGGGAGGGAAGAAATATATGTCAAACCGACTCATCGGCAGACTGATGCTACCGCTTGCGCTCTTGGTGGCATTGTCGGCATGCAGCGGGCCAAGCCCGGCCGTCAAGAATGTTGTGGCGCGCCTTAGCCAAACAGCCGATGAACCCATTACAGGCGGGACTGTGACCTTCGGCTACCCGTCGGCTTTTCAAGGGATTTTTGAACCGGCATTCTTCGAAGGAGAAGATGATTCCAATGTGCTGGAGTTCACCACTGAGGCCATGTTCACTGTGAAGGATGATTTGTCCACTGCTCCTAATATCGCCAGCTGGCAGGAGTCCGAGGATCATACGGTGTTCACATTCACCATTAAGCCCGGGGTCCGCTGGCATAACGGGGATGAGCTGACCGTGGAGGATTGGAAGTTTGCTCTGGAGACTATCGCCAGCCCGGAGTATACGGGTTCCAGATACTATAGCGTTGAGATGATCAAGGGCGCAGAAGCTTACCACCAGGGCCAGGCGAAGGAAATTACAGGGCTTAAGGTGATGGACCCGTATACGCTGCGCATTACAATGAATTCAGCACGGGTGAACATGATTGATAATCTGTGGGCCTACCCGATGAACAAGCGGTACTTCGAGGGAGTGGCTGTTAAGGACATGCCGGACAGCGATCAGGTGCGCAAGCAGCCAATTGGCACGGGTCCGTTCATGGTAACCAGCATTGTGCCGGGCCAGACGGTGGAAATGAAACGGTTCGATAATTATTACAAGGGCGGAGCGCTTCTGGACGGGATTACTTATAAGGCGATCGACAGCAAGGATATTACCGCTCTGCTTGAAGCAGGAACTGTCGATATGGCGGCTTTGCCGCGTGATGCCTATGAAGCCGCAGGGCAATTGGATAATGTAGAGATTAGGGTCACACCAGGAATGTCGTTTGAATATATCGGGTTCAAGTTTGGACACTGGGATGAGACAGACGGTCAGGTGGTAATGGATAATCCCAAGTTTAAGGATAAACGACTGCGTAAGGCAATGTATTATGCACTTGACCGGCAAGGGATTCTAGATAAATATTCCTATGGCCTTGGGACGCTTATCGAGACACCTATCCCCAGCTCCAGCTGGGCCAAGATCGCGGATGAGGAGATCGACACCTATCCCTATTCTCCGGAAAAGGCTGGGCAGCTGCTGGATGAGGCCGGGTATCTGGATATGGACGGGGATGGACTCCGCGAAGATCCCGGCGGCAAGAAGCTTGTTATTCACTATGATGCGATGAGCGGCAGCAAGACAGCTGAGGCCCGGACGGCAGCCATTCTCCAGAATTGGCGTGATGTCGGGCTGGATGTGCGGCTCAGCGGAGGAAGCCTGAAGGAGCTGAATACCTTTTATGAAGCGGTGGAGTCGGATGATCCGGCAGTGGAGCTGTTCAACGGCGTGTGGGGACTGGCCAGCGACCCTGATCCTTCGGGCTTATGGCGCGCTGCCGATTCGTGGAATTACCCCCGGTGGACGTCGAAGCGCAGTGAGGACCTGATCCGGGAAGGAGTCAGCTTGAAGGCGTACGATAAGGACTTCCGGAAGGAAATCTATTATGAATGGCAGAAGCTGATCAATGATGAGGTTCCGATGATCTTTTTCGCTGAACGCTCGGATATTACTGCGGTGAATAAGCGCCTGCAAGGGGTAACAATGAACGCTTTAAGCAATATCATCAATCCGCAGAGCTGGTGGATTAAGGATACTGAATAGGCTAAGAGGACGGTCTGATCTGCTGTGTTAAGTGGCTGAACAGACTGTCTTTTTTTATTTTTTTCCCTGAAAAAGAATCAAAACGCCGTTTGCTGCGTCATATACTTTATGGAATATAAGCGGCTTAAATGCCAATGTTGTCGTTATTTGTTGTTTCTTTTTAGTTGTGAAGTGATTACAATAGAAATATTGTTTATGTGTCAAAGCCGTTTTCCAGGTTTATTCTACAATTAGAACGACCCGAATCCCGGAAAGGGGGAATAATACCATCTGAAGCAGGGCGGCGTACAGCAGCTAGAACAGCCCACTCATGACTGTCTTGGAAGCCCAAGCGGCCATTGTAAATAGATTACGTTCATAATATGTACATTCCACCATAAAGAAGGAATAAATAATGATGAATAAGCTTAAAAAAATAAAGAAAAGATACATTGCGCTCATTCTGGTACTGGTGATTGCCGCCGGAGGGTTTCTGTTCCAGAAGCCGCTTGCTGTGCTGGCCTTCGACCTCTTTTTGTCCGATCAGGTAGAGACCAAGCTGGCAAACGAATCTTATGTGCCTCTGGAGAATAACACCAGCAAGACACCGACTTCCGTTAAGGCTGAACCCGTGGCACTCAAAAGCGATCCGTTCTCTCTGATGCTTCTGGGTACAGATCAGCGGAAGAATGAAACCGCACGCTCAGATACCATGATGTATGCGGTGATCCGGCCGGAGGATTATAAAATTCTGCTGATCTCCGTTCCCCGGGATACCTACACGGAAATTATCGGATACAAGGACAATAAGAAGGATAAAATTACACATGCTTATGCGTTCGGCGGGCAGCAAATGTCCAAGGACACACTGGAAGCGCTCCTCGGCCATGATATTCAATATTATGCCACCATCAACTTTCAGGGGCTGAAGGATGCTGTCGATGCCATTGGCGGTGTGCCGCTCCCGATCAAGAAGGATATTGTCAACAAAGGCAAAGACCATGAGAAATTCACCATTAAGGCCAATAAGTCGAATTATAACGGCGAAGAGGCACTTAACTATACCCGCTACCGTGAGGATAGCGATTTCAACCGGACCAAACGTCAACAGGTCTTTATTGATGTCGTAGCGAATAAAATGTTATCAATCAGCCAGATCGGCAATATTCCTGAGCTGCTGGATATCATGGGCGACAACTTCAAAACGGATATTCAGCCCTCGATGATCATCAGTCTCGCCAAGAAGTTCATGGGCGGCAAGGACATGGATATCTCCAGCTTCACGGTGATGGGGGAAGGCAAACGGATGGACGGGGTCTACTACGATGTAGTGAACGAAGAGGATCTGAATAAAGCCAAGGCGCTGATCGACAATTGGATGAACCCCAGCACACCGGTTGACCAGCTGATTGAGCCGGGCAAGGCCGGCAATGCGCTTGAGCCTTCGGCCACACCTGCAGTACAATAGGATTAGAACGGCCATTGTTGTCCGTGTAAAAACAGCAGCCATTCCCTCAAGGTTAATGGCTGCTGTTTACTGTCTTCATGCTATAATGGAATGGAACTTATTGCTGAGGGCAGACGTATTACTACGGTGGGCTTTAGTGCAAGGAAGGTAAAGTAGCATTCCTTCGGAATTCTTTGAGGAGGATCAAGAGATGAACATTGCGTTTTTTTTACTTCCGAAGCAGGAGGTCGCATGTGTTACCATGGATTCGACGCTGCGGCAGACCCTGGAACGGATGGAGTTTCACCGCTATACAGCAGTGCCGATCCTGAACCGCAACGGTGAATATGCCGGAACGGTTACTGAAGGTGATTTGCTCTGGTATATGAAGGAGTCGGGCGGCGCGGTCACTTTTGAGAATGCTTCCAAATTTCTGCTTAAGGATGTCCCGCTGCGGATGAACAATCTGGCGGTCTCGATTGATGCGGATATGGAAGATCTGATTAATTTGGCCAAGGTCCAGAACTTCGTACCGGTGGTCGACGATATGAAGCGGTTCATCGGCATTGTACGCCGGAGCCAGATTATTGAATACTGCGAGAAATTTGTCTCACGGCAATCGCTCGAATCGTTATAAGGTACCAAGGCCTGTATTTCCGGCGAAGCGGAATGCGGGCCTTTTTTGAAAGATGGAAGGCGGTATTCAGGGGCGGCAGGCGTCCGTGTGGCTCGGAAATTTTTATGCTATAATGGAGAATAATGCTTTTTGCCGGAGGTAGAGAGACAGTGCCCAATGTGCCGAAGGATCTGGATGTGGCCAAACGCGCCAAGGTAATTGAGTGGTTAAAGACGGAAGTTATTGATCAAGTCTCAAGGTTATTCAAAGCGCTGTGGGAAGGCAGTACCACGCGTGTCGGCGACAGTCTGGCCAGCCTGATTATGAGCTCGTACATCTTGGGGCGCAGACTCGGTATCCCTTATCGCGAGCTGGATGATTTACTGCTGGAGAAGCTGAGAAAGCACAGGCAGGAGGGCCATCAGCTGGAAGAATGGTACCAGGATATATCTGCATTAGAAGAACATATGCGTAAGAGGTGAATACTGTTGAAATTTCGCTGGACATCTGTGGCTTGGAGCGTAGCTTATCTGTTGCTGCTGTTATCCCTGTCAACCCCGCTTTTGCTTATTACAACATTCTTTATGATTATTCCGGCCATAGTGCTCTTTACGACCCTTAACACCAAGCAGTTCATTCTGCATCTGTTACCGGTTCTGCTGATTGTGGGCCTGATTACCCCGATGTATATCCTGATTGCGGCTTATTTCTTAATCCCGGCCCTTGTGATGGGACGATGGTACAAGAAGCGTGCTTCAGCGATTTCTACACTGATTGCCGGTATGGTCGCTATCCTAGCTGAATTCCTGCTGATCCTGCTGATCAGTACGACGTTCCTTAAGTTCAACTTGTACGACTATGTCTATGATGTTCTGAAGACCTATGCAGACTGGCTGGCAAGTATGGGGGCAAGCAATCCGCTGCTGTCCGAGATCGCCCTCTCCTCCGATCAGATTGGCCAGATGAGCTGGCTGACGATCCAGGCGATACCGATGACGCTGATCCTCAGTGCGTTCGTGATTGCGGTCATTACCCATTCCATTGTCCGCCCTATTCTGAACAGTATGGGATATGCGGTGCCCAAGCTGAAGCCGGCGCGGGAATGGAGACTGGCCAGAGCATTCATCTGGTATTATCTGCTTGGCGTCGTAATCAGCCTGCTGTTCGGCGGTGCCGACAGCGGCTTCATGCTAATGGTCTCGGCCAATCTGCTGCCGCTGCTGCAGATTGCGTTCAAGATTCAGACCATCGGCTTCCTCTTCTTCCTGGTGCATGAACGGAAGTGGAGCAAGATCATCGCTCTTCTGCTGGCCATCCCTGTTATTGCTCTGCCGGGATTCTGGATTATTGGTGTGGTGGACCTGGCGTTTCCGCTGCGGGAGCTTGTGAAGAAATCGAAACGATAGGGTGAGGGCTCATGCCAAAATTTCTGCAAAGACGCTGGCACGGCTATCATACCGTGTGGGCGTTCTTACTGCTGCTGGTCCTGATTATAGTAGTGAGTATCTATAACTGGGTCCTCGGTGTTGCCAGCCTCTTCCTGGCCGGCACATTGTGTTTCACCATGCTGCAGGCCGAGCTGTCGTTCCGCCGCAACCTTGTAGATTATATCAACGGCCTGTCCTTCCGCATCAAGCGGGTGGAGGGGGAGGCTGTAAGCATGCTTCCGCTCGGAATTATCCTGTACAGTGAGGACCGGGCGGTGGAGTGGCATAACCGGAATGCCGGCCAGATCTTCTCCCGCAAGTCTCTTGTGGGTGAAGATATGCAGGAGCTGATGCCTGAGGTTATGGCTTCTCTGCAGAGCCTGCCGTCCAAGCGGGAACCGGTTAAGGAAGGGGTATTGAAGGAGCAGCGCCATGAGCTTACGGTGGATGACCGTTATTATGAGGTCGTGGTGATTCCAAGCGAACGGCTGCTGTATTTATTCGATATTACCGAGCTTGTGGTGCTGCGTGAGCGGTATGAGGAAGAGAAGCTGGCGATTGGAATTGTCATGATGGATAATCTGGATGAGGCCGCCCAGGGGATGGATGATCAGCAGCGCACTTCGCTAATCGCCAAGGTTGCCAGTGAGATTACCGAGTGGAGCAAACAATTCGAGGTATATCTGCGCCGGTTGTCTTCCGAGCGTTACCTGATGCTGCTGAATCACCGCAGCCTTCAGGCCCTGGAGGAGAGCAGGTTCGTGGTGCTGGATGAGGTCCGTGAGATGACGGCTGACCTCAAGGTGCCGATGACGCTGAGCATAGGCCTTGCCTACGGCTCGGAATCGGCCAGTGAGCTGGGAGCGCTTGCCCAGTCGAGTCTGGACATGGCGCTCGGCAGAGGCGGGGACCAGGCCGCGGTGAAGGCGGGCCAGCGGCTCTCCTTCTACGGCGGCAAGACCAATGCCGCCGAGAAACGCACCCGCGTCAGGGCGCGGGTGATCGCCCACGCCCTGCGGGATCTGATGCAGGAGAGCGACCGGGTCCTGATTATGGGGCACCGGATACCGGATATTGACGCGGTGGGAGCGGCGATTGGCCTGCTTAAGGCGGCACAGATGTACAATGTGGAAGCCAGCATTGTGATGGAGACGCCGAATCCTTCGATTACCCGGATGTTGGAGGAGATCCGTAAGGATGAGGCGCTCTACAAGACCTTCATCACGCCAGAGCAGGCTCTCCAGATGATGACGGAGCATACGCTGCTGATTGTTGTGGATACACACAAGGCTTCCATGACTATGGAGCCGAGGCTGGTGCAGGTTGCCAGCCGGATTGTGGTGGTTGACCATCACCGCCGGGGTGAGGAGTTCATCAATGACGCTGTACTCGTGTATCTGGAGCCGTATGCGTCATCGACCTGTGAGCTGGTGACGGAGCTGCTGCAGTACATTCATGACAAGATTAAGCTCAGCCCGCTGGAGGCCACGATGCTGCTGGCCGGGATTACGGTCGATACGAAGCATTTCGCGCTGCATACAGGTTCGCGGACCTTCGAGGCGGCCGGGTTCCTGCGCCGGGTCGGGGCGGATACGATTCTCATTCAGCGTATGCTGAAGGAGGATCTGCAGGAGTATATCTCGAAGGCGGAGATCATCAAGCATGCGCGTATGGTGTATGACCAGATAGCACTGGTGGTCACACAGCCCGGGATGAAGATTCCGCAGCTGCTGATCGCCCAGACGGCGGATACGCTGCTTGGGATGACGAATGTGGTGGCATCCTTCGTCATCAGTGAACGTCCTGACGGCCTGATCGGCATCAGCGCCCGTTCTCTGGGTCGGATGAATGTGCAGGTAGTCATGGAGAAGCTGGGCGGCGGCGGACATCTGTCCAACGCGGCTGTACAGCTTGAAGGAACAACCAAAGAAGCGGAAGCCAGACTGCTCGCAGTGCTGGCCGAAATTGAAGCGAAAGAGGGGTTATTTGAATGAAGGTCATATTCTTGAAGGATGTTAAGGGTCAAGGCAAGAAGGGGCAGGTCAAAGAGGTGTCGGAGGGCTATGCAGCCAATTTCCTGCTGCCGCGCGGGCTGGTTCGTCCGGCTACAGACGGTAATGTGAAGACACTGGAGAACCAGGCGGCAGCCGAACAGCGCCGCAAGGACCAGGAGAAGGAGGAAGCGGTACAGCTGGGCAAGAAGCTGGATGAGCTGACCCTGACTCTAAAGGCCAAAGCAGGCGAAGGCGGCCGTCTCTTCGGCGCTATTACCAGCAAGCAGATCGGCGAGACACTGGCAGCTACTCAGGGCATCGTCATCGACAAGCGCAAAATTGAGCTGAGCGATTCGATCCGCCATGTAGGCACGTTCCAGGCAACAGTTAAGCTGCATACTGAAGTAAAGGCTAACCTCACGGTTCAGGTAACGGAGGAGTAGGATGGGTGGAGATCTCTTTTTCGATCGGGTTCCCCCGCAGAATCTGGAGGCAGAACAGGCCGTACTGGGTGCAGTTCTACTGTCGGATGAGGCGCTAATTACCGCGATGGAGCGGGTGAATACCGAAGACTTCTACGACAAACCGCATCAGATGATATTTGAGGCGATGGTGCAGCTCGGAGAAGAGAGCCAGCCGATTGACCTGATTACATTGACATCCCGGCTCCAGGATAAGGGGGAGCTTGAGGATATCGGCGGTGTCAGCTATCTGGCGAAGCTGGCGCATGCGGTGCCGACTGCGGCCAACGTCGATTATTACGCCCAGATTATTGAGGAGAAGGCGATGCTGCGGCGGCTGATCCGCACAGCCACGCAGATTGTCAGCGAAGGCTATACCGGCGGCGAAGACGTAGGCATTATGCTGAGTGACGCCGAGCGGCGAATCCTGGAGATCTCGAACCGCCGCAGCGGCAGCGGGTTTATTGCCATCCGCGATGTGCTCATGCAGGTATTCGACCGGGTCGAGCTGCTCCATCAGAATAAAGGCGGAACCTCGGGGATTCCAACCGGGTTCGTTGACCTGGACCATATGACGAACGGCTTTCAGCGCAATGACTTGATTATTGTGGCGGCCCGTCCTTCCGTCGGGAAGACGGCCTTCGCTCTGAATATCGCGCAAAATGTGGCGGTGCGGGCGAAGGAGACGGTAGCCATCTTCAGTCTGGAAATGTCGGCGCCCCAGCTGGTTCAGCGTATGATCTGCGCAGAGGCCAATCTGGACGCCAATATTATGCGTACCGGTGATTTCAAGAGCGATGATGACTGGTCCAAGCTCACGATGGGCATCCAGTCGCTGTCCGAGTCCGAAATCTACATCGACGACACTCCGGGCATCACAGTTACCGATATCCGGGCGAAATGCCGCCGGCTCAAGAAGGAAAAGGGACTCGGAATGATTGTCATCGACTACCTGCAGCTGATCCAGGGCCGGGGCAAGGCCGGCGAGAACCGCCAGCAGGAGGTATCGGAAATCTCCCGTACCCTGAAGCAGATCGCCCGTGAGCTTGACGTTCCGGTTATTGCCTTGTCCCAGCTCAGCCGCGGTGTGGAGCAGCGCCAGGACAAACGGCCGATGATGAGTGACCTTCGTGAATCAGGCTCTATCGAGCAGGATGCCGATATCGTAGCCTTCCTGTACCGTGATGATTATTACAATCAGGATACCGAGAAGAAGAACATTATCGAAATTATTATTGCCAAGCAGCGTAACGGTCCGGTAGGGACGGTGGAGCTTGTGTTCCTCAAGAACTTCAACAAGTTCGTCAACTACGAGCGGGCCCATGCAGAACCGTTTGCAGGTTAGGCAAACTTCGCACAATACACGAACGATCGCACATTTCAGTCTGTGATCGTTCGTTTTTATTTGACTTTAAAAAGTGCCGCTGTTACACTGATTATTGTGCTTTGGCGGCCTGCCCGCCTGGTGTCCGGAGGGCTGCGTACAAGATGAAGCGCGTACAGAGCCCCTATGATAAGCGGAAAAATAATGGTGCTTGCTAGCACCTACGGAGGAATGTACATGTCAACGGTAGTCGTCGTGGGAACACAATGGGGAGACGAAGGCAAAGGCAAGATCACGGATTTTCTGGCGGAAAGTGCAGATGTGGTCGCCCGGTATCAAGGGGGTAACAATGCCGGTCACACGATTCTGATTGACGGAAAGAAGTTCAAGCTGAGCTTGATTCCATCTGGTGTATTTTATAAAGAGAAGACTTGTGTTATCGGCAACGGAATGGTCATTAACCCGGAAGCGCTGATCCAAGAAATTAATTATATTCATGACAATGGCTTCGATACGAAGAACCTGGTAATCAGCGATCGTGCGCATGTCATTATGCCTTATCATATGGTGCTGGATGCGCTTGAGGAAGACCGCAAAGGCCCGAACAAAATCGGTACAACACGCAAGGGGATCGGCCCGTGCTACATGGATAAGGCTGCCCGTAACGGCATCCGGATTGCCGATCTGATGGACGCTGAGGAATTCGAGCTGAGACTTCGTCCATTGATGGAAGAGAAGAATCAGGTGATCACTCAGGTATACGGCGCTGAGCCGCTGAATGTGGAAGAGATTCTGACCAAATATCTGGAGTATGCAGAAGTGCTGCGCGGCTATGTAACCGATACTTCGGTGGTACTGAATGATGCGATTGATGCGGATTCCCGGGTGCTGTTCGAAGGTGCGCAGGGCGTGATGCTCGATATCGACCAGGGAACTTATCCGTTCGTTACTTCATCGAATCCTTCGGCTGGCGGCGTCTGCATCGGTTCGGGCGTGGGCCCGTCCAAGATCAAGCAGGTTATCGGTGTGGCGAAGTCTTATACTACCCGCGTTGGAGACGGCCCGTTCCCTACAGAGCTGAACGATGCTACCGGTGATTATATTCGCGAGACCGGGCATGAGTACGGAACCGTAACCGGACGCGCCCGCCGCGTGGGCTGGTTCGACAGTGTGGTTGTGCGTCACGCCCGCCGCGTCAGCGGAATCACCGGCCTGTCGCTGAACTCGCTGGATGTCCTGAGCGGTCTTGAGACTGTGAAGATCTGCACCGGCTACAAGTACCGTGGAGATATTATCACACATTACCCAGCAAGCCTGAAAATGCTGGCAGAGTGTGAAGCGGTCTATGAGGAGCTTCCAGGCTGGAGTGAGGACATCACTGGGGCGAAGACGCTGGAGGATCTGCCGGCCAACACACGCAAATACGTGGAACGTGTATCGGAACTGACGGGGATTCCGATCTCGATCTTCTCTGTGGGCCGCAACCGTGAACAGACTAATCAAGTACTGCCAATCTATATCTAGACTGAAGCAGAACTAAATAGATATGTATAGGAGCAGGGGCCTCGGTGAGGCTCCTGTTTCTGTATGTTCTGATGTTTTTTTAGCAGGTTAATCAGCTTTAATGTGCTTCGGGGACGTTTCCCGGACGTTGTTCTAGTCAATACTGTGAGAATGGGATCATAGCGAACCGATTCTTCTGAGGTTGAATAGAGCAGGGTGTAAGGGAGTGATGTTGGTGAAAATAGTGAAGCGTGCGCTGAGCATCTGCCTGATTGTGGTGCTGGCGAGCGGCCTGTCCATGCTGACAACGGCCTATGTGGTGAATACGTATATCCAGTCGGTGCTGGCCAGCTTCGATATCAAGCTGGACGGGCCGGGGCCGGGAATCGGCGGCTTTGTGAAGAGTCTGACCGGTATGGGCGGCAGCGGGGCTGCTCCCAAGGAGAATTCCAAAGCGGCCTCAAGCGAGACTAAAAACTTCAATAAGGAGGCTGATTCAAGCAAGACGGAGGTAGAGAAGAAGGACAGCAGTGGCGGAAAAGCCGGGAATCTTCAAGAGAAATCGGTAGACGAGACGGTGCCCGATAATGCACTGCCTGTGATGGGACAAGCCGCTTCGGGAGAAGAACAGAGTGAGCAGGGGCTGGACCAGAATCTGGTGATGACGCCGGAGGCTATGAATGATCTAAAGGAGAACCTGCCTGCTAATGCGAAATCCAATATCTTCAATATTCTGATGAATAAGCTTCCCCAGGAGGAGATGATCAAGATCTCTGCTGCCCTGGAGGGCGGCTTGACAGAGAGCGAAGTAACGGAACTGCAGGGTATCATTGCGAAGTACGTAGATGAGGATGAATATAAGGCGCTGATGAAAATGCTTACACCAGATAGCGGAGGGACGAATCAGAATTAAAATTGTCATTTTTTGGACAAGATTTCGCCGTTTAAAACGCATATTTTGGGAATAAACCCGCGAAATTGGCGGGTTTTGCTATGGGAGCAAAGTTGAAATTTTTCTTCAGGCTATGGTACAGTAAAAAAGGACTAATAAGGGTTAATATTTTGTAACCTTTTTCGTATGCGTCATACAGTCATATTCGTACTCATGCAAATCGGATGCGCGAAGCATATACATTCTTGTTTTTACAGCCGAAAGGGAGAGTTTCATGAAAGGATTTAAGTTTATACGCCGGATGGGGAACCTGCGGAACCGTGCAGAAGCATCCGCAGGATCTGGTGCAGCAGGTGAACAAGGTAAGGATGCAATGACTTCGGGGGAATCCCGTGTCTTTCAGCCGGAGATGAAATCCCGCCGCCGGCGTTCATGGATACTGGCTTCTGCCGGTCTGGTTCTGCTGACCACCTTCCTGGTGGGGGCACAGAAGAAGCAGGTAGCAGCGAATACAGTAACCTATTACAAAGTGCTGGTGAACGGTGAGGAGATTGGAGCGCTGAACCAGGAGGCGGATTTGAACAAGCTGTTCGAGGAGAAGAGACGGGAATATCAGCTCAAGTATCCTGAATCTGTGATGGTACTACAGACCGGCGGTATTACGACCGAGGCCCAGCGGGCTTACAAGCCGGAGATTAACAGCGAGGCTACACTGGACAAGCTGGATGGTATGCTCAAGGCTTATGCCGTAGGCGTACAACTGGCTGTGGATGGGGAACCACTCGGGATTGTGAAGGATCAGGAGACGGCGGCGGCGGTGCTTCAGGCCGTTAAGTCGCATTACGCTCCGCAGAAGGCGGCAGCTCCGGGTGCGAAGCTGAAGAAGACAGCGGCCAAGGCGGGAGCGGCTGGTTCAGCCGCCAATGATCAGGTGGAGTCAGTCAAGATCCGGGAGGAAGTTAACATTGTTCCGGTGAAGGCAGATCCCAATAAGGTGCTTAGTGTAGAAGAGGCAGTGAAGGTGCTGACTGAAGGCAGGGAGGCGCCGCTGCGCTATGCGGTTCAAGAAGGCGACACAGTCTCCGCTATTGCTTCCCGGTTCAATATCACTCAGGCGGAGATTTTCCGCAATAATCCCGAGGTGAAGGAGCTTAGTCTGCAGATTGGGGATGAATTGCAGCTAACGGTGCCACAGCCTGACCTAACGGTAGTGACCGTAGAACAGGTAACTGAAGAGGTGGTCACGGAGCCTGAGGTTATTATCCGCAAGAGTGACCAGCTGCCGGCAGGCAAGCGGAAGGTAGTCCGCCCCGGACAAACCGGGCTCAAAACGATGAAGTACAGGCTGACCAAAGAGAACGGACAGGTGGTTCAGGAGGAGTGGCTGGGCCAGAGCGTAGTGAAGGCTTCTCTGCCTGAAGTGGTCTATTCCGGCACCAAGGTTGTAGGTGAAGGAACAGGAATGTTCGCCTGGCCGGTTAGCGGAGCGATGATCTCCAGCAGCTACGGCGAGCGTTGGGGACGCACACACAAGGGAGTCGATCTGGTATCGGGCAACCGCACGATCAAGGCTGCGGACGCTGGGACGGTCAGCTTCGCTGGTGTGCAGAACGGGTACGGCAATGTGGTGATCGTTAACCATAACAACGGATACGTTACGTACTATGGGCATTTAAGCAGTATTTCGGTCTCTATCGGACAGAAGCTGGGACAGGGCAGCCCCATCGGAATTATGGGCAACACCGGGCGCTCCACGGGGACGCATCTGCATTTCGAGATCCGCAAGAACGGGACGGCCATCAATCCAATGAAATACCTGAAGTAATGGATAAGAGCTAGACCACCATTCTATAATTCTTCTCTGCCGTCCGGATCATTTCGGGCGGTTTTTATTTCTCTTTGAACTGGCATCTTATATAGATGTGACGCTAAGGCAGGTATGTTAAAATAAAGGAATCAGGGTTTCGAGTATCGTTAGAAAGGTGAAGCTGAGCATATGCAAATGGGAACGATTCTTGTAGTGGATGACGAACAACCTATTGCTGATATATTGAAATTCAATCTGGAAAAAGAGGGCTACGAGGTCATCTGCGCCTTCGACGGCAACAGTGCAGTGGAGCTGGCTCTGTCCAAGCGTCCCGATCTGATGCTGCTGGATCTCATGCTGCCCGGCAAGGACGGAATGGATGTCTGCCGTGAGGTGCGCTCTGCCCATCTGGATATTCCTATCATTATGCTTACCGCCAAGGATGGGGAGATTGATAAAGTGCTGGGTCTGGAGCTTGGTGCGGATGATTATGTGACTAAGCCGTTCAGTACCCGTGAGCTGCTGGCCAGGGTTAAGGCCCAAATGCGGCGTCAGCATAAGCCGTCCCCGTCGGAAGCGCCGAGTGAGACAGTGGAGAGCAAGCAGGGGGTCTATCATTTCGGATTATTCATTGATACGGATATGTACATGGTCTACAAGGATAGTGAGCCGCTGGATCTGACACATCGTGAATATGAGCTGCTCTATTACATGATCCGCCATGCGGGCAAGGTAATGACCCGGGAGCATCTGCTGCAGGCTGTGTGGGGCTTCGAATATTTCGGCGATGTGCGGACGGTGGATGTGACCATCCGCCGGCTCAGAGAAAAAATTGAGGAGAATCCCAGTAAGCCGGAGTATATTCATACCCGGCGCGGACTCGGTTATTTGATGCATAGCCCCAAAAACGGAGGGTTGTAATGAAGGCACTGTCCTTTTTCCGGACGATTCAGGCCAGGCTTATCGTAATCTATGTGCTGCTGATTCTGATTGCGATGCAGCTGATTGGCGTATACTTTGTCAGCTCGATGAAGAACTCGCTGACGGATAACTTCACCAAGGATCTGAAGGCCCGGGCCGAGATGCTCTCGATCCTCACCGCTGACAAACTCGGCAGTGAGACAGGAACAGCCGATGAGGAGTCGGCGGTGGAGAGCCTGCGCGGCATGGTGAATAATCTGTATATCAATGGTGCAGAAATTCAGGTGCTGGATGCGAGCGGCAAGATTATTACCACCTCGATCCCTTCACAGAATGACTATGTCGGCCAGCGGAACACGCAGACCGTGGTCAGCCGCGCCTTGCAGGGGATCAGCGATAATGAGGAATATATCATCGCTGATGATAATGTGCGCAAGAAGGTAGTAGCGAAGCCGGTAATTTCCGGTGATAAGGTGGTAGGCGCCATCTATATAGCTGCCGATATGAAAGACTTATATGCCACCATGAGCCGGATTAACAGTGTGTTCCTCTCGGGGCTGCTGCTGGCGCTGGCGTTGACGGCCGTACTGGGTGTCATTCTGGCCCATACGATCACACATCCGATTAAGGAGATGACCAAGCATGCCACGGCTGTGGCCGAAGGGCGCTTCAACCGGAAGGTTCCTGTGTTCGGCAATGATGAGATTGGCCAGCTGAGCCAGGCCTTCAACTATATGACGGACCGGCTGCGCGAGGCGCTGCTGCAGAACGAAGAGGAGAAGGAGAAGCTGTCGTCCATTCTCGCCAATATGAGTGACGGTGTCGTAGCCACAGACGAGAGCGGCGCGGTGATTCTGATGAATACGCGCGCTGCCCTGATGCTGGGCGCGGAAGGACCGCTTCCGGCAGGAGCCTCGCTTGGCGGGCTGCTGGGCCTGGAGCCTGAGCAGTCTGTCTCGGTAACTCAGGGCGTTCCCCAGTCGGCCATGCTCCATCTGTCTCCCATGGTCGGAGAGGACCCCAATATTGTGCGGGTGACCTTCACCCCGATTCACCGCCGCGAAGGCGGACGGATCGCCGGGACGATTGCGGTGCTGCAGGATGTTACGGAGCAGGAGAATCTGGAGGAGTCTCGCCGGGAGTTCGTGGCGAACGTGTCGCATGAACTGCGGACGCCGCTTACGACGATCAAGAGCTATGCGGAGGCGCTGGATGACGGCGCACTTGAAGATCCGCAGCTTGCCGTGCGGTTCGTCGGCGTTATCCGCAATGAGACGGAGCGCATGATCCGGCTGGTTACGGATCTGCTGCATCTGTCGCGACTTGATTCTAAGGAATCCAGCCTGCGCATTCAGCAGACGGATATCACCGAGATGCTGGAGGATGTGGCGGACCGCTTCTCCTTCCAGATCCGCCAGAAGCGGATTCACATCAGCACCAGGGTGCGTAAGGATGTCGCTACAGCCTGGCTGGACCGCGATCAGATTGATCAGGTGCTGGGCAATCTGGTCTCCAATGCCCTCAAGTATACGCCGGAAGGCGGGACGATCCAGCTGGAGGCGCATAAGAACGAGGACGGCATGCTGGCCGTGTCTGTCCGTGACTCTGGTATAGGGATTCCGAAGAAGGATATTGAGCGGATCTTTGAACGCTTCTACCGGGTGGATAAGGCACGCTCGCGGAACATGGGCGGAACAGGTCTGGGGCTGTCCATTGCCCGGGAAATTGTCAAAGCCCACGGCGGCTCCATCTCCCTGCAGTCGGAGCTGAATGAGGGCTCGCTGGTCACGTTCACACTGCCTTTGATGAAGCAAAGGGGGAGTGAGGCGTGAAGGAGAGAATCAAGTCATGGATGCTGGTCCTGCTTATACTCGGAAGTCTCGTGGAGAGCTATTACCTGATCTACAGGCTGCCGGGCAGCGACTCGGCGGTGTTGTCGAAGACCTTATATGTGAAGACCGATAATATGGGGCCGGAGGAAAAGGTGGAGAACCTGCTCTACCCCGATAAAATGATTATTCATATGGGCGGGGACAAGCATACGCTGTTCTACCCTAGTTCCACCTTCTATAATCTGATCATGAACCGCCTGAAGGGCCGCAGCTTCGAGAGCTTCCAGCGGCGGTCCGTACAGGATTTCGACTGGGACAAGATTCGCAGCGAGAATCCGGGCATTGAGCTGTCGTTCGGGGCAGGCATTCCGGTAACGCTGCTGCAGCGGATCATGCAGATTTCGCCGGATTCACTGTTCGAGGGGGAGAGCATTGACCGGATCTGGATCTATAATATCAAAAATGACTCCAAAGCCCATGCCATCTTCTTCAGCACACGCGGGGATATTGTGTACGAAGCGGCTAAGGCCGATCTTACGGTCCAGGATGTGCAGCAGCATGTGGACTTCGGCAAGAATCTGACGCTGTATACAGCCGTGAACGGTGAGTATTATGTTCCTGAGGCGGATGTTCCGCTGGTTAAAGTCGTGATGCCTGCGGGTATGTATACCATTGAACAAATGCAGAGCAATCTGTTCTTCGATGCGGGCAGCACCAGGTACATTCCGGAGAAGGATGGCTCCAAGATTTATACGGATAGCAAGCGCAGCCTGCAGGTAGACCAGGAACAGAACTGGATGAGCTATAGCGACCCGGCTGCACTGCCGGATGGCGACAGTACGCCGGCAAAGGATGCGCTGGAGGCGGTGGATTTCGTGAACCGGCACGGCGGCTGGAACGGAACCTACAGGCTGGCTGCTACGGAAGAGGGCCGACAGGACCGCAAGGTTTCTTTTCAGCAATATTATGGCGCTTATCCGTCGGGCTCCTATCCGATTATGAGTAACCCGCAGCTTCAGTACGGCGTAATCCATCTGGAGCTACAACAGGGAACGGTCTCTTCCTATGAGCGCTCCCTGATGTATACGAATGAGGACAAGTCTGAGAAGACCATTGTCGAGCTGCCCGGCGGCGAACTGCTGAAGCAGCGGCTGGCGCAGATCGGCAGCTCCTTGCGGATTGTTGAGCTTACGCCTGCTTATATGCCTGCGCTGGCCGGGGAGAAGCTGCAGCTTCATCCCGTCTGGCGGGTTACGCTTAGTGATGGCAGTGAGCTTACATTGAATTAGGGCGGAGTTAAGCCAAGCGGACAGAATACCGATTCGAGGAGGGACGTTATGGACTGGGGAAGGGCCAAGAGTGTATTGATATATGCCTTTCTGGTGCTGAATCTGCTGCTGTGCTATCAGCTATGGATCGATGTGCGCGATCAGGTCAGTGCGGGACTTGACTTCACTTCCCTGTCCGCAGAGACTCAGGCGGTGATGGAGGAGAAGAATATCCGGCTGCTATGTCCGATTCCGGCTGCTACTCCGCAGCTGCCTGATATCACGTACCGTTATTCGGCCGAAGAGCAGAATGAACTGCCTGTGAAGCTTAAGGAGCCGATCGACAGCAAGCTGATGTACTCCTCGTTCTCGGAGCTGAGCAATCTGCTGAAGAGCCAGATTCCCGACATTGCCAATTACCGGTTCGATTCACAGGAGAGTGAGGTCGGGAGGTTCGTCCTGCATCCGCTGGTGGATAACAAGTGGTCTCTGTTCAGAGTGCGGCTGGAGCTGATTAACAGTGACCAGAAGATTGTGGCCTACCGCTGGCCGAAGATTGAGATCGCAGCAAGCCGGAGCGAGGATTTGCAGAAGGTGCTCCCGGCTTCGCAGGCGCTTAGCAGTCTGATCGAGAAGTATTTTCCTGCGGATGCCGCAGTGAAGGAGATTGAGCTGGGCTATTACGGCGAGCTGTTCAACTCCGAGAGCCAGGTGGCTTCGCCGATGTGGCGGTTCATGCTGGAGGACGGAAGCGCCTATTATATGGATGCGATCAGTGCGGACATTATCAGTCCGAAGACAACAGAGTAGAAGGAGCAGGAGAGATATGGGGATTTCATTTACAGTACTGTCCAGCGGTTCTACCGGGAATGTGACAGTGGTGCGTAACGGCGAGACCACACTTATGATCGACGCGGGTCTGAGCGCGAAGCGGATTGACGAGCTGCTGGCTATGCGCGAACTGACGGGAGCGGAGCTGGACGGAATTCTTGTGACCCACGAGCATTCGGATCATATTAAGGGGCTGGGCGCGATGGCCCGCAAGTATAATCTTCCGATCTATGCGAATTCGAACACCTGGGGAGCCATTGAGAAGGGGATTGGCAAGATTGAGGAGCATAACCGGGTCATTATGGAAACCGGGCAGCACCGGGATTTCGGCAGTATGCGGGTGGAATCCTTCGCCATCTCCCACGATGCTGCAGAGCCGGTGGCTTACAATTTCTATGACGGCAAGGAGAAGCTATGTGTTGCGACAGACCTCGGGTATGTCAGCGACAAGGTGAGAACGGCGATATCGGATGCCGATGTGCTGGTGCTGGAGTCGAATCATGATATCGAAATGCTGCGGATGGGGCGTTATCCCTGGAATACGAAGCGGCGAATTCTCGGCGATCTGGGGCATCTGTCCAATGAGGCGGCAGGCGCAGCGCTCAGCGAGATTCTGAGCGGGCGGACCAAGCGCGCCTATCTGGCACATCTGAGCAGAGACCATAATATGATGGATCTGGCGAAGATGTCCGTGCGCGGGGCTATGGAGGACCGGGGCTGCTTTTACAAAGACAGTGAGTTCAGGCTCTGCGACACCTACTATGACCGGCCTACGCCATGGGATAAGGTGAGCCAGTCATAAGACGGTCAACCTCGGTAATCTTGTGCTCCAGCTCCTGGCGGGAGAATAGCCCTTTATCAATTAACAGCTCAATCATTGCATGCTGGACAAGAATCAGCTGATAATGTTCATCCTTAAGGTCCCCCAGCTTGCCAATGAATTGCACCAGATCTTTACTTGTTGAAAAAGATTCCATAGTCGGGCCCTCCTTGTGAAATGGATAGTAATGAAGCTGTGAATAATTTACATTTATTTAACATAGAAAACATGTGGGCAGCGCGGCTGCCTGTGATACAATCATATAGAGCGTTCTAATCCTATTGTAGTCTTTTAAGTTGCAAAATATTCCGGATACAAGCTGTTAAACTTTTTAGTAGCTTATTAGAATAATAGACATCCCTTGCGCTTAGAACCCACTGGAATGTGGTGAATAAATCAAGTGAAACCTTTTAGTACTTCGTGAAGTCTAAGAGATATAGCGGGTAAGCTCGGGCGTGGTTGCTTGGCGTTCAGTCGTGAATGCGGTGGCAATAGAGGGGAGAGAGTGTAACATGGGATTATTCGATGATGATTTCTATTCAACCAAGGTGTCACGGCGCAAAAGCGGCAAATCTAAATCAACCGGCGATTATGCTGACGGCAAGTGGGCTGTCCGCAAATCGAAGCGGTCGCTGGCAACCTGGCAGATCTCGCTGATTAGCTCTGTCTGCAGTGCTGTAGTGGCTGTGCTGCTGTTCAGTCTGGTAACGGGACAGTTCGCCGCTGAGAGAGCTCAGGCTCCGGTGGTTATTGATAAGGTGGCTGCGAGCAGCGCAGATCCGTATGACCGGATTATTCAGGCTGCTGCACATATCCGCCCTGCGGTAGTGAGCATCATTAATCATAAACAAGACAATAAGGAACTTAATATTCTCGATGAATCTGCGCTAGGCTCGGGAGTTATCTATAAGAAGGATGACAATAAGGCATTTATCATCACGAATAATCATGTCATTGAGGGTGCCGGCAAGCTGGAAGTGGTTACAGTAGACGGCGTGACACACAAGGCGGAGCTGGTAGGGGCCGACAAGGTGAGCGATATTGCTGTACTCTCCATTGACGGCAAGGGAATCGACCGGATTGCTGAGATCGGGGATTCCTCCAAGCTGCGTCTGGGTGAGACTGTCATTGCCATCGGCAACCCGCTGGGGCTTGGAGATACACTGACTTCCGGCATTGTCAGCTACACAGAGCGGACGATACCGGTATCACTGAACCAGGACGGCGTGTACGATTGGGAGCAGGAAGTGATCCAAACGGATGCGGCCATTAACGAGGGCAACAGCGGGGGCGCACTAGTGGATCTGGACGGCAAGGTGATTGGTATCAATACGATGAAGATCTCCGATACGGGGGTAGAGGGACTGGGCTTTGCGATTCCCGCCAATCATGTGGTGGATACAGCCAATGAGCTTACCTCCAAAGGCCGGATAGCCCGGTCATACCTGGGCGTCTATTCAGTGGATCTGAATAATCCGTATGTGCCGCTGGCCGACGACCAGCGCAAGGAGCTTAATCTTCCGTCTGTAGTTACCGATGGGGTTGTAGTTCTGGATGCGGTGGGACCGGCGAAGGATGCGGGTCTGCAGCTTAACGATGTAATTACGAAGTTCAACGATAAGCCGATTACCTCCACCCTGTCGCTGCGCAAATATCTGTACGATCATACCAAGATCGGCGATAAGCTGAAGATTACCTTTTACCGCAATGGTGAAGTGAAGCAGACCACGGTCCAGCTTCTTGAGAAGCCAGAGGAATAAAATTGGAAATGGCCGTATATAATAATGAGGCAGTCACGATTACGGAAACAGTTCAAGCCGTCCTTTTCAGGAAAAAAGAAGAGGGCGGGGCTGTTTCAAGAATAAATAAATGGGGTAATTGGTAGCATTGGGTATAAATATTACAATTTAATATGACTGGTAGCCCTTACATTGGGAAGTAGTCCTTATAAGGGAAAAAACGGAGGAATTAGGATAGAACAGCTTGCCTTTGTTATTAAGGTGTGGTAACATGAAATTATTCTTACATTGATACCTTATTCTCGCATTGAAAAGGGCTGTCAACCAAAGCTACAACCTTTCTCAATGTGTGAATTTTTTCTTTGTCTGAAGATAAAAAGAACATATTAATTTAAATTTGTGGAGGTAACACACATGCAAACAGGTACAGTTAAATGGTTCAACGCAGAAAAAGGATTCGGTTTCATCGAAGTTGAAGGCGGAAGCGACGTATTCGTTCACTTCAGCGCAATCACTGGCGACGGCTTCAAAACTTTGGACGAAGGCCAACGCGTTGAATTCAACGTTGTTCAAGGCAACCGCGGACCACAAGCCGAAAACGTTGTAAAACTGTAATTAATAGAAGGTACCGTCCCCGCTTGTGAAAGTTGGGACGGTCTTTTTTTATCATTACTTGCTTGCAACATAAAGGAAGGGAGGAACGGCAATGAACTACCGGAAAAAGCCTTTGGAGGAAGTACCGGAAGAAAATACCGCAATTTGGGCCTGTACCAATGAGGATTGCAATGGATGGATGAGGGATAATTTCGCATTTGAACATGCGCCTTCCTGCCGTCTCTGTCATTCCCCAATGGTTCGTAGCATGAAGATGCTGCCGCAATTGCTTAATTCAAATGGCGATCTCAAATCGCTTAAGAAAGGTATTTCCATTACCTAGACCAATACCTTTATGAGTCAAGACAACTATATATGCAGGGCACCTTCAAGACGGTGAAACCGTCTTATTTTTTTTGCTTTTAAATGCAAAATTGTGATATTTGTCACAAATTTATTGTTTTTTATGCCTAAACGGGGCGTATAATGTGATAATTATCACACTTTGAGTGATAGAAATTTGACAAAATAGACATAACGAAATGGGGAGAAGGAAGGGGAGAAATATGGATACAGTACTGCTGTCGCGTATACAATTTGCGTCGACGACAATTTTTCATTATTTCTTTGTGCCAGTATCGATCGGACTTGCGCTCATAATTGCCATTATGGAGACCATGTACGTAAGAAAGGGCAATGAAGAGTACAAAAGAATGGCGCAATTCTGGGGGAAGCTATTCCTGATTAACTTCGCAGTAGGTGTAGTAACAGGGATCTTGCAGGAGTTCCAGTTCGGGATGAACTGGTCGGATTATTCGCGCTTCGTCGGTGATGTGTTCGGGGCTCCGCTTGCGATTGAAGCCTTGTTGGCCTTCTTCCTGGAGTCCACGTTCATCGGAATCTGGATCTTCGGCTGGGATAAGGTATCCAAGCGGATTCATCTGTTATCCATCTGGCTGGTTGCCTTCGGAACGATGCTGTCGGCATTCTGGATTCTGCTGGCTAACTCGTTCATGCAGCATCCGGTCGGCTTCCAGATTAGCAATGGCCGGGCTGAGATGAATGACATCTTCGCACTGATTACAAATGGCCAGCTGCTGGTCGAATTTCCGCATACAGTGCTTGCCGCCTACGCTACAGGCGCCTTCCTGGTAACAGGGATCAGTGCTTACAAATTGCTTAAGAAGCAGGACGTTGCTTTTTTCCGGAAATCATTCGAGATTGCAGCCATTGTAGGGGTTATTTCTTCCTTCGGCGTTGCTGTTGCAGGACATGCACAGGCTCAATATCTGGTAGAGACACAGCCAATGAAGATGGCTGCATCCGAAGCGCTGTGGGGTGAGAGCGGCGACCCGGCACCTTGGGCGGTATTTGCCAATATCGATGTGAAGAACCAGACCAACAGCAATGAAGTTCAGGTTCCGTATCTGCTGAGCTTTCTGTCCTACAGTAAATTCTCCGGTGATGTGAAGGGGATGCTGGAGCTGCAGAAGGAGTATGAAGTAGCCTACGGACCAGGAGATTATATTCCGCCGGTCAAAACAACCTTCTGGAGCTTCCGGATCATGGTTGCTGCCGGCACGCTGATGATGCTGTTCGGGGTATATGCTATCTACCTCATGTGGCGTAAAAAGATGGACAGACCCAATACCTGGTTCATGCGCTTCATGTTCTGGGGACTGCTGCTTCCGCCGATTGCCAACACGGCCGGCTGGATTATGACAGAGATCGGGCGTCAGCCATGGACTGTATTCGGACTTATGACTACAGAAGACAGTGTATCACCTAATATTACGAGCGGACAGGTGCTGTTCTCGGTGATTTCTTTTACCGCGATCTATGCCATATTGGGTGCAGTGCTGGTCGGCCTGTTCGTCAAAGTGATCAAAAAAGGTCCTTATGCTATGGATAACGAACACGGTGAATCCCACGATCCGTATAACAAGGAGGGCTAACCCATGTCACTTAATGAATTATGGTTTCTGCTGATTGCGGTGCTGTTCGTCGGGTTCTTCTTCCTGGAAGGCTTCGACTTCGGTGTAGGGATGGAGACGCAGATTCTGGCTAAGAATGATACGGAGCGACGGATACTGATCAATTCGATCGGGCCGTTCTGGGATGCGAATGAAGTATGGCTGATTACGGGTGCCGGTGCAATGTTCGCGGCCTTCCCGCATTGGTATGCTACGCTGTTCAGCGGCTTCTATATTCCGTTTGTATTTGCTCTCCTGGCGTTGATCGCCCGTGGTGTCGCCTTCGAATTCAGAGGCAAGCGCGATTCCAAGGCTTGGCAGAAAACATGGGATGTCTGCATCTTCTTCGGCAGCTTCCTGCCGCCGTTCCTGCTCGCCGTGGTATTCGCCAGCTTCATCAAGGGTTTGCCGATCGACAAGGATATGCAGATGTATGCCGGATTCTTCGATATCGTCAATGCGTATACGGTGGTTGCAGGGATTACGGTTGTCCTGCTGTGTCTGGTACACGGGCTGATGTTCACTACGCTCCGCACGCTTGGAGATCTGCAGGAACGGGCGCGTAAGCTGGCCCAGAAGCTGCTGATTCCACTGGCGGCGCTCTTGGTAGCCTTCGTTGTGATGACATATACTATGACGGATATCTTCGATAAACGCGGAACGCTGCTGTGGATTGTAGTTGTTCTCGCTGTAGCCGCTTATCTGCTGGCCGGATATTTCATGACTAAGAAGAAGGACGGCTATGCCTTCGGGATGACCGGCGCTGTGATGGCGCTGTCTGTTGCATCGATCTTCATCGGACTGTTCCCGCGGGTGATGATCAGCTCGCTGGATCAGGCGTTCAACCTGACGATTACGAATGCGGCCTCCGGCCAATATTCGCTGAAGGTGATGACGATTGTAGCGCTGACCCTGCTGCCGTTCGTGCTGGGCTATCAGATCTGGAGTTATTTCATCTTCCACAAACGGGTTCATGAGAAGGAGCATCTTGAATACTAATGGATAAAAATTTGCTTGGGTACAAAGGAGTTAAGCCTGTCTTTCTGCTGGTTGGCTTCCTGACCCTGGTGCAAAGCTTCTCCATTCTTCTGCTGGCGAAGTCGCTGGCAGAAGCTGTCTCTGCGCTGTTTGCGGGAGAACCGCTGAAGGAACAAGGGGCTAGAGCGCTCTTGTTCCTTCTTGCGTTTCTTGTACGCCATGCCTGCGCTCTGCTGATGAGCCGGGTGTCGTACCGCTTCGCAGAAGCGACCGGCAGCAGCATGCGGAGACAGATGATGGACAAGCTGTTCCAGCTGGGACCAAGGCTGGCTGGCGACCGGGGGACCGGAAATATGGTCACATTAGTGCTTGAAGGAGTAACGAAGTTCCGAACGTACCTGGAGCTGATTATTCCGCGTATGGTCGGTATGGCGGTCACACCCGCTCTGCTGCTTATCTATGTATTCACCCTGGATACGTCCAGCGGTGTCATTCTTACCTTAACGATGCCGATCATTATTGTATTCATGATCCTGATCGGGATGACGGCCCGCAAGCAGATGGACCGTCAGCTGAAGTCCTACCGTACCTTATCGAATCACTTCGTGGATTCGCTACGCGGTCTGGAGACGCTGAAATTTCTTGGACGCAGCCGCAGCCACAGTGAGAGTATTGCCAAGGTCAGTGACCGCTACCGTTCAGCAACCATGCGTACGCTGCGAGTCGCCTTCCTGTCATCGTTCGCACTGGACTTCTTCACTATGCTGTCTGTCGCTTCGGTGGCGGTAAGCCTCGGTCTGCGTCTGGTTAATGAGCAGATGACGCTGGTTACCGGACTAACGATCCTGATTCTCGCGCCGGAATATTTCCTGCCGGTGCGGCTGGTGGGTGCAGATTTCCATGCCACACTGGACGGCAAGGAAGCCGGAGAAGCGATGAAGAGCATCATTGACCGTGAGACGGTCCAGGCGAAGCTGCTGGAGCCGGGTGGGCAGAAGGAGATGACAGGCCTGGGCGGAGCTTGGTCCGGCGACTTTTTCACGTGGAACAATAACAGCCACCTGAAGCTTGAAGGGGTTGGCGTGACCTATGAAGCGGATGGAGTGCCGTCCCTTGAAGCTGTTCATCTTGAATTCAGCGGTTATCGCAAGATTGGCATTATCGGAGAGAGCGGGGCAGGGAAGTCTACGCTTGTAGATATTCTGGGCGGCTTCCTTCATCCGACCTCTGGAACCCTTACGATCAATGGAAGCCGTGTCAGCGCGCTGACGGATGAGGGGTGGCGGAAGCAGACGGCTTATATTCCGCAGCGCCCGTATATCTTCAGCGGCACGCTGGCTGATAATGTCCGGTTCTATTATCCAGAGGCTTCTCAGGAGGCTGTAGCTGCCGCGCTGGAGTCGGCAGGTTTATCGAAGCTGGTATCCTCGCTGCCGGAGGGATTGAACGAAATGATCGGCGGCGGCGGCCGCTCACTCAGCGGCGGACAGGAGCAGCGTGTGGCTCTGGCCCGCGCTCTGCTGAGCAGCCGCCCGATCATGCTGCTGGATGAGCCGACGGCCCATCTGGACATTGAGACGGAATATGAGCTGAAGGAGACGATGCTGCCGTTATTCGAAGGCAAGCTGGTATTCCTGGCTACACACCGCCTGCATTGGATGATCGACATGGATCTGATTGTCGTTATGCAGCAGGGACGGGTGGCTGAAATAGGCACACACGACGAGCTGACTGCGCGGAAGGGTGCTTATTATGAGCTTATTCAAAGTCAATTGGAGGGAATCCATTGAAACGTGAAGGATGGTTTGCTCCCTATTACTCTGCCTACTTCTGGCGGTTCGTGTTAATTATCTTGCTGGGCGCACTGACGATCTTCTCAGCGTCTTCGTTGATGTACACCTCAGGCTTCCTGATCTCGAAGGCCTCGATTCCGCCGGAAAATATACTGATGATCTATGTCCCCATTGTTGGTGTGCGTACCTTCGGGACCAGCCGGGCTGTCATTCACTATGTGGAACGGCTGGTGGGACATGACACGATTCTGCGCATTCTGTCGAAGATGCGGGTCCGGCTGTACCATATGCTGGAGCCGCAGGCACTGTTCTTATCCACACGCTTCCGTACCGGGGATATTCTCGGTATGCTTGCCGATGATATCGAATATTTGCAGAATGTGTATCTGCGTACGGTCTTTCCGGGTATTATCGCGCTCTTGATCTATGCAGCGGCGATGATTGCGCTCGGGACGTTTGATGTGGCCTTTGCTCTGCTTATGGGACTCTATATGCTGGTGCTGGTTGTCGTATTGCCGCTGATCTCCCTCCTGCTGACCCAGAAGCGTCAGCGTCAGGTGAAGCAGGAGCGCAACCGGCTGTATCAAAAGCTGACAGATGCTGTGCTTGGCTTAAGCGACTGGGTCATCAGCGGGCGGCAGAGCCAGTTCGTCGATACGTACGAAGCAGACGAGCAGGCGGTTGCCCGCGTAGACGGTTCGCTGCGGCGCTGGGCACGGCTGCGTATGTTCATCGGGCAGGCTGTTGTCGGCCTGGCCGTGTTGTCCTTGTTATACTGGGCGGCTGGACAGTATGCTGAAGGGACGATTGCCGGAACGCTGATTGCGGCGTTCGTGCTGGTTGTCTTCCCGGTAGCGGATGCCTTCCTGCCCGTATCCGAGGCTGTGGAGAAAATTCCGCAATACCGGAATTCACTGGAGCGGCTGGAGGGCGTGGAAGCCGCAGCGGGAGATGCGCCGCTTAGCACGGGAACTGCTGCTGGGAGTGCGGGAGCGGAAGCTCAGGCTGACGCTGCGATGCAGGCGGCTAAGGCCAGCGGACAGGTTGAGATTGAACTGAAGTCGGCGGGCTACCGCTATGCGGCAGGTGACGACTTCTCTGTTCAGGGGTTGGACCTTGCGCTGCCGCAGGGGCGGAAGGTTGCAGTTATCGGCCGCAGCGGAGCGGGTAAATCGACGCTGCTCAAGCTGGTGCAGGGTGTGATAGCGCCCACCATCGGCTCTGTGACGATTAACGGTATCGATGCTGCGGCTTACGGTGAGCGGATTCCGCAGCTCATCGCGGTGCTGAACCAGAGCCCGCATCTGTTCGACACCACGGTGGCGAACAATATCCGGCTCGGGGACCCGGGGGCTTCAGAGGCAGCGGTCCAGCAGGCGGCAGCCCTGGCGAAGCTGGATACGCTAATCTCTTCGCTGCCGGAGGGCTATGATACTCCGGTACGCGAGGCGGGGCAGCGCTTCTCCGGCGGAGAGCGCCAGCGCATGGCCCTGGCCCGTATTCTGCTGCAGAATACGCCGGTAGTCGTGCTGGACGAGCCCACGGTTGGCCTCGACCCGCGCACGGAGCGCGAGCTGCTGGCCACGATGTTCGAGGCAATGGCCGGCAAGACGCTGATCTGGGTCACGCATCATCTGGTGGGTGCCGAGCAGATGGACGAGGTCATCTTCATGGAGAACGGCCAAGTGGAGATGCGCGGCACCCATGCCGAGCTGATGGAGCAGCAGCCGCGTTACCGCAAGCTCTATGAACTGGACCGGCCGGGTCAATATCTGAATGGGGCAGATGGTGTGTAGAGGCTAGGATTAGAGCCGAGGTAAGTGTGTGAGTACAAAGGTAAAAGCTCTTCCTGTCCCGCTGGGGGCAGGAAGAGCTTTTTTGCACGTGCGCCCAATGTAATCGGAAAACCGATCACATTGGGCGAGTGCTGGGTGTTGGGGCGGGATGTAATCGGAAAACCGACCACATTGGGCGAGTGCCGGGTGTGCGGGCGGGATGTAATCGGAAAACCGACCACATTGGGCGAGTGCTGGGTGTTCGGGCCGGGTGTAATCGGAAAACCGATCACATTGGGCGAGTGCTGGGTGTTGGGGCGGGATGTAATCGGAAAACCGATCACATTGGGCGAGTGCTGGGTGTTGGGGCCGGGTGTATGCGAAAAAAGGTGCCTGGCTGTGGATGGGAGACGTTCAGGAATTAAGGTATACTGAAATGGATGATCCTGTCAGGATCAAGTAGAACGGGGTGGAAGCATGTGATAACGGAGGGCTCCTGCGATTATAAATAAGGAGAGATTAATCAATGGAATCAACAACATGCGAATTAACATGGAATCTGGACCGGATCTATCCCTCGTTCGAGTCGGAGGGATTTCAGCATGACCGCCGGCAGGTGGAGAGACTTGCCGGGGAGCTGAACACATGGTCGGCCTCGCAGCCCGTTAGCGGGCAGGCTCCTGCCGAACTGATGGAAGAGTTCCTTAAACAATATAATGCGTATCAACAGCTATATTTGCGTCTGTTCAGCTACGCGGAGCTGCGGTTCAGTGCGGACAGCCAGTGTGAGGAAGCTGTGAATCTGATGGACGAGCTGGAAGAGGTGACCAGCGGGGCGCAGGAAGCCCTGGTCCGCTTCAGCAAATGGCTGGCAGGTGTAAGTGCGGATGAACTGGAGCAGAGTCTCCGCTCCAGCGCTTATCTGGAGCAGCATAGCTTCTATCTGCGCGGATTACAGGGTAAATCGCAGCATATGCTCAGCGCGGAAGGCGAGGCAGTAATTGCCCGGATGCAGCGCACCGGCTCCAAGGCTTGGGAGCGGCTGTACATGCAGACGCTGTCTACACTGCGGACCGATCTGGAGCTGGCCGGAGTGACCCGCAGTGTGACGCTGGCGGAGCTGCGGAATCTGGTCTACGATCCCGATCCTGCGGTACGGCAGGCGGCGGCTGAAGCAGAGCATGAGGCTTGCCGCAGTGTAGCGGAGCAGAGTGCTGCCTGTATCAATGCTGTCTCCGGTGAGGCGGCAGCCATCTATGAGTTAAGGGGCTATGCTTCCCCGCTGCATAAGGTGCTGGAAGCAGCGCGGATGGATCAGGAGACGCTGGAGGTGATGCTTCAGGCCATCCGGGAGAGCCTGCCGGTCTTCCGGCAGTATTATGCTGAGAAGGCTGGGCGGCTGGGGCATGCGGGGAGACAGCTGCCGTTCTGGGATGTTTTTGCGCCCACCGGCACTGAATCCTCAGTCCGCGTAACCTATGCTGAGGCCCAGGCGATGATTATCGCGGGGTTCAGCGGGTTCAGCCCCGAGCTGGGCGGGTTCGCCCGCAAGGTGTTCGGGCAGCGCTGGATCGATGCCGAGCCGCGCAGCGGGAAGGGCAATTTCGGGATGTGTGTCGATATCGTCCCGATTGGAGAGAGCCGGATCATAACAAGCTTCCACGGCCAATATATAGATGTGAGTGTGCTGGCCCACGAGATTGGGCATGCGTACCATAGCAGCCGTCTCGCGGGACATACAATGGTTAACACGGAGTATCCGGTGCCGATTGCGGAGACGGCGTCGATTTTTTGCGAGAGTCTGATCCATGTTGAACTCTTGAACTCGCTGCCTGCGGAGGAAGCGGATGCGATCCTGGAACGTAGTCTTTCGGATGCGGGGTATTATATTGTCGATTTCTATGCCAGGTACTGCTTCGAGAGCGCACTGTATGCCCGCCGGTTATCCGGTCCCCTCCCATTAGAGGAGCTGAATGCATTGATGCTGGAGTCGATGGCCGCGACTTATGGGGACAGTGTGCTGCCCGGGTCCATTCATCCTTACCAGTGGATTAGCAAGGCCGGGTATTATATGGCAGGCAATGAGTTCCTGAACTTCCCGTATTCCTTCGGGCTGTTGTTCTCTAAGGGGCTGTATGCGCAGTACCAAAAGCAGGGGCAGGCGTTCGTAAGCCGTTATGAACAGTTCCTCTCAGCGACCAGTACCCGGAGCATTGCAGACGCTGCGAAGCTGATGGATATTGATGTGCATTCTCTGAATTTCTGGCAGGAGGCACTCGGATTTATTGCCGGGGATGTCCGGAAGTTTACGGGGCGGGAATAAGGGCGCGTTTTGCGCTGCGGGAGGTTCCTTTTTGCAGGGAAGTGTGGTAGAACAGTAGTATAAGTCTACGCCGCAGCGGCACAGAAAGGGATGCTTGATTGAATGTATGTAGTCTGTAAGGAACACGTAGAGCTGGCCATCGACAAATTTGTGGACGAGTACGAGGATGCACCAGATGTAGTCGATCTGAAGGAGACGGAGTTCTCGGACTGGGACCCGCCGGCGAAATGTGCGGAATGTGAACGAAATGCGGAATATCTAGTCGTCTGAGGACGGCTGGAATAAGAAACACCCTGTGGCTGTGAAGGCTGCAGGGTGTTTTGGCGTGTGGGCGTATGTGCGAGTGTGCGAGTGGTACAGTTGCGGATCTAGCATTACCTAAAATGGATCTAGCAGTCTGCGGCTTTCGCCATCTCGGACAGCGGTCCGCGCCCACTGCCCCGCAGGTAGATGAAGGCAGAGCCAATCGCCACGATTGCCGCAACCGACAAACCCCAGTAGATGTTGGAGTAAGCGGCTTGAAGCGGCAGGCTGCGCTGCCATTCCAGAGCGCTGGCGGCCATCGCTACACTGAAGGCACCGCTGAAGAACTGCAGCAGCTGGAAGAGCCCCATCCCGGAGCCGATCTGCGAAGCAGGCAGGATACGCGAGATTTCATTCGACACACTGCTCGACAGTACAGTGAAGGACAGGCTCATGATCATATAGACGAGCATAACGGCGATCCAGGATTGTCCGGCGAATAGGGCGAACAATACGGTGGCGGCCAGAACCAGCAGCGGTGCGAAGCGCAGGATTCCGGTATTGCCGTAACGGTCAATCATCCGTCCGACCAGGCGGGAGACGAAGATAGCCAGCAGCGAGCCCGGGAAGATCACAAGCCCGGCATGGCTGGCACTGAAGCCGAAGCGGTGAGTCAGAATCTGCGGCAGCAGGAACAGGGTAGCGAAGCTGCACAGGTAAGAGGCAACCCCGATCAGCGCCAGTACCAGATATGGCCGGTTGCTGAACAGCGCGGGCAGCACGAATGGATCAGGAGTCGTGCGGATGCGCCCTACGAATAAGGCAATCGCGGCGATGCCGGCGATCAGCGCGATCCACAGTCCGCTGGTCAGGAACAGCAGCAGACCGGTGGTACCCACGCCGAGGAAGATCCCGCCCAGAACGTCGAATGAGCCGCGAGCCGGAACTTCCTTGGGCAGCAGGATCAGGAACAGCGGCACCAGCAGCAGAATGGCAGCAGTGACCGCGAACAGCCAGGTCCAGCCGAGGTATTCAACAATGGAGCCGCCGGCTACCGGACCCAGACCGAGTCCCAGAGAGACGGCCGACATGATCGTCGCCATGGCTTTGCCGCGCCGGGCCTGCGGAATGTAGCGCGTGAACAGGACAAGGGACAGTGACATCACGGCGCCTGCACCCGAGGCTTGCAGAATACGCACAATCAGCAGGAAAATGAAGCTGGTGCTGAAGAATCCGGCCACAGCTGCAAGCCCTAAGGTGAGCAGCCCGATAACCAGCAGCCGGCGGATCGGCAGGAAGTCCGAGAGCCGGCTGTATGTGATTGAGGCAATAGAGAACATGATGGAATACCCGGTTACAATCCAGGAGGCGGACGCTGCGGTGATGCCGAAGGTCTCGGTTACATCAGGCAGGGCCAAATTGAACATCGCTGTGTTCATAATCACGAGGACGACAGCAACGCTGAATAGCAGAGTTAACAGTCCTTCCCGTGGAAGAGCCGCTTGCGGAGCAGCCATTGAATGCTCTTGATCGCCCTCAGAAGCAGGTGATGAGGTCATGAGAAAGCCACTCCTTCATTCTTTTATTGTATTGTTCGATTACTTACGAACTATTGAAATATAGCATGCGCTAATGTAAAATGCAATTAGGAAATAATCGTGAAAAGAAGTACTATTATATACTCTGAAGGAGTCTTATTCATGAAGCAGCTCCATCATCCGGAACGCAAGGACATTCAGCTCGCCTCGGTGCTCTATGCGCTTAGCGACCCGGTCCGTCTATATGTAGTGTCGGAGATCTGCAACCACGGCCCGCAGTCCTGCAACAGCTTCAAGGTGCCGATTGCCAAGTCCACGCTGACCCACCATGCCCGGACGCTGCGCGAAGCGGGTGTCATTCATACCCGGGTGCAGGGTACCCAGCGTATTCTGTCCCTGCGGACGGAAGATCTGGACGAGCGGTTCCCCGGGCTGCTGGATTCTGTATTGCAGGCTTACGTCAGTCCTGGCCCGGATGAGGGATTCGGGGAGCCGGAAGAATAGATGTGGAGCAGATTAATGAAGTAATCTACACCTGGTGAGCAACAGAGGAGACTATGGTCTCGCCTCTTGCCCACCTTTTTGATGTGGATCAAGCTTCTTATAGGACTCATTTGCTTCCGCCAGTACCTCCGCTCCGCCCGCCGCCAGGAACTCCTCCACGAACTCCCCGAATTCCTCCAGCGGACGCTCCCCGGTGATGAAGGCAATATACGCCTGGTCTCTTAGGTTAATAAGCCCAGGGCTGTTCCTGATCAGAGAGG
Organism: Paenibacillus sp. FSL R7-0302; assembly: GCF_038006885.1. NCBI lineage: Bacteria > Bacillati > Bacillota > Bacilli > Caryophanales > Paenibacillaceae > Paenibacillus > Paenibacillus sp. FSL R7-0302. Next base: position 765,876 of record NZ_JBBOWB010000002.1, read on the forward strand.
GCGTAGCCACCTCCAAGGCATTATAGATGCCGTCGTGATCCAGCCCCAGGGTTGCCGCCCACTGCTCGCTCCGGCCGGCAGGAAGAATGGGCAGGGTCATGCCGATCCCCGCGCCGATCGTATTCTGGTAGCTGAACTTATGGTTATACGGCGGCAGCAGGATGATATCCTTCTTGTCCGTTCCGGCCCAGTCCCAGTGTGTCCCCTGAATACCGTACTGCAGAGATGCCGCTTCATCGGGGTCAGGATTTGCGCTGACGTAGTCCAGCAGCTGGAGGATCTTCTCCAGCTTGCCCGGCTCCTGGGTAGCATCCGCGCCAATGGCGGTGAAGCTCATCAGCATATCGTAGGCTTTGGAGCCGCGCCTGCCGTCCGGACCGCTGAAGGGCCGCCCGAAAGCGATCTTGGCCTGCGGATGCTTGGCGGTTAACTCCTTGACGTTAAACGTTGCTTCTACCGGAACCAGCCTCGCTGCCTTCTGGTCATCCAGTCTCCAGTCCGTATAATCCCCTGCCTGTGTCCAATGATAATAATTGCCCATGGAGGTCATGCCGATTCGCCCGTTAATGAAGGCATGCGACAGATGCTTGTAGCCTCCGCTATTCTCCCCGGTGATGAACTCGGGATCGATGACCCCGTCCCGGTACCATTTACGGAGATAACGCAGCGCTTCCTGCATGTCCGGCTCCAGAGCGCCAATGACCAGCCCCTGATCCTTCCGGCTGAAGTAGAGCTGATCCGTGAAGACCATCTGTCCGAATGCGCCGAAGACCACATTCATGCCCTCCTGCGACAAGCCGTAGGTGTCCCGGATCCCGTTGCCGTCCGGGTCCTCGTTCGTAGCCGCATAGATGAATTTCTCGAAATCGGCCAGGGTGTCCGGCACCTTAAGGCCGAGCTTGTCCAGCCAATCCTGCCGGTAGACCACGGGGACCCGATAGATATTGGTAGGATTAATGACCGGAATGCCGTAATAGGCCCCGTTAATGCGGCCATATTGCTGATAGGCAGGTGCATTCTCGCGGATAGCCTTAAGGATATTGGGAGCGTAGGTGTTCAGCATATCCTCGGGAATAGGGGCGAGCACGCCCTGCTGCTGGTACTTCAGCAGATCCTGGGTCTGCCTGACCCGGAACAGGTCGGGAATGCTGCCTTGCACCAGCTTCAGGTCGAGCAGGGATTCGTATTTGTTGTTCGGCAGATTCCAGAACTCCAGATCTACCTTGAACTTCTGCTCCAGCTCCCGCACGATCACTGCATCCTCCGCAACAGGCAGATTCTGATGCATGGTCCAGGAGATTTTGAGCTTCGGGGCAGAGGCAGCGGGAACAGCAGAATCAGCAGAATCAGAAGCGGAAACGGCGGCATCCTGCAGCCCTTGTCCAGGCGCGGATGAGAGGGAAGCTGGCTGCCCGCTGCAGCCGCAGATCAGCCCCAGGAGGGGCAAGAGCATTAATCTTTTATACATATACATAAGGCCCCCTCCTTATCCCATGCTAATCCCCGCCTGCGGCGGCAGTGTATTCACGGTTCGCAGATAATTCCCCGGCGTACAGCCGTAGATCTCCTTGAAGCGCTTGATGAAGTACGGAGTCGTTCCATAACCGACCGTACCGGCAATCTGTTCGATCGACATGTTATTGTTCTCAATCAGCCGCCGGGCCTCTTCCATCCGTATGCCGGTGATATAGTCGGTGTAAGTGATCCCCAGCTCTTCCTTGAACAGCTTGCTTAGATACTTGGGACTAATGAAGACCTTGGCGGATACGGCATCCAGCGATAGATCCTCGGACAAATGCTCCCCGATATAGGCCTTGGCCGCTTCAATGGCCGAGAGTGCGCGGTCACTGTTCCGCTTCTGTGTCTCCATAATGAAGGTGCCGATAGAGGCCGCGAACCACTCCTGCAGCTGCCGGATATCCGGCAGGGCAATATATTCGTTATACAGATCCAGAGGCCCGTGGGCGGAAGGGGTGTAGCGGATGCTTTTCAGATAATCCGAGTACATAAATACGGTGTTCGCCAGCACGAAGTGGCAATAATCCGCCGGGTAGCTGCCTTCCCGCATGACGGCTATGAGCTGTTCCAGCGCGGCCAGAGTCTCATCCAGCTGCCGGGTCTGCAGCTTATCCTTGAACCTCATCAGCACAGGCTGCGGAATCTCGTCAAGACTCTGCTCCTTCTTCAGCAGCTCCCGGTCCTTCAAGATCCTGCTCTCCGGCAGAAAATATGCATACTTCATTAAAGTCTGCGCTTCAGCGTAGCTGGTGTGGAGAAGGCTGATGGCATCCACCCAGCAGCCCTGCGAGAGCTGAATATCCAGCTGGAACTGCTGCTCCGCCGCTGCTGTAATCCGGTCCGAGAGCTGTTCGAGCAGCGTCCCGGAGGCTTCGTGCGCGCTGATAATGACAACTGTCTGCTTGTCCGGTAGCTCCTCGGTCAGAATGCGGCTTCCGTGAAGCCGGATTGCCTCAAGCGTCCCAGTCATCCCGCTTATTGCTGCCTGCAAGCCGCTTAGACTCATGCGGGCGTAGGCTCCACGGGTGTTGAGGAGCAGGCAGCAGTAATAACGGTGCTCCGGAGAGAGTCCCAGGAATTGGGGATCTACGGTTACGCTGCCTTGGGCAGGGCTGTCCTGAAGGAGATTCAGGATCATATTCTGCCGGATATGCGGACTGCTGGCCTCAAGCGTTCCCTCCAGTGTGGTCACTTTGTCGTTCAGGCGGATGAAAGCGGAGTCAATAATTCCGAATTCGTTAAGGGCTTGTCCTGGAAGTTCAGGTACCCCTGGCCCCGGGCTGTAGAGGTCCTTAATAGTGCGAAGCAGCCGCTTAAGCGGACTGTAATTCAATTTGGCCAGAATGCCGGACAGACAGATTCCTACCAATAGAGCAAGCAGACACAGGGAGAGGATGACCCTCTGGACAACGAGCCATTTCTCATAGAACAGGTTCGCCGGAGCCGCACTGAAGAGCTTCCACCCGGTGGTCGGCAGGTCCTGATAGGAAATGACGTAGGTACTGCCCCCGATCTCCTGGCTCATGTTCCCGGATGTTTCAGGAGAGGCTAGGGCATTCGAGATACTGGCAGCATAAGTATCGGCCTGAGCCGCAGCATCCGGATTCGATCCGGCCACGATTCCCCCGGAGGGCATAGCAATGAAGCTGCTCTGATAGCGGGCAGGCATCATATTCTGCAGGATGGCGCGCAAAGCGCTCTCCTTCAGATCAATGGCAATCAGCAGCTCACTGGCTGCCCCGGGAGATTGGAATGGATAGCTGTGCACATAGGTGATCAGCTGGCTGCCGCTGCCGCCGGGGATGCTGGAGACGATATCGTCCGGCACGAACCGGGCCTCCGTCCAGAGGCTGTTACGGGAATTAAGGTTCATGCCGTTCACCCAATCCATCCAGTAGGCGGCACCCGCCTGCTGGTCCGCACGGAATTTCAGCCCATACAGCGAGGACAGCAGGAGATGCTGCCTGGGAGCATACAGATGTACAGCTTGAATCAGGTCCGAATGATTGGATACCTGCATGTTCAGCGACTCCTGGAGACTGCTTACCTTGCTGAGATTCGCTGGAAGTGAAGCATCAGGCAGCATACGGAGCGCAGCCCGCTGGTTCAGGGAGACTTCCAGATAGATCTGCTGCACCCGCTGAAGCACGGAAGCTTCAAGGGTACGGGCGGTATTGTCAAGGATGAGCCGGTTGCGGCCCTGAAGCTCTTCCTTATAATGGTTCGAGAAATACAGATAGAAGGCAGAGCAGAGTAAGAGGACAATGACTAACACAACTGAGATGTATGAAGCGGCAAGGGCGGCAAAGGCAGAGTTCCATTTTCGCAAGATGTATTCTCCTCCCAGGCGGATTATACACTAGCCCCTCACAGATCTGTTCGGGATTCATGTTAAATCAATGTTAAATGGCCGGAAAAAAGCTGAATTGTTCCCAAAATCATAGAATTGCGAAATTGTGTTATTGAGCGGCGGTGGAGGCAGGTGCTATATTGAGTCCGATTCAGGCAATCAAAATAACAGGATAGGGGCTGACACATTGAACTTGAAGTCGAAAAGAAAGCTGTTGTCTGTTACGGCAGGTCTGGTACTCCTCACGAATTCGATCGCGGTACATCCTGCAGAGGCGGCCACGGGTCATTCATTAACCGGGCTGCCGGCTGCTCCGGCATGGGGACATTTCGTAGATACTTATAAGAATAACACACCTGTGAATACGGCGGTGTATTCCAACCCCTCGATCGGTGTTCTCTCCGGCTTCCTGGATCTGTGGACACCGGGCGCCACCTGGGATACCGGGAAGATGAAGAATCCCGATGTACTGAATTATAACATTCAATATGTGGCGGATCTGTCTAAGACCCGAACTCCGGCAGAGGAGGAGGCCGCGTATTACGATGACCGGCGGAATCAGACTTATGGAGCGGCTGACGGCCTTGGACCGTTGTCTGAGGTGTACCGTTCGATGTCAGGAACCTTCACGACCATTAACAGCATCCCTGATGATGCCACTTCCGTGAAATATAGTGACGGCAATGACAGTAACAAGGCAGGCGATTCCAATTCCAGCTTGGGCAAAATGGTGGACCTGATCGGGATTGTCCGCGGCAATTATGCTTCAACGAGTCAGGCCAAGAATTTCTACAGCTACATGCGTCCTTTCCGCTGGAAGGATATCTCCGTCATTGTGCCGACGCTGGTGCCGGCGAGAAGCAGTACGCCTGCCACAGACGGCGGCTTCCCGAGCGGACATACCAACGCTTCCTATCTGGCAGCCCTGGCTCTGGCGTATTCTGTACCTGAGCGCTTCCAGGAGCTGATGGCCCGGGCCTCGGAGATGGGCAACAACCGGGTTGTCGCCGGGATGCACTCGCCGCTGGATGTTATGGGCGGACGGGTGACGGCCATGGCCTTCGCAGCAGGAGCGCTCAATGACCCGGATAATGCGGCATTGAAGCAGGCGGCCTATACTCAGGCTCATGAAGTGCTGCTTACACAGACGGGTACCGCAGAAGACCGGTTCACGGATTATGCGAAGAATAAGGCCCAGTATACCCAGCGGCTGACCTATGGCTTCCCGCAGATTCACTCCACGACTGAGCCTGCCGTTGCTCCTAAGGGAGCGGAGGTCTTGCTGGAGACCCGCCTGCCTTACCTGACTGCGGATCAGCGTAGAGCAGTTCTCGTAACAACGGCACTCCCTTCCGGTTATCCGCTGCTTAATGATCCCGAAGGCTGGGGACGATTGAACCTGTTCGCCGCTGCTGACGGGTACGGTGCATTCGCTGAGCATGTGACGGTAGCGATGGACGCTGCGAAGGGCGGCTTCCACGCCGCAGACCGCTGGCGCAATGATATCTCCGGGATGGGCGGACTGACCAAGGAGGGTACAGGCACGCTGAAGCTGGCGGGCAACAATACGTACTCCGGCGGTACTGAGGTGAACGCAGGTGTCCTGGAAGGCGACTCGGCAACAGCCTTCGGCAAAGGGAATGTGACGAATACCGGCGGCTCTGTAGTTGAGAACGTCTACGGTAAAATAGTGATTGGCGGCAGCTTCACCCAGGCCTCCGAAGGTACGCTTGTACTGAGCCTTACCGGAGCAGACGATGTCCTTGAGATTAAGGGTGAGGTGAAGGCTGACGGGAAGCTGAAGGTGAACTTCGCGAACAGCTACGTTCCAGGTAGCGGCCTGATTCCGCTCATTACACATGGCGTCAACCAGCGCAGCGGGCAGTTCGCTTCTGTGCAGGTTGAAGGATTGCCAAGCAAATATAACACCCAGGTAGTATACCTGAGCGATCATATTGCGCTTAGTATTACAGATACGACAAGCGGCGGGAATCCTGGTTCCGGCGGTGGAACTGGCGGCGGAACGCCGGGTACTCCGGCTGGAAATACCGGAACAGTACCAGGCACCACTGGCACCACTCCAGGGAATGGCAGCACTACTCCGGCTGAACCGGGGAAACAGCCACAGGGCGGAGTTGATCCGTTCCAATCCGGAGTGGTCAGCAGAGAAGCGGTGTACAAGACCGTGACTGAAGCTATTGCAGCCACGAAGAATCAGAGCATCAGCTTCAAGGATACCGCAGACCACTGGGGCAGCAGCACCATCGCTACAGCCGTGAAGCTGCAGATTATCAGCGGCTATGCAGACGGCTCCTTCCGGCCGGATGCGCCGGTGACCAGAGCCGAATTCTCGGCGATGATCGCCCGTTCCTTCGGGCTAGGCACTACATCAGCGGTCTCTAAATTTGGAGATACAGCCTCCAATTGGGCGGCAGGCTATATCGGTGTCTTGGCAGACAAAGGCATCGTAACCGGCTACTCGGACGGCAGCTTCAAGCCGGGCGCGACCATTACCCGCGCTGAGATGGTCACAATCATTGGCCGTGTGCTTGATCTCGGCGTGCTCCAGACCGGCACTCCGGTGAGCTTCAAGGATGTCAGCAGCAGCTACTGGGCGGCTGACGCCATCCGCCAGGCTGCTTCGGCCAATCTGGTGAAGGGCATCTCTGCTTCAGCGTTCGCTCCAAAGAATCAGGCTACCCGTGCCGAAGCGGTGGCTGTGATCATCCGCGCGCTGGAGAGCGACAGCTCGGTTAAGGCTTTGATTGCGGGGTTGTAAGCGGCAGGGTTGTTAGCTGCAAGTGAGTGACAGGAGTAAGTAAGTTCTTATGAATAGGATGCAGGAAGTACAAGCCGCTGGCTTGTGCTTTTTGCTATGGTTACGGCTACTTAGCCACTTCGGGTGTCGTTTCGCGTGCTTTCATCACAATGTGGGCATATTTGACAAATTAAATCTACAAGTGTAATGTATAGAACAGAGCTTGTATTTACACTTGTAGATCGAATGCCTTCGCCACGGAATGGAGCTGTTATGATGAGTACAACCCCGAAGATTTCGGAAGCTGAATGGGAAATTATGAAGATTATCTGGGAGCATCATCCGCTCACCTCGGAACAAATCACCCGGCTCCTGCCTGCATCTGTGGAATGGAGCGAGCAGACGGTGCGCACCTTCGTCACCCGGCTGCTTAAGAAGAACGCGATAGCATATGAGAAATCCGGCCGGAGCTATCTCTATTATCCGCTGGTGTCAGAGAATGAGTGTGTCCGGGCCGAGAGCCGCTCCTTCCTGAAGCGCGTATTCGGCGGGGCCACCCAGTTAATGGTGACCAGCTTCCTGGAGGATGTCGAGCTGTCCAAGCAGGAGATTGAACAACTCGAACAGCTGCTGAGGGAGAAGAAGTCGCAGGGCACCAGCGGCAACTCAGGTAAGCAGGAATGAATATGGTCTACGGATGGTTTGCCGGTATCGCAGAACAGACACTCGCGGCAAGCATGGTGATTCTGGCTGTGTTGTTCATTCAATATGTTCTGCGGAGATTCATCAACGCCCGGGTGCGTTACCTCCTGTGGCTGCTTGTTATCGCCCGGCTGTTATTGCCTGCTGTACCGGACAGCCCTGTCAGCATGTTGCATATTCTTGGCAATAGTAAGCACTTCTTAACAACTGTCCTGGACAAGGGGCCGGGCACTGGAGCTTCTAAGGGTGATTATCAGGAGCTTCCGCCTGGAGAGGGAGCTAAGACTACATATCCGGCGAATAGTAACGTCCTGAATGAAACGGGACAGACAGGCCCAATCGAACAGAACGATGAATCGGCAGCCGTTAACCGCAGCTCTGCGGGGGCCGCAGGCTATCCGCTCTGGATGAAGATAGGCACCGTGATCTGGCTGCTGGGCGCTATGCTTATGCTGCTGAATGGACTCCTGTACATAAGGCGGATGCACCGCGAACGCAGACAGCTTAGACGGGTGAATGCCCCGGAGATTCTTAAGGTGGTTCTTGCCACCAGACGCCAGTTTGGAATAAGGAGAGCGATACCTATCTATACCGGAGGTTCCGCTAACAACCCATATCTGTCAGGACTCCTGCGTCCATGGATCTTTGTCCCGGAGCAAGCTCTGCGGGAACTGGATGCTTCCCGGCTGCGGCACATCCTCGCGCATGAGCTTGCCCACTACAAGCGGAGGGATATGCTGTGGAACCTGCTAGGGAGCCTAGCCGCAACGATACATTGGTTCAATCCCCTGATGTGGCTGGCGATCCGGCGGATGAAGATCGATAGGGAGGTTGCGTGCGACGCCTATGTGCTGGAGGTATTGGGAGAAGAGGAGGCAATTGATTACGGGCTTACTCTGGTAGAGTTCCTGAAGCGCTTTTCAAGAGTCCGGGAGAGGCGGGAGCAGCTCTATTTCTTCAATCCGCAGCAGCGGCAACAGATCAGAAGAAGAATCAGTATGATTCAATCTTTCCGAAAAGGCTCCTACCGCATCTCCGCAACCGCTGTAGTTCTGGTAGCTCTGCTCAGCGTCGTGACGCTTACAGGTGTCTCTAGAGAAGCTGGTGACTCTGCTGTCACGGAACCTGAGGCTAATTCCGCTGGTACTCATGCAGAAGGCGTTGCTGTGGGGGAACGCGTAGATACGGCAACGGAGCAAGGGGAGACTCTGGTGCCGTTAACGAGCATAGATGCACAACAGACGGAGTATGCCATCAGGCATAATCTTCTGGTGCCGATGAATGTGGAGATTGAACAAGACGGTTACCAGGTCACAGTGACGGGCTTCATGGCAGACAAGAACCAATTCCTTATCTTCTATACTGCGAAAGTGGACGGCGGTAGGTCACTATTCTCCAGTGATCCTCGTTTTGTAGAATGCATCATTACGGATGGTATTACTGGCAAGGTGATTAACGGCCGGACCCAGGCGCTAGTCAGCAGCAGCAGCCCGGAGCCGCATATTGCATATGCGGTTGCCAGACTTAAGTTCGCGACTCCTTTGACGGACCTGCCCTCAAAGATTAAGGTGGAGTTCCATTTGCGCACACTGGCAGCCAATGAGTCCAACATTCAGGAGTCTCCGGCACTCCAGACAACCTTTGATGTGAGGGCAAATTACTGGAAGCAAGAGACGCATACAATCACATCGCCAGAAACGCTTAATGTAGGCGGACACAAGATCAGAGTGAAATTACAATTGACACCCTTAACAACCATAGCCACTTTTTATTCAGATGAACCTTTGTTTAAGAATAAGGAATTTATTAAATCATTCCATGAGAAGTACGGTTCTCCCTTCCTGTGGTGGAGCAAGACTGGAACGGGAGACTATAGGCAGCAGCCAGGCACTTCATCAATTACGTTTACAGACTATGAAATGAAGATGGTTACAGAAAGCTATTATTTGTTGGATAAGTTGCAATCTCTGCGGCTGGATTTCATGAAGAGTCCGGCGAAACCTACTGGAATGAATGATCTTGAGCATACATACCAGATGACCTTTGATGTCCCCGGACAGGATCAGAGCTGATCCGGATGAAACAACCAACTTGTATTGAAGGAGAGTGTAACAATGATTAGAATGAAGCGGAATGAACTGGAGATCTCACATGCGGCGCAGATGCAGCCTATACAGGAGCAAAAGCAAGGGTCAGCGCCAGATAAACGGCGGTCCTCCAGGACCGGGCTATCTACCGCCATCGTCGCAGTCATGACAACCGCAGCGCTGGTGCTTAGCCCTTTTGCCGTGACAGGTCAAGCTTTGGCCGCCTCGGCAACCGCCGCGAAACCGTCGGCAGCGCTTGCCCCCTTTGTAAATCCCGAGATTCAGGGTTATCGACAGGTTGAGTATGCCATTAAGCACAATCTGGTACAGCCGCTGAACACGGTGGTCAAAAAAGACGGTTACCAGTTGACGGTAAACGGTTTTATCGCAGACAAATATGAGCTGATCATCCTTTTTACAGCCCAAGCCGACAGTAAGAGAGCATTCGTGTTCATGCCGCCAAAGGGTCATAGTCTCCAATTGTCCGATGCGGTTACAGGCAAGGTCATCAGTGGCAAGAAATTCAATGATGCTCTAGTCATAGGCACAAGTCCGGCAAAGAAAGATCATATTCTATATGGAATTGCTAAAATCCCGTTAAGCAGTCCATTGACCACGCCGCCCAAAAAAGTAGCTGCTGAGTTTCAGCTAGGCACCTTAACCGCCATTGAGCTGAATCAGTTAAAGGCGCTGGATGCTAAAATGCTCGCTACCGCCGAAAAGGCCCATGCGGACGACCCGGACCAGACCTCATCGTTCAGCTACAGTCCTGAACTGCTAAAGAAGTATAACACGCTCAAGTCCAACGTGAAGTATAGCCCTGTGCTGAAGGTGGCTTTTGATATCAATCCCAAGGTCTGGAAGCAGGAGACCCGGACACTGATGCCGGAGGAAACCATTGATGTGGCAGGGCATAAGATCAAAGTGAAGCTGGAATTGACACCGTTCACGACGGTAACCACACTATCCTCAGACGAAGCTTTGTTTAAAAACAGAGAGTTTATGGAGACCTTCTATATGGAATATAATCCATCGCTATTGGTCAAGAACGGAACCGGTGATTATAAATCGCAAGAGGGAGCTTCTGCCTATACCTATGCAGACCATGAGATGAGAATCGTGTCGGAAAGCTACTTCTTCTTGAATAAGCCGCAGTCGCTTCGCCTGGATTTCACCAATATGAAAGACCGTAAGATTACACAGCAGTTAGTTGTTGATTTGTCTAAGCAATAATTGCAGGTATTGCAGGTTATACGAAGTGTCTTAGGGCCATCCGTGAAGGATGGCTCTTCTTTTGGCGTTACAGGGTGTGTGCGGGGAATGTCTCCTTAGCAGGGCATGTTATGGACAGGGATGTGATAAAATACAGGGACATGACAAGATCAGACCGATGGAGGAACTATGTTAATTCAACTGATAAGCGTAGGCAAATTGAAGGAAAAGTATCTGACGCTCGGCATCGCAGAATATGCCAAACGGCTCACGCCCTACCTCAGGTTCCAGATGATTGAGGTGGCGGATGAGAAGGCCCCTGATAACCTCAGCGACGCAGAGGTTATTCAGGTGAAGGTGCGCGAGGGTGAGCGTATCCTCGCGCAGATTAAGAGCGAGGCGCATGTCATTGCGCTCGCGATCGACGGCAAGCTCTGGAGCTCCGAGGAGCTTGCCGCCGAGATCGACCGGCTCGGCACCTACGGGACGAGCCATGTCGTCTTCGTCATCGGAGGCAGCCACGGGCTCTCCGATGACGTCATGCGCCGCGCCCAGCAGCGCATGAGCTTCGGCCGCATGACGCTGCCCCACCAGCTCATGCGCCTGGTGCTGGTGGAGCAGATTTACCGGGCGGTGAAGATCAATCGGGGGGAACCGTATCATAAGTAGGGCGAAATTTAGGGGCAGCCTATAACACTGGGGATATTAAAGATATGACCCTCGGGGATATTCTGGTGGAAGGAAACACCATCCGAATTAAGAATGTTTATGAGAACCCTCTTCACAAATTAAAATTGCTTTTGACCAAACACCTGTTGGGGGAGAAGTATGTTCAGTATCACCATGACGTTATTTTTAATTCGATGATAGAGAAAATAGCTCGAAATTTGAAGGAACTGTCTAAGGATTAGTTATCTTTCAAACGATTAAGTGCAGGAGCGTCTTGCGCCTCCTCTAGTTTGGCGATTCTGGCCTTTGAACTAGTGCTGAACTTGCTTCCATAACTCTTCTGTTATGATCGCTTCATGGGTTCCGGTTACAAGCTTTTTTTGAGGGCCATTCGTAGTATTGAATTTTTCAAATGTAGTTATAGTTTTTCAAGATTCCACGAACTTACCCTGTTTACTACGCTCACGCATTCCGAGACTTACGTTCTGAGAGATTTGTACCCTTTTAAGTTGCGCTGTCGCACCCATCATTTGCAGCACAGACTTTCCCATCGTTCTATTGCGGAATAGAATAACACTGCGAAGCACATAGTAACAGCAGAAACAGAGGGAGGGATTATAGATTTTGGGTACTCCAACAGGTAAATTACCCTGGTGGCAGTTAACTTTATTTGGTGTTGGCTGCACGATTGGCACCGGTTTCTTTCTGGGTTCCAGCATCGCTATCCGAAAAAGCGGATTATTGGTGTTGGTTATTTTTGTGTTAGCCGCTATAGCAGCTTTATTCGTTTATGAAGCCTTGGGTCAAATGACGATGCAGAATCCTCAAAAGGGATCTTTCCGCAGTTATGCCAAAGATGCTTTTGGTAGCTGGACCGGCTTCAGTATGGGCTGGATCTATTGGTGTTCAGAGATTCTAATAATCGGGAGTTCATTGACTGCCTTGGGACTGTTCTCGCGGTTATGGTTTCCCAGTTGGCCACTTTGGAGTTTCACCGTATTCTACACAGTGCTGGGGCTGCTGGTTATTCTTCTAGGTAGCAGAGGGATTAATAAAGCGGAAAATTTATTTGCCATGATCAAAATCGCAGCTGTGCTGACGTTCATAGGGGTCGCCGTGGCCGCACTTGTGAGGGGGAAGGGAAACTGGGTTACGGTTTACAGCCTGGAAGCATGGCTGAATAAAGGATGGATAGGGGCCTGGAAAGGGCTACTCTATGCGTTCTATGCTTTTGGAGGCATTGAGGTGATGGGCTTTATGGCGGCGGATCTACGTAATCCGAAAGAAGCTCCAAAAGCAGGAAGATTTATGCTGTTAGGGGTGACCATACTATATGTATTGTCTATAGGGCTTGCGCTGCTATTCGTCAGTCCTGAGAAAGTAACTCCTGCCCAAAGCTCAATAATTGCTGCACTTGTAGCGATGGGCCTACCCATCCTTGTGTATGTGCTAAATGGAGTAATGATAGTGGCCGGATTCTCAATCCTCGTTGCATCATTGTACGCGGTCTCAACTATGCTGGTAGCCTTGGCTGAGGATAAAGATGCTCCTTCCTGGCTAGCGGTGACCAAAGGGAAAAGAAAACTGCCGATCTACGCACTTGGCATTAATACGCTGGGCCTGTGCGTGACGATTGTGCTAGGCGTACTGCTGCCGAAGCAAATATTCGAGCATATCACCACAGCGGCAGGATTAGTTATTTTGTACACTTGGCTATTCATCTTAGCTTCGTACCTTAAGTTATTGAAGCCGAAGATGGGGGGATGGATCAGATCGAGTATCGCTATGGTGCTGATTATTGCTGCCGTGGCAGGTGTACTCTTAGAGAAAAGCGGTCGTCCCGGCTTCTGGTCTAGCCTTCTGCTCGTCGGTATTATTATGTTGATCACTTGGTTTAAGCAGCATCACGGGAAGAAGCGCGGACAGCTTTTTTAAGCTTTCAAGAGTGGAATTTGGTTCCTAGTCCTTTGAACTTGTTCTTCATATTCGTAAAGGGACATTTAGAGGGTGCACTTTCGTCATCGCGTAGAAAATATTGCTTCCATTCCAAATTGTTCTCCTGCCCATACCATTTAAGGGAAGGATGCGCGGGAATACTATCGTAGTCGGCGAGCTTCTTGCGGATTAGCTTCTTCATATTGCGGCCAAATGCAGTAGAATCATTAATATCTTCGAATACCCATCGAGGCTGAAAGGCAATCACAAAATAAGGAGTATGGCGGCTTCTCCGCAACTGATGTGCCGGGGTTGCACAAAAGGCGAAATATGGTTGCCCATCAAAGCAGAACTCCCAGGAAGGGTTCGAGGGGTCTGTAGAAATCTGATCCGGCCAAGGTACTGTATCTACCGCGCTGACGCGGCTCAGGACGGACCAGAACAAAGCTTCATTGTCCTCAATGGAGCGGCCCTCTGCTAAATCTTCCGGAGTTTCGAAAAAGAGAACAAGTGAAGCATATTTGCCGGTATCCCGCGAGCACTCGCCATATTGGCGAAGGAAATCGGCGACTTCCAAAGTTGATGCTTCGTTTCGTGGATCAGTTGCAAATCCAAAACGTAAATGATTAGACAAAAAACCCTGCCTTCCCGGAATACAGGGATATTTCCCTTCGGGATCTGCAATCATAGCTGTAAATTGGCGAAAAGCATCCTGTTGCCAGTCCGGTATCTCGGACATATGTTCATCCAGCCATTGCTTTGTTTTCAAATAGACCATCCTAAAACACCCTCCTCGTTACGCACAAAACATCCTATGCGCTAGAAGGGGGATGGGTGAAAGCATAGAAACACTCTTGCCAGGTGAACTTATTAGGCGAACAATTGTATAAATGCCTGATATCCGAAATACAGACCAAAGCTAAGCAAGCAAATGCCAGCCGCAAGGGAAATGAATCGAAGTACAGCAGGGCCGGTAAACTGATGGAATAAACTGGATATCATTGCCATTACCAGATCCCAGAATAAGATGCCAACAAAAATACCAATGCTATTCCACAGCACTTGATCGAACTGTTGATTCTCCATGCTTTTGGCCAGAATTGAGCCGTAAATACCTAACCAGAACAAAATGCTGAGGGGGTTCATCAGTGCCATCAGAAATCCAGAATGAAAGGCGCTGATGCTTGTCTGTTCACCGCGCAAGGCGGTTTGGGAAGCGGTATTCATGTTTTTTAAGGTGTCAATCCCGGTATAAAGAAGAACAAAGCTGCCGAAAGTCCACAGGAAGGTTTTCATGAATGGGGTATTAAGGAAGTGCGCTAGTCCAAAGTAGATGAGCAGCATGTATACTAAATCTGCACACATGGCGCCCAGTCCGATCATCCAGGATTGCAAGAATCCCATCCGCGCTCCCCGATCGAGCTGGGCTACATTGATGGGGCCCATAGGTGCAGATAAAGAAATCCCTAGCACTATATAGGTTAAAAAGCTATTCATGGACATCGCTCCTTGAATGAGAAGTATCTTGTACAAGTCATTCTATTCAAAAAGTGGGCCAGATAGAAGACGAGCTTAATGGATTCTAAAGGATCTTCACCGCAATAGGGGTACATTTGTAACCGTTGCAAGCACTTTCGGAGCAGGGGCAAGCAGATATAGCAATAATAAGGTCCATCTCAGCCCGCAATTCAATGTAATCACCTGCTTTAGATAGCGGACGCTCCACGCTAACTTTTCCGGAAGGCTCAATGACGGTATTCATAAAAAGATTGAATGGATAATGCTGATCGGGAGCGGGCAGACCAAACTCTTTCAGGGCTTCATTTAGGTTGTTGTAGCAGCTGGTGTGATCTTTTCTGTTATATAACACCTCATACATCTCGGGACGGCAGGCAGAATTAATGAAATCATGGCGGCCCACGGTGTCCTTCATAATTGTAAGTAAGGGTCTATATTGATTGGAATAGAGGATGTCTCCTGGCATTACATTTATCTTCCCAAGAGCATCTATCGTTACGCCGGGATCAATCCGCTCATTGGGGCGAGAGGCATTATAGGCAGTAAAATCAGCAACCTGCTCTCCCTCCACATCGGTCACTCGGACGATCTGCCCTTTGTCCAGCTTGAAGCCCAATCTCTGCGTTGCTGGTATCAGCCATTGTTGTTCAGTCATCAGTAATCTCCTCTTGGATGTTCATAGTCTATACAAGTTAGTATGGCTGTTTGTCAAAAAAGTCATGCATAGTAAGAGCCATTATAGCTATGAGAAAAGAGATCTATCTTATTAGGGGCCGGGGGAACCAACGCCTTAATAGCGACTAGTGGATAAGGTCAATCAATTAGACAGTTAATAAAAGAAACTTTCTGGCGATAAATGAGCAAGGGAGGTCAATAAGATTATCGAAAAATACGGAAGTGACAGAGAGCGTTTTCTAATGGATTTAATGAATTTGATGGTGCCGGTAAAAGGGGGGACCATTGAGTTACGCGATTATATTAACACAAATAAATGGTTTAGCTCTGACTACACGTTATCAGACCCTGGAAGTAATAAAAAAGCTATTACATGGACTGAAACGATTGAACCTTTCTATGTAATGAAGTATCCGGTAACCCAGCAGTTGTATCATTTTGTCATGTATGAAGAAGAAGTGGAACCGCATGTAAATAACCTTCCAATTACGGAAGTTTCGTGGATGGATTCGCTTGTCTTTTGTAATGAATTGTCCAGAATGCTTGGAAGGACGGAATGCTACACATTCACAAATGAAAGTGAGAACACGAAATATAACAAGACAGCAAATGGCTTTCGATTACTGTCAGACGCTGAATGGCAATATGCGTGCAAAGCGGGAACTACGGGATACAGATATGCAAGCATTGATCAAATTGCATGGTATCAAGAAAACTCCAATGGTTCCGTTCATCAAGTAGGACAACTGCGTCCTAATCCATGGGGACTTTTTGATATGATTGGGAACGTTTGGGAATGGTGCTGGGATCTATATGATACTGAACGATATGGGAACTATAGAGTCTTCCGTGGAGGTAGCTGGGCTGAAGTTGAGAACAACTGTGGTTCTACCAGCAGAAGGAAAAGCATGCCCGATCTCAAGATAGATGATCTTGGTTTTAGAATAGCCCTTACAAAACCTTGAGAACGTGACATCAAGCATGCCGAAATTGACTTAAATTCATCATGAATACCATTCTGCAAAGGATGATCCTCAACTTGCCGTTACAGACAGCGCGGTGAACCGTATCATAAGTAGTAGTAAGCGGAAAGTTAGAGTCAGACATGTGACTGGTCTGGCTCTTCTTGATTTATGGAAAGTAAATTCACAATAGCGCTAAAAGGTATTTTTCTCGCTATGATTACCTCTCTCTACATCCCTACCCTCCAACACAACTCCTCCAAAACCTCACCCGCCCGTCTCATCACTCTCTTCATATCCTCGTCCGTTATCATCTCTAACTCCTTCCCCTCCCCATTAACGAGGGCAAAAAAGTTCGTTAGAAACAAAAGCGCAAGCCATTGGTTTGTGCTTTTTGCAGTAGTTAACCGGGTTTGGAATTATTTTATAGACTACTTTTTGCGCCCCTATAGCCGTATACTCTTATACGAAAGTCTAAAACAAAAAGGGGTGTGCCTATATGAACCACAAAAAAAACATCTTAGATCCAGGTCCGTTTTTTCATGGGACTAAAGCAGCATTGAAGATAGGAGACTTGCTTGAACCATTGTATGTATCCAATTATCAGGATAAAAAATCTAATCATATATATTTTACTGCAACCTTAGACGCTGCTAAATGGGGTGCTGAATTAGCAAAATCTAATTCAAAAGAGAGAATTTATATTGTGGAGCCCGTAGGTGATTTCGAGAATGATCCAAACTTAACAGATAAAAGATTTCCAGGAAACCCAACACGTTCATATAGGTCTAAATCGCCTCTGAAAATAGTAGCGGAATTAAGTTCATGGGAAAGACATTCCGATGAGGAAATAAATCATATGCTTACATCTTTGAAAAAACTGACTGAAGAAGGAAAAAATATAATATATGATTGAATCCTGCATTATTAAATGGGGTGATACCAGCATCGCTGTCACCAAGTGCAAACGTATAGGTTATATTGGAAATTTGTTGATCACCTCATTGTACTCGTGTTGTGCTTCAGTAATGGCGAGTTTTGAATACACCTCTAGCCAGTAAATCATCACACCAAGGCCTCGGTACCGGATGTGCCATTCCGTCATGAGGTTCTGATCCCCATGCACCGAATTCCTTAGAGTCTGACGCGCAAGACGTTGTACCCTCACCCCAAACCTCTTGCATCCTCACTTTGAAAATATGGTTGACGACATCGGCTATGGCATTTCGCAATTCGCAGAAAATTATGGCTTCAAACTTTTTCACGGTCTGATTCGTCTTGCATAATGAAAGGCGGTAAATAAAGAAATGCGCGCGCAGTAAAGAAGGAAGAGAGGCCTATTGATGAATAGCAAGCTATTTCACAAGATATTGACAGAATTTATGAGGGATTACAAGGAGAATGTGTACCGATTGGCTTATAGCTATGTAAAGCATCCGCAGAACGCCATGGATGTGGTACAGGATGCGATACAGAAGGCGCTGACCAAGAGCGATTCGCTGACAAAGCCAGAATCCATAAAGAGCTGGTTTTACCGCATCGTGGTCAATACGGCGCTCGATTATTTGCGGAGAGCAAAAAAGCTCGTTCCCGTTGCTGATGAGGTGCTGGAGCAGCAGGGAGTGAATGATCATGATGTGATTCAGGATTTGCATCTGTCAGAGACCTTAGAGGAGCTGCCTATGATGTATCGGGAAGTCATTATTTTGAGGTTCTTCGAGGATATGAAGCTGGAGGATGTGGCTCTCGTTCTCAATATACCGTTAAGCACCGTTAAATCCCGGTTATATCAAGCACTGAAAATTCTTCGCATCAATATGAAGCAAGAGGAGGCCTATTAATATGGACAAAAAAATGGAAAAGCTCAAGCAAGATTATATGAATATACAAATCCCCACTGAATTGGATACGCTCGTCACACAATCGCTGCGGCCTGCCCCGCAGCGCAAACGCAGCATCAAATGGTACCTTGGCTCGGCGGCAGCTGCGATTGCTCTGTTCGTGTCTGGGGTGAATATAAGCCCGACGTTTGCACAATCCATGTCAGAGCTGCCGGCTGTCGGTGCATTGGTGAAGCTGGTAACCTTCACGGAATATACAGCGGAGGGAGACGGCTACCATGCGGATGTGAAGGTTCCAGCAATTACGAATATGCCCGATATGAAGTTGCAAGATATGTTGAACGAGAAGTATATTGCGGAGGATCAAAAGCTGTACAAGGAATTCATGGCCGAGATTGATCAGTTGAAGGACAAGGGCAGACCCAATATGGGAGTAGACAGCGGGTATGAGGTTGTCACCGATACGGATCAGCTTCTCTCTATTCGGCGCTGGGTCGTGCAAACGGCGGCATCCGGTTATGAAACGATGAAATACGATACGATTGACAAAAAAAATCAAGTGCTGCTCACTTTGCCAAGTCTCTTCAAGGATGGAAGTTATGTATCTGTTATCAGCGAAAATATCAAGGAGCAAATGTACGAGCAAATGAAGGCGGACCCAGATAATAAGCATTATTGGATAAAGGGCGAAAGTGAGGATTATCCGACACGTGGATTCGACAGCATTTCGAAGACTCAGAGCTTCTACATTAATGCAGAAGGGAAATTGGTTATTTCCTTTAACGAATATGATGTTGCTCCGGGATTTATGGGACCTGTTCAATTTGTAATACCGACAGAAGTAATTAACTCGCTGCTGGTCAGCCAGGAATATATTAAATAGGGCATAGCGGCAGGGCGGTCTGAAGTGGGGACATGCGGGAGCATCTCCTTGTTGACACGAAAGTAATTAGGTGCCATACTATGTGTATGAAGAACAATAGAAAAATAAATGACATGGAGGCTATTCCCTCCCTTGTACAATCCCAGCGTCAGATTGATCGCTATAACCTAGACATAGACGCACAGGCTATACTCGTCGCATCTAGGCTAATGGCAGCGGGAGCCCAGCTTGGTCAGGCCTCGGAGATTCATTTCTCCAGATTCGGCTTATCAACAGGCCGATATCGTGTATTGGCAGATCTCGAGGATTACGAAGGAGAAGAGCTGCCTTCGCAATTAGCAGAGCATCTAGGCGTTACACGTGCTACAGTGACTGGTCTGATCGACATTCTTGAACGAGATGGCCTAGTATCTAGACGCTTAAGCTCAAAAGATGGCCGCCAGAGATCGGTTATTCTGACGGAAGAAGGAGCGAAGAAGCTACGTGAAATGGCTCCTGAGCATTTCGCTTGGCTGGAGGCCACGGTGGGCTTACTCAGTATAGACGAGCGCAGCGTATTCCTCGACTTGCTAGGCCGGGTTACACAAGGCATCTCTGCACTTACGGACGAACCAGGCACGAAACCAAAGTGAAACATCAGTAATGAGTAGAATGGGCTAGTAATGCTAGCCTATTTTTACTCCTATATAGTTAGGTTCCTAATTATATTCCGCTGAAAGTATCGTTGATTGAATGATCTCTAAGAAAGAAGGGAGCAACGAAATGAACCAGATGAAATACCCGAATCAGACAGATGATGTTCATGGTATCAAGACTGTGGGTTCCAGAAAAAAGGCCTTTGTACTATGGCGTGAAGTTGTAATGGCCTATGTCGCTCCTGCCATCATGGCAGGTATTGGGGGATTGGTTACTGCTGATAGGGGGCTTCAGATAGGGGCATTGACCACAATCGGCGGTGCATCGGCCTTCATGGCCTTGATGCTGGGCCTTTTGTTGCGCAGCCGAGTGGGCCATATGCGATGGGTCATAGGTGCACCTCACTTGGTTGTGCTAGGAGGGTTCGCATTAGCCGGGTCCTTGTGTGGCCTATGCGTGGCATGGGTGATATCTGGTGTACTAGAACTTATGATGCCTGGCCATCACTTGGCCTGGGTCGATCGCGTCTGGACCGATTTCCCGTTGTCCGGATTCATAGCAAGCACGATAGTGACATGGCGGTGGCGTCTGGCCGTCACAAATAATTTTTTATCCAAAAGGAGAAGAAAAAAATGATAGTTATTATGGGAGCAACAGGTACGATAGGCAGTGCGCTGGTGGAACGATTGGTTGATCTTGGCGTGCCCGTCAGGGCTCTGAGCAGAGACCCAGAGAAATTGCGTCATCAGATCGGAGAAAAAGGCCGGGCGGCTATTGAGGTCGCATGGGCAGACGCTGCTGACCCCGAATCGCTGCGCCGCGCCTTTACAGGTGCCAGCCAGCTCTTCCTCGCCATGTCCAACAGTCCAAGACAAATCGAATTGGAAACTTCAATCATTCAGATTGCAGCCGAGTCTGGAATCGAGCACATCGTGAAAATATCCAGCCCTGCCTTTGAGCAGAGCGCTCCCGTAGCAGTCGCGGGCTGGCATCAGGAAATCGAGAAAGTGCTGAGGGAATCAGGTCTCACCCACACCGTGTTGCGCCCTTATGCGTTCATGCAAAACCTCATGCGCTTTGCACCAACGATTACAACCCAAAATGCTTTCTTCGGCTCCATGGGCCATTCACCGTGTAACTTCATTGACTGCCGGGATATCGCAGATGTTGCCGCAGAAGCCCTAACCAACCCTGACGTATCAGGCCAAATATATACGCTTACGGGTTCAGAGATTCTCAGCTATCCTCAGATCGCGGACCGGCTATCCGTCCTGCTTAATCGGCCAATAAGTTATATCAACATGGAACCCCAAGAGCTACTCCGTAATCTTATCGAACACGGGCATATGCCTCCTTGGCTTGCGAACCACGTGGTGGAAATTCAATCCATGGCTACGGCGGTTCCAGAACGTCCAAATGACACTGTGCAGCGCTTGCTTGGCAGAGGGCCGCGCAAGCTGGAAGCTTTTCTGCATGAGAGTGTAGACAATTTCCGGTAGAGGCACCATAGTTTAAGGAACATTCCGGTGAACCGTATCATAAGTAGGGGCAAGTTTTTTCTGAAAAGCTTAATTTACTTGGTTTTTGTTGGACATATCAAAATCAACATCTTCAATTAATTCGATAATCTCTCCGTTGGGACTGTGAATGATCGCGTTCTTTATCAGAAGAGGCGGTTCGCCGAGAGAAAGGTTATCCGGTTCTATAAAAGCCTTTGCTCCATGAGCAAGGGCTCTTTGATACATTTCATCTACATTATCTACATAGAAGGCGAAATGTAATAACGCTCCGTGAGCTATATCTTCTTCGGAAGATGCTTTCTTCCCTTGAGCTGGGATGACTGCATCGTTATCAAAGATCTCAATGCAGGTTCTTTGGTCAGGTGAAATCAGCATGGAAGCTTCTTTGATTTGAAATAGTGGTAGACTCCAATGATGCCCTAACTTGAACCCTAGAACTTCAATATAGAATGTAATAGTTTCTTTATAATCTCTGGCTTGGATCGCTACATGTGAAAGGCCTTTTACGCTCATCTAAAATCGCTCCCTTAAATAATATATGTTTATTATAGTTATATTAAAATGTGAGATACATACAAAAGATAAGGGTTTTATAGTAATATGGTTATTGAATACAAGGTGTTTTAGTTAAATGGGTTTATTTTATTAAATAGGTTCAGGGGGTTCTTGATTTGGAACATCTTATGGATGACATTGATAAAAAGATCATGGCATTACTTCAGTACAATGCGCGAATATCCATTTCTCAAATCAGCAAAAAGGTTTCGATGTCGCAACCATCCGTTAAAGAAAGAATGATCAAGTTAGAAGAAAAAAACATCATTTCTGGGTATAACACAGTTTTTAATTTACGGGATCTGAATCGGGGTACGACCACTTTTATTCTATTAAAAACAGAACATTGCCAAGAGATCACTGATTTTTGTAAGAATGCTATGGAAGTAACTGATTTATTTCGCATTAGTGGGGAATACAATTATCTCATTAAGGTACAAACCGCATCTATTGAGGAACTTGCCGAATTTCAAGATTACCTTATAAAGTTCGGACCTTCAAAGTCTCATATCAGTTTGAAAAATATATTGGAAAACAGGATTTTGCTCTAACCTGTTACGTGCGCAGCTTGTTCCCCAGCAAAGATGGTATGTTACAATAGCATTATTTGATGAAGCTCTGGGTGATGAATTTCAAGTATATGATGCGTGATGCACCACAGTTTGAAAAACGATTTGCAACAATGATGGAAAAGGCGAACATCTCCCGCTATTCCGATTATAGAACGCCGAGGAGAAGGTACGTGTGGCTAAAAATGTACTGAAGGAATTATTATAAAGAATCATTATGAATCAAGCCTATCTATTCATAATATAAACAACAGTGGCGGCCCTACAGGCCGCCCTTTGTTTTTGCCTGTAGCCCCGTTAAGCTAAAGGAATCAAGGCTGCATAACCTTCACCATCTGCGCCTCGAATTCGGCGTAAGTGATTTTACCCAAAGCCAAATCCATGCTGTGAAGGTATATTTGTTCTGTTTTCGAATAGTCGCGCTTCACTTTCAGTGACTGCTCCTCCCCCTGGAGGGGCTCCAGGACATGACACTTGTTCGAAAAAGCTTCGAAATAGCGGTAGCCGAATTTGCGTTGCGAAACCGCGTTCATATGAATGCCATCAGGATTCGCGGTCAACTCTGCTGCCGTTACAAAATAACAATTTTGCTGTTCGTTAGCGAAGCGCAACAATTGTTCATTGACCTGTCTATACTCTGTCGCTTGCTGTCCAAAACCAGTCTTCCCAAGGAAATCACCAAGTCCGCCAATGATTAACGGCACCTCATCAAGATTCAATTCGTTTCTTAGGGTCTCGATGATAAGGGTTAATTTCTCGTAATACGTTTCATGCAGCGAATGATAGCTGTCGCTCTCACCCTGGTGCCAAAGAATTCCGCAGATTTGACTGGACCGCAAGGCGAAGCGGGCTTCGGACAAAGCATGCTGAAAAAGGATGCCCTCCGGATGCCAATCATTCAAAGAGCTGCCACCTTCTGCACAAGGAATCAAACCAATTTCTTCATCCGAATTGGCTTTTGACCAGGCATCGGCGAAAGACGCCGCCAGGCTTACACCGGAAACCGGACGGTCATAATTAATCGGCTCTGTCATCATCTGCCACTGTCCGTTACGCAGCATTTTTATTTTTTCATTATATATAGGGTCGACTTCATGCAAGAATCCACGGCCTGCCATATTAGATTGACCCAACATTAAAAATGATTTTATCATTTAATCTTCACTCCTTTACCTAACTATTATAGACTAATTGAATTATTTTATAGTCTGAGCGTTGTTCTATGCTGGGTTCAGCAATGAATACGAAAGAAACGTTGTGTAATTTTGAGGAAACGGTCAGCGGTAATATTCAAGAATTGGCTGGCTCAAGTCTTGAACAACTTATTCGAAATACGGTTCTCCATCCGCGTTCCTATTGGATAGCGTCGTCTCGGCATCGCATGTACAACGCGGGGTTAGTGCTAAAGCAATAAGCGGAATTAATAATTAATTCAAAGTACACGATAAGACTTTGTCTCCAAAAGCTTTAATATCCTCCAAGTAGTCGTACCCCGGTGGATTTGAACCTACTTGGTTATACATTCTAACCGCGACTAGCCGATGTTCAGGAATAACCAAACAGGCACAGCCAGTTAGTCCCAGCATTTGATAGGACCCGGGTGGGATTGTGTTTCCTATTTCAGAAATAGCTCTAGGCGTATCCTGAATCCACCATGCGAAGCCATTTCTAGGCAAAGTATCATCAAGATTTGCTGGGCTCTGATTAGTTGTAGCTTGTTCTATAACCTCTTTCGGAACAAGCTGTTGTCCATTAACGAGTCCATGGTTAAGGTGAAGATAACCCCACAATGCCAATTCACGGGCACTTACAAAAAGATTAGCTTCTCCCCCTTGGTCATCAGCATATTCTTCATTTAACCATACTAAATTGTCATCTCTATTCTTACACCAACCTGTCTCAATGAAATTGCAGGGTTTGAAAACATATTGTTGCATGACCCCTGACAGGGGCGCTTCAAATAATTTCCGTATTAATCTAATGAGCATATTGATTCCTATATTGTTATAATTCCAATTCGATCCCGGCGGGAAGAGTTTCTCTTGATTATTTTTGAGTCCATGAGTATGTGTTAATAAATGTCTTATTCTAACCCCTTCTACAGCAGCTAGGTTTAGATCTTCTAAGTATTCTGAAATATAATCATCAATGCTTGAAAGTTTATTTTGGTATAAGGCCAAGCTGATCGCAAAGCCAATGTATGACTTTCTTACTGAAGCAACATTAAACCGGGTTGAGGGCATCACTGATTGTATCTTTGAATTATACTCATATGAGCCAAAGTAGCTTTCATTAACAATGGTGTCATTATGGATGATAATTGTAGCGGCTGCGGAGCAGGAAATTTGGTTCTTAGCTCTAATTACATGGTTAGTAAGCGCTAAATATTTATCGTTTTTGGTATGTACTATTTCTTTTTGTAAAAACATAATCTCACTTCACCTCTAGGTGTTAACGTTGATAAGGTACAAAAGAGTTCTTATTAAGCTAAGTGGCGGTGCTGTAGCGGGTAACCGCAATTATTACAGCTAACGCGATGAAGACGATGTTCACTCCGAGTTCCCGGTATTCCTTACGGCTAACATGGAAAAGTGCCCCGCAAAGAACGATCACGGCCAGTCCCGTTGCGGCAATTGGCGTTAGCACAGGTGCGATTTTGGTGGCGTAAGGCAATATGATTCCAAGTGCCCCCAATAATTCGGCTAGCCCGATAAGAACCACAAGCGCTTGTGGAACGTCTTTTACCCATCCCCAGGACGCTTTAGCTTTCTCATACTGGAATGCCTTTAAACCACCTGAGTATACAAAACCGATTGCCGTAATAACCTGCACAACCCATAACGCGATATTCATGACTATGACTCCTCCTGAGTATTTATTCGTTGCCCGCTACAGGTATAATAGTCCCTAAGAGGGAACTCACGGAAGTAGGCACTTTAACTAAACATAGTAAACAAAAAGTAACCGTATTAAAGCAAAGGGTGGTGCGGACAATGAAATCATATTGTAAGTTTGAATCGGCGCTGGATATTCTAGCGGGGAAATGGAAAGCGGTCATCCTGCTTCAGCTTATTTCAAACGGCACAATGAGATTCGGTGAGCTTCAAAAGGCAATACCGGACATAAACAAGAGGATGCTTACCCAACAACTAAGAGAACTTGAATATAACGATATCGTTCATCGCGAGGTCTACAACCAAATTCCTCCGAAGGTAGAATATTCGATCTCGGAGTACGGCAAAGGTCTGAGTACGGTGCTACAGGTGTTAAACGATTGGGCAATTTCCCATATTGAACATATGAATAAGAAATAGTCGTCCAACGATGATCATCAAATGTATAAAGAAATAAGTGAACGTCAAGGGTCATCAGGGCCTTCGCCGCTATTAAAGAGAAGTACGGATTTATTGCATCAACACAGTAGCGCCAACACTTATCCAGTGTCCGGCAAGTGTTGCCGGAAATGCTGGATAAGCAAAGCGGTGCCCTGTTATTTACAACTGGAGGTGCATCAGTCCACCCAGTTCCAAGGATGGGGAATGTCGGAATTGCAATCTCAGGACTTCGTAATAATATCTTTAATTTGAACAGCGAATTAGCGGACAAAGGTGTGTATGCGGGTCACCTTTCGATCGGAATCTGGATGCAGCCGAATTCAGGAGTTCAAGACAAAATCGCTGATATTTGGTACGACATGTACACCAAAAGAGACAGAGTAGAAGAATTTATAAATTAACCAAGCAGCTCAATAAATAAGCCCCGCAAGAATCATGCACAAGCCACTCGCTTGTGCTATTTGCCGTAGCTTAAGTGTAGTTCATATTCTATGATTAATGGTGCTGATTTTGAGCGGTTATTTGAAGTAGGAGGTAAGGATCATTTATGACTGAATTATTAGCGCCAGCAGGAAATATGGAAGCTTTAAAGGCTGCAATATCTAATGGTTGTGATGCAGTATACTTAGGCATGCAAAAATTTGGTGCGCGCGCATACTCATCTAATTTTGACTTGGAAACGTTAAAAGAGGCTGTTACGTATGCGCATCTGAGGGACGTTAAAATCTATGTTGCCATGAATACCATCGTGTTCGAAAACGAAGTGGAAGAGATGAAACAGCAGATCCGCGAATTAAATGAAATCGGTGTGGATGGCATTATCGTCCAGGACCTGACGGCTTTCGATTATATCGTTAAAAACTTTCATGATATGGAAGCACATTGTTCCACCCAGATGGGAATAGACGATGTAGACGGAACTTTATTATTCAAAGAACTTGGTGCTAAAAGGGTTGTTCTGTCCCGTGAGGTTAAGATTGAAACAGTCAAAGAGATCAAAAGAGTAGCTGACAT
The DNA here is from genome assembly GCF_038006885.1 of Paenibacillus sp. FSL R7-0302. Lineage (NCBI taxonomy): Bacteria > Bacillati > Bacillota > Bacilli > Caryophanales > Paenibacillaceae > Paenibacillus > Paenibacillus sp. FSL R7-0302. The sequence goes on from NZ_JBBOWB010000002.1 coordinate 792,615, forward strand.
CCCTTTAGAGATTTTCGTTCACGGTGCGTTATGTGTATCTTATTCGGGAAACTGTCTAATGTCAGGACTAAGCGGCTTTCGGTGCGCCAATCGCGGAAGATGTGTGGGTTCCTGCCGTAAGGAATATGATCTGATTGATCAGACAACAGGTACATCTTTAGGCAAAAGCTATATTCTGTCTACTAAGGACTTGAACACCATCGATTATATCGACGATTTAAAAGAAATCGATTCTTTAAAAATAGAAGGCCGAATGAAAGTGCCGACGTATGTGGCGAATGTGGTATCCAAATATCGCAGGGCTTTAGATCATAAAATCACCGAAGCAGATAAAGAAAATCTGAAGAAGACATTCAATCGCACCTTTACCAAAGGCTATTTGTTCCACGAGGACCGGAGGAATATTACAAACATATCAAGACCTAATCACTTTGGTTATGAGATTGGAACCATTAGCAGGATTGAGAAGGACAGGTATGAAATCACACTTACACGTATTTTAAATCAAAATGATACCATTCGAATAAGCCATAACAATGAAGATGTTAATTTAACGGTTGCCAAGCTATACAACAAAGACGGCGACTTAATCAACACAGCAGCTGATGTCTGCTATATCAAAGTCAAAGAAAAGATGTCTACGGGAGATGTAGTCTATAAAACGAAGGATTATTTCTACCACAAGGAATTAGAAGCGTCACTGGAAAAAGAATTTAAGCGGTTCGACCTGGATCTTAGAGTATATGCATATCCAGGTTCAAAGCTTGTCATAGAGGCGGAGGGCTTAGGCTTTAATTATTCCTATGAAAGTGAGGAAATACTGGGCGAAGCCATTAATAATCCAACCACCAAAGACCAGGTCATCAAGCAATTCTCCAGATTAAATGATACAATATTTGAACTTAATCATGTCGATTATGAGGAAGGCAATGCGTTTATTCCAGCCAAACTGTTAAATGCAGCAAGAAGAGAGATTGTACTGGGCTTATATGACTTGAAGCTTAACAGCCAGCAGAAAAGAACCAAGGCTGTGTCTACAAAAGAAAAAATAAGCTTTGCCCCTGTAATGCCATACCTTACGGCCTCTGTAACGAATCAGGAACAGTATGATGCCTGCGTGAGCTGTGGAATTAAGGAGATCTATTTTGACAATGTGGTTAGAAGAAATCAGAATGATTATCAGGAAAAAGAAGGGCAGCTGCTGATCGGAGGATATGGCGGAATTCATCACTACCGAGAAACCAATCCGTTCGTTACGGACTATTCTCTAAATGTTATTAATGCTACTAGCTGCTATGAACTATATAAATTAGGGGCCAAGCGGGTCACTTTATCTTATGAAATGAATAAGAGCCAAATTGAAGATGTAATGAATGCTTATGTGGAAGAAAATGACGGTTCTCCTGCGCTGGAAATGATTGTGTATGGCAAGGCTCCTTTGATGTTCACTAAATATTGTCCGATGCGAAAAATGAATCAATGCAGAGTCTGCAGAACGAAGAGCTATGAGTTAAAAGATGAGCAAGGAACGTTCCCTATCCTTTCCCATGAGGATTGTACAGCGACTATTCTTAATGGGAAGACGCTTAATCTGCTAGATGAGCTGCCGAACCTCAAAGGAATCGAGGCGCTCCGGTTAAACTTCACCGTTGAATCTAAAGAGCAGGTTGTAGAGGTCATTCATATGGCCTCAGGCAAATTAAATGGCTCAATGAATCATGCTGTCTTTAATCCGGAAACCGACACAAGAGGGCATTATAATAAAGAGATTGTGTAAAGGATGACCTTCAGATGAAAATATTATTAGTTGAAGATGATAAGACGATCGCTTCGGGACTGGAATATTCGCTGCAGCAAGAGGGTTATTGGACTGTTCTCTGCCATAATGCCGCTTCAGCCCGAAAGGTGCTTGCCGAAGACATCGATCAGTTCACTTTGTGCCTGTTCGATTTACAGCTTCCAGACGGAACGGGCTATGAATTATGCAAGATGGTGAAGGAACGGCGGGATATTCCGGTCATTTTCTTAACGGTGATTGATGATGAGGTCAATGTCGTGATGGGGCTCGATATGGGAGCCGATGATTACATTACCAAACCTTTTCGGGTTCGCGAGCTTCTCTCCAGGATCAAATCCGTCTTGCGGAGATACCAGAAGCTATCCCACGCCGGAGCGGTCATCGACATTGACAATGTGCGCATCCATACGCTGGAAGGCAAAGTATATAAGAACGGTTCCGAAGTTTCGCTAACCGCTTTGGAATACCGCTTATTGCTGATCTTTGGCAACCACGTTGGACAGGTCCTCAGCAGGAATCAGCTCTTGGAGCAAATCTGGGACGTGGCCGGCGACTTCGTGAATGACAACACGTTAACGGTCTATATCAAAAGGCTAAGGGAAAAGCTGGAGGATAATCCGGAGCAGCCGGCTCTGATCAAAACGGTACGCGGTTTAGGCTATAAGGTTGGTGATTAGATGCTGCGCAATCGGGAAAATCTAATATTATTGCTCGTCATGGGCTCGATCAGCTTATCGGCGACCGTCATTGCTGCTTTCATTTCGTCTGCCGCCGTAGCCCTGGTTATTATTGTATCCGTGCTGCTCACCGGCACAGCTGTATTATTCACAAAACGAAGATATTACGAGCTAGAGAAGCTGTCCGTCTATTTGCGGGAGACTAGCAGAGGCCAGGCCTCCCTTGACCCCCGTGATAATCAAGAAGGCGAGCTTAGCATCTTAAAGAATGATATTTACAAGGTGACACGCATGCTCTCCGAGCATCGTTCGCTATTGCAGCAGGATAAGCTTCAACTGACCGATGCCATCTCCGATATTTCACATCAACTCAAAACACCGATCACCTCTATGACAGTCATGGCAGATCTGTTAAGCGCCCCTGATCTGCCTCCACTCAAAAGAACGGAGTTCACCCATCATATTCGCATTCAGCTTGAACGGATCGATTGGCTTGTTTCATCCTTATTAAAGCTAGCGAAAATGGATACGGGAACTATCCCGTTCAAAAAAGATCGAATACACATGAAAACCCTAATCCAAAAGGCACTGGAGCCGGTTATGATTCCGATGGATATTAAGGGACAGACCGTTTCCATCACAGGGGATGACAACGTCTCTTTTGACGGTGATTTGCATTGGACTGCTGAAGCGGTTATCAATATTTTGAAAAATGGAGTGGAGCATACACCTGAGGGCGGTGCGATTACCATCACATTTTCCGACAACGTGCTATTTACGGAAATCGTTATTGCTGACAACGGAGAGGGCATTCCGAAAGAGGATTTGCCTTATATATTCAAACGTTTTTATAAAGGAAAGAATGCTAATGAAGGAAGCATCGGTATAGGGCTTGCGTTGGCTCACAGCATCATTGCAAGCCAGAACGGCGTGATTGATGTAACGAGCGACAAAGGGACTGGTACAGAGTTTCGGATCAAATTTTATAAGCATGTCATTTAACAGCACTCCGTAAGTGACTGAACTGTCACCTCCAACGTCACTGTAAAGTCATTTTAGACAGATAAAATGATATTCATCAGATGAACGATGGAGGTACAACCATGCAAATGAAGCAGCAGCGCAAGATTACTTTTTTTATCACGATAGGCTACACCCTGATTATTCTTTATTTTATGTTTTTTGCTTTCGGCAGAGCAGATACGGTAGATCAAACCAGTCAGTACACCTTTATTTTTTTGCCGGACGATTTTTTTAGGGTGCCGGGTCTTTCCGATCTCCTGCATCCGACCCTGATGGACTTGGTGGGTATTGGAAATATTGCAGCCTTCATACCTTTTGGCATACTGTTCCCGCTGTTATACCGTACCAGCTTTGTTCGTTTCATGACAGGGTTTATCCTATCCATTCTTGTGGTGGAGACCATCCAGGCACTAACATTCCTCGGCAGCTTTGACATGAACGACGTCATAAAGAACTCATTGGGCGCTGCTATTGGATTCGGGGCGTACAAGATTGGCTTCCGTACAAAAACCTACTGGAGAAATATCACTGCTACGGGATTTGCCGGTGCTGTCTTAATGCTCGGCGTGTGGGGGGTCTTAGGAGTAGTGGATCAAGTGTTCACCAAAGAGTTGGCCCCTTTTGTAGCGATAAACGAATGGGAAGATAGTACCGGAAATCGATTAACGGGAACCAAACAGGACCGTCTTAAGATTGGCGGTCAAGACGTGACACCCCAATATAATGTGTATGGCATCGAAGGTAAAAAGAAGGAAACATATACGTATTCGCTAGACAATAAGGGAGAACTGTATCTTAGCTTGAATTATGGAATTCCTGATCATAAGGATTTTCAGGGCAGCCTTAAGGTTACCGTTGACGGGAATGAGCTCCTGTCTGTATCTGCAGAAGATCAGCTCCATGAGCCGGATAATAGGATCCTTCATCTCACCCGGGCTAATGAGCTTAAGATAACCATTGAGGGGAATGAAACCCTTTGGGATGTTGGATATAGAGAGATGGTGTATACCTGGAATTGAGCATCTAGGGAGGGAGGGGTGGCAATGGAGATTTTAACCATTGAAAATTTGTCCAAAATATACGGCACAGGCGAATCGGCGGTGAAGGCGCTTGATGATGTTTCCTTTTCGGTCCAAAAAGGTGAATTCGTCGCCATTATCGGACCTTCCGGATCGGGGAAATCGACACTCCTTCATATGCTGGGCGGTGTGGATCGACCGACTGGCGGGAAAGTGTATGTTCAGGATACGGATATGTATACCTTGGACGAAACGCAGCTGGCCATCTTCAGACGGAGGCAAATTGGGCTGATCTACCAGTTTTTCAATCTGATTCCCGTCCTGACGGTGGAAGAGAATATTACGCTGCCGCTCTTGCTGGATCAACAAAAGGTAGATCAAAAGCAATTGGCTGACCTTGTGAATACGTTAAATTTGCAGCATCGATTAAACCATCTGCCGAATCAGCTATCCGGTGGACAGCAGCAGCGTGTCTCGATTGGCAGGGCGATTATCGGCAATCCTGCGATCATGCTGGCCGACGAACCCACCGGGAATCTGGACAGCAGGAATAGCAACGAGATCGTCGTTTTATTGAAAATGCTGAATAAGACCTATCATCAGACACTGATCGTAATCACGCATGACGAACGGATCGCCCTGCAAGCCGACAGAATCATTTCGATTGAAGATGGGAGGATTGCCAAAAACGAGGTGATCAGGCGATGAATATTGTCAATACATTAACCATCCGGCATCTGAAGCAGAACAAGAGACGAACACTTGTGACTATTTTTGGCGTAATTATTTCGGTATCCATGATGACCGCTGTCATTACGCTTATTTTTTCCTTTGCGGATTTAATGATTAGACAAACTATCATAGATACAGGGGATTGGCATATTCAGTATCAAGATATAACCAAGAAACAGCTTGCGGCGATACAGGGCGATGATGCAACCAAAACGGTTGCAATCACAAGAGACCTTGGGTATGCCCCATTAGAAGGGGGACAAAATTTCAATAAGCCGTACTTGTTCATTAAGGAATATGATGTGCAAGGGTTCACACAATTTCAGATAGAAATAAGCAAGGGACGTCTTCCGCACACGGACAAGGAGGTTGTGATCTCCGAGTCTGTTGCAACAAATGGCAAAGTGAAGTACGAAATCGGCGACCGTCTAACGCTTCGCGTAGGCGACCGGTTCGACCAAGGGGGCGATCATCCCCTGGATCAGACGGAACCGCTGCGCAGGAAAGAAGGCACATTGACCGAGACATTACAGCATAGCATAATTAGGGATTATACGGTGGTAGGCTTCATTAAACGCCCGGTGTCGGAAACGGCTTGGGCCCCGGCTTATACGATTATTAGCTATGTCGATGATCATATCATCGGGGGGGACGATCGGGTCGATGCGTCGGTGGTCTTGCAGCAGGTCAATCCGTTCTTGTTCGCACATGCGGAGAAGCTGGCTGAGAAAAACCAAATTGACACTGTCCAATATAATAACGATTTGCTTCGTTATTATGGCTTGTCCAGCAGCGGGGCCTCATCCAGCATGATGTTCTCCTTATCGGCAATCATTATAGGGACCATTATCATTGGCTCGGTTGGACTCATCTATAACGCTTTTGCGATATCCGTCTCGGAACGTTCCCGCCATCTAGGGATGCTCGCAAGCGTGGGGGCGACGAAAAGGCAGAAGCGAAATTCCGTATTTTTTGAAGGTATCGTCATTGGTTTGATCAGCATTCCCATTGGTATCTTATGCGGTCTTGCCGGAATCGGAATCACCTTTTCGTTCATGAACACAATGATTGAAGGGGCATTATGGACTAGTGAAAAGCTGAGGCTTATCGTCACGCCGTTATTGCTCTTGATTACTTGTCTTGTTTCGATGCTGACGATTTTCGTTTCGGTGTATCTCCCGGCGGTTAAAGCATCCAGGGTATCTCCTATGGACGCGATTCGCCAAACCACTGACGTAAAGCTTACGGCCAATGCAGTGAAGACGCCCGAGATCATTCGTAAGCTCTTCGGAATCGAAGCAGAAATCGGGCTGAAAAACTTAAAAAGGAACAAACGAAGATATCATGTTATTCTTTTTTCGCTTGTCATCAGCATCGTTTTGTTTTTGACGATATCGTTTTTCACGACTGGCCTGACACAATCTCTGGCATTGTCGCTGGAAGGCATTAATTACGATATTGAAGTGTCGTCCAGTAATGGCGAAAGACTAGATGACCAGTTGATGCAATCGCTTGTATCTCTGGATGGCGTCACGGAATACAGTGTGAGTCATGAGTTAGTCAGGAACGCTTGGGTCGATGCAGCAAGCATCGCCGACGAGTTGCAAGAGAAGGTTAAGCAGGATAAGAGTATGCTGCAAGACGGGAAATACCCTTACGAAATTAAGCTCTATGCACTGAATGATTTGAGCCTGCAAGCCTATGCCAGAGCGGCTCACGCAGATTATGAACAGCTTACGGATCTGGATCATCCCGCCGCAATCGTGATGGATACGATTCATTACAAAGATATAGATACCGGGAAATATATTCAGACGAAGTCCATATATGCGAATATCGGACAACATATCGAGCTAACGAGTTTTTTTAAAGCGGGCGGGGAAGAAACGAAGACAAATAAAGTGATATTTGCCGCATTGACGGATAAGGCACCGATGGGGATGAGCCCGTTAGGCGTAGGCGGGTTAAATATGATCGTGTCGGAACGCGTCATGAATCGGCTGGCAGACGGCGAGGAGCTGGCTAATGCTTCGATGTACCTCCATTTGAAAAGCACGGAACCGTTGAAAACGCAGCAGGAAATTGAAGCGATGAATGAGACCCATCTGAATGTCTACAATGTAAATCAATCCAGAATAAGAGAAGAACAACAGATTCTGCTGATGAACGTCTTTTCTTACGGTTTTATCGTATTAATCTCTGCGATTTCCGTTGCGAACATCTTTAATACGATCTCAACAGGGCTGGCTCTTCGCAAACGGGAATTTGCGATGCTGAAATCCGTAGGCGTGACGCCAAAGGGGTTTGCAAAAATGCTGAACTATGAGAGTGTTTTTTATGGGGTCAAGTCGCTCTTGTATGGGCTTCCTGTCAGTTTCGCCGTGATGGTTCTGATCTATAAAGCATTTGCGAACAAATTCAGCTATGGGTTCACCCTGCCCTGGATGAGCATTCTGTCTGTCATTGTGTGTGTATTTGTCATTGTCAGCTCTGCGGTTGTTTATTCCGGAGCTAAAATAAAAAAGGAGAATATTATTGATGCATTAAAGCAAGAGAATATATGAAGTTCTGTTCAAAAGCCCACTTCTTTGAAGGAAATGGGCTTTTATTTATATTGATATATAAAACCTGTGGTCAAAGTGATATTAAATATTCGCTACCTGGTAATGATGGGAACACATAATACCTGCTCTATTTTAGCTCCTGGAGTTAAATAATTCTCTATACAAGGAAGATTTGCAAGCTCGTATCCAGATGTAGGAAGCCATTCAGTATATAAGCGCTGCCAAGCATTGACGTTATCGTTAGGGAAAACTACATATACAGAGGGAGGAAGAGTTAGTTCTTCCATATCGTTCGGTATATTTCCGTCATATCTACACCCCATAAGTAAATCAAAGGTATCCTCTTTAATTGCTGCATCTTTACCAAAGATACCAAGCAACCCTTCAAGTTGGCATTTTGGATTTTCCCAAGACATGTCTATCAGCTTTTGAAGAAACCCATTTGTTTGTGCTGTGGCCCACAATTGTGGAACAGTATTAAAAGCATCATCAGTTTTTACCGTTTCCCTTTTAACTGCAAAACGGAGGCTACAATCAATATTTTCAATTCGATACTCCATCTCAGAGACTCCTTTTATGGTAATCTGAAAGGACATGCGAGGATATGCTTTCAACTGAACATTGCTTTCACGAACGGAAGCAGGTGTAACGCCATGCAGTTGGCGAAAGGCTCTCGTAAATGCATCAGGGGAACTATATCCGTATTTCATAGAAATATCAGTAATCTTTGCACTATGTTTCTGTACTTCAAAAGCCGCCTTAGTAAGCCTTCTACGCCGAACATATTCAGCGAGAGTAACATTGGCTAAAGATGAGAACATTCGTGAAAAATGGAACTCGGAGCAGCAAGCAATTTTTGCAATATAAGAATAGTCAATTTCGTTATCAAGGTTACTTTCTATATAATCAATTGCTTTGTTAAATCTGTTTAACCAATCCATATACTCACCTGCCTTTCACTAATTACTATACAGCAGCTATCATTGAAATACCCTGCAATGCTTGCCTAAGTTTGCAGGAATATGCTATGTATTTGGAAACGATATTGATTAAGCCATAGAGGTGGAAATTATGAGTTTTGGAGAAAAAGATGCAGTACCCTTTGAATTCCTTGAGTTGGTTGGAGATGACGAGGCTTCATTGATTTGGGTGAATACAGCGAAGACCTATTATATTCAGGGTAAAAGTGGAGTAAATAAATATTTGAAAATCCAGGAAGCAGGACATGCTGAATCCTTAGAAAGACAAGCCCATAGGTTATTGTGGTTATACAATAAGTTACCTGTTCCGGAGGTTATTGATTTCGGTATGATCGGGAATTATGAGTATTTATTAACACTTGAATTGCCAGGCGTTCAAGCTTCCGATAAGCAGTATTCTTCAAATACAGAAGAGATAATCTCTTTATTGGCACAAGGTCTTCGGAGAATTCATGAAGTTTCAATTGAAGATTGTCCTTTTGATCATTCATTTGAACAGCTGATGAGCACTATTCAGTACAAGTTGAGTGGAGGGATTAAGTATGATTCGACGGAGCTGCACAGAAGATTTGGTGAGGAGAGTGTTGAAAAGTTGCTGCTTGAAGTCAACAATCATTCTCGGGGACTCAAAGAAGATTTAGTATTCACACATGGTGACTACAGCCTGCCAAACATCATCATTGCTGATGATTCTATAAGTGGATTTATTGATCTGGGGAACTGCGGGATTGCGGACCGTTATTATGATTTGGCAGTAGCGGAGAAGAGCATTATCAGAAACTTCGGCGAGCAATGGGTCAAGTTATTCTTTACATCCTATGGAGTTTCAGAGATTGATTATGCAAAAATAAGATTCTACCAAGTTGTAGAGCATCTGGTTTGGGCCTGATCAACAAGGTTATTATCTGTCTATATAGTATTTTAATTGAGTGGGCACAGGGAGGATACCGGGATGAGAATGCCAAGCGACAGCGAACTGACATTGCTATTCGAAGGAGATGGGCAACAGCTTGAGCAATTTACTTTTGCGTACAGCGTCATTGTAGATTGGCGAGAAGAGGACGAGGAGATCGTCAGGTTGTTCGGTAAACGGCTTCCAGATGAAACGGTTGAGGTGACATCAACGGACAAGGGACTGGACGTTACCTACAATGGACAACTGCATTCGATTGCGCTTACCTTTAGCGGACAAGACCGCTACATCACGATTCGCGGCTTTCAGGAGCTGATCCGGGACAAATACGAAATCCGGCTGTTTGAGGACTCATATTTTTCGGATACGCACGAATTTTTGATTTTACCGAAGCGGCAGTGGGAAGAGCTGGATGCCCGGTATCCGGCGCGGAGCAGGGAGATATTCCGTGTCATCGATGATGAGCTCGATTTTCCGTAACTTTTACAACTTGGAAGAAAACGGCCTCTGTCCGCATGGTTTGCGGCAAGGCCGTTTTTCGTTTTTCATACGCTAGCTTCAAATTGCTATTCTTGCCATACATTCATAGGGTCCCATGGCTTGATCAGATTGCCATATTTTTCGGCCAAAAAAGCTTTCATGTCTTCCAGCTTAGCAGGCACCTCGTTCCAGGCTGGAAGGGGGGATAACCCCCGTTTGCTTTTCAATAGGATATCCACGGTAACATACAAGCGTTCTGGCTGAATCCAATGAAGGAAGCGGGAAATATCAATTTGCTTGGTCAAGGACAAGGAATCAATTTCGTCATTGTAATGCTTGTTGAACTCGCTGATCAGGTTCAGGAGGTAGTCCCTCTGCTCCTTCACGAAGTCCAGGCCGCAGATGGCGCCATGTCCTGGAACAACGATTTCGGGTTTAATTTCATCAATAATGCGATCAAGCACTTTAACCCAATTGAGGGTTCCCTCTTCGCTGTATGCCGTACAACCGTTAAACACGACATCGCCGGCGAACAGCACTTTTTCTTTGGGCATCCACAGCAGCAAGTCACTGTCGGAGTGGGCCGGGGCTACGTTGTAAATCATGACTTCCGTATCGTCAAGCCGGATGCTGATATCGTCCTTGATCTGAATATTCGGGTATACCCATTCTACGCCCTCCAGGTCGAATCCTTCAAATTCTGCTGCAAAAAACCGCTCACCCGAAGTCGATTCCAGAGAATCCTTCCCTCTTCTGATGACGTTGTCCATCCAGCTGATATTCTCGGTGAGACGCTCTCTGGAGGCTTCCTTGTGCATAATAATGCAAGCATCTTCGAACACTTTGTTTCCCCAGGCATGATCACTGTTATAGTGCGAGTTCACCACATATGCGGGAGAGCCGCCGTTGCTTACTTCCTTATAAGCCTCCCGCATTTCCCGTGCATGGAACAAATCGAAAAACGTGTCATACACCAGCCCTTCACCCTTGTTGATGAACCCGGCATTGGCCCAACTGATACCGCGATACGGCGAAATACCGGCAAAGACGCCAGCTGCAACTTCAAAAAATTTGACGCGGGTTTTTTGGATAATACGTCCATACTTCATAAGAATTCTCCTTTGCGTATGTGCTTTTGGGATAAAGCATACTGATTATGCCTTTATTATAGAGAAGGGAAAACATAAATGCAAGCAAGTACTTGCACGCATTTACTCTATGTTTTATGATTGTAGCAGAACAACATCACACCACTATGTGGATGGAGGCACTGCCTATGCAAAACTTGTAGTAGAATAGGCTTAACATATGCAAAAGGGGAAATACAATGAATACTTCGGACAGAATCATTGAAGCCGCGACACGGCTCATCAGAAAGAAGGGCTATCAGGGAGTCAGCACCAAAGCCATTGCAACGGAAGCTAAAGTCAATGAATCTACGATTTTTCGGCAATTTGGAAGCAAGCAAGGCATATTGGAAGCCATCGTTGAAAGACATGCAGATATCCCGCAATTTGAGAAGCTGTTAAAAGAGGACGCAACCGATAATCCGGAAGTCGATCTGCTGAATGTAAGCCAGCAGTACCGTTTGTTCTTCCATAACAATGCGGACATCATTATGATTGGCATCCGTGACACAGGAATGCTTCCTGAATTGGACAGAGTGCTGGCTGATCCGCCAGTGAAGCTGCACTCCTTGCTGGTTGAATATTTTGAACGCCTGCAGAAGAAAAAAGTGATAGCTAGACAGGATGAGCGCCTTACCGCTATGTCTTTTCTCTCGATGTGTTACGGATTTCAGATGAGCGAGCTGATTCACCGGCAATATCAGTCCCAACTCATCACTGAGGAAGAGTTCTACAAGCACAGTGTCTCATTGTTTGTTAAAGGAATATTGTCTCAGTCATAAGCTTGGTGAGTACCATTTATTAAGGTTTCATGCTGTATATCAGTTACTTCAAAAAAATTTCAGGGTGAGTCAAAAACACTGACCGTAACTGTCAGTGTTTTTTTTGTATGCTTGTCGTGTGTAAGCCAATAATGGAATGGAGGAACAGGAAATGTTTACGAAAATTGAAGACTTTGCTGCGGAATGGACTAGCGAGGCGGAAATAACCGCTACTGTACTGGATGCACTTACGGATGATTCTCTTGGACAGGAGGTTATCGAAGGCCGGCGAACGCTTGGACAAATCGCTTGGCATCTGGTTCGATCGCTGCACTTCATGACATCTTTGGGACTCGCGTTCGAAGCTCCCTCTGGAGGCGAAGAAGCTCCGGATTCTGCTGCATTTATAGCTTCGGAGTATCGGCGGATCACCAAGAATGTGCTGAACGCGGTTCGAACGCAGTGGAATGACGAATCTTTGCGCGAGTCGGTCATGATTCAGGAGGAAGCTTGGCTGAACGGAAGTTCCCTTCGTTATACGATCATGCACCAAGCGCATCATCGCGGACAAATGACCGTGCTCATGCACCAGGCCGGACTTCGAGTGCCTGATGTTTACGGTCCGACTTACGATACTTGGGTCGAGAAAGGGATAGCGCCTTTAGTCTAAGCTCCTTTACAATGAAATAAACGGTCTAGGGAGTGAAGAACGGTTTGTCAAAAGCGGATAACATGCTGTCCATACTATGGTTGCTTCGTTCGGGAAAGCGGGTGACGGCGCAGCAGCTTGCGGACGATTTGGAGATTCATGTCCGCACCGTATACCGGTGCATTGATTCATTGTGCGCGAGCGGAGCCCCGATTATTGCCGATGCCGGTCCGAACGGCGGTTACCGGCTTCTCGGTGAATTCGTTGATTCTCCGCTGCTCTTCGATTCTGAAGAGCAGAAGGCGCTCGTACATGCATCCGTCTTCGCACGGGAAGCGGGCTATCCGTTCACGGATGCGCTTTCCCGGGCGGTCGATAAGCTGAAGCGATACACGAATGAAGAGCAGCTTGAGCGGATTAACAGACATAGCAGCGGGCTTGCTGTTATTCAGACACCCACGGACGCGAGAGAACTTGAATTGCTCAGACGGTTAGAGGAGGCCATAGCCCGGGGAGAGTCGCTGAACATGGACTATGCCAAAGGACCGGAGCTTACTCCAAGCCAGCGGGTCCTCGACCCCTACGGCATCGTGCATTGGAAAGGGATATGGTACGTTGCAGGGTTTTGCCGGTTGCGGCAAGAGATCCGAAGCTTCCGGGTGGATCGCATTATCCGTTTAGAGGCGGCGGATACCCGCTTCGAACGTCCGGCTGCCTTTTCCGCGAGGGATTTCCTCTTGCATTCTTTACTTCCGGATTCGCTCGAAGCCGAGACACTAGTCATCGTAAGGCTTCAGGGACACGAACACGCGCTTAACGAGCTATGCAAGCATTGGCTGTTTGGTCATGCGCTGATCGAACGCAGGCAGCCCGGCGAAGCTCTTTTTAAGCTGGGGGAACTGTCGCTAGAAACATATGTTCCGTACTTTCTTCTTCCGTATGGGAAGTCACTCAATATACTTGAGCCGCAAATACTAATCGATCGAATGGCTGAGGTCAGCCTCGAAATGTTTAAACACTACGAAGCGATGCAAATAAAATCAAAGGATAAGAAGGGATGAAGAGCGGATATGAGCAAATTTGCGATGTACGGAAAATTGACGGCCAGCCCCGGGAAACGGGATGAACTCGTATCATTATTGCTGGAAGCTTCGCGTAGCTTGAAGGATATGGCAGGCTGTGAGCTCTATATTATCAATGAATCCGTAGATGACCCCGATACGATCTGGGTCACTGAGCTGTGGAGCGATGCAGAGGCTCATGCCGGCTCTCTCAAGAACGAAGAAGTGTTGGCCGTCATTCAACGCGCACGCCCTTTAATCGCAGACGCAGAACAGGTTCGGCTTCGTCCCGTTGGCGGCAAGGGGTTAGACGAATAGAGAGTTGGGCCATAAAATCAACCGTCCGACGGGGCGTACTTACCTGCGTCCGGCTCGAATGCCGCTTCACCCGCCAGGTCCAGCTCTACGTGGGTAGTTCCGCGTTCGCCGGTCAGCACGATCATTCGCGACCCGACGAGGGGAACGCGGTCGGCGCTGGTGCGCATGTGTGCTGAGACAACACGAGGAGCACCGTCAACGATATAATTTACCTCAACCGTGAATATCGGGAAATGAAAGAGCCAACTGTTAGTAAAATTCACGGCGGTCAATGTCCCGGTGTATGACGCCCCCTCCACGCGGAGTCGCTCGATGTCCGCCTGACGCTGCCGGGCGTGGGTGATAGAGCCGGGCAACCGCAGGAGTGTGATGGCAGCCCAGAGGGCGAAGGCAGCCCCGACGACGGCGCCGAGCTCTTTCGGGATCGTCGTCGACGTCGCTATGGCCTCAAGATCGAAGGGTTGCGATGGATTGCTTGTTAGCGTCCAGAGCAGGAGGGCTCCCGCGGTTACGGTGAGTCCTCCTGTCACTCCTAGCGTCCCGAACAGACCAGCTATCCTGGTCTGTCCAAACTGCTGGGCCGCACTTGAATACAATCCGCTGGTTGCACCGATCGAGACGATGAGCAGCACCACGGAGACTCCCACGGTAACCGGATGACCGAGGAAAATGCTGATCGCCGTTGTCGGTGCCAGGCCGAGCAGGGCACCGAATGGCACGGAGCCTGTTAGTGCCCACAGAACAGCGGATGCGAGCAACCACGGCAGTACTGGAGCCACTCGTCCTATGCGGCGTCCAGGCTGAAGCGTAGTCATCCGTCCGTTCCTGTCTGTGGTGGAGAACAATGGCAGCATCACAATATGCTCTTGCTGCCCTAGCTTTTGCTGACCCTCCGCAGTACCCCTCATCAATATCGCCCTCCCGAAGAAGATGTTATTTTTGTACTCAGCCATACATATCTTCACCCTCAATACTTCATATCTATATTTTCAACATTTTAGTGAATATAGTGTTTTAAAGCAGGAAATAATTGTTGGTATAGAAAGGGCGGGGATAATATGTTAAAAGAAATAGGCTTATTAACCGTTGCAGTGACTATTATTTTTTCAGTTGAAACTCCTGTTAACACTAACTTTTCAACAAATAACGTAAAATCCGTAGAATCAGAAAAAAACGTAGAATCCGTAGAATCAAAAATCGCAAAAGGGGATTCTAGTCAATTCTATACACCTCATGGCATGTTTGTGCGGGCAGAGGAACAAAGTATCTTTAAGGAATCGGAGATAGCAAGAAAAATAGATGAAATCGGGCCTAATACGAATCAACTAATTTTTGAAGGCGCGTTTTTTTTAAAAGTAGATGAAGCAGAATTTCATAAAAATTATCCCAATTCGTTGCTCTTAGGTAAAACCTTAAATGATGAAAATCTGACTGATACAGATGTTCCATCAAGTTCATCAAAATAGTAAGTTCATTTCATAAAGAAGGAGCCATTGTTTTCGACAATGACTCCTTCTTCGCTTTTATGTCACGGAGCCAGCGTCACCGGTACGGTTAGAGACCTTGCACGCTTACGTCCCATATTTAGAATGTTCGCAGACTGTATTATTACCTGCGGTGATCCCCTCTCTTTTAAGATGATTATCGCCCGCATCACACATTTCTTTTAATAAGGGAAGCAATGTCCGGCCATAGTCTGTTATTGTGTATTCTACTTTAATGGGAACCTCGTCTGCATATACCGCCCGATGAACTAATCCATCCTGTTGCAGTTGCTTTAATTGTTCGTTTAAAACTTTATGTGAGACGCCTTCACAAATCTTGAGTAAGTCTTTTGTACGCTTTTGCTCATATCCCAGTTGATACAGGATAATGCTTTTCCATTTACCACTAATGATATTTTGTACCACATCAAATCCTGTATTTATTTTATTCATGATATCCTCCTTACTTCGAAGTAACCTAATGACTACAAAGTGCAGTATTTTCAATTGCAGACGCTCCAGATAAGATGATTATAGCAAATCTAAGCTATGGGGGGCGTTAAAGTGAGTGTGCAGGATATTATTTTACACAGGAAATCAGTCAGACACTATGATCCAAACTATGCGATTGAAAGAAAGGAAATACTTGATTCGATCGAACTGGCAGCCAAATCACCAAACGGAAATAACATTCAGAGTACACGCTATTTAATCATTGAAGATAAGGAGTTACGCGCTAAAGTTAAACCCATTGCATATCACCAGGAGCAGGTTGAAACCTCCAGTTATTTGATTTTGATTCTAGGGGATTACCATGCTTTTCATGCTGAGAATATCCAAGCTATTCAAGAGCAGGCTTTGGAGAAAGGTTATTTTACACAAGAGACGAAAACGTATTTAACAAATGCAGCCATTGGTTATTATCGAGACATGTCTAATCAGGAGTATTTAAAAGAGTTGGTCCGCGATGGCAGTCTGGCTGCAATGAGCTTGGTCCTTATTTTGAACGAAAAAGGCTACCAAACCATCACGATGTCAGGTTATGATAAAGCTGCCCTTTTTGCAGAGCTCGAAATTCCCCGGCACTATGAAGACATTATGTTATTAAGTGTGGGCAGAGGGATTCAAGAAGGACATTCCACTGTAAGACATGATGTTGAGGATATAACGTTTATAGATCGGGTAACCTCGTGATTTTATAAGGAAATAAGCCTGGAGTGACTAGAACATGATGAATTTATATGGAGCAGAGCATCACTTGATGGTGGTGTCCGATTCGATTGATGCGGAAGAGCACCGGCATTCTTTTGTACAGGTGACGATCTCCTTAACGGGTGAATTTGACATGGAGGTAGCGGGGCAAAGCTTGCGTTGTCCAGGGATCGTTATCAATTCAAGTGTCATTCACCGGTTAAAAGAAGCGGGACATCCGCTAATTCTTCTTCTGATCGACAGCGCCTCTGACATGGCGGCAAGCTTTAGCCGGATGCTGGAGGGGCAGCAGTTCCATGTGTTCCCGCATGAAGTGATGAGGAGCATTCGTGCATTGGTGCAAAAGGAGTACGCCGGCATTAAGGACCCGGACAGCTATCGTTCTTTTCTGGGACAACTCTTGAGGTTATTGGGTGTAGAGCAGGTGAATCCCGCTATTGTTGATCCGAGAATCAAAGAGTTTATTCAGCTCCTCAAAGATTGCACGCATTTCTTACATTACAAGGAAACATTCCGCAAATTCTAAAACGCTACTGACATTACTCTGCCAGTAGCGTTGTTTAATTGAACCCTCTCTCTTTTTCTTAACCAACATGCGCCACAGCCCGCACCTCTACCCACTGTTCCGGGAATGCCAGGTAAGTCACCCCGATCATGCTCCCCGCCGGCCGGTGCACTCCGACATACTTTTTGAACAGTCCGATCGCGGCTTCCCCGTGCTCCTGTGCATTCGTCAGATACAGCTCCACGTAAGCCAGATTATCCTTGGTCGCTCCGAACTCTTGTAACACGGTATCCAAATTCTTCAGCGTCTGTGTCATCTGTGCCTGAATATCGCCTGCTCCAACGAAGCTGCCCTCCGCATCATGGGAGAACTGTCCCGAGATATACAGGGTGTTGTCGACAAGGTACCCCTGCGAAATCCCGTGATCCCAGAGGGTATGGTTGTACGTTCGAATGGTTGTCATTGCTTTAGCCCCTTTACTTCAAAGTAAAGCTATTATAGACTGAGCAAAAATAAAGGGATAGTACGCACAAAGAAGTGGGCTACTATCCGAAAGGATAGCGTGAACATGGGCATTTCTGATCTGAAGGGCAAGGAGACGGTGATCCAAGACACGCCGTTCGGTTATACGATGTCGGTGATCGGCGGGAAATGGAAGATGGCGATTCTGTATCTGCTGTCCGCCAAACCGTCGATTCGATTCAATGAGATGCAGAGACAGCTCGGAGCGGTGACGTACAAGGTTCTCAGCGCGCAGCTTAAGGAATTGGAGGCTGACGGGCTGGTGAAGCGCGTGGAGTATCCGCAGATTCCGCCCAAAGTGGAGTATTCGCTGACACCGAAAGGGCAGACCCTGCTGCCTGTGTTGGAGCAGCTATGCGAGTGGGGAGCACAGAATCGGTAAGGTTCATACATTCACATTAGCGCCAAAAGGTAATTTCCTCGCTACTCAAGCGCACGGATTCATGACCCTCATCTTTGGCCTTGCCGATGGATAGGATCATGACCGGAACATACCTGTGGTCGTCCAGATCAAAGGCGCTAACGATCTGGTCGCGTTCAAAGCCCGCCATCGGATTAGTGTCATACCCATGGGCACGGGCGACCAGCATCAGTTGCATCGCGAATAAACTTGCATCGATTTTGGCAATTTCGATCTTTAATTCTCTAGGGATTTGCGGATACATGCCCAGAATTTGCGTGACCTGCTTGTCGCGTATGTCTTTGGGCATCTTTCCTTGCTCCACAGCCGTATCATAGATTTTCTCTACATATAAATCGCTCTGCGTATCTCCCAGAATGATGAGCATCGCCGCAGAGGTATCATTTTGCCGTGTATTGAACTGGACTAGAGGCCGAAGCTTGTCTTTCCCTTCAGGGGAATGAACCACGATTATGCGCCAGGGTTGCATATTCGCGGAAGAGGGAGCCAAGCTTGCTTCTTGAATCATAGCGTGCATTTCTTCCTCCGAAATTTTGATGCTCTCATCGTACTGTCGTATGGAACGGCGGCCGGTCAGAATGTTGACAAAATCATTATTTTGAATAGATTCCAGCATAAATGCACTCCTTCTGAGGTAACCCATTATTTTGACAGTATCGCTGTCCCGGGTTATCATATTTTTATTTTGAACTATGAACCTTGGTTTATAGCAAATATAAATTAATGATTTATTTAGAAGGAGCAGAGTATGAAAGCAAATGAAGTCTCCAGGCTGACGAATCTACCCATATCCACCTTGCGATTCTATGAACGCAAACAGTTGATCCCTGAGCAGTTCATATCAAGGGATGAGAATAATTACCGTGTATACGATGAAGGAGTGGTCACCTATTTGCATGATGTGAGAATGCTACTCACTTTAGGTTTAACGATCCAGGACATAGTTTTACTTATCAATGAGAGCTCGTATATTAAGAAGGAAGCATTGGTAAAGGAGAAAATCAAAGAAATCCAGGAGTTAGAAGCCAAGTTGAATGCATCCCAAAAGTTTTTAGGTGATTTGCTAGAGGGCAGAGCGCATTTTCAGACCGGATGTGAATCTCAATAATAGTTTCGTTACCCATGTTAGGATCTACAGAGGTAGTTATCCGATCACTTCATAATGGAGGTTGTAAAATGGCTTTTCCAACGCATATTGTGTCGGCAGGCGGAATTGTAGAAGATGGGAAGGGAAATATCCTATTAGTAAAAGCCCATGATGATGGCTGGGTGTATCCTGGCGGGATAACTGAAATTGGAGAGAACCTTATCGATGGCGTGATACGTGAAATCAAAGAGGAAAGCGGAATAGACGATGGGTGGCCAAGGAGAACGTTCTGGATTTCATTACCCTGCCCCCCATCCGCTTACGGTATGAAGCTTATTTGAACTTTAACGGCTCTGTAAATTTCATAGAGTACGCCACCACAACAACGTCCGAATGTAGCGTCAAGCTACAAAGAAAGGTTTGAGGCGCTTAAGAGTGAATTTTGACCGGAGATCGGAATGAAATCTATACAGATATTTTTCCATTTCAGCCGTAGATTATTCCGTCGGTATGCCGTCCGAAGACTGACTTCGCATCGAGAACGATAATATAGCCGGAAGGAGTGCGATGGCAACGCCCATTGCGCCAGCCACGCCGATTGACTGTAAGGAAAGACTCTCCACCACAAGACCGCCAATGGCAGCTCCGGCAGCAATCCCCAACTGGATGAAGGAGGTATTCAAGCTCAGAAGAATGCCCGCTGCGCTTGGTGCCAGGCTAATCATATAGACTTGTTGAATGGGACCCGTAGACCAAGCGAAAAACGACCATAACAGCAGCAGCGGAAAGACAGCGATAGACGTATGGGCAAAGAGGGTCATAAGGATCAGAATACCCGCGTGGATAATCAAGCTTCCATTCAGCGTACGCGGAATACCTAATTTATCTGCACCAAATCCTCCAGCCTGGGCGCCCAGCAAGCTTGCTATGCCGAATGAAAATAGCGCGATGCTCACCATCCCATTGCTCATGCCCGTAATGTCCAACAGAAATGGTGTAATAAACGTGTAAACGATCGTATAACCGACCATCCAAAAGAAGCTAATCGACAAGGTTAGTAATAGCTGCGGTCTTTTCAACAGGGCGAGTTGTTCTTTGAGAGGCACATTTGCTTCTCCCTGCGACTTGGGCAATGCCATTAAAATGACCAGCATGGCGATAAAACTAAGAGCGCCGATTCCATAAAAAATGATTTTCCAGTCGTAGGTGCTGGCGATGACTCTTCCCAGAGGAACACCTAAAATAAGCGATAGATTAAATCCCATCATGATGGTTGCTATGGCAGTGCCTTGTTTTCCAGGCCCGGCAATTTGAGCAGAAACCGTTAGGGCAACCACGGTGAAGACACCTGTACTAAGCGCTAAGATCACTCTCGCACCAACAAGCATGGGATAGCCCGTCGAGAACACCGTAATTAAATTCCCTATAAAAAACAGCGCCAAAGCAGCCAGCATAAGTGTTCTCCGGCTTAGTTTGGAGGTAGCCGCAATGAGAATCGGAGTACCCACTGCGTATGATATGGAATAGACCGAAATGAGTTGGCCGGCCGCAGCAATAGTTACGCCTACATCTTTGGACACCAGATCCAATATCCCGGCGATTACAAATTCCGAGGTTCCCACTAAAAAACTGATAATCGCTAAAATATAAACTTTCCAAGATTTAATCATTTGATTGTTCCCCTTTCAGATTCTTGAGCTGGTTTCTTGCGGTTTTTCTATAATTCTAAAAATATAGAAATGTTATTTAAAAAAATTTACGCCAGTAAATATGGCGCAAACTTCTTTGCCACTTCTTGATCAACGCTGTAGTGAATAAATGAACCGTTCTTTTGCGCCTGGATTAAACCCGATTCCGTCAGTTGCTTGAGATGATGGGATAACGTTGAACCGGCTACATGTCCAAGCTGTTCACTGATCGCGGTAACGCATTGATTCTCTTGCTTAATTAGCATTAAGGCTATTTTAAGCCGTGTAGGCTCACCTAGAGCCTTATATACTTTGACAGCTTGCACCAGATCACGATCGACATCAGCCATTATATTCTCCCTTCCACCATCATTTCTATATTTGTGGAATTATAGAAATGATATTACCACCTAAATGCTGCGATGTAAAGTGAAAATGTAGCCGGGTGCATTTATCTTAAATCCTCCACAAAATAACAAATGTTCTTATTGGGATAATACAAAATAACTAATCGGTCGCCGTCATCGTATCCTATACAGAGAACCCTCAGGCATACGAACCTGGTTTTTTCTACAAACGGGAGCTTCCCTGCATACGGAAACTGCTGAAACTTACGGATATGAACCATATCCACACCATTGTGGTGGAGACTCATCCCACACCATCACTTTCCAACAAGGAGTAAAAATTATCGCGGTCTTCATCATCAAATTTGCCAAGCGCCTGTACCCTGACAAATTGATGTCCGCCATATATATCGATCTCCTCACCATTACTATTGTAGAGCGCGATCCTATGACCATCCCGATCTCGTTCCATATACCCGTAACAATCTGCCTCAGGCTCTTCGCCGTTAAAGAGTACGGGACGTGATTAGAGGAGTACTATAACGTGCCGGTTAACACAACGGAGCCCTTTATAGTTTTATATCCCAAGTATTTCCTCCCTGTGTTAATATTATTGAGACAGCACGAGCCATTAAATGGATTGGAGTGGTTGAAAGTGAATCAATTTCTGCAAATGGGAGCAAATACAACTTTAAGTGCCGCAAAAGGTAGCATTACGATTAGCCACGAAATCTCTACTCTGGTAGACGTTTCTTTAACAGCCTTCCTCTTAACGGATTCGGATAAGGTACAAGGAGATAGCGGAATCATCTTTTATAATCAGCCCACAAGTTCCACGGGTGTAGCCACGCTTCAACCATCCGAGCAAGTGGGTAATACCAAAGTTCATAAGCTTAATTTCGACATGGATAAGGTCCCTGAAGGTATAACCAAAATAGCTGTAACTCTGACAGAGGATAACAGTACGGGATTTGCGAATGTGAAGAATCTGGCAGCAGAGATATGTATACAGAATACGGTTATTCAATTATCACCATCCAGCTTCACGAACGAGAATGGAATTGTAGTGCTTGAATTATATCTAAGGAACGGTCAGACCAAGGTAAAATCAATCTGGCGCGGATTTGATTCCGGGCTTGAAGGGTTATGCAAAAACTATGGTGTTGAGGTTGAAGCTGAGGCTGATGAGCCCATTGAGCATTCTGAACCTAAGATTATTCAAAAGCCTGTATCAAAGGAACCTGGTTCGGCTATGTCCATCAACCTTGAGAAGGTAAAGGGTAAGATCAATCTCGATAAAGGGCAGAAGCCGGTTATCATTGAGAAAACACCAGAAATTACGGCTACGGTATCTTGGGAGACTGGAACGGATTATGACATTTATGCTTTAGTCTATACAAAGGATGGAAAGCAGATTGATGTAGCTATGTTTGGTGCAACGGGAACACCTCCCCTCAAAAATTATGGTAAAGGGACAGTTGAGCATATGGGCGATGTGGGGAGAGGTAAAAAATCAAAGAAGACAGAGGTCATAAAGTTAAGACTAAGAGATGATGTTCTTGCGGTTGTTCCTGTAGTTTATTCAGCGCAATCCAATGGAACCGGTTCATTTTACAGATATAAGGTGTCCATGAGTATAGATAATCATAATGGAACCTCAGTTACGATCTCCGCCAAGAATGCAAATAATAATGATACGATCTATACCTGTGTACCCGGGATACTTCATAATACGCCAAATGGCGTAATTATTAGTCCGCTAGAGCTTTACAGCAGACCAAATTCAGAGTATAGGCCGATTCTTAAGGTAGGGGACTCCAATATGGTAGAAGTGATAATGGATCAAGGACCTTTAAATGATTATAAATAGGTTATCGAGAAAAGCTATGACCAATCATGCTTTTTTCATATAACATGCATTCCTTGCCCTCATGCTATACTCATTACACTATAGAATTGTAAGGAGAAATAGCGATGACGATACCTTTTCGCAATGACCATGTAGGCAGCTTTCTGCGTCCGGCAAACTTAAGCCAGGCCCGTGAACAATATAAGGCAGGCAACATCACATATGATGCATTAAGAGCAGTGGAAGATCAAGAGATTATCCGGATTATTGAGCAGCAGAAGGAGAATGGCGTATTCGCAGTGACGGATGGGGAATTCCGCAGAAGCTGGTGGCATTTTGACTTTCTGGGCGGCCTAGACGGCGTAGAGCTGTATGAGGAGATCGACGGGCCCAAGTTCCATAATATGCAGACCCGTAAGGGTGGCATTCGTGTGGTGGGTAAGGTGGATTTCTCGAGCCATCCCTTTGTGGAGCATTTTGAGTTTTTGCTGAAGCATGCAGGTGACGCCGTAGCGAAACAAACCATTCCAAGCCCCAACATGCTGATCTATCGGCTGGAGCCTGGGGCCAATAGTTATAACGACCGGGAGCAATTCCTTCAAGATACGATTGTGGCGTACCAAAAAGCCATTCAAGCGTTCTATGATGCCGGATGCCGGTACCTGCAACTGGATGATACAGCATGGGCAGACCTTTTCTCAGCAGCGGGTCACGATAAGCTGCGGGCAAAGGGTCTGGAACCGGCGGAAGAGCTCAAGATCATGCAGCGCATGATTAACGAAACCTTGGCTCATAAACCGGCAGACTTAGTTGTGACGATGCACATTTGCCGGGGGAACTATAAATCCAACTACTTCTCAAGCGGCGGTTATGATTACGCTTCTGAGGTCATATTTGGAGGCTTGAATGTAGATGGCTTATTCCTGGAATTTGACGATGAGCGTTCAGGCAGCTTCGAGCCACTGAAATATGTGAACCGGCCGGATTTGAAAATCGTGCTGGGTCTGCTCACATCCAAAACAGGCGAACTAGAAGATAAAGAGTACATTAAAGCCCGGATTGCCGAAGCAGCAACCTATGTGCCCCTTGAGCAGCTGTGCTTGAGCCCGCAATGCGGGTTCTCCTCTACAGAGGAAGGCAATATTCTAACGGAAGAACAACAGTGGCGTAAGCTTCGTTATGTGAAGGAAATTGCCGAAGAAGTGTGGAAGGCAGACCAAGAGACCGTTATTGTGGAGGCCTTCATTAATGGTCACCATGTACCCTCCCTTTCGCAGTCAGCCAAAGAGAATCCGGCGAACCCGGCTGAAATCGTAGGCTATTTCCCTGTCACTACGAAGGAACAAGCGGTGGAAGCGATTGAAGCGGCGGCAGAAGCTTTTAAAATATGGAAGAAGACCTCGATTGATGAACGTATTACCCGGATGCGTAAGGCAATAGAGAAGATTAGAGCAGCGGAGAATGAAATTGTCCATCTGCTGTCCAGAGAGCATGGCAAGCCCCTCTATGATGCCCATGGTGAGATTTATGTCTCGTTAATGTGGATGGAGTTCGCTTGTAATGAAGCTGCATCCGTTCTACAGGAAGAGGTCCAGGAGCATGACCATGGTACAACCATCCTGTCCTATGATCCAATGGGTGTGGTGGCAGCGATCAGTCCATGGAACTATCCGATTGCGTTATCTACGATTAAAATTGCGCCTGCCTTACTTGCGGGTAATACGATTGTGCTCAAACCGAGTCCATTTGCACCGCTGGCGGCGGCGAAGGTGGCAGAGCTGATCGCGGGTGAGTTCCCGGCGGGTGTCATCAATGTCGTTCATGGGGATGCGGATGTAGGCGTTGAACTGACCAGCAATCCGCTTGTCGCCAAAATCGCCTTCACAGGCGGGACTGCAACGGCCAAGCATATTATCAAAGCAGCTGCAGATACGATCAAGGATATGACGCTGGAGCTGGGCGGTAATGATGCGGCGATCTTCCTGGATAGCTTTGATGTTCAAGATGAGCGGGCCATGCGCCGGATTGTTATCTCTAACTTCCTGACGACAGGCCAGATTTGTATGATTGCCAAGCGTGTCTATGTACACCGTTCTATCTATGATGCTTTTGTTGAGAAATATATCGAGGCGGCCAACCGCTGGATTCGCATTGGTGATCCCTTTGACGCCAATACGACAGTAGGTCCGGTGAATAACCTGAAGCAGAAGAATTATGTGCAGGGTCTGATTGAAGATGCGCAGAGGCGCGGGGCTAAGATCATTCCTCTCGGCCAAATTCTGGATCAGGAGCGGTTTGAACAAGGTTATTACCTGCAGCCTACGCTTGTTCTGGACTGCGATTACCATGATCCGATTGTGGTGGAGGAGCAGTTTGGTCCTACCGTTCCGATTCTGCCCTTTGATGATGTGGAGCAGGTGATTCATCTGCACAATGAGAGCATCTATGGATTGACGAGCTCGGTGTGGGGGCAAGAAGATGAGGCCATCTTGGTCGCACGTCAGCTCGAAGCGGGAACGACCATGATCAACACGGCTGCTGTGCAGGGGCTCGATGTCCGGTTCCCTTTTGGTGGCTTCAAGCAGTCCGGTATCGGCCGTGAATACGGCGCAGAGGGCATCCGCACGTATACAGAGCAGCATGTGATCAACGTTCCGAAGACACTGGATCTTCCTTATATCCCGGAGTAAAAAAGAAAAAAATGTAAACACCTTCAAGAGAATGAACTCTGTCGTAAGATAGAGAGATCCTTGGAGGTGTTTTTTGCGTTGGCAACTAGAGTGAGTTACCCGGTAGAGCAGCATTACGAACTTTTTGGAGAAACATGATATCATTAAGGAGCGGGACTGCTCAAAGTACGGGTTCAAGGAGATAAATTCATGAAGAAAAAGATTGCCTGTTTACACGCCCACTATTCAAATATCCAGTATATTCAAAACGCTCTTACCTCTGATGAGTTGGAATTGGTTCATTTTGTGGATCCTGGTTTGATGAGTAGAATTACATCAGATAAAAATTTCGATGAAGGACAAGCCAAAAATAAAGTCATCGAACAAATAGAATGGATATCACAAGCAAATGTTGAGGCTATTCTTATCACATGTACTAATTATATTGCTCTTCTTGAAGAAAACCGGCTTAATACATCTATTCCTATAATAAAAATCGATGAGCCTTTCTTTAGTTCTGTCTGCAGTATTACAGAACCACAAGTTCTATTATTCACTAATCCAGCAACCGTCGAAGGGACAATGAGAAGGCTTAATGAATTTGCTTCTATTCAGGATAAGCCAATTCATATTGAGGCACGTGTCATAGAGAATACATTTGAGCTAATCATGCAAGGTAAAAATGAGCAATATGTTGAAGAATTATCAAAGTACATAAAGAGGATACTTGCATCAGAAAAAAACAAGAAAATTTCTGTTGCTCAATTATCTATGGTGGAATCAGCCGTTAAAGTTGAGCGAGAGTTAAATGTGAGAATCGGGAATCCGTTGGATTCACTGATAATTCATTTCGAGAGCTTGTTGCTCAACTAATGGCGAACGTGAACGTTAGGGAGAACAATAAACCGACCAAAATCCTTAGTGGACTTTGATCGGTTTATTCTTTTATCACCTGCCTGCACCTGAGTCACAGCATTTTTCCGAAGAAAAATCGAACGAAATTTTCTTTATTCCCCAATACATAGTGTAAGACCGAAGGGAGGGGTGATGAATGGAACATCCAAAAGAATATTCTCAGCTCATTACGCTTACGCTAGCCGGCAGTCGTGAAGCATTTAGTGAGCTATATGAAGCTACGATTAGGGATGTATATCAAACCGTTCATTTCCTCGTTCGCGAAACATCTGAGGTGGATGATATCGTTCAGGAGATTTATATTCAAATGCGCAGATCTCTTGAACATTTTGACATCAGTCGTCCCTTTAGACCCTGGCTTATGGGAATAGCAATGCGACAAATTCATGCCTACCGGAGAAAGAGATGGACGCATCTCCGAGTTCTCAAAAAGGCAGAGCAGGTCAATCTGATGGTGGAGCCTGAATTTACAAATAAGGTTGTGGACAGGATCTCTAACCATTCCTTGCTTGCTAGCGTAGAAAGTCTTCCATATAAGCTGAAGCAGGTGATTATTCTGCATTATTTAAATGAATTATC
Organism: Paenibacillus sp. FSL R7-0302; assembly: GCF_038006885.1. NCBI lineage: Bacteria > Bacillati > Bacillota > Bacilli > Caryophanales > Paenibacillaceae > Paenibacillus > Paenibacillus sp. FSL R7-0302. The sequence continues at coordinate 819,995 of NZ_JBBOWB010000002.1, forward strand.
GCAGGAAGAAAGTGCCGCAATCCTTGAGATCCCTCTGGGTACCGTGAAATCCCGTATTCATGCTGCACTGCGCAAGCTTCGTCAGAAGCCAGAGAATCAGACTCTTTTTAAGGGAAAGGTGGAGGATCTGCATGAATTTCAATGAAAAGCTGCGAACAGTTCTGCAGGAAGAGGCCAGAAATTTAAATGCCCCACCGGAACTGAAGGAGAGAATACTAAATCAGACCGTAACCGGACAAGGGGGAAGACGAATGAAAAAGAAGTGGATCGTAGCAGGCGTTTTGGCAGCTACTTTATTAATTCCTACTGGAGCGTTTGCCGGATATCATTATCTGGCGGATAGTATGTATGGTTCGAAAGAAGCAGCGGCTACGATTGGCCTAAGCCAGCAGAAATATGAGGAGTTTGAGGCCAAGCTTCAGAGGTTGAAGCATAATTTTAGCGAGGAAGAAGCTGCCACGGTTATGTCCTTATTGAAGGAATTAGGCGATTACAATCTGCTGGCGGCAGATTCCAAGGGGATTTTTCACATAGAACAGCTTGATGCAGAAGAACAGAAGGCTTACAAGAAATTACTGGTGGAGCTTGAACCGTATTTCAAGAAAATGAACGAAACGGATAAATCCAAGGCAAAGGCATCTGGCACAGATCGTGGCGCTTTCTGGGATAGCTTGCTTGAGAAGGCTGAACAGAGACTCACTAAACAGGAGTATAGGGAGCTTGAACCCATAATAAATGAGTTGAAAAGCTATGATGCCAAGGTAACTGATGCAGACGGAAGTGTTCATATGGATCGGTTGTCGACAGAAGAAATACAGGATCAACAGAAGTTATTGGAGGCGCTCACCCCTTATGTTAATAAACTGGACCTAATGGTTAAAAAAGGCTTTTAAACCATACTCCCTCAGTATGGTTTAAAAATCAGTCATTATGATCCAAAACTCGCAGGAGCTTTATTTATCAGCAAACTTTTCGCGTTCCGCACAGCAGTAATGAATAACAATGATGTGATCGGACGGAAGGATGAAGTGGAAACGGTACCGTCCTTTTAAAGGACGGTACCGTTTTTTCGTACGCAGCGTTAATGTTATCCGCGCGATTTAGACTTCGGCTTCTCCAACCGGCTACGTTCACGCATAGCGTTAATTTGCCTTGCAGCTCTTTCATCCCGGCGGCCTTGTCTCGTTCGGAGTTGGCTGAGCATCACGAGCAGGCCAAGGGCGCCGAATACATAAGAGATGATGGGATTCACTTCATTCCACAGGTTGACCCCGGCCAGAAGTAATACTGCGCCAATGATGGTGGCAATCAACCGCTGTGTGTTTTTATTCTGCGTCTCGATTAATTTTTGCTCCAGGGAGCTCGACAGCTTGACTCTTAAGCCTCCGCTATCCATTTTATCGATTGCCGACATGAACTTCTTGGTCGTTGGAAGGATGTCTTTGAGCATATCCTTGCCATCCGCTACAACTTTGGAGATGACACTTCCCCGCAGATCCCTCCGCACCACCTGTTCCACATAAGGCTTAACCGTCCCGACCAGATCAAGCTCAGGGTCCAGTCCGGTACAGAGGCCGTACACGGTGCCTATGGCTTTGCCCAGGAATGTGGTATTGGCAGGTAATTGAAACGGCTGAGAGTAGAGAAAATTGCGTAATTCCTCCACATTGTCGCCTGACGTCACAAAACTCAGGTCAAATGTATCGCCGTTAATTTGTTCGAATAATAACGTAAGGTTCCTGGAGAAGACCTCCAGATCTACATTTCGTCTTAAAAATCTCAACCGGTTCAGGGCATCGATGGCGCCGTGGGCGTCTTTCAGATATACGGCTAGCAGAAGGGCTACCATCTGGGTCTTCATATCCTTGGGAATTCGCCCAACCATTCCAAAATCAATTAAGGCGATGGTGCCGTCAGGCTGCACGAGCACATTGCCAGGGTGAGGGTCTGCGTGAAAAAAGCCATTCAATAGAATCTGTTCTACGAACATTTCAATCAGTGACGTTGCCAGTTGGGTCCGGTCCACACCCCAAGCCTCCAGCTTGGTGAAATCATTGATTTTGACACCCTCCATAAACTCCATGGTCAGCACCTGAGAGGTAGTACAGGACCAATGAATGTGGGGAATCACGACATCCTTCCGGTGGGCTAACTGCTGCTTGAACTCTTCGGCATTACGCCCTTCTTGCTGATAGTCGAGCTCCTCCATAATGGTGTCATGAAACTCATCATATACGGCATCAAGATCCATGAAGTCTGTAATCATCTTTTGGCGCTTCAATAACGAAATAGCGACCTGAATGGATTTCCAATCAATCGCGATAATGTCCTCGACCCCGGGCCGCATCACCTTCACGGCGACTTGCTCACCTGTCCGTAAGGTGGCCCGGTGGACCTGTCCGAAGGATGCTGCTGCAATAGGAGTCTCGTTGAACTCAGCATACATCTTGCTGATGGATACCCCGAGTTCACGCTCTACCTTCTGCTGGATCTCGGAGAAATCTACGAATTCTACAGAATCCTGCAGCTTGGACAATTCTTCAATAACTTCCTTCGGCAGCATATCCACCTGCGCACTCACATGCTGCCCAAGCTTGATAATTAGCCCGCCCATATCCATGGCGGTTGTCGTGAAATACACTGCCTGCTTGCGGTATAAGGCTTTGGTTCTCGCTGCAAAGCGCCGCCGTGACATCAAGTACTTCAGCTTGCCCAGCCACCAGAAATCCCAGGCGAACTTGAAAATCATCCGCATGGTTCTTCTGAAACGTACATCCTTCATCAATTTCAGGAATTCGCTCATTCTTGTTCATCTGCCACAGAGTCAGTATGCTGCATCCCAGATCTCTCCTTCTAAAATCCATGTGCCTAATTGTATGATATTTCATATCAGACACATATACAATTACAGGCTTGGGCGGCTGGCTGCTGATGACTCCGGTTCGTCCCGGAACGCCCGGCGGCCGAGCAAGCCGACGCAGAAAGCCAGCGATGTCAGAACCGCCGCCAGCAGATACAGGTTGACGATCCCGAACCGTTCGGCCAGTCCGGCCATGACCAGCAGCGAGATGCAGAACACCAGATGCAGCAGCGAAGCTTGTGCCGACAGCACCTTGGGCAGCATCTGCCTGCTGGTGCTGCGCTGGATGAGGGTACGCCGGTTAATCACCGACATCTCCGCAAACGGTCCCATCAGCAGGACAAGGACCAGTGCTATATACGGCTGGGTAGTCAGAGCATACACCATGGTGAGCAGACCATAGCCCGCCATACCGGTGAGCATCGCCCCCAGGTAACGGTCTCCGATGAGACGCACTGCGGACAGGACCAGCAGCCCGCCTCCGACCGTTCCTGCGAAATAGGCTGCGTTAATGAAGCCCCACCATTCTTCGCCTTGCTTCAGCGCCACCTGGACGAAGGCCAGTGTGAACGCGCCGACCCAGACCGAGCCCCCCAGCATGTCGATGATGTCCATGAAGGTCAGCATCCGCAGGCGGGGCATACGCCAGATGACTTGCCAGCCTTCAGTCAAGGTCTTCCATTTCGAAGCAGATGACGGTGCCGGTTCAGAGTCCGCCGGCTGCCCCTGTATCTGGACACTTGCCTCTGCCGGCTCTCTGACGCCAAGTGTAAAAGCGGCCGCCAGCCCATAGATGGCCGCTGTCAGCAGCAGCGCCGGGCTGGGCCCAAGGAATGCGACCAAAAGGCCGCTCAGTCCCCAGCCCGCAAACTGCACGACCTGATCACTGACGCTGATCAGACCGTTGGCTTGAAGCAGCCCCTCCTCCCGCGTGACGAGCCGCGGCACCAGCGCATTGCGGGCCGGAACGCTCCAGCCGTCCAGGAAGGACATGACGAAGACCAGGGCAAAGACCAGCGTGAGTGAAGCCGCCGCACTGTTAAGCTGCAGGTACAGAGCCAGCAGCACAAACAGCAGGAACTGGCCTGTCTGTGAGATTAGCAGCAGCGAGGGCAGCTTGATCCGGTTGATGAGCAGCGGCGCAATGAAGCCGCTCACCATCTGGGCCGAGCTGCGCATCAGCGGCATCAGTGCTGCCGAGACAAGGGAATCTGTACGGTCCAGCACCAGCACCGTCAGCGCCATAATATACAAGACATCGGCGGCATTCGCCGCCGTCTGAGTTGTCCAGAGATAATAGAAGGAACGTGTTAATAACCGTGGTCTCAAGGAAATCCGGGCCTCCATTTCTGCATCCATAACGTCAAATGTAAGATAAGGATAACAATAATGGAAATATCAGAGTTTGACAAACCTCAGAGGAAATGTGAAGTCGTTACACGGTTCATTTAATGTGACGGGTTAATGCCCAGAATATAAGCGCCGCAGCACTGACCATTGCACCGAGCAGACACACCCCGTTCCAGCCCGAGTATGCATACATACTGGTAGATGCAATCGATCCGGTAGCGCTGCCAATCGAATAGAAGACCATGTAACCGGCAGTAATCCTGCTGCGCGCTTCCGGGCGCAGATTAAGGATCATGCTCTGGTTGGTGACGTGTACGGCTTGTACGGCCAGGTCAAGAAGGATAATCCCGGCGATTAACGCGAGGAGCGAATGTGGAGTATAACTGATTGGCAGCCATGAGAGAAGCAGCAGAGATAGCGCCACGCCGGTGGTTTTTTGCCCTAGCCCCCGGTCAGCCAGACGGCCTGCCCGTGCTGCTGCTAACGCCCCGGTGACTCCGGCCAGACCAAACGCTCCAATCGCAGTATGGGACAGGGACAGTGGCGGAGCGCTGAGCGGCAGCACCAGGGAAGTCCACAATATACTGAAGGCGGTAAAAATCAGCAGGCATAACACAGCACGGATTCGCAGAAGCCGTTCTTGTGCGAACAGGGTGAACATCGAACGGAGAAGCTGCGGATAGGATAAGGACTCTCTGCGGGGCTCAGATTGCGGCAGCACCCTGAACAATACACCTGCCATGATTAACGTGAGTCCCGCCGAGACTAGGTAGACTGAACGCCAACCGGCCAGATCGGTTAACACACCGGCGAACGTCCGTGCCAGTAGAATACCAACGACAATTCCGCTGGTCACCACACCCACCGTTCGTCCGCGTTCGGCCGGGGCAGCCAGAGTTGCTGCGAATGCAACAAGCGTCTGTGTCACTACCGCAAGCAGTCCGACCGTAGCTATGCCTATGAATAACACCATGCTGGTGGGGGCAGTGCCCACAACAACCAAAGCCAGCACGGATACCAGCATCTGTCCGGCAATCAGCCAGCGCCGACCCAGCAGATCGCCCAGCGGCACCAGCAACAGTAGTCCGATGGCGTAACAAATCTGAGTCACTGTAATCACGATACCTACGGACGAATGCGTAATCCCGAATTCGCTGGAGATCGCGTCGAGCAGGGGCTGCGCGTAATAGATGTTGGCAACGGTCAGACCGCAGGTGATGGCAAACAGAAGTGCTACCTTGCGGGACATTGAAGATGCAGGCGTTGGCCCGGATGGTGCGGTAATGGCTTGCGGTTCTTTTACAAAGTTAACCAGAGATAACGCCTCCTTCGATATATGGATATAATAATATACTGAACGGTATGAAATAATTCCTGATAAATATACCGCTAACCAAAATTAATTGTCAAGGGGAAAGCGGGAAGAGTCGGATATAAATTGCTCTAATTGACAGGGGCTACTTCGTCAAATACAATCGTAATATACCATTCGATACGAAATGAGGGAGATCTATGGCCCGGCCGCGTGAATTTGATGAGGACAAGGCGCTGGATGCAGCGCTGCATGTATTTTGGGAAAAAGGGTTCGAGGCTGCCTCCTTAAGCGACTTAACCGCAAGGATGGGTATTCAGCGTCCAAGCCTGTACTCTACCTTTGGAGACAAAAAGGGCTTATTTGAAGCTGCGCTGCGGAAATATACGAGTTCCCACGCTGCCTATGTCCGGGGCAGTCTGCACAAGCATTCTTCAGTGAAAGAGGCGTTCCGTACTTTTTTTGAAGATGTGGTGTCCAAAGAATATGAGAAAAGCCCGAGCACGGGGTGCTTCTGCATCAATTCAATGGTGGAGCTTGCTCCCCATGATGAGAAGTTTGAGATCCTGACCAGAGAACATCAGATGTACCTCTCGGTCATCTTCCAGGAAACGATTGAACGGGGCTTGCGGTCAGGGGAGCTAGCTGCCGGGATTAATGCCAAGAATCTGGCGCAGACACTGGTCATTTCGTTAATAGGACTTACGGTGTTCCTGAAGTCCCGTCCTGACAGAGCAGTTGTTGATACTTTTGTAAAAGAGATACTTAACTTATTAACCATATCCTAATCAAAAGAGGAAAGGTGATGACCATCTTCATGGAATCAACTAAAGAGAGGGAGCTCTCCTTCGATATCCGCAGAACCCTTATCTTGGGTGCCTATATGCGGGAGTGGCAGATGCCGGAATACCGGGTCATTCTGAAGAAGCCCGAAACAGGAGCCTATGTTGAGATCTATTATTTTCCTGCAGTGGAGGGGGAAGAGATTGCGAGGTTTGCAACAGTCGGGTTATCCGCGACTCACCGTCCGAATGGGCAAGCTGTGGGTACAGAGTGGGTGATGGCTCTGACCTCTGACTTAGGCGGAGAGTCTATGGACCGGATATTTACCTATCTCAGTGATCTTATCGCCCATCATATAGAGGCTGCCGGTGATTCGCGGATACCTAGGGTTATGGAAGAGAGCCCGCTTGCCCCGGCTAACTGGACAACCACTGCTTTTCTGCTGGATGAGCTGAGGGGAGAAAGTGAAGAGCTGGAGGAGATTCAGGTCGGGAGCGAGAGGGCCCAGATCCTATGGGCGCTGCCAGTCACGGCGCAGGAGGCCGCATTGATCTTAAGTGAAGGCGTGGAAGCGTTCGATTCCTACGTCGAGGATATCGAGCATTCCATTATTGATCCGCGGCGGCCATTGGGAAATGTTCACTAACAATGCTAAACTAATGATATATATCACCAAGGACAGGACGGAAGAGATGTAATGGGAAGAAAACAGTCTTTTACAGAGACAGAGCTGCTGGATACAACCAAACAATTGGTGCTTGAGCATGGATATGACGGGTTTCATCTTAAGCTGCTTTCACAGCATCTGTCAGGGGCCAGAAGCACTATCTATCAATATTATGCGAATAAGGAAGAGATTGTGGCGGCTTGTATGAAGCGCGTAATGTCAGCGGTACTAGACAAGGCTTTAGCCATTGATGAGGCTGATCCTATGGAAGCCCTGGAACAGCTGCTGCTCATTTACGTGGAAGAGTCTGCGCTCCATCAGCTGCTCGGAAATGCCAATAAGATTAATACGGCCAATTCTCTAGCGGCGGCGAGAGATCTCGAATATATTGAGGAAGGGCATCAGACGCTTAAAATTCAATTATCCCGCTTATTTGAACGCGCCCAGCAGAATCAGGACCTGCGGCAGGATATCCCACTTCCTGTACTTATTGGTGTGTTCTTTAACCTGATTGATACGCCGAATATGCTGAATATCCCTACTCCTGCTTGGGGTAAGCTGCTGTTTCAAATGTGGATCGGAGGGGCCAAGAGCTAACATGCGCCTTGAATATAATTTGACACAAGTGTCAAATATGGTGTTTAATTTAAGTGTCGGATGCCGGTGATGGTAACAGCAGGTTTAAATTGACACATGTGTCGAAAAATAAATAAGGAGTTGGCAAGGGAATGTTTTTAGCTGTAAAAGAATTGATGCACAGTAAAGTGAGATTTTTAATGATCATCATTATTTTCGTGCTCTTAGCTTGGCTGGTATTTATCTTATCAGGCTTAGGGAATGGCCTATCTACGCTGGCTGCGTCAACCTTTAAGACGATGAAGGCAGACTATGTCATTTTTGAAGAAGGGTCACAGTCCTCAATGAGCAAGTCGCTGTTGTCAGATCAATTACTAGCAGAAGCGGAGCTGCTGCCTAATGTAGATGACGCTGCCCCGATGGGAACTACCATGGCAGCAGCGATGAAGGCAAACAGTACAAGCAGTGAAGACAAGCTGGATATCGCGATTATAGGGATTAACCCGGGAAGCTTCCTGGAACCGGCTGTCATTGAAGGGGAGAGCTTATCTGCTGAGAACCTTACGGGTGTCATTGTGAATTCGACCATGAAGGACGAAGGTTATGGCGTGGGTGACACTTTTCAATTAGACGGCACAAGGGAGTCACTAACGATTATAGGATTCGTGAAGAATCAGACCTACAACCACGTGGCCTCCGTGTTCACTCCAATGGCCGAATGGCGGAAGATTGCCTTCGCGGCTCCGGGTTCGGATAAAGGCATTGCCGGGCCCGTTAATGCGATTATGCTACAGGGCAAGGATATCGACCCAGACGCTATGAATAGCGGGCTAACTGGGACGGACACGGTTACCCGGTCGGCAGCAGTACAAGGAATGCCAGGGTACAAAGAAGAGAACGGGACTATTCTGATGATGCTGGCATTTCTGCTCGCCATCGCCGCGTTTGTGCTTGGCGTATTCTTTTACGTAATGACGATGCAGAAAACCAATCAGTTCGGCATTATGAAAGCTATAGGTGCCAGTAACAGATTCTTAAGCAAAGCCATTGTATCACAAGTGCTTGTGCTATCGCTGACCAGCATTGTAGTCGGAGTCCTGCTTACGTATGGAACAGCAGCCATTATGCCGAAGGGTATGCCGTTCAAGCTGGAGACTACTCTTGTTGTCACTTATTCTGTTATCCTGCTGGTTATCGCTATGTTAAGTTCGCTGGTATCGGTTCGAAAGATTACCAGGATTGATCCGCTCAAGGCGCTCGGGAGGGCTGAGTAATGACAATGACTAAGGGATTACAAATGAGTGAAGTCACCAAGTACTATGCCGAAGGAAGCAACCGGATCGCAGCACTCGATCATGTGTCTATCTCCGTGGAGCCGGGTGAGTTCGTTGCTGTCGTTGGACCGTCGGGTTCAGGGAAAAGCACATTCCTGTCTATTGCCGGAGCACTGCTGAAGGCTTCAGAAGGAGAGGCCAAGCTGAATGGACATCCTATATCCAAGCTCACAGCACAGGAACTGGCGGATCTAAGGCTGAAAGAGATCGGGTTTATTATGCAATCCTCGAATCTGGTTCCCTATCTAAATGTACTCGACCAATTACTCATCGTCAAAAAGATGTCAGGGAGGGTGAGCAAAGCAGATAAAGCATTCGCCGTTAAACTGCTGGAAGAGCTGGGCCTGGGCTCGAAGCTGAACAGCTTCCCAGAGGAACTGTCAGGCGGTGAGAAGCAGCGGACAGCGATCGCCCGTGCGCTCATTAATAATCCCGGGATCATCCTGGCGGATGAACCTACCGCAAGCCTAGACACCAAGCGTGCCCATGAAGTGGTCTCCCTGATTGCCCATGAGGTGAGAACACGCCGCAAAGCGGCGATTATGGTCACACATGATGAGCGTATGCTTGAATATTGCGACAAGGTGTACCGGATGGAGGATGGCAGGTTATCTGTGGCAGAACTGGAGCCCAGCGTATAGCACTCGGAAAACAGGGAGAGTGATTGCCATATCCATTGAATCCAGCGAAGAACATGAGCTTTCCTTCGATATCTGCCGGTCGGTCATCTTAGATGCTTATATCAGGGTGTGGCAGATACCGGAATACTGGATCACTTTAATGAAGCCCAAAACAGTCCATGTAGAGATCTATTATTTTCCGGCGGCAGAAGAGAAGGAGGTAGCGAGATTTGCGACAGTCGGGTTATCCGCTAATCACCTATCCGGTGGACGAGCGCTGGGGACAGAATGGGTGATGGCCGTGCCCGGCGACTTAGGCGGAGAGACGCTGGAGCGGATTTTCACCTATTTATGCGAGCTAATCGCCCATCATCTGGAGGCTGTCCCTGATTCCCCGATGCCCAGGCTGATAGATGAGAGCCAGTACACACTGGCCTACTGGCCACACCATCCCTCCCTGCGGGGGAAGCTGATGGAGGAAAGTGAGGAGCTGGAGGAGATTCAGATCGGGGATGAGGTCATCCGCATCCTGTGGTGGTACCATTCACGGGGAATGAGGTTTCATTAACCGCAAGTCGCTTGATCCTGATGGATGGAATTATTACACTTTTCATAAAAAGAAGAGGAGCTGCTGAGGGATGGACAAACCAATCAATCTGCTGGCCCAAAGAACAGACTGTATGCTGTATTATGTGGAGCCGGCTATAGCGGACATCCCCCGAGCAGGCTGGATCGGCGGGAATGCGCCCGAGTTTTTTGACAATCCAGCCCATCTCCTTGACCTGGGGGGCCGAACCTACCTGTTCTATCTGAGCTTCGTTCATCCGTTTCAACCCGGGCGCATGATTTCGATCTTCATTCCTGAAGAGTATGAGGAGTACTTGGAACATAACATGTACCCTGACTGCCCGATCAAGGTAATAGAACATCCTCTATCTGCGGAAAGCCATATAGAGACGTATACAAACGCGGGTCTGCGGAAACACCACATTACAACCGGAGAACCGTGTACTGATGATAAATCGGTAGAACGGTCCTTCTTGATCAAAGTGGGCGGGACGCCGAGACTTCTTCAGAATGAAACGTATTATTCCGCAAAGCTGGAGGAGGAGGCCTTCTCTTTCTTCTTCCAAGTCGATGAAGACGGCTACCCCGACACCTTGCTTCAAGGGGACGGGAGTTATCTTCTTGGGTTTGGAGCGCTGTATGTATACGCCCATATCGGAACGAAAGGAATCGGCCATCCGGTAGCAGGGTTCTGGCAATTCTCTTAGGGGCGGTTCGGCTTACTGATATCATTATTTATGATACTCACCTTCTCTTCTAATCATTTTACCTGACCGCTGTAACAGCCTACACTTTGTATGAAGCCACTACAGCGTAACAGGAGGATATGAAGATGAAGGCAATTATACTTGGACCGCAGGGTCTACAATATACGGATCATTCGGACAAGCATCCTGAACAGGGGCAGGTTAGGGTAAGGTTAAAGACAGCCGGATTGAATCACCGGGATTTATTCATCATCGCTGCTGCTTCTGCTACAGAAGGTGCGTCTGGTCCGGTTCATCCTTGCGTGCTGGGTTCAGACGGGGCTGGCGTTATTGCAGAGACGGGTGAAGGGGTAACTGGCCTGTCTCAAGGGATGGAAGTTATCATTAATCCATGCCTGGGCTGGGATCGGGCGGATGAGGTGCCTGTGGTTCCTGACATATTAGGGTATCCTGCAGACGGGACTTTTGCGGAATATGTCATTGTGCCTGAGCAGAATGTTGTGCCTAAGCCAGCGTATCTGTCCTGGGAAGAGGCGGGTGTGTTACCCCTAGCGGCACTTACTGCGTACCGGGCGTTATTCACTAGAGGGGGCCTGAAGCGGGGCGACCATGTGCTGATTCCGGGCATTGGCGGCGGAGTGGCTACCTTCGCAGCACTAATGGCGGCAGCCGTTGGGGCGCGGGTCACAGTTACGTCCAGAAGTGAAGCGAAGCGTGCAGAGGCTCTGCAATTACCGGTTACTCAGGTTATAGACAGCAACAGTCCTTGGCGGGAAGAGCTTCAGAACAACCCAGTGGACCTGATCCTGGATAGCGTAGGTCCAGCCACATTCGATCAATACTTCGAGGTCATTAAGCCTAACGGGAGAATCGTCATGTTCGGCGCAAGCTCAGGCGATGATCTCACTATTCCGGCAAGAGCGATATTCTTCCCGCAGCTTCAGGTGCTTGGAACGTCCATGGGCAGCCATGAAGAATTCACCGCGATGCTTCAGTTCATGGAGCAGCATCAGATACACCCTATCATGGATAGCGTGTATTCCATAGCGGAGACTCCGCTTGCCCTTCAGCGGATGGAGCGCGCGGAGCAGCTCGGGAACATTGCCCTGAGAATAGGCTAAGGGTAGAGGATACACGTATAGCTACTGGCATAAAAACGCTACTGACATAACGTTGTCAGTAGCGTTTTTGTATCATTGGACATGTAAACATTCAAGAAAGGATGAACACTTATGAATTTCGCTTCGATACGTATCATTACTGACGACATCGATCGTCTGGTTGAATTCTATGAACAAGTGACGGGGGTGACGGCAGAGCGGCCCGCTCCTGTATTTGCCGAATTCGTAGTGCCGACATGTACCTTGGCCATCGGCCACTCCAAGACAGCGCAGCTATTCGGTGCTGATTCTGTAGTGGCGGGCAGTAACCGCACGGTCATTCTGGAGTTCCGCGTCCATGATGTCGATGCTGAATATGTGCGCCTCCAGCAGGTTGTCCAGGATTGGGTACAGCAACCTACAACGATGCCCTGGGGGAACCGTTCGATGCTGTTCCGTGATCCCGACGGCAATCTGGTGAATCTCTTTCAGCCGGTGACGGAGGATGCGGTGAAACGGTTTGAGGGCAGGCCTTGACGGAAGCTTATGGGAGCGCCCTTATAGCGCCCCTGCATCTCTTGCCGTATAGAACGACGGATAGATCGGCCGGTAATGCAGCTCATCTCTAATCCGCGAAGTATCAACGATCATATCCCAAGGATCATAGGGCTGCTGCAAGGCTTCCGGCGTAGACTCGGCCTGATGAAGCTGAAGCATCTCGGCCACGGAGATCGGCGCATCATCAGCCACATTATAGATGCGTCCATCGATGCCCGGCGTGAAGGCAGCGAGCATCAGGGCCTGGCTGATATCCGCATGATGGGCCATATGAATGCGTCTGGCCGGATTCCATTGGCTGAAATAGGGCAGAACCTCCGCGATATGGGGGTCGCGCTCACCGTGGACGAAGGGAAACCGTACAATGCGCAGCCCTAAGCCCTGTTCACGGTGGAGAGCCAGCAGCGCCGCTTCAGCCTCAGCCTTACTCTGGGGATAAGCAAAAGCAGGCCGGAGTTCATCCTCCTCCCGGCTGGGCCGCGAATGGCCTCCCGGTCCATAGACGTGGTTGGTGCTCGCGAATACGAACCTTGGCACATCCGCATCCAGCGCAGCCCGGGCCAAGGACACGGCGCCGTCAATATTGGCTGTTCGGGTGGTCTGCTCATCTACACCCCGAAACTGGGCAGCCAAGTGCACTACAGCGTCATTGCCCCGCAGCGCATTAAGGTAATTTTCCGGCTGCAGAAGGTCACCATCGACACATTCAGCCCCTTGCCGGTGAAGCTCCTCCACCCTGGCAGCATCCCTGACCAGCAGCGTGTGCTGGACACTATGTAATATTAGCTTTGGTCAACATTTCCAGGACTTTTAATGAGGCCTCCAGCTTTTTGGTTCTTGTATAGCAAATTATGATTTTCTTCTTTTGGGATAAGATGTGCTGCGATGAGGGATGGGCCCCATGCTCCCAAGCGAATAACATTTTTGGAGAAATCCTGCAAGAAGTGCAACAATGCAGCCCAATAGGAGCGGTATATGCCGAAATCCTGCACGAAATGCAACAAATTCAGCGCTAACTTGCTATCAGCATCGGAATTTGTGCAAATAATGCAACATTGTACCGCATTCAGTAACCTTGATAGAGAAATCCTGCAAAATGTGCAACAACGCTCTATGCAAGCGGTCGGTGAGAGAGATTCAACAAGCCCAGCCTGCGGAATACGCGGGCCGGGCTCTATAGATGCAGTTGTAGCGTTGCAGTAGTGGTTATTTTCGATGCGGACTTTCCTGCGGATAGCTCTGTTAATTTTCAAGTTCAATCTTAATTAGTCCCGTAACTCTTCAGCCACGATTTCAGTGATCCGCTCATAATCTCATATTCGCTCTGTGCATCACCTGGATGCAGCTCAATTCCCCCAGACGGGCCCAGAATCACCATATCTACACGGGTCTGGTCCTTAAAGGTGATAGTCCCGGTGTTGCTTGCCCCGAACGAATTCCCTGCATCAAAAGGTCTAAGCTCAGCATCCTGGATCATTTGGATCATTCTATTCGTTTCTTCTTCGCTTAATACGGTGGGGTTAATCATGCCGATGCTGATTTCCAGAACCTGCCCCGATTCCAGCTTCTCTTTGAAATTCTCCGACCAGCGGCGCTCTGCGTTTCCTGAGGCGCAGCTGGATACCATCAGGATGAAACCGGCGATTACCAGGACCACCCCGGTTACCCGTTCCGCCCCTAAGGCCAGCCCGCTGGGCTCCGCATTTTTGAACCTCCAGCCAAGCCGCAGATACCAGGCTACCTTCGGCCAAATGGCGATAACCAATCCTATGGCTAGGATTATAACACCGATAAATCCTGTCACATCAATCACATCCCATGTCTGTTTATTCATATGTACTACGGGAGACTCTTCTTTCAGGTTTCTTTTATAGAAATGCCATCCTGCCCAGGGGGGCTTTAACTTTTGAAGGGAAAACGCGGCAGCTTACAGAAATAGTATATTAGACAAGAAAATCAACCCAATGAAAGGATAGAGCCATGAGTAACTTCATCCAGAAGCATTGGACGGAGGAGCGTGAGCTGCCGGGGATCAATTGTATTGCTTGGGCAGATGGCAGCATTACGATTCTAAATATTGAGACCTGTTACGACCCAAATACCCGTCAGCGCACAATGAGCTGTTCCCCCTTGTGTGACACAACGATTGAGAGCATTGTGAAGTACAATGATGATCCTTGGATCATCGTGGATGAATGGACGAGCCTGGATTATGAGGGCGGTACAATCTACGGCGGGGACGGGCAGATGGGGAACGAGGGCTTCATTGCCTGCACCGATACGGGCGGTGATTTGGTTTGGGCTTTTTTCTCGGATGTCACCAATCCTATTAAGCAATTAAGTATCGAAGCCCGGACATTAATCGCGGTGAATGAGCATGATGAGCTGAGGATCGAGATCAATCTGGATCATCTTACAGAGATGAGGCTGATCCCATGCCGCAAGTAGAATCAAGAAATGCCTTTTCCAGTATTCTAGAATGAACATAGAGCGGTTGGAACGAGGGGGTGAGCGGACGGTGTACGAGTGGCACAGGCAGATCCAGACCATTGTCGATGATATGGACCAAAGCATTAAGCAGCATAACAGTGAGGCCATAACGCTGCAATCTCTTGCTGACAAGCTGGGGTATTCGGAGTTTCATACGACGAGGAAATTCAAAGAGATATCCGGGATGCAGCTTAGGGATTACCTTCGCCACCGGAAGCTGGCTTTTGCACTGAAGGAGGTGCGGGACAGCGGAAAAAGCATTCTGGATATTGCGCTCGACTATGGATTCTCCTCCCATGAAGCCTTTACGCGCGCGTTCAAGGTGACCTATGGTGTGGCCCCAAGCGAGTACCGGAGACACCCGTATCCTGTCGTCCTTCGTACCAAAATCAACCCGTTTGACCGCTACTTTTTCGGACTAGGAGAGGTTGGCATGATCAAATCTACAGAAGAGGTTAAGATTTATTTCGTAACCATTCCGGCGCACAAATTCCTGCACATTAAGAACTACGAGAGCAACGGGTACTGGGATTTCTGGCAGAAGCAGAGCCTGATTCCAGGGCAGGACTGCGAGACCATCACCGGCTTGCTGGATAGTATCAAGGGCAAGCTGGATGATGACGGCGGAAGCGACACGAACAGCGGCAACGGCCAGATTATGGCCTATATGAATGACCCGGACGGCAGGCTCTGCGATTGGGGATTTCCGCGTACAGAGTGCTATGGGGTACGTCTCCCCTATGATTATGAAGGCGAAGTCCCTGCGCAGATGCTGATGGCGGATGTCCCCGAGGCGGAGTATATTGTGTTCGAGCACGGGCCATTCGATTATGAGCAGGAGAACCGCAGTGTTGAGGAACGGATGGAGCAGGCGATGGCCGCTTTTGACTATACAGGCACTGGCTACTGCTTCGACTCTACCCCCGGCCGGATCATCTACTTCTATTTCAACCCGGAGCGGTACTTCAAGTATGTCCGGCCTGTACGGAAGTCATAATTGCTGCCAAGCACCTGCTGCTTCATAGGGCGGGTGCTTTTCCTTTTCGATAGTAAGCAAACCTGCGGAAATGGTATATTAGTATGGTAGTTTCCATTTCTTAAGCGGATGGGCAGGTGTATCATTTGGACATGAATAATGGAAAAGGAAAAACTCATATTGGGGAATTTATCATTTGGGCGGAGGCAAACGGCTGGGAGATAAGGAGAAAGTCCGGTGCTCAGCTGCATTTGAATAGCGGCATTACTTCCAGATATAAAGGACTCCCCAATGAGTATTTAGAATTTCTAAAGGCAGTTGAGACCTGCGTTGCACCGGATGAACAAACCTGGTTTATTGGTGAGGCTGAGTTCAATCATAGCGCGGAAACCGAATTCCGGTGGAATGAATTTGAAATGCTTAGCGTGGAGGCAGCAGTGGGTGATCCAGCTTGGCAGTCCGAGATCACGGCCTGGTGGGATCATCACTTGCCGATCGTAATGTCTGTGGAGGATGGATATTCCTTCTATGCCATCGATTTAACAACGGATAGCGGGGCTATTGTTCATGGATGTGAGCCTGAATTCGAAGAGGTTGAGAAGGTAGCCGACTCGTTCGGGGAATTCCTGGCCTGGCTGATATCGAATTCGAATAGATAGATTCTAAGATGCGAGAAGATCAGAGCCTGAGGGAATAGGTTCTGATCTTTTTTATTGATTAGGAGATTATGATTTTCGTCCAATGTGGATAAGTTGTGCATAAAGTTGGGGGTAAGTGTCTTGGAGCATCGGCAGGATGACTATATTCTGGTTCAGTAATAGGAATGACTTCGCTGATTTCACCGAACAGCCGGATAAGGTCGAAAACCGATCACATTCGGTGCGGCAGAGGCGAGTGGGCCGGATAAGGTCGAAAAACCGATCACATTCGGTGCGGCGGAGGTGTGTGGGCCGGATAAGGTCGAAAAACCGATCACATTCGGTGCGGCAGAGGCGAGTGGGCCGGATAAGGTCGAAAAACCGATCACATTCGGTGCGGCAGAGGCGAGTGGGCCGGATAAGGTCGAAAAACCGACCACATTCGGTGCGGCAGAGGCGTGTGGGCCAGATAAGGTCGAAAAACCGATCACAACGGGGATGCCGCAGGCATTTTATGCTTGGATAGAGCTTGAGAGTTGCTTCAATCCTGCTCCCAGTCTCTGTCATACTCAAGTTCAACCAATTTAAAGTAGGAGGGAGTAATCTTTAAGCCTCCGATAATTTGTTTAAGGGTGTGGTGTGTATCGTTCAAGGAAAATATTCCTTTTATCATTACTATCTCTGTCCCACCATCTCCAAAAACCTGGACATTGCACTGGAAAGCACGGAGTTGCGGCGGTATATCAACCATACCTCTAGCTTTCTGTATTCTTCGGGCAGGCGGTGGGAGATAATTCGTCCGGCCTCTTCCGCCTTGCGGATCGAGGACTCAGGCAGCAGGGATACGCCGAGTCCGGCAGATACTCCGTGTAGTATCATTTCCAGCGTGCCGAATTCCCAGATCTGAACCGAGTGCATCCCGCTCTCGCGCAGGAAGCGCTCCGCTTTGACGCGGTGCGTGCAGCCAACGTCGAAGAACAGCATGGGCTTGTGCAGCAACTCATGCAACTCAGTTGTCCCCGGTTTAGCAATGAGCACCAGTTCCTCCTCGTAAGCCGCAACATGCCCGATATCCGGCTGGTCTATAGGTCCATAGACAAAGGCGCCATCCAGCTTGTGATCAAGCACCTTGTGCAGAAGGTTATGCGTTTCGCCTGTGATGAGCGACAGATGGACATCGGGGTAGCGGGAATGGTAGTCAGCGATCATGGATGTGAGATGAATGACCGCTGTTGTCTCAATAGAGCCGATTCGCAGAGGGCCTGCCGGGTGCTCGGAGTATTGTGTTGATTGGACAGCCTCATCCATTAGCATCAGTATGGCATTCGCGTATTCCAGCAGGTTCTCACCCGCAGGCGTTAACTTCATTCCCCGGTTGGACCGGTGGAACAGCGGGACCTTCAGCTCGGCCTCCAGGAACTGAATCCGGCTGGTCACATTGGACTGAACATAGTTCAAGGCTTGCGCAGCCTTCGTAATCGTACCCTCACGGGCCACAGCCTGAAAAATCCTCAAATCTCCACTTTCCATTGCGGTGTCACCTTCTGTATATCATAATCTATGGTAGTACCTTCCGATGCTGATCATTGTACTGAATTCCATCCTTAATGACAAATCCGGCACCCGCTAGGGCCACCTGGATTAACGATCTCTTACAGGGAGTGAGCAGATGGAACACCGCAAATTAATAAAAGCATTCAACAAAGAGATCCGTACCCTCCAAAAGAAAACCGTATCCGAAGAAGAACTCAAAGGATGGTATACGTTAATTAAAGAAAGTATCCAGGACGACATCAAAGACGGATACAAAGAGACCATCGCCAGAAACCTGACCCTTGGAATCGGTGTACATGGCGGAGATTATCCGAAAAATCTGATTCTGAACGGGGAACAGGAAGGGTGGAAGTATGTTACCCGGTTTCTTTATTGGGAGGAACATATCCTGCGGAGGCTGTTTGATTATAAAGAGGTCTCTTCAAGAACGATAGGCTGTATCATAGGATTAGCCTTGCTATGGGATATGAAGGAGCTGGCGCAATTAGCCAGGGACTATTTTCAGATGATATTTGAAAAAGATGCACAGCGCTATGCCCTCAAGGAGACGCATCATTTGTTCATGGCGTTGTTACATGACTTATTCATCACGGAGCAGATCAATCAGGAGCTGTATCCGGTGTTGCCGGAGCAGCATGTGTACCGGAGGCTTCTCGATCATTGGTCTACCACGGATGAAGCGCTGCTGCGCAGCCTGATGGGTGAAATCTGCGATTACCATATCTATAGCTCGCTGGATCTGACTAATAAATTCGCAGAAATTCTATGCTTGAATTACATCCCTTATGAAGTCCGGCTCATCCAAAAAATGAGACAGGCCGAGGGGCTCAATAACGTTTCAGTAGACCATCCACTGCTGACCACCCCGCTTGCTCAGATTCCTGAAAGCAAAGTAGAGTGGGATTTAGCGAGTGATGAAGTGTATCAATTTGTATTAAGAAGGGAAGCCGGGAGCTAGAGCTCCTGGCCGAAAGGAGACCTATATGGCATATGACCGGATCGATTGGCATTCCGGGGGAGATTATCCCTCGGATCTGCCGGAAGAGAATGGCGGGATTCATATCGGCATGTTTCTAGCCTGGGCCTTAGGCCGCGGTATGGCGGGGGAAATTCACCTTGAGGAGTCGGCGGAGGCGCTGAAGCGGCTGAAACGCCGTGAGCTCACGGGGCTGGATTACCTGCTGGAGTATTGCGACGGGAAATTCTGGGATGAAGATCTGGATGAGCGCGGCAATGCCTTCGCCACTGATTATTACGACGGTCAATCGGCCTTCGCCGCACAGTATGGAAGCTATCTTAATGATTATTGTGAAGTCTTCAACCGCCAGGCGGCTGAACAAGGCCGCGAATACCCCAGCATCTATCATGTGGAGAACACCTGGGAGAATTATGACCGCCTGCAGCCCTTGCTGGACGAACGTTATGCCCAGTGGGAGGTCTGGTCAGAAGGTCTGTCCAACCGTAAGGTCGATCCCAAAGCTCAATTCCTTCAGGCCTGTCAGCAGATCGGACAGCAGTTCCTCCAGGCCGAGGGCTTCAGATCCAATAAGACGGGTACGGTATGGAAAAAAACAGCGGCCGACAAAGATACCGTATTCGAGCTCTCTTTCCAACCGCAGTCTTACAACACCCGCACCGATGTGCGGATGACGGTGAACCTGTGGATTGCCAGCAAGCCCCTCAAAAAATGGCTTGCCGGACAAACCGGCAGAGGGGACGATACCGTACTGTTCGGCTCGCTGCGCAGGCCGCAGAAATTCTCTAGCGCCATCGTCTGGCAGGTCGCCGGCTCACAGCTGGATTCCTCCCTGGAGAGTATCGGTCAGCAGATCGGGGAACGTGTCCTGCCGCTGTTCGAGCTGTTCGCAGACCGTCCCCGCGCACTGGAGCAGCTTGCCGCCTGCGGCGCAGGATTCCCCGGCATCTGCGATACTGAATCCAGTCCGCTGGCCTATTTGCTGTGTTTCGGCACACAAGAGCAGGCGCAGCGCTTCTTCACGCATTACTTCAACAGCCGGCCGTCGCCTTGGCGCCGGAATATTCATCAGACCTACAAGCGGCTGCAGGAGGGAGAATCCTGGGACTATTCCGCCTATGTCCGTGAGAATGATGTGAAGCTGGCGTTCAAGAACGGCCTGGTTATCCCTTGATGCTGTAGACAGGCAGCAGGGATGTTACCACACTCCGAAGCCCGGATCATACTCACGGACGGCTGAATAAATCCCCTCCACTATACGGGGAAGATCTTCTTCCGGGTAGCCATAGTCCTCGGGCATGGCCTGCGGGGGAACAATAGCAGATACGCTGCCGGGGTACAGCTCAATCTTATGCCTTTCCAGCCCAATCTCGAAAGAATCCTTGAATGTCAACCCGTCATGGACCAGAAAAAAGTACATGTCGTGGATATCATCCTCTTCAATGATGAGCACACCTTGTTCGTTCAGCTTCATGTGGCTACCCCCCTGCTCAAATAGTGTTACATCTATTATATTCGATTTGTTATGAGAGAAGCACGGTAGGACCGGGGAGTTGCCGACTCGTATTTCTTGAAGATCTTAATGAAATAGCCGGCATCGCAAAAATTCAAGTGATTGCTGATCTCGTTGACTGACCAATCCGTTGTTGCCAGCAGCTCCTTCGCCCACCCGACCTTCATGCGGGCGACATATAGGGAGAAAGGCTCGCCCATCTCCCTGGTGAACAGGCGGCTGAAGTAGCTCGGACTGATATGGCATAGCTGCGCCAGCATTTTCAGCGAGAAATTCTCCTCCCGGTGGCTTAGCATATAGTCAAAAGCAGGCTGCAGCGTAGGACTTATGCATTCCGTCTTGTATGCGCTTCCCGAAGAGGCCGGAGTCTTGGGAGCCGAGGGCGGCTCTACGGGCAGCGCAGACAGCTCGGGCTTCGGCTTGGACTCCTGCTGCGGGTTCAAGGCCTCATGCTGCCGGTTCCGCTCCAGCAGCTCATGCTTCAGGATCGATTCCTTGACCACATAGTTGCACAAATGATAGAGCATATCGGCGGTGGCCACAACCTCCTCATACGTCATGACAGGCAGCAGCTCGTACTTCCGGGCCCGATCCTCCGTCATGGCGTCCTGCTGCGGACGGGACACAATCTGCTCCAGATTCGGGCCGCTTCCCTCCGCCAGCCGGATCTGTCCGGCCATCAGCGCCCCGATGTACTGATTATCGACAATGATAGGGATAGCAATGTCGAGAATATCGAAGTGGCAGCGGTAGATATAGGGCCGGCTCAGCCGTACAGCCTCCAGACCTCCGCGCGCGTCACATTTTTGACAATAGGGCGAGAATTCCTTGTCGCTGCGCACGGTCTGGCAGAAGGCCTGACAGCGGCTATGTGCCGTAACCGGCACGCCTTTATAATCGACCATAATGATGGCCATGCGCGTCACCAGGGACAACGATTCCTGAAGCTTGCCCCATTCATCCATATCAATGATATATTTCAAATCGAATTTGGATTGCATTCGGCTCACCCTTTCCATCTACAGTCACAATGAGTACAAAATAATTATAATTCAGATGTCTAGAACATAATAATACTATTTTGCAGCATATTAATTCGTTTGCTTTGTCCCATGCGCCCCTCTATCCACTTGTCTATAATGGGGACATACGACTCGAGGAGGAATGAAAGAATGAGAAGAACCTTTATCAGCCCGGCTAAATACACACAAGGTGAGGATGAGATGCTTCAATTGGGATACTTCGTCAGTACTTTCGGCACATCGGCTCTGCTGATTGCGCACCCGGATGATGTGAAGCGTGTGCAGGCCAAGCTCGATGCCACCAGCAGTCAATTCGGCATTACTCTCGTGAAGGGGGATTTCCAGGGCGAATGCTCCCGGCCGGAGATTTCCAGACTACAGGAGCTGGCCCGTGAGCATAAGTGTGCTTGTACTATCGGTCTTGGCGGCGGCAAGGCCATCGACACGGCTAAATGTGTGGCAGAAGGCGAGGCGCTGATTATCGTTCCTACCATTGCAGCCACCGATGCACCCACCAGCCATTCCGCTGTGATTTACACTTCTGAAGGCGCTTTCGAGGATTATGCTTACTTCAAAGCCAGCCCTTCGGTCGTGCTGATTGATACGACTGTTATCGCGCAGGCTCCTACCCGCTTCCTGGTATCCGGGATGGGCGATGCCCTCTCCACCTACTTCGAGGCCAGAGCTACTGCGGCATCCTATTCCAATGTCAATGCGGGGCTTCCTTGCGGAGTGCATGCAGGTGTAATTACGGAGGCCAAAGGCACCAAAGCCGCGCTGGCCCTTGCCCGCTTATGCTACGATACCCTGCTGGAGGATGGCGTCTTAGCCAAGCTGGCTTGTGATCAGAACGTGGTGACACCGGCGCTGGAGAATATTATTGAAACGAACATCCTGCTGTCGGGGCTCGGGTTCGAGAGCAGTGGTCTGGCTGCCGCACATGCCATCCATAACGGCCTGACGGCGCTCGAAGGCACCCATCATTATTACCATGGCGAGAAGGTGGCCTTCAGCACGATTGCACAGCTCGTTCTGGAGAATGCGCAGCAGGCAGAGATTGATCAGGTGTTGTCCTTCTGCCACTCGGTGGGCCTTCCCGTATGCCTGGCCGATATTGGTGTCGCTTCCATCTCCCATGAGGAGCTGCTGGAAGTGGCCCGCAAGGCGTGTATCCCGGAGGAGTCGATTCATTCGATGCCGTTCCCGGTTACCGCTGAAGCGGTTGCCGCTGCCATTGCTGTTGCTGACAAGCTGGGCGAAGCCTTCAAGAAGAGCAAGGAGCAGCGCGTATGAAAAAGATAATCAACGATCCGGCCAATCTCGTCCGTGAGATGTGCAGCGGACTGGTGATGGCTCATCCGCAGCTGACATTCGACAGCAAATACAAAATTGTCTCCAGGTCTGCGCCCAATCCTGACAAGGTAACGCTGATCAGCGGCGGGGGCAGCGGCCATGAGCCGGCGCATGCCGGGCTGGTTGGACCGGGAATGCTGGATGCCGCAGTCTGCGGGGATGTCTTCGCCTCCCCGTCACAGATTCAGGTCTATCAGGCGATCCGCAACCATACCGGCCATAAGGGCGCTCTGCTGATCATCAAGAATTACAGCGGCGATATGATGAACTTCCAGAATGCGGCTTATCTGGCGGCTGAGGACGGCCTGGCTGTGGACTATGTGAAGGTTGATGATGATATTGCAGTAGAAGACAGCCTGTATACGGTGGGACGCCGAGGGGTTGCAGGCACGATTCTGGTGCATAAGGTTGCCGGGGCGGCTGCCGAGGCTGGACTGCCGCTGGCAGAGGTGAAGCAGGCCGCGCAGCATGCGGCTGCTCATGTGCGCAGTCTTGGTTTTGCTTTTACCTCCTGTACCGTTCCGGCCAAGGGTACGCCTACCTTCCAGCTTCAGGAGGATGAGATGGAGTATGGGGTCGGCATTCATGGTGAACCGGGCATCCGCAGAGAAAAGCTGCTGACCGCCGATGAGCTGGCGGAACGTATGATCTCTGCCCTGCTGGCCAGTCTGAACCTGGATCAGCAGGATGGCGGAGAGGTGGTGGTGCTGGTCAACGGCTTCGGCGCAACGCCTCTGCAGGAGCTGTACCTGCTCAATCACTCCGTGATCCGTAGTCTGGGAGAACGGGGGATCATCATCCGCCAATCTCTTGTGGGCAACTATATGACCAGCATAGATATGGCCGGCGCTTCCATCAGCCTGATGAAGCTGGATGATGAGCTGCGCAGATGGCTTGCTGAGCCTTGCGATACTCCGGCGCTCCGGTTAACGGGCGAGCTTGCGCCGGTGCAATACGTCAGCCCGCTTCCGCAGCAGGAGACTCAGGCTGAGGTGAGCCTGACAGCCGAGACCGATCCGGGCTTCGCTGTCCTCCGTGACGAACGGCTGCGGCTGGAGAATATCATCTATCTGGTGGATAAGATGAGTGAGATTATTATCGCGAATGAGGCTCCCTTCTGTGAGCTGGATGCTCATGCGGGTGATGGAGACTTCGGGATGAGTGTCGCCAAGGGTTTCAAGCAATTGAAGCGGGAATGGAAGGAGCTTGTGCAGCATCATTCCACGGATATCGGCAGCTTCCTTCAGGCCTGCTCCCTGATCATTATGGAGCATTGCGGCGGAGCCTCCGGTCCAATCTGGGGCTCAGCCTTCCGCTCAGCAGGCAAATATGCCACTGGCCGGACCTCGCTGAAAACGCTGGAGATGGCCGAAATGCTGGAAGCAGCGGTTCAGGGCATCCAGGCTACTGGTGAACGCTCCTTCGGTCGCGGGGCAGTCGTGGGCGATAAGACGCTGATTGATGCGCTGGTCCCTTGTGCCGAAGCCTGGAAGAGCAGTGCACAGCAGAAGCTGTCCTTGAAGGAAGCCTTCGCCAAGGCGGCCGAAGCGGCTGTTGAGGGAGCCCGGCGCACCGAATCCATCGTTGCGCGGATGGGCCGGGCCGGGACGGTAGGTGAGCGCAGCATCGGCCACCCGGATGCGGGCGCATTTGCCCTGGGTGTTATTTTCACAGAGCTGTCTAACGCTGTCCAATAAGTATTCTATCGTTATAAGCCCGCCTGTCATTTCACCGTGACGGCGGGCTTATTCTTGTCTGGTAAACGAGGAGCCTGGAACATATGCAGGGTGTGATATGATGGAAGACAATCGGCCAGGCCATTATGTGACATTCTTTGAATATGCAGGAGGGATCATCATGGAATTAGAGAAGCAGGCTGATCAGCTTGAGCGGATCAGGACGAAGCTGGAGCAGGCCCTGCGCAAGGATGCGGAGTTCGCGGAATTTGGGGCTTCATCGCATCGATATAAGCTGAAAGAAAAGCTTACAGCAGGCGAGCTGGCGGACTGGGAGGCACAATATGGGATCAGGCTTCCTGAACCGTTCGCCCGGTTCTTGACAGAGATCGGGAACGGCGGGGCGGGACCGTATTACGGGATCTATCCCCTTGGACAGGCAACCTCCTATACCGAGCTTCCGGCACTTCAGGGGCGGGCGGCACTTTATCCGGGGATGATCCCAGAGGAATGGAATCTCTTGACGGAGCCTCTGACGGGGGAACGGGACATCTCGGATGAAGAGTACGAGGAAGCGAGAAACATGGCGCTTGGCGGAATGCTGTGTATCGGCACCCAGGGCTGCGAATATGAGATGTATCTCGTGTTGGAAGGGGAGCACCGGGGGAGGATTGTGTATACCTCGGAATTTTTCCCTGACCGCCCGTTCTTCTTCGTCTATGAAGATAACTTCCTGGACTGGTACGAGCGCTGGCTGGATGAGATTATTCTGGATTATGACAACGCATGGTTTGGCAGCCGGCTGCCGGGTGACGAGAATACGCTTATTCAGCTGTATCGGAACACTCCTGACGGGAAGCTGCAGGCCAAGGCGCTGGAGGCCATGTTCAAGTTCAAGCGAATCGCCCCGTCGACCCTGGAATTCCTGAAGCATGTGACGGAGCATAGCCCCAGGGATTCCAAAACAGCCATCTCGCTGCTCTGCAAAACGTCCTTTGCGGCGGGCAGACCCTATCTGCTGAAGCTGCTGCAGTCGGATGACGCTGAGGGATCGCTCCGCGCCTTAAGCATTCTGCATACTTACGGCAAGAATGAGGACCGGACCGAATTCATTCCACTGATCCGGCAGAGGCTTGAACGGATTAATGACGCGGAAACTCTGCGTTATGCAGGTTATATCCTCAAAGACTGCGATGCTGTGAACCTCCGCGATTTCGCACCCTTCCTGTGCCATACCAGCCTGGTTATGCAGACGACTGCGATCTATGCCGTGAGAGACTGCGGGAATAAGCAGGAGAGCTGGCAGATCATTGAGCAGATGTTCCGTACTGGAGGTACAGAGGTACTGCGCAGCTCTATTTCACATTGGGATGTTATTCCACACGGGAAGCTGCTGACTTACTATAAGGCGATATGGCCCGAATACAGAGGAAATCCTAATTTCAGGGAGAAATTCACCGCTTGCCTGCGGGAGCTGCACCTGCCGGATGATTATTTGGACTGAGGAGTTGGCCCGGCCTATTCAGGATTAGATGTAGCCCTCACCGCCGTCAGATAGGCCCAATCTTCCCCGGCCCGGAATGATTATCAAATGAATACCGGTTGAAGATGTCGTTAAGCTGCCTTTTATGTCCTCCTCACTACTATTGTGAGATTCATAAGAAAAGTTAGACTATGCAAATAAAACAATGTTCTAATAGGAGTGTTCCCATGAGACTTCGAGATAAAGTCGTTCTCGTAACAGGCGTTACGGGCACGGCAGGAGATAAAATAGCCAGAAGATGTGTTAGCGAGGGAGCGGAGGTCAAGGGACTTATCCGAAATAGGGACCAGATCGTGCGATGTGAAGAGCTCGGCATTACACCTGTCATCGGAGACTTGACAGATAGAGCCGTCATCGCGGAAGCGCTCAGGAATGTGAATATTATTATTCACGCTGCGGCATATCTGGGTGAGGACCGGGTGATTGCCGAGGCGTCCAACATCCAGGGGGTGCAAAGTCTGGTGGACGGGGCAATATCCGCGGGAGTGGAACGCTTCGTGCATATTTCTACAGTATCGGTCTATGGTCATTTTGATGGAGAGGTGGAGCTGGATGAGTCAAGCAGCCTTGCCTTCGGCCACGGGGAGGTATACATTTCAACCAAATGCGAATCGGAACGGATCGTACAGGCTGCAATGGCTAACGGTTTGACAAGTGTTATTCTGCGTCCTGGAGTGATCTGCTCTGAATATAACTCGCACTGGGGCGACCGGCTGATCGCTAAGCTTGCTGATTCTGCGGAAGTGGACTGGATTCATCCGGAGGACTTAACGCCTTGGGTGCATGCGGACAACCTGGCTGAGATGTGTGTACTGGCAGCGACGCAGCCTGCGGCTGGGAACCAGTGCTATAACGCAATTGACGGAAATTATCCGGAAAAAGATTTTACGATGCGTATCGGGCTTGCCCTGAATAAGAAGTTCATTATACCGGGCGGGGACCCTATAAGAACGGCGTATAGTTGCGACAAAATAAAAAACGAGCTCGGCTACAGTCCGGTCAAAACGTTCGAGGAGACCGTTGTCCGGCTGGAGCAGCAAGCTAGGGGAGAGCTAAATGTATCATAAACCGAAGGCCATGCGTTCCGTTCTAGATCCAAAGTATTTGGAATATTGCCTTAGTCCTCTGTATGACATTGGGGATTGGCGAGATTGCCTGTTCTGGTTACGCGGCTTAAACGATACTTACAGAATCCGTACTGGCACAGGTACTTATATTCTTCGGATCTACCGCCAATCGATAGCTGAAAGTGATGTTGTCTATGAATTGTCTCTGCTGACACAGCTGGAACACCAATTAAGCGCAGTAAATACAAAGGTTTCCGTTCCCCTCCCTCAAAAGAACAGCAGCTTATATACGGTCATCGATGCGCCGGAGGGCCCGAGAGTTGCCGTGATTTACAGCTATCTGACAGGCACTGAGAACGTGCTGCATGATGAGGAATCATGTGCTTCCTTCGGGAAATCTGCTGCTGAATTGCACGCTGCCCTGGACAGGGTTTCCTTGGATCTGCCTAGACCGGATCTGGATACCCGCGCTCTGATCCTCCAGCCGCTGAACCGTATTGTGGATTATCTCGGCGAGGGACACCGCTCAGCTGCCTATCTGCGCGAGTTCGCCGGTGCATTAACGGAGCGGATCATCGCTGCCAGTCCGGGCCTGGACTGGGGCATCTGCCACGGAGATTTGCACGGGAACAATAATGCCTTCCAGGAGGGCGATGCGTTCACGCATTATGATTTTGAATGGGCGGCACAAGGTTGGCGCGCCTACGACTTGGCCCAGGTCCGGCACAGAAAACGTCTGCCGCAGGAGAAGAAGGAACCGCTGTGGCAGGCGTTAATGTCAGGCTACCGCTCGGTCAGAGACTTCTCGGAACAAGATGAATCTGCAATTGATCTGTTTATGATTGCCCGCCGGTTGTGGGTGATGGGACTTGATGTCGAGTTCATCAGTGACAGCGGGGCGCTGGATTACACGGAAGACTGGCTGGAGGAGTTCATTGATGAGTTCCGCTCTTACGATATAGCCTGATGATCCATGAGCTATAGTGCCGATTACCCTCCGCTAGGCGGAATACTGTTAAAAGCCCATTGCAGCTGGGCACCCGCCCAGGCATCTTCTCCGCGAATGCATATGATGATTATGCCTAATGAAGCGAAAGAGGAGTGATATATATGGGATTTATACCAGTGCCGGGAGGCGGCGGAGGATTTCCGGGGATACCGGGATTTCCGGGTGGACCAGGCTTGCCGGGAGGGCCGGGGACTCCGGGGATACCAGGTTTGCCTGGGATTCCAGGCGGAGGGCCTGGAGGTTTTCCGGGGGCGCCCGGGGGTGCGCCGGGAGGAGTAGCCGCACCGACGGCGCCACCGCCGCAATTCGTACCGCAAGCACCAGCGGTCACGGCTTATGCGGTTGACCCCGGAGGCATCAGAGGATGCCTGTTCCGCAACACCTATATCTGGCTGAATAATGGTGAGCAGTTCTGGTTCTACCCGGTATTCGTGGGCAGAAGTTCGGTCGCAGGCTTCAGATGGAACGGCTTCTTCTGGGGATACTACGGCGTTGATTTGAACCGGGTTAGCTCGTTCACCTGCTTCTAGGTTGACCTATCTCCCTGTTTGGCCTCACTTGTGCTGGTTAAGTATACAGCAAGACAACTAGACAGGGAGGTGTACCATGGGGAACCTATGGATGGCATTCGTCTACCCTGGCAGCTTCTTGAGTCTGCTGGGGATTGTACTACTCATTATTGGCTATCAACGGCGGCGTACGGGCAAGCGTACCCGTCTGGAAGGCGCGGTAGCCCAGCCCGGCCCGCCGGCACCTGGAGGCCCAGGCACCGCATCGTTTCAGCGGGAAGTACGGTATTCGCTGATGGGCGGCATTCTGTTGGGGCTGGGCTTGCTCCTATTTGCTGCACTGGGCGTTACCTCGCTATTAGAATAGGACAAGCATATTGAGCTGGAAACGGCTTAAGTGATAGCGGGCAGAACGATACACCTTGCTAAATTCGGGAGCAGGGTGTATTCTTAGTCTAATATGTCAGTTAGTACTGACAGTCAACTTTTGAAATGAGGAACATGATGATGGAGAGCAAATCGCTAAGTACCAGTGATAAACTCCTGACCGCTGCCATTGATCTATTCGCAGAGAAGGGCTACAAGAGTGTGACCACCCAGGAGATTGCGGCGGCGGCAGGCTTAAGCGAGAAGACGCTGTTCCGCCAGTTCGGAACCAAGCTGAACCTGCTGGAGCGGGCCTTCGACCGGTTTCATTATACCGAAGATATGGCCAGGCTGTTCAATGAAAGCATCATATGGGATCTTCCTACCGATCTGCTTCTGGTCAGCCGGACGTATCATGAGATTATGAACCGCAACCGGAAGATGAACATGATATTTATCAAGGAAGGGGATCAGCTCCCCGGTCTTAAGGAGTATAGCAGAACCGCCCCGGAGCAGTTGATGCGGAATCTGACGGATTATTTCAAGACCATGACCGAGCGGGGGAAGCTGATTCCCGGGAATCCCAGAGTGCAGGCTGTGCAATTTATGGTGATGAATTATGGCGCATTCCTGAACAATCTGGACGATGAGGGGAATTTCACTTCGGTGTCGCTGGATGAATTCATCACGGCAAGTGTCCAGACGTTTACTAGGGCGTTAACGCCCTAGTTGTTTTTTTGAATGAAATGACAGTAAGTACTGACTAACCTTATCGAATTGATATACGGAGAGAGGAGCACCACCTATGGAGAATCATGCTGTAACCCCTACTACCAAAGGTAATGTGTTAATGCGCGCACTCGTTTTTACCCTGGTGATTTCGTCAATGAATGCGAATATGTTCAATATTGTGCTGCCTACGATCAGTAAGGAATTTGAATTATCACCATCCCAGGTGAGCTGGGTCATTACCAGTTATATGATTGTATATGCTGTCGGTGCGGTTACTTTTGGCAAATTGACGGAGAAGTACCGGCTGAAGGACCTGCTGACGTATGGATTATTACTCTTTGTCCTGGGTTCTATGGCTGGCGTTGCCGCTACCGAATATTGGATGATCATTGCGGGCCGTGTAGTTCAGGCAGGCGGGGCTTCTGTGATTCCTGCTATGGCGATGATCATCCCGATCCGTTACTTTTCTCCCGAGAAAAGAGGCCGTGCGCTGGGTACCTCTGCTATCGGGATAGCCTTGGGTACAGCGCTGGGCCCGATTATTGCCGGGATGGTCATCAGCGCCTGGAGCTGGCGGGTTCTATTCCTCATTCCGTTGCTGTCGCTGCTGACACTGCCAGTCTACCGCAAATATCTGCAGGATGAATCAAGGAAGGCTGCTTCGATCGACTGGCTTGGCGGGATATTGCTGGCTGGGGCGGTAACGGCTATCCTTTTGGCGCTAACGAACGGGAGCTTCCGGTTTGCGCTGGCAGCGGTTCTGATGCTCATTCTGTTTATTCTGCGTATCCGCTCCGCTGCGGCTCCGTTTATCCATCCTGATATTTTCCGCAACAGGCAGTATGCGATCATCCTGATCATTACCTTCTGCATTACAGGCATCAGCTTCAGCACTCCATATCTCATCCCGCAGCTGCTGACACTTGTAAACGGCCTGTCTCCCGCCTATATTGGAATCGTCATGCTGCCCGCAGCTATCGTTACCACGGTTCTGGGCCGTAAGGGCGGTAAGCTGGCAGATGAGCACGGGAATCCGCGGCTCGTGTATACGGCGGCCTCACTTCTGGGGATAGGCTTCCTGTGCTTGTCTTCCGTAGCTGGAGGATCAGCGGTCCTGGTCTCGATCTCGCTCATCTTCTGTGTGCTGGGCCAGTCGTTCATGCAGATTGCTATGTCCAATACGGTCTCGCGGACGTTGACCCCAGAGCAGACAGGAGTGGGGATGGGGCTGTTCTCCATGCTCACCTTCATCTCAGCCGCTACATCGACGGCCGTCTTGGGCAAGGTGCTCGACTCCGGTGCCCCGGCAGCGGCGTTCAATCCTATACCTGGAAATGAGGCTTCCTTTGTGTTTAGTAATATTTTCACGGTGCTTGCTGTTCTGGTTATGGCGGTGAGCATGGTTTATTATGTGCAGTTCGGGCGCAAGGAGAGCAGATCATCCGGGACCATAAGCAGGGGCTTATAATAACAGACCGGCCAGCCGGTGAATCCCCTGCTCAATTAAGGTCTCATCCACCTTGGCAAAACCCAGCACCCAACCCTTCCTGCGGCTCTCCAGACAGTAGTGCGCAAGAGGATATACCCGGATTCCCTGCTCCAGGGTTAACCGGGTCACGGCTTCCTCATCGTA
This sequence comes from Paenibacillus sp. FSL R7-0302, assembly GCF_038006885.1. Lineage (NCBI taxonomy): Bacteria > Bacillati > Bacillota > Bacilli > Caryophanales > Paenibacillaceae > Paenibacillus > Paenibacillus sp. FSL R7-0302. Next base: position 851,486 of record NZ_JBBOWB010000002.1, read on the forward strand.
GTCTGATTCTGCCTCAAGGAATACATGCAGTCCCGTCTCTGCTCCGCTCAGGGTGAACCGCTCGCCTAGACCGCTTGCGGTTATCGCCTTGGTGATGGCCTCATGTCTGCGGCGGTACACATTGCGGACTCTGCGCATATGGCGCATGAAGTGCCCCTTTTGAATAAAATGAGTCAAGGTGAGCTGGTCCATCACGGGAAGGTGGCGGTAGGTCAGCTCCTGTACACGCGCCAACTGGGCAATGGCCCGCGCCGGGCCGACAATCGCCGAGATGCGGATGGCCGGGGCGATCATTTTGGAGAAGCTCATCAGATACAGGGTATTATTCGGAGCTTGGCTATAGAGCGTGGGCAGAGGGTCGCCACGGTAGCGGAATTCACTGTCATAGCCGTCTTCTATAATCCATAGCTGCTCCTGCACGGCCTGATGCAGCAACTGCTGCCTGCGCGGCTCTGACATCACGGAGCCTATGGCGCACTGGTGCGATGGAGTTACGAAGACCAGCCTGGAATTCGGGTGGATCTGGTCAACCACAAGACCATGTCCGTCTACCGGGACAGGGGCTACGTGCATCCGCCGGTAATTCATCGCCATCCAGGCCGCAGGGAAGCCGGGATCTTCCACAGAGACGGTATCTCCTTCCGTGAGCAGGGATTGGGCAATCAGGTCAAGGCTGTGCTGCGCGCCTGAGGTCAACAGAATCTGATTGAGCTCAATCCGTATGCCCCGCTCAAGCAGCAAGTAACGCTGAATCTGTTCCCTGAGCGGCAGGAGACCATAGGGATTACCGTAGGACCAATCGGATAGGTCCATTGCGGCAGAGGCGTGAAGCAGAGATTGCCGCCAGTGGTTCTGGAAGGTCCTATCCACATAGGGCTCGTGGGGGGTGAAATCGATCTCCACCTCCTGAGGCAGATGGCCTCCGAACCAGTCTTGCAGCTGATCTACCGCCGAGTTCAGCAGGGGGATTGAGGGAGGAACGGGTCCTTCCGGCATGGTCTCCCGGGTAGTCTGGATGGACGGATTCCAGTGGCTGACCCGTGTTCCGCCCCGCCGGGAGGTTACGGTATATCCTCTGCTCAGCAGTTCCTCATAGACGAGCTGCACCGTGGAGCGGGAGACTCCCAGCTGCTCGGCGAGTTCACGGGAAGGGAGCAGCAGCTCACCCGGCGCCCAGATGCCTTGTGTAATATTATGAATGGCCTGATTCAGCAATTGCTGCCAGATCGGGGCCTTGTCGTTACGGTTGACGAACATCATGAGGAATCCCTCCTAATCGTAGCTTTGGTTCCGTATTTGCATTATGGATTGCCAAGAACCGTCCTCTTTGGATATTTTAGCACAATCCAATAGCTGATATACTACCGAATAACGTATACGCGGAGGACGCGGGAAGGAGAGGGTTCGATATGAATCCGGTTCGTTACAAGGTCAGGGAATGTAAGGATGAGGCGAGGATTGAACAGTTTTTGAAGCAGGCGAGAATTGGGTTTCTGGGATTAGTCGATGGTAATCTCCCGTATGTTGTGCCGCTTAACTATGTATGGATGGACGGCAAGCTGTATATCCACGGGGCCGGGGATGGAAGACGCAATCAGGTGATGAGTGACAATTCAGAGGTATGCTTCACGGTCTGTGAGGAATACGGAACGATCACGAACCCCGTGCCCGCCAAGACGGATACCGCTTATATGAGCGTGATGGTCTTCGGCCAGGCAGAGCCGGTGACGGATCTGGATGAGGCTACGCAGGTCCTGCAGGAGATGGTGAACAAGTATGTGCCCGGTTACTATAACCGGCCTCTGTCCAAGCAGCATGTCGAGAAATACCGGTCGGCTGTGTACGGCGGGCCCGTACAAGTGTACCGGATCACTCCGCAGCATCTGACAGCCAAAGAGAACCCGGTTGAAGCGGAGAGTATGTACAAGGCAGGGACGAATGTGGGGCATGGCGTGTAGGGACTGTACTCCAAACTGAATATAGAATAAGTGCTCGGGCCGGTAACGGCCCGGGCCTGTTTGCGTTATGGCGCGGGCCGAATATATGTGAAAAACCGAACACAATGGGCGGGGCAGGGCGGGGGATGTGCTGGGCCGGATGTAATCGAAAAACCGATTACAATGCGTCGCGAGGGGGGAATGGACGGAGATGTAAGCGGAAAACCGATTACAATGCGTCGCGAGGGAGGAATGGACGGAAATGTAAGCGGAAAACCGATTACAATGCGTCGCGAGGGAGGAATGGACGGAAATGTAATCGGAAAACCGATTACAATGGGCCGCGAGGGGGAATGGACGGAAATGTAATCGAAAAACCGATCACAATGGGCAGGGTGGGGGCTTGTGGACCAAATGTAAGCGAGGATAGAGGGCCGGCAAAGTTGCTGTGAGCCCCAGGATATCGTATGGTTGAGTTAGTATAGCAAACAAAGGTAGTCTGGAGAATATTAGTAGTTTCGTGAATACAGGTAGGATCAAGCAGAAAGGATGAAGCAAATGTCCAAAGATAACCAATCTCTTCCCCCGGCTCCGATTACAGAACCAGGGAACTACGTCATTGACCTCACTGGCCCTGGCAGCCACACACTGGTCCGTAAGGCTGGGGTTGGCAGCTTATCGATCGGCCCCCGGGAATCGAAGCCACCGGCAGAGGTGCTGGTCGCTGCGGATGAGCGCATCAACTGGTCCGTCTTCGAGCCCTTCGCCACCCCCGCCGGCTCGCCATGGCCGCGTTATATAAGCTATACCGGCGGTGACACGGGCTTCCTGGAGTGGGCAGAGCAGCGGCCGATCGAGAATATAAGCTGGACTCCGGTGCTGCCGGAGGCTGCATCCTTGGACGGTAGCCGGGCGGATATCTATACCCTGGGTATCAAACTGGGTCCTCTGGTAAATGGAGGGCTGAGCCTTGTCCTGCCGGAGAAGCTGTACAACCTGAGCCTGTCCGGCGATCTGACGCTCTTCTCGGCTTCCGGCCATCTGCCGGCTTATCTGGCCCTGGTGCCGGACACCAGCCGGCGCAAGAGCGATGCGCCTTACCGGTTGCCGGACTTGGGCATGCTGCATGAGGTGACCACTCTGGCGCTGAATAACCCGCCGCTGGGCCAGCCCGTCTCGCTGGCGGGCCTGGAGCAGTTCCCGAACCTGGAATCCCTGAGCCTGTGGGGAAGCTTCTGCGATCTGGAAGCACTTGCCCGCCTTACCGGGCTGACCAGCCTGGAGCTGCGCTTCATGCCGGAGCTTGACGGTCTGCCTTCGCTGGATACGTGGCCGCTGCTGGACCGGTTCATTGCCTTCAATGTGGAAGAGGCCGGCGGTAAGCGTCTAAGGCAGCAGATGAAGGCGCGGGCCAAGGTGCGCCCTTGGGATGAGTATGCGTCTGTGAGCCAGCTGAGAAAGCCGGAGTGGTGGGCGAGTGAGTACGGCCGCCCGTTCTCCGCCTGGCCGAAGCGTCTGGCCAAGCTGGCGAACGAAGCCTACGATGCTGCGCAGGCAGCCTTGGCGGAGGCCCGCAGTCTTGAAGAGGCAGAAGCAGCCATTACCGCCTTCACTCTGCGCTTCAATTCACTGAAGGGCATCGAGACTACCGAGAGGGAAGACCTGGGCGAAGCGGTATGGCAGCTCAGCCAGTCAGAGCACCAGCTCGGGCAGCCTATAACAGAGGAAGCGGCGCAGGGCTGGTTCGATGCGGCCCGTGATTATTAATTAAAAAGTTTATAAAAAATAAGATAAATCTTAAAATTTAGTTTCATTAGTGATAAACTAGGATCAGGATTGATCCAAACGGTGTGTGACCTGGTCCGCGCTGGCTTGCTATGGCGCCTAAGCAGGAGTGTCTGCATCCTTCCTGCAAATCGTAGGGTAGAAGGACGGTATAATATGAGCAACCAACAAACAAAAACAGACGTTATTTTAATTGGTGCTGGAATCATGAGTGCAACACTTGGTTCACTGTTAAAGGAATTAGTACCGGATTGGAAAATAACCGTGTTTGAGCGGCGTGCGGGTGCCGGGGAGGAAAGCTCGGGGGAATGGAACAATGCGGGAACGGGGCATTCTTCACTCTGCGAGCTTAACTATACTACAGAGCAGCCGGACGGATCGATCGACATCAGCAAGGCGATTAAGGTGAACGAGGAATTTCAGTTCTCCAAGCAATTCTGGTCCTATCTGGTGAGCCAGAAACGAATACACAATCCGCAGGATTTCATTGTTCCTGTGCCACATATGAGCTTTGTGGAAGGGCAGAAGGACGTAACATTTTTACAAAAACGATTTGAAGCGCTTTCAAACAGTCCGCTGTTTCAAGGCATGGAATTCTCCGATGATCCAAGGCAGCTGATGGAATGGATACCGCTGATGATGAAGAACCGGAAGCTGGACCAGCCGATAGCGGCTACCAAAATCGATTCGGGAACGGATGTGAACTTCGGCGCCCTGACCCGTATGCTGTTCAACCACTTGCAGAGCAATAACACCGATATTAGATATAATCATCAGGTGGATGACCTGAAGCGCGCGCAGGACGGCTCCTGGGAGCTGAAGGTGAAGAATCTCGCCAGCGGCGCAACAGAGCGTCATAACGCCAAGTTCGTCTTCATCGGCGGCGGGGGAGGAAGCCTGCATCTGCTGCAGAAATCCGGCATCCCGGAAGGTAAAAAGATTGGCGGATTCCCGGTAAGCGGACTGTTCATGGTCTGCAAGAAGCCGGAGATTGTAGCCCAGCATCATGCCAAGGTGTACGGTAAGGCTGCGGTGGGTGCGCCTCCGATGTCTGTTCCGCATCTGGATACCCGGGTGATCGATAAGCAGGAATCCCTGTTCTTCGGGCCGTTTGCCGGCTTCTCGCCCAAGTTCCTGAAATACGGCTCCATGTTCGATCTGATTACCTCGGTCAAGCCGGATAATCTGGTTACGATGCTTGCAGCAGGAGCGAAGAACCTGTCATTGACCAAGTATCTGATCGGGCAGGTCATGCTGTCCAAAGAACAGCGCATGGAAGCGCTGCGGGAGTTCATCCCGGATGCGAAGAGCGAGGATTGGGAGCTGGTGGTGGCGGGCCAGCGGGTGCAGATTATTAAGGATACAGCAGCCGGTAAAGGCATGCTTCAATTCGGAACGGAAGTGATCAGCAGTGCTGACGGCTCGATCGCCGCATTGCTGGGAGCCTCTCCAGGGGCGTCAACGGCCGTCTCTGTCATGCTGGAGGTAATCACCAGGTGCTTCCCGCAGCAGATCAAGGCCTGGGAGCCGAAGATCAAGCAGATGATTCCTGCCTACGGCATGTCCCTGTCCGCTAACCCGAAGCTATTGAACGACATTCATGCTTCCGCAGCGCAAACGCTGGGCCTGACGAATGGAACAGATGGGCATGAGCCGCCAGTCGCGGTCAATCATCTATAGAAAAGATTGGCGTGTGCTGACCACAAGCCTGTCAGCTTTTGTATACGTGTAAAGAGGCCATCCCTTGGGATAGCCTCTTTGTCTTGCTGTATTAAACCTGCCCAACCTATACCCCGAAAGAGATCAAGCCTTATGAGTCTTGAACAGCCGGATGGCCAGAATCAGAGCCACCGCTACAGCCGCGAGACCCGCCCAGTTCAGGTGGAGCACCGAGGTGCGGCTGATCACAAAGCCGCCTAAGCCCGATCCCAGCGCGAATCCGAACTGGATGAAGGAGGTGTTTACGCTCAGGGCCATATCCGGGTTCCGGGGAACCAGGGTGACCAGCAGGAGCTGCTGCGCAGGGGAGATGCTCCAGGTCCCCAGCATGAAGATCATCAGGATCAGTAGGAGGACAATCACATGAACGCCTGCCAGCGCGAACAGGAGGAGCGTGGCTGCCTGTAACAGAAGTCCCGTAATTATGGTGAACTTCGATCCTTTGGAATCAGCCAATTGCCCGCCTAACTTGGAGCCCATGAAGCTGCAGACTCCCGCCAGGAAGAGCACCCCGCTGATTTCGGTCACAGACAGTGAGGATGCGGCCTGCAGGTAAGGGGTAATATAAGTGAAGAGTGTAGCGTAACCCCCTACATATAGTAAGGTGATCGCCAGAGCAGTAACAATTCTGGAATCCTTCAGCACAGACAGCTGCATCCTGAGGGTGACGGCTTCTTTTTCTTTGATGGCAGGGACCTTGGCAGAGATAATGAACAGCGGAACAAGGCTCAGCCCCCCGACGATGATGAACAGAGCCCTCCACCCAAAGTGTTCGCTGAAAAAAGTGCCGGCAGGAACGCCCAGAACCAGCGAGCTGCTCAGTCCCATCAGAATAATGCCAATCGCATTGCCTCTGCGCTCCTTCTCCACGAGCCGTGTAGCTACAGCCATAGCGACTACGGTAGCTATGCCCCCGCTTGCCCCTTGGATAACCCGTACCCCCAGCATAGCTTCATAAGGCAGGTTCAGAAGCATCAGCCCGTTGCTGGCAATGAACACGCCGAGGGCGGTCAGCAGCAGCTTTTTGCGGTCCATATTGAGGGTGAGTGCAATGAGAACCGGGGCAATAATCGCTGCGGACAGCGCGAATACGGTCACCATCAGCCCCACTTCAGAGGTGGATACGCTAAGATCTGCCGCCATCATCTCAATGACGCCGGTAATAATATATTCAATCGTCCCGATCAGAAAAACGGCAAGTGCCAGAATGTATATCGTCAATCGGTTATTCAAGTTCATTCGCTCCTTGTGGTTTCATATCCTTGTACATGCATAACGGAATCGGCCGCCGTTCTTGTCATCACTCTACGATGCTGCTAAGGTTAAGTCAAAGAAACGTTTCTGAATGGAACGTTCATTTTTTTTGAATGAAGGAGTGATACAGATGGAATTACGCCAACTTAAAACCTTTTATACGCTGGCTTCCACACTCAATTTCGCCCGCGCCGCCGAAGCGCAGAACTACGTTCCCTCAACGGTTACGATGCAAATGAAGGCCCTGGAGGAAGAATTGGGGGTGAAGCTGGTGGACCGGCTCGGCAAAAATGTGACGTTAACCGATACCGGAAAAACGTTCCTGCGTTATGCGGATAACATCCTGTGTATGGTGGAGGAGGCGCAGCACGCGCTCAAGCAGCCCGGCGAGCTGACAGGCACCATCGTAATCAGCGCAGATGAGACATTATGCACCTACCGGCTCCCCGCTGTGTTACAGAAGTTCCGGCAGCTTCATCCCGGAGTCCGGCTGATTTTCCTGCCGCTGGTGAGTTCAAGCCTCAGACAGAGTCTGCGGGACGGGGATGTCGATGTGATCTTTATGCTGGATGAAGTGAAGGGCGAGAGCGGATTTTGCGGAGAAAAAATAAGGGAGGAACGCTTCTGCCTTCTGGCCGCTCCCGATCATCCGCTGGCGTCGCGCCTGGCGCTGGCTATCGAGGATTTCCACGGTGAAACGTTCTTATTGACGGAGCAAGGGTGCTCCTACCGCAGCTTCTTCGAGCGCAGCCTGTCGCAGAAGGGAATGGCGGGCATTACGGAATTGGAGTTTCACAGCGCAGAAGCCATCAAACAATGTGCGAAGCTGGGCATGGGCATTGCCATCCTCCCTGAAATGGCCGTAAGCGAAGAATTGAAGCGGGGGGAGCTGATCTCCCTGCCGTGGGATTTGACCGCAGTATCTTTTGCCACCCAAATGTTCTGGCATGAGGAGAAGTGGCTCTCCCCGGCAATTGAGGCTTTTATCCATCTGGCCCGGGATCTCGAATCCTCCCCTTGACCTTAGGTCAGACCCAGGGTGTATCGTAGAGATATTCCAAGCCGCAGTCCGGGGAGTGATTAGGATGAGAAATGAAATAACGATTAGTGAACTGGCCAAGCTGATGAATGTGTCGGTCCACCAGATCCGGTATTTTGAAGAGAAGGGTGTGCTGCAGCCTGCTTATACCGGTGAGAATCAATACAGAATGTACAGTATGGATCAAGTGTATCAGCTCGCGCATATCCTGCTGCTCCGCAAGCTTGGAGTGCCTGTTCAGTCGATTAACGAATGTATGACCTATAGTCCGGAGCAGCATCGCGGGCTGCTGGAGAACTCTCTCGAAGGAATTGAACAGGAGCTGGCGCGTCTTCAGGAGCTTCGGCAGTTCATCCGTAAAATGTTGGAGGAACAGCAGAGCTACAGCACCTCGCCTGAGACCTTTCAGATCAAGAAATGTAAGGCTACAAGTCTTATGCAGGTGATGAAGCTGGATTCACACAGGAAGCTGAGTGCAGCGCTGCTTGCGGAGCAGGCGGCAGGGATACCGGATCTGTTCGAATCGGATATGTATTATGTGCTGGAGGAGTCGGGTGCGGTAACCTTGTGTCTGGAGCAGCCGGATGCGGGCGGGGTGATTTTGCCGGACGGGGAGTATCTGACTCTGCAATGTGTGGCCCGCGAGGAGGAGCTGGAACAGTGGATCAGTCAATTACTGGAGCATGCTGCTGCACAAGCGATTCCTCTCGCGGGACCGCTGGTGGTTATTGAACGTTCTTATCTCTCCCTGTTCGTTCAAGGCAAGCTGCATTATGAGCTGAGGGCCTGCATCGGCCCGGCTGCACCTGTGGAAGGGAGAGGTTCCGTATGAGAACGATGCCAACAGGTACAACGTCAATAAGTACAGCGCCAATTACTATCGAGCCCATGGAAGCGAAGTATAGTCGTGCGGTAGGTGGGTTGCTGGCTGAGGCTTTTCAGGGGAAATTTCAGAACCGGATCAGGCTGAAGGAGGCAGAGCTGGCAGAGTGCTTCGAGTTGCTGCTTCAGCATGCTCCGGCTGATCCCTATACACAAGCCTGCATGTATCAGCCGGTAACCCGCATGCCCGTCAGCTATACGGGAAGTGGTCCTTCCACACGGAAGCCTGGGAGACACGTTATACCCTGTACTTATTGTTCAATGAGTTGAGCTGGGAATACATGGTTCAGCAGAGGGGGGGATAAAGAAATGAGGACAACGAAGAAACTATGGATATCTCTGCTAATTGTAGTACTGCTCCTTGGCGGTGCGGGGTTGTATATTGTGCAGCAGAACCGCTTTGAGATGACGGAGCAGGCCATCGAGATTGCGTCGCCCGAAGGCAAGTTGACGGGTACGCTGGTACTGCCTAAGGAGGCTTCGCAATCTTCCGGCAAGCTGGGACTTGTGCTCTTCATCCATGGGGACGGGCCGATTAATGCCTCGCATGATGACGGGTATAAGCCGCTATGGGAGCGGTTAGCCAGTCTGGGGTATGCCTCCTTGTCGCTGGATAAAAGAGGTATCGGTGGTTCCGCAGGCAATTGGCTGGATCAGAGTATAGATGACCGGGTGGAGGAAGCCCGCGAGGCTATCGCATGGGCCCGGAAGCAGCCGAATATCGATCCGGACCGGATCGGGGTGTGGGGTGCCAGTCAGGCAGGCTGGGTGATTCCCAAGCTGGCGGGCAAGGAGCCGCTCGCCTTCAGCATTCTGGTCTCACCGGCCGTCAACTGGCTGCGCCAAGGAGCCTATTATACCCGGCAGCAGATGCTGCAGGAAGGGAAATCGGAGGCGGAAATCGCAGCCAAAGAGGCGGCTAACAACGAGGTTAGGCAGCTTCTGGCGCGGAAGGCGGGCTATGAAGACTATCTGGCTGCGGTGAAGGAAGATGACCTGATGACGCGGGAGCGGTGGACTTTTGTCAGCAAGAATTATCTGTCGGATGCCGGGCAGGATCTTAAGCAATTCCATTCCCCGGTGCTGTTGCTGCTGGGCCAGCAGGATATTCATGTAGACTGGCAGGAGACAGAGCAGGTGTACCGCAAGCTCGTCCAGCCGGAGCTGCTGAGCGTGGCGGTCTTCCCGGAGGCCGAGCATTCGATGCTGAGCAAGAAGACGGCGGATTCCAGCGTCAAGGCGCTCATGATCAGTCTCTTTGCCCCGCGCCACATCACAGTTCCGGGCTATATGGACCGGATTGAGGAATTCCTTAAGGAACTGGACTAACAGCCAGCTCCCTTAACACCGTAATTACTACGTATACCGGCTCATCATTTCAAGTAGATACTTACGGAATTCTTCACGGTAGGGCTTCGGCTCCATAATCTCCAGACGGGTGCCGAAGCCGGCCAGGAATTGATATCCGATCGGGTGCTGCGGAATATAGAACGTAGCCAGCAGTTGTTCAGCGCTATAGGCTTCGATGCTCTTGCGGCCGTACCGTTCAATGAAATGATCCTTAATCCCCGGCGAGATCAGCGCCTTCACTTCGGTTAACTGCGGCGGAACTTCAGCCTCCCGTGCCTGATTCAGCATGTCCGCTCTGGGGCTGAACGTCTGTTCCTTACGCTCAAGCTGCTCCATCCGGGAGAGCTTGAACATCCGTATCCCCATCCGCTCCAGGCAGAAGCCTTCAGATACCAGCTCGATTCACTGAAATGAAGCTGATAGGGCTCCACTGTCCGTGTCGTCGGAGTGCCGGATCTGTCGGTGTAGCCGAAGGACAGCAGCCAGCTCCCGGCGATGGCCTCCTGGCAGGTCTTCAAGGCTCCGGCAAGCTCTGCGCGGCCCTCCCAATCATAGAAGGACAGTTGAACCGACCCCTTAGGAGCGATTGGACTCACCATCGCTTCTATTTTTCGTAGCGTCATGGCAACGTCTTCGCTGATCAGAATTTGCTCCAGCCCGCCGAGCGCAGCCAGTATATTCTCCAGATCGGAGCTGCTCAACAGGCGCTTATCCACCTTGTATTCTTCCATGATGCCATAGCCGCCCTGCACGCCGGGTGTGGCGTATATAGGTATGTGCGCCAGACTGAGCGTCTCCATATCGCGGAGAATCGTCCGTTTGGACACGCCGAATAACTGGGCGAATTCACTGCTGGGCACAATGTCTTTTTTGAGCAGAATCATAATGATGGTAATCAGCCGCTCCACCTTGTCCATCCGCTTCCCTCTTTCTTGAGTTGAGTATGAAACGGTGACATACAGCCGTCACCTATCGTGTATTATACTACATTTATCTTACGAAGGAGGTTATGCTCAATGTCAGCGATTGCTTATCTTAATTTCGATGGTGTTGCCGAACAGGCGATTGAATTCTACACAGAGGCTCTACAGGCCACCCAAGTGAAAAAGGTCAAATTCGGAGATATGCCGCAGGACCCGAACTATCCTCTGTCCGAGCAGGAGTCAGCGATGATTATGGAATCCTCTATAGAATTCGCAGGCGGCAAAATTATGATGTCCGACCTTCTGCCCTCGATGCAAGCGGTAATGGGAGAGCTGGTGAAGGGGAATGCCATGCTGATCAGCCTGGTGATGGAGGACAAGCAGAAGCTGGAAGAGTACTTTAAGGGCCTGTCTGCGGGCGGACATGTCATCATGCCTTTATCCGCTACACCATGGTCTTCGTGCTTCGGCTTGCTGGTGGACCAGTATGGTGTGGGGTGGAAATTCAACAGTGATGCCGAGCAGTTTCTGGATGCGATCATGGAGGGGAATTCAAGTAAATTGCAATAATGGGACGTAAATCACAGTTTGTTAAATTTTCTCCGCTAAAGCCCTGAATCGTTGAAGGAATTGGCCTGAATCTATGGAAAGATAGAGTACCTGAGACCAGTCTGCGTCATATATTCAGGAATTCACTCATGAAAAGAGGAATTTGAGCTGATGTCAACGATTCGTCTGGGCAATACCCGGCTAACAGGAGCGGATGGCGTTCGTGCGATCGCCTGCCTGTCAGTCATCCTGCATCACTTGTCGCAAAAGCTGATCATGCCCGCACAAAAGCCCTGGCTGCAGGAGCTGCAATCCGTGCTGCTTCTGGGGAACAGCGGGGTCAGCTTGTTTTTTCTGCTAAGCGGCTTCCTGCTGTCGTTTCCCTTCTGGAGTGCATATCTCGATAACAGGCCGTATCCGAGTTTGAGGACGTACACCCTGCGCCGTGCCGCAAGAATTATGCCCGGCTTCTATGTATCCCTGCTGGTCTGCCTGCTCCTGACCTGGAGGCTGGATATTCCGATGGAGTACTTAGGGCGGCGTATTGTCACAGCCTTCACCTTCACATCGGGCTTCCACTATACCACGTTCTTCCCCTCCGACTTGAACGGCCCGCTCTGGTCGATCAGCTTCGAGGTATTCTGCTACCTGCTGATGCCACTCTTCATGGCGGTGTTATTCCTGCTCGGTAAGCGGCATTCCTTCAGTAAGGCGATCCTGTTCTGGGTCGCCGTGTTTGGGTTGGTGCTCACCGCCAATGCCCTGATTCATCATTGGTTTACTCCAAGCGCGCAGGGCCGGGGCTGGGACTATGGCCAGGTCGGCGGCGCGAAATTCTGGATGCCGAGATACAATCCGGTCGGCTTCTTCGGCCACTTCACCATCGGCATTCTGGCGGCGGGCATCACGAATGCCTTGCTGCAGTGCCGCTCCAGAGTGGAAAGGCTCAGCAGACTTGGTGTGTTCGATGCCGCCGCGGCGTTTTCCCTGGGTCTTGCCGGTCTCCTGATCTGGCAGATGCGCCACGCAGGCGAATTCGATTTCAGTCTCCAGCAGCAGCCGTATCTATTCCCGGTCTATGCCATGCTGTTTGGCATTGTACTGTTCTCGGCACCGTTCAGCCGGGTGGTTGGGCGTGTGCTGGATAACCGCTTCTTCCGGTTTACAGCCAAAGTGTCGTTCGGCCTGTACATATGGCACTATCTGTTCATTACCTTGATCGAGAAGTATGGCCTTCAGGATTTCCATTATTCCGGGATCAGGGATGTGTGGCGCTGGCTGGGCATCAGTATGTCTGTTGTGGTCATCTCGTATGCAGCGGCCACTATTTCGTATTACGCCATAGAACAGCCGTTCATTAACTGGTCCAAAGGCAAGCCGCTCTTCCGGCGCAAGCCGAAGGATAAGCCTGCGGAGGCGGCAGCCTAATCTTCACCCGACCGTTGACTTTTTGAAATCCCCGTGATACATTGTGTATACACGGAATACACAATTTATTGGGGAGGGTTGTTATGCTGGCCTTGGATGTTAGACACTTGAATAAGAAATACCCGAATTTTCAGCTCAAAGACGTATCTTTTCAACTGGAGCAGGGGTATATTATGGGCTTCATCGGCGTGAACGGCGCCGGCAAAACAACTACGATCAAATCGATTCTAAATATGATTCAGATGGACAGCGGCGAGATTCACATTCTGGGCAAGAATATCGCGGAGCATGAGATGGAGCTGAAGCAGGACATCGGCTGTGCCTTCGGCGATATTAACTTCTACACCCGCAGCCGGATCAAGACGCTGACGGGCATCACGAAGAAGTTCTACAAGAACTGGAATGATGACACGTATTACAAGTATCTGAAGCGGTTCAAGCTGGACGAGAACAAGAAGATCGCTGAGCTGTCCACCGGCATGAAGGTCAAATACAGCTTGACCCTTGCCCTGTCGCACGGCGCCAAGCTGCTCATACTGGATGAGCCGACCAGCGGACTCGATCCCGTCTCCCGTGATGATCTGCTCGATATTTTCCAGGAGCTTATCATGGGCGGCGAGATCAGCATCCTTTTCTCCACTCATATAACCTCTGACCTCGAACGCTGTGCGGATTATATCACCTTCATTGAGCAAGGAGAGATTGTGGCAAGTAGCGAGAAGAACGAGTTCAAGGAGTCATACCGGTTACTTAGCGGCAGCGAGTCGCAGCTTAACGAATTGAAGGAGAAGCTGATTTCCTACAAGATCAACTCCTTCGGCTTCACCGGATTGATTCATGCCCGGGATATCGATCCCGCCTGGACGCTTAACACGGCCATCCCGACTCTTGACGACATCATGATCTACTTTGCCAAAAAGGAGGGTGTATATGTATAATCTGGTGCTGAAGGATTTGAAGTTAGGCGTCAATCCCTGGTTCTTCGTCCTGCCCTTCCTGATGGGCGGTCTTATGCTAATTCCCGGCTGGCTCTATTTCCTGGTCCCGCTGTACTTCTGCTTCATCACGGTACCGAACATTTTCGGCGGCTTCAAAAGCCAGAATGATCTGATGTTCAGCACCGTATTGCCTGTGACCAAGAGCGATATTGTGAAGTCCAGAGTCACTGTACTTGTCATTCTGGAGCTGATGCATCTGCTGGTCGCCATGATTGCCAGTATATTTACCTTTCAGCTATACCCGAAGATGCAATATTTCTTTTTTGCGCCGCATATGGGCTTCTGGGGCCTATGCTTCATTATGCTGGCGGTGTTCAACCTTATATTTATCTCGATGTATTACAAGACGGCATATAAGTATGGCGCGGCTACGACTGCATCGACGGCTGCGGCGATCCTGTTCGCGGGCCTGGTCCAATGGGCCGGAATTCAGAATAGCTGGATGCACGGCATTTTCTACGGCTCCGGGACCGGCAATGCGGCGCTTCAGTTCTCGATTCTGATCGGAGGCATCCTCATTTTCGCGGTCTTCACCCTGCTTGCCTACCGGATTGCGGTGAAGAGATTCCTCAGAGTGGAGATTCTATGAATGTAACAATATCCAGCACCTCTGAGAAGCCGATCTATCAGCAGCTGTATGAACAGATCAGCGCCCAGATTCTCCAGGGGGAGCTGGAGAGCGGCTATTGTCTGCCGCCGATCCGCCAGGCTGCGCTGGAGCTTGGTGTCAGTGTCATCACGGTCAAGAAGGCCTGGGAGGAGCTGGAGCGGAGCGGGCTGATCAACACGGTAACCGGCAAAGGCTGCTTTGTCGCTGAATTCACGCCGGAAGAGATGCTGCGGATTCGTAGTGAAATGGTCTTGAAGCAGATGAAGGGCGACATTCAGTATTATAAGTCCTTCGGTCTTACGCTTGATGAAGTGATCGCGCTGCTGGGCAAGATCTACTGAACAATATGGACTGGATAGGAAAAGGCTTTTCACGATCCCTTGCGGGGTTGTGAAAAGCCTTTGTTTGTTCGTGTTTAGGAAATTATGATTTTCTTTTATTGTGGATAAGATATGCATAGATTTAGGGATAAGTATTCCTTGAATACATCCAAATGATCAGTTAGGCATGTAAGTGCAAAACTGAATACAGTGTGCTGGGCGAAGGTACGTGGGCCTGATTGTATACGAAAACCCGAATACCATGGGTGCTGCTGCGCCGAGGGAAGGGCCCCATGCGTCACAGCGAATAACATTTTAAGAGGAATCCTGCCAAAAGTGCAACATTACTGCCCCAAAGAAGCGGACTATGCTGAAATCCTGCATGAACTGCAACAAATTCAGCGCTAACTTGCTCTAAACACCGAAATTTGTGCAAATAATACAACATTGTACTTGCAACCCGTAAAAGGTATAGAGGAATCCTGCAAAAAGTGCAACATTACCATTACTACTCCTTAAAAGCGGCCGGTGAGAGAGACATTAGCATCGTTCATCCGCAGTGTGATTTTGTGCGATCAACTTCCCTTTGGGTGGGATGGGAGAATCTGTATTATTATGGCTAAGTTGGATGGTTATATGCGGATCTATTGCAGGCTACATTACTCCTGAAACTTGACATGATCCAGTATCGTATTCCCCCACTCAGGCAGCAAGTGTGCCTCTCCCGCAAAGCGGCTTCCAGCTATGGAGCCGTCTTGAAACAGCGCCCCCTCAAAGCTGCATTCCTCGAACCGGCAATACAGGAATAAGGCACCGCGAAAGTTGGCGCCGTCAAAGCGGCAGCGGGTGAAGGATGCATCATTAGCGATCGCTTTGCTGAAGTTGCAGCCGGTGAAATCACAATCATGGAACTCCTTGCTGATTCGGGCACGATTCAGCTTCGCTTCCCGGAAGGAACAGTGGCTGAAGGTATGGGTCACGAATCTGTTGTCCAGCTTGACCCCGTCCAGGCAACAATGGGTAAGCGTTGAGGTATTGAGGCTTGCCGCATCCTCGAAGCGTGAATAAGAGAAATCAATGCCCTGTAGAGTGAGGTACTGTATGCTCTCTATCAGAGTAACCCCCCGGTAATCTTCCAGTCCTGCCTCCGTCTGTCCATAAGGGGAGACGGGAAAGGAGCGGTCCTTTTGATGGAGATTATGTTTGCCTGAAATAGCGGCCAGACGCCGGTTCACTTCAGAGAGCTGGTCGTCCTGCCATCTGGCCAAGAGGAATTTCTTATTCAAGGTAGCCCCTCCTTACATTAATTTGGTAAAATGAATGGAATCTAGTTTATATGTTAGTATGCCAAGCAACTATAGACAAGCCATTAAAGGAGGCCATCCACGCGTGGGAAGATCGTTTGCAAATCTGCACATCAAGTCAGGTGACCTGGACAAGACCCTTCAAGCCTTGAAAGAGCTGACCGCCAAGCATGGCAAGGTTCTGGGTTATCCTGATTCTGAGACGCCGGAGCGTAAGGCAGTTATCTATGTAAGCCAAAGCAACGAGGGCTGGATCAGCGTGCTTCACGATTATTTCGTATGGGGTACGGTGAAAAAGGTTGGCAGAACGTTGTCCGGGCTGCTGGAGGAGCCGGTGATGACGGCGGGATACATGAATGAGGAGATCTTCGAGCTGTCGTTCTTTGAACAGGGGGAGATCCAGGCCGAACGAATCTTCTGTGAGCCGTGGACCCGGGAGGAATACGAACACCTGCGGGAAGAGCGTATAGCTGACGAATATATGCAGCGGGTGCTCGGGATGCAAGCTCAGGAGGAGAACTTCGGCGCATTCATCAGCCTTACCAGCCCCGGGCAAGCGGTGGAGCGGCTGTCCGAAATTACTGGATTGTCTCTATGGAGCGATGCGGAATGGCTGCCGTATGAAGAGACGCTCAGAGCACGGTTTGTTGCCTATGAGTGGTAGAAGAAGATGCTAAAAAACAGCGGATTCTACAAGCAGCGCTTCTTCATCACACCCGAGGAGCTTAAGAGAGTCGTAGAGCTTCTGGAGCCTACGCAAGTGCGGTACTATTTAACCAATTATACCCATACAGAGCATGATCAGAATCAGGTGGTGGAGGCGTATCGCGCCTTCTATCAATATTATACAGCTGCGGAAAAAGAGAGCGGGGTGCGCCCTTTCTTCATCTATTCGATATCGGTTCTGCCGGATACAGAGAGCTTCGGTTTTTTTGCGAGAAATGAGGGGATTTCTATTCCCTATCACGGGCAATGGGCAGAGAATGAGCTGCCCTGTATCCTGATCTCCTGCCCTAAGGGGCACCGGGTCAATGCTCAGGATGAGCAAGGGGAGTATTATCTCTATGAGGATGTCCGGGAGCACAAGCCGCTGAGCTATGCCCTGTATAAGGAAATCACCGGCTCTATTCAAAAAATAACCAAGCCTCTCCGCTTCTCGGCGCAAGATACGGAGGCGATGGACGAACAGAAG
Organism: Paenibacillus sp. FSL R7-0302; assembly: GCF_038006885.1. Lineage (NCBI taxonomy): Bacteria > Bacillati > Bacillota > Bacilli > Caryophanales > Paenibacillaceae > Paenibacillus > Paenibacillus sp. FSL R7-0302. The sequence goes on from NZ_JBBOWB010000002.1 coordinate 868,776, forward strand.
CCCTCTGTACGTATAAGCCGTGATGCGGCTCAAGACTTAAGCGACTCGTGGATGGTCAGACAATATGGACTCTTGATCCATGGGCAACCAGGGCCTAGCTGATCTATTGGATTACTCATGAAAGGGAGGGGAGCCGATGGCGCTGAAGTTCATCTGTACCTGGGGCGTGCTGGCTCTATCGTGCTGGGCGGTATGGTGGAGCTTCAAGACCGAAAAGCTGATCACCGTCGCCTGGCTGATGTTCCTGCTCCCTGCGATTCTCCAGCTCGTTGCTGCTGTACGGATCGGGCTAGGCAAAGCCAAGTTATTTCTTGTATTCGGCTGTATTAATCTGCTGTTCGCAGCCCTGACCGGTGCGGCCGTCTGGTATCTGGTCCAGCTGGCAGATGCCTATAGAAGGGGGAAATAGTTCAAGCGTGTCTTAAGCGGGGGAGGGGTGCTAATATGCAACTGGGTTTTACGCTGGATACCCATGGAACATGTGTGGGTGTACTAAGAGATGAATTGCTGCCGTTAGAGGAGCTGGCGAATACATTGGAGTTCCCCTACGATATCTTCGTTGTGTTCCGGGTGTTACCTGATAGCTACGGGCGGAGAACGTTCAGACGCTTTGACAGCGGGGATCATACCCTCTATTTGGATATCAGCCTCAGCTATGAGCAGTACCAGCGTATGTCCAAGAATGAGCAGCGCGAGGCTCTGGGCATTCACCTGTACAGCTATCTGGCAGAATCTATTGCCAAGTATACCAAGCATGCCGGTAAAACTGCCCAAGCAGAGCTGCTGGAACGGGTGAAGAGCTGGATGCTGGCCAACAACTGGCTGGAAGGGAAAATCCATCAGGCACGCCTCCTCCTCTCCCGGGAGATGGGACTCCATGAGGTTAGCCGGACCTTGAAGCTGCCGCTGGAGGAGATTGAGTATATCCTGCTGCGCATGAATAATGATGCGCCAGCTGCTGTTCATCCTGACAATCTATAATCAACCCTTAGCAGGGAAAGGGGAGTACAACTATGTATGAGCGTCTGACAGAGTTATTAAGCAAGCCTTCCCCGGTCCGGTGGTTTCCGGGCCATGGGGCCGAGGAGAGCTGGATTGCCGAAGCCGAGGAGGAATTAGGCTTCAGGCTGCCGCCGTCTTACCGCTGGTGGCTGGCCCGTTATGGGGGTGGGAGCCTGGGGGACGGGCAAATTCTGACGCTGGTTGCTCCCGAGGATAGGGAGTATACCGACTGGGATCTGCTGTATATCCACAGGCTGAATCTGGCGGAGGATTGGTGGGTCAGCCGGTTTCCGCACCGGCTGGATCTGTTCGTGCCGGACAGCGATGAGCTGTATTACTTTGACACCTCTGTCCCCGATGTGCAGGGGGAATTCCCGGTCATGCGTTATGACCTCATGAATGATCTGATCGAGGAGTATGCTCCCACGTTCGCCGGATTCCTGGAACAGCTGATCGACGACAGGAAGTAACCATGAATACGGCACAGAAGGAAGTGGAGCGGCTGGCGGCGGAGATTGCGGAGGCGGCCCGGAGGTCGTTCCGCGCGCTTTTTGCGAATGGGGAGCATTATTATTACTGCACGTTATATACAACGGGTGAGGGACTTGCGCCAAGCCTCTCTGCCTGGTCGCGGGAAGCGCTGGAGCAGGAGGCGGCCAGACAGGCAGAGGGCGGCAGCACACCGGCAGCAGAGATCGCCGAGCTGATTAAATGGTCTTATGCTGATTCGCCGTATTGCTGCTTCGGAGATGAGTATTTCGATGAGGTCAAGCGGTTATTCCTGGCGCGTCCGTCCATTGCGGAACTGGAGGATGACGAATGGAACGATGAGTTCATTATGAGACTGGGGGCCATGGAGCTGGCGATACGGATGCTGGATGCTGAGGGTCTGTTCGCGCTCAATCAGCCCAGGGAGGACGTATGCGTGCTGGCCGAGGTGATGCCGCCGGACGAGGGGAATACGCAGATTGCCCTGCGGCTGAACCGGGAGGAGTCTCCGGCGATGCAGGCCTGGCTGGCGGAAGCGGCAGAATAAGATTATAGATGAATAACTCACGCAGGAAACCGGGGGAATGTCGATGTATATCGTAAGTGAGCCGATAGGGTTGTCAGAGCATCACAGGCGCCTGCTTGAAGCGGAGAACGCGGGTCTCTATCCGCCAGCCTATACCCGGTTCTTGCAGCAGTACGGCGAAGGGACGTATCGGGGCTGGATGAATGTGCAGACCCCTGACCCGGAGGTGCTGCGGCCTTTTGCCGAATATGGATTATGGGAGCATGATCAGGATAGCCCTATAACGGAGCAGCAGATCGGCGAGTGTACCGCTATCGGGACCACTGTGGACGGTGATTTCCTGGCGGTTCATCCCAAGGTGGACGGGCTGCTATGGCTGCCTCGTCATGCGGAACAGATTCAAGTGATCCCGCTGCCATCCGGGGAACAGGAGAAGGATGAGAGCTATGCCATGATCCTGGACGGCATCTACCGCCGGATGTATGGGCGGAGCCAGGAGGAGAGCGTCTATTATGAGCCATGGACGGGAACCCGCAGGCATCTTTTCCTGCGGATGCCGCCGGGAGAGGGCCAACTGGCGCTCACGGAGCTGGCTGACCTGTGCCGGGCGGAGTCTCAGCCGGATCTCTTCATTGAGAATTCTTACGTCTGCTACCTGTTCTACCGGAATCTGGGCGGCTATATCCGCCTGAATCTGGCGGGTGGGCAGGAGGTAGCCGTCTTCTATGAGCAGGCTGCCAGGCAGGTATCGGCCAAGATGAAAGAGTGGCTTCTGTCGAAGGGATGCGAGCAGTATTCGTGGGAGTGAAGAATAAGGAGGAGTGCGGATGATTGCCCTGAAGGACATAGGAAAATTCGAGGTGCTGCCGGAGCGGGCGATGCAGATCTATCAGGGGGATGTTCCGGCCTTGCAGGCGGCCGTTGCTGCGGGCTGGGATATTGAAGCGGAGCTGGAGCTTAGCAAGCGGACCACGATCAGCCCGCTTGATCTGGCGATTATTACGCAGCAGACCGAGGTTGTGAAGCTGCTGGTGGAGCATGGCGTGAACCTGAATGTACCTCAGAATCCGGCCTTCCTGCGGGCGGTCCGTTACGGGAAGGAGGAACTGGTCCGATACCTTGCTGCACAGGGCGCGAAGCTGGACCTGCTTAACCGGACGGGATCGGGCGCTTATTCACAGGCCTACTATGGCAACAAGAAGAATATCCCGCTGATCCATGAGCTGGGTCTGGACATCCGGCAACATGCCGGTGCTGTGCTGCGGCAAGCCGCCTCGGATCATGATCTGAAGACGCTTACCTATCTGCTGGATCAGGGAGTGGATATCAACTACAACAAGCCGGATATGGTCTATCCTTACGGGGCGACGCCGCTGACAGTGGCTGCCCGGCTGGGCAATCTGAACATGGTCCGCTTCCTGGTGGAACGCGGTGCGGACCTTATGATGACGGAGAAGGACGGCGAGCGGCCGTATTCGATTGCGGTCAGCAGCAGGCATACCGCTATGGCGGAATACCTGAAAGCTTTGGAACCGCCGGATGTCCATGATGTGGAGAACAAGAAATACGAGCTGGCCAAGTATAAATTGCCCGATGAGCTGGTCCGCTTCCTTACAGGGGACCAGCTGCGCCTGACACTTGCCCCCAATGAGTATGAGATCGGGTACATCGACTTCTTTAGCTTCACTGACACGATAGAGATGAAGGCCGGCCGGCGCAAGCTGTTAAGGCTGTCTGCCGATATCGATAATTACTCCGGTCTGGTGCTGGTCTGGAATCCGCAGAAGAAGGGGCAGCTCGGCTGCTATGATCTGGAGCATCAGACGTATGCGGATCTGTGCAGCTTCCCGGAATTTGTTGCGCAGCCTGAACACTACCTCATACAGTTCATGGAGGGAGAGCTGGACGGGTCATGAAGGAGAGGCTGTCTAAAGTGAATCATAATCATGAGACCTATGAGACCCCGGAGACCCTGAACGGACTGGAGGACATGCGCTCCGAGCTAACCGGGTATTGTTACCGGATGATGGGCTCCATCTTCGAAGCGGAGGATGCCGTCCAGGATACCATGATCCGGGCCTGGCAGCACCAGGAGCAGATGAAGCAGCAGGCCTCTCTCCGGGCCTGGATGTACCGGATAGCCACCAATGTCTGTCTTGACCGGTTGAGAAGCGCCAAGCGGCGGGCGCTGCCGATGGATCTCTCGGAACCGGCCGCTGCCGTTACGGAGCCTAGGGAGAGCCTGCCTCAGCATTCCTGGATCTGGCCCGCTCCGGGCTATGTGGATGACCCTGGTAATATTCTGGTCAGCAGAGAGACCCTCCGGCTGTCCTTCATTGCACTGCTTCAGCTGCTGCCGCCCCGCCAGCGTGCTGTGCTGATTCTGCAGGAGGTGTTCCGGTGGTCGGCAGCCGAGACCGCCGGGGCACTGGAGATGACCGTGGCAGCGGTGAACAGCGCGATGCAGCGGGCACGGGCAGCCATGGCCAAGGCACAGCTCCGGTCCGAGGCCTTGCAGGCTGATGATAATGAAGTGGACGAAGGACTGATTACCCGGTACGTGGAGGCTTTTGAACAATACAATATTGCTGCGTTGTTAGACCTATTCCAGGAGAACGGCAGCCTGTCGATGCCGCCATTTACGATGTGGGTGCAGGGCGGCGCGGATCTCGCGGCCTTCTACCAGATCACACGCAGTCACTGTGTGGGATCACGGATGGTGCCCGTCCAGGTGAACGGGAACCGGCCCGCATTTGCCCAGTACGTTCCCTCTGGAGAAGATGGATTGCTGGTTCCGTGGGCGATTCATGTGCTTGAGCTGAGCGGGGGGAAGATCGCGCATGTTCATCATTTTATAGATGCTGATTTATTTATTTGCTTCGGATTGCCGGAACACCGATGATTCTGCCGCGGCCGGAACGTCTATACTAATGAATCGCACAAGCGAGACCATTCCGAACTCAAGGAGGAACACACAATGACAATCAAACTTACTCCCTACATTACCCTGGAGGGGCGCACGCAGGAGGCCATTCAGTTCTATGCACAGACTATGGGTGCCGAAGTCCTCTCCATCCTGACGTACGGTGATATGCCGGACCTCCCGGACACGTTCCCGGATGAGGTGCGGAGTCTGGTGGCACATGCCAAGGTACAGGTGGGCGGCACGGAGCTGATGTTCTCGGATACTCCCGGCGGTACGCCAGTTGAGAGCGGGAAGCGGGTAACGGTCTGCGTTACTACGGACAGCGTGGAGGAGTCCCGGAGAATTTTTGATGCGCTGCAGGAGGGCGGTCAAGTCAATATGCCGTTTCGGGAAGAGCCGTTCAGCCCCGGCTTCGGCGATCTGACGGACAAGTTCGGGGTGACGTTCCAGATCTATACGGAGCTTGGATAGAGTGGAGATATAACGGCGGAGAGGATCAATTATGAATAAGACGAACGTAGAAGTACCCATACGTTGTACAGGTGTTGCTGTAGTATTGCTGAAGAATACACCCTCTGGTCATCATGTCCTGTTACTGAAGCGGGCCGGTTCGGTACTCAGGGATGCCTGGTGCTATATCGGCGGGGGCATTGAAGAAGGGGAGCAAGCGTGGGAGGCTGCGCTAAGAGAGGTTCGGGAAGAGACGGGGATTACCCAAGTCACTCTCTACACTTCCAATACCTTCGACCAGATCTATTCGGCAAAAGAAAACTATATCTACGTCGCACCAGTGTTCGTGGGATATGTGAATGACGACCAGGATGTCATTCTTAATCATGAGCATAGTGATTATGAATGGCTGCCGGTGAATGAAGCCATAGACAGGGTCGCTTTACCGGGGAATGATGTAGTGCTTGCTTCGGTAGAGAAGCATTTCATCAGGAAAACTCCAGCAGCATGGTTACGTGTTGGCACACCATAAGAGGGCTTGAGAAGGGCTGCACGTGATAAGCGTGCAGTTTTTTTTGCTCTCTGGCGAGGGCATCGATCAAAATGTAATCGAAAAACCGATCACATTTGGCATTGTGGTATTATCCCCTTTAAGTAGACACTCGAAAAAACCTCATGTGTTAACATGAGGAAATGAGTGAACTGGGAGGGGATTTTGGTATGGCCAAAAAGGGACAAGTGTTTCAATCGTACACGGAGGCATTCAAGAAAGAGGCTATTCAAGCCTATTTTACAGGAGGGGAGAGCTATAAGGTCGTCTCCGACAGGTTGGGGATTGTGAACTGTACCCAGCTTAAAGTATGGGTAAAGAAATATCGGAATGGGGAGCCACTCGATACACCAAAAGGGGCAACAAGCCCTTTAAAAGGACGTCCACGTTCTACATTTGCCAGTATAGAAGAAGAACGAGATTACTTAAAGGCACAGGTGGACTACTTAAAAAAGCGGTATCCAAATCTGTAAAGGGAGGGAAGCTTGGACTGCATGACAAATACGCCGTAATTGAAGAACTACGTGACCAACATGGCATCACCCGCCTATTAGCCATTGCAGAGGTATCGCGGGCAAATTACTACAAGTGGCGAGGTGCAGAGGTTCGACGAATGGATGCCCATGAGCAAGAGCACGCCATGAAAGAGCATATGGTGGCGATTCACCTGGTTCATCCCTATTTCGGGTACCCTCGAATGCAGGCAGCCCTGCGGGAGGCAGGCTACCTCGTCAACCACAAGAAGGTATGGCGGCTCATGAAAGAGCTATCGATCCAGTCTGTCATTCGCAAGAAAAGGAGTCGTGCGGGCTCTACTCCTTCCGTGGTCTACCCGAACCGATTAAAGCGTAAGTTTCATGCGACAGCACCTCAGCAGAAGCTAGTAACGGACATTACGTATATCTCAGACGGCACCCGTTTTTATTATCTGTCTGCGATTCAGGACCTCTTCAACAATGAAATTGTAGCTTGGCAGATCTCGGAGCGAAACGACGTAAACCTCGTCTTGGATACGGTTGAACAGTGGACACGGAAAAGAGACGTGTCTGAGGCCGTGCTCCATTCGGACCAAGGCTTTCAGTACACGTCTCAGGCGTACAACACACGATTAGAGGCATTCAGCGTCAAGGGCAGCCACTCTCGCAAAGCAACCTGCCTGGATAACGCCTGCATCGAATCCTTCTTTTCGCATCTGAAGACAGAAAAGTTGTACCTTCACCAGTGTAAGTCAGAAGCAGAGATTCATCAAGCCGTTGAGGAGTATATCTACTTTTACAATTACCAACGTTTTCAGGCGAAACTGAAACAGCGCGCGCCGATTGAGTATCGACACGCGCTGGCTGCTTAGCTTTTTTCATCTGTCTACTTGACAGGGGTATGACCAGTGTGTGGGCGCGTGGGCCGAATGTAATCGAAAAACCGATCACATTCGGCGTTGTGTGGGCGCGTGGGCCGAATGTAATCGAAAAACCGATTACATTGGGCGTTGCGTGGGCGCGCGAGCCAGATGTAATCGAAAAACCGATTACATTGGGCGTTGCGTGGGCGCGCGGGCCAGATGTAATCGAAAAACCGATCACATTCGGCATTGCGTGGGCGCGCGGGCCAAATGGTAGGTCTATTTCTATCATTTTCGCAAAATAGCCAGTCCATGCAAACTATACCCGAGCAGACTCTTGTCCTCACAGGTCCGCAGATGAAGCTGAAGCCAGCGTTCAAAATCTTCTTGCTGTGCCTCATTGATGTGCTTGGCAAACAGATAACCGACGCCGTCTGTTCCAATATGGGCCACAAGCTCTGTGTGATAGGCCGCTGCTATGCGTTCCATTTCCAAGGGGGACATATGTAGGAATAGACCATCTTTCGTCTGGTTGGTATGCCAGGTAAGCACATCATCCATATTCCCTAACCTATCGCCTATGCTTAATAACGAAACGGCAGCATTGTTAATATATGAGACTGCCAGCAGCCCTCCCGGCTTCAGCACGCGCAGGCATTCGGCCATGGCCAGCTGCCGATCTTCATTGCCGATATGATAAAAGGCTCCCATGTTCAAAACAACATCAAAGGTTTCACTGTCAAAACGGGATAAATCCGTGATGCTTCCTGCATACATATCGGCCAATACCGGATGCTTGCTCTGCTTCTCTCTTAGGATATCTACATGATAAGGAACGAGATCTCCAGCTACAACTTTATGCCCCAATTCTGCCAGTGGAAAAGAGTAATTCCCTGTCCCTGCGCAGCCGTCAAGAATGTAGGCTTCCGGCTTAAACAGCTTCTTGAAGTAGGCCATCGTTGTGATCCATTCGATCTGATGACCGTTATCCCTGGACAGCCTTCCTTCTTCATCATAGGAATCATAGTAATCCGTTATCGCATTCGCCATATTGCCCTCCTTAAAGTTGGCCGGGCCTTATCAAGAAAAACTGCCCTCCCCCAACCTTAACGGATCGGGAGAGGGCAGCCTATGACCTAAATTACTTGAAGATCCGCTGCGAGAACTGGTACAGTCCGCTGCTCCAGACCTTGCCTTCATGTCCGCCGACATCCAGATACCACAGATGCGGAACATTCATGCTGGTTAGGCTGTTATGGAAGTTCTGGCTGATATACAGCAGGCCGTCGGAAGCACCGCAGGAGAGCCAGAGCAGCTTCAGCTGGCTGGCCGTCTGCGCCGGATTCGTGATCAGCTGTGAGGCCGGCTTCGTATTCGGAGCAGAGGAGAACGCGCCGATCCAGGAGAACTTGTCCAGATGCTTGAGCCCGAAGTTCAGCGTCTGGCCGCCGCCCATGGATAAGCCGGCCAGGGCGCGGTTTTGCTTGTTTTTGTATACCGGGAAGTGGGAATCGACATAAGGAATGAGATCATTGATCAGGTCGAATTCAAACCGCTCGAAGGCGGCTACCTTGTCCGGTGCATAAATATCGCCGATCGGGCGGTCATCCGCCATCGCGCGGCCGTTCGGGAACACCACGATCATCGGCGCAAGCTTGTTCTCGGAGTACAGGTTGTCCAGGATATTGCGCGGATTCATCCCGTTCAGCCATTCGTTCTGATCCCCGCCGATGCCGTGCAGCAGGTAGAGAACATTGTAGGTCTTGGAAGGGGTATAGCCCGGAGGGGTGTATACCATTGCGTTTCTTGACTTACCTACGGTAGTCGAATAATAAGAAATCTGCTGTACGTTGCCGTGGGGAATATTATTGCGGTATCCGTCATAGCCTTGCGGAGCGGGAGTGATGGTACTGGTTATAGCCGCAGCGGCATCCGCAGAGAGGCTCAACTCCTGCTCTTCGGCTACCGGCGAGGCATAGGACATAGCGGGCAGCATCAGCGCTGCCGTCAGAGCCAAAGCGGCAATACGAGTCATAATCTTCTTCATTTCACATATCCTCCTTAGTTTAAATAGATTAGGCCAAACCTGATTCATCCGTCCTCTTATGTCCCTCTATGAAGCAGAGCTCTTCTTTTACGGCATAAAATGTAAGCGAATCCACCATAAGGATACCATATATAACATATTATGTAAATTGTCTTTTTGGGATTTTTTGATAGATTTTAGAGTCATCCGGCGGCTAAGCTGTAGTCATACCGGAAGAGGCAGGGTAATAGACAGATATAGACGCTTTAACTGTAGCCACAGCAATCCCGGCGCGGAAACGTTACAGGTACGATCATCCGGAATGCGGCGGGACCCAAGGACTGGAGGGATGGATCATGATAGGACAGAGTGTATCAGGAATCAGTCCGGTACAGGTCATCATGGCCTACGGCGGCACACAGAGCGATGTCAGCTCACTGGAGAAGCAGCGGGATCGGCTGATGCTGGAGCTGGACCGGGTGAACGCGGGACAGAGCAGCGAGGCCGTGCCCTACCGCCGTGAGCAGCTGCAGCGGCAGATCCGGCTGCTGGAGGTTCAGCTTGCACGCAAAGCCGGCAGCAGTACTTCCACCGACGTAAGCACAGCCTTCCAGAATGTCCAGGGTCCGCTGATGAGGACCGAGTGGAAGGGGTTCCTGAAGGGGATCGGCCAGACCGATCCGCGGACGGCGACGGTGAATGCAGAGGGGCGTTTCGAAGCATTCATCTAATGCATAACATCTAAGGTTAACAGATGGTGCAGAACAGTATAATTGTGTCCCTGGAGAGTGGGTTTGCCACCCTCCTTTCTTTTTGGCCCGGGATTATAGTAAGGAATGACTCTATGTATCCTGCTGGAAATTGAAAGCGGTTGCCTGGAGCCAAATCGATCTGGAGGAGGTATTTATGCTTACTCACAAAGTCATGAGATTACTGCTGGTGCTTGCCGTCGCATTCACGGGGTTCATCCCGCAGACCGCCGGTGCGGCTGAACCGGAACCGGGAACGGAACCAGTGCCGCAGGTGGCCGCCGCTGGCCCGGCAACCATCCAGAATTACCCGATGCCGTCTATCTATACTCCGTCTTCTGTTTACTCGTTGAAGGTGAACAATGAGGCGGTCCCCGTCGTCAAGTATTTACCCGACTATGATTATGCCCAGTTCTCCTTTGAAGGAACCATTAGCCTTGAGGTGACGGCAGACAAGCCAATCACCTCGTATTCGATCAGCCCGCTGGCCAAGAACATCACGGGAACGGTCAACGGCAACAAGCTGACCTTCACCCTGTCGGCCTCTACCTATGTGATCGTCGACATTAATGCACCTGCGAACGAAGACCCGAATGAGAAGGACCCGGACAAGCGCCGCAAAAGACTCGTGATCGCCGCCGATCCGCTGGAGACAGACATCCCCGCGTCCTCCGGCCCGGGAATCTACAATGTGACCGCTGCACCGTACAACGCAGACAAGACGGGGGCAACGATCACCTCGGGCGCCATCCAGCAGGCGATTGATGCTGCCAATCAGGCCGGAGGCGGTATCGTCTATATTCCGGCGGGCGTATATAAGAGCAGCAATCTGACCCTCAAAAGCAATGTTACGTTCTATCTGGCCGGGGGTGCAGTCATCGTCGGTACAGGCCGGGGCGAGGACTACCGGAATGACTTCCGCAAGGATTCGATCTCGGATGGAACCTATTTCATCCGCACCGCCACCAATTCCGTGAATATCACCATGCGGGGGCGCGGAACCATTGACGGCAAAGGGATAGAAATGCGCAAACGCAAGATGACGAACCCGCCTGCAACCCATAAGCAGGGAGAAGGATTCATTAATAACCTGGTGGTGCCGATGGCGACCAGCAACTTCAAGTTCGACGGATTAACCCTGCGGGACGGCGGCTTCTGGGCGTTCCTGGTGGTCCGCTCCGATAACGTGACCATCACCAACTATAAGGGATACCAGGATTTATTTACGCTTGAGGATGATGCCATCGATATTAACGAGAGCCAGAACGTGCTGGTGAAGCATGCCCTTGCCATCTCGGATGACGATACCTTCTCCACCAAGACCTGGCCGCAGAAAGGAATGTCCAAGGACTGGCCGGGAGCCATCGAGCATCTGGAGAATGTGGTCTTCGAGGACTGCTTCGCCTGGACACGCTGCGCCGCCTTCAAGCTGGGGATGGGCATATGCACGCCGCAGATTGGCGTAACCATCCGCAATTCGTATGTCTATCAAAGCGCGCGGGCGCTGCTGGTGGATCATGCCTATACAGAGAATCCGCTCCCGGTCGAAGGCTGGGCCCAGGATGTGACCTTCGAGAATATCGATATTGAACGGGTGGGCATCAACCAGTTCGGCAATTACTGGCTGCGGGTCTCCACCAGTACATCCGGTGATGTAAGCAATGTTATTCTCCGGAACATCAATGTCCGCGAGACGGGAGGAGATTCTCCTATTCAGGGCAATCCCACCAGAGGCGGGATGGTGAACGGGGTAACTTTTGAAAATGTGGTGGTCAAAGGAACGCTGGCGAAGAATCTCAGTGACCTGAAGGTGAGCATCAAGAATGAGAATGTAAGCGGGGTAGTCTTCGCGAATACGGATCAGGCCTGGTTCAGCGATCACTTCACCTCCGGGCTGCTCCCGGATTGGACCGTGGCTTCAGGTGCCAACAGTTGGGCGGTAACCGATCGAACAGGGAACCGGGTGCTGTCCACCAGCCAGACCACGACGGCGCTGATTACCGCCAAGGCCGGTATATCCTGGACAGATTACACGTATGAAGCCAGAGCCAGACTGCCTCTCATTAATGGAAGCGAGAACGCAGGCATTGTCTTCCGGGTGCAGGATCAGAACAACTTCTATATGTACCGGATCGATGCCAGCACAAGCCAGCTGCAGCTCTACAAGGCTGTAGCCGGAACGTTGACGCAGGTCTCGAACACCTCGTTCGTGCCTGTCAAGAACCAATGGTATACCCTTAAGGCGACGGTTCAAGGCAATACCGTCAAAGGGTATGTGGATGGAGTGCTGAAGACGACATGGACCAACCCGGTCAATGAATTAACCTCGGGCGGAATCGGCTTCCGCACCACTTCAGCCGGGGTCTGGTATGATGATGCCAAGGTGACCGCCATTCACAATCCGCCCACGGATATTACACTCAGCGCTACCCAGGTGCCGGAGCTGACTACTCCAGGCGGTGTAGTGGGCACCTTCACTACAGCACATCCGGATGCGGGCCAAACCTTTATTTACGCGCTGGTTCCGGGGCAAGGAGACGCCGATAACAGCAGCTTCTCCATTGCCCCGCAGGGAGACAGGCTGACCCTCCGCACTACGCCGGATTATGAAGCGAAGAGCAGCTACAGCATCCGGGTGAAGAGCATTGACGCCAATGGCCTGTCGCTGGAGAAGAGCTTCACGATTCAGGTTACAGATGTGGACGAGACTCCGATTGATGCCAATCCGAATTCCGTCCGGTTCACGGATAACTTTGAGGATGGCAATACGACGGGCTGGACGGCTGCCAGCGGGACCTGGAGTGTAACCACTGACGGCAGTACGAAAGCCTTGATCCAGACAAAAGGAAATGGGGCGGGGCTCATTACAGCCGGGGATTCATGGCAAGATATTGCTATGGAAGCCAAAGTAAAGGTTCCCATCGCGAATGCCAATGCCGGCATTCTCTTCCGGGTGCAGGACGCCAACAACTATTACATGTACCGGATCAATGTCAACGACAAGAAGCTGGAGCTGTTCAAGGCGGTAAACGGAACGCTGACCCCGGTGTCCAGTACCCTCTTCGCCGATGCGGCTGCGGGCCAGTGGTATACGCTGAAGGCGGTCATCAAAGGGAACAGAATTCTAGGCTTTGTGGACGGCCAGTTGAAGCTCCAATGGACGAACCCGCAAACGGAATTAACTGCAGGTAAGATTGGCTTCCGAACAACCTCCCAGAATACGGTGTTCGATAATGCCCGTGTTACAGGGATACAAAAGGTGACGGCCAGTGCGCTTAAGACGGTAACCCTCGATGTGTATGAAACGGTTACGCCTGAAGGCAACCGGCTCAGCGTTAGCCCGGGCAGCCCTTTTGCAGGGGAAACACTTACCCTGACGGCCGAAGGCTATAACCAGAGCCTGGTACCTGCCAACCCCGGAGATGAACGTTATCATCCGGAGGCCTGGAGCTCCACAGAGGAAGGTATGGCAGGCGTCTTCACCGTAACGGATGAGGTGTATCAGGCTGCATATGTTCCGTCTGCTGTAGGTGATTACAAGATAACCGTTATCTACCGCAAGCAGATATGGGACGGCTCAGCCTGGGCCGATACGGAGCTGACGGATACCCTGATTGTGGACATTAGAGTAACCCTGAAACCGGCAGACATGGAGGATGACAGCACGGATGAGCAGGACCCGCCGGTCCTCGGTTAACCTATAGATTACTATCTCTATCCCGGTGTGTAAGCAGTGATATGCTTATGTTCCGGGATTTTTTGCGTAAAAAAAGATTAGCGTATAAGTGCAACCGGCACCCGGAATTCTCTACTATATAGATAAGAGGATACCAAAGGAGAAACAGCAGATGGAAGATCAGGGAATCATTCAGCTATACTTGCAGCGCTCACAGCAGGCCATCACGGAAACCCGGAACAAATACAGCGCGTACTGCCGGGCGATCGCCAGAAACATTGTTGCTAACCCTTCCGATACCGAAGAGTGTGAGAACGATACATACCTCGCTGCATGGAACGCTATACCGCCTAACCAGCCGAGAAGGCTGCCGGTATTCCTGGGGCGGATCACCCGCAATATCGCGCTCGATAAGTATGGGTATAATACGGCCAAGAAGCGGAGCCGCCAGCTTGAGGTGATTCTGGAGGAGCTGGAGGACTGCCTGCCCGCAGCAGAGACGGTGGAGACCGAGTATGCCGCCGGTGAAACCGCGCGGTTGATCAACGAATTTCTGTACGGGCTGGAGGAGGGCACACGAAATTTATTCATCAGGCGGTATTGGTATGCGGATTCCATAGAATCCCTCGCCGGCAGGTTCGATATGAGCAGCAGTAAGGTGAAGTCGAGCCTATTCAGGACCCGGAACAAGCTTAGAATTCATTTAGACCAGGAGGGCGTTCACCTATGAAGCGGGAGGACTTGTATAAGGAGATCGGTCAGATTGACGAGGAATTGATTGCGGCGGCCGAACACAGCGGAGTAAGGGGAAGATCCAGAAGAAGAGGGTTCTCCAAAAGGTGGATCGCACTGGTCGCGTGCCTGATTGTCTACAGTTCTACGGCTACCGCGCTGCTCGCCACGGAGTACACGAAGAATAAAGCGGCGGAGCCTTACATCCGTTATCTGACAGCGGAGGATATGGAGCTGGCCCCTCCTGCTCAATATAAGGCGGACAAATTCCTGAAGGCGTTAGCCAGCGGCAACGATGAACATGTCTACATTGCGGTAAACCGGCTGGTGGAGAGCTTCAATGATCCGAAGGCGCGGGAGCTGGCGTTGCAGAAGCTTCAGCCTTTGCTGAAGGATGATTCTCCGAAGATCGCGGGTGCGGCTGCTTTTGCCACAGATATCCTGTCGAAAAGCTACCAGAGTCCGTATCTCCACAAAATGGCTGACGGGAGCATCGTATTCGCCTTATTCAACAACTATTCGGATTACGGTACCCAGAATGTACTGTGGCGCATACAAGATGATGTGCTTGAACCCTATTTCAGCTTCGCGGCCCCTTCCATGTACATTAAGGAAATCCTCCCGTCACCGGACCGGAAGCTCCTGGCAGTGGTCACCGGCTCTAACAAAAGTGAATTCGTGCAGATCCTGAATGTGGAGAAGGGGACAATCAGCCCGGAGCTGGTAGAGTCGGCGAGGATCAGACACGGCGCGCAGCGCAAGCTGGATACCTGGGTCCGCCCGGATCATGAGAATTACAGCTATCCGAGTCAACTTGTGTGGAAAGATAATGACACGTTAGCGTTCGAGGGCTCCCTGGCCTACGACGACACAGCGGTTATCGAGAATGTTAGTGTGACGTACCGCTTCAAGGATAAGGTCATGGAGGTACAGCCGGTGAAGTAGTGAGTTTGCGCTACACGAATTAGCTGCGAATGGATGAGACATCCGTTTGCGGCTTTTTTTGCTGCTGGCGGGAGGGCGATCAGGCCGAATGTGCTGCTGCGCTGAGAATTTAAGAAAGTTTTAATCTTTACCCGACTTGTTCTTAAACAGTTGAGCCTATTCTTGAGTACAGGGAGGGAGCAACTTGAAGAATTGGGCCCGTAAAGATTCATCGATTGCATGGTTATTTCTGGCACCCAGTGTGGTTGGGTTCGCCCTATTCTATCTGATTCCGTTCGGCATGGGCGTGTTCTATTCCTTCATGGACCGCACGGTGGGGGGCCACTATGTGGGACTGGATAATTACCGGGAGGTCATTGCGGGCGAATCCTTACGGAAGGCGGCCTCTAATACCTTCTACTTCAGTATGGTGAGTGTTCCCCTGCTGATTGTGCTGTCGCTTGGACTAGCGCTGCTGCTGCACAGGAAATTGTATTTTCAGAAATGGCTGAGAACTGCGTACGTACTCCCGCTGGTCGTGCCTGTAGCCTCGATTATCTTGGTCTGGCAGATCCTGTTCGACTGGAACGGGGTGCTTAATGCCTGGCTGAGCGGCTTCGGCCGGACGCGGGTGGACTGGATGAAGACGGAGGCTGCGCGGAATGTCATCATGCTGATGTATGTCTGGAAAAACATCGGGTATAACGTGATCCTGTTCCTGGCCGGCTTGCAGCAGATTCCGAAGGATTATTATGAGACCGCCCAGATCGAGGGGGCCGGACGGATAAGGCAGTTCCGTAGCATTACGCTGGTCTATTTAACCTCTACGATGTTTTTTGTCGTCATTATGTCGGTCATTAATTCCTTCAAGGTCTTCCGGGAGACATATCTGATTGCCGGAGCTTACCCGCATGACAGTATCTATATGCTGCAGCACTATATGAACAATATGTTCCTGTCGCTTGACCTCCAGAAGATGACGGCTGCATCGACCTTAATGGTCGGCGGCATTCTGATCATCGTGCTGGGATTGTTCGCTATGGAACGCCGCTACCGGCGGTATATGGAATAGAGGTGAAGGAGTCTTGGCAGCTGGTAAAGTCATACAAAAGCTGACGTTAACCGTCTTGATGGGGGCGATTGCCCTCCTGATGCTGTTCCCCATCGGAGTGACCCTCATCAATTCGTTCATGAGCAGCCGCGAAATCGGGATCAATTACGGCCCCATCGGACAGATGAATCAGGTAACTCCAGGCAGGAGCGATCCGTTCGCCAACCTGAAATGGCTGCCGGACCAGGTCTCCCTGGAGCAATACGGCAAGGTGCTGCTGGACAGCCCGATGTACCTGTCGATGTTCTGGAATTCGGTCTTCCTGGTGGTGCCGATTATTGCCGGACAGACGCTGATCGCCGCGCTCGCGGCCTATGCGTTCTCCAAGCTGAAATTCCGGGGCCGGGAAGCGCTGTTTCTGGTCTATGTCCTGACGATGCTGATGCCCTTCCAGGTCACACTGGTGCCCAACTACATCATGGCAGACCGGCTGGGGCTGCTGAATAGCGCGGGTGCCATTATCCTGCCCGGTATTTTTGCCGCATTCGGTGTGTTCATGCTCCGGCAGTTCATGCGGGATATCCCGTATGCCTATATTGAAGCGGCCAAGATGGACGGAGCCGGACATTTGCGGATTTTCTATACGATTATTGTTCCGATGGTCCAGCCGGGCCTGGCCGCTCTGATGATTCTGTTATTCGTCGATTATTGGAATATGGTGGAGCAGCCGCTTATTTTCCTGGACGACCCGTTCAGACAGCCCTTGTCTGTCTACTTATCGAATGTCAGCAGCGAGAAGGGCCTGGCGTTCGCCGCTTCCATGATCTATATGGCACCGATGGTGCTGCTCTTCCTGTATGCGGAGACGTATTTCATTGAGGGCATTCAGTTATCCGGGATCAAGGGCTAGGGCTCGTATATGAGGGACTTATGAGGATAGGAGGAGAACGGGGAAATGGAGACTACAGGAGTGCCCGCAGACCGCAGACGCAAAAAAAATATCAGAACAGCCTTCCTTCTGCTCATGGGCGTGTTACTCTTCTTCACCTTCTTCAGCAATACGCTGCAGTCGTTGACCCTGCCCAAGGTGACCACGGTCAAGCCGCAGACCAAGAGCCTAGAATTCACGCTGGAGGGCAGCGGGAAGCTTACGCCCTTGAGAGAAGCGAAGCTCCTGAATGCCAGCGGCTGGAAGGTCAGGCAGGTTCTTGTGAAGGAGGGGGAACAGGTCACGAAGGGGCAGACGCTGATCCGCTATGACAGCCAGGTCGCCGAAGCGGAGCTGAAGGATGAAGTCGCGGCGCTCGATAAGCAAAAGATCGCGCAGCAGACGCTGCAGGATCAGTTCATTCAGACGTATGCGGAAGGCGATGAGCTTCAGATTCGCAAGGCACGGCGCGAGATTGAAGCGGGCAAGGTCGATCAGGTCACCCAGGCGCGGAAAATTGCCGGATTGAGAGAGCGGTTAACGGCGGAGCAGCAGCTTAAGGCACCCTTCGACGGGATTGTGACCCAGTTGAATGCCCTGCCGGGGATACTGTCATCGGGCGAGCCGGATCTGGTGCTGTCGAGCAGCCGCGAGGGGTTCCAATTCGATTTCACAGCGGACGCTGGGCTATTATCCAGCCTTGGAATTACCCTGGGGGAGAAGCTTGAGGTGGAGGTTCATTCTGCTGAGGGGCCATCGGCCCGGATATTGCCGGGAAAGATTGCAGAGATCAAGAGCGCTCAGGCGCGTGCGGGAAGTCCGGCCGGTGAGGATAACAGCGGGGCGGAGGACATCGCGCAGAAGACGGTCTTCATTGTAATGAATGAGGGTTCGCTCCAGGGGGGGGAGCAGGTTCAGATTAAGCTGAAGAAGCCGTCCCTTCAGGAGGGCGTGGTGGTACCGACTAAGGCCATCCATCAGACGGGCGGGCGCAGCTTCGTCTATACCATCGAGGAGCAGAGGGGGGCATTAGGCAATACGTTTGTCGCCCGCGAGGTTCAGATCCGCTCCAGTATCACGAACGGCCCGGACAGCATGATTCAGACGGATAACCTGTATGGGGACGAGATGATTATTTTGGAGAGCAGTGAGCCCTTGCAGGACGGGAACCGCGTACGTCTGCAATAGCCGTAGGAGTACGGCATACTATACGAACAATTATTGGAGGTAGCGAAAGATGAAGATGATTAACAAAATGGGCTTTCTGGGGATGAGTCTTGCTTTTACAACGATGATGTCAGCATGCAGTTCAGGGAGCAATACAGAGGCTCCAAGCACCGGGGGGAAGACGGTTGTTACGTTATCGGTCCAGCAGGATAGTGAGTTCTACCGTGCGGTTGAGCAGAAGTTTGAACAAGCTTACCCGGATATCGACTTGCAGATTCAGGCGTATAAGGGGATCAGCGAGAAGATGGAGGGGCCGGATTATGAGAAGTATCAGAAAACCGCCGGTACGGCATTGCTCTCAGGCAAAGGAGCCGATATTTATGAAACGGGCAGTCTGCCCGCCAGTGATTACGTGAGCAAGAAGCTATTCCTTGATATGAATGATTACCTCAAGCAGTCGAAGACGCTGAAGCAGGAGGACCTGCAAATGAATGTGCTGGATGCGCTGAAGGTGAACGGGGGCACCTATATCATTCCATCCGGGTTCAGCCTGAGAGCGTTCCTCGGAGACGGGGATGTACTTAAGCAAGCGGAAATCATTGATAAGAGCTGGACTTGGCAGGATTGGAAAAAAATATCCAAATCGCTGATCGCGTCGGAGCAACAAGCGGGGGCCGCACACCGCTACGCGCTTCCGAATAATCCGCCGGATATGCTGCTTCAGGAGATGGTGGTCGACGGCTATAACCAGTTCGTAGACGTAGCTGCACGCAAGGCCAAGTTTGATTCCCCTGCCTTCATATTTATGATGCGGGAGATTAACGAGATGTATCAAGAGAAATTGATGACCACCGAGCCGGTGGAGACCGAGAATCAATTGTTCTATTCTGCCGTTATACAGGGCCCGGCGGATTTCATCAACATTCCGTATACCAATTTTGCCAATCCGAAGCTGCTGTATAAGCCGCATAGCGGAACTTCCGGGGCCATGAGAATTATTCCGAGCTATACGTTTGCGATACAGGCCAAATCGCCGGTTGCCGAACAAGCCTGGACGTTCATGGAGTTCCTGCTCTCTGATGAAGTTCAGTCCCTGCAGAGCAGAGAAGGCTTCTCCCTGCTCCGATCGCTTAATGAGAAGCAGTTCAGTGAGCTTCAGCAGCAGGTGAAGAGCGGGACGTATAAGCTCCCGGGCGGCAAGCTTGCAAGTGTTCCTGAGGGACAATTCAAGGTGTTCCAAGACATGATGGATACAGCGGATAACTTCGCTATGATGGATGTGAAGATTCTGAGCATCATCGGCGAGGAAGCAGGCGCGTTCTTCAGCGGACAGAAGACGGCAGAGGATGTGGCCAAGCTGATTCAGAACAAGGCGACTACGTACCTTAACGAATAGATTCAGGCCTAGGAGGGTCCCGGTATGAAGCGAGTTACTATTCTGATCGCAGAGGACGAGAAAGAGATTGCCGGCCTGATTGCCCTGCACCTGGAGAAGGAAGGGTATCACTGCATTCAGGTATCCGACGGCCAAGCGGCCGTTCAGGCTATTCAGTCCCAATCCATTGATCTGGCCATCCTGGATATTATGATGCCGAAGCTGGACGGATACGAGGTCACCCGCCAGGTGCGGGTGAAGCATAATCTGCCGATTATTTTCCTCAGTGCCAAGACTTCTGACTTCGATAAGATTACCGGCCTTGTCATGGGCGCGGACGATTATATGATCAAGCCCTTCAATCCGATGGAGCTGCTGGCCCGGGTCAATTCCCAGTTACGGCGCTCCCTGCAGTTCAGTCAGCCTCCGGGTGCCCCTCTGACTTCGGTTCTGGAGCTGGGCGGGCTGATCATCTCCCCTGACCAGCACACCGTTATGCTGTATGGAGAAGAGATTGACCTTACGCCGAAGGAATTCGACATCCTCTATCTGCTGGCGAGCCACTCGAAGCAGGTGTTCAGTGCAGAGAGCATATTTCAGCAGGTATGGGGCGAGGCGTACTATGAGAGCGGGAATACAGTGATGGTACATATCCGCACCCTGCGCAGGAAGCTGGGAGAGGATCAGAACAAGGACAGGTTCATCAAGACCATCTGGGGTGTCGGGTACACGTTCAATGCCTAAGAGACGCCGGGGCTTCAGAACCAGACTGGTTCAGTTACTGGGCGTAAGCATGCTGCTCTCCGCCGGGATCACCTACGGGATCTTCAAGCTGCTTCAGCTCTATTACGCCGGGGTGAAGTGGGAGGACCCGGAGGCGGAAATCCGCCGGTTCATCTACAGGATCGGAGACTTCAATGTGTCTCTGATGCTGTTCATTCCAATCATGCTGATCTTATTCTTCATGTTCACCAAGCCGTACATCCGCTACCTTAACGAGATTTCCAAGGGGATTCATCATCTGGCGGGCGGAGATTTCCAGAATCAGGTGCGGATTGCCTCAAGGGATGAGTTCAGCGCAATCGCAGAGGATCTGAATGTGGCCGGGGCCAAGCTGCAGGAGGCGGTACAAAGAGGTGATTTCGCCGAGAGCAGCAAGGACCAGCTAGTCGTCAATCTGGCGCATGATCTGCGTACACCGCTGACGTCCGTTCTCGGATATTTGGATCTGATTCTGAGGGATGAGCAATTACCAGTGGAGACGATCCGGCATTATGCGACGATTGCCTTCACCAAGTCCCAGCGGCTGGAGAAGCTGATTGATGGGCTGTTCGAGATCACCAGGATGAACCATGGCACACTGCCTGTGGTGAAGACATATCTGGATATTACCGAATTGCTGCGGCAATTGAACGAGGAGATGTACCCGGTATTCGAGCGCAATGGCCTGACCTCCCGGCTGAATGTGACTCCTGGCCTAATGATCTACGGGGACGGGGATCTGCTGGTACGAGTATTAGGCAATCTGCTGACCAACGCCGCCCGTTACGGGCAGGAAGGCGGTTATGTGGATATTAACAGCCGCCCTGATTCAGGTTCAGTAGCGGTTGAGGTCATCAATTACGGAAATCCCATTCCGCCGGAGGAGCAGCCGCATATCTTCGAGATGTATTACTCGGGGGACCGGGCACGGACACATCAGGAGGGCGGGACCGGCCTGGGACTGTTCATTGCACGCAATATTGTAGAGCAGCATGACGGGAGCCTGTCTGTAGAGAGCAATGAGCTGCGGACGAGGTTCGAGGTCCGGCTGCCGCAAGCTTAAGCGAAGTTAAGGGAGGAGAGAATTATGAATCATTCCACTAGAAAATATGCTGTCGCCATGCTAAGCCTGGCGGTTCTCAGCCAGTCCATCGCCTTCGGAGCCTATGCGGCGGCCGGGCCTTCAGCGGGAAAGGCGGCTACAGCCGCCGTGTCCACGCTGGAGGGACTGGGGGCGGTCTCATTGAAGAGCGGGGTGAGCGTGAAGCTGCTGGACGCTGCCCTTCAGCCCCAGGAGAGCGGGAATATGATTACGTACACCCTGAATTACGTCAACGGGAGTAACAGCAACGTGAGCCTGATTGATTATTTCTCCAAGGTTACTACCTCAAGCGGCGCAGTTATTCAAGGCAAGCCGGTAACAAGCAGTGCTGCGATCAAGTCTATTCCGGCTAATAGCAGCCAGTCGGTCACGTATTATGTCAATGCGGGGAAGGCTGCCAAAATAACCGGAGTCCGAATCGCCCTGTACGGCTGGGACTTCAGCCAGGCGAATTACCAGAAGAAGCTGGGAACGTTCACGATTCCGGGTTCCTATTCGGTAGCCACCGCCAGAGGGCAGAGCAAGAAGCTGGTCCTGGCGGGTATGCCGGTGATCAGTAAGGCCGAGAGCCTGCAGATCGTTAAGGCTAACGGAAAAGTGTATGCCAGGGTGGGCATCAGCTTCGCCAATTCGGGCACCAAGGTGCTTAAAGACACGGGCCTGAAGGGATATCTGATATCCTCGGGAGGCTCCAGATTTGAACTGAATGCCGCTCCTGCCGATTACCAGATTCAGCCCAAGGAGAAACGGACCGTGCAGTATCTGGCGGACATCCCCTCCTATACGAAGACGGATAATATGTCCCTGCAATTCGTCCAGGAAGACAGCGAGCTGCAGCTGAACCTGCCGGTGGCTGAGTATAAGCTGCCTGCTGCACAGTCGCCCAACTTCACCGTACCCGCTAATGCCGTCGCGAAGCTTAAGATAGCTAACCATACAATTGAGACACAGCTCGCAAGCGCGGCGGTGTATTCGGAGGATCATCTGGCGAAATGGAGCCTGAAATTCCGGGTGCGCAACACAGGCAACCAAGCGGTGACGATTCCGGCCTACCCCTTCAGCCTGACGACTGCCGAAGGGTACAGCTATCCGGTAAGCAATAAGGCACTGGCCGGTCTGAGTCTGAAGCCGCTGGAGGAGCGGGTAGTCGAACTCAGTGCAGAGCTGCCCCTGAAGCTTAATCAGGGAGTGCTCCAGCTACAGATGAACGAGCCGGCAGAAGAGGGCCGGATCGCCTTCCCGGCGGCTTACTATCAGATTCCCTACTCCTTACAGCCGAATCATCTGCTGGCGACTGAGTACCCCGTGCAGAACAGTCTGGGTACCTTCGTGGTGAAGCTGGAATCGGTGGAACGCCTGCCGTGGTCGGACCGCGATCAGGTCGTGACCAAGATCAGCCTCCGCAACTCAGGGTCCACGAATGTGCAGCTTCCGGCGCTAACAGCGCTTCTGAAGGCGGGGGATCTCGATATCAGCGGCAGTGCGCAGATGGTGATCGAAGGCTCCAAGAGCCAATTGGCCCCGCAGGAGACAGCGGTTCTGTATATCACGGGGAACCTTCCCTATTCTTATCAGCTGATGAAGCTGAAGGTGATCCTCCAGTATCCTTCGGAAGAGACCCAGGCGAATTTCCTTACGCTGTTCACCAGCCAGGTGGAGAATACCTTAAGAACCGTAGCGGCCGGTCAACCCTTCCGCCTGGAGCTGGCCGGGAAGAAGGCAGAGATTCTGGAGCGGCAGAGCCGGATCTATCCGGGCACCGATTCCAAGCTGATCTATACCGAGCTGGTGATGACCAACGAGGAACTACGTAAGACCCAGCCGGCGCAGCTGGTGGGCTACTACCGGACCCCGGATCGGCAGTATTTCGAGGCGGTAATCTCGCAGTCCGCCGCAGCCCTGAACCCCAAAGAGAAGAGTCTCGTAACCGTCTGGAGTAAGCTTCCTCCGGAGATCAATGCGTCGGATCTAACCCTTTTCCTCGGGGAAGGCATCGCCGAAGGCAAGCTGACCACACCCGGCGCAGTGCCGGCCGCTTACATCCAGACCGTGGGCCTGGGGCTGAGTCCGGCCAATCCTGCTCCGCAGCCGTCCCTTCAGAAGCTGGACCTGTTCCCGTACTCCCTGTCCGTGAACCAGGTGACCGCTACTATGCCTGAAGACCGGGAGTCCATAGAGGTACAGATGAACTACCGGTTAACCCGCAGTGAGCAGTATGTTGCTGAGGCGAATGAGCATAAGCTCGTAGCCGAGCTGATCGATCCGTTCGGTCAGCCGTCGGAGCAGCTTCTGCCTCTGGGAGACGGACCGGCTGGTGCGGGAGCCACGGGCAGCTTGTCCTTCCCGCTGAACAACAAAGCATACAAGGCCCTTAACGGCGGCACGGTGCGGTTGAACATCTATGACGAGTTCCAGGGCAAACGGATTCTACTGGGCAGCCAGAATTATGCTGTGGTGTATGAGCGGCCTGCGCCGAAGAAGGCGGAGGGGGAGTGATATGAAGTTGGAATGAACAGCGTAAGGATGACAAGAGGAGACTAGACAGGTCTCTTTAAGAGAGCTGCCTATGTAGGCAGATAAGGAACAGGCCGTATCCAGAGGAAGGATAGCGGCTTGTTTTCTACAGTATAGAAAAGTGCATACTGCGATTAAGTAAAAAGTGAAATTATTCAGGACAGAAATGGAAGACATATGGGATAATAAAGCAATATAAGGTGAGTGGATAGAGAAGACGGAGTTGCATGAGCTTGGGTTAAACGTAAATAGTAATGACAAAACTATACAGTACGAGATTTGCATTTTAACAAAGAAGGGAGAGCGCGATAATGAAGTCTAGGATCGAAATCATATCTTTGCTGGATCAGTTGGACATTGTAGTCGCTGACGATCTTGAAGGGCAGGATTTGGATTTTAAGGAATGGGGCAATCGCAGCTTAAATGATAACCTCTCTCTTATGGTGAAAATGGCAGTTTGTATGGCTAATGGAGGTGGAGGTACAGTCGTCTTCGGTGTGGCTGATCGCGTTAGAGGAAAGAGTAAAGCCCTAATTGGTGTGCCGTATGAGGTGGATGTGCTTACTTTACAGAAGTGTGTATACGAAAGAAGCGAACCCCATATAACGCCTGTATTTGAAGAGATCCGAATCTTTGAAGGTACAGGGAGAATTCTTCTGATGCATGTGTATCCCGGTATACCCCCATACACCTTAACAGACGGCGCTGCAACAATTAGACAAGGAAAAGATTGTATTCCATTCACAGGTACTTTAAGAAGACAACTGGTTGAGACAACAGGTCAAGTGGATTTAACTGCAGAGATTGTTTACGAAGACTGGAAGGATAACATATCTCCATCTGCAGTCGAACGGATACGAGAAATGATGTCTGCTGAGAGAGCGCCTGATGGACTAAAAGATTTAAATGATGAGGATTTACTTAGCTCAATCGGAGCATTGAAAGGAAATCACCTTACAAAAGGCGCAATTCTCCTTGTTGGAAGGCCTGATGCAATTGCTCGTCTAGTACCTGAATATCGTTGGTCCTACCGCAAGATGATGAGTGATACTGACTACTCCCATCGTGACGATGGAACGCAAGCAATACCTATTGCATTACACGAATTAGAACGTTTTATAGCTGTGGACAATCCAATGGTGACAATCGAATCTGGATTAGTGCATCCAGAGTTCAGCACTTACCCTCGAATTGCACTACGTGAAGCGTTGCTAAATGCGTTCGGTCATCGCGATTTTAGAATGATAGGTGCAGTGATGCTTAAACATTATCGAGATAAGCTAATCATAACTAATCCTGGCAAGTTCATAGGTGGAATAACCCCTCTAAATATTCTCCATCATCCTCCAGTAGCTAGAAATAATCATCTGATGGACTTGTTGGATCGCTTAAAACTCGTTAACCGTTCTAATCTGGGTGTCTCCCGGATTTACCGCTCTCTATTAGTTGAGGGTAAGGAGCCACCGATATACAGGGAAGTGGGAAACCATATCGAACTAACATTCACAGCTTCCCCTTTAAATACTGGTTTTATGAACTTGATTAATAAAATGACGGAAAGTAATCAGCTTGTTGATGTCGACCATCTTCTGATTATTCAGTATTTGATGCGGCATGAAGATATTGATACGCATAATGCTGCTCTAGTCACACAAAGAAGTCTGGAGCAAGCAAGGGAATTGCTTAGTAGACTTGCACACAACATGAATCTAATTGAATCTGTCGGTCGTGGGAGAGGACGCTACTACACTCTAACCAGAACGGCATATGAGCATCTGAAAGGTAACATGACGTATGAGCGACAACAGAGCTTGGATAAAGAAGCTATTAAGATTCGGTTACTATCAATCTTGCGGGAGCGAGAGCTAACGAACAGAGAGATTAGACAGATGACAGGTCTAACCAGTAAACAGGTTCAGCGAGTTATAAAAGACCTTGCGACAGATGGAGTTAAAGTTATAGGTCATGGAATGGGCGCTAGGTATGTATTGGATCGGGAATAGGGACAAATAAGGACAGAATAAGGACAATAGATACATATGATAACCAAGGATGCACAGGTTTTCACGGAAAGAATTAGGACAAGTAAGGATTGAATAGGGACAATTGGATAAGGAGTGGATGAATGGAATTGTTCTCTTCTAACAAATGAGTTTTGCTTTTGTAATGATATGCTGAACCTTATCATAATTCATGTGTAAAAAATAAAACCCAAAACAAGCCTCTAGAATACTTCTAAGGCTTGTTTTGGGTGCATTAAATTACGCTACAGCTCTAACCAGCGGCCCACACATCCAATTCAATCTTCAGCTCAGGCAGACCTAATCCCTGGATATAAGCAACCGTCATGGAGGGCGGCGTGGGGCCGAACACCTTATTCCAGATGGAATAGAAATGATCCCAATCGATTTCCTCCGTGGCCCAGATGTTGATTTTGATGACATGATCGGGAGTTAGTCCTTGAGAGGACAGAATGTCAACAATATTGCTCATCGTATGGGTTACTTGCTGGTTGAAGTCGGCAGGGATATTATTGTTCTGATCGATCCCGATTTGACCGGAAAAGACATACATTTCAGCGTCTCTGCTGATCTTAGTGACATGGCTGTAGCTTCCAACCGGTTTTGCTATATTTTCCGGATTATATCTTTGAATGACATTGTTATTTAGGCTCATTGCTTATAAGTCTCCTTTTAAATGGGTTGTTTTTTCATAGTATTACTTCATATTGGACAGACCTATCCCGTCCACATGAATTCTAGAAAAAAACAGCAGTCGAATACCCGATTCCAGCAGACAAATATTGAATAGATCTCTTTTTCATCAGGTATCCCTCCTAGACATTTAAAATTTAACTTACGTAAGAATGATAACATATCCTCAACAAAAACCAAAATACAGGGTGCGATAAGGTGCGGGGCGGCAAAATAAGTTAAAATTTCCCTCTGTCGTAATACTTCCGCCCTGTTGGCCTGCAGAAGCGTATGCGATGATGGATTCATCAAACGGCGGCAAGTTCGCCGGGAGATCTTCAGGCTATTGCGGTTCTTCCTTCTACTCAATTGGATGAATTAGAGCCGCAGCTCTCCTGAAGGATGCTTATCCAGAGAGGAGGCGTCCAGGCTATTGTATTCCTTCCTTCTACCCATGGACTGAAACCGAGTAGGGATACGGCTCTCCTGGACACTTTTACTATGAAAATAAACCGAATTTACCTGCGTAGAGCAGGCAAAATGATGCTGAAACACACACCTGACGCTGCTGACACGAAACAGCTCCCGAAGGGGTACTTGGCCGCAGCTCTCCGCAATCTGCAGGGGCTCGGGTATACCCTGTCGCCTGCCTTCTTCCGGGCGGTCCAGAGGCTGCCCCGCGAGGCCTTCGAGCAGCTATACTATCCGCTGATTGCAGATATAAGACGGATGGTTGGCGCGCATGTGCATTATGCACCGATGTATCCGGGGTTCCCGGAGCAGGTCATGCAGGAGGACGAAGCGGAGCTGTATTTCAATGCGATGTTCCATTACTACACTTGGGAAGTGCCGGGTGCTGAGCCTGTGCAGAGAGAACCGCTTCAGGAGAAAGTCACGCTGAAGGTCATTGACCTGGGCAGCATCACGGAGTTCCGGACCCTAATCCGCCAGCTGATGGAGGCCAGAGGCTCGATCTCGGCAGAGGATCAGAAGGATATCGATGCTGTGATTGCGAATACAGCCAACGAAGAGCTGGATGAACTCCTGCCGCAGGAGATCCCGTTCAAGGAGATTGCCGGTTATGTGGCGGCGTCGCTGCTTAAGCATGGTAAGGCGGATGTGGCGAGAATAAGCCCTTACTTCAAGACGGCAACCGATGTGCTGCGGCTGGCGGTGGCCTGGTCGGAGGGCGATGTTAGTCTGGCCTTGCCCACCCGTTTCCGCAAGTTCAAACGTAGTGAACGCCGGCTGCTGCTGGGGCTCTTGGAGCGGTGTCAGCCGATCACGGAGGATATGCTTAGGTACAGGGAGCGCTGGATTCGTCTCGGCGAGATCCTGCATCCATCTGAATACAAGCAGCGGTATAAGCGCTGTGAGGAAGCTTTTGATATCCTGCGCAACAGAAAAGCCTTCACGACCTTTAATGGAAGTGTGGAGCTGGCCCTTCAGTATCACCAGATGTGGACGGCGCTGGATCTGCTGGCGAAGCGTCCGGGTGAATTCGCACGAAGATTGGCGAAGCTGCTGCGGATGACCCGGGAGCCTGAGTATGTCGTGATGGCCTTCGGCGAAGTGGCCGATCAGGTATCGACCCCGGTGCTGCTACAGGTGAAGAACTACTTCGAACGCCAGCGGGAGCTGCCGGATCTGAGGGTGTTTTTCCCCAAGGGAAATGTCGCCAAAGCCTGGGCCACCCCTAACACCCTGCCAGAGATCAGTGAAGAAGCCTGCCGGGATATTGTGGATCTCTGCGAGCAGACGCTGGTTGCGCGCTTCTCTGCACAGCCTTCCCTGGGGAAGGTATATGTTGACGAGCGCCTGAAGAATTATCTTGTGCCGTTCTCCCAGAGATCGGCCAGTAAAGCGCTGCATACTCTGGTACGGGGAAGCCGGATTCCGATGGCCGAAGGGAACACGATCCGCTTCTTCTGCTGGTGGAAGGAAGGGAAGGTGGACGGTACATCCACAGGCCGCGTAGATATTGACCTGTCCGCCGTGATGTATGATCAGAACTGGAAGTACGTAGAGCATATCTCTTATACCAATCTGCGCTCGGCACAATATCATGCAGCCCATAGCGGGGATATTGTAACGGCGCCCTACGGGGCCAGTGAGTTCATTGATCTGCATATTCCTTCTATTGTTGAGTATGGCGGAAGGTATGTGGTGGCTACCCTCCATTCTTTCACAGGACAGCCGTACTGCAATCTGCCGGAGTGCTTCACGGGCTGGATGATGCGGAAGAAGCCAGGGTCCGGTGAAATCTATGAGCCAGCTACGGTGTCGAACAAGATTGATGTCACGGCGGATACCCAAATCGCCATTCCTGTGATACTCGATCTGGTGGAGCGGACCGTGATCTGGACAGACCTGTCCCTGACCAGAGATCCGTTCCATGTGAATAACGTGGAGGGGAACCAGAAGGGGATGGTAATCATCGGCAAGGCGATGACCTCGCTCCGAAAGCCCGATCTGTATGAATTGTTCACGCTTCACGCCAAAGCCCGCGGCGAACTGGCCGCTTCACCGCAGCAGGCCGATACCGTATTCTCGGTGGATCAGGGAGTGACTCCATACCACATTGAGCAGATTATGGCCGAATATGTGGTGTGAGCAGAGCGGGCAACCGGTTGGCTTATAAAAAAAGGGGTGTCTCCGCCATTTGCATGGTGTGGGACACCCCTTCTTTAATGTATGCGAAAACCGAATATCGATGGGTACTGCTGCGCTGAGAGAAGGACCCCATGCTCCACAGCAAGTAACAGTTATAGAGAAATCCTGCAGAAAGTGCAACAATGCTACCTCATAGAAGCGGTATATGCCTGAAATCCTGCACGAAATGCAACAAATCCAGCGCTAACTCGCTCTAAATTTCGAAATTTGTGCAAATAATGCAACATTGTACTCCAGCCAGTATCTTTTTGAAAGGAATCCTGCAAAAAGTGCAACAATCCTGCTCCTTACAAGCGGACGACGAGAAAAGCACCAGCATCCTTCACCTGTTAGGACGGTACCTATTCTATCTCGATTCCGTACCAGCCGTCGGCCAGCGTAGTCAGCTTATACTTAATCGGCTCTGCGGCATAGGCCTGCTCCACCATGCTCTGACTTGCGCAATACACGATATGATAGGTGGGGCCATGCTCCCGTTCCCAGTCGAATACGAACCGGAGGAGCGGCTTCCCGTCCTGCCTGCTGTAGCGCACGAAGTCCAGGCTGTCTCCGGACCATGCAGCGATCTGCCCGATCTTGTCTTGCATTTCTGTATTCACACTGTCATGAAACGGAGAGGTGGTATTACCATTATTGGAGTAGATGAAGGTATTCCCGATATCACTCCGTTCATCCAGGTTGTCCATCAGCAGCAGGGTCTCCGACTTCACGGCCTCAAACTGCCCGCTATGCTCATGGAATAGTCCGTATTTCGCCCCGGAGGGATCATAACGGATGATGAAGCCTGCTGCTGCAAGCAACAGTATGAGGGTCATGCCAATGAAGATTCGTGTCCTGCGGCTCAATCATTTCACCTGCCTACTTATTTAGAATGTTTTTACGGAGCCGCTGAACTCCAGCTCGCAATCAATTGTTGTAATGAACGGCACATATTTGCCATTGAACCGTTCGTAGTGCTGCAGGGTGAACCAGTCCACAAATCCCGGATTATTGATCTCATCATCGGCATCCAGGCCGAAATGATCGTAGAAATGGAATACCAGCTTCCCGCTGAATTGCCCCCCGATGTTCTTGAAGTCCTTAATGGTAATATTATGACCATGGAAGGCATGAATGGCGAGCGATAACGCCAGATTGCTCTTCTCTGTAAATACCGGATACGGGCTCGTCGGAAATTGATTCACATAATTATTCACAAGATTCCGGCTGCTGTTCGGGTCAAATTTCAGCCTGGACAGATCACCGTTATTACTGCGCAGCTCCTGCACAACATAATTCTTGATGAGCTCTACATAGTTCTGGGTGCTGGAGTCAGTAATAACGGCGTTGCCCAGCTGGCTGTTATGATACTTGATGTATTTGCTGGTATCGAAGGTATCGCCAAGGGCTACCGATGTTCCCTCGGTTATGGTTTTGCTGTATTTGAAGGTTGAGATCAGATCGCCAAGAACGAACTTCATATCATCTGTTGCACCTATCTTACCGACAGCGAACAGAACGGCCATCTCGCCCCAGATCATGGACTCGGGCGTAATCCTGGCCACCGAGAATACCGGGCCCAGCTTGATTAATTCACTATACGTGTAGTCATTGAATGTCAGGTCGTCAGAGACAGGGGACGTTCCCTGCGCAGCGGTCTTCAGAATCCCTTCCCTGTGATTCGATTGAAGGATTAAGGCCTGCTCCACATCTGGAATCAGTCTTCTGCTGTCCACCGCATCGTTCAAGCCGTCGCCGTCCGTATCGGCCAGGTTGGGATTGGAGTACAAATAAGCGTAGACCTTGTCGCCGGATTTGACAATGCGAATCTCTTGCCCGTCCTTAAGACCGTCGTTATCGCTGTCAGCATCCAGATAATTCAATCGGATAGCCGCACCGCCAGTACCAACACGCAGTCTTCCGGCCTGCATCTCCTTCTCATGATAATCACTGATGCCGTCCTTGTCGGTGTCCTTGTACAGGTCAGAAGTCTCCGCAATCGTATCGAAAATTCCATACAACTGGCTGGCATTGCTCGCATGATAATAGCTGCCGCCGGTGCCCTGGGCCATGCTGGTCAGCACACTGGTCGAAATACTGCTCCCCAGGCCCACTGTATAAATGACGATGCCCTGATCCGCAGCCCGCTTAGTCAGAGCGGTGTCATAAGAGCCTTCCCCGTCCGTGAGCATGATAATGTACTTCAGGACATCCGCTCTGCCGCCGGCGGCGAACAGACTAAGCGCACTGGCAATCCCGCTGCTCAGAGTCGTTCCGCCATACGCATCAATCCGTCCCGCAGCCTGACTCAGCACGGCCTTGTCTGAAGTGAAGCCGGATAATACCGTAGCATAGTCGTCAAAATCAACCACAGCCCCGCGGTCACTGTCCGTCAGCAGATCAACAAACTGCCGGGTGACGCTGATTCTCACATTGTTCCGGTCATTATCTGACATACTGCCCGAGGAATCGATGACGAAGGCGATATCCATCCCGGCATAATGCTCCTGCCCCTCATCATACAGGAACTTATACTGCCAGACCTGGTCGTAGACCGTCTTATTCAGGAGAATGTATCTGGAGAAATGAGCCGTCCCGGCCGAGACCACATTTCCGTCCACCTGCTGATCCGGCAGCTCCTCGAACAGCTGCGACTCCTCATTGTAATAGTAGATCCGCGGCGCAAAATCTGCCTGATTCCATAGGCTCTGATCGAACTCAAAGGAGATCGTTGCCTTCTCAAAGCTTCCCTCGATGGAGAAATTATAGCCTTGATCAATGTATCCGGGAATGGTTGTATCATTAAGAATGCCGTCTTGGACCGGCTGGACAGACAAGCTGTCTACCTGCTCCGCAGTGATCCCTTCAACGAACACACTTGGAACGGCCTTGCCCCCGGCATCCTCTGCCTTCACCGTTCTTGCGAACTTCGCCTCAGGCACAAGCGGGTCGCTACCGATCTTGAGTTCCCAGGCGTCAGAGAGCCCGTCGCCATCGGTGTCGGCCTTCAGGGGATCGGTCTTGTGCGTATGAACCTCTTCGCCGTCCGTAAGCCCGTCACCGTCACTGTCCTCGCTGATGAGGCTGGTGCCCAGCAGCAGCTCCTCCAGATTAGTTAATCCATCCTTATCGTAGTCTTCATCACCGTCAGCGGTCCCATTCTTATCACTGTCCGGTTCAAGCGGATTCAGCTTCAACACGAGCAGCTCATCCCGGTCGCTTAATCCGTCACCATCGGTATCCTTGCTGGTAGCGGAGAGCCCATAATGCTCCTCATAGTAATCGCTGATGCCGTCATTATCGCTGTCCTTCTCCCGGTCGATCCCGAGGTTATCCAGATTGCCCTCGTCGAAGTTCACGATCATATACTCTTTGGTCACTTCAGTCCCGTCTTGAACTTGTGCGCGCAGCTTCAGCAGATTGTATCCGGTCCCAAGCCCGATTCCTTCTGCAGACCACACCGCACTTACAGGGATTGTCCCTTGCTGGAGGACTGCTTTATTTCGGTCTTCAATCTGATAAGTGAGGGCCGTAACGCTTGCTGTCCCGCTCAGCGTTCCGGTCAGCTTATCCATCTTCGAGGTCAGGAAGTAGTAGTCTCCATCCGGACTGTTCTGAAGCTGGAGGCTGTACGTATCGAGCTGTACGGATACCCCCTCCGGTTCAGGAGCTTCCTGCCTTGAAGAGATCTGCGTCAACTGATAGCCTGAAGGCCCGCTTACCACATTCCCCGGACTCCCGGAGAAGCCCAGGATAAGAGTCTCACCCGGCTGAATGTTGGCATTGTAGCCCGCATTATGTATAACGTAATGATTTCCGGTATGGCTGGTGATGTCAGCCGTCCAGAAGCGGTCCAGCTTCCCGTCATAATCGAATTCCAGCGTCCAATCCTCAATGGCGGAGTGCGATATATTTTTAATGGCAATCTCGCCGTTAAAAGCGCTCCCCCAATCACTTGTTACCTTGAAGCTTGTTTCGTATTGCCCCGCCGGTACGATCTGTTCCGCGCCCTGCATTTCAAATGCTACAGGCAGCTGAAGCTCTCCTTCAAATGAAGCCGTGAAGCCAAAATTCACACTGCCGCCTACCGGAATGTCCTGGTTGCTGCCCGCATTCTTGATGGTATACATCCCGTTCTCGTAGGCCTGTACCTGTCCGTTCCAGATATTCGTAATCTCATAAGGGGATGTAAAACCAATACTCCAGTTCTCCAGCGTCCGGTACCCCGTATTCCTGATTGTGACATCTGCGTTAAAGGCATCCTCCCACTTGGAGGAAATCGTGTAGATTACCTCGTACCCCTCTCCAGTGTACGTTGTTTCCTGCCTGCCGCCCGTGTCTTCCTGAGCTAGAGCGGGCCTGAGCTGAAGAGAAGAGAATACCAACACCAGAATGGCAAATAAGATGAAGCTTCGTTTCATGATCCTTTTCTTGAACATTGCTGCCGTTCCTCCTTATATGTTCGCTAATAGGGTGGAGAATATGTAAGATCTTGGAGTATATAAATCTATCATATTTGCATAAAGAGGTTTAGGCAACAACAAATGGAATAAAAGTATGAGGACGACAAATAGGGCCGAAGTTGTGGAAAATCGGGCTTGCATTCAGCCATGAATTCTGTTATTTTGATATTAACAAAATGTAATTATCAATTAGTTAATAAGTAATCATTTTCTTAGGATACAGAGAAGCGGAGGGATGAGCATGAAGAAGGCACCCGGCAACTGGAGCGGGTTTGAACTCGCCTGGCTGGTGATATTTACGCTGATCGCTGTTACTTTTACGGTGATGTCCAAGGATTCGCTCTTCGGGTTCACGGTCTTCATCACCGGGGTACTATGCGTGGTGCTGACGGCGAAGGGGAAGCTGGCGAGCTATGGATTCGGGATGTATAATACGTTCGGATATGCTTATTTGGCCTATATCAACGGATTATTCGGCGAGGTTATGCTGAATCTGCTATTTTTTGTGCCGATGAATATTGTAGGCTTCTATATGTGGAAAAGAAACATGCACGGCGGCAAGCTGTCCATGCGCCAAATGGAAACGAGGGGCATCCTGCTCACCGTTGCAGTCTGTGTGGCGGGAGCGCTGCTGCTGGGCTTCGGCTTATCGTTCATTCCCGCGCAGAATTCGCCTTACATCGATGCCCTGACTACCGTGTTATCGGTAGTGGCAACGCTGCTGATGGTGCGTCGTTTCAAGGAGCAGTGGCTAGTCTATATTGTGCTGAATATGTTCACCGTGCTGCTCTGGGTGATCCGGACGCTGGAAGGCAGCGGGGAGGGGCTGCTGATGATTGTCATGTGGAGCGCCTATCTGATCAATGCGGTCTACGGCTACTACAACTGGAACAAAGGGGCTAAGGAGGCGCTGTCATGAAAACACTTGGATTAACACTCGGGAAGTTCGCCCCGCTGCATAAAGGGCACCAGTTCATGTTCGAGACGGCGCTGCGGGAGGTTGACGAGCTGATTGTGGTGATCTATGAGACCAAGGTCTCTCCGGTACCTCTGCAGATCCGGGCGAACTGGATTCGCAGCCTCTATCCTGCCGTCCGGGTAATCGAGGCCTGGGACGGCCCCGATGGATACTCGGATGACAGGGAGCATGAGATCCGGGAGGAGCAGTATATTCTCGGGCTGCTGAAGGGCGAGCAGGTGACCCATTTTTATTCGAGTGAATTCTATGGAGAACATATGAGTCTGGCGCTGGGTGCTATTGACCGGCGGGTGGATGAGGCGAGGGTGCAGGTTCCGGTATCGGCCACGATGGTCCGCTCGGACCCTTACCAATACCGGGGTTATGTCAGCGGGCTAGTCTACCGCGATCTAATTACCAAGGTCGTATTTGTAGGGGCGATGTCTACCGGCAAGTCTACGATCACCGAAGCACTTGCCCGGAGATACGGTACGGCCTTCGCCAGTGAATACGGGCGGGATTACTGGACAGAGCATCAGGTGGACCGCCGGATTGGGCTGGAGGCTTTTGACGAGATCGCGGTGGGGCATCTGGAGCGGGAAGAGCAGGCACTGCTTGACGCCAATAGGTATTTATTCGTTGATACGAATGCGATTACCACGTATATGTATGCGCTGGATTACCATGGGAAGGCACCTGACCTGCTAACCCGGCTGGCCCTGGAGAACGCGCAGCGCTATGACCTGTTCTTCCTGTGCGACGACGATATTCCGTATGACGATACGTGGGACCGCAGCGGGGATCAGAAGCGGCAGGTGTTCCACAAGCAGATTATCGCAGACCTGAAGGAGCGGCGGATTCCCTATATAACCCTTAGGGGCACGCTTACGGAACGTATAAGCAAGGTGGACAGTGTACTGGCAAAATTCAAGCCGTACGGGAATTATTTCGGTGAGCTGGAGCATTGAACCAGAGGGCAGAGGAGGCGGAGAGTGTGGAATTGAGAGATCGTAACGGACTTACGGAACAGGAATTCCTGGAACAGTACCGGCCTGGGGATTATGTGCGGCCTTCAGTGGCTACGGATATGGTGATCTTCACTGTCACAGACACAGAAGCAGACCAGGGGCCTGGTCCAGTGGCGAAGGAGCTGCGCTTGCTGCTCATCCGCAGAGGCGGGCATCCTTGCCTGGGCAAGTGGGCGCTGCCGGGCGGCTTCATCGAGCCGCATGAGAGCGGGGAGCAGGCGGCTGCGCGGGAGCTGTATGAGGAGACCGGCGTTACCGGCGTCTATCTGGAGCAGCTTCGCACCTTCAGCGATCCCGGGCGCGACCCCCGCACTTGGGTGATCAGCAGCAGTTATATGGCGCTGGTCGACAGCCGCCGCAGCCAATTAGAGGCAGGGGATGATGCCGAGGCTGCGGCCTGGTTCAAGGTAAGCTACCAGCTCCGGCAGGAGCATAAAGAGCTGCTGGAGCAAGGCTGCATCCGCACCCGTACCTATGAGCTGCGGCTGGAGGCCGCAAACCAGGCTCTGACTGCGGTGGTAGAACAGACGGTGACGGCGGCACCGGCGGCCAGATCGGTGCAGTATGCCGTCTTGTCCAATGACGGACTTGCTTTTGATCACGCTAAGATCATTGCTTATGCCATTGAACAGCTGCGTCAGGAGACGGAAAGAACAGGAATCGCACTGCACTTAATGCCTGCGCGCTTCACCCTGGCGGAATTGCAGCAGGTCTACGAGGTGATTCTCGGCCAGGAGCTGCTGAAGGCGTTCTTCCTGGACAAGGTGGCTGCGCTTGTAACCGCAACTAACCTGTACACAGAGCATACGGAACACACACCCTCCCGCCGCTTGTATCAGCGGAACTGGGGAGAAGTCTGAATCTATTAAATCGGAGGAAATCATCCATGAACGCAGGAAGAGCAATATTAAGAACAATGGAATTCAGCCACGAACTGGATGTGCCGCTACTCAGGCGCGGCAATGCGCATCGTGACTTTCCCGCCCCCGGATGGGGAGACATTGCTGAGGTGCAGACTGCCTCCGTGCTGCTCGGCCACAGACCTCGCAATATATAGCCCCATCCCGTGATGATTCCCGGAGCTGCGGCTCGGATCACCCCGGTAGAATTGGTTAGTGGCCTCCCGCAGGTCGGCCGCTGAGAAGCCGCTGCCGGTATCGGTAACCGTGAACTGAACCGCCCCGGCTTCGCCCTGGACGAGCAGGGCAATGCTTCCCCCGGTCGGCGTGTGTTCGGCCGCATTGGCGATCAGGTTCATGATGCCCCGCAGCAGCAGCTCCTTGTAAATGAACAGGAATTCCGGCAGCTTCTCCTGCCGGACAGAGGTCTGCAGGTCCCTGCCTGCTGCGAGGGCCATCATCTGCAGCTCCAGCTCGGCTATAAGCTCGGCAGCCGGGACCCGAGTCTGCTGGCGGGATGAGCCGGCCTGCAGGCTGGACAAGTCTATGACCTCCTGCACGAAGGCTTCGATGTCTGCGGCGCTGCGGCGGATATAGCCGCTGTATTCACGCTGCGGCTCAGTCTCTACAATCTCCTGCAGCAGCTCGGCATTGCCCCGGATAATGGTCAGCGGCGTCTTGATGTCATGGGCCAGCGCAGAGATCTGCTCCCTGCGGGAGCGCTCCAGCTCCCACTGCTTCTCCAGTGAAGTCTGCAGGGCATCCTTCATCCGGTCCAGGGAGCCCAGCACCTCGTCAATCTCCTGGATGCCGCTGGGCTGGACGGTGAACTCCAGATTCTCGCGCCGGATGTTCTCGGTCGCTTCCTGCAGCCCGGCCATCCGCTCCGAGAGCTTTCGGCCGAACCGGGCTGCGAGCAGGCCAGCCTGAAGCAGAAACCCGAGCACGAAGAGCACGGGGGCCAGAAGCTGGGGGTTCGGCAGCGAGCTGCGCAGCAATGGAGAAGCGTACTGCGGCGTCAAGACATAACGGAAGATCCACAGCTTTTGTCCGTGCTCGGCGGTGGTGTAGAAGTAGGAGCCTCTGTAGTCCCCCTGCCGGGTAATTCTCCAGGCCTGCTGTGCCTCTTTAGCATTCAGATTGCCGGCCAGCGGTTTCCCGTCCAAGGTGAATACGGTGTAATCCAGCCGGTCCGGAACCTGCGGGGCCGTATCCGCTGCACCCGCAGCCAGCTGCTGCTTGAACTGGGTGATCTCCTTCTCGTCATAGTTGGCAGGCAGCACGGCACCCCAGGCGAACGCCAGCGTGAATGCGCCAAGCAGTCCTCCCAGCAGCAGAAGCGTGCCCAGACTCAGCAGCAGCAGGTATTGCAGGAAAAAGGTGCGCAGCCGCACGGTTTTGCGTTGTTTTACAGCTTCCACTTATATCCGATCCCCCAGATAGTTTCAATGGCCTCAAGCCCGTACCGGCCCAGCTTGGCGCGGATGTTCTTGACATGCTCCGTAATGGCACTGCTGTCACTCTCCCCGTCATATCCGAAGACCCCTTCATAGATATTCTCCTTGGAGAAGACCTGACCGCGGTGGCGGGCCAGAAACTCGCAGATTTCATATTCACTTTTGGTCAGCGGCACCTTGTCCTCCCGGGCGTAGAGCTCTTTACCGGAGAGGTTGAAGCGCACAGGGTCCATATACAGAATGTTGCGCTTCTCCCGGCTCTCCCGCCGCAGATGAGCGTTGATCCGCGCCCGCAGCGCACCTATGCCGAAGGGCTTCATAATATAGTCATCCGCGCCCAGCCCGAGTCCGTACATCAGGTCACTTTCCAGCGTCTTCGCCGTCAGGAACAGAATCGGACAATCCACCGCCGTGCGGATCTCCCGGCACAGGGTGAAGCCGTCCACGCCGGGCATCATCACATCCAGCAGAATCAGGTCA
This sequence comes from Paenibacillus sp. FSL R7-0302, assembly GCF_038006885.1. Lineage (NCBI taxonomy): Bacteria > Bacillati > Bacillota > Bacilli > Caryophanales > Paenibacillaceae > Paenibacillus > Paenibacillus sp. FSL R7-0302. The sequence continues at coordinate 907,694 of NZ_JBBOWB010000002.1, forward strand.
TACGCACCGAGGTCAGTCCGGCGCACCAGCGCGGGATCAGAGAAGGTGGTTACCAGATGGCGGTCGGTACTGAGCGCGTTGGCTATCAGAGACAGGATGGCGGGTTCGTCGTCTACCACAAGTATTTTGGCCATAATCATTAATTCCTTCATTTACAGATTAGCAGGCTAGTTATCCGCAGAGCGGCCTTCCCACTTGTAGAACCATAACATACTGAGGAGGCCGGCAGCTATCGTTGCTCCTATACAGATGGATACGCCGGTGGCCAATCTCGTTTCGGCAAAAGACGGCAAGCCTCCCGAATGCTGAATCTCCAGCAGGGAGAGGAAACGGCCGCCCCAGGCGAAGGGGATATACGGCCACAGGATATCGCCAAGACCGGTCAGCATCAGGGCGGCGATCAGGCTTCCCGTGATTCCTATGCCGATAGAGACGCCCCGTCCGAAGCGCAGGCTGACTGCGAAGTGAAGCAGATAGAGCAGGATATTGCTTGCGAACAGGATCACAGACCCGGTGAGATAAAAGGGGATGCCGTGGCGGTCCTGTCCCAGCATTCCGGCAAAGCCAAGGCTGAACAGGACGAAGACTAGCAGGACAGCCCCCAGGCTGAATCCCAGCAGGAGCAGCAGCTTGCTCAAAAAGGTTGTTGTCCTGCCCGCAGGCAGGGCAAGCATCCCCTGGAACCCTCCGGAGGCGGCCTCCTGCTCCGCCGCCATCGCACAGACCAGCCCGATGAGGGTAGGAAACGCACAAGCGACGGCCTGCATGAACCCCATCACCTTGCCTGCTTCACTGGCAGGGGAGATGGAATAGTAGGCCACGAACAGGGCAGCCCCGATCAGCGGGGTCACCAGATGGAACAGGAGAAACGGGGTGCGCCGCATTTTGAGCAGATCGGCCCTGAGCAGACCCGGAAGTGCATTCATGCTACTTCGCCTCCTGTCTACGGAACCATACGGTGGTGAGCAGGAACAGGATGGCGAACCATCCGAGAGAGACCAGTGTACCCGGAAGAATCATGTCTGTGCTGCGCAGCGGGCTGTCCGCCGGGACCGGCAGGCCGTTCGGCAGGATGGACAGCACCGGACACATGAGCCTGAAGGTAATTGTATAAGGAATGTAGTCCCACAAGCCGCCCCTGTCAAATTCAACTACACCCAGAACGGTACCGAACAGGTTCAGCAGGACCGCTGCGAATAATCCGAGACGGGCAGCCAGGAACAGGCACAGCGGGATCTGCCACAGGAAGGTGAGGAAGATCAGTATGCTGCCCGCCAGACTGCTCAGCAGTGTAATCGTCTGTCCGAACAGCAGGCCCCCGGCTGTAACGCCGATCAGGAATACGAGCAGGGCGGCCAGGAGCCAGCCGATACAGGCAAGGATTTTGCCGGCCCAGAGCGTTCCCGGTGTAAAGGGCAAGGCCAGTATCCCCCGGTACTTCAGCTTCGCATCTTTCTGCAGTGCCAGCGAACAGACCAGGCTCAGCGCTCCGGGCAACAGCATCGTGTACCACCAGTTGTAGGACCCGCTCTGAAAAAAGCCGCCGCCCATCAGAACAGCGCACAAGAGCAGAGTGAATACAGGAGCGATCCAGGCCAGCTTGGGAATGAAGGTACGCCGCCATTTCAGGTGTTCCGCCCTAACGATATTAAGCATAAGCGGCACCCTCCCGCCGCTGGGCTGTTACGACCTGCATGAACAGCGCCTCCAGGTCCTGATCCGGGGAGATCGCCCCCTGATAGCCCAGCACGCCGCCTGCGATGATGCCGATATGGTCGGCTGTCTGCTCCACCTCGGAGAGCAGGTGGCTCGACAGAATGACGGTGATTCCCTGCTCCGGGAAGGAGCGGATCAGCTCCCGCAGCTCCTGAATCCCGATCGGGTCCAGCCCGTTCGTCGGCTCGTCCAGAATCAGCAGCTCCGGCTGGTTCAAGAGCGCAATCGCGATGCCGAGCCGCTGCTTCATCCCCATGGAGAATTGTCCGGCGCGTTTTTTCCCGGTAGCGGTCAGATCGACAACAGCAAGCACCTCTTCAATACGCGACTGCGGCAGTCCGAGGGCCAGTGTGCGTACCTTGAGATTCTCCCGGGCGGTCAGATTATCGTACAGCGGCGGTGCTTCAATCAATACGCCGATCCGGCTTAAGTCCTTCCGGGTCCATTCCTGCCCCTGAAAACGGATTGTCCCGGAATCGGGACGCAGCATCCCGGTAATCATTTTGAGCAGGGTGGATTTGCCTGCACCGTTCGGACCGAGCAGCCCGTAGACGGAATTGCGCGCGACTGTTAACGATACGTTGTTGACGGCTGTCTGGCGCTTGAAGCTTTTACATAGATGCTGTATTTCCAGAATATGTTCCTGCATAGTATATCATCCTTTCTCTGCCTCTACTCTAAGGGCAGATTCTAAGGATTCTGTAAGGATGACATGGCAGAGCCCCTGCCTGGGTGAACAGGAGGGGCTCTGTGTTGACTTTGCAGCAGCCGGCGGGAAGGATTAACGGCGCCGGAAGGCGCCGCCGCGGGCCAGGGCAAAGAAGATCAATAGTGCAACGATGGAGCCGATAATGGCCGGAACAATGTGGAAGCCACCTACTACAGGGCCCCTTGGACCAAGCAGCTCGGTGCCCAGCCAGGAGCCGATGAAGCCGGCGATGACATTGCCCAGCACGCCTCCCGGAACATCGCGCCCGATCAGATTGCCGCTTAGCCAGCCGATGAGTCCCCCTATGATGATTACCCAGAGCAGATACATTGATTTGTCCCCTTTCTAGTTGGTTTATTCAAGGTATGTTGAGAAGCGGGCAAGGTGAACCATCTGCGAAGGTTTATTTTTGGAAAGCGGTGAAAACAGGTGATCTGCGCTGCGGGGAGATTAACGTCCTTTGCCGGTGTTAATATTAAGTATAGGAGGAGGGATCGGATGAACAAAATTCTCGTAATCGACGATGAAGCGGCTCTTAGAGATCTGATCGAGCTTGTGCTCCGCAGAGAGAATTATGAGGTGCGGACAGCGGAGAACGGAAGTGCGGGACTTACAGCCCTGGAGGCTTTTCAGCCGGATCTGGTGGTACTGGATCTGATGCTGCCCGATTGCTCCGGCTATGACCTGTGTAAGGAAATCACCAAGCGGCAGGCGGTTCCCGTCATTATGCTGTCGGCCAAGAATGAGATTATCGATAAGGTGCTGGGGCTGGAGCTGGGGGCCGAGGATTATATGACGAAGCCGTTCGATAACCGGGAGCTGCTGGCGCGGATCAAGGTGGTGCTCCGGAGAGCCCAGAACAGCGGACTGCCGACAGATGCCGAAGATACCCGGATTACGCATGAGGAGCTGACCTTCGATCTGGAGACCAGGGTAGTGCAGAGAAGCGGCGTTCCGGTTGCCCTGACGGCCAAGGAATTCAGAATTCTGGAGACGCTGCTGAAGCGCCCGGACAAAATCTATACCCGGGATGAGCTGCTGGAGATCGTCTGGGGCTATGACTTCATGGGAGACAGCCGCAGCGTGGACATGACGATCATGCGATTAAGAAAGAAGCTGGAGGATGATGCCGAGAATCCGAAATATATCCGGACCGTCTACGGCTTCGGTTATCAGCTGGGAGGTGGCTCCGCCTGAAATATGCGACCCGGCTGGTGCTAATGTATTTGCTGTTCTCGGTACTGTCCTTTGCCGTTATCATTATTTCGGTGAATAAGGCGATTGACTATTTCAGCTTCGTGACGATAGAGAAGCAAATGATGGAGAAGGCGGATCTGGGCGAGATGTCCTTCAGGGAGGTGCTCTCCAGGCACGAACAAGAGGTAGATGCAGGGCAGATGGAGGAGGTGGCAAGAAGCGCGCTGGAGACGTTAAAAGCTTCCGTCAAGGAGGTGCGGATCTACGACAGCAGCCAGAAGCTGCTGGGACTCGCTGTTGACGGGATTGTGATCAATAACAAGACCCCCGTCATTTTTCCCGGGAATATCCAGAACGCCCTTAAGGGCAATTATGCATACACGGTCTCTGAGGATCACCTGCTGTACTTCGCGGTTCCGATCCAAGACAAATATTATCAGAACAGCTACGTGTACGAGTTCGTGGAGGATGTCTCTTATTTCTATACGATGATGGACCAGATCAGGTATATCCTGTTCGCCGGTGCGGGAGGATTCATTATTCTGATTGCGCTCTCCAGTCTGTTCATCGCCCGCAATACGACGAAGCCGATCAAATACCTGCTTGGCGCCACAGAGAGCTTCTCCAGGCAGCAGTTCCGGGAGGTTCACCTGAACAGGAAGGATGAGCTGGGCATGCTGGCTGCGGGCCTGAACCGGATGGGCATTCAGCTCAGTGACTATATCCAGTATCAGAAGCAGTTTGTCTCGAACGTATCCCATGAGCTGAAGACGCCGCTTGCTGCTATCAAGGGATTCTCTCAATATTTGTACGAAGGTGAGGACGAGGATGAGGAGCTGCAGCGGATCTACTTCCATCTGGTGAATGAATCGGACCGCCTGACCCGGCTGGTCAATGAGCTGCTCATGCTGTCGCGCTTCGATAAGGCAGGGCAGGATGGAATCGATGCCGAGAAGACGGACCTGGCGCAGCTGGCTGCGGGGGTAGCCGCTGGATTGAGGACCAAGGCTGACAGTAAGGGGATAGAGCTTACGATCCAGCAAGGACCGCCAGCCTTCGTCTTAGTGAATCAGTTGTTGATGTCCCATGCCATCGCCAATGTGCTGGACAACGCGATTAAATACTCCGGTCCCCGTACCCGGGTAAGTATTGAAACTTCGGTCCGTGAGCAGGAAGCCATTGTACAGATCAGCGATCAGGGGATTGGAATCAGTGCGGATGAACTTACCCGTGTACAGGAACGGTTCTACCGGGCAAGGAATGCCAGCGCGGCAGGCGGAACGGGGCTGGGGTTATCCATCTGTAAGGAGATCGCCGAGAAGTTCGGCGGGCAGCTGGATATAGAGAGCCAGCTCGGCGCGGGAACCACGGTCTACATCCGGCTGCCGCTCCTGTGATATGCGTTACAAGAATGATACAACTCTGTTATTACACTAATAAATGCTTTTCGTATACTAACCTCATACCAAACAAACAACGCGTCCATCGCGTACATTCATGGAGGGATTACTTATGGGAACATTTAAAAAACCGGCAGCGCTGCTGCTGCCCGCAGTATTATTAATGACACTTCTGGCCGGATGCCAGTCCGATTCGGCCGCTCCGGCGGCTACCCCTTCGGCAGAACCTACAGCTGAAGCGGTGGCCACGGCGGCACCGGAGGCTTCGGCTACCCCGGCTGCTGAGCCTGCGGCGACTGAAGCTGCTCCGGCTGAGCCAACCCCTGCGGCTTCAGCAGGCAGCTCCGAGGCGATCAAGGAAGGAACTATTGAGAAGGAAGGGAATGTGATTCTGAAGGAGCTGGCTTTTGTCCATAAGGATCACACCATCGCCCTCTCCGACATTGTGGATGATGCTAAGCTGGAGAGTATGCTGGGCAAGGCAACGGCGAAGAAATCGCACACGTATTCCTTGGATGACGGTAAGAATATGGATACCCTGATCGGCAGAACAGAGAACACGTATACCTTCCCGGGCCTTGAGATTAAGACGATTGATTCGGGTGACGGCAAGCAGTTCTATATCTTCAGCATGAAGATTACCGATCCGAAGTACACTACGGTCCGCAATATCAAGGTCGGAGACAGCCTGGACACGCTCAAAAAAGCCTATCCCGAAGGCAAGCTGACCGGAGACGGGGCACCTGAGGAAGAGGATGACTACCGGTTCGCCCCAAGCAACTACGTGGATTATATGCTCTTCCATGTGAAGGGCGCTAAGATTGAAAGCATAAGCATCTCTACTCTGCTGGACTAAACATTGAGCCGGTTCAGCGGGATTGAATAAGAACAGCCCTGACCGCTTCATGACCGTTACAGGCCGTGAAGCGGTCAGGGCTGTTTGTCTCTGTCTTCTATTTCCGGGCGGACTACCCTATTCCGCAGGAGCTGGCTCCAGCACCCGCACCGTCTCCCCCTCTACCAGCTCAGGCAGATAGTAGGTGCTGTTCTTCAGATCTTTTTTACCCTGGAGCTTCTTAATGACCCATTCGGCCGCATCCCGGCCCATCTGCTCCTGCGGGTGGGTTAAGGTCGTCAGCTTGATGCCAGCGTTCTTGGCGATATAGGAATTGTCCTGGCCGATGATCGACAGCTCCTCTGGAATAGAAAGTTCCAGCTGCTTGCATACGTTAACCACTTCGAGTCCCACCTCGTCGTTATAGCACACAAGGGCTGTCAGTACCTCCCGGTTATCCTTCAGGAACTGCTTGAGGTTCGCCGACAGGTCACGCTTGGATTCCGTATCGAAGGAGAGCACCTGCTCCGGGTGGAAGCGCAGCTTGGCTTCGCCGAGCGCCTTGATATAGCCCTTCATGCGGTATTTGCCCTGGAGATCGTCCATTTTGGCAATAATTCCGATCTGGGTATGGCCCTTCAAGATCAGCTCACGGGTCGCCAGATAGCTGGACTGTACATCATCCAGACAGAAGAACGGCACCTCCAGCTCTTCATAGTAAGCGTTAATCATAATGAACGGAACGTCCTGCTCCTTAAACGACAGGTAGTAGGCAATGTTCGGGTTGTACAGGTTACTCTTCGTAGGCTCGATGATCAGCCCGTCTACCCCGAAGGACAGCATCATCTCCAGCGCCTTTTTCTCCTGGGCCACATCATTATTGGTGCTGGCGAGCAGCAGTGAATAGTTGTCCTCATTGAGCCTGCCTTCAATCCCCCGGATAATGGACGGGAAAATATAATCGGAGAGGTAAGTGGTTATTACGCCGATGGTCCGTTTGCCCGCGCCATTCCCGGATTTGGACCGGAACTGGTGGCTGACATAGGTGCCCGAGCCCTTCTCGCTCCGCAGGAACCCCTCGTTGGACAGCTCCAGAATGGCCTTCCGCACGGTCTGGCGGCTGACGCCGTACATCTCCTGCAGCGCAGATTCCGTAGGGATTTGTTCGCCCACACTGTAGGTGCCGGACAGGATATTGCTTTTGAGTTCATCGAAGATGATCTGGTACTTGGTTCTCACACGGGTCACTTCTTTCATAGTTGTTCTTATATAGAGTGGAAAAATTAATGTAGTTGTACGTACATATTATAGCTTGAATATAAGCTTAATATCCTCCGGTGTCTACCATATATCATGATTTGCGTAAAATACGGGTAATTTTCCGGTAAATTTGTAGGTATATCTTATATCTATTATTGACAAATGTACGAACAAAAAATATACTAAACCTGTTCATAAAGGAAGCGCATTCTTTAGATTCGTAAGTAACACAGTTTGGTTCAGAGAGGAGTAACGTGGGCATGGATCAGAACATCAAGCAAGCGATACTTAAGGGAGAGACATCACTGGGTATCGAATTTGGGTCCACACGTATCAAGGCCGTCCTGATTGATCAGGGGTTCGAGACGGTTGCATCCGGAAGCTACGAGTGGGAGAACCTGCTGGAAGGCGGGTACTGGACGTATCCCCTCACCGATATCATCAAGGGGCTGCAAGCGGCTTACCGCGAGATGAAGCATGAGGTTGCACAGAAATACGGGGTTACGCTTACTACTGTCGGTTCGATCGGATTCTCAGCAATGATGCACGGATATATGGCCTTTGACAGCGCGGGTGAGCTGCTGGTTCCGTTCCGGACCTGGCGTAATGCTACAACCGGTGCGGCGGCCAAGGAATTAACAGAGCTGTTCCAGTTCAATATTCCGGAGCGCTGGACCATTGCCCACCTGTATCAGGCGATTCTGAACGGGGAAGAGCATGTCCCGCAGGCAACGTTCGTAACGACGCTGGGCGGATATATCCATTGGCTGCTGACCGGCAGCAAGGCGATCGGGATTGGCGATGCCTCCGGGGTCTTCCCTATAGATGAAGCTTCACAGGATTACCACCCGGCCATGGTCAGCCAGTTCGATGAGCTGATTGCTGCTAAGAATTACCCTTGGAAGCTGAGTGATCTTCTGCCCAAGGTCTACGCTGCAGGCGAGCAGGCAGGGGTGTTAACGGAAGCCGGAGCGAGACTGCTGGATGAATCCGGGGACCTGCTGGCAGGCATTCCGCTCTGTCCTCCAGAGGGCGATGCCGGAACCGGAATGGTCGCTACGAACAGTGTGCGCAAACGGACCGGTAATATCTCTGTAGGTACCTCCGTGTTCGCCATGATCGTGCTGGAGAAGGACCTTACAGCGGTATACCCTGAGATCGACATGGTGACTACCCCGGATGGCAGTCCGGTAGGGATGGTGCATGCCAACAACTGCTCCAGCGATATCAATGCCTGGGTCGGCTTGTTCCGGGAATTCTCGGAGGCGATGGGCTTCAAGGCTGATCCGGCGAAGTTATTCAGCGTTCTGTTCAACAAAGCGCTGGAGGCGGACGCCGATGGCGGCGGGCTGCTCAGCTACGGCTATTTCTCAGGTGAGAACATCACCGGGATGGAGAAGGGACGGCCGCTGTTTGTCCGCTCGCCGGAGAGCCGGTTCACGCTGGGCAACTTTATGCGGACGCATCTGTTCTCCGCTTTTGGCGCGCTGAAGATTGGGATGGATATTCTGACCTTGAAGGAGCAGGTGTCCATCGACAGCATTCTGGCGCACGGCGGCCTGTTCAAGACGCCTGTCGTCGGACAGAGAATCGTGGCTGCTGCGATGAATGTTCCGGTCTCTGTGATGGCAACAGCCGGAGAAGGCGGCGCGTGGGGCATGGCGATTCTGGCCTCTTATATGAAGAACAGAGCGCAGCAGGAGCGTCTGGATGATTTCCTCGACCAGAAGGTCTTCAAGGATATCGAAGGCGAGACCATTCATCCGGTTGCGGCGGATGTGAAGGGCTTTGAATTGTTCATGGAACGCTACACGGCGGGTCTGGCGATTGAGCAGGCCGCTGTAGATCATCTCGTAGAGAACGGGGGGCATTAACACATGCTGGAGCAACTGAAGGAAGAGGTGTACGAGGCCAATCTGGAGCTGCCTAAGCACGGGCTGGTCAAATACACCTGGGGCAATGTGAGCGCGGTGGACCGGGCGAGCAGTCTGTTCGTCATCAAGCCGAGCGGCGTCAGCTATGACAAGATGAAGCCGAGCGATATGGTCGTTGTGGACTTCGATGGCAATGTGGTGGAGGGAGAGATGCGTCCTTCCTCGGATACAGCGACCCATGCTGTACTCTACAAGCATTACGCCGAGATCGGCGGCATCGTGCATACGCATTCCACGTGGGCAACCATCTGGGCTCAGGCCGGACTGGATGTTCCGGTTATGGGGACGACACATGCAGACACCTTCTATGGTTCTGTACCGTGCACCCGGTTCCTGACACAGGAAGAGATTGACCGCGGTTATGAAGCAGAGACCGGGCATGTGATCATTGAGACTTTTGAACAGCGGGGGCTGGATGTGATGGCGATTCCCGGCGTTCTGCTGAAGGGCCACGCGCCGTTCACGTGGGGCAAGGATGCCCACGCTGCTGTCATGAACAGTGTGGTGCTGGAGGAAGTGTCCAAGATGAACCACTTTGCCCGCCAGCTGAACACCTTCGCCGAGGAGCTGCCGCAGCGGATTCTGGACAAGCATTATCTGCGCAAGCACGGCAAGGATGCGTATTACGGACAGAAGTAACTGACTTTTACCAATTCAAGTAGAGAAGAGGATGAATGATATGTCAACAGTAAGCGACAAGCAATTCTGGTTCGTAGTAGGATCGCAGCACCTGTACGGAGATGAAGCGCTGGGTGAAGTGAAGGCTCATGCCCAGGAAATGACCGATGCGCTCAACAACAGCGGGTTGCTTCCTTATCCGCTGGTACTTCAGGATCTGGCCGTCAGTGCAGATAAGATTACCTCCATCATGAAAGAAGTAAACTACCGTGACGAGGTTGCTGGTGTTATCACCTGGATGCACACCTTCTCCCCGGCCAAAATGTGGATTCGCGGCACGAAGCTGCTGCAGAAGCCGCTGCTGCACCTGGCTACCCAGTACAATGAGAGCATTCCTTGGGCAACGATTGATATGGATTTCATGAACCTGAACCAGGCTGCCCATGGTGACCGTGAGTATGGCTTCATTAATGCCCGCCTGAAGAAACAGAACAAGATCGTTGTAGGATACTGGGAGCGCCCGGAAGTCCAGAAGCAGATTGCAGAATGGATGGACGTTGCCGTAGCATATAACGAAGGCTTCAATATCAAGGTTGCCCGCTTCGGCGACAACATGCGCAATGTTGGTGTTACTGAAGGCGATAAGGTGGAAGCTCAGATCCAGTTCGGCTGGACTGTGGACTACTTCGGTATCGGCGATCTGGTAGCTTATGTGAATGAAGTGAAGCAGGAAGAGATTGATGCCCTGTTCGCTGAATATACCAAGCTGTATGCCGTTGATTACGGCACGTACAGCAAGGAAGATTGGGAAGCCAGCGTGAAGGTGCAGGCGAGCTATGAGATTGCTCTGAAGCGCTTCTTGGATGCAGGCGGCTACAATGCCTTCACCTCTAACTTCGAGGACCTGCACGGCATGAAGCAGCTTCCGGGTCTGGCTGTTCAGCGCCTGATGGCCCAAGGCTACGGCTTCGCCGGTGAAGGGGACTGGAAGACTGCGGCCCTGGACCGCCTGATGAAGGTGATGAGTCACAACCTGAACACCGGGTTCATGGAGGATTACACTTACGAGATGGCTGCCGGACAGGAAGCGATTCTCCAGTCCCACATGCTGGAGGTTGATCCGAGCCTGGCCAGCAACCAGCCGAAGATCATTGTCTCTCCGCTGGGAATCGGCGACCGTGAAGACCCGGCCCGTCTCGTCTTCGACGGCAAGGCAGGCGAAGGTGTCGTGGTATCGATGGCTGACTTCGGCACTCATTACAAGCTGCTAATCAACGAAGTTACTGCCTTCGAACCTACCGTTCCGGCTCCGAATCTTCCGGTAGCCCGCGTACTGTGGCAGGTGAAGCCGAACTTCCAGGACGGAGTAAGAGCCTGGATCGAGAACGGCGGCGGCCACCACACGGTCGTATCGCTCAACCTGACTACCGACCAAATCGTTACCTACGCCAAGCTGGTGGGTCTGGAATACGTGATTATTAAGTAATTGAGTTACTTTAAAGTGAACAGCGAGTAGATGTTAAAAAGAGCGAGGAGGCATATAGCCCTCTCGCTCTTTTTGTTTGGCAGATATGGTGGGCGCGGCGGCGGTATGCCAAAGACATCTGCCTGCCCGCCGGGAAGCGTGGAAAGATGTATGCGAAAAACCGATCACAATGTGCAGGCGCGGACCAAATGTAATCGAAAAACCGACTACAATGCGGCGGATGGGGGCGTGCGGACCAAATGTAGTCGGAAAACCGATTACAATGCGGCGGAAGGGGGCGCGTGGACCAAATGTAATCGAAAAACCGACTACAATGCGGCGGATGGGGGCGTGCGGACCAAATGTAGTCGAAAAACCGACTACAATGCGGCGGATGGGCGCGTGCGGACCAAATGTAATCGAAAAACCGACTACAATGCGGCGGATGGGCGCACGCGGACCAAATGTAATCGAAAAACCGACCACAATGCGGCGGATGGGGGCGTGCGGACCAGTGCCCCTAGTGTCCCTAACGTCCCCGCCCGCCCCGCTCACTTCTTATTCCGCGCACGGTACTGCTGCGGTGTGGCGCCGACGATCCGCTTGAACAGGTTGGAGAAGCTGCCGAGGCTGGTGTATCCGACCTGCTCGGCGATGTCGGTGATCTTCAGCTCTGTCTCCTCCAGCAGCTGCTTGGCCTTCTGCAGCCGTTCCTGAATGATCACATCGGAGATCGACAGCCCGGTCTCCTTCTTGAACAGCCGGGACAAGTAGGCCGGGTTCAGGTAGACATAGGCCGCGAGTTCGTCGCGGGTGATCTCCTCGCTTAGACGCGAGCGGATATACTGCCTAATCTTGGACACCGTGGCCGAGGATACGTTATTGCTTGTCTGCAATAAGTGCATTACGGCTCGCAGGCATTCCATCGCCCAGCTCTGGAGCGAAGCGGACTGCTTCGGATAATTTTCCTTATCCATCAAGGGCTTCAGCTCCGCTGAGGCGTGAGCGGATAAGCCTTTTTTGGCGAGAACGGTGTGTACAATGAACAGGATGCCGTGGATAAGCTGGCGGTGCAGCTCACTTGTCCAGCGGCCGGGCCCGATGCCCGAGAACCACAGCGTCACGCGGCGCTCCAGCTCCTCCAGCTCGCCAAGCTCCAGAAGGGTCGCCCACTCTCCGAAGATATGCATAGGCGCTGCCTGAGGCACCGGCGCGAGCGGCTGATCTCGGCTATAGGCCTGATCCTCCGGTCCGAACACCTGACGCGAACGGTTCAGGTTGCGTTGTTCCCGCTCCGTGACATCCGTGTAAGCGCTCATGATTCCGGACAGAGGGACACCCGCGCTGATGTAGATCGACAGGGAGCAATGCAGCAGCCGTCCGCAGGTATCCAGGAAGGTGCGGCCATTCTGCTCCAGCGTATGCCAGGCGGCGTTCATATCGCCACGCACGTAGATGACCGCCAGATTATGGCCGACCTGATCCTGCAGCACAGTGCCTTCCAGCCCGCTTAGCAGCAGCTCATCGGCCATGTTGCGCAGTGCATATTCCATAATCGTCTCATCCCGTGCGCTAAGGTTCTCCTTCCACTGCTCCAGCCCCAGCAGGGCGAGGAAGTAGCGGTCTCCAGGCTGCAGATCCAGATTATAGGTGTTCGCCGGAAGGGTGAGCGATTCCAGCACGGGCGCTGCCCGCTGGCTGAGAATATCCTGCCAGAACCGTTCCACCAGCAGGGGGAGCTGATGCTCCCACTGTCTCCGGTACTTCTGGATCAGGGCCTCGAACTGCTGCTGCTCTCTCTGTTTGCTGATTTCGAATAGCGCCTCACGGGAGATTTTCATCAATTCCTCATAGTCTACCGGCTTGAGCAGATAATGGAAGGCACCGTGATAAATCGCGCGCTGGGCATACTCGAAATCGGCATGGCAGGTCAGCATAATCGTCAGCGTGCCGGGAGCGGATTGCTTCACCCAGGCCAGCAGCTCCAGGCCGCTTCTGCCTGGCATTTCGATATCGCAGATCAGCAGGTCTACAGGCTGCTGCTCAAGAACGGCAATCGCCTGGTCTACGTTCTCCGCCAGACAGACATCTGACACGCTAAGCGCGCTCCAATCCACCCCCTGCTGGAGGCCGAGCAAGGCGAAGTATTGGTCGTCAACGATTAGAACTCTGTACATTGAACGTCACAGCTCCTTTTGAACGGGTAGTCTGATTTCCACAACCGCGCCTCCGTCTGGAGCATTGTGGAAGGTAAGCCGTGCCCGGTTGTTATAGAACATCAGCATGCGTCTGTATACGTTCCATATTCCCAGATGGCGGTCTGTCGGCTTGCGCTCATATACGCCATGATTGAGCCTGTCGAGCTGAGCCGCGGAGAAGCCCGGCCCGGAATCGCGGATCTGAATGGCAATGCAGGAATCGCCGCTCTCTCCGGCTTCTTCACTGACTGTGATGCCGACATTGAAGGGCTTCGAATTGTTAATGAAGCCATGCTTGATGGCATTCTCGACGAAGGGCTGGATCAGCAGCGGCGGAATCAGCGTAGACTCCAGCTCCTGCGGAAGCAGCACCTCATAAGACAGCTTGTTCGGATACATAACCATCTGGATCTCAATGTAGTTCTGAATATGACCTAGCTCGCTGCGCAGCGGAAGCCAGGCGTCGTTGGTATTCATGATGAACCGGAAGTGGGAGACCAGATGTCCGATCATTTTTTTGATTAGCGCATATTGCTTCAGCTCTACCAGATGAAAGACGATGTTCAAGGAATTCATGAAAAAATGGGGATTGATCTGTGCCTGAAGATGCTTCAGCTCCGCTTGCTGCACCTTCATCTGCTCCTCATACACATCAATCTTGAGATTGCCGATCTGCTCCGCCATCTGGTTGAATTGCATCGTAATGATCTGGAACTCCCTGCTGTTGCCATCCTTCAGCCGGTATTCCAGCTGTCCCTTCCCCAGGATGCGCATCCCGCTGGTCAATTGCTGGATAGGCTTGAACACCAGTCTGCTAAGCAGAGCCAGCAGGATAACCATTACGAGGATAATGACGAAGGGAATCACCTTGATGATCCGCTGGAAGACCGGCAGCTCGTCCAGAATGGATTTCTCGTCGAGCAGGAAAAAGACATTCAGATTGGAATATTGGGAGGGCTTGTCAATCAGCAGATACGAATTGCCGTTACTCAGGCGAATCGAGGCATCCGCACGAGGGTTGGGCTGATTAAGCCGGCTGCGGATGAGCGCAAGATCTTCACTGGCGAACTGGCCCCAGAGTAACTTACCGTCATTGTCGATCATGCCGACCTGTCCGCTGCCCCCGGTAGACTCCAGCTGGGTCAGGGGCTGGGCCAGAGAGTCGATGCTGACCAGTACCCCCATGAGAAGCCGGCCGCTCTTGTCCGGCAGCACCTTGAATAACACCGGCTCTCCGCCGAGGGTCACGGTCTCCCACTTCAGGGAGGCCTGGAGATTAGGGGTCTTGAGGTGTGAAGACAGCCCCGAGGCAATCATCTCCTTCTCTTGGTAATACTCCTTCTGGCTGCTCAGGAAGAGTTCATCCCGGTCCTGATGGTAGACGAAGACACTGCGGATAATGGTATAGTAGCTGACATCGCTGTACCACTGGTCCATCAGCTTACGGATGGACAGATAATAATTGACGCTGTCGGGACCGCTGTCGGAATAGAGCTCCAGCAGCATGTTTTCATTGGCCGTACGCAGCAGATAATGGCTGGTCTGCTCCAGCAGCTCATCGAGTGTACCTAAGTGCAGGGTCAACGTGTCCGAAGCGGACTTCGCAACCTTCTCCCGGACAATGTTGGTGGAATAGAGGTTGGTGTAAGAGAGAAAGAGGAACAGCGGCGTGACCAGCAGCAGGACAAGGGCACTCACTTTGAATCGCAATGATAGTTTCACAGTCTTCCCCCTTATCTTAGGTACAATTACACGCTGAGCGGCAGGAAAGGGGAAGGACGGCAGCCGTCCTTCCCCTCAGCTTAAAATATAAGAATTTGTATATTCCACACGACAACTTATCCTTATATTTCTCGCTGAAACGGGTGCCGTCCCTAAAAAGGACGGCATCGTCGTTTCCACTTGTTTGTTTAGGATTGTTTGGCCTTCCAGGCATCGTATTGCTTCTGAACCTCGGCGCGGATTTCTTCAATGCCGTTAGCCTTAAGCTTCTTATTGTACTCCGTAAGCACCTTATCTACACCCAGGCTGCCCGTTTCCAGCAGCGGGCGGAATTCCTTGATAATGTTGCTGACCACGGAGACCTGTGTTTTGACAGCGTCGGTATTGAAGTTGAAGCCGAAGGACTTCACCTTATGGGCGCTCTCGTTATAAGCCTTGAATTTCTCCCACTTGTCGGCGCTTTCGCCTTCCCACAGATAGGTTATGGTCTGGTTACCGAACATCCATTCAATGCCCGGAGCCCAGCCGGTATCGGCACGGGTAGCAATGCCGTCAGGCAGCTTGATGAAGTTCTCTTTGCCTTCCACCTTCACATATTGCCGTCCTTCTACACCGAAGTCAATGAGATTGACCAGCACCGGGTCGGTATGCAGCAGGTTCAGCAGCATCATGGTCCGCTCGGGATCAATCGAGGTGCGTCCGATGGCCATCATGGAGTTGCTGACGCTGGCTGTACTGATCTCAGGCTCATTCCCCTTCAGCTTCACCAGCTCAATGCCGGTGGCGATGGAATCTTCCTTGTCGGAATCCGGTTTGTCTGAACCGAATTTCATCCAGGTCTTGCCGGCCTTGAAAGCGTCTTCAGTACTGGTTTTGGTCGTTGCAGCATCTTTATTGATGTAGCCTTTGCTGAACCAGTCGCCGTAGAGCTTCATCCGGTAGATTGCGGTGTCGGATTCCATGGAGCTGATCACCATCTTATCAGTCTTGGTATCCAGTACAATTCCGGCAGGAGCGCCGGCCACCAGCTCATAACGGAAGTTCTCCTTCATGCTCTCTCTGGTCTTATCGAAGTAGCCCAGGGTATCGGAGCCGCTGCCGGAGAGCCAGATCGGCGCAATTGCCGGTTCCTTCTCCTTGATCGTCTGCAGCCATGGCTCCAGATCCTCCAGCGTCTCAATCGAGTTCACATCGAATCCGTATTTATCTACCAGATCCTTGCGGAACATAATGGTATGGCTCTCACCAATTTCCTTATTGGTAGGAATCGCATAGATTTTGCCGTCTACAGTTCCGCCGTCAAGGAAGCGGGGATCAAGGGTCTCCTTGATGCCTTGTCCATATTTGGCTAACAGATCATCCAGCGGAAGGAACGCGCCCTTGGCTACGTTATTGGCGAAGTCGGCCCAGTTGGGGGCGAAGGTCAGATCGACCTGTTCACCGGACTGGTAAGCCAGTGCCATCTTCTCGGCCCAGGAGGACCAAGGGAGTCCCTGGAAGTCAATCTCGGCGTTGATTTTCTCTTTGAGATACTTGTTGATCTCATCTACAACCGCCTTGGTATCATTCTGCGGGAAATTCCCGACCGTGTACACTTTCAGCTTCCGGAACGTTGAGGTATCAGGATTCGTGCTGCCTTCCGTGCCTGCTGTTGCGGCTGCTGCTGTCGATTCTGCCTTGGACGGGGCGGATGGACCTGAATTGCCCCCGCCGCATCCGGTAATGCCCAGTATCACGGCAGTCAGAGCGGCAAGCACCGTGCCTGAGCTTCTTGTTGTTCTCATTTGTATGAACCTCCTCGAATGATAATTAGATCATATATTCTAACCGGCATTTACGCCAGAGCTAGACCGCTTAACCCTTGATCGCACCAATCGTAAGGCCCTTGGTGAAGTACTTCTGGAAGAACGGATAGATGAACAGAATCGGACCAATCGACAGCACGACCATAGCCATCCGCAGACTTTCGGTCGGAACGGATTCCTGGACCATCAGGGCGACACCGCTGCCTGCAAGCTGGGTTTTGAAGAATTCCGCCTGGCGGATCATCTGAATCATGACGTATTGCAGGGAGAACTTGTCGGTGTCATTAATGAATAGCATGGAGTTGAACCAGTCATTCCAATACATCAGTGTAGTGAACAGACCGATCGTAGCCAGAACAGGCAGGGAGATCGGAAGCACAAGCTGGAAGAATATCCGCCATTCCGAGGCCCCGTCCAGCTTGCCGGATTCAATCATCTCCTCCGGGATCGTCTGCTGGAAGAAGGTACGGGTGATGAAGATATAGAAGGCATTGGACAGGCCGGGCAGGATCAGCGCAACCAGCGAGTCCTTCAGATCGAGATAGTTCACGTACAGCAGATAGAAGGGGACAAGCCCTCCCGAGAACAGCATGGTGATCAGCAGGTAGAAGTTGAATGTTTTTTTGAAGGGAAAATCCTTCCGGTAGAGCGGATACGCATACAGCGCAATCAGCAGCACGGCCAGCACAGTTCCGATCACTGTAACCGTCAGGCTGACGCCATACGCCTTAACCAGTGTCTCCGAATGCTTGAACAGATATTGGTACGCAGACGCGTCGATATGATCGGGCCAGAACTTGTAACCCTGCAGCGTCAAGGCCTTCTCGTTGGTTAAGGAGATGGCGACAATGAGCAGGATCGGCAGAATACATGCCAGGCTGAAGGCGATGAAGAACACATTCAGAATAATCTGGGCGGTAGTGGAGCCCTTGGTATATGGGTTGCTTCGGGATGCAGTAGTCATTAGAATCCTCCGTTTCTAGAAAAGCGCCGTATCGCGGTTCAGCTTGCGGGCCAGAGCGTTCGCGCCGATGACCAGGAAGAAGCCGACGACCGATTGATAGAAGTTCGCCGCTGAGGACATCCCCAGGTCGTTGAGCTGGATCAGGCCCCGGTAGACATAGGTGTCAATAACGTCCGTAGTTGAGCGCAGCGCACCGGAGTCCAGGGTCACATGGTAGAACAGCCCGAAGTCAGAGCGGAAGATGCCGCCCATGTTAAGAATCGTGAGAATGACCATGATCGGCGTGAGCAGCGGCAGGGTAATCTTGGTGATCTGCTGCCATTTGCTGGCGCCGTCCATCACCGCAGCTTCGTACAGCTCTTCGCTGATGCCGGTGATGGCTGCAAGGTAGATGACACTGCCGATCCCGATGGAGTGCCACATTTTGGTGATCCACAGAATGTAAGGCCATGCGTTAGGATGCATATAGGCATTCACTGAGGAGTAGCCGAACATTGGCAGAATATGCTTGACCAGGAAGCCGTACTCCGGGTGCAGGAAGGCATAGACGATGAAGCTGACCACGACCATGGACAGGAAGTTCGGCATAATCATGACGGTCTGGAAGAACTTCGAGGCCAGCTTGTTACGCACCTCATTGATCGCAATCGCCAGCGAGACGGAGAGAATGAGGCCTGAGATAATGAAGACCACATTGTAGCCCACGGTGTTGATGGTCACGCGCAGGGCGTCAGAGGTGGCGAACAGGAACCGGAAGTTGTCGAGCCCGGCCCAGGGACTGCCCATAATGCCGTCCACGTAGTTGATGTTCTTGAAGGCAATGAATAATCCGAACATTGGAATATAGCAGTTGATGAAAAAAATAATCGATGTGGGCAGCAGCATCAGCAGCAGCACCCGGTATCGCACGATATTGTGCAGCAGACGGCCGAAACGGCCCTGGGGCGGTGTCGCTAACTTGGTGTTCATAGCTTGTGGTGCGGGATTTGCCATAAGTTCTAACCTCACTCTACTTGTTCTGGATGAATTTATTATATTAGAGCGGTTGAACCGAATTCTCTCTTGCAAATGACCCTGTTTATTCAAAAATGACTTTGTGCAAGTAGGAGGTTATTCTGCGCTCCTGTCACAAAATAGCAGCAGGTGAACGTTATACCTGTATATTCTTAATAAGCAAAGGAGAGAAACTATGTACACGATCAGCTTAAATACGATGAAGAAAGCAATTATAGCAACAGCAGTAACCGCTGTACTCGGAGGGACAGTTGTCGGCGGGGGATTCACTGTACCCGTAGCGGCGGCAGCCAATGTCAACAAGGATGCTAAGGCTGACAGCGCGTTCGCGGCCAGCGACAACGCCACTCTGAAGGCTATTTTCCAGAAAGGGCTTGCTGCTGCCCCGAATCAGGCCGTGACCCAGGAAGGGGTGACCCTGACTCTAACCGATCTGATCTATGACAGTAATCAACTTATCGCAGGCATCCGGCAGGAGGGAGGGACGGTGGACAAGAACGGTTCTTTCATGGACCAGACCAGGAATGTGGACGTGTTAATCAATGGGAAAAAGCTGCTGTTTGATACTTCCATCATTCCCAATTTGGAAGATACGGACACAGCCTTGATCTATTTGAGTAAGGGAGCCATGAAGCAGCAAATCCCGGACAAATTCGACCTGACGCTGAAGGCATACGCCAACGGGGTGAAGGAGCCGTTTATTTTCAAAGTTCAAGTGAACAAGCTGGGGACCCTGTTAAGCCTGAAGCCGGGCGTCTCCAAGAAGAACAACAAATTCAATTATACGGTGAATTCCTTCGAGATGACCGCGTTAACGATGTCTCTGCAGGTGACCTTTAAGGGGGAAGTTCCGGCAGCGGCCAAGTCCAAGGTGAACAACCCGGAAAGAATGTTATATGACCTTGTGGACGAGAAAGGAAATGTGATTTCGCCATGGGGCAAGCCGTTTGAGAAAGTCCGGACAAGCGGTACCGAGGAACAGAACTATAGTGCATTCCCAGCCGTTCCGAAGTCCATTAGCGTTAAGCCTTTTACGTATTCCAAAGATTCCAGCGGGAAGATGTTCAAAGACAAGCAGGGCCAGTGGGCTAAAACTTATTATAAAGACCTGGAAACCAAAATTACGGTTAAATAACTTGCAATGAAGCAGTGCAGGACACCCGGCGATGACCAAGAGAGTAACAAATGATATTGACAGAAGTCTGGACTGTGCATAGAATTGAAAAATATTTACATGAAGTCAGCTTCAAATAATTAAATATTCGCAAGCTATGAAGGCTATGGATCACACTATAGCTGGAGCAGCTTCTGGAGAGACTGCGGGGAACCGCAGCGCCGAAGGGTTCACAATCTCAGGCAAAAGGACAGAAGAGTACCGGATTTGTTTTTTGCCGTGCGGATTAGCCGCTGCTGCAGAAGCTTATTTGGAACTTCTTATGAACCGGGAGATTGGATGACATCCAGTCTCCTTTTTGCGTTATTTACAGCGTTGAATTCATTAAGGGGGAAACAGGTATGGCACAGACAGAATTAAAAAGAGAGCTTGCGAACCGGCATGTTCAGCTAATCGCCATCGGAGGTACGATCGGCACAGGATTATTCCTGGGCTCAGGCAAGGCGATTCAGCAGGCCGGGCCTTCCATTATGCTCACGTATCTGATCGTGGGGATTGCCGTGTTTTTTGTGATGCGGGCGCTGGGGGAGCTGCTGCTCTCGAAGGCGGGGTATCAGTCTTTTACAGACATTGCTGAGGATTACTTGGGGCCGCGCGCGGCCTTCATTACAGGCTGGACCTACTGGTTCTGCTGGATTATGACGGCGATGGCCGATGTGATTGCGGTGGGTGTCTATGTGCAGTACTGGTTCGATATTCCGCAGTGGGTGCCGGCCGTGATCTGCCTGATCATTCTGCTCGGGCTCAATCTGCTCACGGTCAAAAGCTTCGGCGAACTCGAATTCTGGTTTGCTCTGATCAAGGTGGTTACGATTCTGGCTCTGATCGGCCTGGGGATTGTCCTGCTGGTGACCCAGTTCAAGACGGATGCAGGCTCAGTGTCGGTCCGCAATCTCTGGGAGCACGGGGGCGTGTTCCCGAACGGGGTGAAGGGCTTCCTGTTCTCCTTCCAGATGGTGGTATTCGCCTATGTCGGCGTGGAGCTGGTGGGGGTATCGGCAGCGGAGACGGCTAATCCTGAGAAAAACATCCCGTCCGCGATCAACAAAATTCCGCTGCGGATTCTCTTCTTCTATGTCGGCGCGCTCTTCGTGCTGCTGTGCATTAATCCCTGGACCCAGCTTAGCGCGTCTGAAAGTCCGTTCGTGCGCACCTTCAGTCTGGTCGGCATTCCCGTCGCTGCGGGCATTATCAACTTCGTTGTGCTGACCTCGGCGGCCTCTGCCTGCAACAGCGGGATGTTCTCGACCAGCCGGATTCTCTACAATCTGAGCAGACGGAATCAGGCCTCCCCTCAGCTCGGTAAGCTGAACCGGAATCATGTACCTGCGAATTCCCTATTCATTTCTACTATAGTGATCTCTGCCGGGGCACTGCTCAGCAAGCTTATTCCGGGTCAGGCCTTCGGCATCGTGACTACGATCAGTGCCATTTGCTTCATCTGGGTCTGGGGCGTTGTGCTGGTCTGTCATATCAAGTATAAAAGGAACCGCCCGGACTTACATGCCGCTTCCAAATTCAAAGCGCCGTTCACCCCGGTAATTAACTATGCTGTCCTGGCGCTGTTCGCCACCATTCTGATCATCATGCTCTTTGCCGATGAGACCCGTCCAGCGCTGCTGTTCACCCCGCTCTGGTTCATCCTGCTGTTCGTTCTGTATTCCATTCGAAGCCGTAAGGAGAAAAGTGAACAGGAAATCAGTATAATCAATACATAAACTGATTTCAGGATGAAGAGGGTGCAGCCGCCGCATGAACAAGACAGACCGCATGTTAGCCATCGTACTGGAGCTGCAGCGCAAAGGGGTCGTACGGGCAGAGGATCTGGCGTCCGTCTTCGAGACGAGTGTAAGAACCATCTACCGCGATATCCAGGCGCTTAGTGAAGCCGGAGTGCCAGTGGTAGGAGCTACGGGTCAGGGATATTCACTGGTAAAAGGGTATTTCCTGCCCCCGGTCAGCTTCACGGCCGAGGAGGCAGTGACCCTGCTGATCGGAACGGATTTCGTGGAGCAGCGGTTCGACACTCAGTATGGTCACCAGGCCTCCGCAGCAGGCCGGAAGATTGAAGCGGTTCTGCCGGATGATGTCAAGGAGAATGCCGCCCGCATCCGCCAGAGCATCCGGCTGCTGAGTACCCGTAAAGATAGGCTGCAAGGACAGGAGAAGGAGTACATGGAGCAGATCCGACGCGCGATTCTGGAGCAGCGGAAGATCAGCTTCGGGTATACAAAGGGCAGACAGGAAGCTGACGGAAGTCACCGCAGTGTCCGAACCGCCTCGCCGTATGGACTTGTCCTGAACAGAGGCGCATGGACCTTGGTGGCCTGGTGCGGGCTGCGGCAGGAGATCCGTCATTTCCGCTTATCCAGAATGAGCGGGCTTACCATTCTGGATGACCGGTTCGAAGCACCTGCGGATTTTGATCTGCACGAGTACCAGCCGGAGGATGACCGCCATGTACGCGTGTGCATTTTGGTTCAGCCGGAGATAGCGGGCAAGGCGGCTGAATCCGGGAACTTTTATCTGGAGGAAGTGGAGGACCGGGCAGACGGCAGGCTTATGACCTTCCGCGTGCGCCAGCCCGAGGACCTGCTGCAATGGGTGCTTGGCTGGGGATCGGGGGCGGTTGTCCTGGAGCCGGAAGCCTTGCGGAAGCTTGTGCGGGCCGAAGCGGCGAGAATGCTGGAACGCTACTGACATAACGTTGTCAGGAGCGGTTGTGTATATTCAGGGCAGACCGAGGAATAAAGGAGCTGCCTGAATATTATGAATAAGAATCTTATAGAAGCTTTAGAGCATTTTGAGAAGACTGCGAATCACTATCTTATGGAATTAGATACCTTCAGTATGGAGCAACTGCTGCGGCAGCCTGGTGAGGGAGAGTGGTCGCTCGGGCAGATGGTCCAGCATTTGATACAGTCGGCGCTGTACATGCAGCTCCGTAATATCGATCAGTGTCTGGCCGGGAACGGGGAAGCGGCGGGGAATGAAGCAGAGATGACCCCGGAGGGTAAAGCAATTTTTGCCGGGGGCAGCTTCCCGCCTGTACGTGTTCATGTTCCGCCGTCACCGCAGTATACGCCGGTGCAGCCGGAGAGCAAGGAGCAGTTGATCCAGGGCCTGAACACGGTGGTTGAACGGATGCGGGAGACCTTGCCGAAGCTTGCGCAGGCACCTGAGCACAGTACCGTCCCTCATCCCCGGTTCGGCCCCTTGTCTGCGGCAGAATGGTATCTGCTGATCGAGATGCACTACCGCCATCACTTGCTGCAGCTGGACCGGTTGAAGGATGCAATAGCGGCAGGAGTACAATAGAGTTAAGCCGCAATGAGCGAAGGAAAGCCGAAGCCTGTCAGCAAAAGACTGACGGGCTTCGGCTTTTTTTGGTTGAAAAACCGCCCACACTAGGTACGCCGAAGGCGCGCGGGCCAGATGTGGTCGAAAAACCGCCCACACTGGGCACGCCAGCAAGTAGGCGGAGAAAATCAATTTTTAATTATTCATTTTTGATTAAAGGAGGTTTGTCATAAAATGTCGAACTTAACTCTTGATTTCGCTGTACCCTGAAGCCACCTGACTAAAAGGAGACTCACACCTATGAAAAACATCGTCCGCTCTCTTGAAGATATAGTGAATCTGGCACCGATTCTGAAAGCTGCCTTTCCATATGATATATCGATTGCTGTCTGTGATACCGTGAAGTTCCTTGCCTATTACCCCGGCGATTCCATCGATCTGGGGATTCGCGCCGGGCAGATTATTCACGCGGACGAACCTCTGTATCACGCACTAAAAAATGATAAATACTCAAGGGCCAACGTTCCCAAAGAGTATTATGGATACGAATTTGTGGGTACGGTCCTTCCGGTACATGGAGAGGATGAACGTGTCTGTGGGGCGGTCTGCATTCAGGTACGCAGACAGACCGAGCTGCGGGAAATTGCCGACCGGATGGCACTGTCCCTGAATCAGGCTAATGCGCGGATCATGCAGGTAGCGGGCGGGTCTAACCAGCTGGCCGGCTTCTCTCAGAAGCTGCTGGTCCAGTCAGAGTCGACAGCCCATAGTGTCCACAAAAGTAGTGAAGTGCTGGCCGTTCTGAGGAAGGTTGCCGACCAGACGCATCTGCTTGGAATTAATGCGGCCATTGAGGCCGCCCATGCCGGAGAGAGGGGCCGGGGCTTCGACATTGTCGCCAGAGAAATCCGCAAGTTCTCACAGGAGACCGAGCAATCCGCGCAGCGGATACGGGACACCCTGCGGGAGATCCAGGCAGCGATGAAGGGAATCGGCCAATCCATCGGTCAGATTGCCTCAGTGGGACAAGAGCAGGCAGCTTCAACGCAAGAGATGTCCAGCTTCATTGAGGAGATCCGGGCGATGTCTGAGCAGTTGAACGAGTTCGCGCAGAAGCTGTAAGGCTTGAGCAGAGAGGAAGCTGCCTGCATCGCTCCGTGAAGCTTACAGGTGTGCGATCAATGTGGCCGCCAGCGCCAGAAAGGCGGGGAGGCCTTGCATCAGCAGGATAGATCTCTTGGAAGTGAGTCCGCCATAGATGGCCGCAACCGCCACACAGATCAGGAAGAACAATTGCAGCTGGTACCCGAAGTCCGCGCTTGGATGCAGCAGCCCCCAGATTAGACCGGCTGCCAGGAAGCCGTTATATAAGCCCTGATTGGCTGCCAGCGATTTCGTCTCCTGTGCGAAGGCAGGGGTCAATCCGAACGCCTTCTGTGCTCTCGGGGTGGTCCACAGGAACATCTCCAGTACAAGTATGTACACATGCTCAAGTGCTACTAAGGCAACAAGAATTAAACTTACAGTCATCATAAGAAGTCCCTCTTTTCAAGTGATAGGAATTTACATTGCGCAAAATATAATTTTACAAACCTAAATATAACCAAATATTAGCCTTTTGTCAATTTATTGAATACATATTGTAAGGGAGGAAGGAAATGTACATCAGAACACTGGCCCCCCCGGACGCCGAAAGCTATCGTGCGCTTCGTTTGCAGTCGCTGCAGCTGCACCCGGAAGCTTTCCTTAGCTCTTATGAATCGGAAGCGAAGCTGTCTATCGAGACTACCCGGATTAGGCTGGATTCCTCCGATGAGCATTTCACCCTGGGCGCCTTCTTGGAGGGGGAGCAGAGGCTGGCGGGAATGGCTACCTTGTTCCGGGAGAGCAGGCCCAAGATTCAGCACAAAGCTAATGTCTATGCAGTATATGTAGATCCGGCTGCCCGCAAACATGGCGTGGGCCGCGCGCTGATGCTGGAGCTGATTGCACAGGCAAAGGCCGCACCGGGGCTGGAGCAGCTTACGCTGACCGTAACCTCCAATAACGCTCCGGCCAAAAGGCTCTACGAATCCCTTGGATTCGTCTGCTACGGCACAGAGCCAAGGGCGATGAAGCTTGGCAGCGAGTATCTGGACGAGGATCTGATGGTGCTGATGCTGTAGAACACAGCACAAACCCCTCCCGCATGTTCGCAGAAGGGGTAAGATAAATGACATATGTTGCTTACTTCGCAGACTTTCCGCTCAGGATGGCCTTCACCTGGCTGACCATTGCCGCTGCGTCAGCACTGGTGACCCCGTCCTGCGGACGGAAGCTTCCATCTTGATCCAGCTTCACGATGTTGAGGGCAAGCGCGGTCTGAATGGCTCCTGAGTTCAGGATATTGATCTTGTCGTTATCCTTGATCTCCACCGGGATCAGCTTGATCATCGGCAGTTGGCCGCTGGTCTGGAGCGTGTTGATGAGCAGATACGTGAACGATTCTCGGGTTACGCTCATATTCGGATCGATTTTGATCTGAAGATTCACCTCAGGCCCGGCAGCATCCTTGATGAACTGGACGGCCTCGGTTGCGGTGATTGTCTTGCTTACAGCACCGGGTGCCGGATGGGCCTTCAAATAATTCATGGCATTTCCGGCGATGGAAGCAGCCTCAGGACGGGTGATTGCCGCCTTTGGATTGAAGTTCCCGTCGGCATCCAGCTCCACAAAGCCAAGAGCAAGGGCGGTCTGGATAGCTCCCGAGTTCAGGATGTCGATCTGATCGCCGTCCTTCACGTCTACTGGAATGACATTAATCATCGGCAGTTGACCGCTGGTCTGTAACGTATGGATTAACAGATACGTGAAGGCTTCACGTGACATGCTGGCCGCCGGAGCAATCTTGATCTGCAGGCCGGCTTCAGGACCGACCGCTTCTTTAATAACCTTCACAGCTTGTTCTGCGGTCAGGACCTCATCCGTAGCAGCAGGGGCTGGATGTGCCTTCAGATAAGCGAGTGCATTGCTGATGGCTACTGCCGCTTCCGCACGGGTGATTTCCTGCTTCGGGTTAAGCTTGCCGCTACCATCCAGCTTCAGGATACCGTAATTCAGCGCACGCTGCAGGGCACCGGAGTATTCTACCTGCACCTGATCCTGATCGGCATACTCCACCACCACTGGCTTAATCATCGGCAGGCGGTTCGTGTTCTCCATCGCATCAATGAGCTGGTAGGTAAATTCTTCGCGGGTCAGCTTCTCACCAGGCTTCAAGTCCGCTGGCAGGTCCAGGCCGTGCACACCGGCAATAATCAGCGCCTGTGCATACCAGGCGGAGTCACTCGCGTTCTTGAAATAGTCGGTGGCATGCGGCTCCTTCACGAACCGGATCGTATCCAGATTCAGATCAAGCGCACTCACGATCATCTGCACCCCCTGGGCTGCTGTGATGCTGAGGCTCGGGCCGAACAGATCCGCGCTGATGCCTTTAATCAGTCCGCTGTTCTGAAGCGCGATAATCTTGTCTTTATCCTGCACGTTATGGATATCCTTGAAGGCTGCGGCCGAGGCGAATTGTTGTCCTGTGAAGCTGAGCGCCAGAGCTGCTGCTGCGGATAGGGTTATCATCTTGAATGTCTTCTTCATGTCCAGTCACCTCGCAAGAGTAGTTTGTGGTTTATTTGTGATCTTAGACGGCAGCTTAGTCAAAAAGGTTCCAGCAAAACTAAAAAAACAAAATTATAAAAAAAGCACTGGCCGCTTCGGGCTAGTGCCGTTTTCTCATACAAATCTCCTGCCATCTCATAAGCCATCCATACTGCTCATCACAGAATTCTTTCGATACAGACTGTAGGCCCTGGCAGCGGACAATGCGGGAGATAATCTGATAATGCCTTACCGCAATGAAGTCGAAAATCCCGTAGATCTCAATGTCACTCAGGGTTCGCACCTTACAATACCCGGTATAGATGCGTTCAAATAAACGCTGGGTAGCATCATACATAGAGTCGTGATATCGATTAAAATGAGTAGCGTCAGACATGTATGCCATGTCCATGCAGGGGTAGTCGCCGGAGGCATCATCAAAATCCATAAAGATATACTGTCCGTGGCTGTCCCTAATCATGTTGCCTGTATGAAGGTCGCCGTGGCAAAAGCCATGCGGGAGCTTTGACATACGGCCCCACAATTCATTTCCATATTGTTCAAGAGCAGCCACGGAGTTAGAATCACAGTCCAACTCGCTCATAATAGAGAGATAATCATCAATATATTCTTTTTTTGTCCGCTTAATCAGTTGTTTTTCAGGGTAATTCTGCATTAGCTTATGAAGCTCGGCTGTCTGGTAACCGATAAGCTCCGCTTCGGCTAGTCCATCAGGAGTGTCACCCTCTACATAGTCGTAGAGCACAGCGGTATGCCGGCCCTCCTGAGCTTCAAGAAGAATGTGATTCTTGTGTCCGGAAGTCCGTAGGACCGTCACAGCCGGAAAGGAATGAGCCTGCAAGTAGTCAAGAATTCGAAGAGACTGCATGGCATCGGCTGTTTTGAAGCTGCGGTATATTTTGAACACATAACGTTTACCCCCGCCCTCTGCAAAATAAACCGAGCCAATCATCTCCCTGTAAAGCTTGATCTGCTCAATACGTAACGAGTAGGATTGGTTAATCTCACGGATAAGATGATCATGGTTCATCTGGCAGCATCCCCTTTGAATGGCTCCAACTGCTATTCATTATCCTATGGGAGAAAGACAGGTGTATAGAGAAACATTAGTTATAATTATACCTCCGCCGCAACAATCTGATTCCGGCCCTGATGCTTGGCGGCGTACAGGGCTTTGTCGGCAGACTTGAACAGGTCGTTCAGGTAGGTGGTCGCATCCATGGCAGGCGGGATCTTGAATTCGGCGATGCTGAGCAGTCCCATGCTGATGGTGATGGACACAGGCTCATCGATATAATCGATGTGGATGGTATTGTGCTCAACCTCGGATTTCAGCTGCTCCGCCAGACGCCGCGCCTCGGCTCCATCCGTATCCGGCAAATAGATAATGAATTCCTCTCCGCCGTAGCGGGCCAGAATATCGGAGGGCCGCAGGCTGCGCTGCAGCAGCTCCACTGTGTTGCACAGGACCATATCTCCGGCCAGATGGCCGTGCTGGTCGTTGATTTTTTTGAAAAAGTCGATGTCGATCAGTATAATAGTCGAAGGTGTCCGGGTATCGCTGACCCGCAGCGCCTCCTGCTCCAATTGCTGCATCAGATAATGCCGGTTGTAGCAGCCGGTCAGGCTGTCGGTGATCGCCAGCTTCCTCAGCTTGCCGTTCGTCTGGAACAGCTCCTCCTGTACCTTCACCAGCGAGTCGTTGCGTTCCTTCAGGATGGCATTCTGCTGGTTCGTCTCATCGATGAGCCGCCGGATCTCGGTAACATTCTGGAAGGTGACAATCCGTCCGACCCGGCTGCCACTAACCATGATGGGTGCTGCATGAATACTGACAACCATTTGGATAAGGGGATACAGAATTTCCAGCTCGGCTGTCTCCAGCGGATACCCATGGTATTTCTCAAGGAAGGACTCGATCTTCATGGCAGGATCATCCGGCAGATAGCTGCTCATGTTGAACGCCGCACCCGTCACAAGCGGGATATAGGGATGCAGGGCATGATTGATCTCTACGACTTGCTCCTGGTCATCCAGCACGAGAATTCCGTATTCCATGGTATTGATAATATCCTGATGGGCGATAGTTACGATATCGAATACTTTGTCCTGGTGGATCGTAATCACAAAGAACGTAGCCGACACCACGATACCCAGCGAAGTGAAGCCCGGAATTACCGGCAGATAGTCATCCAGAATGACATTGAGAAGCACATCGATCATAAGGAAGACGCATAGGGCTGTAATGCCTTTGAGCATATACATAACCTGATTTTTGATCCGTGCAGCCTGATTAGAGGTCAGAGCCACGTAGATGACATACATGGACATGATGGCGTTAATCGCAAGTACGCTTATGCTAATCCAGAAAATAGGTCCGTAGATCCGCTCCACATACCCTCCGTTCACCGGACGGACGAACCATCCATAAGGATTGAGCACCACTCCGAGGGAGGTCAGTACTGCAGGGATCACCAGCGCGGACACTATTTTTCTACTCAGGAACTGGGATTGTCCCGCAAGCAGAATCGTGAAGAAGATCCAGCCCAGGCCCAGCAGGGAAGCATCCACGAAGGCAAGCTTCACATAAAAGAGCTGATAGAGAGGATCATCAACGGTTCTTATGGCAAACTGGCAGTAAGGCCAGATCAGCATGGAGAAATGGAACCCTAAATAGACCTTGTGCAGCTTGGTAATGGTGACCGTAGCCACGATATAGATGAGCAGCAGGAACAGAAGGAAGCACATAATCAGGTCAATCCAAGAGGCTAAGGCCAATATGTTACACCTTCTTGATTTTAATAGTATTTATTGATTTTTGTGGGTCTTAGGTCTTATATATTGTTTTTAATATATAATTAGCGTGTGCAGATTACAAGATTTTTAGATAAATCTATCGGAAAATATTGGATTGGGAGGGGACCACATGAAGTCTATTAGCGTGCAGAGTCTTGTAGAGAAATTCCATCTGGAGGTGCTGGCCGGAGCGGGCCGGATGGACCGGAACATCACCCGTCCAAGGACGCACAGACCGGGTCTGGAGTTTGTCGGTTATTTTGATTTTTTTCCGATGGAGCGGGTGCAGGTCCTTGGACGTAAAGAGATCAACTACCTGTTAACGCTGAGTGTAGAGGAGCGGATGCTGCATATTGGCAACATCGTCAAATACCATCCGCCCTGCTTCATCGTGACCAGCGGCCAGCAGGAGATTCCTTACCTGACGCTGTTCTGTGACCAGGAAGGCATTCCGCTGCTGCGGACGCCGGAGGTGACCACCGAATTCATCGCCAAGCTGGACAGCTTCCTGGTGAAGACGCTGGCGCCCGAACTGTCTATCCACGGGGTATGCGTTAACGTGTCGGGGATCGGTATCCTGCTGCGGGGCAAGTCGGGGATCGGCAAGAGCGAGACGGCGCATACGCTGATCCGCAGGGGCCACCGCTTCGTAGCTGATGATATTGTGGTGCTGAAGAAGCTGGGTCCGGCGACGCTCCTCGGGACCCACAATGAGACCACACGTGAATTCCTGGCCCTGCGCAGCATCGGCCTGATCAACGTCGTGCGGCAGTACGGGCGGCGGGCGTTCCAGGATGAGACGCGGATTGTGCTGGATATCGAGCTTGCCCCCTGGCAGGAGAATTCACTCAACAATGAGCTGGAGCTGGTGCCCCAGTTCACCGAATATCTCGGGGTGCAGATCCCGCATATCGAGGTCCAGCTTCAGCCGGGCCGCGATGTAGCGGGTCTGATTGAAGCGGCTGCGAACAACTGGTATCTCAAGCAGCTGGGCTACAGCGCGGTGGAAGAATTCATGCAGCGGATTGAGGACGGGATGCAGTCTTAAAGGACGACAGGGAATGAAGGCCAACACTCCTGGGTAACTTAGAGGAAAGACAGCAAGGGAGTGTGTCCTTAAATGGCGAGAAGAAGCAGAAAGTATGCTGTACCAGGGTCCGCCCAGGGAATGCAGACATTCAAAGCGGAGGTTATGCGGCAGGAAGGATATCACGTAGATCCGAATCACCCGGACGATGTGAAATACGAGGTGGCGAAGGAACTGGGCATCCCGCTGCAGGCCGGTAATAACGGTAAGCTGACGACCGAATCGGCGGGACAGATTGGCGGCCGCATCGGAGGCTCCATGGTTCGTGAGATGGTGCGTCTGGCACAGGAGCAGCTGGCGGGTAAGCAGAAGTCGTAGCATGCGCTCTAAGATTTTTATGCCGCATTGCAAAAGATCCCCTTTCTTAATCAGAAAGAGGATCTTTTTTGGCATGTGCTGACTGTAGTTAAAGCTGCAATTACGGTTCAAGGTACAGGCTGCCGCTGTAATATCTGTACTCTGAGTTAATCTTAAATCCGGCACGGAGATAGAGATTCAGCGCCCGGACATTCCCGGTGACAACACTTAGGCGAATAACCGGGTAAGGCTTCTGCAACAGGATACCGACGGTCTGTCTTAGCACCTTCCCGCCAGCCCCCTTCCCCTGATGGGAAGGCAGGATACAGAAATTATGAATAAAAGCCGTATCCTCATTGATATAGTTGACCCGGATCAGGCCGATTCGTTCACTCCCTGTCCAAGCGATATACGTTATCCGCTCTGGCTCATCCGTCTGTGTGAAGTACTTGCGCGTATCGTCTTCCGATTCTCCGAAGGCCTGGGAGGAGCAGGAGACTATGAATTCGAAATCCTCAGGCGCAGCGGGAAGCAGGATTAGCTCTGAAGGAAACGTGCTGGCGGAATTCATACCGGCGTAGGACATGGCGTATTCTGACCGGTCAAAATCCCCGCCCAGGGCCTGCGCCGCCCATAGTCCTGTCTGCGAGCTGGCGGGAATTTTGTAGCTGAGCAGGTGTACGCCAAGAGGCTCAATGTCTGCTCTGGCACGTTTCACAAGGCTGCGGAACACACCTTGCCGGCGGTAATCCGGATGGACCATGGCATTGATCTGTGCATAATCACTGTCCGCAGCGAACCAGCTAAGCAGGCCAATGAGCTGATCTTCGCAGTAACAGAGCAGGGCATGGTCGCCGTCTTCCTTGACGAGATGCTCTAGATCGGAGCTTAATTGGATAGAATCGGCTTGGCTGCACTGCTGCTCTAACGCCTTAATGTCCGCTGCCTGCTGCTTAGAATGGTAGGTCATTGGTATAA
Source organism: Paenibacillus sp. FSL R7-0302 (assembly GCF_038006885.1). Lineage (NCBI taxonomy): Bacteria > Bacillati > Bacillota > Bacilli > Caryophanales > Paenibacillaceae > Paenibacillus > Paenibacillus sp. FSL R7-0302. The sequence goes on from NZ_JBBOWB010000002.1 coordinate 939,814, forward strand.
TGTTATTCAATTGGAGAAGCCGCTGGAACTCCGCAACATTCTCCAGAATGCCGTCCGGCGCAAGATCATAGGCCTGACTCTGGAAGGTGGGTAGCCAGCGGACAGCGTAGGTCCGCATTCCGGCAGCCTTGCCTGCGAGAATATCCGCATTGCTGTCCCCTACGAATATGGCCTGGGATGGTTCAATGCCCAGTGTTCGCAATGCCGATTGTATACCTTCGGGATCAGGTTTTGGCTTCGCGACATCATCGCCGGTAATCGAGATATCGAAGAAATGCTCCAGATCCAGCGCTCCGGCCGATATCTGATAGGCCCGCCTGCTTTTACCGGTAATGACTCCAAGCTTCATTCCCCGAGCCTTCAAGGCTTGAAGTAATCCAAGGATGTGTGCATTATTCTGGAATTCTTCGGTGTGTCCCAGCTTATATATTGAATAATAATCCTCTATCGCTTGTGGAACCGAAGCCGGATCTGTGAAATTTCCGCTGATGATGCCTTCCTCGGTGGGACCGAACATCGCGACAAGCTCATCGCGGGTGACCTCTCTCAGGTCATATTGCTTAAATACAGCCTGGAAGACACGAAAGGATAACGGCAAGGTGTCTGCCAGGGTTCCATCGAAATCAAACAGCACAGCTTGAATGGACATAAAGACAGGGCCTCCTCTCCCTTGGGTTCATGCGGGTGGGACGGTACCCCAGCATCATTATGAAGTAGGCGTGCCCTGAAGCAGGCTGTTTCTGTAATTCATGAGCGGGGCCAGCCAGACCATGCCGGTTCCCCGGTACACGTTGACCAGGCCTTCGCCTGAGGCGGCGGAGCCCAGACGGGTCTTGCCTGACTTCTCGACCGTGAAGTCCAGAGAGTTGGACCACATGAGGGCAAAATTCCCGTCCACCTTCAGCACATCATTCTGCAGCTCGACCACGACAGCCTCCTCGGAAGGAATGGGAGCTTCGAGGGCAAGAATCCCTTTGCCGCGCGCGCTCAGGTTGAACAGCCCTTCACCGCCGAGGACGGCAGAGGAGATGTTCTTGCGTGCCGCAACAGAGATGTCGAGCGTAGTCTCACAAGCCAGGAACATGCCGTCATCGATTACGATATGGTCGTTGTCCACATCAATCAGCCAGAGGTATTTGTAGGTGGTCTCCAGCAGGATGGTTCCGGTTCCCTTGTAGAGCGGCTTGACTGCACTGGTTCCGGTTGCCGCCCCGGATAGCATATTGCGCATCAGTCCACCTACGCCCTTGATGCCGGAGGTCATCTCGATATTGCCGATCATATACTGCATGGCTCCGGCACTGAGCATCACCTCATTGTTATTCAGCTCAATCATCAGCTGCTTGTTGCGCATATTGCTCTTGCTCATGAAGAAGTTGGTCTCTGCTTCATACCGGGTAGTGGTGCTGAGATCCTCTTTGTATTCGATGATGCTGAAGCCGCCTAGCTGCTCTTTAATGATAACGTTGGAATTGTCCTTCAGATTATTAATGGTAAAAGCCATGGATACCCGCTCCTTCGGTAGCTGTAGTTATGCAATTCTGTGCATCATGCCTTCAAAGCATACGTATTCGACACTTCTCGCGGGTATCCTTGAATTCCGGGAGAAAAAACGCATACAATAATTCCTTTACTTCTAATATCAGGTTAGCGTAATGTTCTAAGTATAGTGCTCAGAATACAAACGTATCTCTTGACACCAGCATTAGAACCGAAAGGAAGTTAGCCTTGTTTGAGACGCTGCTGCTCAATTTTTTGTTTATGCTGTTTCCGGTGCTGATATTTCTGATTTTCTTCGAAAACAGGCCCCACGCCTACAATCATAAGATTCTTGTACTGCTCATCGCCGCCACCATGATCCTGTGTATCGCTAAGCCGATCCGGCTGGAGACCGGGTTCATCTTTGACTTGAGGTATGTTCCGTTTGTGATTGCGGCCTTGTATGGAGGGTACAAACATACCCTGCCCTTATATGTGATTCTGAATGTGTACCGTTTCTACATAGGCGGTGAGGGAACCGTCCAATCTTTACTTTTTTCGACAGCAGTCCTCATTCTGGTTCCTTCCATAAGCGCCAGATTTCTCCGTTCTAAGCCCAAGGGACGGATCTTGTGGGCTACCTCCATCGTGGTCCTGACTATGGGCTGTTATCTGATCATTCTGGGCCGGATCATGGATAAGCTGGATACCCAGTTCTGGACGCTTGCCTTCTATGCCTTAACTACGCATGCGGTGGTCATGGTGATCCTAATGATCCTGCTGGAGCAGATCCTGGCGAATCTCAGGAACCGTGAGCGGATTATGCAGTCGGAGCGGCTGAATGTGGTCAGTGAGCTGGCGGCCAGCGTCTCCCATGAGATGCGCAATCCGTTAACCGTGACCAGCGGTTTTCTCCAGCTGCTTAATCTCTCCAAGAACCTCACACCGGAGGAGAAGGGGTACGTCGAGCTGTCACTGCTGGAGCTGAACCGGGCGGAGAAGATCATCAGCGATTATCTGTCTTTTGCCAAGCCGCAGTCGGAGAGCCGGGTCTACTCCAACCTGATGGCTGAATGTGAATACACCAAGAATGTGATCCTGCCGTATGCCACGATCCACAAGGTTGCGGTTGAATTCAGCTTCAACAACCCGCTTAGCACCCATTATGACAGTAATGGGATGCAGCAATGCCTGATTAATCTGTACAAGAATGCGATTGAAGCGATGGATGGGGTGGAGGATGCGGTCCTGTCTATTTCTGTCTTCGCGAGCGGGCAGAATATTATCATTACCATCCGCGACACCGGTGTCGGAATGACCAAGGATGAGATCTCGCGCCTGGGCAAGCCGTATTACTCCACCAAGGCAGACGGGACAGGGCTCGGAATGGTCATGGCCTATAACACGATTAACAAGCTCAAGGGGCGTATTGAGGTCACCAGCGAGAAGGGCAAGGGAACCGTCTTCCGGATCATTATCCCGGCCTAGCGCACGGCAACAGTGGGAAACTTGGTGTGAAAATGATAAAGTATCTCTAAGAGAACTTGGAACTATTAACCGGGAGGCTATGGGTAATGAGAGAAGAATTAATCGCGCAATTGAACGCTTGGCACGAGGCGGACGAATATGAAGAAATCGTATCCCGCATCAAAGAGGTGCCGACACCGCTGATCGATGAAGAGCTGGCGGTACATTTGGGCCGGGCGCTCAACAATCTGGGCCGCTACCGGGAAGCGCTTAAATGGTTCAACAAGGCAGCGGATCAGGGTAAAAAAGATCCGCTCTGGCATTTCCGCGTCGGCTACGCCCACTATTATCTGGACGAGTACGATCAGGCGATCAAGGCGTTCAAGAAGGCAAATAAGCTGGACCCTGAGGATCAGGATACTATCGAATTCCTGGAATGGAGCCGCAGTGAGAAGGCGGCGCTGGCCGCTGCGGACGAGGATAGCGAGGATGCAGAAGAAGCTGCCGAAGCGGATTCCGCTTCAGATGCCAGCCCTGATGCAGAACCGGATGCGGCAAAAGGGACTAAGCACTAGGGCTTGACGGCCGGTCTGGCCGAAGCATACAATGAAGGTCAATCTTATCAAAGAGGTGAAATGGATGCCATTCCGTACCGTCGCAAGGAACTAGTTATCGGGCTGGGTAGAACGCGTACCAGCCACCAAGGGGGAGGTCTGTCCTCTTGGTCACAGCTAACTGGATTTTTGTACGGTGCCTGGAAGGTCATTCTTTGTGAGCCGGGACACTGAGTTATTCCGCTTGAAGACTATACTGCCGGGGCAGGAGTCTTTGGCGCGGGGTGGCGAGGAGAGTTCCCGGCTTTTTTGCCATATTCTTATGTATAAGATTGGAGATTGTGATCATGTTAAAGAAATGTCTTGTCCACCTCAGAGGGTGGGCCGCTCTGTATATAGGTCTCGGCTTCGCCATTCAGCTCTTAAGCAGTCTGGGCATTGTTGTCTTTCAGCGGATTCTGGATCAGGCGGTGGCGGGAACGGGCTTCCGTGAAATCTTATATGGGGTTATCTTTTACGGCATACTGCTCGGCCTGAATGTCCTGCTGAATTATGCGGATGAATATCCCAGCGCTTATCTATCGAACAGCATCACGGAAAGACTGAAGATTATGGCCTTGTCCAAAATCTCCAGAATGGATTATTCCGCCTATCAGAACATGGGCACAGGCCAGATGATCAAGGTGATTGAGAACGGCGCGGCGGCCGGGAACAGCATTCTGTTTTCTTTTATCCTCCACACGCTGCATGAGCTGCTGCCTACGATTCTCTTCAGCCTGCTCTTCATCAGCTACTATGACCTCCGGATCATGCTGGTGATTGCGGGCGGGTACGTGGTCATCTTCCTGTTAACGAATGTTCTGCTCAAAGTGCTCTACCGGATCAAGGAATCGGTGCTTATGCAGCAGGAGGCCATGTCCCGGTACGGGGTCCGCGGCTTCATGGAGCTGGTCGTCTTCCGCACCAACAAGAAGTACGCGCAGGAGATCGGCAGACTGAACAAGGCGGCACAGCAGATCATCAGGCAGAGCGCGAAGCTGCAGATGATTCATGAATCCTTCTTCGCCTTATTCGAATTGTTCATTACGGTCATTAAGGTAATCGTGCTGCTGTACGGCGTGAAGAATGTGGTCTCCGGGCAGGCTTCTGTCGGGGTCATGGTCGCGCTGTTCATGTTCATTGAGAAAATCTATACGCCGATCGCCATCTTCAACGTATTATTCGTCGGCTATAAGCTGAACAGGGTGACCTATCAACGGTTCGAGGCCTTCCTGAATGCCCCCGAGGACCGGAATCTGGAGCAGGGCAAGGCGCTTGCGCACCTACAGGGCAGCATCGAATTCAAGGAGGTATCGTTCAGCTATGGAGAGGTGCAGGTGCTGGACCGGCTGTCCTTCTCGGTTGCGCCCGGAACCTCAGTAGCTCTGGTCGGCCTAAGCGGCAGCGGTAAGTCAACAGTCATTAAGCTGATTACGGGCCTGCTCAAAAAAAGCGGCGGACAGCTGCTGGTCGACGGCACGGATATCGATGAGCTGAGTCTCGACAGCTACTATGATCACATCTCTTATCTGTCACAGGACAGTCCGATCTTCGACACTACCATCCGGGGAAACATGGTGTTCGAGCAGGACGTCCCGGATGAAGAGCTGTATGCGGTGCTGGACAAGGTTCATCTGAAGGAGAAGGTACTGGAGCTGCCGGAGAAGCTGGAGACGCGGGTTGGGGAGCGCGGGCTGAAGCTGTCGGGCGGGGAACGGCAGCGGCTGGCTTTTGCCCGGGCGATCCTGCAGAAGCGGAATCTGATCATCCTCGATGAGCCGGTATCGGCACTGGATAATATTACGGAGCGCAGCCTGATGGAGACGGTGTTCGCGGAGTTCAGGCATAAGACGGTCATTATTATCGCGCACCGGCTGAATTTCATCAGCGGCGTGGACCAGATTCTGGTCATGGAGCAAGGCAGGCTGGCGGGGGAAGGGGATTTCGATTCCCTGATCCGGGACTGTTCATCCTTCCGTACGCTGTGGAATAACGGCAGGGGGCAAACGGATTAAACTATCTTTTACCTTGTGGACAATCCTGGGCCTGAACTATGCTGGGGACAGATAGAACTTGAAGGTGAGGGTATGCGTATTATGAATCCGGTACTGTCCAGGATGAGGCTCGAAACGGAGCGGTTAATCATCCGTCCCTATATGGAAAGTGATCTTATGGCTTCATTCGAGCTGATGCAGAACCCGGAGGTGCTGGCCTTCATGCATATGGAGGTCATGCCGCTGCATGAGTATGAGGGGATGTTCCGCTGGCTGATGTTCAGCTATCATACGCCGTTCGAGCTGCCGTTCAAATATTCATTCGCCGTCTGCGATAAGGCCACCGGCCGGCTGATCGGCTGGTGCGGGACCGGCGTGCTGGAGTTCAGGGCGCCGGATGCGGAGCTGTATTATCTGATCGGGCGCGAACACTGGGGCCGGGGCTATGCTACCGAAGCCGCTGCGGCGATGGCGGACTACGCCTTCGGTGTGATCGGACTGGAGCAATTATATGCCAAGGCAGATCCGCGCAACACCGCATCGCTCGGGGTGCTCCGGAAGCTGGGCTTCCGGGTGGAGCAGGAGCTGGCCGGATTAACCGGCGATTATGAGGACTGCAATGGGGAGCTGCTGCATGTGCTGAGGAAGGAGCGGTTGATGGAGCGGCTTAAAGGTGGGAAGTGACCATAAGCTGAGCAGGCGGGCGATGAACTGAAGAGGGTTATGCGTGAAGGATGCGCGTAATATATAATCGGAAGAAGATCGGAAGAAGATCGGAAGATTAGAGATTACAGCTTGCTTTGCCGTATTTTAATAACAGGTGCCGTCCTTATAGGATGGCACCTGTTGTGCATGAGCAGGACTCCTATCGCTATCTTATGCAGGATTGCAGCAGTTTTGTAGACTGATTGTATTTTCTGCAATAGAATTCGCACTTTGCTAAGCTAAATGATCATCTGTTGTATTTCAGAGACAATTTCATAATTCAAAACCCTTGCTATACCTGGTTTTTTTGAGCATAGAAAAAGGAGTACCTCCCCAAATTCTCGAAGTTATAGGCGACGAAACCAACACCCGAGAAGAAAAGAGGTAATCCCCATCTATTCTATTCGACAAGAAGAACTGTTTTCCTTCGAGGAATTGCTCCAAATGAGTCCAGAAGATAAATACAGCCAAATCTTTGAACACTTACATTTAGCTCCAGTTCTGTTCGCACTGGGGAAAAAGAACCATCGCGGACGGCCTGAAAAATTAAACGTACCTGCCATGATCTACTCGCTGCTGATTGCAAAAATGGAGAACATCGAGTTTGTCTCTGCCTTGGTCCGGCGACTGAATCATAGCAACGAATTTCGAGTCCAGTGCCGGTTCACCGGCTCGGATAACATTCCAAGTCAGGCCTCCTATTCCCGTTTGATTCATGCGCTGGAGCAAACGGGAATGCTGGAACAACTTCAGGATCGCCTAGTCACGTCTGCCCTAGAAGAAGGCTTTGTGAGCGGAACCCATCTGGCTGTGGATTCCTCCATGGTCGAGGCTTGGGATTGCCAATTTAGCGAATCGGCCTCCAAGCGTCGTGCAGCTCGCCGGGGGCAAAAGGAAGGCGAAGCTTCGGTGGCCGAGCAAATTCAGCTCGAACATCCCGAGCCTGAGCCTAAGGTGGCGAACGAGCCGCTGAAGAAACCCAGATATAGCAAGCCCGGCCGTCCATCCCAGGCGGAAAAGGAACGTCGGCGCGAGGAAATGGAAGCCTATGAACAAAGTCTCGGACCGTTCCAGAAAACCATTGAAGCGATGTTGCCGTACCCGTACGATGAACTACTGACCGCGTTGCCCCGGCATGCTGCGCGTTGTGACAAGAAAAATACGAAGGGCCGAATGACCAGCTATTACGGGTTCAAGGCGAATCTGCTGGTCGACACGGACAGCCAGTATATCCTCAGCGGCCTCTTTAGTTCGGCCAATCCGAATGACCAGCGTATGGCGGTCGTCCTTCTCAAAGGCCTGCTCCTGAAGTTTCCGATGCTAAAGGTCAAGCATATCTTGGGCGACAAGGGGTACGATTGCGCGGCGGTCTACCAGCTGATTCATTCGCTCGGCGCCTATCCTGCGATTTCCCTGATTCACCACAAAGACCCGCCTGCGGGAATGAATCTGGATTACACGCCGGTGTGCGCTCAAGGGCATGCGTACCGTTACGACAGTTTTGATGCCAAATATGAGACCCTGAAGTACACCCGGCCTAGTGAATGCAAAGGCTGTGCGCTTTCCGGTACCGAATGCCAAAAAGTGTTTAAAATTCGAATCCAAACGGATTTGCGTTTACACACCTATCCCGCCAGAGGTAGCGAAAGTTTTACAACACTGTACAAGAAGCGTACGGCCGTGGAGCGTGTATTTGCCTATCTCAAAGAGTATTTCGGGATGAAGCGCACACGCCACCGCGGTGTCCGGGCAAGTGTCGATTTCCAGCTCAGTACGCTCGCGTACAATTTGAGTAAGTTTGCGTTAGACAAATTGAACCAGCAGTTGAGGAATTCCCAGCAAATCGCCTGATTTTTTAAAAATGTGACCTTAGATTTTGGCCTAATCTTGCTATTTAACAAATTGAATTATGAAATTGACTCTTTCATACAATGGCTTTCGTGAATTCTGCCCGTGGGCCCTGATTTTTCCCGATTCTGCTGTACAGAGTGCAACAGATTTGATTTTTAGAACAATTTCGGGGTCAGCTAATGTACAAAGTGCAACAGAAGTAGAGTGCAGCCAGTTCTGAACCCGCACACAATTCAGGCATAAGTGTGCCTAGATAAGACAACTTACGTTCGCGGATTAACTCTAACCTGTGCGCCCTTGCCGCTGGTCTGCAGGCCGGAGGCCTTGGTTCCGGCTTCCTTCAGATCGGCCACGAGCCGCTCCAGCACTGCCTTCGCAGCGGCGGCCTCCTTGGCGCCGGAGGACTTCACGACAAGCTGCACCGGCTTGCCGGAGCGCAGATGCTTGTCCGCCTGACGCAGCTTCGTGTCGTAGTCATGCTCTTCAATATGGGCAGTGAAGCGCAGCTCTTTCACCTTCTCATTACTGCCGCCGCCTTGCGGACGGCTGGTATCGCCCTTGCGGACAGCTTGCGCAGCCGCTTTGCCTTTGCCCTTGGCAACCAGGCTGCAGGGCGGCGGGCTGCTCATCAGCGAGGTGCAGACCAGGTCGGCCCCTGCGGCTCTGGCCTTGGACAGCGCCTCGCTTCTGGATACGGTGCCGAGCTTCTCGCCCTTCAGCCCGGTCAACTCTACCTCGGCTGCCTTAATCTGTTCATTAATCAGTACGGCCACGGAAATGATCCTCCCTTTGCGGATATGATATAGCTATCATATATGGAAGCGGCCAGGGCTTCAATAACGGCTGCCGGATGCTTGCAGCAGCCAGGCCGGCAGGTTGAGACAGTTGTGCAAAGCGGTTATACTCAGTGGACGCAGGTTTTTCAGCATTGAACCACTGGCACTACTATATTTTCTGTTGAATGGGGGATGGCAATTGAATGACACAGCTGACGATAAGCAGTTAATTCTGCTTATTGCACAGAAAGACTCGAATGCCCTCGAACTGCTCTATGACCGGTATGAACGGGTCATCTATAGCTTTGCTTACCAGATCGTGAAGGATTCGATGGCTGCCGAGGAGGTTATGCAGGAGCTGTTCCTGCGCCTGTGGAAGAATGCAGGGCAGATTGACTTCGGCAAGGGCAAGCTGCTCACCTGGATGTTCGCAGTGACCCGCAATCTGGCGATCGATTATCTCCGCAAGCGGGACGCCAGGCTGCCGCGTCAATCCGGCGAATCCGGGAATCTGGAGCAGGTTCAGGACCATAGCGCGCTTACTGAGGATCTCGTTGAGCTGCAGATGGCGGGGGAAGAGATCAGAGAGGCGCTGCTGGGATTAAGCCGCGACCAGCAGCAGGTAATGGATATGATCTATTACCAGGGCTACACCCAGCAGGAGGTAGCGCAGCTTGCGGCTATCCCGCTGGGCACGGTCAAGGGAAGAGTCCGGCTGGCGATGAAGCAGCTTCACAAATCGTTACGGCACTGGGGAAGGAGGGATCATGCGCATGAGTGAACACAATGAGGAACTCTGTGAATTGGCCGAATTATATACGCTGGGCGCGCTGACTGCAGAAGAAATGCAGCAATTCGCTGCCCATGCGGCAGAATGCGCGGAATGCAGGGAGCTGGTGGCGGAATACCGCCAGGTACTGGACCATCTTCCGCTTGCCTCTGTGCCGGTAGACCCGCCCTCCGGCATGAAGGAGCGCATCTTGTCACGGGTGCTGGAATCCGGGAATGCGGGCGCACCGGCAGCCCGGCCGGAGACCCGCCTGCTCAATATGAAGCCTGATGCAGAGCGGGGGGCGGAGCATGAGCCAGCGAGGACTCCTGCGGCAGAGCAGGAGCAGGGCATGCCCCAGTTAAGCATCCCGGAGCCCAAGAGAACCCGCTTCTGGGGGTACCTGAGCCTTGGACTGGCTGTGGCTGTGCTGCTCCTGGTCGTCTACACCGGCCAGCTGCGCGGGAATGTGTCTGAGCTGAAGGAGCAGCTGGCCTCCGGCACCGGACCGCTCCAGGGGCTTAAGGTGAATGAGGCGGTAGCGCTTAGTCCGGCGGGAGAAGGGATTACCGCCAAGGGCACAGCAACCATTGTCGCAGACCCTGCTGGCACCCACCTGGTGCTTCAGGCAGAAGATCTGCCGGAGCTTACCGGCACCGAGGTCTATCAGGTATGGCTGATCAAAGGGGACAAGCCGGTGAATGCGGGCACCTTCATCTCGCAGGACGGGAACGGGGCACTGTATTATTCCTTTGACCCGAAGGCTTATGATACCATAGCCGTTACGCTGGAGCCGGATGGCGCGGGCGTTACCCCACGCGGGAAAATGATTCTCGCAGCGCCGATTAAGCAGGGGTAGCGGGCATTAGAATTCCACAGCGGCTGAAATCGGAAGACCAAACGTCATTAAATGACGATCAGGAGGGATTAGGTATGTCTGAGACAATGATTTCACGTGTAGAAGGTCTTGAACTGGTTCTGGAACGTGTATTCGCCGCCCCGCATGAGCTTGTATTCAAAGTGTTCTCTGAAGCTGAGCATCTGAAGCAGTGGTGGGGGCCCCGCGGCTGGATCGTTCCCTTCTGCAGTGTTGATTTTAGGCCAGGCGGCATTTGGCATTACTGTATGAAGTGTGTCGATGAGAAGCAGGGGGAATTCTTCGGAATGGAATCCTGGGGCAAAGGCATCTATCATGAAATTACCGATGGTGAGAGCTTTGTCTACACCGACTACTTCTCCGATGCCGAAGGCAATGAGACTGAGGGAATGCCGTCTACATTGGTCAGCATGATCTTTGAAGAGGCGGAGGGTGGCGGAACGAAGCTGGTCAGCCGCTCGAAATATGAGTCTGAAGAAGCGCTCCGCACTGTTATGGATATGGGGATGATTCAGGGAATTACCGAAACCTGGGACCGTCTCGGGGAGCATCTGCAGTCCATTCAGTAGAGCTTTGCCGGAATAGAAGTTGAACGTTCATAGAGAGGTTGTCTTGATGCCGGATGCCCGGCCGAGGCGGCCTCTTTTTGGGATGGACTGTTATAGGTTTCACCTCAAAAAGGACTGTGTGGCCGTTTCTACTTGTGATTTTCCGGTGAATGGGTAATAGCGAATATACTGACAAGAAGCAGTCCTTCGGAATAGGGGACAGGCTTGTTTTGCAGTGTCCAATTAGGGAGGCTAAAGGCATGGAAGAGGCGTTGCTGGAACAGGTGAAGCGTTGGCATGAAGAAGATGAATATCAGCAGATTGTGGACCGTATTCTGGAGATTCCGCCGGATGCAAGAGATTATGAGTGTATCGGCCAATTAGGCAGAGCCTACAATAATCTGGGTGAATATAGGGAGGCGCTGGAGCAGCTGCTCAGCATCTCCAAGGAAGGCGAAGATGATCCGCTGTGGCAATTCCGCATAGGGTATTCTTACTATCATCTGAAGCAGTATGAGCAGGCTATTCATGCATTTGAACGTGCAGAGGAGCTGGAGCCGGGAGACGGGGATACCGCAAGAATGCTGGAGTGGAGCCGGGAAGGCGCCCGGCGTGAGGCAAGAGAGCAGGCAAGACGCGCCGAAGCGCTGGAGGCCTTGAAGGTGAATAGAGAGGGTGGCGGTAGAGACCTTGGTGCATTCCTCGACTATTGCGCGGATTTCTGGGAGGACAGTGATTATGCCTTGAAGTCTTATGTCTCTCCGCTGCCCAGTGACGAGCTGATTGCTTCTGTGGAGGAGGAGCTGGGCTATAAGCTGCCGGCCTCTTACATCGCCATGATGAAGCAGCATAACGGCGGAGTTCCACTCAATACGTGTTTTCCTGTGAATGAACCCACTTCCTGGTCAGCAGATCATGTCGCAATTTCGGGAATTGCCGGGATCGGCCGCGACAAACTCTATTCCCTCTGCGGGGAGCTGGGCAGCCGTTTCATGATTGAGGAGTGGGGCTACCCCGATATCGGCGTGGTCTTCGGCGACTGTCCTTCTGCCGGACATGATGTCATCATGCTGGATTACCGTCACTGCGGCCCGGAAGGGGAGCCTGAGGTGATTCATGTGGACCAGGAGAGCAACTATGAGATTACGTTCCTGGCCCCGGATTTTGAGACTTTCATTCGCGGGCTGGTGAATGAGGAGGTCTACGATACCTCGGAGGAGGATAAGCAGGAGGACCTGGAGAAGGTAGCGTCCGCGCCATTCTCTCCGCTGCTTCAGGAGCTGTGCGATAAGGTTACGGAAGTGGACCATATGGAAGGGATCATCCGCAAGATCTGCACCGCCATCGTAGAGGAGAAGGGCCATTTCTCTCTTCATGCGGACGAACGCTCCACCCTGATGTATGATCTGCAGTTCTGGCTCTATACCAGCGCTTACCCGAATACGGGCCGTGACCAGTATCTGGAGGTGTATTCCACAATGATCGCGTTCGGCGGTGAATTCAGCACAGGCGGATATGCCCCGGGCTTCATCACGGACTGGCTGGATGACCGGGTTAAGCAGGGAATGATCGTGGAGACTGAGGGGACGCTCCGGTTTACGGATACAGCGAAGGATCAATTGCTTGAAAAGCTGAAGGAAGCAGAAATAGCGGGAGCTGAGGATCTGAAGCCTTTTATTATCGTGGAGCAGGATAACGGCGGCAAGTCGGTCATTCTGAGCGTTGGCAATTATAAGACAGAGGTATTCGCTGCACGGGAGGAGGAGGGCTTCGAGGGCAATGGATATGATTGGGCCTCTCTGGCAGCCGTATTCCTGGAGGAAAAGATGCCTGCGCTGGCGGGTGTTGTCCAGTTCGACCCGGAGGCCGGTATGTTCTGCGCCTATTCATCTGACGGTGATGCGCTTGTCGCCTTCGCGACTGCCTTCAAGCAGGCTTGCGAGGACGATATGCTCATCCGCGATTTATTCTCGCGGGCTGAGCTGGACTAGGACGAATCAGACGGGGTTGCCTGTATATAGGCAGTCCTGTTCTTTTATAAGGGGACTAATTGGATAGCTTATCTGATTACGTGACAGCCAAATATTGTGGAATGTGGGGAAGGGTAAGGGATAGTTGTAATTGGTGACACTCGATCATTTTCAAATTCAACGTTACGGAGACGCTTGGCTTATGAATTTGTTGAAGGCTAATAAATGTGGGTCTTTATATACAAAATAAGTAGAATAAAATTCAAGGGTTACTCTAAGTAACTCTATTTTTGTTGTTAAAAGTCGAACTATGTAAAGAAATACACAAAATTGATTCGAAAGTAACTTACCATTTAAATCGCTTAATTGATAAAATTTAGTATTTAATACTCATGAAACCAAAAATGTTATCATCCATACTTATATCTGTAATTATAAATTATTTGAAGGGGAGATTTGAGAATTGAAGAAGATGAAAATTTTAGCGAGTTTAGGGTTGTCATTGGCAATTGCCTTCGTTGGTGTTAATCCTTCTGTTTATGCAGCAGAAACCAAACCAACAACTGAAGTAATTACAGAAACTAGCGATATTTATTCAAAAGAGGGGGATTTAATTGGTTCAGTAGCTAAAACACATACGGTAAAGATAATTGAGGCAACTGAAGGTTCAACTACAACAGTTACAACGACAAGAGATTTTACACTATTACCTGAATATGAAAACGTAGAGAGTTATAAGACAATTTTCCAAGATGACTCAACTACATCGGAAATATTTTATAATAACTTAAATCATAAGATTTTAGTAAATGACGAAGAATTGAATATCGAAGATTTAAATGCCGTCACTAACCCACTTATCTCACCATTACAAGATACTGGGGGCGTAACATGGCTTAGTCATTACTACAGTACAAACGATTTATCCTCTTATGTATTTACTGGCTACCAGTCAATGAATTATAATTGGATTGGGAACAATAACTCACATGGAGAACCAGAAGGCGCTCATGTGTACAAGAGTGGTGTTAAGCCAAGCAACACTTGGTTTCCAACTACTAAAAACGCAGTGGATTTGTTTAGCCATTCTTATGCAGACTTTAGACAGGCTCAATATGTAATGTACGCGGAAGCTATTGGATCAGGATGGACGGGGGCTATACTTCTTTGGTCTGGATGGGGATGGGTTGCTGCTGGTGGGGCTGTGTCAGTTCTTGCAGGTATAACTATTAATTCATTTAACACTGCTAAGAATGATATGCAGAAAGCTTACACTTATATGGTAAAACTATAAAATTTATTAGTTGGGTTTGATCTTCTATGATACTAAATATACTTATAGGAATTGGAATCATTTGGCTTGCTTACTATAGCATTTACTCAGCTTATAAAAAAGATCGCAGTGCTCAAAGTGTTTCACTTAGTCTTATAACTACCTTTACCTTATTGGCAGCCGCACTTCTTTTGGCCGATAAAAATGACAACTATTATATTTTGGTGGCCGTAAGTATCGCTATTCTGCTTCATAATATCAGCATTTTTTTTAGCAGACGAAAAAGAAAGTGAAGCTTCTTCAACAAAACCATGCTCATTGAGCATGGTTTTGTTTTTATTATCTTGAGGTTAGAGTAAAGCGCTCAGGGATAATTCTAGCCGCCTGTCCTATCAGAAGGCAGCTATTATTTTATCCAAGGTCTCCAAGGAAATATTACGGTCTCCGCGTTCAACCCCACCTATATAGCTATAGTGAAGTGATGCAGCTTCCGCCAGCTGTTCCTTGGTCCATCCTTTTGCTTTTCTAAGTTCGCGTATCCGAGCTCCTACACTTTCTGGTAAATTCTTGGGATCACCTCAGGAATACTTATGCCTCAAAAGCTCCTTTTACCTCGCTAACAATCCTCTGCAGAGTACTGATTTGCTTCACGCTCAACCCGCTGACAATAACCGCATATTCATCAAGGGCTTTCCGCTGCGCAGCTTCAGTGTCGTTAAGATCATGTAAATTGAGAAATAACTCTGCGGGCTGAATTTGTAATGCTGTTACGATCTTCTCTAAGGTATCTATAGAAAAATTACGTTCTCCACGTTCAACTGCCCCTATGTATGCATCATCCAAATTGGATAGTTCCGCTAATTGCTGTTGTGTTAATCCTTGGGCCTTCCTTATTGCGCGCATTCGGTCTCCGACCGTGTTCCGTAAATCTGTCATAGCGTAGTATTCTCAGAGGTCATGTTTCTTCTCTTCCCACTCTAAAACGGATTTTAGCAAACTAAGCGCCATTTTCTGATCTTCTGAGGGGCGCTCAACCAGTAACTCTATAATCTGACTAAGAGCATCCTTTTGTTCCATGGGTCCAATATAGCGGAACAGTTCCTCAAGCGATATGTTTAACCCTGTAACGACCTTCTCCAAGGTCTCAAGCGTGAGGTTCTTCTCTCCGCGTTCAACTTGACCCACATAATTAGTATGAAGACCGGACCGTTCTGCAAGTTGCTCTTGCGAGAGGTTCATTTCTTTGCGTAATCTTCGGATACGTTCTCCGATTCTTTTTACAAGCTCTGTTTTGGACTCGTCTGGCATCTTGGATCACCTCTTAGAAGTAGGGCTTAATTTAGTTAGTATCCTTTCTTCCAGAGATATCTAGTGTAACAATCACTTCCCGGTTTATTTTAGTGAGGGCAACTATTTCTTCAATACTCCGATCACTAATCAAAATCATATGTTCATCTAACGCCTTGCTGCGGTCACTTTCATCCTCAAAGCGAAAAATTTCTAATGCTGGAACTTGGAAGGCAGCTATTATTTTCTCTAGTGTCTCTAAAGAAATGTTACGGTCTCCCCGTTCAACACCACCTATGTAACTGTAGTGCAGCGATGCTGCCTCAGCCAGTTGCTCTTGTGTCCATCCTTTGGCCTTTCTGAGTTCACGTATCCGATTTCCTACACTTTCTGGTAAATTCATGGTATCACCTCCACTTAAGGTTAGAAGAGGTGCGCTAACCAATACAGATAACTAAACTCAAACTTAATGAGAATTAAATTGTACTTATAAGTACAATTTATATTGACCAAATATATATTCGGCTATACAATTAATTGGAAATGGATAATAAAGGAGGCCCCATCCATGCGCCCTTCTATTCTGAAACTACTTAATCCAGACATTGTCGTTGAAATGCTGGACATGGCGTATCGCTTAGAGGATTGGGACAAGATGCTGAATACGGCAGGTATTCTGTACAGCTATGCGCAGTGTATCTATGAGGAGCGGCAGTATCACAAGGCTAAAGGCCTTCCGGTACCACTTGTGGACACGCAGCGTCCGCTTGTGTATTACTTCGGGTTCAGTCACCTGATGCAGGGCATTGCCTATCAGAAGCAGCGGAAGTATGACGAGGCTAGAGAGACGATATACCGCTATGCCGAGCTTGGGTGGATGGAGGACTTGGGGGTAGAAGGGGAGGCAATTGCCGAGGAGTTCAGAGGTTTGGCTCGTGCCAACCTGTATATCGTGGAGATTTTGTCTGGCAGAACGGAGTTTCTGGAGGGGTATACTCAGTTCTTGCAGGATAATCCTGAAGAGCTGTTGCCGGGGTTAGGAACTATTGTGCAGGCTGCGGTGCAGTATAGGTTAGATGTGGACGATCTGCTGTATACGTTCGCGGAGCAGAGCGCCGGATTTGGGGACTACGAGGATGCAGGCAATCTCTCGCATTATTTCAACTATTGTTATAATTTGGCTCTCTATCATAAACGGGCAGGCAGACTGCCGGAGGCGCTGGACTGGACCATGCAATCTTTAAGGCTGGCCCACCAGTCCAGGCATGACGGTAATTTCAAGCGCTGTCTGGCGTTGTTCGAAGCACTGCGGGAAGGGGTGACAGACCAACAGGCTGGGGGGTATTATGAGTTACTACAGGAGTACCTAGGTCAAATTGTTTGAGTGCATGTGGAGTTAGGCTCAAATCTTGTTCTTCTTCTGTAAGAGAAAAATCAATCCTCCAATCAAAAATTCGCTTATCACTCCTGCTAAGACGGATTTGAGGATGCTTAGTATAATATCTATGGATGTGTCGTCAGGTGTTGAAAGTGGTATCCTTTTTTGCAAAGTGAAATTATAGGCACCTACAATTCTACCATAATTATCCTGCAAAATAACCAGACGGCAGCTATCCGGCTTCCTCAGTTATACTGGGTTTATCTCAAGCGACAAGGAGACAAGAACCAGAATGGGCGAGATCATTAGACATGATGTGAATGAGGAATATGCATACTCCGGTTTTGTAGAGGCGGGGGACTTCATTTTCCTGAGCTTCTGTGTAGGTAATGTTGGCGGAACAGTGGAGGAGCAGGTAGACGGTGCGCTGAATGATATGAGCGGCCGTCTGAGTCAGGTAGGTCTTACGCTAACAGATGTGGTGAAAGTGGACATTCTGCTGCGGGATGTGTGGGATATTCCGGTTATGGAAGAGGTGTTCAAGCGCAGATTCCAAGGCAAGTACCCTGCCCGCAAAACGATCTCCACCGAGTTCGCGCATGTGGGCGGCCCGGATGGACTTAAGGTCCAGATCGACGGTGTAGCGTACCGTCCGCGTATGTAGCGGTAATTCCAACCCCAAGAGCAGCCCTCCTGCCGGGATGAGCTGCTGTTTGGGTTGCCTAAAAGTTGCAGCGGGATACATGACTTAGGGCAGCAGTGATACCATACAATGTTCCTTCAGGATTATGACGGCTGTCCATTATGCTCCTTCGGGGCAGGGCGAAGCATGCTGCCGACCAGCCGCAGACTTTGTCTGCGGGTCATGAACCGGGAGATCTGGGCACCGAGGTAGTTGCGGAATCCCGGAACAACGTATTGCTTCCCTCTGGCCATAGCGCGCAGTGTAAGGGCTACTACACGTTCCGGTGAGTCTTTCGCGCCGCCGACTGAGGCATCCTCCGTTCCTACCACGTTGAAGAAATCCGTCTCCGTTGAGCCTGGACACAGGGTGAAGAATTGCACGCCGCGGTCACGATTCTCCCAGTAGAGGGCATCGGTGAAGGATAAGACAAAAGCTTTGGTCGCCCCGTAGACCGCCATATAAGGCAGCGGCTGAAAGCCTGCGGTAGACGATACATTGATCACAGCGCCTGCTCCTCTGTGGAGCATCCCAGGCAGGAATAGATGAGTCATATCCACTACAGCAGATACGTTCAACATGACCTCTTCATGCTGGCGCCCGCCGGAGACCTGCTCGAACAGACCGTGAGTGGCGAATCCTGCATTGTTCACCAGCAGATCGATGCTCAGGCCTAACTGCTGGCAGGTCTGATACAGCTCTCCGGCAGCACCTTGAAGCGACAGATCCTGGGGAATCACCCGGCACTGAATTCCATGGCTTCGGGTCAATTCGGCTGCGAGCGCATCCAGTTTGTCTTTGGATCTGGCTACAAGCACCAGATGGCTGCCTTTCTTGGCGAGTTGTCTGGCGAACTGTTCGCCGATTCCCGAAGAGGCCCCGGTGATTAATGACCATTTCCCTGCAATATTCATGTTTTTTGCTCCTTTTAGAATCAATGTTTTGTGATGGAAACAACGTTACCACATTCGAAAAAATATAACCCGTCTTAGCGGGCTTAAATTCGTTCTCAGCGTGATATATTTATTCGGTAACACTGTTTCTTATATGAATCATAGTAACCAAAAGAATACTGCTGTGTCAATCTGTTTTTTTCGCGTAAGGGTTCAATTGACATCCTATGTTCGAATGTTTAGAATTCCTGTTAGAACCCGGCAACCCTGTTGCTGGTCAACAACATTGATAACCGAATGAAGGTGATTCCTATCCATAACGAAGACAAGTCCTCGCCGTCCACGGGCCGTACCTTAAAAACCTATCAGGAAGCCCGTCTGCAAAATACGGAAAATCTCCGTAAGCTGGTGGTGGATGCCGCCGCAGCCATTCTGCAGGAAGAGGGGCCAGAGGCCGTTACGGTGCGTAAAGTATCGCAAAAGATGGGCTGTTCCACCAAAATTATCTATAGTTTGTTCGTCAATAAAGAGGGTTTGGCCCAGCAATTATATCTGGAGGGCTGCAGCCTGCTGGCCCGGCAGTTTGATGAGGTGCCGCCGTCCGCTAATCTGCGGCAGCATCTGCTGGAGCTAGGCGAAGCCTTCTGGCAGTTTGGACAGGAGCACAGCAGCTACTACAAGCTGATGTTCGGAGGAGCCTTTGCCGAGTTCAAGCCGGATGCGGAGAGTATGCAGGGAACGCTAACTGCCATACGCCAATTACAGGTTTTAATCATTACTGCCCAGCAGCAGGGACTTATTTCGGACCAGGAAGAGACCGGGGCACTTGTCGCCGCCATCTGGTCATCGCTGCACGGTGTAATTCACCTGTATATGGGCGGGTTCCTTGGCGATGCCGATGCCGCCCATACCGTATACAAACAAACCATGGCTATGCTGGCCCGATCCTTGTTTACCGCACCGGAGCCAGGCAGAGGAGAGAGCAAGGGATGATTGCATTAATCTTGGCTGCGGGGTATGCGACCCGCCTGTATCCGTTAACGTTAGACACACCGAAGCCGCTGCTCCCGGTTCAAGGAAGCCGGACGATTCTGGATCTGCTGGCCGCCCGTCTGGAGGTGCTGGAGGAGATCTCGGAGATTCTCATTGTGACGAATGACCGCTTTTTCAATGCTTTTGAACAGTGGCAGCAGCAGTATAAGGGTATGAAGCCGATTCGCGTTCTGAACGATGGCACTTCTTCTCCTGAGGGGCGGTTAGGCGCGATTGGCGATATCCAGTTTGTGCTGGAGCGGGAGCAGCCGCAGGAGGATCTGTTGGTTCTGGCAGGCGATAATGTGCTGGGATTCGGCCTTGAGGGGTACTTGGACTATTTTCACAAGGTGGATACCGACTGTATTCTTGTCCGTAAGGTGGATGATCCAGAAGAGTTGCGCAGTATCGGTGTGGCGGAGCTGGATGCGCAGAATCGGGTCTTGTCCCTGGAGGAAAAGCCGCAGGCGCCCCGCTCGAACATTGGCGTATTCGCGCTGTATATCTACAAACGGTCTACGCTGCCGCTGTTCTCCCGTTATCTGGCTGAGGGGGGCAACCCGGATGCGCCGACTTATTTCCCCGAGTGGCTGCATGCCCGTCAGGAGATGCGGGCCTACTATACGGAGGGCACGATAGAGGATGTCGGCACCCCGGAAGCCTATGCGCAGATGCGGGCGAGGCTGGAGGAACAGGCAGAGTGACCTGGGTTAACAATCCAAAAAACGCACGGGTACAGAGAGAATTTCTCATTCCCGTGCGTTTTATTTGGCAGAGAAAGGGTAGTAGAGCGGTTCTTGGAGATTATCTATGATTCAATACAATTGGGCCGCCGCCTCTGGAGTAAAAGCTTGAATCTCTTCCAGCCTGCCCTCACGGATTTTCTTCGCCCATGCCGGATCACCCAGAAGTGCGCGTCCAACCGCTACCAGATCGAACTCCTGGTGGTCCAGCCGCTTCAGCAGCTCCTCCATCCCTTGATGATCTGCTTCCCCGCCTTCAGCGGGATCATTGGCCATGCCTACGGAACCAACGGCAATCGTTGTCTTCCCGGTAAGCTTCTTCACCCATCCGGCGAGACCCAGCTCCGAGCCCGCGAATTCCGGGTCCCAGAACCTGCGGGTCGAGATGTGGAAGATATCCACCCCTGCCTGTACCAGCACATCCAGGAATTGCTCCAGCTGCTCCGGTGTATCCACCAGCTTCGCCGTGTAATCCGTCATCTTCCACTGGGACAACCGGATGGAAATCGGATAATCCGGTCCGACTGCAGCGCGGACGGCCTGGACAACTTCGGCTGCAAACCGGGTACGCTTCAGGAAATCGCCGCCATAGCGGTCCGTCCGCTGATTGGTTCTTTCCCAGAAGAACTGGTCAATCAACAAGCCGTGGCCGCCGGAGAGCTCTATTCCGTCGAAGCCAGCTTGCTGTGCATTCACTGCCGCATCGGCATAGGCTTGAATGACCCCCGCAATTTCTTCTTCTGTCATCGGCCCGCTTATCTTGTTCCCCTGCATGTCAAGTCCTGATGGCCCGATCGATGGTGAATCCGGGTAGGGCTGGGAACCCATGGGCCGAATCATTCCCATATGTGACAACTGCGGAAAAATGATACCGCCGGCCTCATGAACCGCTCTGACGACTTCACGCCAGCCGTTCAGAGCGGCTTCACCAAAGAGATTAGCCAGTCCCGGATCACTGCTTGCTGCCGGATGGTCAATCATACCAACGGTGATGATTAACCCCACCCCATTCTCAGCACGGCGGCGGTAATACGCTGCCATATCCTCACCCGGTACTCCCTCCGGTGAAAAAGCACGCGCCATCGGTGACATTACAATCCGGTTGGGTATAGTTAATTGTTGAACCGTGTACGGTTCAAATAAGGTCTCCAGTGAGTGGATTTGCTCCTGTTGTTTAGCCGTGGTTAACGCCTCCTGTAGGTTGAATGATTATTCTCAAAGCGGGGTATGAATGCAATAGTAACAAGCTCCAGTCCACCCTTCAACCAACAAACTGCGCAAGTTGTTGCTTAAGCTAGAAGCCGGAAAAACTGTCGTATTGGCAGATCCTATTTGTTGTGTACAGAGCACATGTTTATAATAAGAGGATTATAATCTCTTCTGAAAGGGGTGCTCCTTGGATGGCTGGCATACTTCCCCCCAATCCGAACGACCCGCGGGTGATTCGGACCCGTCAATTAATTCTGGATGCCTTCGTCCGGCAATTGAATATTATGGACTTCAACTCGATAACCGTCGGCGACATTACCAAAGCAGCTACGATTAACAGGACCACCTTTTATGCCCATTTCCAGGATAAATATGCGCTGTTCGAAGCCTTTTTGTTAGATGCCTTTACGAATATGGTCCTCCATAAAGTCGATGCCAAAGGACCGTTGACCGAGAAAACGCTTCAAGAGCTGATAGTAGCATTATGTAATTATCATGAAACCAGTCACCGCTGTTTCAAAAGATATGATTCTGTAGCTCTCTTGCTGGAGGAGAATATTAAGCTGCATCTCGAGAAACTCATCCTGCAGCTGATCTCCGGACCAGCTGCGGCTACAGATTCGAAGCCGCTTGCAACTGCCGCCACGCTGCTAAGCTGGTCCTTATATGGCGTAACCTACCGCTGGAATCTGGAGGGAAGATCAGAGTCTTCCTCCGAACTGGCGGAGCGGGTAATGCCGCTGATCACGGGCGGATTTCCCATGAGCCCCCAATGACCAAAAACGCAGAGCAGCGATTCTCCCATTTGGAGGATCGCTGCTTTGCTCACTTTTTGTGGTTTTAAGAATGAAGAAAACTGTCTTCTGCCGTAGAAAACCTGCTTTTGGGACAGCCTCGTAGCCGTTTCCGCTTGGTTACGGCTCTACCCCGTAAATGAGCGTTCCGTTATGGTAGACTGTGATCCGGTCATTGGCGGTGTAGCTGGTCAGCAGCGGCCGGAAAGAGTAATCGTTGGCCTGGCTGTAATTCGCATAGTTATCCTTGTGAATACGGAACTGGATATCTCCGGTCGAGCCGGAAGCCGCCAGACTGCCCGCCCCATCCTTGAAGGAGATTTCAGCGTAGGCATCCGCGTTCGGGACCGGGACCGCGAGCGGGACGATGGTGGTCTGGATATTATTTTTGCCGACGACGGCGTAGTCAATCTCCATGGTATGGGCGGTGCTGCCGTCCTGGGTGAACCAGTAACGGATTGTGAATTGGCTTAGCGGGACGGGGACGGTGGAAGTGCTCTTCAGCTGGAGACTGGCCCGGATGGAGCCCACGTTGTTGCCGGTCTCATCACTGCGGTAGAGCGGAGTGGCGGTTACAGGTCCTGCCCCGGGGCCGCCGGGCTCCTCAATAGGAGGGAAGGTGACCGTCTTCATGATCCGGTTCAGCATGAGCTGCTTCGGCCGGTTCCAGGTTACCCAGTCATCCTGCAGTAGACCGCCGGTATCCCCGCTGTTGGGGTTCAGTGTCCAGTAGGTCCAATAGAGATCATTCGTGCCGATGTAATCGACTAGTTTATTTTGCCACTTCCCTTCAACCGAGAGGGTGTCCACGCTGCGGCCTCCGAATTCACCCATGATTAGAGGGGCAATGTTCTCTTTGCTGATATAGCCCCAGGTCTGATCCCATATAGCAGGCAGGTTCGCCGGAAAAGCCGGATCGCTGAACCATGGCTGCTCCGCCACCCCGGGACCGTAATCATGCGGAGAATACACCACTTGATTAGGTACGGTAAGCGTTACCGGATAATTCCGCACCCCGGTAAGGTTGCCGCCCCACCAGTACTTGCTGGTGTTACCCTGGACATTCTGCTCAATCCCTTCGACGATGATCAGCCAGTGCGGATTAACCGTAAGGATGGCATTCCCTGCCCGCTGGGCCGCGAGCCGCCAGTCTGTGCTGAGATCACCGGTCCCCCAGCTTGCCGTGCCGTGAGGCTCATTATGCAGATCTGCGCCGATCACCGTAGGATTATTCGCATACCGTGCAGCCAGCATCACCCAGTCACTGATCCAGCGGGATTCAGGATAAGCGGCGGTATACCAGAGCGTCGATTGCCCGCCGGAATCGGGACGGTGCCGGTCCAGGAAGATTTGAATGCCGCGCTGGCCGGCTTTTTCAATTAAGGTATCCATAATTTCGATGGGAGTCAGACCGGCCAGGTCCGGGTTTTTGGCATAATCAATGCTGTTGGCCTGGGAAGCCGGATCGAACATTTGACTGCTGAACGGCAGGCGAATCAAGTTGTACCCTTCTGCGCGGACCTGATCGAGCACATCATCCATGGAACGCGACCATAATCCGTGCGGGGAATAGTTCGGCGTCTCGAAGCCAAACCAGTTCAGTCCGTTGAACACGGCCGGGTTCCCCTGCGAGTCTACAATCCGGCTGCCCGAGGTGTGATAAAAAAGCTTCCCTGCCCCCTCAGCCTTCACCGGCTGTCCGGCAATAGCGGCGGTACCTGCAAGCAGTGTTAGAGCCAAAAGCATTGTCCCCAATGTCCTGAAACCAAAGGTCATTCATCTTCCTCCTCGTATATGGTTCTTGATAAAGTCGAACTTTATATCATACGGGTAAAATGAAAACCTATTCATCCTGGATGGGTCTTAAATATGGAAAATTATTGAATAAAACAGGAGGGGGTTGCAGGAACGGGGGGTACTCGCCCCTGTTATATCTCTCCTTGTCCCCGCTAGTAATTATCCCAAATTGTAAGAATACCACCTAGCTTAAAAAGGGAATAATTGCTATAATTACTAATGTAAGCGATTGATAACAACGGAGCGTATACATACAGTTATAGTCTTAGCGGCTTCATCCTTAAGATTTACTGCTTAACGGTTACAGTCAGGAAACTATTTCATTCGAGAGGAGATTAGAAGAATGTTTAAAAGTAAAGCTATACAATGGGCAGCTATCGGGTCGCTTGTCGTGTCTTTATTTATGGGGTCGCTGGCTTTGGGCGGGGAGAAGGTGTTCGCCGCCGATTGCTCGGCGGGCTACGTCGCTCTAACGTATGATGACGGGCCTAATCCAAGCACCACGACGAATCTGCTGAATGCTCTGCAGCAGAATGGCCTGCGCGCCACGTTCTTCAATATCGGGCAGAATGCGCAGAACAATCCTTCGCTTGTACTGGCCCAGAAGAACGCAGGAATGTGGATCGGCAACCACTCCTGGTCGCATCCTAATCTGACACAGTTGGGCGCTTCCCAGGTCACGTCTCAGATTACGCAGACGCAGCAGACGCTGCAGTCTATTACCGGCACCGCTCCGAAGCTGTTCCGTCCGCCGTATGGGGCGACCAACGCGACTCTCAAGTCCATCGAGGCCCAGAACGGCCTTACCGAAGTGCTCTGGAACGTGGATTCCCAGGACTGGAACGGAGCGGGAACCGCCCAGATCGTGGCCGCTGTGGGCACGATGAAGAATGGGGATGTCATCTTGATGCATGACCAGTATCAGCCCACACTCCAGGCGGTTCCGCAGATTGCGCAGAATCTCAAGAACCGCAACCTGTGTTCAGGCATGATTTCTCCGACCACCGGCAGGGCGGTTGCGCCTGATGGCGGTGGCAATGGTCCTGGCCCCGCTGTAACGAAGGTAGAGGCGGAGAGCATGACCAAGGCCGGTCAATATGCCGCCAATATTAGCTCCCCTTTCTCCGGAGTTGCCTTATACGCTAATAATGATTCTGTGAAGTACACCCAGAATTTCACCAGCGGCACCCATAATTTCTCCCTGCGCGGGGCCTCCAATAACGCCAATATGGCCAGGGTGGACCTCAAGATCAGCGGGGTGACGAAGGGGACCTTTTACTACGGGGGAAGCAGCCCTGCAGTCTATACGATCAGCAATGTCAGCCATGGAACTGGCAATCAGGTGATTGAGCTGGTGGTTACCGCCGATGACGGGACTTGGGATGCTTATATTGATTATTTGGAGATTAACTAAAGCTACAAAATTGAAGGGGGTGCCCCAGCTATCGCATAGCTGACGGGCACCCCCTTATTCAAGTATAAGCCTATCGGTTTCACACGATAACTTATCCTCCAGCGTTAGCTTGCTCTTCATTCACCCGCAGGGTAATTTTGTGGAACGAGTTCTTTGAATGATTCGTAGAAGGACTTTGATGCTAAATGTGACTGAAGGCTGAGGGTATGCTTACAACCGAATACAATTGGTTGTTACAGCGGAAATATGGACCAAATATACGTGAAAAACAGCATATATTGTGCTCGCAAGCAGGCGCACGGCCTGAATATATGTGAAAAACAGCATATATCGGTGCGACCCCCTTATCCCGGAGTCCTCCATATAAAATCAGCACTTGTCGTACATATGCTCTTTATTTCGCTTTTTCTCTCGGCCAGAAGAAGCGGGAGCGGTCTTCTAGAGTCTGGACCCACTCCGCAAAGGTAGCTGGCGGCATGTTCCGAAGGCTCGTATGCATTCTGCGATTGTTGTAAAAGTCCATGTACCGGTCCACTGCTTCATAGGCCTCTTCGAACGTGTCGAAGGCCTCTTTGCGGAACAAATCCCGATCAATATTACTGTGGAACGATTCAATAAAAGCATTGAAATCCGGCGTTCGAGGCGGAATACGTTCATGGGTCATTTCCCAGCTTTCACACATGTCGCCAAACAGGTGGCTGACGAACTGTGGACCGTTGTCGGTGCGGATCACCGGGCGTGCGCTGTCAGGGGCGCAGTGTTGCTCCATGGCGCGTCCCAGCGTCTGGCAGGCGTGCTTGGCCTCACACGACGATCCTCGGTGGTAGCCGACGATAACACGGGTAAACACATCGATAATGCTCAGGACAAAGAAATGCCGGTCACGGCCCGCCACGTACCCGTACTTAATGTCCATCTGCCAGAGCTGGCCCGCCCCGGTAATGACTCGGTTCTCCGGCAGCTTCCGGGGGTGCTTAAAGCGCTTGTGGCGCTGCGGCTGCAGGATATCCAGCGCCTGACACAGCCGATAGCTTTTCTTGTGATTGAGCCTCAGCCCGTGCTGGTTCCATAAGCACTTGGCCAGAAGTTTGTATCCGTACACATGCTCTTCTCCAGTGATTAATTCCAGCAGCCATTCCTGGATTTCCTCGTCGCTAATCTTCTCTCCAGACTCGGTCAGGGAATAGCCGGGTACGGGTCTTCCGCGCCCCTGGGATACGGCCTGTGCAACCTGCTTCTTGCGTTTCTTACGGTCGTAATACGTAGACTCTGCTAGCCCCACGAGACGTAGTACCAACGCTGCGGTATTCCCCTGCTTAATGAACATGTCGGCTACCTCGATTTTTTCGGATAAGCAGGGGTTGGCTTTTTTAGCAGTTCACGTAGAATCTCGATCTCTAACTCCTTTTCGCCGAGGATCTTGACGGCCTTCTCGTATTTCTGCTCCACTTCCAGGAGGCGCTTCAGTTCCTCCACCTGCTCCTGGGGATACGGATGATCTTGTTCCCCATGGGTCTCTCGGTAGTCCCTCACCCACTGATTCACCGTCGATGGGGTCACCCCATACTTTCGGGCAACCACCGCTGCCTTAATGCCTGACAACACCTCTTGCGCAGCCTTCTCTCTTGTTCCTGTTAAGTGTCCCATACCGTTCATCCTCCTCCTATATCTAGTCTACATTTTTGTGGGGGAGGACTCCAACTTCTTTAGGGGGCTGTGGAGATATTGTGCTCGCAAGCAGGCGCATGGCCTGAATATATGTGAAAAACAGCATACATTATACTCGCAAGCAGGCATATGACCTGAGTGTATGTGAAAAACAGCATATATTGTGCTCGCGCGAAGGTAATCTTATTCATCCTTTAGGGTAATTTTGTTCTGGTTCAGTCCCGCCCTAAACCAGCCTCCGGATCTGCTCCAGATCACTGCTGCACAGCTCCTTCAGATGGGCGGTGATCTTCTCAGCGCTCCAGTCCCACCACTTCAGCTCCAGCAGCAGGGCGATGAGCTCGTCATCGAAACGCTGCCGCAGAATTCGGGCGGGATTGCCCCCGGCAATATGGTATGCGGGAACATCCTTGGTGACGGTAGCATTAGCGGCGATAATCGCCCCGTCGCCAATGGTCACGCCAGGCATAATCGTTGCATTCTGGCCGATCCAGACATCGTTGCCGATAACGGTATCGCCTTTGTAGGGCAGATCCGCCAGTTCAGGAGTGGCCTGCTCCCACCCGCCGCCCATAATGTTGAAGGGGTAGGTGGTCACGGAGCCCATCCGGTGGTTGGCGCCGTTCATAATGAACTCGGTACCCCTGGCGATGGCGCAGAACTTGCCGATAATCAGCTTGTCGCCGATGAACTCATAGTGATGGGTAACACGGCTCTCGAAGGTCACCGCCTCGTCGGGATCATCATAGTAGGAGAAGTCTCCGGCGATGATGTTGGGGCGGGTCAGCGTATTTTTGATAAAACGGACCTGTCTGATCTGGGGATTGGGATGGATTGCGTTCGGATTCGGACCAACAGGCTGCATAAGCACACACCTTTCCAGAAGAATGATAGGGTTCATATAAGTCCCCATTATAACCGATGGCTCCCTCAAGGCAACTGCACATAGAAGGTCACGGACTCTCCGGTCACGCTCTTTGCATAGATCTTTCCTTGATGCTGGTCCACAATGGACCTCGCGATAGCCAGACCCAGCCCGTAGCCGCCCTGCTTGCGCGCTCTGGAGGTATCCGTACGGTAAAAGCGGTCAAAGATCCGCGCCAGATGCTCCGCCGCGATGCCTTCCCCTGTATTCGAGACGGAGAGGAGGACATCGCTGTTCTGCTTATAGAGCGAGATGTGTACAGCGCCCTTGGGATTCGTATATTTCACTGCGTTATCGAGCAGAATCATGACCACCTGCTTGATCTGCTCGTTGTTGCCCAGCACGGTAAGCCCGGGCTGAATATCGTAGTCGAAGGAGAGGTTCTTCTCGAAGATGACTGCCTCCATGGTCAGAATAATATTCTCAACTGCCTCGCTCATATTGAACCGGCTGTGGAGCTTCCCGGTCCGGGAGTCATCCATCTCCGTCAGGTACAGCAGATCGTTAGTCAGCCGGGTCATGCGTTCCGTCTCGGACTTGATATATTGCAGCCATTTTGCCTGATTGCGGATCGTATCCTCACTGTTCGCCAGCAGCACATCCGCGTTGGTGTTAATAATCGTCAGCGGCGTCTTCAGCTCATGGGAGGCGTCGGCAATGAACTGCTTCTGCTTGTCAAAAGCCTCCCGCACCGGCGCAATCGAGCGCCCCGCAAAGTAGCGGCTGGTGAAGTAGAGGATGACCAGCGTCAGCAGGCCGACAGCCGCGAAGGTATAGATCAGGTTCGTCAGGATCTGCTGCTGGGCGGTGATGTCCATGAAGACATACTGTTGTCCGCTGCTTACAGGCTTGGCCATGAAGATCCAGCGGCTGCCGTCCAGCGTGAACCGGCCGGTATCCTTGCCGATACCCTGAGCCTCCTTCAGTGCGGCGGTATAGAGTTCATCGTCCATCGTGAACTTCGATTCTTTGCCGGTCATCGCGCCGCTGGCATCTGTTTGTACCGTGAACGAGACGGAACGCTCCGGCTGGTAAGGGTCGATCGGCCCTTTATCCATGGGGCTGGCCCCCCCGCCGCCTCCCGGACCGCGCGGACCTTGCCCGTCGCCCGGACCTCGCTGCTGCATGTCCGCAATCCGGTGGAGCGCCATATCGATGTCTCCCTGCACATTGCGGTACGTGAAGATGTAGATGGCGGCGAAGGCCACCAGCATGATGATGGAGATGGTGACCAGATTGACAATCAGGAACCGGGTTCGGAGTTTATTGAACATCAGGCACTCCCCTCCAGCACGTACCCTACGCCCCTAATCGTGCTGATGCGCACCTCCGAGTTCAGGAAGGCCAGCTTTTTACGCAAAAAAGAAATATAGACCTCCACGTTATTATGCTCCGCATCGGAATCGAACCCCCACAGCTTCTCAATGATCTGCTCCTTCGAGGTGACCGCCTGCTTCCTTAGGATCAGCAGCTCCAGCAGCTCCGTCTCCTTGAGATTTAGCTTCATCTCCTTGCCCTTCACCGTCAGCTTCGGGTTAGCCGTATTCAGCTCCAGATCCCCGAACTTCAGGGCATCGTCAGGAATCACCTCGCCCTTACGCCGCAGCGCAGCCCGGATACGGGCCAGCAGCTCCTCTGAAGCGAACGGCTTGGCGATATAATCGTCTGCTCCATGATCGAGTCCGGTCACCATATCGGTGATCTCCCCTTTTGCGGTAAGCATAATGACCGGTGTGGAGACTCCGTCCCTTCGCAGGATCTTCAGCACGCTGATTCCGTCCAGCTCCGGCATCATAATATCCAGCAGCAGCAGGTCATAGATCCCGCTCTGCGCATAATCGAGACCGGCTCTGCCGTCATGCACCGCATCTACCGAATAATTGTGTTTTTTGAGGATTTGGGTTAAGGCCTCCGCCAGATGGACCTCGTCTTCTACAATTAATATTCTCATGGGATGGCTCATCCTCTTCCTAAGTAAGGTACTTGCTGCTGGTGCCATTATATCAAGGGGACCTTTAATCAACCTTAACCCATTTAAGATTCGTTAAAGGTTCGGGGGCTAAGATACATTCATAAGCAAGTGCACCCCATACTCACCCGAAAGGATCTGAACCCTATGGCGATCGAGGTCTTCAACCGCTACGAGAACAAGTATCTGTTCGACCACGAATCTTATCTGAAGCTCTATGACGAACTGCTGGAATATATGGAGCCCGATGCGTACAACAAGCAGCACGAATTTTATTCTATCACCAATCTGTATTATGACACCCCGCAGAATTCCCTGATCCGCAGCAGCCTGGCGAAGCCGAAATACAAGGAGAAGCTCCGCATCCGGGCCTACGGCATTCCTGAAGGCGACACCAGAGTCTATCTGGAGATCAAGAAGAAGGTGCTGGGTCTGGTCAACAAGAGGAGAACCTCACTGACGCTGAAAGAGGCCTATACGTTCATTGAGAGCGGCAGAGAGCCTGAATTCGAGAGTTATATGAACAAGCAGGTGATTGAAGAGATCAAGTACTTGCTGACCCGCTATGATCTGCAGCCGAAGCTGTATCTGTCCTATGACCGCAAAGCCATGTTCTGTAAAAATAACAGGGACCTGCGCATCACCTTCGACACCAACATCCGCTGCCGCCGGTATGATCTGAAGCTGGAGCACGGCGTGTATGGCGAGGAGCTGCTGGAGCCGGGGCAATGGCTGATGGAAGTGAAGGCGGAGAAGACCATTCCGGTCTGGCTGGCCAGGATGCTGTCGGAGCATCAGATGTACCGCACCAGCTTCTCCAAATACGGCAACGAATATAAAAAGATGCTGCGAAACAGCCAATCAGAAAGAGAGAGTGTTCTATATGCTTGATTCGATTTTTGCCGTAGCGGAGTCTACTTCGGAACTAACGTTCATGAATGCTGCCTTAACCATCGTCATCGCCATTATACTCGGCGGGCTAATCAGCTTCACCTACATGAAGACGAGCCCCGCCGGATACTCGCAGAGCTTCACACTGACCATGGTTCTGCTGCCGGTGATTGTTGCTATCATTATTCTGCTCATTGGCAGCAATGTGGCCCGGGCCTTCAGCCTGGCGGGTGCTTTCTCGATCATCCGGTTCCGAAGCGCTCCCGGCGATCCGAAGGATATCACTTTTGTCCTGTTCACCATGGCCTCCGGGCTGGCCTGCGGGGTAGGGGCGTTCGGTTACGCGGTCTTCTTCACCCTT
Source organism: Paenibacillus sp. FSL R7-0302 (assembly GCF_038006885.1). Classification (NCBI taxonomy): domain Bacteria; kingdom Bacillati; phylum Bacillota; class Bacilli; order Caryophanales; family Paenibacillaceae; genus Paenibacillus; species Paenibacillus sp. FSL R7-0302. The sequence goes on from NZ_JBBOWB010000002.1 coordinate 971,159, forward strand.
ATCCTCTGCGCTCTGATGGCCGTGCTTAACCGTACGGGCTTTGGACTTAAGCAGTCGATGCACAAGACACTGAAGGTAACGATCCCTGAGAATCTGGGCTATGAGGAGGCCTTCGCGGAGGTCTTCAATACCTTCAATGTCGCCTACGAGCTGAAGAAGATCAGAACCACGGAGCTGGGCAGCCTGTATGAGCTGGTCTACGCAGTAACGATTAATGAGCAGACGAGCCAGAAGGAGCTGCTGGACGCCATCCGCACACGTAACGGGAACCTGGATCTCTCACTAACCATGGCACCTGTCATGAATGAATACTAATCCGCTACAGGAAGGGAATGATGACTGATGAAGAACAGATTAACAGCCGGTAAAATCGGACTTATGCTGCTATGCGCCGCAGTCATGTCGGCATGCAGTGCAAAAGTCGCTACGCCATCAGATACAAGTAACAACGCGGGTGCATCAGTTGCGGCCGTGCAGAGCAGTTCCTCTGCCGCTGTGCAGCCGGCAAGTGTGAAGGCGGCAGATCTTGTGACTTGGGAGGAAGAGGATACTGTAACTGCCTGGACGGCAGCAGATTCGACCGCAATAACTCTGGCTGGCACTGCTGCTGTGGTGGACGGTGCAGGCGCAACGGCGCAAAAGGGCACGGTAACTATTACAGAAGCAGGCACTTATGTGCTTAGCGGCACACTGAGTGACGGCCAGATTATCGTAGATGAGCAGGCCAAAGGGACCGTAAGGCTGGTGCTGAACGGCGCTCACCTGACGGACAGCGATAGTGCCCCGGTCTACATCAAGGAAGCCGGCAAAGTGGTCATCACCTTGCAGAAAGGGACGGATAACAGTGTGACGGATGGAGCCGCCTATGTATTCGCAGACGGAGCTGAGGATGAGCCAAGCGCGGCGGTCTTCAGCAAAGCAGACCTGACGATTAACGGCACCGGCAAGCTGACGGTAACCGGCAACTATAACGACGGCATCACCGGCAAGGATGATCTCAAAATCATGTCCGGCACCATCGAAGTGCAGGCAGCAGATGACGGTATTGTCGGCAAAGACATGATTGCCATTCAGGACGGCAATCTAACGATTCAAGCAGCAGGCGATGGCATCAAATCAACCAACGATAAGGATGCCGCCAAGGGCTTCATCGCCATTGCAGGCGGGACCTTTGATATTACGGCCGGTAATGACGGGATACAAGCGGAGACCGCTGCTGTCATCGACGGCGGCACGTATACACTGGTGACTGGCGGCGGCTATGTGAATGCCGAAGTGAAGACCGGCGATCAGGGAGGGCCGGGAATGGGCGGCGGCTTCGGCCAGCGTCCGGAGGGTGGAGCCTTCCCTGCTCCCGGGGAAGAAGGGGGTACGCCGCCTGCGGTGGATGCTGGGCCGGCGGCTGACCAGCCCCAAGCAGCGGAGAGTGGCACCGCAGCCGTGGCGCAGTCAGACACCGCTTCAGCGGCACAGACGGACACCACAGCAGCGGCGGAGACAGAATCCGTCAGCGCCAAAGGGATTAAGGCAGGCGGCAACCTGACGGTGAACGGCGGAAGCTTCACGGTGGACGCCGCAGATGATGCGCTGCACAGTAACAGCAGCCTCTCGGTAACGGATGGGGAATTCCAGATCGCTACAGGGGATGACGGGCTTCACGCCGATGCTCTGGTCTCGATATCGGGCGGCACCGTCAATATTACGCGGAGCTATGAAGGGATAGAAGGGGCGGACATCACCATATCCGGCGGTGAGATCCATGTGACAGCTACAGACGATGGCGTCAATGTGGCCGGAGGCAACGATGCTAATACGGCAGCAGGAACGCAGGCTCAGGATTCGTTCAGCAGCACCGGCAGCAACCTGCTGACCATCAGCGGCGGTACCCTGACTGTAGATGCCGCAGGCGATGGCCTGGACTCTAACGGCTCGGTGACTATGACCGGGGGCACCGTCATTGTGAATGGCCCCGAGAACTCCGGCAACGGTGCCTTGGATTATGACGGGGCCTTCAACATCACAGGCGGATTCCTGGTAGCCGCAGGCGCTTCCGGCATGGCACAGGCTCCGGGCGAGGACTCCGGCCAGTATTCGGTAAGCGTGGAATTCGCAGCTACTCAGCAGGCCGGAACGATGGTTCATTTGGAAGACGCTGACGGTAATGTTATTCTGACCTTCGCTCCGGCGAAGAGCTTCCAGACCGTCGTAGTTAGCGCTCCAGAGCTGAAGGACGGCTCTTATGCCGTCTATACCGGAGGCAGCTCTACTGGAACAGCTGCGGATGGACTGTATACCGGCGGGACGTACAGCGAGGGCAGCAAATTCGTTGCTTTTGACATCACCAGTACAGTGACCTGGGTGAATGCATCGGGTGTAACCACAGGCGGCAGCGGTATGGGCGGGCCGGGAGGCTTCGGCGGCGGCAGAGGCAACAGAGCCGGAGGCGGACCAGGCGGAGAGGGAGGAACGCCGCCTGCGGACGCGGGCACCACGAAGCCAGCCGACGCGGGCACCACGAAGCCGGCCGATGCAGGCACTACAGCTCCAGACAGTGCAGGTACAAGCACGAATTAAGCGGGACAACAGAGCAGAGACTATCCATTAGCGGATAGTCTCTGTTTTTGTACAAATATAAGTGTGATCAGCGGCTACATGAAGTCGAAATAGTAGCGGATCACATGGAAGAATACCGGTGCGGTGTAGGCAAGACTGTCTACGCGGCTCAGATAGCTTTGCTTAAGGGCAGCGAATTTGTCATCGTCCCCGATCAGCAGATCCCGCTTCAGGACGGAGACTGTCAGGCTGCCGAAGAAGCCGCTGAGACTGATCAGCATGCCGGAGAGATAGCCAAAGGCCGGATTCAGCGGGGTGAGGTGCGGATACATCAGATATGAGGCGATCGTTGTGATCACGAACGCACAGCCGAAGCCCTCCCAGGTGAGGTTCGGGTTCGCGGTCGGGACGATCCGGTGCTTGCCGATGTAGAGCGAGGCCAGATAATGCACAGCATCATTGAGCTGGGTCAGCACCACCAGGAAGAGAACCAGCCCTGCACCGTATTCCGGCGTGGCGAACTGGAAATAGGCCAGATGGCTAAGCCCGAAGACCATCAGCATCAGTCCCCACTGCACCGCGCTGACACCGCGCAGGAAGCCGAGCGTTCCCTTGTTAATCAGCCGGGGAATCGGCAGCAGCAGGAACACATAGACTGGAATGAAGATAATGAACATCCCGTACCATTCCACGTAGATCCAGTAGAATTGCAGCGGAATGGACAGGTACGCCCAGAGGAACAGCCTGCGGTCTGCTTTGCGGGTGCGGATCATGGAGAAGTATTCCTTGAGGGCGAAGAAGCTCAGCACCATCAGGGACAGCAGGGAGACAACAGCATTGGACAGCGTGGCGAGGCAGAAGATAAACACCATGCCCCACCAGGTTCTGATCCGGAAGCCGATGCCGGAATAGTCCTTGTCCTTCTGCAACCGGCTGACAATCAGATACAGTACATTTACAACCGACAGCACTGCAATAATAAGAATAAGTGTGAATAAGGAGCGGTTCATCAGCAATCACCAACTTGTCTCGGGGTGGGCATTCAATACAGGGATTTTATGCTAAAATAGACAAAGCGTCCAGCTTATTATGAAGCAAAACAACCGACTTGATAAGGGGAAATATTGTAAATGTCAGCAGATCCATCGGTGTACATCATGCTCACCAATACGGGAACGCTGTTCACGAAGCTCATTCAGGGCTATACCAAAGCGCCGTATAATCATGCCTCGATCTCGTTTAACCGGGAGCTGTCCGAGCTATACAGCTTTGGAAGGAAGCATCCGGCCAATCCGCTGAACGGCGGGTTCGTGAAGGAGGATATCCGCACAGGCACCTACAGTAAATACCCGGAGACGACCTGCGTCATCTACGAGCTTCAGGTTACGGACCGTGAGGTTGAGAAAATGAAGCGGGTGCTCCAGGTCTTCATCCGCAGCCGCCAGAAGTATCTCTACAATATCCTCGGTGTTATCGGCATTGCACTGAAGGAGCCGGTGGAGTTCAGCAACTCCTATTTCTGCTCACAGTTCGTGGCCGAGATTCTGGAGCGCTCCGGCATTAAGCTGTGGAACAAGCTGCCTGCGCTCGTCACCCCGGATGACTTCCGGCAGAGCGACCGGCTGCATCTGGTCTATTACGGTAAGCTGAGCGAATACAAGCCGTCCAGCCACTAGAGAAGTCCTCGTTCCCGGTAGGGAAAGGGGGCTTCACTTCAAATATAACGGAATGCGAAGAAGAGGAGAGTGAAGGAATGGTTCATGCCAAGGATGTGCTGGCCAATCAATTGCTGGCCGGGGCCAACGATCCCAGCTGGCATCTTCCCTATATGCAGGCTGTGGAGAACGTGACCGAGGAGGAAGCGTTCTGGAAGCCCGGTGAAGGAGTCAGCAGCATAGCTGAGCTTACCCAGCATTTGCTGTACTGGAATGAAGCCTGGCAGAGCCGGTACCGCGAGGGGCGTATGGACGCTGTGCCTCCGGTGAAGGATAATAACCTCAGCTTCAGGCTTCCGGCAGATATTGCGTTCAGCGAGCTGCGCGGAAGGCTGCTGCAGACGCTCTTGAACTGGCAGAGCCTGTTGTCTGAGGAAGGGCTGGAGGAACAGGTGGACGGCTTCCCGGTAACGGCTGCATGGTGGGAGATCATCAGCAATGCGGCAACTCATAATGCCTATCATATAGGTCAAATGGTGTTGATCCACAAGCTGTACGTCCCGGCCAGGCCACAAGCATAAGCCCCTTCCAGGGCAGGCATTGGCTGTGCAGGAGACCGCTATGCCGCTATGAGGCATGGCTCCAGCAGACTGGCCGGATTCTCTCGCCGGTCTCTTTGTCATACATACAGTGAGGGCCGCCAGCATAGATCTGCTTGTGCAGAATAGCTTAATCTGTAATGAAATGGAGCATGTGATATTCTTGGAATAAAGGCTTACAGAAGGAAAAAGAGAGGGATTCATATCATGATTGAGAACATCATCAGAGGTCTGGAAGCAAGATATGCCTGCCGGCTGGAACGGCTGACAGGGGGATATACGAATCTCACCTATCTGATGGCGGGGGCCGAGCCGCCGCTTGTAGCCAAAATAACAAATCTGTCCAATGAAGATACGCTCAATGAGGTTCAGGTAATGCAGCTGGTGCAGGGAAGCTGTGATACCCCGGTGGTGCATGAGGTGGCAGAGATGGACGGGAAGCGCATCATCATCATGGACTGCATGCAGGGCGGGAACGCCCAATCCGTTCTGGATGCCAGGGACTGGACAAGAGCCGAGCGGATCTACAGCAGAATGGGGCAGCTGCTGGCTGCCCAGATTCATTCCCGCCCTTATCAGCCGCAAGAGACAGAGATCCGGCTCAGCAACAGGTCTGCACTGAGTCAGGTGATTCAGAAGCTGGAATTCGTTCCCGCCGCTCTCGGCAGGCAGTCGCTTCACTTGCTGTCTGCGGCGGAGGCCGGGGAGCTTCCGTGGGTCCTGACCCATGGCGATTACGGAGTACATAATCTGCTCTGTGAAGCCGATGATCTGCTGCATGTGCTGGACTGGGAATGGGCGGAATGGGGCAGCCCGCTGAATGATGTAGCCTGGGTCTGCTGGTTCACGAAGCACCATTATCCCGTACAATCCTCGCTGCTCAACACTGCCTTCATGCAGGGCTATCTGTCTGTTAACCCGTTATCCTTCACGCCGCAGCAGATGAAGGCGGCGAGTCTGTACAGGGTATGGAATATCCTGCACCGCCTGCAGATCGCGCCCAAGGAGGTGCAGCGTGAATGGGTCAGACGTCTGGAATGGACACTCGGTGAGGACTTCGCAGAGCTGCACGGAATCAGCTAAGGAAGAGGCTTCTCCCGGATTCCTGTATTCTGCAGCCTGGAGCACCTGAGGCGCCCGAGCTGCTCAGTCCTCCGGCACCACGACCTGAATGTGGCGCGGAATGGTGCTTAAGCGGATCGGCAGCGGCGGACCTTGCTCGCCGTCCACATTCGTCTGTACCGGCTCGGCGGAACGGACGGTGACCTCCTTGGCTGTGAAGTAGATGACATCCTTATGATTCCGCAGATTGCCGAGCAGCAGGGAGATGCTGACCGTAACGGAATTCAGCAGGTGCAGGTCCTTGACGATGAAGCAATGGAGCAGGCCGTCATCTACGGCAGCGGCAGGGGCAAGCTTCTCGAAGCCGCCCACGGAATTGGTCAGTGCAGCAATGAACAGCGGGGAGGAGCCTTCCCAGATCTCCCCGTCGTGAGTAATCGTCAGGGTATGTGCAGTATTGCTGGCCAGCTCCTTAATGCCCTCTTTTAGATAAGCAAGGAACCCGAGCCGGCTCTTGTCTTCGGAGCTAACCGAGGAGAGGGAGCCTGCCAGAGAGCCTGCGGCCACCACATTGACGAACAGCCGGTCATTCAGCCGGCCCATATCGACTCTTCGGGTCCGGGGCGAAGCCAGGCTCTGGATTGCCTCTTCAGGAACAAGCGGAATCTGTAGCGCGCGGGCGAAATCATTGACGGTGCCCATTGGCACAATGCCAAGTGTAGGGCGGTGCTGCTGATCTGTGAGGCCGTTCATCGTCTCGTGGAGCGTTCCGTCTCCGCCAATGGCAACCACCAGATCATAGCACTCGGCGCAGGCCTGGAGGCAGAAGGCGGTTGCATCTCCTTCCCCTGCGGTCTCCTGGACGGTAACCTGATACCCTGCGCCTTGCAGCACCTCTTCCGCTGCTCTAATATAATCCCGCGCCTCTGCCTTGCCGGACGACGGGTTCATGATGACCATGGCCTGCTGCATACTGCACTCCTCTCTCTTGTAACCGGATTAATATCCATTAACCAACTAAGTATAGCGTTTGAATCAAAAGCGCCAAAGGGCGCAGTGTCCCTTTGGCGCTGGGCCGGTGTATAGCTGCCACAGCGGGCAGAAGCTATCTTCCTTCGATCCGCCGCCCATAAGATTCGGCGTAGGCCGCACTGCGGAACTTAAGAATCGGATCATCCGAGAGGAGCATACCAGTTGTAAGGATCGTGGGGTCCATGAGCAGATATGCCGGATCGGGGCAGATCTCTGAAATATGCAGCCGCCCGAGATCGATTCTGCGGCGGTCCTCCGGCCAGGCGCGGGTAGGATCATCCGTAGCATCGCCTTCCTCTCCAAGAACAGCGACCAGTTGGAAGATAGCCGGCTCATCCTTGAAGCGCAGCTCCAGCTCATCCTCCAGATAGCGGTCCGGCTGCTGCGCAGCCTCTTCCAGTGTCAGTGTGCGCACGCCCGTCTCGGGAACCCACTCGAACCGGACAGGCTGCTGCCTGCCCTCTGCATTGACCAGCACATAAGCATGTATGCAGTAGTAATGACATTCGGCGTAGCTGGCAGGCGGCTTCAGCCGCCGCACAGCAAGCAGAGCTTCCTTGCTCTCGCTGAAGTGGCTGACAATTTCCTTCATCAGCTCAATCGGTCCGAGTGTCCCGGTCCGCAGCCGGTGGGCCATATGCACAATGTCGATGAAGGACTCCGGGGTCCGCGCAAAAAAGACAGGGACGGTCACTCCAACCAGATTCGTAACCCCGCCATCCGGCAGGATGAACTGGACAGCCATCCCCTTGGCAGGGGATAGCAGATCCGCAAGTGCCGGATCAGTCGAGCTGCCCGAGAAGCGGATAATGGCATTCACCTGCTGCTCCTGAAGATGCGCAGCCTCCGTGAATTCCATTCCCAGCCCGCTCGGCCGGAAGAAGCCGCGGCAGCAGACTCCCGCCGCATGGGCGCGGCGGTATCCGGGATGGATACCGGACAGGTTCTCTATGGCATCTACAGCCTCAGCGGCAAGCGCTGTATGCTCCCCGATGTCTGCGGCAGGCTGGCTGCTGCTGTGCTCCGATTCCGATTCATTCATGCCCTCATTCACTCCTTCACGGTCATTTATAACGTATACAAGCTATCTTCTAATTATTACCACTTCCATCGCTCATCCAAACTGCTTCTTGTAGACATCCATCTGGTTACCAGGTTGAATCAGGCAGGGGGCGGAGTTAAATCAAGTTATATGTTAAACTTAGACAGACTTATCCCTATAACACATGCTTAAGCAGGAATGGAGAAAAGAAATCATGAATGAATTGCCAAATTGCCCGCAGTGCAGCTCTGTGTACACCTATGAGGACGGAGCGCTTCTGGTCTGCCCGGAATGCGGACATGAGTGGTCTTTGGATGCAGGAAGTGCAAGCGGTGAAGAAGAGAAGGTAGTTAAGGATGCTAACGGAAATGTACTGGCTGACGGGGACACCGTAACGGTGATTAAGGATCTCAAGGTCAAAGGCAGCTCGTCCGTTCTGAAGATAGGCACCAAGGTGAAGAATATCCGTCTGGTGGAAGGCGACCATGATATCGATTGCAAAATCGACGGGTTCGGCGCAATGAAGCTGAAATCGGAGTTTGTACGCAAGGCATAGCATGAAGCAGGACCGGAAGAGATGGAAATAAGGCACTTATTTCTGGCGGAATGGAGTCATATGAAGAAGCAGTTGGAAAAAGTACACCTGATTCACCGAATCTCATAGAATCGGCCACGTTTGGTCAGATTAAGTGCCTTTTTTCCAACTGTCACTCCTGAATGGGGCATTTGCTTAACAGCAAGTGTAGAAAATCCAACTGTTACATGGTTTGCCTAATCTCTCCCCGTTATAGAATCCGCCGCGCGGTAACAAACCGCTGCTTCCACTTACTGCTGAAATCCTCCATATGTACACCCTGCTCCTTGGAGTAGGTATGCAGGATCCGGTTATTTCCGGCATAGATGGCTACATGTCCGATGTCGAGACCTCTGGCGGTGAAGAACAGCAGATCTCCGGTGCGCAGCTCGTCCAGGCTAATCTTTCGGCCTTCAAGGGCCTGATCGTAAGAGACGCGGGGAAGCTCAATCCCGAGCGTATCCCCGAACACACGCTTCACAAAAGAAGAACAGTCGAACGTATCCGTCTGGTCAGGAGAAGCGCCGAATTCATAAGGGGTATTCAGGTATTTCCTGCCCTCGTTAATCACTGCCTCTCCCTGCTTCTGCAGTAGCGAGGGGCTTCTGTAATCCGTGAATTTCGGCTTGGAAGATACATATCCTCTTACATGATCTGCGGTCCGCACCTCCAGCCAGAGGGCATCAATCTCACGGATGACATGAACCTTGCTTCCGGCGGGCAGCAGGCCCAGACTGGTGGCGCTGCTCCCGGCATCCGGGGTGCTGCGCAGGTTGACCCCCCAGGTGACCGAGGTCTCATAGGCAGCCGCCGAGGAGATAAGGACGGAGCCCGAAGCCGGCTCCCAGCTCACCTCGCTGCCCAGGGCTTCACTGACGAAGCGCAGGGGAATCATACTGTAGCCTTGCGACAGTTGTCCCGGTACAGCCAGCTGGGAGGTCTTCCCGTTCAGCAGAGCTGTGGACGAGCCTAAGGTATAGGTGAGTGCAGTGCCGCCTTTGACGGCGGTTACCGTCTTGCTTGCATTGTCCCAGGAGAGCTCGGCCCCTTGGGCTTCGAACAGCCCGCGCATAGGAACCAGTACAGTCCCGCTGATGTTCAGCGGCCGGGTCTCCGGCTGGAGCTGCTGCCCGTCCAGGTAGATGGAGATGGGCTGGGGTGAAGGGGCTGCATCTGCATGGACGCGCTCTGGCAATAACAGGGCCAGTCCAAGCAGAGACAGCAGCATAGTCGTTCTTGTTGTCATGGATTCATCACCTTATGGATAGATTTAACTCTCTCCAGTTAGACGCGATTGGTGTGAATTGGTTTTGTGCCAATTGTTGGCAGGAATATGGAGACAGGATAGTTCCTCAGCTCAAATAAAATACCTTCTGCTGCAAGAGATCGAGCGCCCACTCGGTCTCTTTGCGTTCCTCAGCGCTCAGGCCGGCGATGCGCTGCTCGAACCGCACGGCTATCTGCGAGAACGCCTCATTCATCAACGCCTCGCCTGCGGCGGAGAGCGTAATTCCCTGCCTGCGGCGGTCAGCGGGGTCGGTGATGCGGGTACATAGTCCTTTTTCGCTGAGCTTCTTCAGCTCCCGGCTCGTATTGGGCATCGACATGTTCATGCAGTCGCTGATCTCGCTGAGCGTAACGGGCTGGCTGACGGCGATGTATTCGATAATCTTATATTGCAACGGCGTTAAGCCGTCCGAATTCACATCTTTGGAAATATTGTTCGTTATTTGATGGACGGCGGCAGTGAAGGCTATGAATTTCTGGAATAGATGGTTGTTGTCCATAAGATCACCTCAGAGGTCACAATACCAGAATAATTATCAAAAAACAATTATCATTTGACAAGTAATTCGCGGCTGTGCTATGTTTTGGTTATCAAATGACAACTAAAGGGGAATGCCACTAATGAATACACTTGTGATCTACACCCATCCGAACCATAAGAGCCTGAGCTACGCCTTCCTGGAGGAAGTGCTGCGCGGCAGCAAGGAGAATGCGAAGATTACGGAAGTGAAGGTGCTTGATCTGTATGAGGCCGGATTCGATCCGGTCCTGGTGTTCAATGAGAATCGGCGCAGACGGGATATGTACCGGGAACCGGAGCTGGCAGAGTACAGGGAGCAGCTGCTGTGGGCCGATCAGATCGTCCTGGTCTATCCGATCTGGTGGGGACGCCCGCCAGCGATGCTGATGGGCTACATCGACCGGATGTTTGCATCGGGCTTCGCCTACCGGGATAAGGGCGGACTTTTGCCGGAGGGGCTGCTCAAGGGGAAGAGCGTGATCTGCATCTCCAGCATGAAGGGGCCGACCCACTACCCGCTGCTATGGCTGGGGAACTCGCATAAGATACTGATGCGCAAAGCCCTGTTCAACTACGTGGGCATCCGTAAGGTGAAGTTCTTCGAATTCGGTAACATGGAGAGCAAGAAGGGGAAACATAGCAAGAAGCTGGAGCAGATCTACCGCTATTTCAAGACGGTGGGGTGAATCTTGAACAATCTATTTGACATCCGGCCAACTTGTAACTACAATGGTTACATGAGTGATGATTACCGATGTCAACGAGAGCTTATAGCTGAGATTGAAATACAAGAACCCAAATGGAGGAATTAGAGATGACAATCGCATTAACAGGAGCAACAGGTAAATTTGGTTCCATCGTAGCAGAGACTCTGCTGAAGACCGTACCCGCTGGGAATATTGTAGCCAGTGTCAGAAACCCGGAGAAGGCAGAAGCACTGAAGGCGCGCGGGGTCGATGTCCGTCATGGTGATTTCGATCAGCCGGAGACGCTGGACACCGCCTTTGCCGGAGTGGAGCGCCTGCTGATCGTCTCGGCTGACGGCGACAACGACACCCGTATCCGCCAGCATAAGGCAGCTATAGACGCAGCTGTCCGTGCAGGTGTAGGCTTCATCGTCTATACCAGTGTAGGCGATGCCGATAACAGCTCCCTGTTCCTGGCGCCGGTACACCGTGCGACAGAAGAGTTCATCCGTGAATCCGGCATTCCGTATGCTTTCCTGCGCAACAACTGGTACCTGGAGAACGAAGTCGGCTCCATTCAGGCCGTGAAGGCCGGCGCTCCATGGCTGACCTCTGCCGAAGACGGCAAGGTAGGCTGGGCATTGCGCAGCGACTATGCTGAAGCGGCGGCTGCTGTTCTGGCTGGAGAGAGCCGTGAGAGTGTCATCTACGAATTGTCCGGCACCCCGCTTACCCAGGCAGAACTGGCAGCGGTGGTCGGCGAGGTTCTGGGCCAGGAGGTTGCCGTGCAGCAGGTGGATGACACCGCCTATGCGAAGATTATGGCAGGTGCAGGCGTGCCGGAAGCGGCGCTGCCGATCGTCGTGGCCATTCAAGCAGCTATCCGTGATGGCGCGCTGAATATCGAGAGTGGCGACCTTGCGAAGCTGCTGAACCGTCCGCTTACCCCGCTGAGTGAAGGCGTACGCGCGTTGCTGGGTTAACCAGCGTTCTGCTGGCAGGTTATATCATTACAAGAGGCTGCCCGTTCCGGTGTTTTATACCGGCGGGCAGCTTTTTTTTGCGGGATGGTGATCCAAACCTGAATTCCCTGCGTTTCAGTGTATGTACAGGCAAACAGGCAGACAGGAAACGTGAACACCATATATTACACCAACCCAAGGAGTGAAGTGAGATGAAGATGAAGAAGCTAGTCGTTCCGATGTTAAGCTTGGCCCTGATGATCCCTGCGCTGGCAGGTGCAGAGGCAGCTCCGGCAGCCACAGTGATGAAGGCTTCGGTGAATACACCGGCAGCTGAGCTGAGAGCGGGCCTGGATTATTTGCTCTCCGAGCATTTCACCCTTGCCGTAACCGCAATGACGAAGGCCTATGACGAGACCAAGGATGCGGCAGCAGCCTACCAGGCGCTTGATCAGAACGCGCTCGATATGCAGCCCGCCATTGCTTCACTGTACGGTGATGCAGGTGCAGCTGAATTTGAACGGATTTTCCGCGCTCATAACAAGTACACCGACGATTTGGTGAAGGCGACGAAGAACAAGGACGCCGCAGCCGTCAAAGCTGCAGAAGATAAAGTAAGCGGCTTTGTAGACGAATTCGGGAATTTCCTCGGCACGGCAACAGAGGGCAAGCTTCCGGCAGCTGCCGCGAAGCAGGTTATCCGCAGTCATGAGAACCATGTCCAGGAAGTGTTCGAGGATTATGCAGCCGGCGATTACAAGGGCGCTTATGAAGCCTACCGTAAGGGGTATGCTGAGATGTTCAGCATCAGCAAGGCCTTGTCCAGTGCAATTACTACGCAAATGCCTGCTAAATTCGAGCATACCATGGCAGATACCAAGGCTGCTGATCTGAGATCCGCACTCAACCAGTTAGCGGGTGAACACTTCGCTCTGTCCGTCCTGCAAATGCAGGAGCAATATGACGGAAGAGCCGCTTCCAGTGCGCTGCTTACAGCCGAAGCCATGAATACGGCCGACTTCAAAGCAGCGATTGCCTCCATCTATGGTGCAGACGGGGCAGCGGCCTTTGAGAAGATCTGGGTCACGAATCATGTGAATGCCCAGGCTGATTTCACAGCGGCAGTGAAGAACAATGATGCAGCGGCAAAAGCAGCAGTAGAAGCGCGTATCGCAGGCTTCACCACTGAATTTGCAGCCTTCCTTGATTCGGCTACAGCAGGCAACCTGCCGAAGTCGGCGGGGCAATCCGCACTGACCACCCACGAGAATCAAGTGCAGCAGGTGCTTACGCAATATGCAGCGGGCAACTATGACGCATCGTACAAGACGAACCGCGAGGGCTACAAGACAATGTTCGGGGTAGGCCAAGCGCTGGGCAATGCAATTGTCACACAGTTTAACGACAAGTTCCAGGATGCAGTAGCACCTGTAACACCGGCAGATCCCGCTTCCATGATGAAGGTCTGGATGAAGGTAGGCAGCAGCGTCCTGAATATTAACGGAACTGTAACCCAAATGGATACCAAGCCGTTCATCTGGAGCGGAATGACCTACATCCCGCTTCGCTACCTGAGTGAAGGCATCGGGGCAGAAGTGAAATGGGATAAGCAGGCGCAGCAGGTTACTATTACCGCAGGCAGCGACACCCTGGTATTCTGGATGAACAAAGACTTCATGGAAGTCAACGGCATGAGAAAATCCGTCGGCGCCAAGGTCTTTGTGAACGACGACAACAGAACCGTAGTTCCCCTTCGTTTCATCACCGAATTACTGGGCTGGAACGTACAATGGGGTAAAGCGGATCAATCCATTACATTGACCAAGAGCATGTAATTTTAAGTAAGCTAACTTAGCTAACCTTTCTGTTCTCCCCCCAGACTTCCCCACAAGCGGCCCACTATAAAGGGCGGTTGTTTGTGGGGCTTTTTTTAATGTACACGTAGAATGAGTATTCAAAGGGATAAATACTATTAAATTAGGCGGAGGTTAGCTATATCGGACAAGCAGAGGGATAAATCCCATTAATTCAGGTGAAACGTGCTCGTTGCAAGGGGATAAAAGGGATAAATCCCATTAAATATGGTTAAAGCGGTTGGTGTGAGGAGATCAAAGGGATAAATCCCGCTAAATTTGGTAAAGGCGGTCAGAGTGGCAGAACTGAGGAGCAAAGGACCCCTGAATTCCTGGAAAATGGTAGGGAAGTAGAGTTGTGGAGCAAAAATGCCCCCGAATTCCTGGAAAGTGGGCTGGAGGCGGGAAGGTAGGTTACCTTATAATCAATGCCGTTCACCGGAGCCACACCATTACGTTAGCAACTATCACCATCCGCACATTATCACCAGCAATCAGCCTATAAGCTCATAAGCCCCATCATCCACCCCAATACCACCAGCCACCACCACAGCTACTACTATCCCAACCAACGATCCTAATCCCGCCCCGACCACCAACAGCGCCCTTTAGCCCAATTTTTTAAAAATTTTTTTAATCCGAAAATTACCATCGGGCATTTTGCTGAGGTTTGCGGGCGGAATCCAAATTTTACATTGACAACCTGCCCCAGCCCCTATATATTTATCGATAATGATTCTCATTATCGTATAAAATTGCACGATGTCTTATTGCCGGATAAGCCACAGTATAAGATCGACCAAAACCTTTTCAGATAAGGAAGGGTCCACACATGAACCGTACCAAAAAGTTCTCTTTCAAGACATTATTCATTCCATTAGCGCTAACTATAGTGCTGGCAGGCTGCTCGTCCAACCAGCCGAATTCAGCAGCTTCACCTTCCCCTGCACCGGCAGCAGCTGCAACCAGCGAAGCGGCAAGCACAGAAGCACCAGCGGCGCAGGATGCTGTGACCTATCCGATTACCATCAAGCATGCGCTTGGTGAAGCTGTAATTAAGAGCAAGCCGGAACGCGTAGTTACTGTGCAGTGGGCTAACCATGATGTGGCTCTGGCCTTGGGCGTTGTCCCTGTAGGCTTCTCGGCTGCGAACTTCGGCGTGCAGGATGGCAGCGGACTGCTGCCTTGGACTGCAGATAAGCTCAAGGAGCTGAATGTAACCGATCCGAATGTATTCCAGGATACCGATGGTCTTGATTTCGAGGCGATCTCAGACGCCAATCCTGATGTTATTCTGGCCGCGTACTCGGGCCTAACGAAGGAAGACTATGAGACACTGAGCCAGATCGCTCCAGTGGTAGCTTACCCGACAGCTGCTTGGGCTACGACATGGCGTGAGCAGGTGCTGCTGAACGCAGAAGGAATGGGCATGAAGCCTGAAGGCGAGCAGCTCATCAAGGACACCGAAGCCCTGGTTAAGGACAAGCTGAGCAAATATCCGCAGATTGCCGGCAAAAAAGTAGTCTGGGTCAATTTCTCCGCTGAGGATTTGTCGAAACTGCATATTTATACACCTGTGGACTCCCGGGTCGCATTCCTGTATGAGCTGGGCATGACGTATCCCGAGAGCATTACCAAACAGATTACAGACCCAACCAGCTACTCGCTCAGCTTAAGCTCTGAGAATGTAGAAGCTCTGAATGATGCGGATCTGATCGTAGGTTATGGAAATGCCGAATTGCTTA
This sequence comes from Paenibacillus sp. FSL R7-0302, assembly GCF_038006885.1. Taxonomy (NCBI): domain Bacteria; kingdom Bacillati; phylum Bacillota; class Bacilli; order Caryophanales; family Paenibacillaceae; genus Paenibacillus; species Paenibacillus sp. FSL R7-0302. The sequence continues at coordinate 986,729 of NZ_JBBOWB010000002.1, forward strand.
AGACGCTTCAGGCAGATTCACTGATCGGCAAAATCCCGGCCATTGAACGGGGATCGGTAGCTTTTATCGACAGTGATACTCCGCTGGTTGCTGCCGGAACACCGAATCCGCTGTCCATTGCGTACACCATTGATGAATACCTTGCCTTAATTGGGGGAGCTATTGATAAAATAAAATGATGAGTTCACCGGTCTCGGACAACAATAAGCTAAAATTGCATATGCCGAAGAATTTCATCCTGGTGCTGATGAGCTGCATGGTCCTGCTGGTCCTGTGCATCATTGCGTCACTGGTACTGGGAGCCCGTCATGTAGGCTGGAATGAGCTGATTGACGGGCTTTTCCGTCCAGAGGTGGACAGCTATGGGGCAAATGTGGTGCGCAAGCGGATCTCCCGGACGGTGTTCAGCCTGATGTGCGGCGGGGCGTTAGGTGTATCGGGAGCCTTGATGCAGGCGGTGACCCGCAACCCGATTGCCGACCCCAGCATCCTCGGGGTGAACACGGGAGCCTCTTTGTTCGTGGTCTGCGGAATTGCTTTCCTGAACATAAGCACTGCGGGCCAATATATATGGTTAGCCTTAGCCGGAGCTGCAATTACAGCGGTCTTCGTATTCGGAATCGGCTCGATGGGGCGTGGCGGAGCCACGCCCATTAAGCTCGTTCTGGCGGGTGCTGCGATCAGCGCGGCTCTGTCCTCTCTGGTCACTGCCATCATGATTCCGCGCGCTTACGTCATGGACCAGTTCCGGTTCTGGCAGGTGGGCAGCGTGGGTGCGGGGACCTGGAGCGGCATTACAACCTTCATTCCGTTCCTGATGATCGGCATGCTGATTGCCTTCCTTACAGCTCCGGCCCTGAATGCGCTGGCCCTGGGCGATGATGTGGCGACAGGCCTCGGGGTCCGCACAGGGACACTGCGGCTTATCGCCGCGCTGGCAGGGGTATTGTTATGCGGAGCTGTGACGGCCCTGGCCGGGCCTATCGGGTTCATCGGCCTTTTGTCCACTCATGTGATCCGTCTGATCCTCGGTTCGGACCTGCGGTTCGTGATCCCGATGTCAGCGGTCACCGGGGCGATTATTCTGACAATCTCCGATGTAGGCGGGCGGCTGATCGGCAGCCCCGGAGAGCTTGAAGTCGGTGTAGTTACAGCCTTCGTAGGGGCACCGATCCTGATTCTATTAGCGATGAAGTCGAAAGCGCGATCCTTATGAGAAATGAAACGATTGAATTTATTATGGCGGGCAGACGTCAGCGACACCGCCGCGGCCTGATTGTTACCAGCCTGCTTGCAGTACTTGCCGTAGGGCTCTGCTGCGCCATGCTGCTGCTCGGCAATACCGTCTATCCGATTGCCGATGTGCTGCGCGCACTCTCCGGGGAAGAGCTGAAGGGCGTCTCCTTCGCCGTGAATGTGATCCGGCTGCCGAGGATGCTGGCGGGTCTTTTTGCCGGATTCGCCTTCGGGATTGCCGGGTACACCTTCCAGACGATGCTGCGCAATCCGCTGGCGAACCCGAATGTGATTGGCATTACCTCAGGATCTAGTGCGGCAGCGGTATACTGCATCGTGATCCTTCAAGCCAGCGGAGCTGTAGTCTCTGTTGCTTCGGTAATCGCTGGCCTTGCCACCGTGCTGCTGATCTATGTGCTCTCCAGGGGAAGAACCTTCTCCATCGGGCGGTTAATTCTGATCGGGATTGGTCTTCAGGCGATGCTGGATGCCGTGATCTCCTACCTGCTGCTGATCGGCTCCGAGAAGGACATCCCTTCAGCGGTCCGCTGGCTGACCGGCAGTCTCAACGGCTCACAGATGCGCGAGCTTCCGCCGCTGGTGATCATCGTGCTGATCTGTTCGCCTATCATCATCCTGCTGGGCAAGCATCTGAGTATTCTGGAGCTGGGGGAGCAGTCGGCTACCTCGCTTGGAGTCCGCACAGACCGGACCCGAATTGCGCTGATTGTCAGCTCTGTCTTCATGGTGGCGATTGCTACGGCTACTACTGGACCTATTGCGTTTGTCTCCTTCCTGTCAGGGCCAATTGCCAAAAGACTGGTAGGTACAGGTGCCTCCAGCATCATACCCGCAGGTCTGGTCGGCGTGAATCTGGTCCTGGCGTCTGATCTGATTGGACAATTTGCTTTTGAGTACAGATTCCCTGTAGGCATCATTACCGGATTACTCGGAGCGCCTTACCTGATCTTCCTGTTAATCCGCATGAATCGAAAGGGAGAATTATAATGAACAAGGCACATGTGTTTGGAGCTGAGCAGTTGATAGCGGGCTATGAGAATAAGACGATTATTCATGGGATAGACCTGGTGATCCCGGATCATCAGATCAGCGTCATTATCGGCGCGAACGGCTGCGGGAAATCCACCCTGCTCAAAACCATGGCCAGGCTGATCAAGCATACCGCAGGCCAGGTAACGCTGGACGGCAAGCCGATTTCACAGATTCCGGCCAAAGCGCTGGCCCGGGTCATCGGGCTGCTGCCGCAATCACCGATTGTGCCGGAAGGAATATCGGTTGCCGATCTGGTGGGACGCGGCAGATTCCCGCACCAGTCCTTGCTTGGGGGCTGGTCCCGGAAGGATTACGAAGCCGTGGCCGAAGCGATGGAGATTATGAATATCACAGAGTTCGCTAACCGTAATATCGATGAGCTCTCAGGCGGCCAGCAGCAGCGGGTCTGGATTGCGATGGCCCTGGCCCAGCAGACCGATATCCTGTTCCTGGATGAGCCGACCACCTTCCTGGATATCACCTACCAGGTGGAGATTCTGGACCTGCTCACCGATCTGAACCGCAAGCACGGAACCACCATTGTGATGGTCCTGCATGATATCAACCTGTCCGCCCGGTATGCCGACCATATCTTTGCGCTGCATTCCGGTCGGCTGGTTGCCGAGGGCTCGCCCGCAGAGGTTATCACAAGCCTGCGGGTTAAAGAGATCTTCGGACTGGATAGCACAGTCATTCCTGACCCGGTCTCCGGTTCCCCGCTGGTCGTGCCTAGAGGGCGGTATCATAACAATTAAGCTCATATAAGGCTGTCCGTACCGGAGTATCTGGCGGATGGCTTTTTTTCTGATGATAAATACATGCTCCTAAGCATCGTTTAAAATTAATCCGCGTTAATGTAACCGTAACTTCGCCTAAATCATATGGAACCAAGTGGCTGGTAAGATACGGCCATTTATATTATGAGAATATGATGATCCTATTTGGTATTGCTCTTCTGAATTATTTGTTGTTTAACCACAAAAAAAGAAAAAAGGTAGTAGATTCCTCTCAAAATTCTCCCTTATAGATGAGAAGCAAAACGGCGCGCCAGCTTCCAAGCTACTCAACTCATACAAATAAGGAGAGAAAAATTATGCTTAGACATGGTGCAGTAAGAACACTTACAAAATCAGCCTCTTATACAGGAGTGACAACCAAACTCATTTTGCCTACGACCATCAACTTGGTCAATGGGTATGTCGATTGGTACCTGGGCATTGGAGATGCGGCTATTGAAGCCGGCATATCGTATTCCTCCGCAGGATTCAAAGTTTTCCTTGGTTCGTCCTACAATAACAACTCGACGTATTTTCAATCCAACCCGGTAGCCAGTCTGGGCAAAGGTCAAACCGTAGATTTGAAGCTGGTATACAACTACGCGACGAATCGGGCAACTTTGTATGTAAACGGTTCTGCCCTGCCTTGGACGGATAACGTTAACGTTGGACTTACCCAAAACCTGCTGGGCACCTACAACAAAGTCAAAATGATTCACGGTGTTGAGGATCAGGGCGGCAGCTCGTACAGCCAAGCCAGCTTTTCACAAACCCAGCTGCGGATGGATGTCGCAGGAGCGATTTACAATACATGGACGGACAATCTATCTACCACTAACCGCGTAGTAGTCAGCACAGAGGAAAATCCTGCTGACCCCAATAGCGCCGCCAAATTCACCATCTATAACTTCGCTCCGCTTATCACCAAGCTTGACCCTGCCTAACCGGAGCAGTCATACTAAAAACAAAGAAGAAACTTCTTTTAAGAAGTTTCTTCTTTGTTTTTAGTAACATTTTGGATATATTTGCGTCTACATTACAGGGAGTGAATACAATAAATGGAACAAGGAGGATGTGATAACGTGAAAAAAATGTTAAAAAGATCATTTGTTGGGTGTCTCGCTGCGTCCCTGCTGATCGCGGGAAGCGCCATATCTGCAGGAACGGCTTCCGCAGCTTCTACAGCAATCAAAATTAGTATCAACGGCCTTTACGCAAATACGGATGTAGCCCCTTATATCACTAGTGGTACGACTATGGTGCCCTTGCAATTAGCCCAAAAAATACCTGGAAGCTCGATACAATGGAATAACGCATCCAAGACCGTCACCATTACCCGGGACGGGGCAACCACCACCTTGGTAGCGGGCCAAAAAACAGCAAAGGTCGGGAATAAAGAAGTGAAGCTGGAAGCGGCCTCGACCCTTAAACAAGGGCGTGTGATTGTACCGTTACGCTTTATCGCAGAATCCACGGGGGCATATGTCCTGTGGAATCCTAAACAACGAATGGTATTCGTCGCACAATCCGGTGAAGAGCTGAAGGAACAATTGGCTTCGTCCAGCCTGGCTGAAGCTCGGAGTGCAGCGCTGAAATTTCCAATGGTGAGTTCATTAAAGGCCTTGAAATTTATCCCTAGTGAAGTTGGAGGAAATCAAAATTATTATTTCCCGGAAGGAAGAGCAGATCAATTTTTCTTGACTGGGGGTAATAGCATTTCATACTACGAAGTTTCGGGGAACCATAGCGAAGAAAAATGGACAGCCACCTTTAAATCAGATTCAGGTTCAAGTGGCCTGTTCTTTTTGCCCCGAAAAATCACCGACCAGGATGGCGTACTTCCAAAAATCACGAGTCGTGTCTTCTTTTTCCACTTCAAGGGGCATGTCGGACAATCGGATTATGGATTCGTTGAGACTAACGGTGAGGTCACTACCCTGGGGACAAAGGAAATGAATCTGAATCAGTTCTTCGACATTCCGGAAGAAAACAAGTCCTAAAGCATTCCCATAAACATAGCGGGCAGCGCCACTTATCAGGCGTTGCCCGCTTCTTTATGAGATGTTGTTTCTTTGAATATAAGCCAACAGCTCCGTCACAATATGAGAAACTGCATCTTCTCGCGGGATGCGGATACGTTGACTGACGGTTTCAATATCCTCCTGGAACAATTCGATTATTTTTAGTATGGCTTCGGGCTGCTGCTGTTTGGCCGCCTGCAGTAGCTCTACAAATTCACAGTCTGTGATAGCTGCTGTATCATTCTTCGTTTCCATTTGTTAACCCCCTGTTGACTCATGTGCAGCTGCGCAGCGACCTCGGCTTCTGTCAACTCTTGCAAGTACAGCTTTTGCAAGATCATCTTTCCTTTGGCCGGCAGCGTGTCCAACAATTGCTCTATGGATAACCGGTTAATTATGTCCTCTGCTTCATCCTTCTGAATAGGGTTGATATCCAAAAAGCCACACTCATTTCGATAGATTTTTTTGCTCCGATATTGCAAGCGCCAGCCAATCCGATACACTTCCCGGCGATAGCGTTGTATTATTTGCTGCTCCATCCTCAACCTACCTCCTTGGTACAAATATCTTTCTACTTAGAGGGAAAATTTAGGAGGTGTTTCACAACCAAAATACGAACTTGTGTTCCTATATCTTATCATATTTGGTTGTATATCCATATCAAAAATTTCCCTATTTGTAGAATCCAGAGACACTATGTAGAAAGGAGGAGGTTCTCGATGTCTCCTACTGATTTGATATCCTTGGTTACGAACGTCGGATTTCCGGTCACACTATGTTTCATCTTGATTCACTATGTATTGCAAACCATTGTTGAGAGACTGGATCACTTGGATCAGTCACTCGCCCAGCTCGTTCAAGCGATTCAGGCCCTTCCGGATAAAATAAAGCCCTCAAAGAGAGAGGACGACACATGATGACTCGATGCGCCTCCAGCTCTTTCACATCTTGATCGCAATTTCCAACAAAAAACGTTGAGATAGAGATAAGCTCCATCTCAACGTTAGGCTCAAACCTACGATAAACAGGGTAATTCTAATCCTAAATTAGAATTACCCTGTTTATCGTATTCGTTATACTGACACTGCCCCCGTTATGGATTGGAGGTTCAGTTGGGGAATACTGGCGGCATTGCTGTTTATTTTTACGCTGAAAGGCTCGGTTGATCTGGTCCGCAAGAAGACAGGCGTGAGACCGTCCAGACATTCAACCCGGGTGTGGAAAAGGCTGCTAAATCAGGGGGCCAAGCACTTGAGCTTGACTGATCTGCCGCTGTTCTCCCCCATCCTTGCGAATATGCTGCAGCGCGGGCAGGCGGATATCGATAAGTATTACTGTATTGAGACCATGAACAGGCTAATTCTTGAATTCTATGACTATACGTTAAAAGGCACCGGGCGGTTTGCGCCGCAGGTGGTGTATTAAGTGGGGATGCAGAGTCAATTGCTATGTACCCAAGACAGAAGACTGAACCAGTTCCGCTATCCCTTCCTCTAACCCTGTCACACCCTCATCCTCCAACCACTCCGGCGGGACGAGCAGATAATGGCTGGAGCTGTTCTTGAGGTAGCTGTAGATGATCTGTGCCTCGTCGATCTTGTGGCGGTTCATCTCTTCCGTAGCGGCGGTCTGGCTGCTGCTGTGGAAGACTTCCCTGGCAGATGCAGCGATCATCCCGGTGAGCTGCCCCTTGTTCAGCGCGTCTCTTGCCAGCAGGGTGCGGTAGAGGATGACGCTGCCCTTGATGAGGATCAGCTTATGGGACTGCGCGTCCACTGGCTCCAGCACGATAATATTCTTGTTCGCTCCGGTGAATTCGATCACTTGCTCCTTCTGCAGCAGCGAGTGAACCGCCCCCAGATAATCGCGGAATTTGGCGGCCGTCTCGAAGTCGAACCGCAGCGCAGCTTCCTCCATCCGGGCTTCCAGTCCGGCTACAATTACGCTGTCCCTGCCTTCCAGCAGGCAAATGATCTCATCTATAACGGCTTCATATTGTGCCACAGCTGCCTCCCCGCCGCCGCACATGCCGATGCATAAGCCCAGCGAATGGTTCAGGCAGCGGGAGCTGCGGGAATGGGGACTGCTGCACAGAATGCGCTGCGATTCTTTGATGCCCAGCACCGCTCTTTCCACCGTACTCCGGCTGGTATAAGGGCCATAGACGAGGCCGCCCGCCTCTGTACTTGGCTCATAGCCGATCTCAATCTGCCGGTAAGGCGCTTTGTCCACGATGGAAATATAGCTGTAGGCGAGCGGATTTTTCATTTTGCGGTTATACATCGGCTTGATCTCTTTGATCAGCTGGCATTCCAGCATGAAGGCCTCCAGCTCTGTATCGGTCAACCGGTAGTCCAGATCGCGGATATGCTTAACGAGCTGCTTCACCTTGGGCGAATGTCCCTTATTATTATAAAAATAAGACTGGACCCGCTTCCTCAGCTGCTTCGCCTTACCGACATAAATCACATGACCCAGGCCGTCCTTCATTAGATATACGCCAGGCGTCAAGGGCAGGTCAGCGACCTTGTCTGTTAGCTTTGCGGGCATGGCAGCCGCCTCCGTTCGTGAGTTTCTTCCGTATCTTTCAAGTATAGACCATGCCGCCGTCACCTGCGACAGGAAAAGCTCCTCCCGGTCCTCCGGCAGAAGCGGTGTGACATAATCCACAATGTCTCCCGGTCAAACCCTCTATCATTAATTACATGAATCATAGGCATGAGCGTATGCGATCAAGTAAGCTGGGGGGCTGCTGATGAAGTATTCAATCGGTGAATTTGCATCCATTCTGGGAGTGACGGCAGATACACTGCGCTTATATGAGAAACATGATATTGTCCGGCCGATGAAGGATCATCATAATAATTACAGGTATTTCAACGATCTGGATGCGCGGAATCTATTGACGAGCAGATGGTACCGGAGCATGCAGATCCCGCTTCAGGATGTAGCCGGGCTGATCAAGGACGCGCCGTGTGAGCAAGTGGTAGAGTCGATTGCCGCTGCGGGTATGCAGCTGGAGGAGGAGATCCGGCGCAGCACGCTGCTGCTCGGCAAGATTCAGGAGATTCAGGCGGAGCTGGCGCAGGTCAGCGCATCCCTGTATACGTGCAAGATGAAGCAGGTGCCGCGCATGTACCGGATTCAGCAGACGAACAAGAATCATTTGCTGCAAAAGGAGGAGCTCAAAGACACGGTTCAGGCGTGGATGGAGCTGCTGCCGTTCACCTTTTATTCCTTCCGGGTTGAGCATAAGGCGGGCGAATACGTCTGTGGACCAGGGGATCTGGAGTATAGCTGGGGACTTGGCCTGCTTGCGGAGGATCAGGTGAAGCTCGGAGTCTGCCTGAATGACAGTGTGGAGGTTCTGGAGCCGGCTACCTGCATCTCTGCCGTCATTGTCAGCGGCCAGGAGGATTACCTGGAGCGGGATGCCTTCGGATTCATGCTGGAGTATGTGGAGGCAAGGAATTATAAGATTAGCGGGGATATCAGCGGTAAAATTCTGTTCACTGAGCGCACGGGTAACGGCAGCAAAACGTATCTGGAGATTAATATTCCGGTTGAACTGGAGGAAGCGTCTTCCCTACTTTGAGAAAAGTTTCACATATTGTCCATTGACCTTGGTACTGTACCAAGGTTTACACTTTGTGCGGTAGTCAGCAGTCCTATTAGAGAGAAACGGGACTGCATTAACCACACAGGGGGAGAAATTAATGCGTAAGCAAGCAACAAAACGAGTGTTCCTATTCACCGTATGTCTGGTATTGGTCCTGTCGCTCCTGAGCGGCTGTAGCGGTAATAATTCCGCCGCACCGGCAGCTTCCGAGCAGCCGTCCGCTTCGCCGCAGGCGTCACAGCCAGCGGATACAAGTGCTGTACCGGCAGGCTTCAAAGCCGGAACCTATAAAGCAGAAGCTGAAGGCAAGGACGGCAAGATTCAGGTTGAGGTGACGCTTGACGATCATTCGGTCATTACCGGAATCAATGTGGTCAGCCAGAACGAAACCGCCGGAATCGGGGTGGAGGCGATCAATAAGGTCAAGGAGGAGATTCTATCCGGCCAGACCCTGAATATTGATGCCGTCAGCGGTGCGTCCGAGTCCAGCAAGGCGATTCTGACCGCTGTGGAGGATGCGCTTAAGCAGGCGGGCGGCAATGTGGAGGCTTTTAAAACAAAGGCTGTAGTGAAATCGGGAGAAGGCAAGACCGAGCAGCTGTCCGCAGATGTGGTCGTGGTTGGAGCAGGTGCCTCTGGAGTATCGGCAGCGGTATCGGCAGCGGATAAGGGCGCGAAGGTGATCCTGATCGAGAAAACAGCGACGATCGGCGGCGCGAGCAACCTGTCCTGGGCGGGCAAATTCTACAACTCCTCGGCCGCGCTAAGCAGCGGGCTGAAAGTAGAAGTCGAGAAGGAGATTGCCGACTGGATCGTGAACAATCACTGGCGCGTGGATGCGGCGGCAATCCGCCAATACGTTACGAAGTCGGGCGAGACCTATGACTGGCTGACCGGCAAGGGCTACACCACCACCTTCCTGAACTTCGCCGGGGAACAGCTCCATATGCTGCCTCCTTATGAGACCCGCCAGGAGCTGCTGCGCAAGATGCTTGCAGCATCCGTAGAGAAGGGCGGCGGACAGGTGATCACGGAGGCCACCGCGCAGAAGCTGATGACTGGCGCTAATGGAGAGGTGACCGGAGTCGTTGCCAAGAAGTCTGACGGAACAACCCTGGAGATTGCAGGGGCAAGCGTTGTGATGGCTACCGGAGGATATGCCGGGAATAAAGAGATGGTTAAGGAAGCCTTTGGCTTCGAAGGCGTGAACGGCGGGCTTGGGCAGAACATCGGCGAAGGGCTGAAGATGTCCTGGGAGATCGGCGCGAAGGTGCCGGACAACTTCGGCGGGCAGATGCTTCACCAGACGCTGGCCAGAGCTACAGATAAGCTGAAGACGGAGTATGAGCCGTTTGAAGCCAGCTATCCGATGATGCTGTCTTACCTGCCAACCCTGATGAATGTAGGCCCTTCGGGCGCGAGATTCAGAGATGAGGCGGCGACGCTGACGGCGGTTGCAGCGGCGAATACCAGTGCTTTTAACGGAGCGTATCATCTGGTTATTGTCTCGCAGGCGCAGCTGGATGCCCTGAAGTCCAAGGGGATGAAGGGGATTCAGGCACCTAAGCTGCCGGGCATGCCGCCGGAATTCTATGCCTCCTACAAGGGCAAGTTCACGCTCGACCAGCCTTGGAAGGATGCCGATAAAGTCTTCGAATCCATGGTAGCGAACGGCGACGGCTTCAAGGGCAATACACTTGAGGAGCTGGCGAAGAATGCAGGGATGGACCCGGAAGTATTTGCCGCTGAGTTCAAGCTCTATGAGGAAGCAGCGAAGACGGGCACCGATACGGAGTTCGGCAAGGCGAAGGAATATCTGATTCCTATGGGCAGCAGCGGGCCGTATTACGCCGTTATTGCTGAGATCAACAACCTCTGTTCAGTAGGCGGTCTGCTGGTCAATACCAAGTTCCAGGTGCTGAATGATAAGCGTCTGCCGGTCAAAGGACTGTATGCCGTAGGCGTGGAGTCTGAAGGGGTGTTATTTAATGATACCTATGTAGGCAACGGCGTTGGACTGGGATACTCCTTCACCTCCGGGCGGCTTGGCGGTGAGGATGCAGCTGCGGACGCATTGGCTAAGGAATAGCCCTTTATAAGTAATTTTCCTCTTTTTGCCGATAAATAGTTGTCCTGAACTTTACGCGCGAGAAGAGGAGCGTCCGATGTATATTCCCATATCACGAATCAACGCCGCTTCGCTGACCCGCTCACCGCAACAGGCGGACCACACTTCCGCCGGGTCATCCCCGCTTAGCTTCCCGGAGATGATGGCGGCTGTGGGAGCGGCAATTGAGGATCAGGCACGAAGAATCAAGGCAAGGTACGGTCTGTCCGTCCGCATTATGGCGGTAGCCAAAGACGGCAGCAAGGGGAAGAAGACGGATGCAGGAGACCGGAGGGACCAGCGAGAGCTTGTAATCGCTCCGAATATTCTGCAGCAGATGAGCAAAGATCCTGTGATGCAACGTAAGGTATATGGCTACCTTGACGAGTATGTGCGCGAGCCGCACCCCTCGCCCGGCCATAGTCTGATCGTTCACAGGGACGGCACCTCCACTCTTCTTCCTGCTGCCGCAAGACCGGCAGCAGTGCAGGAGATTACCCATCTACATACCGGGCAACCGGAAACCGCGGGCAGCTTATACGATCAGGACAGACTGAAGCAGCTCGCGTTCCTCCGGGCCAGAAGAGCAGGCAGGCACCGGTAACAGAGTGTAATCCGCAAATAAGATCCCTGAACCCATGTGATGTGGAGGCGGGGGTCTTTTTGCGCGTCCCTGAGGCGAACAATAGCCTATCCTCCTGCATAGCATATAGCACCTGCTTGCTATTTGTAAGTGGAAAGGGGGCGCATGGCTAATGGGTATCCAGCTTACTGCGATTCATTGGGTGTATCTGGTGTTTATTGTGTTCATTCTGGCGCTGCTGATCAAGCGGCGTGATACAACCATGATCTGTGTGACCGGGATTCTGGCGCTCGGGCTGCTGGCAACGGCGACGCTTAGCGGGTCGGTGTCGGGGATCTTTAACTCTTTTGTCTATGCGACTAAGGAGCTGCTCGGCACTATAATGATTATCTCTATTATCGTGGCGATGAGCCGGATTCTGATTATAACGGGCATCAACGAGACGATGGTATCGCCGCTCACCCGGTTCCTGCGCACACCGGCGATGGCCTACTGGGGAATCGGACTGATTATGATGGTGACCTCGTTCTTCTTCTGGCCGTCCCCTGCGGTAGCGCTGGTCGGGGCGGTTCTGCTGCCGGTGGCGGTCCGGGTCGGCCTGCCTGCGCTGGGCGCAGCGGTAGCCATGAACCTGTTCGGGCACGGGATCGCCCTCTCCGGCGATTATATTATTCAAGGCGCTCCGAAGCTGACGGCGGATGCCGTCGGTCTTCCGGTGTCCAGCGTGATGGAGGCCAGTATTCCGCTGGTGGTCGTAATGGGGGTAGTGACTACGGTGACAGCCTTCTGGATGATGAAGAGAGACCAGAGGAACGGCACCTGGAGAGACGGTCTGGTCACTTCACCCGTAGCAGCAGCAGAGCCGCTGGCTGATGCGGGGACGGAGGATGACCAGCCAGTCCTCCTGAGTGAACGTCTGCGCAAAGGGCTGGCGATCGCCATTCCGCTGCTCTTCCTGCTGGATGTGATCGGCATGTTCATGCTTCACCTGCAAGGCGGCGATGCTACCGCGCTGGTCGGAGGAACCGCTGTGCTGATCCTGATTGCCGTTACCCTGCTGGCCCATCGCGGCCAGGGGCAGGGGCTAGAGAGGATTACCGCCTATCTCATTGAAGGGTTCACCTTCGGCTTCAAGGTCTTCGGGCCGGTCATCCCGATTGCCGCCTTCTTCTATCTGGGTGATGCCGCCTTCACCGAGCTGTTCGGCAAGGTGCTGCCGGACGGCTCGCACGGCATCGTGAACGACCTGGGCGTGGCCCTGGCCAATCACGTGCCCCTGAACGGCGCGGTAGGAGCCGTTACGCTGACGGTAATCGGCGCGATCACCGGCCTCGACGGCTCCGGGTTCTCCGGCATCTCGCTGGCCGGCTCGATTGCCGGGCTCTTCGCCGCCGCGATCCACTCCGGCGCGGCGACGCTGACCGCCCTTGGGCAGGTGGCCGCCATCTGGGTCGGCGGCGGCACCCTGATCCCGTGGGCGCTCATTCCCGCCGCTGCGATCTGCGGCGTCAGCCCGTTCGAGGTGGCCCGGCGCAATCTGAAGCCGGTCCTGCTGGGTCTTACGGCAATGACCATTGTCGCCATGTTCCTGGTGTAGATGCCGCTTAAGGTACCATAACCTCCGCTACTCAGTTACGTACGGACTCCAGCGCCGTTATTTCCAGCAATCAGCCTGTTTTCGAGCCCATGCGGACTCCAGAGCCTTTATTGCTCCCATTTGGCACAATTCGGCCTTGCTTTTGGGGGGATAAGGTCTCTCCAGTCCGCATGGAGCGAAAGGCCACGGTTTTGAGAGTAATAACGTCCGTACGGTCCGCATGTGAACCCCGCGCCTACAATCCGCATAAGATTTCCTTCCCTAATCCATCCTACAGAAGAACGGACATTGTGATGGAGGGGGAAATATAATATGAAGCATTACGAATCTAGTCTGCGCACCAACAGCACGGTGGATCAGGCGCACGATGCGGTGACGAAGCTGCATAACGCTGTAACCCAGGCCGTGAGCCATCCGACCGGACAGATGATGGAGCAGGCAGAGAACAGCCTGGACCACGCTGAAGAAGCCGTGCGCCATGCCCCGGAAGGTTCGGTCGGCAGACAAGGGGTAGAGCTGGTCCAAGAGAGGCTGGAGGAAGAGAAGCGCAGATTGTCTTCGCTGGATGGGCAGGCAGGCGAGTCACAGGATTAAAGCCTGAACCAGGCTATGGTGAACCGGCATTCCCGGAGTTGATCCGGGAGTGCCGGTTTGCTGTTGCTGGGATGCGAGGCCCGGATATGGGGCCTCTGCAATCATTTGCTGTGAAAAAGGGTTATAAGGTAATGACGAGACCATTCAGGGGAGGTACATAACTATGCCAGAAGCGGACAATACCGGTTCAGGAGGGCCTCCGGAGACACCGGAGATGCTGTATGCCGCGCTTAAGGAGATTACCAGGTGGGAGAAAGAGCAGAATAGGCTGATGATCTGGGACCGGATTACCCGGTTGCCCTTCAAGCTGCTGGATGCAATCACGCCAAAGGTTATCCACGAGAAGGTAGGCCGGTTGCTTGATGAACTGGGCGGCTACATCCAGAACGGCGGCAACTATCTGGTGGCCGGGCGCAAGGTGGGCAAGCTGATGGAAGAGACAAGCCGGGCGGCGGGCGCTCCCTCTACCGGGCCTTACCCGCTGGCTGTCATGGATGCAGTGGCACTGAAGCTCGCGGAGCGGAGCCGGAATACGGCTACGGCCCAGGGGGCGACCACGGGCTTCGGCGGGATTTTTACACTGGCTGCCGATATTCCGGCTGTCCTGGGCCTCTCCTTGAAGGCGATTCAGGAGATCGGGTTGTGTTATGGCTACGATCCGACCGATAAGGCCGAGCGGATCTTCACCGTGAAGGTGATGCAGTTCGCCTCCTCCGATGTAGTGGGGAAGCGCACGCTGCTGAAAGAGCTGAATCTGCAGGCAGGCGGGGACGGCAACATTCTCGCCGCGACCCAGGAGACCGTCTCCAGGATTCAGGGCTGGAAGGAGGTAGTGACTGTATACCGCGACAATTGGGGCTGGAAAAAGTTGCTCCAGACCGTTCCGGTCGCAGGCATGTTCTTCGGCGCATACCTCAACCGGAAGACGCTGGAGGAGGTTACAGAGGCTGCGCGGATGCTCTACCGCAAACGACGGATTATCTCCAGGCTGGCAGAGCTGGAGCAGAGATGATACGCTGAGGGTACTGTAGCAGGGCACGCATGGATAGGAGAGAGAAGATGAATCACACAGTTCCACAGCATAGCACTCAGGAGCTGATCCGGCAGGCGGAGTCCTTCATTACGGCCTGCTATCAGGAGCTGGGGTTAACAGAGGGTGAACGGGACCTTCGTCTGGCGGATATATTCGAAGAGGTGCAGCGCACAGGTACATACAGGCATACGGCAGAAGAGCTGGCGCACGGGGCAAGGATGGCCTGGCGCCATAACAGCCGCTGCATCGGAAGACTGTTCTGGCATTCCCTGGAGGTGATTGACGCCCGCAGAGCAGAGACTGTCGCGGAGGTCGCGGAGGCGCTGCTGCATCATATGAAGCATGCGAATAACGGCGGCCGTATCCGGCCGGTCATTACCGTCTTCCGCAGTGAAGAGGAGCAAGACCGTGCCATCCGGATCTGGAATCATCAGTTGATCCGCTATGCCGGTTATCCCGGGGACGGGGAGCATCCGCGTGCCGGTGATCCGGCTTCGGATGAATTCACCGCCGTCTGCCTCAGGCTGGGCTGGCAGGGCACGGGCGGGGATTTCGACATTCTGCCGCTCGTGATCAGCATCGGCCGGGAGGAGCCCCGTTACTTCCCAATCCCGCCAGGACTTGTGCAGGAGGTTCCGCTCAGCCATCCGGAGATTCCGCAGTTCACGGAGCTGGGCCTGCGCTGGTACTCCGTTCCGATTGTCTCGGACATGTGTCTGGAGATCGGCGGCATCCGTTACCCGGCAGCGCCATTCAACGGCTGGTACATGGAGACGGAGATCGGCTCGCGGAATTTCGGCGATACGGACCGCTACAACCGTCTGCCTGCGGTAGCTGACCTGCTAGGCCTGGACCGGTCCACTAATACCTCGCTGTGGAAGGACCGGGCGCTGCTGGAATTGAACCGGGCTGTCCTCCATTCCTTCAAGCAGGCTGGGGTCAGTATTGTGGACCATCATACTGCCGCAGACCAGTTCGTCCGCTTCCAGGAACAGGAGCAGCAGCAGGGACGGGAAGTATCCGGCAAGTGGGGCTGGCTGATTCCGCCGATGTCGCCTTCCTCCACGCCGATCTGGAATGACAACAAGCTGCGAGATTTGCAGCTAAGCCCGCGCTTCGTCTACCGGAAGAAGCAACAGGCGGACTCTGGGCAGCATGAGGCTGCGGAAGCGAAGGGCTGTCCTTTTCATCAGTCCATGAAGAGTGATTGATCAATAACCAGTATGATTTGAAGCCGTAGAGCCGGATTTTTTGATTTTTCCTTATAGCTCTAGGGTAATTTGCACAAGATACAAATAGTCACGATACCCATTCTGTGATACTATTTATTTCTATATCCAATGAGGAAGTGAAGCTTAATGATCAGCATTACCATTCCGTCACCGGAAGTTATTATTTACAAGCAAGCTAACCCTGAGCTGAGCCATATTTACGGATTCACCGATTTCCACCTGATTACCCGCGAATCAGGCGGCATCTTCATGTTCTACAATGATCAGGACGAGCTGTTGTTTGTGGGCAAGGCCCGCAAGCTGAGACCGCGGATCAAGAAGCATTTCGAGGATAATGTATCCGTGATGAAGCCCCACCGCGATGAGGTTACCCGCATCGAAGTCTGCCTCGTCGAAGATCCGGTGGACAGAGAGATTTATGAGACCTATATCGTGAACAAGCTCCGCGCGAAGTACAATGTCGAGAAGGTTCTGTATAAATAAGGTTTGGCGAAAAAGGCGTGGTCCCTGCGGACTGCGCTTTTTGTAAATATAAATTTATATGTTTCACATGATAAATTGTCCTTCTATTTCTCGCTGAAACGGTACCGTCCTTTAAAAGGACGGCAAAGCCGTTTCCACTTGTTTCTCTGCTCAAAAGCGCCCGGCTCCGCAGTGTTTCCTCTTGTTTTAATAAACGAAATTTGAGACAATAAGGTATTGTTGCTAATGTCCCTGTCAAGGTAGAATAGATAGATTGAACTTTAATGTTTTGAAAAGAGGATATGAAATGAATAAAGAATCCATTTATGGATTGACTTTGGAGCAACTGACAGCATGGCTGCTGGAGCATGGCCACAAGAAATCCCGGGCCGCTGCGGTCTGGGAATGGCTGTACCGCAAGCGGATCACCAGCTTCGCCGAGATGGACGGAATGAATCAGGAATGCATAGAGCTGCTGGAAGAGCATTATGTGTTTCAGACGATGGAAGAGCATGTGAAGCAGGAATCGGCCGACGGTACGGTGAAGTTCCTCTTCCGCCTTCAGGACGGCAACCTGATTGAGACAGTGATGATGCGGCAGAAATACGGCTTGTCCGTATGTGTCACCACTCAGGTCGGCTGTAATATCGGGTGCAGCTTCTGTGCAAGCGGGCTGCTGGCGAAGAGCCGGGACCTGACCAGCGGCGAGATCGTGGAGCAGATTATGAAGGTCCAGCATTATCTGGATCAGGCCGGCCACGGCCAGAAGGTCACTCATGTCGTGGTTATGGGGATCGGCGAGCCGTTCGATAACTTCCGGCATCTGCTGAACTTCCTGATTACCATCAAGGATCACAAGGGTCTGGCGATTGCCGGCAAAGGAATCACCGTATCCACCAGCGGCCTGGCGGACAAAATCAGAGAATTCGCCGACGCCAATATGCAGGTTAATCTGGCGATCTCGCTGCACGCCCCGAATAATGAGCTGCGGACACAGATTATGAAGATTAACCGGGCCATTCCTATAGAGAAGTTAATGCCGGCGATTGATTACTATCTGGAGAAGACGAACCGGAGAATCACGCTGGAGTATATCCTGCTGAAGGATATCAATGACCGCGAGGAGCATGCGCTGGAGCTGGCCGAGTTAATCGGAGACCGCCGCCAGCTGGCGAACGTTAACCTGATTCCGTATAATCCTGTGGATGAGCATAGCCAGTATCAGCGGAGCAGTCGGGAGTCGGTGCGTGCCTTCTTCGATACGCTGAAGAAGCAGGGCGTCAGCGTCAGCACCCGGCTGGAGCAGGGCGTCGATATTGATGCGGCCTGCGGACAGCTGCGCAGCAAGCAGATTAAGAAGACCAAAGGCAAAGCCGCAGATACTGTGTTACAATAATCTGGCAGTGAATTGAGAAATGAGGAATGCAACTTGTTGACATTTACAAGCTACACCGTGGAGAACGTAAGAGATCCATTTAATATCCTAAGCGGCAAGCGATATGAGTTCGTCGTGAATATTGATGTGCCGGAGGATGATGAGCTGTACGTGGAGAACGGCGTGTCCGCCCGCGTGATTGTCAAAGTGGAAGAGGAGCAGACAAGCATTGTCAGCTACGATCTGCTGGAGACCTCGTCAGGCCAGCTGCTCGATTTCGATATGGAAGAAGATGAGGAAGCCGCGCTGCTTCAGTTCTGTTCGGAGCATGTACCTGCATAGGACAAGGCGGCAGCGGTCTTAAGAGAAAGGAACTGCTTATTTCAGCAGTTCCTTTTTTTTGTACAAATGGGTTCGCGTTCAAGCCCGGCTTCACTAGCCCAGGCAGCCTTCCACATAATAATGAATCTGCTTGTTCCACCATGGCCAGTCATGGCTGACATCATGGCCCCAGTAGTCGATCCTGGCCGGAATACCCTTTTGCCCCAGCACTTCCTGAAGCAGCCGGGTCTCATGAAGCATCTCGTCCTCATACGCCCCTTGACCGACACAGACGATGATTGTGCTGCTGCGGTACTGGTTCAGATAATGCTCATCCGTCAGCCCGGGCAGGTAATGCAGCGGTGAATTAAGATAGACGTTCCCGCTCATATAGTCGCCGAAGAAGTAGTAGGTGGAGTAGACGCCGCTCAGGGCGATCAAGGTATCGAAATAGTGCGGATAACGGAAAAAGAAGCTGGCGCTGTAATAAGCGCCCATCGAGCAGCCGGAGATCAGAATGCGCTGGTCGGTCCCGCCGTTGTTGTGCTTGCTCTCATGGAGGATGCCGGGAATCAGCTCATGCGCAATATATTTGTCATACTGCTCATGGCGGTGCACACGGTCCTCATTGTTCCAGTGGGTGGAGAAGAAGGTCTCCTCATCCAGACTGTCGCAGGCCCAGATCTGCAGCTTGCCCGCTTCAATGAAGGACGAGAGCGTATCGATCATGCCCGAATCCTCATATTGATAAAAGCGTCCAAGCGAGGTGGGGAAGACGAGCATCGGTTTGCCGGCGTGGCCGTATATTTTATACTCCATGTCTCTGCCCAGGTTGTGGCTGTACTCCTTATGGTAGCTTATCCTCATCCGTTAACACATCCTATCCCTCTTCTTGTTGAATATAGCCTCTAATGTCTCTGACCTCCGAAAGCTCGGGTGAACGGAACTGATAAGCGCGGTTGCCCATCGCTCTGCTGAAGACCTCTTCAATCTCGTCATAATTGACGATCTTCCCGCCGAATGCACGGTAGATGTCCTCGTGGCTGTGAGCGTAATGCTTATGATTCTTGCGGCTGGCATAGCCGGTATAATATTTGCCTTCGTATGGACCGCCGACCTCATTATGCACAACCATACTGGCCCATTCCTTATACACATTGACATCATAGGCGAAGTTAATCGCATCAGTCATCCAGGCGCCGGGCGGTCGCATATTCACTTCCAGGGCAATGATCCGGCCATCCTTGTGCGATTTGAACAGCTCGATATGGAAGAACCGTTCCCGGATGTCAAAAGCCTGCAAAATGCTCCGGCCCGCCTCCTCGACCTCTGGACTGATCTCCCGCAGACAGAAGTAGTAGAGGTGATTGTCCGTATTGACGACATCCATTACACTGTTCTCGAACAGGTGGCTGACTGCGAAGCGTACATTCCCGTCCCTGTCCACCAGCCCGTCATAGGTGAGGATGACCCCGTCTATGAATTCTTCAATAATGAAGGCTACATCCTCCGGCTTCGTGTCAAAAAAGTGCTGGAGCTCCTCTTCGTTATTGATCTTATACGTGTTACTGGCCCCGGAGCCAAGATCGGGCTTCACCACCAGCGGGAAGCCGGCGCTCTGGATGAAGCTCTCGACGCTCACGCGTGTTGTGCCGGTGGAGAACTGGACGGTGCTTACCCCGCTTTTGCGGAAAAATTCCTTCATCTTGGACTTCTGCTTCAGATTATGGACGAAATCCGACTTGGTGCCGTAGATGTTGAAGTCCGTACGGATCGCCGCATCCTGCTCCAGCCAGTATTCATTCAGCGACTCAAAGCGGTCAATCTTGCCGTATTTATGGGTGAAATAACCGACAGCCCGCAGAATCTCCTCGTAGCTCTCGAGGTTGCTTACCTTATAGTACTCGGTCAATGCCGATTTCAGCTTGTCCTCCAGCTGGTCATAGGCTGCATCGCCAATCCCAAGCACCGTGGCTCCCTGCTCCCGCAGATGCGTACAGAAATCAGCGCTGTTCTTGGGGAAATGCGGGGAAAAGAAAATAAAGTTCATGCAGACCGGCCCCTTTGGCTAAAATATAATTCCGAGTTATTTTGTATGATTAATTCAATCTACCAGCTTCGCCAGCATCCGTCAATCCTCTTCGTGCTATTTTTGCTGCAGGGTGCGGTTGAGCCGGGCGAGCAGTCCGCTGAAGAGTCCGCAGTCCTCCGGGGACCAGTCCCCGAAGATCTCCCCGTAGCGCGCAAGCCGGATGTCCCGGGCCTCGGCGAAGGTCTGTGCACCAAGCGCAGTAAGCTGAAAATAGCTGGAGCGCCCATCCTGCGGATCAGGCACCCGCTCCACATAGTTCTTCGCCTCCAGGACACTTGTCTGCCTGCTGATGGTAGAGGTGTCGAGGCCGAATTGTTCGGCAAGCGCCTTAACGCCTACCTTGTCGTGTATCGACAAATGGTGGAGCAGGGTATACGAGGAGCGGTCCAGCCCGCCATGCTTCTTATCCAGCGAGCCGAGGCGGATCAGCGTGATCAGCTCCTGGTTCAGGGCTTCGAGGTGCTTATCCTTCTGTTCATCAGCCATAGTTAGATTCCGTCCTTTACCGGTTACTTTGTCATATGTCTCCCTAGTATAAGTGATAACACCGGCCTTATGCTAAGGGAACCGGATATTGCCGCCTTATTATGAAAGAATCATGAAATAAGTCAAGTTGACTTTCAAACATATAGTTGTATAATACACATATATTAAATTAATTGTATTATACACCTATATTGGGGTGAACCGCAAAATAGAGGAGAGAGCGCCCTTGAGCAGTCCGGCGGCAAAACATTCATCATTCTGGCTGATTATTCTGGCCATCTTTTTCGGAAATTTCATGGCGATTCTCAGTACGACCACCATTAACGTAGCGTTCCCGGTCTTTCTGAACGACTTCCACGCCGGGATCAGCACCGTACAATGGATGATAACCGGCTATCTGCTGGCTACCGGCGTCATTGCGCCTGTGGTGGGTTATTTCGGGGATAAATGGAGCTATAAGGTTCTGTACGTATTCGCCCTGTCGGGCTTCACCTTGTTCTCGGCACTGTGCACGGTGGCCTGGAATATTCATTCCCTGATTACCTTCCGCATTATCCAGGGGATATTCGGCGGTCTGATCATCCCTACTACCATGACGATGATTTATCAGTTCATCGACAAAGAAAAGCAGGCCTTTGCGATGAGTCTCTGGAGCCTGTCCTCGATGCTGGCGCCTGCCTTCGGCCCGACACTCGGCGGTTGGCTTACCGGATACTTCGGCTGGAAATCGCTGTTCGTAATCAATCTGCCGATTGGCCTGATTGCCATTGGCGTAGCTCTCAAGTGCCTGCCGTTCCAGCAGCAGAGCACCGGGAGCAGAAGCTTCGATCTGCCGGGCTTCGTCACAGTCATTCTGAGCAGCGCCTTCATTATTCTGGCGTTCAATAAAGGGGGCGCCTGGGGCTGGACGTCATGGAACACCCTGACCCTGCTGCTGGTTGGGGCGGCGGCCTTAACGTATTTCATCCGCAGGGAGCTGTCGATCCAGGAGCCGCTGCTGAATCTGAAGGTCTTCCGGCAGAGCCGGTTCACCTACAGCCTGATCATCAACTGCATTATTACCGTTGCGTTATACTCGGGAACCTTCCTGATCCCGGTCTTCCTGCAGGATATTCAGCAGTCTACCCCGCTGAAGACCGCGCTGGTGCTGTTGCCGGGCTCCATCGTGATGGCTGTTCTGTCACCGGTGGTCGGCAAGCTGTACTCCCGGATCGGCCCGTTCTGGCTCATCCTTGGCGGCATTCTGCTGCTAAGCGCCTCAACCTGGGAGCTTGCCCACATCACGCTGGCCGTGGCTCATACCCGTGTGGCGGTGCTTATGGCGGTGCGCAATGTCGGCATTGCACTGGCCTTCATGCCGGTGACCAATGCCGGAATGTCGGCGGTGCCAAGAGCCATTACCGGGCATGCCTCCTCTGTAACCAACTGGGTCCGCCAGGCTACAGGTGCCTTGTCCATTGCCGTATTCAGCTCGCTGCTCGCTTCCAGATCGCTGGCCCATCAGCAGGAGCTGGCGGATGGGCCAGCCCGGACAGCCGGTTCTCTGCTGAAGGCGCAGGGGATGACGATGGGCGTGCAGGATATTTTCCTGATCGCTACGGCAGTGGGGCTGCTGGCTATTCCGCTGACCTTTCTCCTGAGAAGCGGCAGCGGCAAGCCTGCAGCGGCCCCTGCTCCGCAGGCAGAGGCTTGAAGCCGGGACTCTGCCGTAAATACTCCTTAATAATGCGTTATAGCGCTTTCTCTTCGCATGTTGGGCGATTATGAGTTAGAATACTATAAAGTGAGCAAATAATAGGAGTTGTATACATGTCTAATAATGACGAAGTATTTTTGACCAAAGAAGGCTTGGCCAAGCTGGAGGAAGAGCTGAGGGAACTGAAGGGAGCAGGGCGCAAGGAGCTTGCAGCCCGGCTTAAGCTGGCGATCAGCTACGGCGATCTGAAGGAGAACAGCGAATACCACTCCGCCAAGGAGGATCAATCCTTCATGGAGACCCGCATTATGATTCTCGAGAAGATGCTGATCAAGGCACAGATTGTGGATGCCAGCAATATGGATCTGAGTACAGTCAGCGTAGGCTGCATCGTTATCCTCAACGATGTGGAGTACTCGGAGAAGATCGAATATAGAGTGGTTGGACCGGCGGAAGCCGATGTGCTGGACAACAAGATTTCCTACGAGAGCCCGCTCGGCAAAGAGCTGATCGGCAAAAAGGTAGGCGATATCATCAGCGTCAATGCCCCGATGGGGATCATCAAATACGAGCTGCTTGAGATCAAAATGCTGTAAAATGAAGACCTGACCGGAATCCCGTGGCCCTTAATTTAAGGGTGCGGGATTTTTTTTATGTTTTGGGGTCCCCGCAAAGTACCTGAGTCAACACCTACGCTAAAGCTCCACTTTGTGGGGTTATTTTGTCTGCACGGGCCGGGGGTCATAGGCAATTGCTATCAAGGATATTGCTTCCTTGTCTTAGACGCTCCCTGCCCGGAGGGTTATAGTAGAAATAACTACTACATAGAGGAGTCCTGGCTTGTGATTCAGACTGTACTCACGACACTTGTTGAGGTCATCGTGCCGCTGTCCATTCCGGTGGCCGCCGGAGCGCTGCTTGGACGGTATAAGCAGCTCGATACGAAGCCTCTGCTGACGCTGTACCTGTATTTTCTCAGTCCGGCTATTATTCTCGACACGCTGGCTACGGCAGATATCTCCTTCGATGATGTCTATAAGACACTGGCCTTCTCGCTCATGAACCTGTTTCTGCTGTGGGGTGTGGCGACCCTAATCGGTAAAATGCTGAAGCTGGCTCCGCCGGAGGCCGCCGGCCTGACGCTCATCTCCACCTTCACGAACAGCGTCAATTACGGCCTGCCGCTGGTGCTGCTGGCCTTCGGCCAGCTGGGCCTGGACAAGGCATCGATCTATGTCATCGCCCAGATGGTGATCGTGAATACGATCGGCGTGTATTTTGCCGCCCGGTCACAGTTCTCCGTGCGCAGCGCGGTGAAGTCCGTCTTCTCGCTGCCGGCCATCTACGCCGCCATCCTGGCGCTGCTGCTGCGGGCGCTGGGCCTGCATATGCCGCATGAGCTGGCCTCAGGCGTTGCGATGGCCGCCGGAGCATATTCGCCGGTAGTACTGGCGATCCTCGGCGCGCAGATGGTCAAGGTCCAGGCAGCACATACGGAGCGCAATGTGCAGCTGGCCTTCTGGACGGGGCTGACCGTCCGGCTGGTGCTGGCTCCGCTGCTGGCCGCGCTGGTGCTGCTTGCCCTGAACATCACAGGCACCCTGTTCTCGGTGCTGCTGATTCTGGCCTCCATGCCGGTGGCTGTCAATTCCGTCGTCCTGGCGGAACGCTTCGGCAGCTCGCCTGCGCTGGTCTCGCGCTGTATCGTCTGGACGACGCTGGCCTCCTTCCTGGTCCTGCCGGTGTTGATTGCGGCGGTGGGGGGATAGGGGCGCTGAGGAGCACTGGGTTGATGCGGAGTGCGCAGGCCGAATGTATGCGAAAAACAGCATACAATTTGCTGATACGGGGTGCGCGGACCGAATGTGTGTGAAAAACAGTATACAATTTGCTGATGCGGAGTACGCGGGCCAAATGTATGCGAAAAACAGCATACAATTTGCTGATACGGGGTGCGCGGACCGAATGTATGCGAAAAACAGCATACAATTTGCTGATGCGGAGTACGCGGGCCAAATGTAAGCGAAAAACCGAATAAAGGGGCAATAGCGCCCCCCAGAAGAAATTATTAAGACACAGGTACTTCGCTCATCAGTGCATGTACATTTTGATCGGGGTCCTGAAAGAACGTCATCCAGGTAGCGGTTTGACCCATCTCAGCGACTTTATGCGGCTTGTCCAGAAAATGTACATTCCGCTCGACCAACGTTTCGTACGATGCGTGAATATTGTCAACTTGGAAATAGAACACCGAGCTGGGATGATCGAACCGCGGGTCTTCGGCAATACTCAAGACCAGCTGAATTCCGTTACACTCCAGGAAAGTCATGTTTGGGATCTGAAATAAAAGGTTTAGGCCTAGGGTATCTTGATAGAACCGGGTGGCAGCTTCCATGTCATGTACCCGAATGGATATTTGCCCGATGCCTTTGATTTGAAATTCTGAATTCATGTGAATATCGCTCCCTTGTTATATTGTATGCTCCACATAGTAAATGTAACATGTGCGGATGAAGGTTACTTTTCCAAAATCACTTTTTTCTAAACATCCGGGGTGAGAGTCCCGTTCTTTGTTTAAAAACCTTATTGAAGGAAGAGACATTATCGAAGCCAATACTTAGGCTAATCTCGGTTACACTGCTTTCCGTTTGAGCAAGGAGACGCTGTGCTTCAAGTAACCTTTTATCGATGATGAACTGGTGTGGCGTTCTTTTGAAAAAGTGGCGGAAGCTGCGGATCAGATGGTTTTTAGAGAGACATGAGACCTTTGAGACTTCTTCAAGAGACACATTTTGGTTGTAGTACGCATGCAAGTATTCGTATGCTACGGTTAACCGCCGGAACAGCTCCTCCCTGGTGGCCGGGCGTGTGCCGGGGACGGTATTAATTTCTTGAGCCATCTTCTGATGGACGTTAAGCAGTGCCTGAATTAGATTTTGATACTGTTCATCAAGCCAGAGATTCTCGCTGCCGAGTACAGGTAAGGAATTCTTGAAGTTCTCGATAAGCGCAGTTATCAAATGACTATGGCGGTATGACTTTGTATGAAATTGCAACGGGTGCTTAGATTCTGAAAATGGATCGTCCAAAGACTTCTCTGTTCCGACATGAATGGCTCGATGAAATTCTTCAGCAAAGCCAGTCTTGAAAAAGACACAAAAAGAGTCGACTTCTGTCTCTGACTCAATGGCTATTCCGTACTGCTCCCCCTCATTTAGAAGAAGGTAGCCCTCTTCCTCCACAGCATAATGACCAAGATTTGTTTTGTAATAGGCCCGGCCATTCCGAAATGTCTTGATCGAAAGGGGACCGGTGCCTTCCCAATGATGAGTTGTACTTCGCGCCTGCAGCACGAAGTTTTGCTGGAACAAAGGGAATCTAGAGGTTCCCATCTAAAGAGTTCATCCCCTTCCAGAGTTAATCCATTTCATTCTACAATAGTCCACAGCAATAACAAAGAAGCTCCCGCTTCATGATCTGAAGGGGGAGCTTCTTGTATGCAGTGAGACGGGTTCATGCTGAAGGACGGGGGAGCCTCAGTCCGGCTGGCCTTCAGCGACCTGGATGGTGAAGATGAAGGTAGCCCCGCCCACTACACCCGGCTTGGCATAGATCGTTCCGCCCATGAGGTCGACCAGCATTTTGCAGATGGACAGCCCGAGCCCGGTTCCGCCGAACTTGCGGTTGATGGTGGCCCCGATCTGGGTGAATGGCTGGAACAGATATTTCATCTTGTCTTCTGGAATGCCAATACCGGTATCTTCAATAATGAATTCCAGCTCCAGCAGCTTATCCATAGCCTGCCGGAGATGGACATGCACTTTGACGCCGCCGGTGATCGTGAACTTGATGGCATTGCCGATCAGATTATTCAATACCTGGCGCAGACGGTTGGGGTCACCGATAAGCAGGGCAGGAATGTCAGGATCAATAGAGGTCTCCAGGGTCAGGCTGCGTTCTCTCGCCAGAGCCCTGAACAGATCGACCGTTTCTTTGATGCAGGAGTGAAGATTGAAGAGCTCATAATCCAGCTCCATTTTGCCGGATTCGATCTTGGTGAAGTCCAGGATGTGCGTAATGACAGAGACAAGCGCGTGACCGCTGGTATGAATGATTTCGGCCATCTCCTGGTCGTCCGGGGACAGCTCGGAGGAACGAAGCACATCCGACATGGCGATAATCCCGTTCAGCGGAGTACGGATCTCATGGCTCATCATGGCAAGGAAGCCGCTCTTGATCCGCAGCGCCACCTCGGCGGTCTCCTTCAGCTCGGTCAGGATGCTGTTGGCTGTCTCCAGCTCCTGCGTTTTGAGCTGCAGCTCCTTGCGGGTCTGGTAGAGACGGACGAAGCCGTCAATCTTGCTTTTTAACACGATCGGATGGAACGGCTTGGTCAGGTAGTCAATGGCCCCTGCCGAATAAGCCAACATATAGTTCTCCAGCTCAGAGGTCAGCGAGGTTAGGAAAATAATCGGGATATCCCGTGACTTCTGACGCATCTTAATCCGTTTCGCCGTTTCAAACCCGTTCATGCCAGGCATGAGCACATCCATAATGATCAGGGCGAATTCCTGCTCCAGCAGACATTTCAGAGCATCCATGCCCGAGAGGGCTTGAACCAGCCGGTAGGGCGAATCGGCCAGCAATGCCTGAATGGACAGGAACTCATCTGCCCGGTCATCTACAATCAAAATATTAATCGGATACTCCATGCTGCCTCCTATTGAATCAACCATAATTTCAGCACTCTCACCAGCTGTGTGGTATTAATCGGTTTGGATATATAATCGCTCGCCCCAGCTTCGAGGCATTTGACCCGGTCTTCCTCCAAGGCGCGGGCGGTCAGCGCAATAATGACGATCTGATCATAGTCCGGATTTAGCCGGATATGCTTCATCGTCTCGTAACCATCCATCTCCGGCATCATAATATCCATGAATACCAGTTCAACGCCAGGGTGGGTCTCCAGATGCTCCAGGGCTTCTCTGCCATTCTGGGCAAAGCTGATCTCCATATTATAACCTTCCAGCACACTGGATAACGCAAAAATATTACGCATATCATCATCCACAAGCAGAATGCTTTTCCCGGCAAAAGCGGACTCCGGATTATGCAGGTTCTCGATCAGGCGCTGCTTATCCAAAGGCAGGTCTGCATGCTTGCGGTGGAGGTAGAGGGCCGTATCGTCATAGAGACGTTCCATTGAACGCACGTTCTTGATCACAATACTCTCGGCGTAGTGCTTAAGGCGCTGCTCATCTGTCTTGCTGAGATCCTTGCCTGTATAAATAATCACCGGCAAGGTCTGCAGCTTGCGGTTGGTCTTGACCTGCTCCAGCAGGTCGAAGCCGGAAATATCCGAGAGGCCCAGGTCCAGCACCATACAGTCAAAATGATGGCTGGCCAGATGCTCCATCGCTTCTCTTCCGGTGCCCACTGCAATAATGTTCACATCGGGATGGGCGATGAATTCGACAAGACTGCCGCGCAGAACCTTGTTGTCTTCGACAATCAGCAGACTCTTCACCGGACGGCGGATATAAGTCTCAATCTGGAGAAAGGCTGCTTCCAGCTCTGCATAATCATTCGGCTTCTTCCAGAAGGATAAGGCGCCCATCGACAAGCTCTGCTGGTTCTCCTCGGCTGTCGAGATGACATGCACTGGGATATGCCGCAGTTCCGGCCTGCTCTTCAGGCGGCTGATAATGGACCAGCCGTCCAGAACGGGAAGATGCAGATCCAGCAGGATGGCATCAGGCTTGTAGGCATGGGCCAGGGCAAGCCCCTGATCGCCCTGGAAGGCGACGATGGTCTTGAAGCCCCGGCTGCGCGCCAGCTCCAGCAGCCGGGCGGCGAATTCGGCGTCCTCTTCGATAATCAGCAGGGTAATATCCCCGCTCAGCAGATTGCCCCGGTCATCATCCATTTCCGCATATTGCAGCAGCTTCGGATTGGAGATGGAAATGTCGGGCACGAAGGACTCGCGGAAGGCCGGATTCTCGCGGCGGATAGGCTCGGAAGCCGGAATCTCCGGAGAGGCTGCTGCTGAATAGGCTGCGGCAGCAAGGGTCTGGGCATCCTCTCCCGGTTCCACAGCGGGAATAATGAGGGAGAAGGTGCTGCCCTTGCCTTCCACGGAATCAACCTCAATTCTTCCGCCCAGCAGGGTAGCCAGCTCCCGGCAGATCGTGAGGCCGAGACCGGTGCCGCCGTATTTGCGGCTGGTGGTGCCGTCTGCCTGCTGGAACGCTTCGAAGATGCTCTCCAGCTTGGAAGCGGCTATGCCGATACCGGTATCGCTGACGGCGAAGATGACCTCTTCGCCGCTGGTGCGGATCGACAGGGAGACGGAGCCTTGCTCCGGTGTGAATTTGATGGCGTTGGATAACAGATTATTCAAGACCTGCTGCAATCTGTGACCGTCGGTCATCAGATAATCCGGCAGCCGGTTGTCGGAATGGACATCGAACCGCAGGTTCTTCTTCTTGGCCTGCTGTTCGAAGTGACGGAAGACATGATTGCTGAGATCCTGTGGGGAGACCGGCTCGATTACAGGGGTCATTTTGCCGACCTCAAGCTTCGCCAGATCGAGAATCTCATCGATCAGCTGCAGCAGATCCTTGCCTGCCGAGAAGATCGTATGAACGTATTCCAGCTGCTTCGCTTCCAGATTGCCGTCCTTGTTCTCGGCAAGAATCTGCGAGAGGATCAGCAGGCTGTTCAGCGGGGTGCGCAGCTCATGGGAGACATTGGCCAGGAATTCCGATTTGTACTGCGCGGCCATGAAGATTTCCTGCGCCTGTGCCTGGATCTCCTCCTTTTGCTTCTCAGTAAGCTCGACTTGAAGCAGCAGCTGATCATGGGAGGCAGCCAGCTCCTCCTTCTGGATCAGCAGTTCATCAGCCTGAGTTTGCAATGTATCGGTCTGGGCCTGAAGCTCCTCCGTCTGAGACTGAAGCTCTTCTGTCTGGGCCTGAAGCTGCTCCTTCTGCTCCAGCAATTCACTCGTCTGGGCCTGGAGCTCCTCGGCCTGATCTGCGATCTCGGACTTTTGCATTTCCGTGATTTGCAGCTGCTTCTGCATATCGCGGTTTGCCGCAGAGATCTCGTCGGCCTGGGCCTGGATCTCCATGGTTTGCCGGCGGGAAATCTCCATCTGATTCTGCAATTCCAGGTTGGAGGCATGCAGCTCTTCCGTCTGCTGCCGCAGTTCCTCCGTCTGGGCTTCAATCTCGTCCTTCTGGGCCTCTGTGAGCTTCATTTGTGTCTGAAGCTGTTCATTGGAGGTCAGCAGGCTCTCGGACTGCGCCTCGAGTTCAGTCTTCTGGTCCTGTAACTGGTCGGTCTGCAGCCGCAGCTCCTCTGTCTGGGCCATCAGCTCTTCGGTCTGAGCTTCCAGCTCCTGGGTCTGGGCGGTCAGTTCTTCGGTCTGGGCCTCCAGTTCTTCCTTCTGCAGCTGAGTCTCGCTCAGCAGCTCTTCAATTCTGGCGACATCCGCCAGCGTATTCATCAGCACGCCCATGTTCTGTCCGGTGCGTTCAATCAGCTGCATCTCCTTGGAGTTGAACGGGCTTAAGGCAGCCAGTTCCATGACTGCTACAACTTCCTGTTCATGCTTAATAGGGACTATAATCAGCGAGGAGGGCGCAGCCTCCCCCAGGCCGGAGCGGACCTTGATATAATTCTCTGGTAGATCCTGCAGTACGATCATCTGCTGATCCAGCGCGCATTGTCCGACCAGGCCGCTGCCCAGCGGTATGGACTCCTGTTGCCCTGAAGCATCATCGAAGGCATAGCCGGCCGCGAAGTTCAGCTGCCCCCCCTGCTTCAGATAGATCGCCCCGTAGCTTCCGCCGACAGCGGTAGCCAGCCTGCCGATGAACACACGCGAGGCCGTCCTCAGCTGGACAGAGCCTTGAAGCAGCAGCGCCATCTCAGACACCTGCGTATTAATCCAGGCCTGTTCCTCGGCTCTAAGCCGCAGTTCGCGCTCATCGGCGGTTCTGTGATGGAGCTCAGCTGCCAGCCCGAAAAAGGAAGCTGAAAGCTGGCCAAATTCATCCTTCCGGACAGTAGCCGCAGCAGCAGGGTCAAAAATGCCTGCTGCGATATCCTGTGAGATCTCCGTGATCCGGCCCAGGCCGCGGTCTATATTTCGCTGAATACTGTACAGAATGCCGATACTAACCAGAATGCCGCCCGCGCCTAATCCTGCTGTAAGCAGGCGCGGGCCACCCTCCATAAAGAGGATAGATATAGTAATCATACTGCCTAGCAGCAGGATAGAAGCTGATGCAGCTAACCAAACCTGTTGTTTTATTCTCATTGTCCGCCGCCTTTGTTCAGTTAGAATGCTAAGCTATATAATTATAGCTTTTATGGAGCTTCAGTGATATAGAAGACATGAAGAATACACCTTAAACCTAAAATTTACAAGGCTTTCCGGAGGCAGGCCCGCTTTTGCCGGAGTTTTCATGAAAACTTTGAAATCACCGCAATTTACTTAAAATTTTGCTTGTAAGCAGCGAGTAGAGCGTGTAAGATAACAAACATGATTCATTCTGAGTTCAAATAACAGATTTCATATAACTCATATAATCTTGGGAATATGGCCCATAAGTTTCTACCGGATAGCCACTGTAATTATCCGACTATGAGTGAAATAGCGCATCTAGGGTTCCGTTTCTTGTGCTGCGGCACGGGAAAGACTGGTCCAAGCGATGCGGACACGTATATGTGTTACACCACCAAGGGACAAAAACCCAGAAGGACAGATTCACTTGAGAGAAACACTCAGGGAATCTGTCCTTTTTATTTTATCTGTCTTTTTTTATTTCTAAGGAGGAAGATCCGCTGTAATGAAAGTATTAGAAGAACGCATTAGACAAGAAGGCTTAATTCTATCGGAGACTGTGCTGAAAGTGGACTCATTTCTTAACCATCAGGTAGACACGGCGCTTGCGCTTGCGATCGGGAAGGAATTCGCAGCAGTCTTCGGAGACCGGCAGATCACCAAGGTGCTGACTGTGGAGGCCAGCGGCATTCAGTTCGCCATGGCGGCGGGAATTGCGCTGGGTGTTCCGTTCATCTACGCCAAGAAGAAGAAGGCAGTCACCTTGTCCGAAGCGGTGTATTCGGCACCGGTTCACTCCTTCACCCGTCAGGAGGACTACCAGATCAGCATCTCGCAGAAATATCTCGGGCCGGACGATACCGTATTGATCGTTGATGATTTCCTGGCTACCGGCGCGGCGCTTGTAGGGCTATGCGATATCGTAGCAGAGTCGGGGGCGCAGCTGGCCGGGGTCGGCTGTGTCATCGAGAAGAGCTTCCAGGAGGGACGCGGTCTGCTGGAGCAGCGCGGAGTTCCGGTGTATTCCCTGGCACGGATTGCTTCCATGTCGCCGGGTGAGATTCATTTCATAGATAATGAAGGATTAATCAAGGAGCGTGCAGGATGTTAAGCAAACAGAAGATACTGGCCCTAGGGCTTCAGCATGTACTGGCGATGTATGCCGGAGCGGTCATAGTACCGCTGGTTGTCGGGGGAGCACTCAACTTGAATGGTACGCAGATGGCGTATCTGATTGCAGCGGATCTGTTCACCTGTGGACTGGCGACCCTGCTGCAGATTATGGGCAGCAAATATTTCGGAAGCGGGCTGCCGGTTGTTCTCGGCTGTACCTTCACAGCCGTTAGCCCGATTATCGCCATCGCTTCAGGCTCCAATCTGGCAACGGCTTATGGCGCAATCATTATCTCCGGGTTGTTCGTGGTGCTGGCAGCCCCGGTGTACGGGAAGCTGCTGAAGTTCTTCCCGACCGTGGTCACCGGCTCGGTAGTCACAATTATCGGACTGTCGCTGATTCCCGTAGCGATGAATAATGTGG
Source organism: Paenibacillus sp. FSL R7-0302 (assembly GCF_038006885.1). Classification (NCBI taxonomy): domain Bacteria; kingdom Bacillati; phylum Bacillota; class Bacilli; order Caryophanales; family Paenibacillaceae; genus Paenibacillus; species Paenibacillus sp. FSL R7-0302. The sequence continues at coordinate 1,018,902 of NZ_JBBOWB010000002.1, forward strand.
CCGGCGGCCAGGGCAGCGCCGACTTCGGGCAGCCCCGCAATCTGCTGCTGGCTCTGATCACACTGCTCGTTATTCTGGCCGTTAACCGGCTGACCACAGGGTTCCTGCGCTCCGTATCCGTGCTGGTAGGACTTGTAGTGGGTACAGTAATCGGCTATGCCATGAGCATCGTTCATTTCTCTACCGTGACCACAGCTTCCTGGGTCAGCGTTGCACAGCCGTTCTACTTCGGCTGGCCTCAGTTCAGCATTACCGCCATATTCACAATGATCATCGTCAATATTGTGTCTATGGTCGAATCCACCGGGGTCTACTTTGCCGTAGGTAAGGCGACGGACCAGCAGGTGGAGCAGAAGCAGATCGTGAACGGCCTGCGTTCCGAGGGACTGGCCATCATGCTGGGGGGCCTGTTCAATGCCTTCCCGTACACCGCATTCTCCCAGAATGTCGGCTTGCTGTCGCTGACGCGGGTGAAGACGCGGAATGTTATTTTTGCAGCAGGCGGAATTATGATCGTACTTGGTCTGCTGCCGAAGCTGGCGGCACTGACTACAGTGGTGCCGAATGCGGTGCTGGGCGGGGCGATGATTGTCATGTTCGGCTCGGTCGCTGCTTCAGGTATGTCGATTCTGTCCGATGTGGATCTGCGCAAGGACGGCAATCTGCTGATTGCTGCCTGCAGCATCGCGGTGGGCCTCGGCTCTGCAGTGCTTCCGTCCATGTTCGACCAGCTGCCGGAGTTCGCCAGAATGCTGCTGCAGAACGGAATCGTGTCGGGGTCGCTGACAGCGATCATTCTGAATATCTTCTTGTCGAAGACCCAGGAGAGTGCGGTTCCTGCCGCAGCCGCTCCGGAAACGAAGTAAAATATTCCATCCGCGTAGCTCTAATAAGATGAACAGCCGATTCCGAAATAAATGGAACTCGGCTTTTTTTTTGCTTCAGATGAACGGAGCCTGTTGTATAATTTATACAATGACAACTAGAAGGGACTGGCAGAGGACATGAGAAAGTATTGGCTGAGCATTCTCGGCAGTCTGGTGCTGGTGTTGATCGTTCCGCTGCTCTCGGTCCTCCAGACACATCAGATTAAGGGAGACAGGCCGCAGGCGGTGCAGGGTGTGATTGACCTTCGCTCCTGGGACGCCCGCCACGACGGGATTATGAAGCTGGACGGAGAGTGGGAGCTGTACCGGGATGTACTGCTGTCGCCCGGGGATTTCCATCCGGTGAACGCTGGTAAGGAGGTCCCCGCCCCCTCAACGATGATTCAGGTCCCGGGGAAGTGGAACGACGATATCTCCGAACAGGGCGAGCGCAGAGCCAAAGGCTATGCTACATACCGCCTTCAGGCGATGATTGCCCCAGGGGAAGACATGGTCTACGGCCTGCGCACCAGCAACATCCGCAGTGCCAGCAAGGTCTATCTGAACGGGCAGGAGATTGGAAGCAGCGGAACCCCGGCAGCCTCGGCCTCTGAGGGCAGACAGAATAACATGCCTTTTATGGGATTCGCCTCGGTAACCGGGGATACCATGGAGATTATTGTGCAGGCAGCTAACTACAGCTACTCCTCAGGCGGGATCGTTCAGCCGATTGTGATCGGTAATCAGGCCGCTATTTTGAAGCACAGGGAATTTGCCCTGTTTGTAGACGGGGCTGCACTGATCGGATTCTTCGTGCTAGCCCTCTTCCTGCTGATGTTCTCCAAGGTGAGGGAGAGCCGGGGGGTCACATTGTATCTGGGCTTGTTCTGCATAGCGGCTTTTGTCTACATTTTTACGCACGGCGAAAAGCTTATCCTGGCGGCACTGCCGGGCTTCCCTTACGAGATTATACTCAAGCTGCAGCTCGCGTCCTCTACACTGGTCTATTATTATCTGCTGCACTATGTCGCCAATTCAGTGAATTACCCGATGTCTATCGGGGTAATTAAGGCCTCCAGGCTGGTTACGGCATTCCTGCTGCTGATTGCTGCCTTCGTCCCGGCCTATCTGTTCAGCTATCTGGAGGTGCTGCTGCTGACCTGGGGCTCGGTAAGCCTGGGCTTCGTGCTCTACTCCATGGTCCAGGGCACCCGGCGCAATCCGAAGAATATGTTCCTGATGATGGTCAGTATTGAAAGCCTGAGCGTGGTCATTATCTATTATCTGGTCAGCTTCATGGGCATGACCTTCAGCTATTTCATCATCTCCTACGAGATACTCCTGTTCGGGTTCGTGCAGGCGATCCTTATGACCCGGCAATACGCAGCTTCCTTCCGCGAAGTGGAACAGCTCTCACGCCGCCTTTTGTCGCTTGACGGCTTGAAGGATGACTTCATCTCCGATACCTCGCAGGAGCTGCGGAGGCCGCTGCAGGGAATTGTCAACATGGCCAAGGTGCTGGCTCAGGGGACGGCCGGCTCCATCAGCGCTGCCCAGCAGGATCAGCTGCTCACGATTGTCTCCACCGGCAAGCGGCTTACAGCCCTGATCCATGATATGTCGGACTTTGCGAAGCTGAATCACGGCGCGCTCTTCCTGCGCCGGCAGGCCGTCGATCTCCGCATGGCAGCTTCCTCCATTATGGCGGTCACCCGTCAGGTCTACGGCAACAGCCAGCTGGAATTCCGGCTGAATCTGCCGGAGCAGCTTCCGCTGCTGGAGACGGATGAGCAGCGGTTCGCTCAGATTCTGCATAATTTACTCGCAAGTGCAGTGAATTATACGCCCAGAGGCGTGATAACGCTGTCTGCTGAGGTTAAAGAAGAGTATGTTGCCATCATCATAACAGACACTGGCCAGGGTATCGCGCCTGAGCGTCTGCGTACGATCTTCGATGCCAATGATCCAAGCGGTCCTGCCGCCAGTAAGGTCTACCGTGAGAACGGGCTTGGCCTCAGCATTACCCAGAGGCTGGTAGAACTGACGGGCGGGGAGATTGAGGTGCATTCCGAACTGGGGCAAGGCTCCGTCTTCAGCTTCACCCAGCCGATCCTGCAGAGGAGTCATGCACTGCTGGAGGAGGAATTCGGAGAGCTTCACGGCTGGGAGACGGCGCCTTCGTACACGCTTCACGGAGAAGAACCTGTGCAGCTGCCGGCTGAAGACTGCTGCTCCATTCTGGTAGTGGATAATGATCCCGTTAACCTCCGCGTGCTGGTAGGCGTATTGCAGCTGGATAACCATTCTGTGATTACCGCCAGCAGCGGGGCTGAGGCGATCCAGATCATCCAGCAGCATCCTGAGCTTGATCTGGTGATTGCCGACTGGGTAATGCCGGAGATGCCCGGGCTTCTGCTCTGTAAGGCCATCCGTGAACGGTTCACCTTGTCCGAGCTGCCGATTCTGGTACTGATGGCGAGCAGCCGCCCTGATGATATCCTCGCAGCCTTCGAGGCCGGAGCGAATGATTATCTGAGCAAGCCGGTGGAGGTGCGCGAATTCAAGGCACGGATGCAGACCCTGCTGGATATGCGCAAGTCGATCCGTGTATCTGTCCAGTCGGAGATTGCCTTCCTCCAGGCGCAGATCAAGCCGCATTTCTTATATAATGCGCTGAATGCCATTATATCGGTCTGTCCGGAGGACCCGGACAAGGCCACGGAGCTGCTGCTGGACCTCAGCCAATACCTGCGGAGCAGCTTCGACTTCCAGAACCGGGGACAGACGGTATCCATGGAGAAGGAGCTGGGACTGGTCAAATCCTATCTTGCGCTGGAGCAGGCGAGGTTCGATGAACGGCTGAACATCGAGTTCGATGTGCCGGAAGATGTGATGGCTATGGTTCCGCCGCTGAGCATCCAGCCGATTGTGGAGAATGCCGTGAATCATGGCCTGATGCAGAAGGAGGCCGGAGGAACGGTACGGCTGACCGTCGAGCTGCTGCCCGGCTGTCTCAAGGTAGCAGTCACGGATGACGGTGTAGGTATGACCCCGGAGAAGATTGCGGAGGTCCTCTCGGAAGAGCGGACAGATGGGGGCATCGGACTGCGCAATATTCAGCACCGCCTGCTCAAGATGTATGGAGCAGGCCTGAATATTGACAGTGTACCGGGAAGAGGGACCGCTATATCATATACTATCCCCACCTAAAGGCATTTGAGAACTACGAACGAAGAGGAGGTGAGTCCGACTGATGAAGGCCATATTGATTGACGATGAGAAGCCGGCGCTGCAGCATCTGGAGCGTATGCTCCTGAAGGATGGGCGTGTGGAAATCACCGGGAAATTCACCTCGGCACGCCTGGGACTTGCGCATCTGGAACGGGAGAAGGCGGATATTGTCTTCCTGGATATCGGGATGCCGGAGATGAACGGGCTGGAAGCAGGTGAATACATTGCCGGTATGGACCGGAGCACCCGGATTGTCTATATTACCGCATACAGCGAGTATGCGATCGAAGCCTTTGAACTCAATGCAGCTGATTATTTGCTGAAGCCGGTGACCTCCCAGCGGTTAAGCAAAACCCTTGAGCGGCTGGAAGTCGGCAAGGAGAGTCCTGAAGTGAAGATGCCGCCTACACCGGCGCCTGTCAAGGAGCTGTCAATCCTCTGCTTCCACCGGCTTGAATTCACAGACAGCACGGAGCCGGGGCGCAAAATGCAGTGGAGAACCAGCAAGGCGCAGGAGGTCTTCGCCTTGCTGCTGCATAACCGCGGCCAGTGGATACTCAAGGACACCATTGTGGATCTCGTCTGGCCCGATTTCAAGCCCGAGAAGGCCGTAACGAACCTGCATACTACGGTATACCATATCCGCAAGCTGCTGAAGGCCTGGGATATGGAGGTGCTCGTCGAATTCTCGCAGGAGCGGTACAGGCTGACCAAGGAGCAGGTGCTGCTGGATGTGGAGGAGTTCGAGCTGGGCTATGCCGGTACGCCTGTGGAGTCAGAAGAGGAATGGCTGCGCCGGGAAAAGATATTGAAGCTGTACCGTGGAGACTACCTGCAGGAGCATCATTACGACTGGGCAGAGATCCGGCGCAAGGAGCTGCAGGTCCGGTATATCCGCATGGCGCTGCATTCCGCCGAATATGAGCTGTCCTCCGGGCGGCCCCGGCTGGCACTGGAGAGGCTGCTGGAGCTGCAGGCAGCCGATCCTTATTCCGACCAGCTCTGCAGGCTGATTCTGCGAAGTTACGCCGACCTGGGGGATTTCATCGGATTCAGGACACACTACGATAAATACAAGGAGCTCCTGGAGAATGAGCTGGGCATCCGCCCTGACCAGGTCATGGACAGCTGGGTCCAGAAGGTATTGTAAGTCCGTAGCCGGCCACTGCAAAACTGCTTGTTGTCATTATTATTTATATGCTGTGGTATACATATTCAAGGCTGCGGGAGTTGAAACGAAAGAGTCATAGCAGCGTATCAGAAGCATACGAGTATTCAAGAGGAGATGGAGTAGAATGGATAACGGGTTGAAGGTCATCCTGTTCGAGAAGCTGCCTGAAGGCGACCTGCAAATGATTGAAGAGCGCGTCTGGAGCATGAATATGGTTACGGCGCTTGAGCATGTCAATTATATTGTCGTTGGCGGCCGTGAGTTCGAGGCGGTAGAGGGAAGGCTGAATGTGGATGAAGGGAAGCTGGAGCTTCTGCTGGTTCCTATGCGTACGGAAGGTTAAGGATGAATACCAGGAAAGGAGGCCCCAAGTTGGCAAAAGACGAAAATGCTAAAGAACCCGCAGTCAGCAGGCTGTTCACCCCGGACGGCAAACCGGTCCGCGTATTATCCACCTCGCTCGGCATTGCCCTGCTGGCTAACGCGTTATTCATTCCCGGAGGTGCAGGCGCAAGCGGCACAGGCGGTGAGGAGCCTAAGCTGGTCTCCTGGTCTACCGAGGAGGTTAAGCAATACTTCGACAAGAATGTAGACTGGAGTATTCCATATCCGGAAGACCAGGAAGAGAAGGTCCAGGAAGGGCAAGGGGCAGTAACCTCTGGCGGCACGACGGTAATCAACAACTACGGCGGGTATAACTCGGGCTTCGGCTGGGATGATGTGCTTCTGTATCACATGCTCTTCAATAGCGGTTCGTTCTACTCTTCCAGAGGCTGGTACAATGACCGGCCTACTTATTATGGTGGTACACGCAATACCTATAAGCCGCCTTCCTATAATAGCGGACGATTCCAGAACAAGCCGGTGGCCGGCTCGGTGGTGAAGCCGAAGACCTCAACTTCATCCACCGGCTCCATTACCAGAAGGAATACCTCTTCCAAATCGGGCGGTATCGGCGGCACCTCCAGCGGGCTGGGTTCGAGCAAATCCAAATCCGGCTCTAAAAGCTCCGGCAAAAGCTCGGTGCGCTCCGGCAAGAGCGGGTTCGGCGGATGATCCGGGCGGAGCAGGCATTCGAGTATATAGACCAGTCCGGTCTGGAGCGCGCTCCCCGGGTTGAGCGGCTGCATGAGCTGGGCTTCACCTGGGCCGATCTGGAGGACGAGGAATACTGGCTGGATGCGGTGGCTGTGATGCGCAGCGAGACCTATCAGGAATTGAAGGAAGCCGCCGCCGCGCTCTGGGCGATTCTGGATAAGGCCGTGCGTTATGTCCATCTCAGACATGACCTGTACGACCTGCTGGGGATTCCGCCGGTGCTGTGGCAGATGCTGGATGACTGTCCGTTGCCGGAGCCGGGATTGATCAGCCGGTATGCCCGGTTCGATTTTGCCGTGGCAGGTGATGGTACGATTAAGCTGCTGGAGCTGAATGCGGATACTCCGACCGGCTATGTGGAGGCTTCCATTGCAACGCCGTGGATCTGCGCGGAAGCAGGCGTCGGAAGCGCGAATGCAGCCATGAAGCAGCAGCTTGCTGCAGCCTGGGGCGTGGAGCGCCCCGACACGGTAGCCTGTGTGGATTATGGCAGCCATGAGGAGGACAGCGGAACGATTGAGGCTCTGGCCGCGCATAGCGGACTGGATGTCCGCTGTGTCGATTGCCTGGATTTGTGGATTGATGAGGGTGTGGTCAAGGACGGAGAGAACCGGATCATAGAGCGGATGTTCGCGCTGTATCCGAAGGAGTGGATGGCCGTAGATGAAGGAGGCGAGGCTCTGGCCTACGCCATTGAGAGCGGGAAGCTCCAGCTGTTCAACGGACCGCATAGCATCATTCTCCAGTCCAAGGGGCTGATGGCCGCTGTCTGGGGAATGTACGAGCTTGGCCTGCTGTTCACAGAGCCGGAACGCGAGGCCATCTCCCGGTACATCCTGCCGACGTACAATAAGGCAGTGTTCTCAGAGAGCTTTGTATCCAAATCTGTATTCGGCCGCGAAGGCGGATCTGTACGGATCTTTGATGACAGCGGCGCGCTTGAGATCGAAGACGAGGAGGGCTACGACAGCAGCCAGCTCTTCCCCGTGGTCTATCAGAAAAGGGCAGAAATGGCCCGGATCATGACGGCGGAGGGTGAGCTGCACCTGCTGACCGGCATATTCGTCATTAACGGAACGCCCTGCGGGCTGCTTGGCCGGGCCGGCGGGCCGATTACAGGCAATGCCAGTCATTTTATCGCGCTAGGAGTGAGGGGGCTTGAAGATGTTCAAGGATAGAGAGGGGCATGCTGCCGGGCGCAGAGCCCGGGGCACCCTGCTGACTACAGTGCTGCTGCTGGCGGTTATGGTGCTGAGTGCATGCTCAGCGAACAGCGACAGTGTATTTCATACCGGCACTGATACGTCGGATAGTGTATCGCGTGTACCATGGGATTACCGGGTGGTGGAAGGCAAGGTTGGCGATCTGGTCGGCAGCGATATGACTATATTGCCGGATAATGAGCTGCTTCCCAACGACGGGAATTATGCTACAGGCGACACCGTCTGGACGCTCCAGTTCATGGATGCCGAGCTGATAACGGACGCTGACCAGAAGAATGAGATTAAGCTGTCCGCCTGGACGACACTTAAGTCTTACGCCGACCAGAAGGCGGCCACAGAGGATCTGGCTAATCTCAAGGTGTCCATCACAACGGATGTGGACCTGGTTGGCGTGTACAAGACGGAATACCAGAGCAAGACCAGAAATTTCGCAGTGCTGGAGCTGCCTTCCGGCAACCGGATCAAGCAGCCGATTGACGACAAGCGCTATACCGCGCTGGAGAAGCAGAAGAAAGTCTCAGTGGTGCTGGAGGAAGTACATGATTTCGCCGACTATGATTCGGCCTATGCGAAATTTCGGGGGTGGGCTAAATGACGATCGTAATTAATCTGGTGGTTAGTATTCTGACCATTGTTCTGCTTCAGGTGCTGGGTATGGTGATCTTCGCGCTCATGACTCCATTCAAGGATATGGAGGAGCTGAAAAAGGGAAATGTTGCGGTAGGCCTGGCGTTCGGCGGCAAGTTCCTGGCTACGGCGGTCATTCTAGGCGTGGCGGCCTACACAAATACCTCCATCTGGTTCATGATGCTCTGGTTCGCTGTGGGGTATGTCTGCCTGATTGCTTCTTACTGGATCTTCGAGCTATTCACGCCCGGCTTCCGGATTTCAGAGCAGCTGGAGAAGGGAAATGTTGCGGTCGGCGTCATGCTCTGCATGGTGTTCATCGGGACGGCCTTTGCGGTCAGCAGTCTAATTATTTAGAAAGCCTGGCAGGCGGTCAGCGGCTGCGCTCCGCGAGGGACTTGGTGCAGGCTGCTGCCCGCCGGCTCAATTCACCCGGGAGGCAGGGATGAGCATTGCATTTTCTAATCCAATTATCCGGTAAGCTGCTTCATCTCAAGAAGAAGTCCATTGCCTTTATTATTCTGGCCTTCATTCTTCTGAGCGCAACCATCGCCTTCCTGCTGGAGCCGGATACGTTTCATAGCTGGTTCAACGCCTTTTATTGGGTAATGACCACCATGGCTACCGTCGGGTATGGCGATTACTTTGCCGCTACCGTCACCGGCAAGGTGTTTACGATTTTCTTATATATCTTTGGCATCGGTCTGCTCAGTCTGGTGATCGGCAAGATTATCGATGCCATGGGCGAGATGCAGCGCAGGAGAGGAGCCGGAACCTTGACCTTTCACGGGCACAATCATGTGGTGCTGATTAACTGGAACCGCAAGACACAGGCGGCAGTGGATGAGATTCTGTGTTACGACGGGGAATGCAAAGTAGTCATTATTGATGAGAACGGACGGCATCCGCTGGAATCCATGGAGCAGGTCCACTTCATCAGCGGCGATGCTGCGAGCGATGACATTCTGCTGAAGGCGAATATCGGGAGCGCCAGAGCAGCGATTGTGTTCAGCGACACCCGTATTGACGAAGCTTCCTTAAGCGACGGCAAGTCGCTGTTGATTGCTTCCAGCATTGAGCGGATTGCCCCGCAGGTACATACTACCGTAGAGATTATGCAGGAGAAGAACATTCAGAACTTCAAGCATGTGCAGGTGAACGAGTTCGTGCTCTCCCATGATGCCATCTCCAGACTGGCCGTCCGCTCTGCCCTGCAGGAGGGCAATTCAGAGGTCATTACTCAGCTGCTCAGCCGCGAGCACGGGGATGATATCTTTGAGATTCCCCGCCGCAGCGGCTGGACAACCTATGGAGAGGCCTTTCAGGATCTGCTGCGCCAGGGGGCGACCCTGTTGTCCGACCGGGGCGATCTGGGCATTAACCGTAAGCTTGACCAGGCGATTCCGGCAGACGCTAGACTCTACATCGTCGCTGATGAGGCTACGTACCGGAGAATTAAAGAGAGCTAGAGATAGAGAATACCTAAGCATTCATAAGAGCTGTTCCAGTCGTTAAGACATGGAGTGGCTCTTTTTCTGGCGGAAAAGGAGAAATATGTGATAGCGGCACATAATGTTTGAAGAAACAGTAAATAATGTGACAATAATTACCGTTATATTAGTATGGATCAATTGGTAGTTGTCATTTAAGGATGTGATCGATTGGAAAACAGATATAGCAAGGCTGCTGTTCTGGGGATGTCGCTGCTCCTGCTAACGTCCTGCGGCGGCGATCAGTCCGGGCCGGCACCATCCTCTCCCTATACTCCGGTAGCCTCTCCTTCAGAGACTACACGGCCGGATGAAGCGCCGCAGCTTGAGCCTACAGTGGAACAGCGGGAATTATTTCATTTCATAAATACGCAGCTTACAGGACCCGATGGTGTATATACGAATCTGAAGGAGACCTCTGAAGCGGCAGAGGTGGCTACAGGCCATGAGATTCTGAGCGAGTCCGCGTCTCTCCTGATGGAGACTGCTGTCAGGACCCGCAATCAGGAGCTGTTCGACCGGCAGTGGAAGACGGCCCGCAGAACCTTCGATATGGAGGGCGGCTTCAGCTACCGCTACAGTCCCAGGCAGCAGAAGCGTTATCCCGTGAATGCAGCGGTGGATGACCTGCGGATGATCGGAGCGTTATATGAGGCAGGGCAGGCATTTAGCCAGCCGGAATATACCAGAGAAGCTGATAAATATGGAGAACGTTTCTATAAAAACAATACTAAAAAAGGTTACATTTATGACATCTATGACAATTATTTGAAAGTGGTCAACAGCTTCGTAACTTTGTGTTATATTGATCTGAGTGTATTGCAGAAATTGTCGATATCTAGCGAATTACAAGAGAATTTGCTGAAGAATATGAGCGGTATTTTAGAGGAGGGATATTTGTCCGATTCTTTTCCATTCTATGAGACCCGCTTCGATTACCAGAGCGGACAGTACAGCTCTGAAGGCATCAACTCGGTAGAATCTCTGCTGACTATTCTTCATCTGGCAGAGACCGGCCGTCAAAAGCCGGCCAGCATCAGCTACATCAAAGCTCAGGTCGCAGCGGGAACCTTATTCGGACAATATACACGTGAGGGCAAGCCGGCTAATGATATCCGTTCAACAGCGGTCTATGCGCTCACAGCCATGATTGGAGCCGTGCTGGAGGATGGTGACCTCTATCAGTCCAGTATAGAACGGATGAATGAATTCAGGGTGACAGATCCAGTGAGTCCGCTATATGGCGGCTTCGGTGATCCTGCCTCCGGGCAGGCATACTCTTTTGATAACCTGATGGCACTGCTGGCTTACTCCTATAAGGCTCCATAATATAACCAAAAGGGGAATCGGAATGATAAACAACCTAGAGCTTACATCCACCCGGCCCGGTATCACGTTAGCTGGCTTTCGGATTACTCCGGCATTTGCCGCCGCATTCTGCGTGCTGCTGGTGACGGCTATTTCGCTGTTTACCTCCCCTTATATCGGCATGGCAGATAACGGAGACTTTTACCGGATTATATATAGCAACGGTCTGTATTTCAATGCTCCGGACTATGACAGCCAGTACTTCGGCTATTTCGTCAAGCAGTTCGGAATCTTTCAATATTTCAACGAGAACAGCACGATGGTGGTCTCCTCCCAGTCCCTGTTCATCAAGCTGGCGATCTTCGTCAACAAGCTGTTTTTCAGCCGCGAGGTCTTCGATATCCGCTTCCAGGCTGCCATCTACACCGTGCTGTATGTTGCCGCAGTCTACTTGCTGGTTGAAGCAATCACGCTGAAAATGTCACTTAAGCGGGGGATGGCAGTCGCGGCTCTTGCGGTGTTCATTTTCGGGGATACGGGTTATACCAACTACTTCAGCTCCTTCTTCGGCGAGAGCCTGGTGATGGTGACCATGATTCTGGTGTTCGCCTCCTGGCTGCTGCTGTACCGGAAGAGATACAACGATTATGCCATGCTGGCGATCCTGCTGATCAGCACCCTGATCCTGACCACCTCCAAGCAGCAGAATGCTCCGGTGGGGATGGTAATTTCCCTGCTCTCAGTTCCGCTGGTGCTGATCCGCCGGGATAAGCTGTTCCGCTGGGTCACGCTCCTGTCGGCCGGTCTGATGATGTTCGCCGGAATTGCGACGTATCTTAATATCTCCAAAGAGTTCGTGAATATTAACCAGTATCATGCGATGACGCGCGGGGTGCTGATGGAATCCAAGAACCCGGAGACGGCGCTTGGCTCCTTCGGAATCAATGAACAATACGCAATTCTCAAAGAGAATACGTACTATGACCAATACGGGACGGTGGATGTGAAATCCGAGCTGCTGGATAAAAATTTCTACAGCCGTTACGGCTTCGTCTCCATTCTGACCTATTATGCTTCTCACCCGAATGAGCTGGGCTCGATTCTGGATACGGCTGCTGAGAGTGCCTATAAAATTAAGCCGGCGGCCATGGGGAACTACGAGCAGTCCGCAGGCAAGGAGTTCCGGGCGCAGAGTCATTTCTTCAGCTTGTACAGCACACTTAAGGAGAAGCTGGCGCCCCGTCCCTTTGCCTTCATTCTGCTCTGGATGGCTGTAACGATAGGGGTCTATATGCCATCGTTCGTCCGGTCCATCCGTACCCGGGATTTCCGGGGCATGCAGCGTCTGCTGGTGATTCTGGCGACCATGCTGGTCGGACTGTCGGGTATCGTGGTCTCCATTATCGGGGCAGGTGACGCGGATATTGCCAAGCATGAATTCCTGTTCACGCTGGCCTTCGACCTGATCATCTTCCAGACGGCTGCCAGCGTAATCGGCCGCGGCATCTCATCACGCAGATCGGTGCCCTCTGCACCGTCCGCGCCGTCTGCACGGCCGCTCAAGGAATATCCGGCACTGAATAAAGGGGTGGGCATGTGAGACGCAGAGGGATCGTCATTCTGCTGTTCATTGTATTGGCGGGTGATCTGCTGCGGTCTGCCGGTCCGGCATCCGCTGATGCTTCTCCGGCTCCGGCGCAGCGGATTCTGCTGCTGTTCGACAGTCTGGCGAATAATTCAGGCCAGCAAGGGAATGTGGCCGAGCTGCAACGGCTGCTTGCCGCCTACAGCGCACAGGTTACGCTGAAGCCTATTTCCTCTTATGAGCCGGGCGGCATGAAGGGCTATTCCGGCGTGATCACTGTGATTAACAATGATGAGCTTGAGATTACGAATCAAGCCTACCTTCAGGAGGCTGCCGGGTATAAGGGGGCTATGCTGCATGTTGGATATAGACCGCCTGCCCGAATGCAGCAGACGCTGCGGCTGAAGACCGGGGTATGGCATAGAGCGGGCGCAAGTCTCTCCATCGGCGGATTCACCGGAATTCCGGTGGAGGCCGAAGGGATGCCTTATATAACCGCTTCGGACGCGGGGCGTTCTTATGGAACGTGGTCCTCATCAGATGCGGGGGCGCAGGCGCCGTTTGCGGTAAGCAGCGGCCGGACCGCATACCTGCCTTATCTGAAGCAGGGCGATTTCACAGCCATAGCTGCGGCCTATGTGCTGAAGGATTGGCTGCACTATACCGCACAGCCGCAGATGTATCTGGTAATCAAGGAGATCTATCCCTTCTCGGATCTGAACCTGCTGGAGCAGATGGCAGACCGCCTGTATAGAAGCGGTATTCCCTTCATCGCCAGTGTCCGTCCGGTATTCGCGAATACGGATTTCCCCGCGATGAAGCGGTATCTGGAGGCGCTCAGAGCCGTCCAGTCCCGCAACGGCAGCATCGTGGTCAATGCCCCTGCGGTCAGACCGCCGATCAATTCGAATGACCGGTCCCTGCGCGGGAAGATGAATCAGTTCATTAATGTTCTGGCGGAAGGGGGCGTGGCACCGCTCGGCGTTGCTGCCGAGAGCTACTGGACGTATGACAAGGAGTATTCTGCCGCAGGCATGGGGTTCTTCAATTCGGCGGTGCTCTTCCCGGACGGAGAGACCCATTATATGGAGCAGACAGACACCTCAGCGCCCTTCTCTTCCTCTCTGTACAGTCTGCCCCCGGCACTGCTGCAGGGAATTGGCAGAACAGGCAAGGCGATGCCGGAGCTTCCGCTGAATACGGCGGTGACGCTGGACCTGCCGGAGGATGAGCGCGGGCTGGAGGAACTTCTGCAGAATCTGAATGCGGAATGGTATACCTTCGCAGACTATAAGCAGGAGGCCCATACGGTCCGCACGGATATGCACACCCTTGAGTCTGCTGACGGGGTGATCCGCTTGGATGGCAACACACTGGATGTCGATTATACCCCGCAGAAGGTCGCCGTTGATTTCCAGTACAAGGAGAAGCAGGCGACAAGCTTCAACAAGCTGTTCAGCGTGCAGAATCAATTCTTCATCATCGTGATCCTGGCTGCGTTGCTCTTGTTCGGCGGCCTGCTCACTATCGGTTACAGGCTGTACCGCAGGAAATATTTGAACAAGTAATTCGGGAAAAATATAGCGAGTTTAGGAGAATACTATGACGATCTCAGACGTATTGATGGTGATCGCGGTCATCTGTATCTGGTCCCTGCTGCTGGTGAATGTGATGCTGATTATAGCGGGGTATCTGTACTACATTCAAACGGAAAACGAACCGGTGCCTGAGATTACCGGGGAGCATCCCATGGTGACGATTATGGTTCCTGCCCACAATGAGGGGGTCGTCATCAGCAAAACCGTGGAATCCCTGCTGGCACTGGATTACCCGCATGACCGGTATGAGATTATCGTCATCAATGATAATTCGTCAGACAACAGCGCTGAGCTGCTGGCTGCTATCCAGGAGCGGAATCCGCAGCGCAAGCTGATCATTATCAATACGGACGCCGTCACAGGCGGCAAAGGGAAATCCAATGCGCTGAACATCGGCTTCACCCGCAGCAGCGGGGAGCTGATTGCGATCTATGATGCCGACAATACGCCGGAGCGCACGGCGCTGAAATACCTGGTGGCGGAGATTATGAATGATGCCTCCCTGGGGGCGGTGATCGGCAAGTTCAGAACCCGCAACCGGAATGCCAGCCTGCTGACCCGGTTCATTAATATCGAGACGCTGTCCTTCCAGTGGATGGCGCAGGCAGGGCGCTGGAAGCTGTTCAAGCTCTGTACGATCCCGGGAACAAACTTCATTATGCGCCGGACCATTGTCGAGAGCATCGGCGGCTGGGATGTGAAGGCAATTGCCGAGGATACGGAGATCAGCTTCCGCATCTATATGATGGGCTACCGGATCAAGTTCCAGCCGAAGTCGGTCACCTGGGAGCAGGAGCCGCAGACAGTGAAGGTATGGTTCAAGCAGCGGACACGCTGGGCGAAGGGCAATATCTATGTCATTGTGAAGAACCTTCCGCTTCTGTTCGACCGGAAGGCGGTCAAGATCCGCTTCGATATTCTGTATTATGTCTCGATCTACTTCCTGCTGCTGATCTCGCTGGTCACCTCGGATATTCTGCTCGTGCTTCATGCCATGGGGTATGTACATACCACCATCGCCGGGCTCAGCAGCTTCCTGTGGCTGCTCGCCATTGTGCTGTTCGTGGTGGGGATCTTCGTTACCCTGACCACGGAGAAGGGCGAGATGAGCCTGTCGAACCTGTGGATCATTCTGCTGATGTACGTCTCGTATTGCCAGCTCTGGATGGTAGTGGCCGCTTACGGGCTGTACAACTATTTCAAAGACGTTATCTTCAAACGGGAAGTCAAGTGGTACAAAACCGAGCGGTACTAGTGCGCCGGAGGTCCAGAAATAAGATATACAGGAGATACGGAACATGATGAAAAAACAGATCCTAACAGTGCTGCTCTGCCTCTCCCTCTTCCTGGTTCAAATTCCTGCGGCGCAGGCGGCGGTGCTTCCCGGTGAAGCCGGAGCAACGTATGAGACGCTGTTCACCAGCGATGTCTCGCTGAGGGGCGCAAGCTCCCAGCAGCAGTTCTTCACAGTCATGGATTACTGGAATGTGGATAAAGTGATGATCAATCTGCAATTCCAGACCTCACAGATCAGTGAGGATAAGCTGTCGAGCGTAACACTGTCGCTGAACGGCATTCCGTTCTATTCCTTCCGGCCGTCCCTGGACAATAACGGGCAGCAGAGCCTGAGTGTAGAGGCGCCCAAAGGCTTCCTGACGAAGGGCAGCAATACGCTGCGGATACTGGGGAGCTTGAGAACCACAACGGGCGGTTATGAGCTGTGCAATATCGATGATATGCAGGACAGCTGGCTGCATCTGTTCAACACCTCGAACATTGCTGTGAATTATACACCGAAGGCCATTACAGGAGGCATTCAGGATTTCAGTGCCAGATTCTCAGGAATGGATACGGTAAAAAATGAACAAAGCCTGCTCGCCGTGCCGCAGAATGCCAGCGGAGCAGAGCTGGAGAGTGCTACTTACGCCCTCTCGGGATTCGCCAAAGGCAACACGCTGAATGACAGAACCATTCCGCTGCTGCCTTACCGCGAGGATACCGTCAAGGACAAGAGTGCAGTAGTGCTGGTAGCTATGTATGATCATCTGCCCGATAGGATCAAGAAGCTGGTAAGTACGGCGGATGACCTCGGCACCCATGCGGTCATTCAGCTGGTGAACAAGGATTCCCTGCCTACGCTGGTGGTGACCTCGAGGGACGAGAGCCTGCTGATCAAGGCCGGACGGCTGATGGCAAGCCGGGAGCTGGTGAGCCAGCTCCGCAAGGATCTGAAGGTTGTTACTGGTGCTACCGATGTAGTGAACCCTGCGCCGGCCATCAGCTCGAACATTACGTTCACGGAGACGGGGGACAAGCTCACCGGGCCGAATCATCAGGAGCAGACGTATTTCGTCTCTCTCCCGTCCAACCGCTCCATTGCGGATGACGGCAGAATCAGCCTGGATTTCCGGTATGCGGCGAATCTGGACTTCAACCGTTCCCTGGTGACGGTGAGCATCAATAATACGCCCATCGGCAGCAAGAAGCTGACGAAGGAGCTGGCCAACGGTGATGTGCTGAATCTGAATGTGCCGCAGAGCCTGAATATCTCCGGCAACTTCACCGTGACGGTGGCGTTCGATCTGGAGCTTGCGAGTATGCTGTGTACTCCGAACAAAGAGGAGATGCCGTGGGCCTATATCAGCAAGGAATCGCTCATGCGCCTGAACACGAAGGACCGCACCGACCTCCTGCTGAGCAATTACCCTTATCCGTTCCTGCGGGACGGCATCTTCAACCGTGTGGCGGTGGTGCTGCCGAAGGAGAGGGATGATTACACCTACCGGAGCCTCGGGAATGTCTTCAATATGCTCGGGCAGTTTGCCGGAGGAAATACCGGTGATGTCCACTTTTACAGCAATAACGCAGCAGCGGATAACCTGAAGGACAACAATATCATTGCAATCGGGACCTATAAGAATAACAAGGTGATCCGTGACAACAACGGCAAGCTCTTTTTCAAGTATAACAAAGAAGGATCAACCCTCCTCTCCAATGAAAAAATCGCTCTGGACGAGCAGTACGGAGCCGCCATCGGCACGCTTCAGCTCCTGGAATCCCCTTACGAGAGCGGACGAGGCCTGCTGGCAGTCACTGCGGTCAGCTCAGAGAGCTACTTCGTAGTCTCCAAGCTGATCGGGAGCGAGAAGGACCGGTGGAGGGTGTACGGTGACGGCGTTGTAGCGGATAAGGACGGCACGGTGAATGCCTACCGCTTCAAGACGGTCTCCGGCGCCAAGCCGGACTCTCTGGTCTCGCGGGTGATGGAGCGCAGCGATGTGCTGGGCTTCGTGACCGCAGCGGTGATGATCGTGACGCTGGTGGTCGTGGCGCTGATTCTGATGCTGCGCAAACATAAGAAGAAACGTGGTGATCAAGCGTGAGACGTAACCGCAGCAGTCTAACCTCGGATCTGGGCTTCCTGGCCTTTCTGGTTCTGATCTTCGCCTGCATCGTATATATCGCGGGCTCACCGGATAACTACGTCCAGAACATTATTATTCTGAATGTATCGTTCATCCTGGCGCTGGTCACGTATTTCACCACGGTCACGGCGGGACTGACGCTGAATCTGGCGTTTGTCTTCGGCTACGGCTTCTTCGTGGTCTATCAGACGGTATCGCAGGGCGCATCGATTGGTGTAGAGACGTATTTCTGGCTGATTATGACCCCGCTGCTTACGGTGGTGCTGTGGGTCTTCACCTCCAGCACCCGTGAGCTGCAGGCAGAGAATGAACGGCTGCTGAAGCGCACGAATAATCTGGCTGCGGTGGATGAGAATACGGATCTGCGCAACAGCATTTCTTTTCAGAAGGACGCCAGCCTGTTCACCGGAATCTCGGTCCGTTATAAAATCCCGCTGACGCTGCTTGTGGTGAAGGTGAAGTACTGGAATGAAATCCGCCGCCTGATCCCGGAAGAGCAGCTGTCCGAAGCCATCTACGATGTCTCCCAGCTCAGCCAGTCGAGCATTCGTACCAATGACGCGCTGTATCTGCTGGACAAGGAGGATGCTACCTGGGGCCTCCTGCTCTTCACGGACCGGGAAGGGGCCAAGATTGTCATTGAGCGGATCAAACAGCGGCTGCAGGAGCTGAATGACTCGGAGTTCTCCGGCAAGTACAAGGTCACCTTGGGGCTGAAGATCGGTGCAGTGGAATATGCGGCGGACACTATCGAGAATCCGCTGGATTTCATTGTCCAGGCCAAAAAGGAACTGGAATACGATGTATAATGAGTGGGAGCAGGAAGTCCTGCAACCAATCTGACAGGAGGACTGGACGATGGATTTGGGTCTTGAGGGGAAATCGGTGCTCGTTGCGGCAGCGAGTAAGGGGCTGGGATTGGCGACCGCCCTGGAGTATGCCCGTGAAGGGGCGAGGGTGACGATTGCGAGCCGGAGCCTGCCGCAGCTGGAGACGGCGCGGCAGGCGATCCGTGAGGCTACGGGACAGGAGGTCGCCGTAGCGGAGCTGGATGTGACCCGCCCGGAGGAGATTGCCCGGGCGGTGCGGACGGCCGCCGGATTCGGCGGCGGCCTGGAGGTGCTGGTCACGAACGCCGGCGGGCCTCCGGGCGGCAGCTTCGGGGATATGGCCGACGCTGACTGGAGCGGCGGCTTCGAGCTTACGCTGATGAGCGCGGTCCGCCTGATCCGCGAGGCGCTGCCGCATATGCGCAGCGCAGGGGGAGGGCGGATCGTCAGCATCAGCTCGGTCTCGATCAAGCAGCCCATCGCGGGGCTGATTCTCTCGAATGTGTTCCGCGCAGGCGTGAGCGCGCTGAACAAGAGCCTGGCTACAGAGCTTGCCCCGGAGGGCATCCTGATCAACAGCCTGGCCCCCGGACGGATCGGCACAGACCGGATCCTCCAGCTTGACGGCAAGCGGGCGGACGCGCAGGGCATCACACTTGCGCAGATTCAGGAGGAAGCCCTGAAGGCGATTCCGCTGGGAAGAACCGGCACGCCGGAGGAGTTCGGCAAGGCGGCGGTATTCCTCGGTTCTTTTGCCAATACTTATATAACCGGACAGTCCCTGCTGATCGACGGCGGAATGGTGAAATCGCTCTAGGACAGGCTCTTGACTCAGCGGCTCATTTCACGTATGATAGTATGGCGTGTAAAAATCGGAAGATTTACGCATCTCCCTTTGTCTAACCGGATTTTCAAATAGACCAAGAGATGGCTTCAATAATTCTTCATAAGTTGTATCCGTACGGAAAGGAGGTTACTACAATGAAACAAGGCATACACCCTAAGTTCAACCAGGTTATTTTCTTCGATGCTAGCGTAGGCTACAAATTCCTTAGCTCATCCACCAAATCATCCGGTGAAACTATGGAATGGGAAGACGGCAACTCTTACCCGGTAATCCGTGTAGACTCCAGCTCTGCATCCCACCCGTTCTACACAGGTAAACAAAGAGATACCGAAACTGGCGGCCGCGTTGACAAGTTCAAACAACGTCTCGCTCAGAAGAAATAATGGTATTGCTATAGAGGATATTCCCGCATCCATGCAGATGGTGAAGGAGTATCCTCTTTTGTTTTGTCCGGTACTTTAGGTACCGGTAGTATTTTTTGGCAGGATGATTCATTTGTGCGAAAGAGTAGGATATAATAAGGCAAAGCAATCTCAAAAATAGGAGAAATATGACATGCCGTGGATGCAGGGTTATCCGTTTTACTTGGTAATGGGCAGCGTTCTAAGTCTCTACATGGGCATCGGTTCTTACAAGCACCGACATACACCAGGAAGATGCTATTTATGGATATTGATGCTGCTGGTCAGCATGATCTTCGCTGCTACGGCCGGAGAGATTCTAACGGATTCCTTCGAGGCGAAGCTATGGTGGAAGAATGTGCAGCAGGGCCCGCTTTTTTTGAGTGCGATCTTCACCTATGCGGTTATTAAAGAGTATGTATCCCGTTCCTCTGAGGGTTTGTCCAAGAGGCTTATTTATTTTTGTATCCCGGTGGCGGTGGATGTGCTGCTGATCTTCACCGACTCTTACCATCATCTGATGCGCAGTGAGGTCGGACTGGCTACGGTAGCCGGTGTTACCGGAATCGTAGTGAAGCCCACGGTACTCAGCATGATTCTCATCGCGTACGATCAGTTATTCGGACTGTATGCTGTATATCTGCTGGCAATCTCCCTCCTGAACGGTCCCAGGTATTATTTCCGCCATAATGCGCTGCTGTTATTCAGTCTGCTGGTGCCGGTCCTGGCGGTGTTCCTGCTTCCGCTGCTGCACATTACGATTACAGGCTTCACGGCCTTCACCTACCTGCCGCCCATCGTGGCCGCTTACCTCACCTTGTTCCGCGATCCCAGACTGTCCTTATATCCGCTGGCTAAGAATAAAATCTTCGAGAATATGAAGGACGGTATCGTCCTGACGGACCGCTACGATTACATAATGGATATCAATGAGGCTGCTGCTGCTATGCTCTCTGAGCTGCTGGAGGAGAAGCCGGAGACCTGGATGGGCACTAGCATTCAACCGCTGCTGAGGCAGCACGGGCAGCTGTCGGCCTGCTATGCGGAGCGGAGGGAAGGCCAGTTCGAAATCGAGCCTCCCGGCCGGAGCGGGTCCTGCTATGGGGTTGTGCTCATTGCCACAGAGCAGGTCCGGGCGAAGAGTACGGGAATGCTGCTGGTATTCAGTGATCTCAGCGAGAAGAAGCGCTATGAGCGGGAGCTGCTGTATCAGGCCACGGTGGACGATCTGACCGGGCTGTACAACCGCAGGCATTTCATGAGGCTGGTGCAGAATTATTCCGCACAGATCGGCGCGGGCATGGCCTTGCTGCTGTTCGACATCGATGATTTCAAATTAATTAATGATACATACGGACACATGGCCGGTGATCAGGCACTGTTGGATTTGTCTGGCAAGATTATGCGGGTATATCATAACAAAGGAATTGCCGGGCGCGTAGGCGGCGAAGAGTTCGCCGTCTGCTTCTTCGCCGGCAGCGAAGCTGCGGCCTTGAAGGAGGCGGAGAGCTTCCGCACCGCTATGGGCGAGCACATCGTTGAGCTGGACGGGGGGCATCACATCCAGCTTACGGTGAGCATCGGCATTGCTTTTACGGATCGCACGGATGTGACCTTCGAGGACCTGTACCGCGAGGCGGACGAGGCCCTCTACCTGTCCAAGGCCACCGGCAAGAACCGGGTAACCTTAGGCCGTGAGCCTATGGTGCGTCAGGCGGCTAAGGGGTAGGCGCGGCCTCAACCGGCCTTGTTCTGGCTAAAGACGCGTCAGCTTCAGGACCGCGCTGCTGCGGTCGTAATGCATCGCTACGCCTAGCTCGGAGCATAGCGCATCCAGCGGAACCATGACCTTCCCGTTCCGCAGCTCCGGCGGAGTTCCGGTAAGGAGAACCTTCTTCCCATTCACGGTCAGAATCATCGGCGGCTCGAATTGCTTCAGCTGCTGGATGGACAGCTCTGGGGTTAGGGTCCGGTTCCCTTCATTGATCCGTGGAGCGTTCAGTGTGGTTCTGGAGCTCAGGCCCAGCCCGATATTGAATTTCAGACGGATGCCGAGTGAATCGCAGACTTCCAGCAGCTTGTCGTTATAGGAGCCGTAAGGGAAAGCGATAGCCGAATCGGTATTGCCCAATTCTTCTTTCAGCCTGCGCTCTGCATGAGCCAGGTCCCCGGTTACTCTTCTGTAGTATTCTTCATTCAGTTCATTCCGGTTCTCATCATGAATGTACAGCAGGGAGCTCGCCGCCGGGCGGGTGCCGCCCTCTGCATCGACTTCGGCGTAATAATGCAAATTATACGTATGATTATAAAAGCCCATTCCGGCGCGCTTCATCTCCCGCATCTGCTCCCAGGTCAGCTTGGGCACCTGACGCTTACTAGTGTTGTCTACATCAGAGACAATGATGAAGTTCACTGCGGTGTAGCCGTACTTTTGCAGAATGGGAAACGCCAGCTTGTAAAAGCTCTCATAGCCGTCATCGAACGTCAATAGAACCGCATTATCGGGAACCGGCGCGCGGTCCAGCATGAATTCCCGGTACTGCTTCATCGTAATGACATGGAAGCCCTCCTGCATCAGGAGCTGCATCTGCTCATCGAACTGTGCTGCGGGTAATACGCCGGGATAGAGCATTAACGGGTCTTTCGTCAGATGGTGATACATGAGTACCGCCACATGATCCTTATAGTACACACCCTTGGGGAGCGAAGCCTCCTTCTCCCAGCCGATACGTGCATTCAGAATCCGTTCAGCGATGTCTTTATCCAGCATTAGCTTATGGTCCGCTGTCAGTGCATAGGCATCTGTCTTGAATTCGACTCCGTCAAGGCCGGTAATGCTTAGCTTAGTCATCGCTTTATGTATAAAAGGCACAGGCAGGAAGACCAGCAGCAGTAACAAGATGAGGATATAACGTTGTTGTGGTTTATGCAGGTTCAGTTTCAATGTACGATTCTCCCCATCTCCCGAATATTAAGATAATAATAAACCTATAACGTCTGCCAAGACAAAAATGTGACAGGATCTTAACTAAGCGATGTGGTTTTTGTAAGGTCTGTGGTGGTAATTAGAAATATAGTAATATCAATATATTAACAATTTGCCGATTAGCAGATACTGGGGGGCGGCTATGGAGGATTTCAGAGATCGGATGAGGGCTGTGCAGCAGCAGCAGGACGGGCTTTTGAAGGAATACCAGTCTTTGATTGAAGAATACGAGAGCAGTGATCTCGTCCGTGAGAACGAAGTGTTAAGACGGGAAAATGGGGCAAACAGGCAGAGCCTGGCGGAGCTGAAGGCTCAGGCTGCGAGGCTTGAGCGCGATAACTCGGAGCTGCGGACTGCGCTGGCGGAGCAGATTCTGGATGAGAAGCTGGGCATTCTGCGGGTATCGCGGCAGAAGCTGCAGACTTATTTTGCCTCCCGGGATCATGCGTACCTCGACCGTCTGACGTCCTTCGAGCAGGACGCCAAGCGGCGAATAGAGGAGATGTACAGTATCGGGGCACGCGAGCTGGGCCAGGAGAAGTCCCAGATCACTTACATTCTGGATGAGGTACAGGCGAAGCTGAATGAGAGTATCCTGCTGCGCAGACAATGGCAGCGGGAGGCAGAGCGTTCGCTCAGGGGGACGATGGACAGCGGTCTGGATGATTTGGCTGCTGAAGGGGTTGACGAGGAGACCCTGCAGCGCCGCCGCAAGCAGAACCGGATCGAAATGAAGATCGGCCTGAACTGGATCAACCGCCTGGGGATTCTGCTGCTAATCCTGGCTGTGGGCGCCGGGTTCAGATACACCTACTCCACCTGGTTCAATGATTATATGAAGGGCAGCGCCTTCTTCCTGCTGGGGGCAGTCATGCTCGCGGGAGGGGAGTGGCTGTTCCGCAAGGGGCGGGGAGCCTTCGCACTGGGTCTGATTGGCGGCGGGGTGTCGGTACTGTACGGCTCGATATTTTACAGTTATTTTCTGCTGGAGATTATCGGGTTATGGGCCGGGATCGGCCTGTCGGTGCTGGTCACGCTGTCCGCTGTGTTGCTGTCGCTGCGCTATGAGTCACGGACGATCTGTTCCATGGGGCTTGTAGGGGGCTATCTGCCGCTCTTCTCTTATATTGGAGCCTTCGGGCTGGAGGGGAGTGCGGTGTATGCGGCTATGGGATATCTGTTCGTGCTGAACCTGCTGATTCTGCTGATCTCTCTGCGCAAGCGCTGGGTGGTTGTCAATTACATCAGCTTCCTGTTCAATACGCCGTCTATCCTGCTGCTGATTTATCTGGCGGATAGCTATGCTGCGGGCATTCTCTGCGCCGTGCTGACCTTCGCCATGTATCTGGGTATTACCCTCTGGTATCCGTTCAAATTCAAGACGAAGCTGAACTGGCTGGACTTCGGCCTGCTGGGCTGTAACACGCTCGTTAGCTGCATAACGCTGTATCTTCTGTTCCTGAATGCCGGTCTGGATGAATTCAAAGGCGCGCTGGCGCTGGCCTTCTGCCTGATGTATCTGGGGCTTGGCGTGCTGCTGGAGAAGCAGATGCCGCAGGAACGCGAGAGCCGTCTGCTGTTCTATGTCACCTCACTGACCTTCGCCATTCTGATGATTCCATTCCAGCTTGGAGCGGCCTGGTGGTCGATCGGCTGGCTGGTGGAAGGCGTGGCGCTTACAGTCTACGGACATCTGTACCGCTTCAAAATGGTAGAACGTGCAGGCTGGGGCATCCTTTCCCTCTGTCTGCTGACCTTCTTCGGATTCGACGTTCTGCTGCAGCTCTCGGATTATAATGCGGTAATCTACTACACGAATACCTATTTCGATCTGAAATATACATTCATTACGGCGGGAATGATGATTGTAGCCTTATTGTATGCCATTCGTTATTCGAATCAGGAGACGCTGCTCCGCAGCACGCCTGCGGAGGTGCAGGCTACCGTCTGGTTCAAATATGCGGCTACCGTCAACTTCTACGGGTATGTGGTGTATGAAGCATTACGCCTGTACGACCGGATGGTGCCGGAGGATATAGCGCACAATGCCTTCTACAAGCTGCTGCTGGCGGGCCTGCTTACCTCTGGACTCGCTTATGCGCTGCCGAAGGTGAATGTTCTGTATGACAGGGTGGTCGGCATCATGGTCCTGGTGCTGCACGGGATCGCCTATGCAGTCTGTATTGGCATCACACTGGGTCTGCCCAGTCTTCCGGAAGGCTGGTCCCGCAGCACAGCTGCAGATATTGTGGTGCTGGGTCTGCTGATCCTGTTCAATGTGTTCGTGTGGTTCAGCAGTGCCAGGCTGCTGCGGACGACGCTGCTGCGCGATTACAAGAATATAGAGCTGTACCCGGTAGCTATGGGTATCTATCTGCTGGTGATGATTACGGCGTTCCTGGGGGTGCAGATGCAGGTGCGTGACGGCGGGCTGGCCTTCAGTCTGCTCTATCTGCTGCTGGCCGTGCTGTTCATTATGTACGGCTTCTGGAAAAGATATCTGTATATCCGCCGCTTCGGCCTGGCGCTGTCTCTGCTGGCAACCGGCAAGCTGCTGCTCTATGACTTGACCCTGCTGAACACTGGCAGCAAGATCATCGCGTACTTCAGTTTCGGACTCTGCCTGCTGGGGATATCCTACCTCTACCAGCGGATATCGGTCAGAATGGAGGAAGCTTATGCGCTTGCTGAGCAAGACAGGCCGGAGAGCTAGAGCAGCTGTGCTGCTCGCTGTATTGGGCGGACTCGTGCTGGGGCCCGGCGCTTTCCCGGCGCACAGTGCAGCAGCAGCATCCGGCGGAGCGGAGAAGACGGGCGGCGGGCAATGGAAGTTCTCGCGTGAAATCTCCGTCCCCGAGGCGGCTCCGTACTATGAATTGTATCTGGATGAAGCGGTGTACCGCTCGGCGGCAGAGGACTTGCGCGATCTGCGCATACAGGACAGCACCGGCGCTCCGGTTCCCTATTATAGGGAGAGCGGAGCAGAGACGGTGGAGGAGCATAGTGCGGTCTACTCCTCGGCTCTGATCCACAAGGCAGTGAAAGGAACGGATACTCTGCTGGATTATCAGATTAAGCCGCTTGCCGAGCATGTCGATATTCAGGGGAACCGCCTGGTGTTCGAATTGCCCGCAGAATCCTTCCTGAAGCATGTGGAGGTGTGGGGCGGCTATGACGGGCAGGCCTGGGAGCAACTTGGTACAGGGGATCTGTATGCCACGAACGGGTTGAGTGCGGACAGCATTACGCTGGAGCGCAGCTACAAGTTCGGCTATTACCGGCTTGTAGTGAAGAACAACCCGGAGGGGCTGGAGTTCCCCGGCCTGACGCTGGTGGACAGCAGCCGGGAGTGGAGCACGGCTGCATTCATGCGGCAGAAATCGCCGCAGGCGGAGATTACGCAGGTGGAGAACCGGACCGAGATCCTTATAAGCAACACGGACCGGCTGAAGATTGGGAAGGTGAGGCTCGGCAGCGCCGGGAATTTCCTGCGGCGTTATGAACTGTATGACAGTGCCGGGATCAAGCTCCCGGTCACCGGAAGCGGGGAGCTGTACCGGCTGGACTTCAAGGATACCCGGATCTCCCGGACAGAGATTCAGCCTGTGGCCCCAACCTCTTCTGATTCCCTGCGGGTGGTTATCTACAATCTGGACGATGCCCCCATCTCCATCACGGACCTTAAGATCGAATATCTGGTAGACCGGCTTGTATTCGCGGGAGGGGAGAAGACTCCGTATTCCTTGCGCTATGGCAACGCGCTGGCAACTGCTCCTCAGTATGATATTATTAATTTCAAAGACCGGATCAGCGGGGAGAAGCTTGTGCAGGCTGCTCTTGGTGCAGAGGCCTTGGTACCGGTGACGGCAGCAGAGCCGCCCGGCACAAGCTGGTGGCTTCAGGGCCGCTGGGGCTTCAATGCCATTATTATTGCGGTCTCGCTGTTGCTCATTCTTATCGTAGCTCGCAAGCTGGGCCAGGCGAAATAGGAAAGGCTGATCCTGTTATATAAGATGGGCTGGAATCGCTAGACATGAACCCGCAGAAAGAAGGATTACCGCATGACCCTGATTATTATTGGTTCTATTCTGCTTGCAGTTGTTGCCGCTGCGTATCTTATCATGACCGTATATCCGGCGTTCGGGCGCAGGGCCGGGGAGCAGGAGAGGGCCCGTAACCTCGGCTCCGCCCATTACAGCAAGGGCAAATTTGCTTATCCGCAGACTGCGGACCTGAGCGGTGAGAAGGCCGGAAGCAACGGACTCTCCATTCTGAAGGACTTCATTAAAGGCAACCCCCACTCCAGACCCGCTGAGCCTCTTCAGCCGCAGCCGCTGTTACCGTCCTCTATAGGAGCGGGCCGCGACACCCGGGTTACCTGGTTCGGACATTCAGCGGTGCTGCTGGAGATGGACGGCTTGACCCTGTTCCTCGACCCTATGCTGGGCCGTGCCCCGTCCCCGTTTCCGTTCATCGGCGGCCGCCGCTACAGCAAGCAGCTTCCGCTGGAGGCTGCCCTCCTGCCGCAGCTGGATGCGGTGCTGCTCTCCCATGATCATTATGATCATCTGGACTATGGAACCATCCGCCAGCTGAAGGATAAGGTCGGACTGTTCATTGTACCGCTGGGTGTCGGCGCCCATTTGCGCCGCTGGGGGGTAGCCGCAGAGAAGATCCGCGAGCAGGACTGGGGCGACACGCTTACCTATGAAGGGATTACCTTCACCTGCGCTCCGGCACGGCATTTCTCCGGGCGGAGTCTGCTGGACCGCAACACCACGCTGTGGTGCTCCTGGATTTTGGAGGGGGAGAAGACCAAGGTCTTCTTCAGCGGAGACAGCGGGTATGGTCCGCATTTTGCCGAGATCGGACGTACGCATGGACCCTTCGATCTTACGCTGATGGAATGCGGCCAATATGATCCGCGCTGGGCGGACATTCATATGCTGCCGGAACAGACTGTCGAGGCGCATATCGATGTGCAGGGAGGTCTGCTGATCCCCATCCATTGGGGCGCATTCACCCTGTCGATGCATGACTGGACTGATCCGGCAGAACGGATCTCGGCTGCTGCGGCGCTGAGAGGGGTGCGGCTGGCCACGCCGCGAATCGGGGAGACTGTAACCGCAGGGGCCGCCGGATATCCGGTTCTGCCCTGGTGGAGATGAGGCTGCCCGCCTGAAGGGGACTTGTGGTACAATCAGGGTTCATAGATACCAAGGAGCTGACGAACGAAGATGAGTAATGAAGTGAATGAGCAGGAACTGGTGGAGGTATTGTCTGCACAGACGAAGGTGAACCCGGCCGTTATCCGGCTGGTGCTGAAGCATGAGCAGACGTTCATTAATAAGGCCAAGGCCAATGCCAAAGGCGAGGTTGATATCGATAATGATGATCTGGTTGACTATGTGACTGCACAGCGCGATGTGAAGCTGGACGAGCTGACGGTGGAGACCATTCTGGATGCGGAAATGGATTACCTGATGGACAAGGGACTGGCCGGATATATCGACTGAAGCCTTAGCCGGTGGTGCGCGGCTGATCCCCCAAAGCCGTGCGCCTGGCATAGGTTCTCTAAAATTTAAAATTTATTTTGTATTATTGGCAGTAACCCTTTGCATTTGGGAAAATAGTGTGCTACAATGAAGTCAATCATAAATTTAACCCTTAATTCACATATTGTAAAAGGTTAGCATTTGTGTATGAAGCCTTTTCCAATGTGTGAATTTTTATTTGTTCGTACAATACGTAGGAATAAAAGGACATGTGTTAAATAAACTTTGGAGGTAATATCATGCAAACAGGTACAGTAAAATGGTTCAACGCAGACAAAGGTTTCGGTTTTATCGAGGTTGAAGGCGGAAGCGACGTATTCGTACACTTCTCCGCAATCACTGGCGAAGGCTTCAAGTCTTTGGACGAAGGCCAACGCGTTGAGTTCAACGTAACTCAAGGCGCTCGTGGACCACAGGCTGAGAACGTTGTAAAACTGTAATTCCACAAATAAGCTGCCCTTAACACCAGTTGAGGGTAGTTTTTTTTATGACCATGTAGTAGAGAACAAGCTTCCGTTCTGCCATAACAGTCCGTAGGACGCACTAACTAAGCTATTAGGAGGGGTACTTATGTATTTTCGTAAAAAAGCGATGGTAGATCTTCCGCAGGAAGAGACAGCTATCTGGTCCTGCACCAAGGAAGAATGCACCGGATGGATACGCGACAACTTTGCCTTTCAACATGTGCCTACCTGCTGGCAATGTAATTCGCCCATGACCCGGAGCATGAAGATGCTGCCTACGCTCGTTAATAAGAATTTGGACGCGAAGGCTATTAAGAAGAGCGTTACTATCCGCTAAGCTGCCGCTCTTTAAGCGGTTCATACAGAATTAGAGGATAGTAACCTTATACAGCTGTCTGTTCCTTGCCCGCAATGGGCTATTTTTTTTGGATTGACAATAATGGCAAATACAGGGATGATGTAGCTATGAGAAAATATTTTCTGCTTCTGACGCTCCTTGCGGTTGCCTTGAATGCAGCGGGGATTTTTTATCATAAGCCTATGCTCAACATTATCGCGATTGGTCTGATTCTGATCTTGATTCCGCTTGATATTTATCTGGAGCCGACCCGCCGCAAAATCATGAGCTACTGCATCGGCGCGGTATTGCTGGTTCTGCTGTGGGCAGCCCTGCACTTCGAATGGATCACTCCGTTAATGTTCATCTAAGTAGTCTTCTGTGTTAGCCCTTAGGGCAGCTCCTCGAAGCGGGAGAACTGTGCTAAGGGTTTTTTGTTGCTGGTATCCGCGGGGACCTCAGGGCCGTCTCTCGCCTGCGGGCAATGATTTATCTTGACAAAACTCCCGGGGTTTGGAGAATAGAGTTGGAAACGCTGCCAACGAAAGAAGGAATTCTGATGCTTCAGAGGTTCAGAGAGCTCAACACACTGCGCAATCAGATATTCATCGGTTTTTTGCTGGTGATGCTCATTATTATTCTGGTGTCCGGAGCATTTGTATATGACCGTGTCTCTATTCTGCTCAAAAATAATGCCGAGCGGCACATCCAGCAGACGGCGGTTCAGGCCAACGGAAGGCTGGACGCGCTGACCGGCCAGATTGACGGTCTGATGGAGCAGGTGGCCAATCATCCTACCGTTCAACAGCTGCTGCTGGAGGAGCTGGACGGCAATGAGGTGTCCTTCAATCAGCGCCAGTCGCTGCTGCAGATTGTCTCCAGCTATCAGGCGTACATGCCGAGCGTAGGCTCGCTGGAGCTATATACCGCTGATTACAGGCTGCTGTTCCCGATTAAGGAAGGCAGCCTGGAGAGCAGAATTAACGAGCAGCATATCAGTGAGGCTAATGCCCAGAAGGGCCGGCTGGTCTGGATCGGCGTTGATCCGCATGATGAACAGAGCCTGCTGGCGATCCGCCAGGTCAGCCTGATGGACCGCTGGTTCTCGCGGGGCGGCTACCTGATGGCCCGCATCCAGCGCAGCTACTTCCAGCTCGACGATCCGTTCTCCGGCAGTGACAGCGGAGAGTCTGTGCTGCTCGTGAATGATGAAGGACAGCTCCTCGGGAGCAGCGGAACGCCGCAGGAGGATCTGCTGCCGCTGCTGGAGAGCGGAGACCAGACGGTGAGCTTCCGGGGCAAGGAGTATGTACAGGTCAAGCTGCGCTCGGACAAGACCTCCTGGACGCTGCTGGTGCTGACACCTGTCAGCTATGTCACCAAGGGACTGTCCGTGCTGCGGACGGTGCTGCTGGTGTCAGGCGGAATCGGAACCCTGCTGTTCCTGATTATATCCTTTCTGTTGTCAACAATGATTACCCGGCCGATTATTCACCTGATCCGGGCGATGCGCAAATCCCGCATGGGGGTGCTGACCCCCAATTCGCAGAAGGTATCTACCATGGAGCTCCGGGAGCTGAATAATACCTACAACGGTATGGTGGCTAATATTAATGATTTGATCAGGGTGGTCTATGAGAAGGAGGTCCTGCAGAGCCGGACCGAGCTGAAAGCCTTGCAGGCGCAGATCAATCCCCATTTCCTGTTCAATACGCTGGAGGCCTTCAACTGGTCACTGGAGGAGAAGGGGGAGGAGGAGCTGGCCGGATTAGTGGTCATGATGTCCAGGCTCTTCCGCTACATTATGGGCAGCCCGCACAACAAGGATGAATGGGTCACGCTGAGTGAAGAGGTGGAGCAGATCAGGCGGTATCTGCGGATTATGGAGATGCGGATGGGAGAGCGGCTGTCCTGGGACATCAGGCTTGACCCGCATGAGGCTGCTGTACCGGTACCGAAGCTGCTGATTCAGCCGATTGTCGAGAACGCCATACTCCATGGCGTGGAGAGCCGAGTCGGCAAGGGCGTGATTGAAGTCATAATCACCCCCTCCTCCCGCAAGGGGTGGACCTCAGTTGAGGTGTCGGACAACGGGCCGGGTATGGATGAGGCCACGCTGCTGGCGCTGCGAGATGCACTGGATGGCGGGCCGCCGGTCTCTGCCAAGGGCAGTGGAGTGGGGCTGGTGAATGTGCAGCGGCGGCTGAAGCTGTACTATGCGGAAGCGGGCATGAAGACGGAGGGGCTGATCGTAGAGAGCCGGCGGTCTGAGGGGACTGTAATAAGGTTTGAGATTCCAAGCAATGGAGGGGATACCTATGAGTCTGGGCAACAAGACGATTCTAATCGTAGATGATGAACCAAGAACGCGTCAGGGGATTAAGCAGACGCTGGAAGTATGGGCGGCAGGCAGGTATATCGTGGAGACCTGCGACAACGGGGTGGAAGCGCGTGAGCGGCTGCGGCAGGAGCGCGTCCACCTGCTGATCACAGATGTGCGCATGCCGGAGGTGAGCGGGCTGGATCTGATCCATTCGCTGCAGGAAGCTCCCCGGAAGCCGGTGATCATTGTCATCTCCGGCTATGCGGAGTTCGATTATGTGCAGCAGGCGATGCGGCTGGGGGCAGTCAATTATCTGCTGAAGCCGCTGGACAAGTCCGAGCTGCTGACAGTGGTCGAGGATGCGCTGAAGCGGGAGGAGGAGCAGCAGCGCCATGTGAAGCTGGAGAAGCTGGTGGATCACAAGCTGCTGGAGATTGACCCGGAGCAGGCCGGGATGGGGCAGCCGGTTAAGGAGGCCATTGCCTATGTGGAGCAGCATTTGCACGAACAGCTGACGATGGCTGAGGTAGCGGGGATGATTCACCTGAATGCCAGCTATTTCAGCGTGCTGTTCAAGGAGCAGGCCGGGGTCTCCTTCACGGAATATCTGTCCCGTCTGCGGATTCAGCGGGCGAAGGAGTTATTGCTCCAGACCGCGCTGCCGGTCGGGGAGATTGGAGAGCGTGTAGGGTATCGGACGGATAAATACTTCATTAAGGTTTTCAAGTCCTTGGAGGCGATAAGCCCGAGCCGGTACCGTCAGCAGATGAAGGGCGGAGCACAGGAAATCCAATAAATGTGGTATTTTAGCCAATAAATGTGCCCTTATCTGCCTCGGAGTACGATGCTAGAATTTGAATGATAGCGATTACATGGATAATTACGGCCTTTTGCAATGTGAGATGGGGAGGCAATGGCAATGCGAAGGAATCACATGACCAAGGGGCTGCTCCTGGCCTGCATCTGGCTGCTTGTTCTGACAGGCTGCGGCTCTGCGGGAGACAATAATAGTGAGCTTGCAGCTACCGGTGCCTCTTCCCCCAAAATAACCATTCATATGATGCACATCTGGCCCGCCGGACTCTCCGCGCAGCAGTATAAGCTGGTCAGCCAGATTATCGCAGAATATGAGAAGGAGCATCCGGGTATTATCATCAGGCAGGATGTGCTGGAGAATGAGCAGTATAAAAGCAAGCTCAAGGTGCTCTCCGCTTCCAATGACCTTCCCGATGTGGGCATAACCTGGGCAGCCGGCTTCATGGAGCCTTATGTAAGAGGCGGATTATTCGCTCCGCTGGATGACATCCTGCATGGCGGGCAGCTTAAGGATAAGTTCCTGAAGAGCACTACAGAGTCTTATGTTGTCGATAACAAGACCTATGCGCTGCCTCTGGAGATGAACATCTCACCGATCTTTTATAATAAAGAGATCTTCGCCCAATATAATCTTCAGGTGCCTTCAACGTATGAGGAGTTCAAGGCAGTTGTGAGAGCGCTCTCCAGTCATGGTGTGCCTCCGGTGGGGCTGGGCAATAAGGACCGGTGGACAGGCTCGCTCTGGTATATGTATCTGGCGGACCGTATTGCCGGAAGTGAGACGCTCAAGCGGGCAACGAAGGGGATGGGCTATTTTGATGATCCCGGACTGGTGCAGGCTGCGGCGGAAGTGCAGAACCTCGTCGATATGAACGCCTTCAACAACGGCTTCAACGGCTTGTCGTATGATGAGGGCAAATCGGAATTCATGGAAGAAAAGGCGGCCATGTACCTGACCGGTACCTGGGAGCTGCCCAACTTCACGACCAACCCGGAGATTCCGCAGGCCTTCAAGGACAAGGTCGGCTTCTTCAAATTCCCTACAGTGGAAGGCGGGAAGGGGAATTCGGGGGACTGGGTAGGCGGTCCGGGTGTCGGACTGTTCGTAGCGGAATCGTCGAGGGTGAAGGAGGAGGCCAAGGCTTTTGTCGAATACTTCGTCTACAAATGGGGCGAGGCTTCAGTGACGAGTGCGGGGGTGATTCCGGCGACCAAGGTCGATACCACGAATGAGGAGCTGCCGCAGCTATACGTGGATCTGCTGAATGAATTGAACAATGCCGGCAGTATTACCCTGTTCGCGGATGTGCAGATGAAGCCGAATGCTGCCCAGGTCCATCTGGATATGATCCAGGCGCTGTTCGGCAAAGCAGTCACGCCGGAGCAGTTCGCAGCCAGACATAAGGTTGCAGTAGCCAAGGGGAACTGAGCATGGGCCAAGCTTACGACAAAGGGATGCTAATCAGCCGTATTTCCGGTGGCTGATTAGCATCCCTTATTTGTGTGCGAGCCGGCCTGAGGAGCTGCCGCAGAGTTAGTGCGCCGGAGCTGCCGGAGCGGCTTCCGGCGGTTCGTGCTGGATCAGGCCATGCTTCTCCCAGGCTCTGCTCTTCCAGCGGAAGTACATAATGACGGCCCGCACCCATTCGTCGAACGCTGTGGCCAGCCATACCCCGGCCAGACCCAGATCAAGTGTGAACACCAGGAAGTAGCCCAGCGGCAGACTCATGCACACCATGGAAATCATGCCCATGTAGACCGGGAACTTGGCATCGCCCGACGCGCGCAGCGAGTTGATAATGACCAGATTGCAGGTCCGTCCGGTCTCCAGGAAGAAGCTGAGCAGGATGACCTGGGCGCCCATGGCGATAATCAGCTCATTATCCGTGAACAGGCCCAGCAGCGGCTTGCGGAACAGAATGACGATCAGGTCCATGATGACTGTGACCAGCAGTGCCCACTTCACACTGGTGAACACCCGTGAGTAAGCCTCCTGCGTCCGTTTTGCACCTACAAGATGCCCTACAATAATTGAGGTCCCCATTGCCACCGCTACGCTGAACAGGAAGATGTAGTTCGAGATATTAACCGCATACTGGCGGGTTGCCATGGCCTCGGCCCCCAAATAGATGATGTACAGGGTGAAGACGAGCTGGCAGCACTGGTACATTACCGATTCGAAGGCGGACGGAATACCGATTTTGAGAATCTGCAGCACGTATTTCTTGGAGAGGTGAACGTAATAGCTCCATTTCACTCGTACCTCCATAATGCGGTAGAGCAGCAGGAAGAAGATCAAGAGAGCGATGGAGCGGCTGATCACAGTTGACACGGCCGCACCCTCCACGCCGAGCGCAGGCAGCCCGAAATGGCCGAAGATCAGCAGATAGTTGCCGCCGACATGGATAACGTTCATCAGCAGCGATACCGCCATCGTCTGCTTGGTGAAGCCGTGGGTCCGGATGGTGGCGGCCAGCGCGTTGATGAGGGCCTGCAGGAAGATCGCGCCTCCGACAATGTTGATATACGAGCGGGCGTAGGCGAGAATGTCACCCTTCACGTTCAGCGCCTGCAGCAGATGGCCTCCGAGCAGCAGCATGACTGTGCTGAGTATAATCCCTACCGCAAGATTCAGGGTAACTGCATTGCCGATCACTCTGGCGGCTTCTTTGGGCTGCTTGGAGCCGAGGTATTGCGACACGACTATCGCCGCGCCGTTCCCGATGACACTAAGCGCCAGAATGGCTATGGCAATAATCTGATTGGCCGCTCCGACACCGGAGACCGCATCATCGGACACAGAGCTGATCATGAAGGTATCCATACTGCCCATGAGCATGAACAGGAACAGCTCCAGGAAGATCGGCCAGGTCAGCTTCATTAAGTTGAATGTTGCGGGCTTGCTTGTTTCCATCATACACCTTCTTATTAGGATTCCTTATGGCTGTGAATCTTTGAATCAAATGTATGGTAGCACAGCTGTTGTGAAAATGCAGTAGGATTTCAGACATGTTGCCTCAAAATCCGCCTGCGCCGCCCAATAGTATCCTCCAGGTGACTACCTCACTTAAAAGTGCCTACTTCCCTAATCGGCAGTATATCCCTAAACTGAGAAACAGCACTTCCTAAAATAATTTACGGATAAGGAGAACTTACACATATGAAATTACAGTTAGCACTCGATCTGGTGGATATTGCCGGAGCCAAGGCGGTTGTTGCAGAGGTTGCTGAATCTATAGATGTTGTTGAGATTGGAACACCGGTCGTTATCAATGAGGGCCTGCATGCGGTAAAAGCGATTAAAGACGCTTTTCCGGCGCTTACGGTACTGGCCGATCTCAAAATTATGGATGCCGGCGGATACGAGGTCATGAAGGCTGTGGAAGCGGGCGCAGGTATCGTGACTGTGCTGGGCGTATCCGATGATTCAACGATCCGCGGCGCGGTGGAGGAAGCGAAGAAGACAGGCGCTGAGATCCTGGTCGATCTGATTAACGTGAAGGATCTCAAAGCCAGAGCCGCTGAAGTGGATGCGCTGGGTGTGGATTATGTCTGCGTGCATTCCGGCTATGATCATCAGGCTGAAGGCAAGAATTCCTTCGCGGATCTGAGAGATATTAAGAGCGTGGTTACCCGGGCCAAAACGGCAATTGCCGGCGGCATTAAGCTGAGCACACTGCCTGAAGTGATTGCTGCGCAGCCTGATCTGGTAATCGTGGGCGGCGGCATTACTAGTGAAGCCGACATGAAGGCAACTGCGGCGGAAATGAAGCGCCTTGTCAGCCAGGCTTAAGGCAGCCATGGACACGCAGCATTACGCAAAGGAGATTGTGAAGGAGCTGGAAGGCTCCGTCTCCGGGTTGAATGCCGGAGAAGGCGAGGCACTGACGGAGCTGCTGCTGCGCGCAGGCCAGATCTTCGTGGCCGGTGCCGGGCGTTCCGGCCTGATGGGCCGGGCCTTCGCCATGCGGCTGATGCAGGCCGGGCGGACAGCTTATGTGGTCGGAGAGACAGTAACGCCGGGCATTGGCCCCGGCGATGTGCTTGTACTGGGTTCCGGCTCAGGCGAGACGAAGGGACTAGTCTCCATGGCTGAGAAAGCCAAGGCAATCGGAGCAGCTATAGTCCTCGTAACCATTCAGCCGGATTCGACGATCGGACGTCTCGCAGATTATACAGTTAAGCTGCCTGGCGCTCCGAAGGAACGGCCGGACGGCGGCTATACTACGCTGCAGCCGATGGCCTCCTTGTTTGAACAGACGCTGCTTGTATTCTATGATGCAGTCATTCTGCGGATCATGGAGCAGACGGGGCAGACCTCCGGCCGGATGTTCGGCAAGCATGCCAATTTGGAATAGCATGCGATTTGGAATAGAATAGAGCTTGGAATACAATAAAGCTATCACACGGATGCTTTCCTTGACGGGAGGGCATCCTTTGCTGCCTATGTGCGGCCCATGATGGAATTGGTAGTATGATTTATAGCCGGAAGGGGGCTGGATCTTGGCAACTGAAATTAAAGACCGTATCAACCTGAAGGAGATCAACTGCGAGAAGGAGCTTACGCTCGCTGTGATCGGCGGCAAGTGGAAGCTGATTATTCTGTGGCACCTGGGTCTGGAAGGGACCAAGCGGTTCAGTGAATTGAAGAAGCTGATTCCCCATATCACCCAGAAAATGCTGACCAATCAGCTTCGCGAGCTGGAGGAGGATCAGCTGGTATTCAGGCAGGTATATGCGGAGGTTCCACCGCGGGTAGAATACTCCCTGACAGAGTATGGACATACGCTGATGCCGGTGCTGCGTATGATGTATGACTGGGGCAAGAATTACGGGGAACAGGTGATCTGGAAAGATGCGCCTCACTGTGATAGATAGATAGCATCTGTAAACGAAGGTGCTATATTTGTATTGTGCAAAATTAAGTTGTATACTAACATTCGTGAAGATTTAAATAAATGGAGGCTGGTAGGTATGCTGAAGACAGAATATAGCCCGCTGCTGGAGACGTTCAAATTCAAGAACGGGATTGAACTGAAGAACCGCGTGGTCATGGCGCCGATGACTAATTTCTCCTCGAATGAGGATGGAACTGTCTCCCGGCCGGAGCTGGATTATTATATCCGCCGTTCGGGCGGGGCGGGTATGGTCATTACCGCGTGTGTCTATGTCTCACGCGGCGGGAAGGGCTTCCCTGGCGAATTCGGAGCTGACCATGACGGGCTGATTCCAAGCCTGCGTGAGCTGGCAGAGGCCATCAAGGGCGAAGGAGCGAAGGCCGTGCTCCAGATCTTCCATGGCGGACGCCAATGCCCGCCGGAGCAGCTGGTTGACGGGCAGCCTGTTAGTGCAAGCGATGTGCCGGCTGAGCTGCCGGGCGGCGGACAGGGTGCGGTTCCGCGCCCGCTGACAGACGAAGAGATTACCGGAATTATCGCTGATTTCGGTGAAGCGACGCGCCGGGCGATCGAGGCCGGCTTCGATGGCGTCGAGATTCACGGTGCGAACGGATATCTGCTGCAGCAGTTCTTCTCGCCGCATTCCAACAGACGCGAAGACCGTTGGGGCGGGGATCTGCAGAAGCGACTCGCCTTCCCGCTGGCCGTTCTGCGCAGTGTCAAGGCTGCGGTGAAGCAGCATGCAGAGGGTGCATTCCTCGTAGGCTACCGCTTCTCGCCTGAAGAGCCGGAGACGCCGGGGATTACGATGGCTGAGACCTTTGCCCTAATCGATGCACTGACAGCGGAAGGGCTGGATTACCTGCATGCCTCCCTTATGGAGCTGTGGTCGCTGCCGCACCGGGGAACGGAGGACAGCCGTCCGCGCATTGAGCAGATCGTAGACCGGGCAGGAGGCAAGGCTCCGGTAATTGGCGTAGGCTCGCTCTACTCTGCCGCCGATGCCCTGAAGAGTCTGGACAGCGGCATCAGCCTGGTAGCCCTGGGCCGCCCGCTGCTGATTGAACCGGACTGGGTGCAGAAGCTGGCCGGGGGCCGGGCCGATGAGATTAAGACGGAGCTTGATCCGAACGCCCAAGCAGAGCTTGTGATCCCGGATTACCTCTGGGGAGCACTGGTGAACACGCCGGGCTGGCTGCCGGTTAAGCAATAAAGTAACAGACGGATAACGGTCTGTGACCAAAGCAATAGAAGAACCCCGTGCGCCCCTGTTTCCAGGGCAGCACGGGGTTTTTGCTGTTTTTAATATAATCTTATTTACGCTTTCTGCTCCGCCAGACGGGCAATCTCAACGATAACCTGTACAGCCTTCAGCATTACGTCAACAGAGGCGTATTCAAATTTGCCGTGGAAATTCTCGCCTCCGGTGAATATATTCGGTGTAGGCAGCCCCATATAAGAGAGCTGTGAGCCGTCAGTTCCTCCGCGGATTGGACGGATAACCGGCGTGATTCCGAGGCCCTCCATCGCTTCCCGGGCGATATCGACGATATGCCGGACGGGCTCGATTTTCTCGCGCATATTATAGTATTGGTCATTCATCTCCAGCACGATGTTGTCCGCTCCGTACGTAGATTTGAATTCCTCCACAATCGCAGCGATATTCGATTTGCGGTTCTCGAAGCTGTCGCGGTCAAAATCACGGATAATGTAATGCAGCTTGCTGTGCTCGGCACTGCCTTGCATGGAGATCAGGTGGTAGAACCCCTCGTAGCCGTCTGTGAATTCAGGGGCTTCACCGGCGGGCAGACGGAGATGGAAGGCCATGGCGATTTTGGACGAATGGATCATCTTGCCCTTGGCTGTACCGGGATGGACATTGACTCCGTGGAAGGTGATTTTGGCGGCGGCGGCATTGAAGCTCTCATATTCCAGCTCCCCAAGCGGGCCTCCGTCCACGGTGTAGGCATAGGAAGCGCCGAAGGCGGCAACGTCGAACTTATGCGGGCCGCGTCCGATTTCTTCATCGGGGGTAAAAGCGACCCGGATCTTGCCATGCTTAATCTCCGGATGCGCCAGCAGATAGGCCATAGCCGTCATGATCTCAGCGATGCCTGCCTTGTTGTCCGCCCCCAGCAGGGTGGTGCCGTCGGTCGTAATCAGCGTATGCCCCTTGTAGCCGCTCAGCTCCGGGAAACTCTTCGTGGACATGATGATATTCTGCGCTTCATTCAGCACCAGATCCTGCCCGTCATAGTTCTCTACAATCTGCGGCTTCACATTCGTGCCGGTAAAATCCGTAGCGGTATCCAGATGGGCCAGGAAGCCGATTACCGGAACCTCTTTATCTGTGTTGGCGGGCAGCGAGGCCATGACATAGGCATGCTCGTCCACCGTAATCTCCGTCAGTCCCAGCTCCTGCAGCTCCTCTGCCAGCTTATGCGCCAGTACCATTTGGCCTGGAGTGGACGGGCAGGACTCGCTGTCCTCATTCGATTGGGTATCCATTTCAGCATACGATACAAAACGTCTAATTAATTCTTCCTTCAATGCGGGTCATCTCCTCTTCAGCTTCGTATGTCTATATTATCACGATCCGGCCCGGGTCTCATACTTTAGGCAGCGGGTGCGGAGTGAAAGGGGATAACTGGCTGGAAGGAGGCGAGGGGCCGGAGATAAGTTGGAAGGGGGAAGGCAGCGTGTAAGTGGGGGACGGGAGAACGGGCTATGGCTGCTGCCCCGGCAGCTGGCTGGAGACGAGCTTGGCCGAGAGCAGGTAGCGGTCGGGCGCTGAGCCTACATAAGAGAACGGGTAACAGGTAATCAAGGTGAGTATGGGATCTCTGCTGGGCTTAACCGCTCCCCGCGTATCTCCATCAACAATCCGGCTGCCGGTCACTTCATAGGTAAAAGTTCCATCTGCTGTCGCAAGCTCAAGCGTGTCTCCGGGCCCCAGCTCCCCGAGGCTGCGGAAGACAGTGTCACGATGTCCGGCCAGGACGCTGTTCCCTGAGGCGCCCGGGGCGGCGCTTGCCTCATCGTGTCCGGCGCCCTGGTTAAGCTCCGCCCATCCGGTTCCCTCCAGAATGGCCACCCGCTTTTTAAGCTTCGGAAAAAAGATCTCTCCAATTACCTCGCCCGCTATATAAGCGGGTATGTCAACCCTTGGTGCTTCCGCGCTGCTGACCATACCTTCAGGAAGTGGCGTTTCTTCTTCGGAACTTACGGGATTTTGGGCTTCCTCCCTCTTTTTGTCCCAGATTCTCAGGGCTTCGCGGGCTTCGGCGGGCGCTTGGAGGATCTGGAAGGCGGAATACAGCATAACGCACACAGAGAGCAGGAAGATCAGCTTGACGGCTAAAATGAACCCGCTGCGTATCTTCATGCTCTCTCCTCCTTACATCTACATAAAGTTACTTCTTCTGGCCCAGCCTGCGGAGCACAAGCACACTAATCATGGCGACAACCAGGCTGGCCGCAATCAGATTGTACCAAGGGCTGGCTGTGTCCGGCAGTCTGCCGTCTTCCTCCGGCCCGCCCAGCGGAAGCGTGTCGTCTGTGAGGTTGACCTCTTTCCCTGGTGAAGGGGCTGGTGTGCTGCCGGGTGCAGCGGCTCCGGAATCAGGAGTTGCGGACGGACGGTTGCCGCCGTCTTCCTCTCCTGCCCCTAGCGGAACAGGCTCTTCGCTTACGCTCACTCCATCCGGTGCTGCCGTAGCAGTTGCCGATGCCTGTGATGGCGCTGCTGAGCTGCCAGGCGATGCACTGCCCGCCGGTGAGGCTGTAGGGACTGATGTTGCAGCAGGCGGTGTACTGCCAGGGCTGCTGGAGGACCCGGGCGTTGACGTAGGCATAGGCGTTACTGTAGCCGTTGGCTCCTCTGTGGATTGCGGTGTAGAGGTCGGACTGGCTGTAGGCGCAGGCGCAGCAGTTGCCGTGAATTCAAAGGCGACACTTACCGTCTTCTCCTGGAACTCGTTGCCTGCCTCTGGAGGGAACAATACCTTCATTTCGATAGCTTCCGCTTCCCCTCCGGCAAGCGAGCCGATGGTCACTACCCCCGGGGCCTCGCTCATTACCCCTGAGTAGAGGATTACTCCCTCTTTTTGCAGGGTCATTTGCAGGATATTGTACAGAGCTGCGTCCCCGGAACGGAACTGAAAGGCTACTGCATAATCGAACGGATCATTTCCGTCATTGATAATCTTATAATCCGAAGCCATCGTATCTCCCGGCTGCATGTTGTTCATGGTTGCCGTACTGGTCGTATGTGAGTTGACAGTGAGCTTGATCGTATCCTCGGCGCTGACCCCTCCGGCATGCCAGATTACACCTGCCAGAACGGCCAAAATATACGCGCCAATTATAGATGTATGTCTCTTCTTCACTCTCCCCGCCCCTTCCTGTGCAGACCTTCGGCAGCCAATAGCCACAATCCGCCCCGGTTCGCGCTTCTAAATCATAGTTTGTCGAATAAAGTGGTTTCTTGAAGAACTACTACTAAATGAAGCGATAATATAAATCGGAACGAGTATGAGCGGGTCTGGATAAGCCTGAACATGCGTGAACGGGGCGGAATGGTCAAAATGCGCTACCGTTCGTTATAACGAATATTAACTACAGTATAATCTTAAATGGGCATAAAGAAAAACCGGATAAGGGGTTTGAATTTAATGAATTTAGCTACTTTTTCTATTGAAATTAGATTTAAGTCCGAATACCTACGGATATCTCTTTATTTCTCTGTTTATTGCATTTTATTGTATGTTATAAAGAACATAGTGATTGCGGAAAACTCGTGGTTGCTGCACAGAAACAGCCCGTATAACTAACCTGCTGGGTTTGCGCAGGCCGTTGTACGGGCTGATTAATTCAATAAAATCGGCAGTATTACTTCTTCAACAGGTCGGCCACAAGCTCATACGAATGCAGGCGGGCAGAGTGATCATAGATCTGTGAAGCGATAATCCACTCATCGGCATGGGTCTCTTCGAGAATCTGGAGCAGCCGTTCTTCGATCAGGGCTTGGTCGCCCGCAATGGAGTATTGCTGTTTGCTCATGAGCAGCGCCTTCTCCTGGGAGGTCCAGATTCCGTCCAGACTGTCTACAGGCGGCTGGAGCTTGCCGGTGCGGCCACGGATGATGTTAAGGAATTGCTGCTGCTGGGAAGTGGCAAGTCTGCGCGCTTCTTCTACTGTATCCGCTGCCGTAATTCCCAAGCCCACCATAACATAAGGCTTGTCGAGTACAGCTGAAGGCTTGAAGCTGGTACGGTACAGATGCAGAGCCGGCAGCAGATAATCCGGTGCGAAGTGGCTGGCAAAAGCAAAAGGCAGACCCAGCTGGCCCGCAAGCTGGGCGCTGAAGCCGCTGGAGCCGAGCAGCCAGATCGGGATGTTCAGCCCTTCACCGGGCACGGCGCGGACACCGGCCGGACGGGAGCCTGATCCTTCGGGGTCGAAATACGCCCGCAGCTCGCTAAGCTGCTCGGGGAATTCACTGCCATCGCTGCCGAGGCCACGGCGCAGTGCTCTGGCGGCTGCCTGGTCGGAGCCCGGGGCTCTGCCCAGACCCAGATCAATCCGTCCGGGATACAAGGATTCCAGCGTACCGAATTGTTCTGCAATCATAAGCGGTGCGTGGTTGGAGAGCATGATGCCGCCTGAACCAACGCGGATGGTGTTAGTTCCGGCTGCCACATGTCCGATAACCACGGAGGTAGCGGAGCTGGCAATGCCGGTCATATTATGATGCTCTGCCAGCCAGTAGCGGTTATACCCCCACTTCTCAGCATGACGGGCCAAATCAAGGGTGTTATGAAAAGAATCCGCCGCCGTTCCGCCCTCCCGGATAGGGGCTAAATCCAGTACGGAGAATGGTATGTCGTGCAATTGCTTCACATGAATCCCTCCTATAGTAGATGCATTCCGCATCAGTAGCATTATTTGCAGCCATGAATCAATATACCCGCCAATTATAACATGAAATAATATAATTTACACACTTTAAGTAAGCGGCATGACGGGGAGAGGGAACTT
This sequence comes from Paenibacillus sp. FSL R7-0302, assembly GCF_038006885.1. NCBI lineage: Bacteria > Bacillati > Bacillota > Bacilli > Caryophanales > Paenibacillaceae > Paenibacillus > Paenibacillus sp. FSL R7-0302. Next base: position 1,062,020 of record NZ_JBBOWB010000002.1, read on the forward strand.
GAAGGGGGAAAGGTACAGTTATTGAAGGGATGAATTTGGAGTATTTGGACTGAATTTGGACGGTTACAACCGTAAAGCAAGGGCTCCGCAGGCAAAAATGTAAGCGCATAACAATTTGCTTGCCAATTTAAGGGAGCCTTGCTATAATCGCTTTGAAAAGCTTTTCTAACTTAAGCGGCAAGGCCAACCCTGGTAAGGAGGGCACACGTTTCGGGCTAAAAGAATAAGAAGGAAGTCAGACTATGAAGCCAACAATCAGAGATGTCGCCAAGATGGCCGGAGTATCCATCAGCACTGTGTCCCGTGTAATGAATGCCCCGGATACGGTCGTGGAGAGTAAGCGCAGCCGGGTCATTGAAGCGATAGAAGCGCTCAAGTACCAGCCTAATGCATTCGCACGGGGGTTAATTTACAGGAAATCATTCACTCTTGGGCTACTCATTCCTGATATTGAGAACCTGTATTTCGCAGGGGTGATCCGGGGCATGCAGGATGCCTGCATTAAGCTCGGTTACAGTCTGATGATCTGCAATACAGACCGTGACAAGGAGCGGACATTGTCCTATATGGATACTTTTCATGAGAAGCAGGTGGATGGTGTTGTGTTCGCCAGTGATATTCTGCACCCTGAGTATTATGAGAAGCTTATAGGCTGCAGAATTCCATTCGTGCTGGTCTCCTCCCATTCCGATGAGTACGAGGTAGCGTCGGTCGAGGTGGATGATGAGAAGGCGGCGTATGATGCTGTGAAATTCCTGATTGAGCTGGGGCACCAAGAGATTGGGATGATCGGCTTCAATCATGATAATTCGGTGTCCGGGCCACCGCGGATGGCGGGGTTCGTGAGAGCCCTGAGCGAATCGGGGCTGGAGCGTAATATCGGGAAGATCAAGTACGCTAACCACCGCTTTGAGCAGGCCTATCAGGCAACGCACGAGCTGTTCACTGAATATCCGGAATTAACGGCTGTATTCTGTGTAGCGGATGAGTTCGCCATGGGAACGATCTCTTACTTAAAGGACCGCAATATTCTGGTTCCCGGGCAAGTATCGGTCATCGGCTTCGACAATCTGCGGATGTCGGGGATGTTCATTCCGAAGCTGACAACCATCGCACAGCCTATCTATCAGCTGGGGTACCGGGCGGCCGAGAAGCTGCATGAATTGCTGACTACGGGCAAGGTGGCTGTCATGAAAGAGAAGATGGAGCATAAGCTAATCGTAAGAGAATCCTCGCGTGAGAAATGAGATGTAAGTTCCTGCAGGCTGAAGCACGGCTGCCTGGGGATAGGGCAGCACGGTTTCTTCGCATTATTCTGAAAAGCTTTTCAGAATAATGCGTTACAGGAATATGAGCTAATTGTTTCGGGACCGTTCCGGGAACCATTTCAGGAAACGTACCCACAGCAGAAGGTACTAACACACTATTGGAAGCGCATACATGTGAGTGTGATATGGAAAATATACGTTTGAATTAGCGGTTGTAATGGGTGTGGGTGCCTGTTGTCCGTGAATTTCGATAAGGGGGTGAGTTGCTGCGCTGCCGGAAGGAATTCCGGTAATGAAGCTGGCTTAATGCAATCTCTAAAAACAATTAAAGGGGATGTATGAAACAATGAAGAAAGCTCCAGCACGTAAACTGTCACTTGCGATGGTGCTGTGTCTATCCTTCACCATGATGCTCAGCGGCTGCGGTGGCAATAACAATGCTGCACCAACGCAGGCTCCGGCAGCTACAGAAGCGCCAACAACCGCACCTTCAGCAGATAACAACGCAGCAGCAACAGAGAGTCCGGATCCCGCTGCGGCAGGCAGTCCATTAGACTTGGCGATGAAGGGTGAATATAAAGGCATGAAGGTCACGATGTTCGGACCGTTCGTCGATGCGGACCAGGTGAAGTTCGAGAGCAGCATTAAGGAATTTGAAGAGAAGACCGGCATTGATATTCAATACGAAGGCTCCAAGGAATTCGAAGCCACGATTAATATCCGGGTCGATGGCGGCAATGCGCCGGATATCGCGGACTTCCCGCAGCCCGGTCTGCTGGCCTCCATTGCCAAGACAGGTAAGGTCATCGATCTGACCGGGGTGCTGGATCAGGCGAAGCTGACGGCTAATTACAATAAGAGCTGGCTGGATATGTCCACCATGGACGGCAAGGATGGCAAGATTATGGCCGGGATCTGGAACCGCAGCAACGTGAAGAGCCTGGTCTGGTATCCGAAGAAGCAATTTGACGAAGCGGGATATACGGTTCCGCAGACCTGGGATGAAATGATGGCCCTGACGGAGCAAATCGCCAAAGACGGTGATCCGGCCTGGGCAATCGGTATTGAGAGCGGCGCGGCAACCGGCTGGGCGGCAACCGACTGGGTAGAGAACATCATGCTGCGGACCACGACGCCTGAGAATTACGACAAGTGGGTAGGCGGGGAACTGCCGTTCACTTCTCCAGAAGTGAAGAACGCGGTAGAAGTGATGTCCAAGATCTGGCTGAACAAGGATTATGTCTACGGCGGTGCTAAATCCATTGTCACGACTGCCTTCGGCGATGCTCCGAAGCCGATGTTCGAGAATCCGCCCAAAGCCTGGTTCAACCTGATGGGGAACTTCATTACCAGCTTCTTCCCGGAAACGGCCAAGGTGGATACAGACTATGACTGGTTCTATCTTCCGCCGATTGATGAGCAGTACGGCAAGCCGGTCCTGGTGGCAGGCGACATCTACGCTATGTTCAATGACCGCCCTGAAGTACGCGCTGTAATGGAGTTCTTCACTACTGGCGAATCGATTAAAAGCTGGGTGCAATCCGGCGGTGTCATTGCCCCGATGAATGATGCTTCCCTGGATTGGTACCAGTCCGAATCCGACCGCCGGATGGCGAAGCTGGTACAGGATGCCTCGACCCTGCGCTTCGATGGCTCGGACCTGATGCCGGGCAAGGTGGGTGCAGGTACCTTCTGGAAGGGCATGACTGACTATGTGAGCGGAACCGCTACGCTGGATCAGGCCCTGGAGCAAATTCAGTCAGGCTGGAAGAACTAAGAACCAGGCAGCATGGGACTTAGACGCCAAGAGGTTGAAGGGGTGGTCTTGAGCAATCAGGCCTGCCCCTCGGCTGGTGGTAACGGGTGCTTATGATGAGGGCTCTGCTCTAACAGAGCCTATAGGAGGAACCGATATGGATGCACAAATAAGGCCGGAGCCGGGTGCCGCCGGGGCGCAGGCCAAGCAGAGAATCAGCGGCAGGGCAGTGCTGCTATCGCTTGGCGTCTTGCTTGCGAATATTGTGGTCAACGGGCTGATTTTCCTGTTTTTCCGCGATTCAACGCTTCAACCGCTGCTGACTGCGGTGCTCGCAGTGTTGTGGGGCGTGCTGGGCGTATATCTGATCTACTACACCTTGACCTGGGCAGTGGAGCAGTACCCGGACCATGTCCGCAGGAAGGTGCTGCCATATGTTTTTGTCGGACCGGCTGTCCTTATTCTCGGTTGGCTGCTGATTCTGCCTGCCCTGCGGACGCTGTACTTAAGCTTCTTCAACGCGTCCTCCGAGAAGTTCGTCGGACTCAGCAATTACGCCGCCATCTTCAGCGACCGTCTGATGGCTACGGCTCTGCGCAACAACCTGCTCTGGGTGTTCGTGGGCACGCTGGCCTGTGTCTGCTTCGGGCTGCTGATTGCCATTCTTGCCGACCGGAGCAGCTATGAGCGGATCGCCAAATCGATTATTTTCATGCCGATGGCTATTTCCTTTGTGGCCGCCGGGGTCATCTGGAAGTTCGTCTATTATTATCAGCCGGGCGATGAGCAGATTGGACTATTGAATGCGATTGTGACCTATTTCGGCGGTGAACCGCAGGCCTGGACGAGTATGCTGCAGCCGTGGAACAACTTCTTCCTGATTATCATTCTGATCTGGATGCAGACGGGGTTTGCGATGGTTATTTTCTCGGCGGCCATCAAAGGAGTGCCCGAGGATATTCTGGAGGCTGCACGGGTGGATGGCGCGGGTGAGGTGAAGATCTTTTTTGGCATCATGATTCCTTACATCTCTACGACGATTCTGACGGTGACCACCACGATTATTGTCTTTACGCTGAAAATATTTGACGTTGTCATGGTGATGACAGGCGGTCAATACGATACAGAAGTTGTAGCGACGCAGTTCTACCGGCAGTTCTTCATGTACCGCAACTTCGGCTACGGCTCTACGCTGGCTATCGTGCTCCTGATCGCGGTATTGCCTGTTATCCTTATTAATCTGCGGCAGTTCCGCAAGCAGGGGGGATTCTAATGGTGGGCACCAAGAAAAAAAAGGGCAGCAAAACGGCCGTCAATCTGATTCTGGGCGTCATCTGCTTCCTCTGGATTCTGCCGACCTTCGGACTCTTCGCCTCCTCCTTCCGTCCCGCGGCGGATATTCTGCAGACGGGCTGGTGGAAGGTGTTCCCCCATCAGGAATGGAAAGCGGGCGGGACGGTGCAGCTTCCCAAGGAGGTTGATCTGCGGGAGCCGATTGAGGTGAACGGCAAGACCTATACGGATGAACAGCTCAAGGCAGGGGTGAAGGCGGATGGCAGCCGCCTGATGTGGGAGAATCGCAGGGTACGTACGGTGAATATGCAGGAGCAGGGCTGGCAGGCGGTGCCTGATCTCACACTCGACAACTATAAGAATGTGTTGTCCGGCAAGGAGTACACACTCAAGGAAGCGGATGGCAGTGAAACGGTGCAAAAGGGGAGCGGATTGTCGCAGGCGTTCTGGAATACCCTGACGATTGCTGTTCCGGCGACGGTGATTCCGGTGCTGATCGCCTCTTTTGCCGCCTATGCCTTCGCCTGGTTACGGTTCCCCGGACGCAAGACGCTGTTCGTCATCATTATTGCGATGCTGGTCATTCCGATTCAGGTTGCGCTCATTCCGGTACTCAAGGATTACACGGCGCTTGGGCTGAACGGCAGTTATCTGGGAATCTGGCTGGCACATACGGCCTTCGGCCTGCCGCTGGTTACGTACTTCATGTACAACTTCATCAGCCAGCTGCCGAAGGATCTGTTTGAATCTGCTTTTATTGACGGCGCCAGCCACTTTACTATTTTCAGCAGACTGATTCTGCCGCTGTCGGTGCCCGCGCTCGCTTCGATCGGGATCTTCCAGTTCCTCTGGGTATGGAATGATTATCTGGTGTCGCTGATCTTCATCGGGAACCAGCCGTCGGTGCAGGTCATGTCGATGAAGATCGCCGATCTGGTCGGCTCGCGCGGCAATGACTGGCATCTGCTGACCTCGGCAGCCTTTATCTCGATGCTGATGCCGCTGGCGATCTTCTTCCTGCTGCAAAAGTATTTCGTCCGGGGTCTGATGGGCGGCTCAGTTAAAGGCTGATCTGCGGCTGGGACAAGAGAAGTCGGCAATCGGGAGGAGAATACGAAGATGAGACCGGAGATCAGTGCGGAGATAAGTACGGAGATACGCACGGAGATGAACATAAAGATGAAGTCCTGTGAGCATCCTCCCGCCCTATATCCTTACAGGGAGTGGAGTATCGAAGAGGAACACTACGAGGATGAATACAATCAGCGGAGCGAGAGTGTCTTCGCACTAGGCAACGGCTATATCGGCATGCGCGGGAATTTCGAGGAAGGCTATCACGGCAAGGCTGGGGCTTCGGTAGCCGGGAATTATCTGAACGGCTTCTTTGATTCTGAGCCGGTTGTCTATCCTGAGGGGGCCTTCGGATACCCCTCCCGCAACCAGGCCATGCTGAATGTGAGCGATGCCCGTATCATCCGGCTGAGCATCGAAGGCCATGAGTTCCGGCTGGATCAGGGGAAGCTGCACCGGTATAAGCGCCGGCTGGATATGCGGAGCGGTATGCTGCACCGGGAGCTGGAGTGGGAGTCTCCCGACGGACACCGGGTACTGCTGGTGATCCGCCGGATGGTTGCCTTGACGCATAAGCATCTGGCCGCTATCGACTATGCGGTGACGGCGCTGAACTTCTCCGGGACACTGAAGTTCGATTCAGCGGTGGACGGCGAGATTGCCCGGCCTGAGGTTACCGGTGACCCGAGGCTGGGGGCGGGCGGCGGCGAGTCCCGCCTGCTGCTGGAGGATACCGGATATGACGCTGCCGCCCGGAAGCTGTGGATGAAGCAGCGCACCCGCCACACGCGGTTTGCGCTGCTGACCGCTGTCAGCCATGCACTGCAGGCGAAGTCCGGGCGCGAGATGAGCCACCAATTGATCGGGCAGCGCATCTCCGTCTGTTACGCCGCTGCTGTCCGCAGCGGAGAGACGGTGACGCTTACCAAATATATAACGTATCATACCTCCAGGGATTACAGGGAGGAGGAGCTGCCCGGCCGGAGTGCTGAAGTCTTGGCGCTGGCCAATGAGCTGGGCTTCGCCGGTCTGGCCGGGGAGCAGCAGGCGTATCTGGACAGCTACTGGGCACATGCGGATGTGGAGATTAGCGGTGATCCTGCACTCCAGCAGGGCATCCGCTTCAATGCTTATCAGCTGCTGCAATCCGTGGGCCGGGACGGAGCAACGAATATCGGAGCCAAGGGCTTAACCGGCGAAGGCTATGAGGGGCATTATTTCTGGGATACGGAGATGTACATGCTGCCGTTCTTCACCTTCACGCAGCCGGAGATCGCCCGTGCGCTGCTGGAATTCCGTTATGCTACGCTCGGCAAGGCCAGAGAGCGGGCAGCGGTCATGTCGCAGAAGGGGGCGCTGTACCCGTGGCGGACCATTGACGGCGAGGAGAACTCCGCTTACTTCCCCGCAGGCACTGCCCAGGCGCATATCAATGCCGACATTGCCTACGGCCTGAAGCAATATGTCCAGGCCACAGGCGATATGGATTTTCTGGTTAGCCGGGGTGCGGAGATGCTGTTCGAGACCTCAAGGTTCTGGGCCGATCTGGGCCACTACAACCCCGCGCACGGAGGGGCCTTCTGCATTGATGCAGTAACAGGGCCGGATGAATATACGGCGATTGTGAATAACAATGCTTACACCAACCTCATGGTGCAGGATCAGCTCCAGTATACCTATGAGACGGCGCTGCTGCTTCAGCGGGAGTATCCGGCGGATTACGAACGGCTGCGGCAGGCGATCGGGCTAACTCTTGAAGAGGCGGAGGGTTGGAGAGAGGCCGCAGCACGGATGTTCATTCCTTTTGACAAGCAGCTCGGGATCTATGCCCAGGATGACACCTTTCTGAGTAAGCAAAAATGGGATTTCGAGCATACGCCTGCGGATAAGTATCCGCTGCTGCTCCACTATCACCCGCTGGTGATCTACCGGCATCAGGTGCTGAAGCAAGCCGATCTGGTAATGGCTCTGTTCCTGCTCGGGAACAAGTTCAGCCTGGCGGATAAGCTGCGCAACTACCATTATTATGAGCCGCTGACGACGCATGACTCCTCGCTGTCTCCGTGCATCCACAGTATTATGTCTGCGGAGATCGGCGATCTGGCCGGGGCATACCGTTATTTCAGCCGCACGGTACGGATGGATCTGGACGATATCAACTACAATGCCAAGGACGGGCTGCATATGGCGGCAATGGCCGGGTCATGGATGTCGATTGTGAACGGCTTCGGCGGCATGCGGCTGTACGACGGAGAGTTGAGCTTCGATCCGGCTCTGCCGGAGCAGTGGGAGAGCTACCGCTTCAAGGTTACAGTGGGCGGTCAGCTGCTGGATGTCTTCGTTGACCGTGAGGCCGTGTTGTATACGCTGCTGGAGGGGACGGGGCTTGGGATCAGGCATAAGAAGCAGCCGCTGCGGCTGCTTCCGCAGGAGCCGGTGAGGATTTCGCTGGCGCACCGGCTGGAGGCCGTAATCTTCGATCTCGACGGCGTGATTACGGATTCCGCCGAAGCTCATTATCTGGCCTGGCAGGCCCTCGCGGATGAGCAGGGTATACCCTTCAGCCGGGAAAAGAATGAACGGCTGAAGGGCGTCAGCCGGATGGAGTCGCTGGAGATTGTGCTGGAGGGTAGCGGCCTTGCGAAGCTGCCTGAGGCCGGGAAGCTCCGGCTGGCGGAGCAGAAGAACGATCATTACCGGCAGATGATCGGCCGTATCACCCCGGCGGACCTCCTGCCGGGGATCAGGGAGCTGCTCGATTCCCTGCACGAGCGGGGAATCTCCGTGGGGCTGGCCTCGGCCAGCCTGAATGCGCCGCTGATTCTGGAGCGCCTCGGCGCAGCCCGGTGGTTCCAGGCCGTTGCCGACCCGGCTGCGCTCCGGAAGGGCAAGCCCGATCCGGAGATCTTCCTGCAGGCGGCAGAGCGGCTGGGTGTTCCGCCGGGCAACTGCATCGGCGTGGAGGATGCAGCCGCAGGCGTGGCCGCGATCCGCGCGGCGGGCATGAAGGCTGTGGGCATAGGGGAGGCCGAGCAGCTTGGCGCGGCCGACCTGGTGCTGCCCTCTACGGCGGAGCTGGACGCAGGGAAGCTGCTTGAGCTGTTCGCGCGTTAGCCGCTGGCGGTAGGCGGCATCGGGCAGTGGGATTGCTGTCCGTACAGTCAGGGAGCGGGCGCGTGGCCGGCTGTATGCGAATACAATTTGTTAAGCGAGGACTAGTGGACCAAATGTATGCGAAAAAGCGAATACAATGTGCTGGCGAGGAATAGAACGTTAATTACTCAAAAGTCGATTTTGTTCATGCAACACACCACTTACTATGAGATTAAACAAGGGGCTGTCCCATAGCCATGCAATGGCTGTTTGGGCAGCCTCTTCTGTTTCGGCTTTGGCCGGAAGCGGGCTATACGGGGAAATGAAGGGGATAAATCCCATTAAATCAGCCGGAAACGGGTCGGATGTGGAAATGAAGGGGATAAATCCCATTAAATCAGCCGGAAACGGGCCGGATGGGAAAATGAAGGGGATAAATCCCATTGAATCGGCCGGAAACAGGCCCGATGGAGAAATGAAGGGGCTGTCCCAAAAGTAATTTTCTATGAGCGACGACAGCCACTTGCAGAAATCTCCGGAAGCCTCGATTGTTCTTCAGGTGTCCAAGCAATTTCCGGTTCTGTCATTCAGCGTACAGCTAATGGGTCGTCTTTTAAGGCAACACCTCCTTACGCAACTGCCGAACGCCCTCTGAGCGATTTTTTTGTTTCTTTTTTAGCATGGATGAGTGGTTTCCCGCTTAAGCAGCGGTGCGGACGGAACGATTGTGTAAAAGCGGAAGCGGTCGCCTTTGTGTCCGGATTTTCACCGCTAAGGGGAATGAAAAAAATCTGGACACAACAGCGATTGGAACAACGGTCCGTTTGCGGAGCGTCCACCTAAGTGCTCAGGTTGGTCCCACTCCGCAATAAAGAGCTGTCACAAGCAGCCATTTCATGACTTTTGAGACAGCCTCTTCTTTCGGTGTACGCCCAGCATGGGCGCCATCACTAGGGTGAAAGTCCCGGACGGGGGCTGGCGAAAGCCTACCGTTAGCCAAGAGCAAGGGTGTCCGCCGCGAGGCGGAATCTGAAGGAAGCTGGAGGTAAATGCACGAACCAAGGTATACGAACTCAATTTGAGGTAGGGATAGTCGGATGAGTCATCACAACATGACAAAATCATAGTCAGCAGATGCCATAGTACGGGAGTACGGAACGCCAGAAACCGGAAGGGCAGAACCGAAAGGAGAGAGGAAACCGATGCCTTCGCATGAAGAGCAAAGACAGCAGAATATCTCGCAAGAGAGCTTATGGCAAAGAGGAGCGGTGAAGCCGTCAGGGCAAAAAAGATCCTTACTTCTAGGAAAAAGCAGAGTGCCGGAGTGCTATACTTGTTCAACTATCATTCGACGTTAATTCAACTCTTTCGGAAATATTTTTACTTATTTCTTCAGGATCTTTAATGCCAATGATCAACTTTGATATTTTGAATTTACCAACTTTAAAGCTATCCAAATCGAAATGAAGAGTTTCTAGCTCATTCTCAAAAAAGTGCAGTTGAAAACCACCTTTTGATCTAAATAACCCATTTCTCTTTTCTCCTAATAAAGCACCATATAGTTTAAAAGCATTTGGTATCGGTCTGCCTGTTGTTATTCCCTTGATGAAAGAGTATGGAATTTGCAACCCTGTATCTATTTTTAAAAAGGGTGAGTTTCCAAGGTCGATATTTACGTAGGTTTCCATTAGTTGAATTTTACGTTCCATATTTTGAATCCCCATTCCATTTATTTCACAACTCATAATTACATATAATACCACAAAACCCTCTTTTAGTAAAAAAGTCTAAGCTCTGCCCGTTGGCTTAACGCACGCCGCCAGTCCACAACTTTAATTTTCAGTCTAATTGATGCATTCGAGAAGGAAGGAGAGGAGCTTTTCCGTTATTTGTTATTTGATTGTGATGTTTTATTATTCTTCTTTAGGTGGCTAAATTTCTTTTCTGAAAGTGTGATCAGCACAAGCGGCGAGAAGAACGTTCTAATTAAGATTTTGCCGCAAGGCTGGTCGTTCTTTAGTAAGTCGCCACGTGACCATGAATTTGTTGTCCTTGATCCTGACACACTGGAGCTTGCTGTCGCGGCGATGTATGGGGGTTTGTTCGATAGTAGCCCTTCAAGTAGCAGCCCTCTCAGGTAGTCCCCCCCTCCTCCAGCTCCACAGGCAGAATGTGCGCGGCGGCCACGCTCTGGCCCTGCACCTGCTGCAGGATCAGGTCCACGGTGAGCTTGCCGATCGCTTCCATCGGCTGGCGGATGGTGGTGATATGCGGGTCGAGCAGGCTGCGGAGCATAATGCCGTCATAGCCGACGATCTTCACATCCTCCGGGACGCGCCGTCCTCTGGTACGGCAGGCCTTCAGGGCATAGGCGGCGATGATATCGCTGCCCGCAAAAATCCCGTCCACCTCAGGATGCTCCGCAAAGAGCTGACCGAGCAGCTGCTCGTAAGCTTCGAAGTCGAAGCTGTTGTTGTCGGTATGGAGGGTGACATACTCCAGGCTGTGCTGCTTCGCCATATCCTCGAAGGCCACGCAGCGCAGATGGGATAAGATATTCAGCTTGGGATGCCCGCCGATATGGGCGAGGTGACGGCAGCCTTTTTGAATCAGAAGAGTGGTAGCCAGCTTGCCTCCCTCATAATTATCCGAGCAGACATAAGGGATATCCGGTGAGATCTGCCGGTCAAACGTCACCAGCGGCAGATTCATCTGCCGGTAGGCTTCCACCTCCAGTGTATGGCTGCCCATAATAATGCCGTCTACCCGGCTTGCGCGCAGCATGTGGATGTATTCCTGTTCCTTCTGCTTGTCCTGCCACGAATTGCAGAGCAGCAGCTTATAGCCTTCCCGGTAGGCATGTTCTTCAATATGACTGGTCAATTCGCCGAAAAAAGGCAAAGACACATGCGGAATAATCAGTCCGATGATGTTGGATTTCGAGCGGCTAAGGGAGCGGGCCAGTTCGTTCGGCCGGTAATTCAGCTCCTCCATCGCCTGGTGCACCCTGTGCTTCAATTCCTCGCTTAAGTAACCCCTGTTGTTCAGTACCCGGGATACGGTGGTTGCCGATACGCCAGCCTTCAGCGCAACGTCTTTGATGGTCGGCATGGCATGGCCTCCTGTCTGAGCAGTCAACTGCAGATTCATTCTAACGTGAGCGGTCTGCTCTGTCCAATATCGGCGGCTGCTGTCGCTTTTTGTTGTTTCTAAAAACACCTTTACCCCCTATAATTGTATCAAAGCAGTCCCCGTAATGAAGCCTCATGTATACATTATCCTTCTACTTGTCAGATTCCGATTATAGATAGATGAACGGGAGTGTGCGAATGAGTGTAGATCATATTCATCTCAGGTTGTTAAGAAGCTTGCTCTTGCCTCTGCTGATCTTCCTGTGTATAACAGGACCGGCAGGAGCTGCATACGCCGCAGCCGGGGAGCTTCCCGCCCGGAACGTGCTGGTGCTGCATTCCTATCAGAAGGGCTTTGCTTGGACTGATGACCAAAGTGCCGGAATAGAGGAACGTCTCAAGGGCACAGCTAATCCTCCCGTCATCTACACCGAATACATGGACTGGAAAAGGTACCCCACGCAGGGGAACCTCGAACATTTCTACGAAACCATCCGCTTCAAGTATCAGAACATCCCTATTCATACGATCATTACAACGGACGATGCGGCCCTGAGCTTCGCAATGAAGTACCGCCATGAGCTTCTGAACGATGCTCCGGTTATTTTCAGCGGGGTCAATGAGCTGGGGGTATCCAGTATCGGGGACCTGAGCAACATGACAGGCGTTATTGAGAAAATCGATGCGGCACCCACCATCCGTATGGCGATGGACCTCAACCCTTCGCTGAAAAAGGTGTATGTCGTCTTCGATAATTCGGAGAGCGGACTGTCAACCGGCCGGATGGTGATGGATCAGATTAGCGCCTTGAATCCGGGGCTTGAGCTGTTCCCCATGAACCGCTTGTCCATGGAACAGATCACAGCCACGGCAGCTGCGCTGTCCCCGGACAGTATTGTGCTGATGACTACATATTATAGTGACTCTACCGGAAGAATTGTGGAATTCGACAGGTTCGCAATCGAGCTGGGCAAGAGCAGCAGTGTTCCGGTGTACCATATCTATGATTTTGCATTGAACCACGGCGCCTTCGGCGGGAGCCTGATCAGCGGCAGAATGCAGGGGCAGACGGCGGCCGATCTGGCACTGCGTATCCTGAAGGGGGAGCGTGCCGGGGATATCCCGGTGGTGACCGACAGCAATGTACGCAAGGTGTTTGATTACAATGAGCTGCAGCGGTTCAAGATATCACCGGATAAGCTGCCGAAGGGCAGCGAAGTGATTAACGAGCCGTTCTCCTTCTATCAGACCTACAAGGTGCTGGTGCTGAGCATCGTGGCTGCTTTTGCGGTGCTGGTAACCTTCATTCTGGTGTTGTTATTCTATGTGCAGCTGGTCAGAAGGATCAGAAGCAATCTGGAAAAAAGCAATGAACGCTTCAGCCTGGCAACCTACGGCTCAGATGCGGTAATCTGGGACGTTGACATGTCTACCATGATCTATTATTTCTCGGACAGCTGGTATGAGGTGCTGGGATATGCCCGGGATGAGCTTAATGAGAGCCGCGGCGGCTGGCGGGATATTCTCCATCCGGAGGATGCCGAGCAGGAGAACCGGCTGCGTATCCAGCATCTGGAGGGTCGTTCTTCTTACTACTACGCTGAATACCGGATGCGGAGCAAGGCAGGCGAATACAAGTGGTTTCAGGCCCGGGGCAAGGTGCTGCGTAATGCGGGCGGCGGATATATCCGGTTTGCCGGGTCGATGGTGGATGTCACGGACCGCAAGGGTTATGAGAGTAAGCTGCAGACGAGCTATCAGGAGCTGGAATCGACCTATGAGGAGCTGACTGCCCTGCAGGATGAGCTGCTGGAGCAGTATAACAAGGTGGTGGAGAATCAGGCGCTGCTGCAGACCAGTGAGGAGAAATACCGGCTGCTGGCTTATAATGACGTGCTTAGCGGTCTGCCGAACCGGCTGTCGTTAGCCGAGGAGCTGCAACAATTCATTGAAGAGCATTCCGGCGGACATGCGGCGTTGTTCTTCCTGGATCTCGATAACTTCAAGTACATTAATGACTCCATGGGCCATACCTTCGGGGATGAGCTGCTGGTGCAGGTCGGGGAACGGCTGCTTAGCCGCTCTGACGGGCGCAGTAAGCATTTTCGCTTCGGCGGCGATGAGTTTGTGATTCTGTTCAAGGATGTGGCGGAAGCAGGAGAGGTGATCCGCTATGCGGATTCACTGGTACAGGGCTTCATGGAGCCATTCCAGCTTCATGCAAGTGTGGTGCATATCTCGGCCAGTATCGGGATTGCCCAATACCCGGAGAACGGGAAGAGTGCGGAAGAGCTGCTGAAGAATGCAGACATTGCCATGTACAAGGCCAAAGAAGCGGGCAAAGGCAGCTATATGATCTACGGGCAGGAGATGCAGCAGTATTTTGACGAACGGATGATTATTGAGAATCACTTAAGAAGCGCGGTATCCAATAATGAGCTGTCGCTGCATTACCAGCCGCTGGTGGATACCGGCTCCGGTGAGCTCTGGGGCTTCGAGGCGCTGATCCGCTGGAACAGCCCGGTGCTCGGCTTCGTCTCCCCCTTATCCTTCATCCGCATTGCCGAGGACTGCCGCCTGATCATCCCCATAGGGGAGTGGGTGCTGCGGGCTGCCTGCCGGTTCACCAAGGATCTGCAGAATCAGGGCTATGAGGGCTATCATATCTCGGTCAATATCTCCGTCATTCAGCTGATGCAGGATGACTTCACAGAGATGGTGCTGAGCGTGCTGGAGGATACCGGGCTTGCGCCGGAGCATCTGGAGCTGGAGATTACGGAATCGATCTTCATGGAATCCTTCGAGGCGATCAGCTCCAAGCTGGAGGCGCTCAAGGAGAGGGGCATTGGCATTGCGCTGGATGACTTCGGAACGGGCTATTCCTCACTCAGCTATCTGAAGCAGCTCCCGATTACTACCCTGAAGATCGACAAGTCCTTCATCGACAGCATCGATACCCCGAACAATAGGTCGCTGGCCAGCTCCATCGTCACCATCGGCCATGATATGGGACTGAACGTTACGGCTGAAGGGGTGGAGACCCCGGAGCAGCTTGCTTTTCTGGAGCGGACCCGCTGTGACAAGATTCAGGGCTACTATATCAGCAAGCCTATTCCAGAGAAAGAGGTCGCGGGCTGGGTCGCTGGGCGGATGGCGGGTTGAGGTAAGTTAGCGCTATTTCAGCAGCTTCCGCGCCAGCTTGACCTTGCTGCCGTAGGGCGGGTAGACAATGCCGAGATCAAGACGGGTGCCCCGCTTAACAATGCTTTTGTGATGGGAAAAGAGGTCGAAGCTGTATTTGCCGTGGTAGCCGCCGATCCCGGAATTCCCGACACCGCCGAACGGCAGCCGGGTGCTGGCTACATGGGAGATGGTATCGTTAATGCAGCCGCCGCCGAAGGACACCTCAGTCATTACCTGTTGCTCCACCTGCTTATCGCGGGTGAACAGATAGAGGGCAAGCGGCTTCGGACGGGCATTGATACTCTGGATGGCCTCCTCCAGCCGGGTATACTCCATAATCGGCAGCACAGGCCCGAAGATCTCGTCCTCCATGGAAGCGTCACTCCAATCCGCCGGATAGATCAGGGACGGCTCGATGTACAGCTCCTCAGGAATCACTGTCCCGCCCAGAATCAGCTTATCGCGGTCCCGCTCCAGCATCTCCCCGATCCGCCGCAGCTGGCGTTCATTCACAATCCGTCCATAGTCTGTGTTATGCCGGATATCAGTGCCATAGAAATCGGTGACGCAGCGCTTCATCCGTTCGATCAGCTCCGCTGCCACCTCGCTATGGACCAGCAGATAATCAGGCGCAATACAGGTCTGCCCCACATTGATCAGCTTCCCCCAGACAATCCGCTTCGCTGCGGTCTCCAGGTCGGCGCTCCGGTCTACGATTACGGGGCTTTTGCCGCCCAGCTCAAGGGTGACTGGCACCAGGTTCTTCGCCGCCGCTTCCATGACAATTCTGCCTACAGGCACACTCCCGGTGAAAAAAATATAATCGAACGCCGCATGAATCAGCAGATTCGTCGTTTCCTTCTCGCCCTGTACTACCCGGATATAGGCGGGATCAAAGGTCTCCCGGATCATATCCTCGATGACAGCGGAGGTAGCGGGTGTACTCTCGGAAGGCTTCAGTACGGCGCAGTTCCCGGCGGCAATGGCGCCGATTAACGGCTCGATCAGCAGTTGGAACGGGTAGTTGAACGGCCCGATAATTAGCACCGTCCCGTAAGGCTCGGCTATGATTCTGCTCCGTGCCGGGAACAGGTGCAGCGGTGAGCCTACCTTCACCGGCTTCATCCAGCGCCGTAGATGCTTCATCATATAGCCGATGCTGTCCAGCGTGAATCCGATCTCTGTGGCGTAAGCCTCGAACTCGCTTTTATGCAGATCCTGGTTCAGTGCAGCGATAATCCGGGCTTCATTGCGTGAGATGGCATCCTTCAGCTTCTGAAGCTGCTCCAGCCGGAAGCCGGGGGTTCTCGTGACTCCGCTGGTGAACCATTGTCTGTGCTCAGCCAGCAGCCGGTCGATCTGTTGTGCAGTGTATGGTGGCATGCTTGTATCCTCCTTGGTGATTTGCGGTTCCTATAGATTGCCTGCCGAAGAGGGCAGAGTCTGGATGTAATCATGCATCCGGCTCCGGTTCAGCAGGGTGATTTCATTGCCCTTGAATTCGATCCAGCCCTGGTCGCGCAGGAATCCCAGCTCCCGCGACAAGGAAGGGCGGGCGGTATTCATATGCTCAGCCCATTCCTTCCGGCTGAAGGGAAGCTTCAGGGTATCGGATTCCTGTTGTTCTCCCTGTTCCAGCAGGAAGTCTACGATACGGCGGCGCAGCGGTCCGGCGGACAGGTTCTCAATCTTCCGGTTCACGAGCACCAGCCGCTCGGACAGATTCTCGATGAAGCGGGTAAGGATATCGGTGTCGGCCGCGAATAATCTCAGCAGCTCCTGCTTGCTGATGAACATCACCTTGCAGGGACCTGTGGCTGTAACCGTAGCGGGCACGGTGTTATTCCTGCGGAACAATACGGCTTCGCCGATCGTCTGCCCTTCCTTCAGATGCGCGATGGTCACACTGCTGCCGGTGGGATGTGTCTTCTGCACCTCAATGCGGCCAGAGAGCAGAATCCCAAGCCGGTCCGCCGGATCGCCCTCTGCCAGAATAATCGCCTTCTTATGGTAGGAGCTGACAGCGTAAGCCAGCGTATGCAGCAGCTGTTCGATCTCTTCTACGGACTTTCCGCGAAATAGCAGGCAGGATTGCAGCGAAGCAGGCTCCGGTCTCATACTTTTCCTCCCGATGTGTTGTGATTGGTAACATTCGTTACCGATTGATAGACGAAAGTCTACTACAATTATTGGTAACTGTAAAGGCGAGGCACAGAGCTATTCCATTAATGATAAGGAGTGATTCAGGTAATGAGCGAAATGTTTTGTTTCCAGTGTCAGGAGGCAGCTAAGGGGACGGGTTGTACGATTCAGGGGGTGTGCGGCAAGACCAGTGAGGTAGCGAATCTGCAGGATCTTCTGGTGTATACACTTAAGGGCATTGCCGTCTTCGCGCGCAGCGGGCGTGAGCTGGGGATTACTGATCCGGTGACGGAGAGATTTATTATAGAGAGCTTGTTCGCTACGATTACCAACGCCAACTTTGTGCCGGAATATTTCACCGCGAAGATCCGCGAGGGTCTGGCCCTGCGGGATACGTGGCGCAGCAGGGTGGCGGATGCCGGAGTGGCGGCGTATCTGTCTGATCATGACGCGGCGAACTGGAATGTAATGACTGATGAAGAGATGATGGACAAGGCGGCAACGGTAGGTGTGTTAGCTACAGAACATGAGGATATCCGTTCCTTGCGCGAACTGCTGACCTACGGTCTGAAGGGGATGGCTGCTTACATGGAGCATGCTGCGGTATTGGGCTTCTATGAAGCAGGAGCCCATGCTTTTATGGAAAAAGGCTTGGCTGCTGCCCTTGATGACAGTCTGAGCGGCGGTGAGCTGACGGCTCTGGTGCTGGAATGCGGCAAGTTCGGTGTAGATGTGATGGCCTTGCTTGACCGTGCGAACACCGCAGCCTACGGCAACCCTGAGATTACCAAAGTGAACATTGGTGTAGGCACGAATCCTGGTATTCTGATCAGCGGTCATGACCTTAAGGATATGGAGGCGCTGCTGAAGCAGACCGAGGGTACCGGAGTGGATGTGTATACGCACAGTGAGATGCTGCCGGCCCACTACTATCCGGCCTTCAAGAAGTATAGCCATTTCGTTGGCAACTACGGCAATGCATGGTGGAAGCAGAATGAGGAATTCGCCAGCTTCAATGGTCCGATTCTGATGACCACGAACTGCATCGTGCCGCCGAAGGACAGCTACAAAGACCGGCTGTACACGACAGGCAACACCGGGTATCCGGGAATTCAGCATATCGCGGCAGGCGCGGACGGAGAGAAGGATTTCTCACCCCTGATCGAGCAGGCCAAGAGCTGCAGTGCTCCGGTGGAGATTGAGACAGGCGAGATTATCGGCGGCTTCGCCCATGCGGCTGTAATGAATGTGGCGGATCAGGTGGTTGGAGCGGTAGAGAGCGGCGCCATCAAGCAATTCTTCGTCATGGCCGGCTGCGATGGACGGATGAAGAGCCGGAATTATTACACTGACTTCGCAGCAGAGCTGCCTAGTGACACGGTGATCCTTACCGCAGGTTGTGCCAAATACAAATATAACAAGCTGGCGCTTGGCGATATCGGCGGAATTCCCCGCGTGCTTGATGCCGGCCAGTGCAATGACTCCTATTCCCTTGTGGTTATAGCGCTTAAGCTGAAGGAAGTGTTCGGTCTTGCGGATATCAACGATCTTCCGATCTCCTATAACATTGCCTGGTATGAGCAAAAGGCGGTCATCGTACTGCTGGCCCTGCTGCATCTGGGCGTGAAGAACATTCACCTGGGTCCTACACTTCCGGCGTTCCTGTCGCCTAATGTAGCCAAGGTCTTGGTCGATACCTTCGGTATCGGCGGGATTACTACCGTACAGGAAGACATGGAGCGGTTCATTGCTGCGGTCTGATACCATACAGATTCAGCATTAGCCAAAATACACAAAAGCGAGTCTCCGTATACGGAGGCTCGCTTTTGTGTATGGATATGAACATCACCGTCAGCGTTTACGGCAGCCGGTAGACTGCAAACGGCTCGCCGGTGCGGAGGGCGGCGCTGGCCTGGTCAAGCTGCTCAAGTGTTCCTGCATCCGGTGAAGCAGAGAGACTCTGCAGATTATGCTGTACCTGCTCTACTGTAGTTGCGCCGACAATCACTGTGGAGACGGCGGGCCGGTTCATCAGCCAGGCCAGGGATAGAGCCGCAGGTGAAGTGCCCATCTCCTCCGCAATTGCTTGAACCTGCTCCCCGAGCGAGATGCGCTCCGGGGTAAGGAAGCGGCGGAAGTTCGGATCGGTCTCTGCTCTGGAGCCGGCAGGGGCACTGCTGCTGCCGGCATATTTGCCGGTAAGAATGCCGCCCGCCAGAGGGAAGTATGGGATGATGCCCAGACCCTGATCCAGGCAGAGCGGAAGCAGCTCGGCTTCGGGCGTGCGGTCAGCCAGCGAATAGCTGCATTGGATAGAGATGTATTTCGCCCAGTTACGCGCATCGCTGATTCCGAGCGCCTTCATCAGCTCCCAGGCGGCATAATTGGAGGCTCCGATATACCGCACCTTGCCTGCGGAGATCAGATCATCCAGTGTGCGCAGTGTTTCCTCCAGCGGTGTGTAGGGGTCGAAGGTGTGAATCTGGTACAGATCCACATAGTCGGTCTTCAGCCGGCGCAGGCTGCCCTCCAGCTCCTGCATCAGATGATGGCGCGAAGAGCCGCTGCCGCCGGGTCCCTCATGCTTCGGCAATCCGGCCTTGGTCGCCAGCACAGCGTTATGGCGTCTGCCTTCAAGCGCAAGGCCAATGATCCGCTCCGATTCAGAGCCGGCATAGATATTGGCAGTATCGATGAAATTGATGCCCTGATCCATAGCGGTGTGCAGAATGCGGACCGAGGTCTCCTGATCTGCCCGTTTGCCGAAGGAATTGGTTCCAAGACCCAGGGCGGACACCTGCAGGCCGCTATTGCCCAGACGGTTATATCTCACGCTCTCACTTCTCCTTATATAGTAGTAGTCTTAGCAGAATCACGCACAAGCAGCTTGCCGCCGGACTCCAGGCGGCTCTCCTGCGACCGGGCAAGATTAATCACCGCATGCTCCTCCTGGAGCAGCTCAATCTCCTCGCCCAGCTTGAGGAGCAGCCTGGAGAAGCGGCTTAGCACATTGTCTGTGATGTACCCGGTGAATTGTCCCGGATGGGCGAATACCTCAAGCATCTGCCGGAGCGGGTCTGTGCCGGAGCCGAACTCTCCGTTCATACGGCTCAGGGCAGCCTGAAGATCACGGATCAGGCTGCCGAGGTGGCTGTATTTATCCTCCAGCAGCAGCATGACTACCAGGCCGTAATTCACGGATTGCTGGCGGGATTCCACATTCTTGGCCAGCTGGCGCGCTGCCTCCAGCAGTCCGTCCGTCTCTGTCCGCAGCAGGCTTGCGAGGCTATGCAGACGATGCTGCAGTACCCCGGCGTGTCCGGCGTACAGGCCGCTGCCGGTGACCTGGCCGCTAACGTAAATACTGCCGGTGGCTATAATTGTAGATTGGCGGATATCGCCATAGACGTACACATTCCCGAGGGCTTCAACCCGTACAGGTCCTTCCAGATCTCCCGGTACAATGATGTCACCTGCGAACATAACATCGCCCGCAGGATCGGTCATCTCGCTGGTCAGCAGACAGGCCGGAGGGAAGTCACATATCCGGACGCTGCTGTTTCCTCCGCAGATGCGGGGTCTGCCGGTATGCCGGGCCACGATATGACCGCAGGGAAGGAGCTTGGCATGATTACCGGCAGCAAAGTAGAGATCCTGCGGCGGGGGAGGGGGCAGTACCCTTCCTTCTGTGTCGAGGCCGGGAATGCCTTCTTCGGGCGGCAGTTTGCGGGCGAAGACTTCGCCTGCAAAGGTAAAGGGGGCTCCCGGGAAACGGAGATACTCCATGGTATCCTCAGGCTTCTGACCCGGGGCTCCCTGTCCCTGAAGCATCCGGTTCCCCTCCAGTGTATGCTCCGGCAGCAGGAATTCCAGCCGGGCTTCCTTGCCGGGCAGCGGGGATCTTCCTTCAGCGATGCATACGGGAAGATATGTAGGGTTCTCCAGCTCCGCGTACAGGGCGGGAATGTTCAGGTTGCGCAGAATAAAACGGTTGTCCAGTGAGGCGATAATCTGTTCTATGGTGAGCGTGGACAGCAGCATCGCCGGATTGGGCTGGGCACGGACAACCGCTTCGAAGGCGGCAGGACAGTTGACCAGATTCCAGGCGTACTTCTCTGCACGGTATAAAGTGAAGTGGACCTTGAGCTTGTCAGGCGATACGGTAATTTCATATTGCGGCTTCTCACAGATCTCCCAAGTGATATAATCCGCCCTGGTCACCTCGGTTGGTTCTGTAACGGTCTTCCAGTTGATCTTCAGGACAACAGGGTGGATCGCAGAAATGCGGGCGGGAGCACCTCCGGGGAGCGGGGGAGTAATAAATATCTGGTTGTCCTGCACGAGGATAATTCCATTCTTATCTCCAGTTGTCCCGTCAGAAGTCCGGCCCTCCACAGAGAATGAATCCAGGAGACCTTTACGTTCGAGCATCAGGGACTCTACGAATTCATATCGGCTTGGTTCGATATCCTGCTGCGGCATG
The DNA here is from genome assembly GCF_038006885.1 of Paenibacillus sp. FSL R7-0302. NCBI lineage: Bacteria > Bacillati > Bacillota > Bacilli > Caryophanales > Paenibacillaceae > Paenibacillus > Paenibacillus sp. FSL R7-0302. The sequence goes on from NZ_JBBOWB010000002.1 coordinate 1,083,440, forward strand.
GTTGTAACCTCACTTTTTCGTATGATCAATGGCAATTCGTACAGAAAAAGAACATCATCAAGCCTGGGAGGCTTCCCCTCCTGAACAGCTGGCTTAAGTGGTCTCTATTGGCAGCCTGGCAACCGTAAACGCAGATTCTGGCGTTCTTAGGCCCATAGCTTTGCGTCCTGCCCTTTCGGGGAGTTTGCCTTTAGAAATAGATCAATGATATACATCCTGTAGAGGCAATGAATAGTGGTCGACTGCAATCGACAAAAAGAATCATAAATAGTTCTTATGCGTCATTAACTTCTGCAAACAAGCTTAATTCTAGTACTTAAAGAGCTATTTTTCAACTATATTATGCCTATTTATCAAAAAACTCGAAATATGCAGCTCTATTTCGACAAAAAAACTGGTTTCCCAGCGCTTACAGCTTATGGAAGAGGCAGAAGGGGGGAAGTGTGAGCATTGAACTGTTGGGACACTCTGGGCTTGGTAAGACCCGGAGTGTTCCTTTTTGATAAGGAGTATTGCGAGTATAAATGTTATGTATATGTTAACTATGTAAATAAACACAAACATTCAGTGTATTATTTCGTAATAAAACCGAAGACATCCCAAATTCATTGTAATATAATCTAACTCATACCAAGGAAACGCGAATTAATGTTAACTAATATAACATTAATAGAGATAGCGACATCAGGAGAGGAGCATAAACCATGCAGATTGCAGCAACACCTTACATCTGGCCTTATGACGGGGCTGTGGACCCGGCGAAGACAGCGCTGATGATTATCGACATGCAGACGGATTTTTGCGGCAAGGGCGGTTACGTCGAGAGAATGGGTTATGACCTCTCATTAACAGCGAGGGCGATTCAGCCCATTCAGCGGCTGCTGGCACGTATCCGGGAGATTGAAGGGTTCACCGTGATCCATACCCGCGAGGGGCATAAGCCGGATCTGTCGGATCTGCCGGCGAACAAACGGTGGCGCAGCCGCCAGATTGGGGCCGAGATCGGCTCCGAAGGACCGGCGGGACGAATCCTCGTGCGGGGGGAGCGCGGCTGGCAGATCATTGAGGAGCTGGCGCCTGCTGGCGGAGAGTACATTATAGACAAGCCGGGCAAAGGGAGCTTTTACGCAACGGACCTGGACCTGATCCTGAAGAATAAAGGAATTACCCATCTGATTCTGACCGGTATTACGACCGATGTCTGTGTACACACCACGATGCGGGAAGCTAATGACCGCGGGTATGAGTGCCTGATTCTTGCAGATTGTACGGGAGCGACGGATGAAGCGAATCACCTGGCGGCACTCAGTATGGTTCAAATGCAGGGCGGGGTGTTCGGCAGTGTAAGTGATTCACAAGCGGTGCTGCGTGCGCTGGAGCAATACTAAATCATTCATAAACGGGGGAATAACCATGTGGAACAAGTCCAGAACGAAAGCGCTGATGCTGTTAACCTCGCTGATGCTGCTCCTGACCGCCTGCGGTAACACTACGGAAGCCGGTAAGGCCGAAGGCCAGGGAGCGGAAGGCTCAGGCGAGCTGAAGAAGGTGGTGCTCCGGCTGAAGTGGATTCACCAGGCGCAGTTTGCCGGCTTTTATACCGCGGTGGAAAAAGGCTTCTATAAAGAAGCGGGGCTGGATGTTGAGATCCGCCCGGGGGGCTCGGATTTCCCCGCTGTGCAGATGGTAGCTTCCGGCAGTGAGGAGTTCGGAGTTACGGGTGCCGACCAGGTCGTCATCGCCAGAGAGAAAGGCGTCCCTGTCAAAGCGTTATCCGCGATCTACCGCAAAACCCCGTTCGTCATGTTCACACTCAAAGAGTCCGGGATCAAGACGATGGAGGACCTTGTCGGGCAAAAGGTAGGCATTAAGCTGGGCGGCAACGAAGAGCTGACCTTCCGGGCCATGGAGAAAAGCGCGGGCATCGACCCTTCGCAAATCGAAGAGATGCCGGTCAAATACGATCTGAGTCCGCTGTTGACCGGGCAGGTCAAGGCCTGGCCCGGCTATGTCATTAATGAAGTGCTGGCTGTAGAGGAGCAGGGCAAGGAAGTGAATATTATCGACCCGAACGACTATGGCATCAATTTCTATGCCGATACCTTATTCACCACGGAGTCTGTCATCAAGAAGGACCCGGAGATGGTCGCAAGCTTCGTGCAGGCGTCTATGCAGGGCTGGGATTATGCGGTGAAGCATCCGGAAGAGGCGGCAGAATTCGGTCTGAAATATGGCGAGAAGCTGGATCTGAAGCATGAGGTCAATATGATGAAGGCCAGCATTCCGTTGCTTGATCCGGAGAAGCTCCCGCTGGGCTCAATGGACGAGGCATCTTGGGAGACATTGCAGAAGAATCTGGTCGAGCTGGGATTTGTGAAAAAGGAACAGGATACCGGCGGATTGTTCACCAATGAGTTTTTGAAATAAGGAGGGACCCGATAATGACAACAGCGATCAAAGAACAGCTGGATACTGCCGCCGCGCAGCATCCCGGTACCCGGGAAACCATGCTCTCCCTGCGCAACTGCTCTCTTTCCTTCGGCAACGTGCCTGTGCTGGATAAGGTCAGCCTTGATGTATACCGCAATGAGTTCATTTCGATTCTTGGACCAAGCGGCTGCGGAAAATCCACAACACTCCGGCTGATGCTGCGGCTGTTAAGCCCGGAGGCCGGTGGAGAGGTGGCGTATGCTTCTCCGGATCTGTCCCTGGGCATGGTCTTCCAGAAGCCTGTCCTGATGCCGTGGCTGAGTGCACTACAGAATGTCATGCTGCCGCTGGAGCTGGGTGAGAAGAAGAAGTTCAGTAAAGCCGAGGCGCGTGAAAAAGCAGAAAGTGCCCTGCGCCTGGTCGGTCTGCAGGATTATCTGAACCACTTCCCGCATCAGCTCAGCGGCGGGATGCAGCAGCGGGCGGCGATTGCCCGGGCCCTGGCTGCCGATCCGACGGTGCTGCTGATGGACGAACCGTTCGGCGCGCTGGATGAGCTGACACGTGAGAAGCTGAATTTCGAGCTGCTGCGGCTGTGGGAGAGCCCGGAGACCAGTCTAAGCAGCATTGTGATGGTCACCCACTCCATTCATGAATCCGCGCTGCTGTCAGACCGGGTCGTGATGATGTCTCCCCGGCCCGCCGGTGTGACGGATATCATTCCGGTGACGTTGCCCTCCCCGCGTGAGGCGGGCATGGAAGAGCTGCCGGAATTCCACCGGATTGTCAAGGAACTGAGAAAGCGGGTGAAGCATCTATGACGGTCAAAATCAAAGACACCCTGTACCCGGTCACGTTTGCGCTCGGCTTCCTGCTGCTCTGGGAGCTGGCAGTACGTCTCCTGTCGGTTCCGATGTATCTGCTGCCTGCGCCTACGCAGGTAGTCTCGGCAATTAATGGCTCGCTCTGGTCGCATACGCTGGTTACGCTGGGCGAAGCCCTGACCGGGTTCATTCTCGCCAATATCCTCGGCCTGGCTACCGCAGTGATTTTCGTGCATTCCAAGCCAATAGAGAAGGGAATGTTCCCGCTGGCCATCGCCCTTAAGACTACGCCGCTGGTGGCGCTGGCCCCGCTGCTGGTCGTTTGGCTGGGGACCGGGTATACCTCGAAGGTAATCGCCTCGATGCTGATCTGCTTTTTCCCAATTCTGGTGAATAGTGTTAAGGGTCTTAAGGCGATTGAATACGAAGCCTGGGAGCTGTTCTCGACCTACAAAGGGACGAAGAGTGAAATTTTCTGGAAGCTGCGGCTGCCGACGAGTCTGCCTTATATCTTCTCTGCCCTGAAGATCTCCACCTCGCTCGCCATTGTCGGAGCCATAGTTGGCGAATTCGTCGGAGCGAATAAGGGGCTGGGTTATGTGGTGCTCGTCTCTTCCTATCATATGGATACGCCGGTGATGTTCTCGGCCATTATTGCTTCGGCGCTCTGCGGCCTGCTGCTGTTCTGGTGTATCGGGCTGCTGGAGAAACGGGTTATTTTCTGGACAAGGAGCGATGATCTATGATGAACTGCTCGGTTATCCGTATCCCTGCGGGTGCGCCGCATGATATGTCGGGCCTTGGCGCAGCGGTGGAAGCGGGGCTGTTCCGGCCGGAGGAAGTGGTCGCGGTGCTGGGGAAGACGGAGGGCAACGGTTGTGTGAATGATTTTACGCGGGGCTATGCTGTGATGGCCTTGAAAGGATTCTTTGCTGAAGCGGCAAAAGGAGGAGCTGCCAGCATCTCTTATGTGATGTCCGGAGGTACGGAAGGGGTGCTCAGCCCGCATTTCACGGTTATCAGCCGCAGCGGACAGGGGGAGCCGGGGGTGGCCGCTGATGGCCTGAAGTCACTGGCCATTGGAGTCGCCAGAACCCGGAGCTTCCGGCCGGAGGAGCTGGGACGGCTCCCTCAGGTGGACGCCGTGGCGGATGCCGTGGCCCGTGCGGTCATGGATGCGGGCATCACCTCACCGGAGGATGTGCATTTTGTACAGATCAAGTGTCCGCTGCTAACCGCTGAACAGATCTATGAGGCACATAGCCGTCAGGCGTCCCTGGTGACAGAGGATACGTACAAATCGATGGGGTATTCGAGAGGCGCTTCTGCACTGGGTGCCGGGGTCGCGCTGGGTGAGGTGGATCGTGCGTCTCTACAGGAGGAAGATATCTGTACAGACTGGAGCCGATTCAGTGCGGTAGCCTCCACTTCGGCGGGCAGTGAGCTGTCCTGCTGCGAAGTGATTGTGTTCGGGAACTCGCTGTCTGCGGACGGCCCGTACCATATCGACCATGCCGTGATGCAGGATGCAGTAGATGGCGCTGCGTTGCAGGGCCTGCTGGACCGGTATCCGGGTGAAGAGCTGGTGCAGGTGCTGGCCAAGGCTGAAGCTGATCCCGATGGTGTCATCCGCGGACGCCGCCATATCATGCTGGATGACTCGGATATCAATCATACCCGCCATGCGCGGGCTGTAGTCGGCGGTGTGCTGGCCTATGTCGGCGGCGACCCGATGATCTACGTCTCCGGCGGAGGCGAGCATCAGGGGCCGAAGGGCGGAGGGCCGGTGGCGGCTGTGTTCCGCCGCAGGTAAGATACAACTACATTTTATCCATCATGGGGGAATCGAATATGCATACACAGGAAACGAAAGTGCTGGCAGCAGCGGATATGACATGGGAGCTTATGCCGAATCACATAGAGCTGTATCACCGGGAGATTGTCTCGGCAACGGAGGCGGACCGCCTGGGTATCCGGATGAGCTCGATTCTGTGGGAGAAGCTGGGGATCGGCGGCCAGGTCTTGCCGCACTATCATGATGTAGTCGAAATCATTCATATTACCGTAGGAGAGGTCAAGCTGCTATGTGACGGGGAGTGGTACAGCTACCGGGCCGGAGATACGTTCCATGTGCCTGCGGGCGTAGTCCATTCTGTCAGGAATACAGGGGATTCTCCTTCGGAGCAGATCAGTATTTTTGTACCGGCGGAGGCGGAGGTGCCGGGGAACAGCTTCTTCGGCACTACACTAATCGAGGATATCTATTCTTCCAAGCTATAGTAAAGGCGGCGGAGCCATGGGCAGCAATGTAATTACCGGTTTGACCTGCAGCGATATTCTGCTGATTCCCGACCTGAAGGAAGCGGCCCTGCTGGCCGGAGCCGGGGGTCTTGGGCGTTATATTAACCGGGTCAATGTAATGGAGGTTCCCGATGTCATTGACTGGGTGCGTCCGGGGGAGTTCCTGATTACCAGCGGCTTCCCTTTTCATAACCGGCCGGAGCTGATCGCAGAGATTATTCCCCAGCTGAACCAGAAGGGGGTGTCCGCGCTCGGGATCAAAACCAAACGTTATATCGATGAGATTCCGCCGAGGGCGCTGGAACTCGCGGATCAGCTGGGCTTCCCGATCTTCGAGCTGCCCGCCTCCACCTCCTTCTCCGATGTGGTCCGCGACATTATGGAGCGGGTGCTGGTGCAGGAGGCACGGGAGCTCTCGCAGCTGCAAAGCCGCTTCCAGAAGCTGTCGAAGCAGCTTCTCCATGGCGACGGCATTGAGGATTTCCTGCTGACCCTGGACGGAATGTTGCATAATCCGGTCGTCCTGCTGGATGATACCGATCAGGTCTTCTGTTCTCCGCAGGCGGAAGCGCTGAAGCTGGAAGAGCAGCTTCCGGCCTGGATACAGCTTCGCCAGGAAGGCAGTCTCGGCATTACATTCCTCACAGTTGGAGAACGGCGAATCCGTGCCTATGTCTCGGCCGTCAATGACAAGGGGGCAGACCAGTGTCTGCTGGTGCTGCTGGAGTGGAACAGCGAGCTGTCGGTAGTGGATCAGTTAACGATTGACCGGGTCGGTGTGCTGGTCGGCCTGGAGATGATCAACGCCGGGGCCCGCCGGGAAGTGGAGCTGAAGTATGTGGACCAGTTCCTGCAGGACTGGATCAGCGGGCGGATTGCTGCTGCCGAGGATCTGAAGCTGCGCGGCGCGGCCTGCGGCTGCCCGCTCCCGGAGCGCCCGCTGCGTGCTGTAACCGCCGGATGGCTGGAGGATAAGCCGGAGCTTAAGCAGCTGCAGCAGGTAGTGAAGAGGGTGCGTGCCCGGGCAGACCTGCAGCATGTGAAGCTCACCATCCTTGAAGGGGAGCTGGTGCTGACCGTGCCGGAGCAGCCGGAGCTTCCGCTGGAGGAGACGCTGGGGCGTCTGCTGGCCGAGATGAACCGGGTGTTTGTCAGCGGGAGCTGTGCCTTCTGTATTGGCGATCTTGCGGACGGCCCTGATCAGGTGCGGTTCAGCTATGAATCCTCCCGCAAAATCGCCCGCATCCGCCAAATCAGCGGCTACAGCGGGTCTTATGTCGATTACCGGAAGCTGGGTGTCTTCCGGCTGCTGTACCATCTGCCCGAGCTGGAGGAGATCACCGAGTACAGGGATCAGTATATTGCTCCGTTGCTGGAGTACGACCGCAAGCATAATGCTTCCTTGCTACAGACGCTCCAGCTGTATTTCAAGTGCAACCGCAACGTCAAGCGGACCTCCGGCGAGCTGTTCACTCATTATAATACGGTCACCTACCGGATCGACCGGGCCTGCGAGCTGCTGGGACTAAGCCAGGATGACGGTGACGATATGCTGGAGCTGCAGCTCGCCCTGAAGCTGCATGAGATGGGCAAGGGCCGCAGGTCCGGTACCGATACGCAGAGAAGGAGATGAAGCCTGATGACAGCAACAACAGAATGGCCCGCGAAGCTGACTGCCGGCTGGCTGCGGGGTCAGTATTTGAATGGCACGCTGGACCCGGAGGAGGTCATCCGGGAGATCATCCGCCGCGCTGCGCGGGACAAGGACATGAACATCTGGATTGAACCGCCCGCCGAGGCGCAGATCAGCCCCTTCCTGGAAGCGCTCCGAGAGCTGAATCCGCAGGAGCATCCCTTGTGGGGCATTCCGTTCGCGGTGAAGGATAACATCGATGTGAAGGGGCTGCCCACGACGGCGGCATGTCCTGAATTCGCTTATCAGCCGGAAGCCGACGCAGCGGTTGTGGCGAGATTGGTGGCTGCGGGGGCGATCCCTGTCGGCAAAAGCAATCTGGACCAGTTCGCCACCGGTCTCGTCGGTGTGCGCAGCCCTTACGGCGAGACGCATAATGCCCTGCGTCCCGAATACATCAGCGGCGGCTCCAGCGCCGGTTCGGCGGTTGCCGTAGCCCTGGGCCAGGCCGTATTCAGCCTGGGCACCGATACCGCCGGCTCGGGCCGTGTGCCGGCCGCGCTGAACGGGCTGGTCGGCTACAAGCCCAGCCTGGGCGCCTGGCCGGTGCGCGGCGTAGTACCGGCGTGCGCCAGCCTGGATTGTGTCACCGTATTCGCGCACAATCTGGAGGATGCGCTCACGGTGGACCACGCAGCGCGCGGCTTCGATGCGGCCGATCCGTGGTCGCGTTCCGTGAAGCGGGGCCGAGCCGCTCTGCCGGGGAAGCTGCTGCTGCCGCAAGCGCCGCTGGACTTCTATGGGCCCCATGCGGACGAATACCGACGGGCCTGGGAACGGGCCGAAGCGGCGGTGCAGAAGCTGGGGCTACCGGTTGAACGGGTGGACTGTACGCTGTTCTCCGAAGCGGCAGCCATCCTGTACGACGGCCCCTGGGTAGCCGAACGCTGGGCGGATCTGGCCGGATTCGTAGAGAGTCACCGTGAAGCTGTGCTGCCGGTGACGGAGTCGATTCTCTCCTCCGGGGCCGCGGAGCGCCACACCGCTTCGAGCCTGTTCCAGGCCATGCACCGCTTGCAGCAGTATAAGCGGGAAGCGGAGCTGCTGCTGCGGGATGCGGTGCTGGTCCTGCCGACCTGCGGCGGAACCTGGACCCGGGAGCAGGTGGCGGCGAACCCGGTAGGGGCCAACTCCGATATGGGCCGCTACACCAATCACTGCAACCTGCTCGATCTGTCGGCGGTGGCAATTCCCGCCGGAGAAGCGGCGGAGAACCTGCCGTTCGGCATTACGCTGTTCGCTCTGGCGGACAGTGAGCATCTGCTTGCCGGAGCGGGGAAGCTGCTGGCGGAAGGGGATTCGCCGGGGCGGGAGGATGGCGGTGCTGCTGCCGGTGACGAATCACCATCGTCCGGCATGGTTACACTTGCGGTCTGCGGGCTGCATATGCGCGGCTTCCCGCTGGAGAAGCAGATGCTGGAGCATGGCGCCCGCTTCTGGCAGGAGGCGCGGACCGCTGCCTGCTATGAGCTGGTCAAGCTCCCTACCGTACCGGCTAAGCCGGGCCTGCTGAGACAGGCGGCAGGGGGAAGTGCTGTCGAGCTGGAGCTGTGGCAGATGCCGGTGGAAGCGCTGGGCGCGTTCGCCACGCTCATCCCGGCTCCGCTGGGCCTGGGACGGGTAGCGCTTGCCGATGGCCGCGAAGTGACGGGCTTCATCTGCGAAGGCTATGCCGCTACCGGAGCTGAGAACGTTACGGCCTACGGGGGCTGGAGATATCTGCCTGCTGAATAAATACCGCTTTCGGCGTTTAGCCCTGAGTGCGGCAATATACCAAACGGCAAACGTTTCGGCGGCGATCTTGAGAGCCGGGCAGGTGCAGCGCGACCTGGACAAAACAAAAAAAGGACTCTCCCAAGCTTATAGCTTGTGGAAGAGTCCTTTTTGTATGAACTGGATGGCGCGTGCAGGCTGTGCCTTGACATGCTGTGGTGCGGTGGAAAGGGCCGCATAATCGGCGCGTTCGATCTCCTCAAGAATCCGGTTCAGGTGGGAGAACACCGCACCGAGATCACGGAAGGCCGCGAGCGGGCACTGATCCTGCAGCTGCGAGAACCAGGCGAGCTGCACATCGCGGGCTCTTCTCAGACTCTCGGGGAGTGACCGTCCGCTGCATTCGGCATCCGATAGCGTCCTTGTGCCGTACAGGGCGATACAGTCTGCCGTTGCGGTTACAACCTCCAGCATCCAGTCGGCTGCGGCATAATGGGACGGCAGCAGAGCGATCTCTTCGCTTATGGCTTTGACATAGGAGTGCACCTTGATGAGATGGGTGGTCGTCTGTGTCAGCTTGCCAATGTCCTTACGGCACTGGTAATGAGACAGCGTGTAATGCATCTCCTTCTGCAGCCGGTCGCTCTTCTTCAGCAGCTCGCCGGAGCGCTCAAGAGCAGCCTTGGCCTGTGCGGCATCCCGTCCGCTTGCGGCGAATCCGGTTAAGGCATCGGATAAGGTCAGGCTGCCCTTCAGTGCCAGGTCCTTGACCTTGACGAAGCTCTTGGGCAGCACGATAATCATATTGATAATCAGGGCAATCAGTACGCCGATCAATGTCTCGGCGACTCTCCAGACGATATATTGGTCATGATAGAAGGTAAGTGCGAGCACCGAGGTAACGCCGACCTGCGAGACGGCCTGGATATTGATCCGGCAGGCTGTAGCCACACCAATGCCGATCAGCAGCATTAGCAGGATCGACAGCGCGCCCACATCGAAGAACTTGCCCACGATCAGGCTGACGATTCCGCCGAGGATGACGCCGGTCATGCGGTAGAAGCCTTTTTCGAGGGAGGCCTTGACGCTGCTCTGGGTAATCAGAATCGCCGCAAGCGGGGCGAAGTACAGGTACTGGTCTCCGTAAATGGTGTGCACCGTCAGCCACGAGAGCGAAGCGGCGAGTGTAATCCGTATCATATATAAGGATAATCCGAACTTTTCAAGGCGCTCCTGTAAGCCCTCGTTCATGTTTGTCATCTTCTTTCATGTAAATAGGAAAAATTTTATGGTTTTCATCCGTTTTCATTATAGCACCTCAAAACAGGCTGGAGGCGGGCAAGATTTTACGAACTTGTTAAGTTTTTGTGCTTGATTTCACAATGTAAGCTATCGCATATATTGCAGGATTCCTTTATGCTATATATATTGAAGTCTGTCGAACTAAGGCAGGAATTGTCGCTTATCCGTGCTGAGCATGCTGCTGCCGGATTGTCTCCCGCAAGAAGCGGGTAAAATAGGTTGTACTACATAAGTAAGGGAGGTTGTTAGCTATAGCTACCCCGGAAGGCACTATTATTTCTTTTGACCAGGTGATTAAGCAATACGACGACGAAGAGGCTGTACTCAAAGGCGTGAGCTTCGAAATTGAACGCGGTAAATTCTACACGCTGCTGGGCCCTTCGGGCTGCGGAAAAACGACCATTCTGCGTCTGATCGCCGGCTTCGCGGAGCCGACTGAAGGTTCGATCTATCTGAACGGCAAAATTATCAACCACATTCCCGCCAATGAGCGGCAGGTCAATACGGTGTTTCAGGACTATGCGCTGTTTCCGCACCTGAACGTATTCGAGAATGTGGCGTTTGGACTGCGCATCAAGAAGCTGAAGAAGGATGTTATTCAGCAAAAGGTGCAGGAAGCGCTGCGCTTCGTTAACCTGGTCGGCTATGATCAGCGGGCCATTAATGAAATGTCCGGCGGGCAGAGACAGCGTGTTGCCATTGCACGCGCCATTGTCAACGAGCCGCAGGTGCTGCTGCTGGACGAGCCGCTCTCGGCGCTTGATCTGAAGCTGCGTACGGAGATGCAGTATATTCTGCGGGAGATGCAGCAGCGGCTGGGCATCACCTTCATCTTCGTCACCCATGACCAGGAAGAGGCGCTGGCGATGTCCGACTGGATCTTCGTCATGAACGGCGGCAAGATTGAGCAGAGCGGAACGCCTAATGATATCTACGATGAGCCGATTAACCGGTTCGTGGCTGACTTCATCGGAGAGTCGAACATTGTGCCGGGTGTGATGATTGAGGACTATGTAGTTGAGTTTAACGGTCACCGGTTCGAATGTGTCGATGCCGGTCTGAAGCCGAATGAAGCGGTGGAGGTGGTAATCCGCCCTGAGGATCTGGAGATTGCGGCCCTTGAAGCGGGCAAACTGAAGGTGCGTGTAGATTCCCAGCTGTTCCGCGGAGTTCACTACGAGATCAGCTGCTATGACGGCTCCGGCCATGAATGGCTCGTCCATTCCACCCGTAAGGCAGAGGTTGGCTCCGAGATCGGGCTGTATTTTGACCCGGAAGCGATTCATGTTATGCGTTTCGGTGAAACGGAGGAAGAGTTCGACAAGCGTCTGGAGGCCTACGCCGAGGTGGAGAGCCATGATGACTAAGGGCAAGTCGTATTATCTCATTCCGTACTACCTGTGGATCGCGCTGTTTGTCATTGCACCGGTGCTGCTGGTGGTCTACTATTCCCTGTTCGATCTGGAGGGGAAGCTGACGCTGAATAACTACGTCAATTTCTTCACACCGGTCTATATGAGAATGATGCTGAATTCGTTCTGGTACGCTTTTCTGATCACGGTGTTCTCGCTCCTGGTGGCGTATCCGGCCGCTTATCTTCTGACGCGAACGAAGCACAAGCAGCTGTGGCTGCTGCTGATTATTCTGCCGACCTGGATCAACCTGCTGCTGAAGACTTATGCCTTCATCGGGATCTTCGGCACCTTCGGCCCGGTCAATAATTTCTTTGATCTGATGGGGCTGGGTGAGCAGCAGATTCTGTTCACAGGCTTCAGCTTCGTGTTTGTGTCGGTCTATATTTTCATTCCATTCATGATTCTGCCGATCTTCAGTGCCCTGGATGAGATGAATCTGTCGCTGGTCGATGCCGCGCGCGATCTGGGCGCATCGGGATGGACAACGTTCCGGCGGGTGGTTTTTCCGCTGACGATCTCGGGTGTACGCTCCGGCTGTATGGCGGTATTCATTCCGGCGCTGTCGCTGTTCATGATTACGCGTCTGATTGCCGGGAACCGGGTGATTACGCTCGGCACCGCGATTGAGCAGCACTTCCTGGTCACACAGGATTGGGGGATGGGCTCCACCGTTGCGGTGTTCCTGATCGCCATTATGGCGCTGTTCATGATTCTGACCGGCGGCTCGCGGAAGGGGGTGCGCGGGTGAAGAACAGACGAAGGGTTAAGAACAAGAACGGCATCGCCAATATCTATCTGGTGCTGGTCTTCCTGGTGCTGTACGCGCCGATCTTCTATCTGATGTATTACTCGTTCAACAGCGGTGGCACGATGCACAAGTTCGAGGGCTTCACGCTGGATTATTACCGTGAGGTAGTTGCTGATACCCGGCTGATGATTATTGTGATTAACACACTGGTCATCGCCCTTCTGTCATCGACCATTGCGACGATCATAGCGGTAATCGGTGCGCTGGCGATCCATCATGTCCGCAGCCGCCGGGCCAAAAACACACTGCTCTCGCTGAACAATGTGCTGATTGTCAGCCCGGATGTCATCATCGGAGCCTCCTTCCTGATCCTGTTCACGATTGTCGGGATCAAGCTGGGCTTCACCTCCGTGCTGCTCTCGCATGTGGCGTTCAGCATTCCGATTGCGGTCATTATGATCCTGCCGCATTTGCAGGAGATGAGCCCGACCCTGACGGATGCCGCACGTGATCTCGGGGCCACGCGCCGGGATGTGCTGACGAAGGTCATTCTGCCGATCATCAAGCCGGGAATCTTCAGCGGATTCTTCATGGCTCTGACCTATTCCCTGGATGATTTCGCGGTTACCTTCTTCGTCACAGGCAATGGCTATTCCACCCTGTCGGTGGAGATCTATTCCCGGGCCCGTCAGGGGGTCTCGCTGTCGATTAACGCATTGTCGACGCTGATTTTCCTCTTCACAATTCTGCTGGTCATCGGTTATTACTACCTGAACCAGCGTAAGAGCCGCCCGGCGGTACAGATTGCCGAGCCGGTGGCCGAAGCGGGGGTGCCAAGATGAAGCAGCTTGTGAATACGTTCCTGGCGATTCTGATCGTCGCGTTCGGCCTGATGTTCCTGGCGTCCCGGCTGAACTCGGCCCAGGGCTATAGCGGCGGCAATACGCTGACGATCTATAACTGGGGCGACTATATTGATCCTGACCTGCTCAAGCAATTCCAGGAAGAGACCGGTATTACGGTCATCTACCAGACGTTCGATTCCAATGAAGCGATGCTGACCAAGGTCGAGCAGGGCGGTACGGTCTTCGATGTCGTTGTGCCTTCCGACTACGCCATTGCCAAGATGCGGGAGGAGAAGCTGCTCTTGCCGCTGGATCACAGTAAGCTTCCGAATCTGGCCAACATCGGTTCCAAATTCATGAATCTGTCCTTTGATCCCGGTAACAAATATTCGGTTCCTTATTTCTGGGGGACGGTGGGGATTATCTTCAATCCCGAGATGACGAAGGGGATGGATTTCAGCAGCTGGAATTCGCTGTGGGACAAGCGGCTGAATAATAATATTTTCCTGGTGGACGGTGCCCGTGAGGTGATGGGCATGGCGCTGAACAGCCTGCACTATTCCGTTAATGACAGGAATGAGGAGCATCTACAGGAGGCGCTGGCCAAGCTGAACAAGCTGTCGCCGAATGTGAAGGCGATCGTCGGCGACGAGATCAAGATGCTGCTGGCGAACGAAGAGGCGGCTGTCGGGATCGTCTGGTCCGGCGACGCTTCCGAGATTATGGATGAGAACGACAAGCTGGATTATGTGGTGCCGGAGGAAGGCTCGAACATCTGGTTCGACAACATGGTCATTCCGCGCGGAGCCGCCAATATCGAAGGGGCGCATCAGTTCATCAACTTCATGCTCCGCCCGGATGTGGCGGCCCAGAATACGGAATACGTCGGCTATTCCACGCCGAACGTTCCCGGCCTGAAGCTGATGCCGGAGGACATCTCCGGCGACGAGCGCTTCTACCCGCCCGCCGAGATCACCGGCCGGCTGGAGGTCTACGACAACCTCGGCAAGCGGATGCTTGCCCACTATAATGAGCTGTTCCTGATGTTTAAGATGAATAAGAAGTAGCTGGCAGGCTGTAGGCCTGCAGAAAAGCCCCCGTTTGTGCTTATGCGCAGGCGGGGGCTTTTTTCTTAAGGGGATAGGCGCTGGGGAGGATAATTTGATTGATGATAAGAACCGGTGCTGCAGAGGCTTGTGGAGTAGGGGGATAGTACAGCGGAAGCGGGAAATAGATGGATTTTGTCCACTTGCTGATAAGTATTAAAGGGTTCTGGCGGAGATAGTTGGAAAAACAGCACTTAAATTCTCCCAATTCACTCCGTAGCGGCAAAACCAAGAGTAGCAGATGCTGTTTTTCCACTTGTTGCCGGTCATTCCTCAGGAATCAGGAAATTAAGGTGCGTTATTCCAATTATTTGCCGAAGGCTAATTAAAATATTCCAGTACACCGCGCTTCAACTCATTAAAATATTCCAGTACACCGCGCTTCAACTCATATCGTGCGGTTCGTTCCTGATTGCTGGTGGGAACCGGTAAGAGCCAGCCCTTGTCAGACAGACTGCGCAGGGTGCGGACAGCGGTTCTGTAATCAATTGAGAAATGCTGCTTCACATCCTGCGGACGGATAGGCCGGGCTAGATGAACGGTTAACCGGATGACCTCCTGCTCCATCAACTGTACGCGCGATACTGGGGTTGCCGCAGGCTGATATCTGCCCAGCACCATCCGCAGCAAGGTTATACAGAGCTCGGGACGCTGTTCAACATCATCGTATGCGAAGGAAATCATGTGATAGCCCATGGCGTACAGGAAGGTCTCACGGTTCAGCTCGCCGCAGTATTTGTTCCGGTCCATATCGCGTACATGTGAAGCATAGCCCTTGATTTCAATCAGTAGCTTCACGTACCCCGGCAACCAGGCGAAGTCGGCAAAATAAGATCTCCCCCGCCAATCTATCACCTCATACTCCGGATGAAGCCCGTCAAAATGGCCCCGCAGCGGCCACCATACCTTATGCAGGAATAAGCTCTCGGCATGCCGATGCCCCCGTTCCAACCGTGCCCGACGTTCTCCATCAGCTCTGCTGTCCAAGTGTCCGCTGATAAACTGATCATGTGCTTCTTCAAAAGTCATGCTCCTCATCCTCTCTGGAAAATAGAAAACGCCCCGGCTTTCCCATAAAGGGGCTACCGGGACGTTCTTCGTCTCGCTGATGTTAAGTATAGGGTAGAGCTTGAATGCAGTGGAAATGCGGTAGTTGATGGCGTTCCGCATATGGTAAATAAGAAGTGTTCGTGATTGTCTGACGACAGTCCAGTAATACATATAGCTTATGTGCAGACTTTAAGAAATCTTCAAAAACAGTAAGGATATTTAGCTACCGCCAACACCATGAGACATAGTTTGAAATGAACTTTGTGTGTCACTGCCTGAAGCAGCCTCAATTATCTCAATAGAAGAAATAATCACAGTAACCATACTACATATAACTAGAAGCTTTAAAAGCCTTTTGATCATTTGTATTACGCACCTCTCTAATTAGGAGTTTGTATGTCTCGATTTCATCATCACGTGCTACATGTCTGTATTGTTCAAATAGATCTACGCAGGTGATGACTACACTCTCGTTGTTAATTTTAGCAGAGGATTCCAAACTTTTTAAGATAAAGATAATACCTTCACTTCGATTATTTTTTACATAATAGGTGGCCAATTCTGCTAGAAATCGGACATGCTTGTCTGCCATAACTTGCTGGTTGTATTCCCGGAATTCCGATTTATAAATTCGGTAAGGGATATGCTCAGAGAAGCGTTCCAGAATATCATCCACATTCCAATCATACCGGTTCGCTGACCTAACAATATGGTACATAGCTGTAAATATCTCGTCTGGCTGCTTAGAGATATACTCCACATAATCAGATAATACCTCTAGCTGTCCATCAAGCAGACGATATAGGAAGATATTTGCCTTCCCCCACTCCCTGAACTGGGCTAATGTTCGAGCTGCTTCATCATCCTTCTCTTGTATCCAGCTACCATCTATATAGAGAGGGACATGCTCAATCGCAGATTTGTAATCCCCATATTCCATATAAATGCTCGAGATTAAAAGCCGGGCATTTAGAATATATAAATACAGCGGCTTTGAAGGCAATCTTTCGTTGTCCGGTTTACGTTTCGAGCGGTGCTGTAGATTGTAACGGAGGGTAGCGAGCTCAAGCATTTTCTCGGCAAGCTCGTTCACTTTAGCCCACTTCTGCAGAGAGTAGTAGACATCCAGCAGGTCTTTCAATCCGTCCAGTTGATCCGCCTCATTCAGCCGGTCGATGAAGCACTCGAACAGGATGGCTACCCGCAGATTGCTGCTCTGGTCATCACCGAGGCCAATTCGGAATAACCTGTATTGGCATACGGCGAGCCGGTCGGAATTCTGATATTTCTCACTGGTGCTCACATTCTCATACAATAATGCTGCTGCGTTCCACAATCCCTGCTCAAACAGCCCTTCTGCAACTTCGAATAGCATAGGGGCATAGACCAGATTCTCCAGCAGGTTCCTAACTACCTGTTCAACACAGTCAAGGCGGCCGAGCGCCGCTGAACGCACAAGAAACGGCCGCAAGCGCCGCCAGGTGGGAGCTGAATGGTGAAAGCATTCGTCCACATATAAGCTATAGAAGTGGTCCTCCGGCAGGCCCATGCCCCGGGTAATGCGCTCCAGATGATCCATGGCAATCGGCTGACGGTCTTTAACGACACGGCTGAGTGTGCCGGAATTGATTCCTGACGAAATGGCAAACTGATTAATGGACAGGCTCTGATTAGACAAATATGCGGTTACCTGATCGCGAATCGTGGTTGTGGACTTCATACAAACACCACCTGACCTAATCCCAGTAAATAGATTTTTAATTCATTGGTGTAATAATATGTGATAATATTCCAACGGTCAATAGAGCGGATTAGTAAATACGGTGAACAAAAGGAAGGGCAGACTGGAACTATATCCCTGGCTAAGCTTACCGTGACACATTGAAACGCCCCGGTTCCCTTGCGGGGATAACCGGGGCGTACTTGATTCAGCTTGTTCTATTAGACGGAGGTAGGGCGCTAACGGAAATGGTTACTTCACGGCGATCCGCATCCGGTAGCTAATCGGCACCTGCAAGGTCCGGCCCTGGAAGAATGCCTCTACCTCTGCCGAGAATTCGGCAATATCCTGCACAAGTGAGGCCGGGCTAAGCTTCAGGAGGGACTGGATGCCGCCCTGGCTGAGGGCCAAGCCGATATAGCGCTGTGCATCGCATGATTCTGTGTTGTGAAAAACAATCTCTCGCGCATACGTAAACCGTCCGCTGGCTTTGATCCGGCCCAGATGTCCTTCTTTATCCCATTTGCTGGCCTGATCGGTGTCCGGCTGAAGCTCTGTAAGCAAGTCATCTGAAGCTGCAATCAGTCGGTTATACCGGGCTTCAATAGCGGGCTGCAGCACCAGAGGCCAGTCACAATCATAGGCGGCGAATACTCCGCCGGGCCGCAGGCAACGCGAGATCTCCTGAAGGGTGCTGTCCGGGTCCATCCAGTGGAACGACTGCGAGCAGGTGATGATGTCCACACTCCCCGTGTCAAAAGGAAGCTGGTTAGAGTAGCCCTGCACAAAACACACGTTATTCGCTCCGCTGCCGAGAAGACGCAGCTTATCCTGAGCCTTGCTGAGCATATCTAGATTAGGCTCTACTCCGGTTACCGCTTCAGCGGCGTCCTTCCACAGGAAGGTGGACAGGCCGGTACCGCAGCCTATATCTGCAACATGGGCAGGACGGCGGCCCAGGTAATTACTCAGCAGTTCAATTACCAGCGGAGGGGCTTCGGGCCGGTAACGGTCATATTCGTCCTGGTATCCCAAGAATCGGTCAATGTTAGCCTTGCTGTTGCCTGAAGGAATCATAGGAAGGGCCTCCTCGCGGGATGGATTATTTCCTTGCTTAGCTATCGTAGAAGCGAAGGATCAACAGCAGGTACAAGCCCTTCGGCAGCAGCCCGGTTAAGCAGTGCAGAGATGGCTGCATAGCCGTCCTCGCCAAGGCTCATCGTGAATTCGTTGACGTAGAGATCAATATGCGACTTGGCGACTTCCGGCGAGAGCTCCTGGGCGTGGCTTAGCACGTATTCCTGGCAGTCGAGAGGATGGTCCCAGGCATACTGGAGTGAACTGCGAATCCAGCCGGTAATGGCCTCATGGTCCAGATCGCGGCGGGCAATAATCGCACCAAGCGGGATCGGCAAGCCGGTATCGCTCTCCCACCAGCTCCCGAGGTCAGTAAGCAGGTTGAGATTGTAGGACGGGTAAGTGAAGCGGGCTTCGTGAATGACGAGTCCGGCATCAATCTCTCCCTTCTGTACGGCAGGCATGATCTCATCAAAAGGCATAACGACGATCTCAGCCGGACCGCCCTGCACCTGCTGTGCTACCCAAAGACGGAACAGCAGGTATGCCGTAGAGCGTTCGCTCGGGACGGCAATTCTGCGGCCGGACAGCTCGCGCGGATGCTTGATCGCGCCTGCGCCTTTGCGGGTTAGTACAAGCGGGCCGCAGCCCCGTCCCAGCGCACCGCCGCAAGGGAGCAGCTTGTACCTGTCCAGCACCCAGGGAAGGGCAGCGTAGGAGATTTTGAGCACCTCAGGTCCGGCACCGTCTGCAGCAAGCCCGTTCGTAATATCGATATCGGCAAACATTACATCCAGCTTAGGTGCGCCGGGAATCAGGCCATGCGCCCAGGCATGAAAGACAAAGGTATCGTTCGGACAAGGGGAATAAGCAATATGAAGCTCTTGTGTCATTACAGCACCTCCCGTAAAATAGCCGCCGCCGCTGCCAGGGCGTCCAGCGCTTCATTGATCTTCCACGCGGCCCGGTCGCGCGGGCCGACCGGGTTCGAGATCGCGCGCACCTCCAGCGCCGCGATCCCCAGCGCCTGGGCGGCCACGGCGACCCCGTGGCCTTCCATCGCCTCCGCCGCCGCCTGCGGATGGCGGGCGGCCAGAGCCGCGGCCGGCCCGGCGGTGCCGGTCGCGGTCGACACGGTAAGCACGGGGCCCGTGCTTACCGTGAGGCCGGCCGCTGCGAGCGCGGCCGCAAGGGCCTGCACCGTGCCGCCCGGCGCAGGCACGGACACGCTGCCGAAGCCAAGCTCGGCAGCGCTGCGGAAGCCCTCCGGCGTCTCTGCGCCGAGGGCCGCGTCCCGCATCTCGCTGGCGACGACCAGCGAGCCTACGGGGGCGCGTCCCGGGAAGCCGCCGCCGATCCCGGCGCTGACGACGCAGCCGTACGAGCCGGCTGCCAGGGCGGCGGCGGTTCCCGCCGCTGCCGCTGCGGTGCCGGCGCCCGCCGCGATGACGTCGAACCTGCGGCTGCCGGACAGGCCGCGCAGGACCGCTTCGCGCTCAGCCGCGACTGCCGTTACGATCAGCACGTGCGGCTTCTTTTCCGCTGCTTCGAGGCGCGCGTCGGCCCCGGAATGATGATGATCCTTCGATTCCATAATCAGCCTCCTTCTATAGAAATAGTTTCATTCCTCAGTTCATACTCACCTTTTGAAAGTCTACGCCGTTTTGAAGAACAGGTCAAATATGCGGGGCGGGCAATAGAAGGATTTTGTCCACTTGCTTGTTGCGGGAGTTGGAGGAGCTAATTGTTGTGCAGATTGGGGGAGTATTTGCCGCAGGAGTTAGAGGTGGAGTGTTTGTTGCAGAGGTCGGGGCGAAAAAAATGAAATGAAAATTAATTCATCTCCCGCGCTTGACAGACTGTCATCAATAAAGTATATTCATCTTAACTTAAAGATAATTACCTTAAAGATAAACGCAGCCGGACAGGAGGTGCAGGATATGAGCAGCAAGAATAAGACAGCAGGAACAGAAGCAGACACTACGCAGGATCAGGCAGCATCGCTGAAATTGTTCGTCGTTCTGTCGAAGGCGTACAAGAGCCTGATGGATCAGGCGGTGAAGGATATGAAGAGTCACGGGCTGGCATCGGCGGAGTTCATGGTGCTTGAGGTGCTGTATCATAGAAATCGGATTCCACTTCAGCAGATTGGCGAGAAGATTCTGGTCACCAGCGGCAGCATCACATACAATATCGACAAGCTGGAGAAGCGGGGACTGCTGAAGCGCGTACCTTGCGAGGATGACCGCCGTGTTACGTATGCCGAGATTACAGAGGCGGGACGGGAGCTGTTTGATGATATTTTCCCGCAGCATGTCGATTCTATTCACAGCCTGATGGGCGGACTGGACAGCGAAGAGAAGGCTCAGGCCACGCTGCTGCTGAAGAAGCTGGGCAAGGGCGTATAGAAGGGAGTCCTTAGCAGCCCAGCGGCGGTAAGGTTGTCTGCTTGTTATTAAGCTGAACTAATGAAGAGAATAATAGATCAGTAAATTTTTTTAGCTAATATCTTAACGTTAAGATAATTAAAACCAAGAGAATGGAGAGTGTTTAAAATGGTTAGTGTAGGTTTATTGTTGATGAGATTGGTGATCGGTGTAGCGTTCATTGGGCATGGCGCACAGAAGCTGTTCGGCTGGTTCGGCGGATATGGGCCTAAGGGAACAGGCGGCTGGATGGAGTCGATTGGTATCAAGCCGGGCGTGCGTATGGCGGTGCTGGCAGGTGTGATGGAGCTGGTCGGAGGCCTGCTGTTCACTCTGGGTCTGCTGACTCCGGTGGCTGCGGTATTGATTGCGGCAACGATGCTCGGTGCCATAGTGAAGGTTCATGCTCCTAACGGATTCTGGTCCACGGCGAACGGGATTGAATTTCCATTAACGGTGCTGGTAGTCGCTGTAGGTATAGCGCTGACAGGCGCGGGTTCGATTTCACTGGACGCAATATTCTTCAATTAAAATAAACGCATCATCATCACAACTATCAGGAGGTTTCATTTATGACTATGCATACTGCAGGGATTCACCATGTTACCGCTTTTGTGGGAGACGCTCAGCGTAATGCTGATTTCTATGCCGGAATTCTAGGCCTGCGGCTCGTCAAAAAAACCATCAATTTCGACGCCCCCGAGGTCTACCACCTCTACTTCGGCAATGAGCAGGGTGCGCCGGGTACGATTATCACCTTCTTCCCTTGGGCTCATGGCCGCAAAGGCAGAATCGGCGGAGGACAGGTCGGTGTGACCACTTATGCTGTACCGGCTGGCTCTTTCGGATTCTGGGAGCAGCGGCTGGCCGCTTATCAGATTCCTGTGACTAAGGTTACCCGGATTGGCGAGTCGTATCTCTCTTTCGCGGATTATGACGGACTGCGGATTGAGCTGGTGGAGCGGGAAGAGGGGGCGCTGAGCACCTGGTCTTTCGGCGGCGTTCCGGTAGAGCATGCGGTCAAAGGCTTCGGAGGCGCTGTCCTCTACAGCACGGCCCCGGACCGGACAGCGGATACACTCTCCCGCACCCTGGGAATGGAGCGTATCGCTGAAGGGGACGGCTACATCCGGTACAGAGCTTCCGGCAATATCGGTAATATTATTGATCTGAAGGCTGCTCCGGTTCCGCAGGGCGGCGGCGGTACAGGTACGGTTCACCATATTGCTTGGCGGGCCGCAGATGACAGTGAGCAGCTGGATTGGGGCCGCCGGGTTCAGAGTCACGGCTACCAGCCGACTCCGGTGCAGGACCGCCAGTACTTCAATGCCATCTACTTCCGGGAAGAAGGCGGAATTCTGTTCGAGATTGCAACCGATCCTCCGGGCTTCGCCCGTGATGAAGCACCTGAGGCGCTGGGACAGAAGCTGATGCTTCCGGCATGGTTTGAGCCGCAGCGTACGGCGATTGAAGCGAATCTAAGCCCGTTTGAAATCCGCGAACTGGAGGTGAAGCCGGTATGATTCATGTATTTGAGCAAGGTACAGACGTAACGCAGCCCACACTGGTTTTATTCCATGGCACAGGCGGCAATGAACGTGATCTGCTGCCGCTGGCCGAGCTGCTGGCACCTGGAGCATCTGTCCTGGGTATCCGCGGCAACGTACTGGAGAATGGCATGCCGCGTTACTTCCGTAGGCTGGCAGAGGGGATTTTCGATGAGGAGGATCTGATCTTCCGCACCCATGAGGTGAAGCAGTTCCTGGAGGAGGCGGATGCAAAATATGGCTTCGATGCCGGTAATCTGGTAGCTGTCGGCTATTCCAACGGTGCGAACATCGCGGGCAGTCTGCTCTTCCATTACGGAGCCCTCTTCCGGGCGGCGGTGCTGCTGCACCCGATGGTTCCGCTGCGCGGCCTGGCGATTCCTTCGCTGCAGGGGGTTCCGGTCTTTATCGGAGCAGGGACCAATGATCCGATTATCCGCTCCGAGGAGACCCGGGAGCTGGAAGCACTGTTAAGCGGCGCCGGAGCTGAGGTTACCTCGCACTGGGGCAATCAGGGGCACCGCCTGAGCGCCGCCGAGGCGGAGGCGGCAAGAGATTGGCTGGCTGAGCATACCGATTCAGTGAAGTAACAACAGCACCACCCGAAATAACCGCCTGCGGGCCTGCCGATCACCGAGAGGATTGGCGGCTACGGCAGGCGGTTTTTTGTGGTTCTGGAGATGGTAATGCTGCATTTTCTGCAGGATTTCCATGCAGGCCGTTCCTGCCGAACCGCGCTTTTCCGCCGAACCAGAAATTCATTGAACATTCCGGCGGTAATCGGTAGTATGGAGAAATATATTAACGGACCTGAACATAAATGGCTCTGCCGTTCTACTAAAGGTTACGGGCAAGAAAGGATGTATCCTGTTCATGATGAAGCAAAATTCGGTGACAAGCCTGGCTGAGGGCGGGCCGTCCAGAAGCCAGCGGCTGCAGCTTGCCGTGATTCTGGGAGCCATCGCTACCATTGGTCCCCTGTCGATTGATATGTATCTGCCTGCCCTGCCGGCTCTTGGCCTCTATTTCGATACCAGTCCCGCCATGATTCAGCTTACCCTGACCTTCTTCCTGCTAGGGCTGGCTTCGGGCCAGCTTGTGGCCGGACCGCTCAGTGATGTGCACGGGCGCCGGATTCCGCTGTTGTTCGGAATGATGATCTATGCGGTATCCTCGCTGCTCTGTGCGTTCAGCCCGTCCATCGGACTGCTGATTGTGCTGCGCTTCGTCCAGGGCCTGGCCGGATCGGTAGGGGTGGTGATCTCCCGTGCGGCGGTCCGTGATATGTACAGCGGCTCCGAATTAACCAGGTTCTTCTCGCTGCTGATGATTGTCAACGGACTGGGCCCGATTGCAGCGCCGGTCATCGGGGGGCAGCTGTTGAGAGTGACGGACTGGAAGGGCGTATTTGTAGTCTTATTCGTATGCGGGCTGCTCTTCGCGGCGGTCATTCTCCTGCGGCTGCCGGAGACCCTGCCCAAGGAACGGCGTATCCGCAGCGGGCTCAGAGGGACCCTGCGTACCTTCCGCATCCTGCTCGGCAATGCCGGATTCATGGGCTACGCGCTCTCCCAGGGCTTTGTTATGGCAGGCATGTTCGCTTATATCTCGGGATCCTCCTTTGTTCTGCAGACGATTTACGGGGTATCCCCGCAAATGTACAGCCTGATCTTCGCCGTGAATGGCTTCGGCATTATTCTGACCGGGCAGATTGCCGGGCGGATGTCGGCCAGAGTGGGTGAGCGCAAGCTGCTGATCTGCGGCCTTCTGCTCAGTACCTCCGGAGGTATTCTGCTGCTGATTACCCTCCTCGCCGATGGCGGGCTGCTGCCGATCCTAATCTGTCTGTTCGCTGTGGTTGCAAGTGTAGGTCTTGTGGGTACGACCAGCTTCTCGCTGGCGATGCAGGATCAGGGGGAGACGGCGGGCAGCGCCTCTGCGCTTCTGGGTCTGCTTCCCTTGCTGCTGGGGAGCTGTGCGGCTCCGCTGGTCGGACTTGGCGGCAGCGGCTCGGCCCTGCCGATGGCGCTGGTCATCGCGGGAGCGGGCCTCCTGTCGGTTCTGTCCTATCTGCTGCTGTGCAGAAGAGAGGTTAAGCTGTGAGCCGCAAGGACTTTGCTACCCTGCTGCTGCTTGCTTTTGCCTGGGGGGCTTCCTTCCTGTTCATGCGGATTGCCTCGCCGGAGCTAGGTCCGGTCTTCACGACAGAGCTGCGCGTTACGATTGCCGGAGCTGCTCTGCTGCTCTATGCGTTGCTGACCCGGCGCAGGCTGGGCCTCCTGAAGCACTGGAGATCTTTCCTGCTGCTCGGTGCGGTTAACGCGGCGCTTCCGTTCACGCTGATCTGTATGGCTGAGCTGCATCTGAGCGCCTCACTGGCGGCGATTCTGAATGCTACAACCCCGATGTTCGCGGCACTGGCGGCGTGGGGGACCCGGAAGGAGAAGCCGGGGGCGGCCAAATCAGCCGGGCTGATCATAGGCCTGGTAGGTGTGGGTGTGCTGGTCGGCTGGAGTCCGCTCCCGCTGACCGGTACGGTTCTTTTATCCGTAGGTTACTCTCTTGGAGCCGCGCTCTGCTATGCGTTCGGAGGATTATATGCATCACGCGTAGGCTCCGGTCTCACTCCGCTGGCGCTTGCTGCGGGACAACAGCTGGGCGCAAGTGTGGTGCTGCTGCCGCTGGCGGTGATTTTTGCCCCGGATCATCTGCCTTCCTCCGCCGCTGTATATTCTGTCCTCGGCCTCTCGCTGATCTGCACCTCAGTGGCGTATCTGCTGTATTTCCGCCTGATTGCCAATATCGGCCCGGTCAAGACCGTTAGTGTTACCTTCCTCGTGCCTGTATTCGGCCTGTTGTGGGGCGTAATCTTCCTGCAGGAGCAGATCTATGCCAACACCATTGCCGGGCTGGTCATCATCCTGCTGAGCGTTATGCTGGTGAACCGGAGGGCCAGGAAGGGTTGAGGGGATATTCAGCAAACTTTCAGCGCATTTTAACGTTCATTGTAGAGAAAAGGGATATATTGAAGAGGTGAAAGGAGGGACACCCATGAATGTCTCATCCGTTGCCGCTTCATCATCTGTATCTTATACATCCTCCAGCGCCAGCGATACCGCTGCACTTGAGAAGCAGAAGGCGAAGCTGGAAGCTGAGCTTGAGAAAGTAAGCGCAAGCAAGGACAACGAGCAAGCCAAAGAAACCAAAACCAAGCAGCTAGAACAGCAGATCAAGCAGATTGAAGCACAAATTGCCCAGAAGTCACAGGCTGCGGGCAGCTCCGTTTCTGCCCAGAGCGCTGCTGCGCCCCCGGACAAGCCTGCCGGTAACCATAAGCTGACAGCAGCATCTGTTCAGGAGATGGCTAACGCAACCACCGACAGCGCAGGGAGATTCGACATTCGAGTATAGTCTTGAGCGAGAATTGCATGCCTCTGAAGAGAGCCGCCATTGCCGTGATGACAGGCTCTCCATTAGGGGATGATAACCCTTGGCACGATGATAAAAGCACCCGGACTAATCGCAGTCCGGGTGCTTTTATGCAAATATGGATGTATACGCTTCTCACCATTACTGGAACAAATACAGCCCCTGTGCAGGGACTTACCCTTCGCCCGCCGTCTAACTCTTGTAAGCGTGTGACCATTATACGGGAGATCTGCTGCTGATCTTGCTATAATGGGTTCGTATGGAGAGGGCTGAATATGTTCAGGCAACAAGAGCGTTCGGCAGTGAGGACAGGTGAAGTCATGCATACTGTAATCAAAAATAAATTGGAACGCTTCAAATTCGTACGGCTGCTGATATCCATCTACCGGATTAAGGCGGTGCGGGCGCTTTTTCCGCTGCTGATTATCGGACTGGTCTATCTGGAGGGGCAGCATGAGCTGAAGCAAATTCATTTAGGCAAAATCATCCGTGATCTGAAATCCGTTCCCGTACCCTCTATTATGCAGATGCTGGGAATTTCGCTGCTGTCGGTGGCGGTTATGAGTACTTATGATTACTTGATCCGGCGGCATTTCCGCCTGCAGATCGGCTGGTTGCGGACCTTCCGTTATGCCTGGATCGCCAATACGTTCAATAATATGATCGGATTCGCCGGTCTGGCTGGCGCGGGCCTTAGAACGCTGCTCTATAAGCGGAGCTGTGTGCCTGCGTCCTTGCTCGCACCGGCCATAGTGTTTCTGTCACCGCTGATGATTACGGGGCTGTCGCTGCTCGGGTGGGGGACGATTACCGGTCTTTTGCCGGCGGACCGGCTGCTGGAGGCGCATCGCTGGCTGGATTTTGCGGTCTGGGGGATGGCGCTGTATCTGCCGTTCTTTGTACTCCTCCAGCGCTCTGCGCTTTTCGCCAAATGGGTTAACCGGGGTGAGGGGAGAACCGCCTGGCTTACCGTAGTTGCTTCTGTGGGTGCGTCCTTCCTGGAGTGGGTGTTCGCCGGATTGACCTTCTGGTTCATCGCCGGTGAGCTGCTCGGGAGCGCCCCATTTCTCACCGTCTTCAGTATCTATGTAGTGGCTGCGATAGCCGGAATTCTAAGTATGGCTCCCGGAGGCATCGGCGCGTTCGATCTGATTGCGCTGCTCGGACTTACCCAACTGGGCATCAAGAGCGACCATGCCATGGCAGTCCTGGTCATCTACAGATTATTCTATTACATTATCCCCTGGCTGATCGGTCTGGTGCTGGCTGCGCTGGAGTTCGGGCTGCCGGGTACGAAGGGCGCTGAACGCAGCGGCGACAGAGTGGAAGCACCCCTGACGATATGGCAGAGAATATGGGGCTGGCCCGGCCAATATACCTTCCTCAGCGATCTGGGTGTATGGGCACTCGGCAAGCTGGTCCTAGCCAGCGGTCTGCTTCTGCTGCTGTCCGCAGCTACGCCTGAGCTGCTCTACCGGCTGAAGGTGACAGAAGAATTGCTGTCGCTGCCCGTGATGCAGATCTCGCACCATCTGTCCGTGCTGATCGGCTTTATGCTGATTCTGCTGTCGCGTGGGATCTCCCTGCGCGTCCGCAGGGCTTATGTCTGGACAGGCCTGCTGCTTTTGGGCGGGGCGGTCTTTGCATTTACGAAGGGGTTCGATTACGAGGAGGCCTTGTTCCTGCTGGTGGTGGCACTGATTCTGTGGATCTCCCGAAGCCGGTTCTACCGGATCAGTGTCCCGCTGAGCGCCAAAAGCACCTTATGGTGGCTGCTCCTGACCTCGGCTGTAGCCCTCAGCTATTACGGGCTGGCGAGTTATACCCATCACGGCTTCCTGAAGCATCTCCCGCCCGGCATTCAGCCGGAATGGCTGCGGCAGCACAGTAATGTGGCCGTTACGGCGGCCGGCGGACTGATTTGCTCCTGGCTGCTGCTGACGATGCTTGTAGCCCTCAGGCCGCAGCACAAGGCAGATACGCTTCTCGCGGATAAGGATATGGCGCGGCTGGAGCGCTTCCTCTCGGAGGGCTGGGGCAATGCCTTAAGCCATATGCTGTTTCTTGGCGACAAAAGCTTCTATTGGGCCCAGGAAGGCAAGGTGCTGTTCGCCTTCGCCAGAGTCCGGGACAAGCTGGTGGTACTGGGTGATCCGCTTGGGCCGATGAATCTGCTTAATAACGGAATCAGTGAGTTCAGGCAGGCTGCTGATTTGTATGGACTATCTGTAGTCTTCTATCAGGCGGCCCCGGCATATCTTCCGCTCTATCATGAGCAGGGCTACCGGTTCTTCAAGCTGGGGGAAGAAGCGCTGGTTCCGCTGGCGGACTTCAGCATTAGCGGATCGCGGAACGCCAGCCTGCGGAGTGTGAAGGGGCGGTTCGAGCGCGAAGGCTACCATTTCGAGATCACAGAGGCCCAGCATTCGAAGGAGCTGCTGCAGGAGCTTCGCTTGTTGTCAGAGGAATGGCTGGCCGGGCGCAGGGAGAAAGGCTACTCGCTGGGCTGGTTCAGCGAGCCGTACCTCCAGCTCGCACCGCTGGCGCTGCTGCGTGGAGCAGACGGCCATTTGCTGGCTTTTGCCTCCATAGCTCCTGGTTACGACGGGCAGAAGACAGTCTCGGTGGATCTGATGCGCCATCACAAGGATACCCCGAACGGGACTATGGATTACCTGTTCCTGTGTCTGCTGGAATGGGCGAAAGCGCGCGGTTACAGAAGCTTCAATCTAGGGTCTGCCCCGCTGTCCAATGTCGGGGGCCGCTTTGGAGCGCTGCGGGAGGAGAAGCTTGCCCGGCTGGTTTTTGAACGCGGAGGCCACTGGTACGGCTTCTCCGGTCTGCGCCGGTATAAGGAGAAGTTCAACCCGGCGTGGGAGCCACGTTATCTGGCCTATCCCGCTGCGGTGACTCTCCCTCTCTTGACTCTGGATCTGGTGAGGCTGGTCTCCAGGCATCCGGAGGAGGAGAATTGAGATGAATAGCCTTTTGGCGATTGGCGAATAAGCCTTGTAGTAGACGGAAGGCCGGATACGGCGATAAGGAGTTGCGGAAAATATTTGATTTTCTGCAACTTTTTATATATACAAGCGTCATAAACAAGGATTCAAAAATCGCGTAACAGGAGGATTATTCTATGTTCAAGAAGGTATTGGTTATTTCCGCGTTGACTATGGGCCTGCTGATTTCCGCCGGTCCGGCGAACGCCAGTCCCAAAGAGCAGCCGCTTAATGAGCAGACCGATGTGATATGGATTAGCGGAAATGCAGTGGCACTTGTGGATCATGTGAATAATAAAGCAGATATCGTTGATTTACATACAAACACTGCGATTACGATATCAGAGGACTCCAGCCGTATCCTGGACTTACAGGTGATGAGCAGTCCCCCGAAAATTGTGCTGCTTAAACAAGGCAAGGGCACTAAAATATCGAAATCTGTATTCTCTTCTAATGGAAGTCTCCTCAGTAAAAGGGATATTCCGCTTAAAACGGCAGGGGATAAAGTGAAATGGGTAGCTCCAACCGGTAAAACCAATGAACGGGTTATGGTCCAAGCGGGGAATACCTTCAGCCTCTATCAGTATCCCTGGGTGAAGCCGAATGTTACTTACAATGCCAAGTTTGTTGATAAGGGATATGAGAATGTATCCGTAATGGATTGGGATTTTCAGGGATACC
This sequence comes from Paenibacillus sp. FSL R7-0302, assembly GCF_038006885.1. Classification (NCBI taxonomy): domain Bacteria; kingdom Bacillati; phylum Bacillota; class Bacilli; order Caryophanales; family Paenibacillaceae; genus Paenibacillus; species Paenibacillus sp. FSL R7-0302. The sequence goes on from NZ_JBBOWB010000002.1 coordinate 1,112,746, forward strand.
CGTATTTGGCGGTTAAGTATCAGGCACAGGGCATTATGAGCACGGACTATCTGTTGAGGCTGGTTGATCTGCATTCAAGAAATGAGACAGTAATCAAGGACTTCAATACGGACTTTTCCATTCAATCCAGCGGGAACTTCTATACTGCCTTCACTTCGTACACCTATCAGCCCGTGCCGGGGAATGTCAGTCGTCCTTCAGCTGATGAGACTCAGAAGGTCTTTCGGTTAATCAGCAAAGCTACTGGCAAAGAAACAGCTTCTGTAAAACAAGTCTTCAAAGAGGAAGGCGACGTTTCCGGTTGGGTTACGGAGGCTAATAATGGTCAGGTTTTTGTGGGGGATCTGCAGGTGAACTCATGGTCCTTATTCTCTCAGGGGGGCGCGGAGCTGCTGAAGAATCAGGAATGGCCGAAGAATGGCACCACCAAATTCCTATACGCTAATGTGAAGTCGAAAACAGCGTATTTCCTGGATTATTCCTCAGGTGATATCTCGGTCATTGCGAGTACATTGAAGTAAATAAAGCTGCTGTAGCTGCAAAAAAAAGGTGCCGCCCTCTCCGAAGCTGGAGGTGGCGGCTTGCTTTTAATTAGGAGTGTTCGAATGGTTGGAGGGGCTCGGACGCATGCTGAATGAGTAAATGGTGTGCCAAGATTGTATGCGAAAAACAGCATACATTGGGCAGCTAGAGGGTACGCGAGTCAAATGTATGCCAAAAACAGCATACAATGTGCTGCCGCGCAGGCGCACAGGCCGAATGTATGCCGAAAACAGCATACAATGGGCAGCTAGAGGGTGCGCGAGTCAAATGTATGTCAAAAACAGCATACAATGTGCTGCCGCGAGGGAGAGCGGACCGGATTAAGGCCAAGTGAGCAAAAATCAGGGGCAATAGTGCCCCTGATTTCGCCGGATGCCCCACAAGTGGGCGGATGCGGATAGGTAAGGTGGGGAGAACTGTACTAGCTGCGCAGCCGTATAAGTTCTTACACTATCCATCCGCTATGGTGATTTTGTTCACTGAATCGTCCCGTACCCGCTCAGCTGATACGCGCTACCCACCACAGCATAGCTGCGACCGTCAGGATACCTAGCGCTGCCAGCGTGTCACGCCTGCTCCAGCGGAGCTGATAGACGGGGGTCCGCTGCTTGGCTGGATCGTACCCCCGCGATTCTACGGCTGTCGCCAGCTCGTCGCCCATACCCAGGACAAGAATCAGCAGAGGCACGATGATTAGGGCGATCTGCCTCGGGGACCAGCGGGCCACCCCGCGGGCGCGCCTTCCGCGTGAGCCCAGCGCAAGCTGCAGCTGGGCCAGCTTGCCGAGAATCCACGGCACGAACTGCAGGGTCACGGATACGGCAAGCGACCAGTTACGGGTGAGGATGCCCAGGGCCCGCAGCGGAGCGATTCCCCATTCCAGACCCTCGCGCAAGGGTGCACCGGTGGTCGTCTCGGTGAACAGGAAGCCCAGGGCAATTAACAGCAGGAAGCGCAGAGCGTTAATTCCCCCGCGCATGAGTCCTGCATAGCTGAAGCTGAGCGGTCCGAGTGCGAAGTCGGGAGAGCTCCAGCTAAGCCCGGACAGGAGCCAGAGGAACAGGAACATCAGCAGGAACGGGCGGAAGAAGCGGAAGGCCCGGCGCCAGGAGATACGGGCCGAAGCCGCGAGCCCGGCTAGCAGACCGGCAGTAAGCAGCAGCGGGAGCAGAGTGTTCATCCCTAGCAGGACCAGCGAGCCGAGAATCATCCCCAGCCATTTGGCCCGGGGATCGAGTCCTTGCCAGCCGGGCCTGCGAGGGGTGTTCTGTTCTTGTCTTGGATTGCCAGGCCTGATTATTGACTGGTCCGTCTGCGCTCCGGCAGGTTGAGGAGGATTCCCCCGGTGCCGTTTATCTTCTGCACTGTATTGCGTGCGGTGTTCGCGGGTGCGACCGCTCTGGTTGCCGGGTGGCATGGTGCTGCTGCGGGCAGAGGCGCCAGTGCCTGCCGGCAACCTGTCCGTCTGCGGCATAGGCAGCGGGTGCTTTTTCAGCCCTATCAGCAGCTCCTCCAGATTGTCCGGGACTGCTTCCAGCAGGCCATGCTGCACCGCTCTGCGTCCCATAGAAGCATAGACGGGGGGAGTGAGTCCGGCGTCTGCCAGCAGGCTGGGATCAGCAGTCAATGCCGGAGCAGGACCGTCATAATGGATAGCACCGTGCTTCATCACGATGACCTTGTCGGCAACCGGCAGGAAGCTGTCCAGATCATGGGTGCCGATGATCAGGGTCAGGCCGCTACTGCGCAGCTGCTGTACCATTTCGAGCAGTGCCTGCGCTGCCTGGGGGTCCAGCCCTGCGGTCGGCTCATCCAGAATCAGAAGCCCGGGCTGTACGGCCAGAGCACCCGCAATACATACGCGCCGCTTCTCACCCCCGCTAAGCAGAAAGGGAGAGCGCCCGGCGAATTCATCGTAAGCCAGCCCGGTCTTCGCCAGAGCGCCCGCGATGATCTCCGTCCGCTTCTCCTTGGACACCCCTCGCTCCATCAGGCCGTATTCGATATCCTTATGTACCGTACCCGCGAACAGCTGAGTCTCCGGCTGCTGGAATACCATGGATGCAGCTTCGGCAGTCTTGTAGTCCGTCTTCTTCCCGTGATCGTAAAGTATCTGCCCGGAGGAGGGCTGTGCAAGGTCCGCGAGCAGACGGAGCAGCGTAGACTTACCGCTCCCGTTCACACCGCAGAGGACGGTCAGCGAACCTGTAGGGATATCCAGAGATATCTCTTGAACGGCTGGCCTGCCTCCTTCATAGCAGAAGGAGAGATGCTCCGTATGAATTCTCATAGCAGCTCCTCCAGATCCTGTCCGGTCAGCGGCAGCAGGTGAAGCGGCCAGCCCTGCTTCTGCAGCAGCTTCCCGACCCGGACGGCCGGAGAAGGAAGCCAGCCGAGGGTCTCCGGTAGCTCCGAGGTATAGAACAGGCTGCGCGGGCTGCCGTCATAGAGCAATTGCCCTTTGCCCAGCACCGCGATGCGCGGGCTTGCGGCCAGCTCCTCCATCCGCTGCGTGACCCAGAGGATGGTAGTCCCTGCCTGCCATAGCCCCTGGGCCAGCTCCAGAATATCCGATCTTCCCTCAGGGTCCAGCATCGAGGTAGCCTCATCGAAAATAATCATTTCGGCTTCCAGTGCCAGGCAGCAGCCTACCGCCAGACGTTGGCGCTCTCCGCCGGATAGTGTAGATACCTCTGCCTCCGCTTTATGGCTTAGTCCTACCTGCTGTAGAATCTCATGGATTCGTGCAATCATCCGCCCCCGTTCCAGTCCCCGGTTCTCCAGTCCGAAGGCGATATCCTCGAAGGGGGTGGAGCCAACCGTCTGTGCTTCGGGATTCTGAAATACGAGCTGCACCCGCTGCTTTACTATTGTCCGGTTCTCCGGCAGGCGCAGGTCCAGTCCGGCCACGGACAGACTGCCGCCGGAGGGGGTGTTCAGTCCGTTGAAGGAGCGGATTAGCGAGGTTTTGCCGCAGCCGTTGGCCCCTGTCAGCGCTACCCATTCCCCAGGCTCTATATGAATGTTAATCCCTTGCAGTACTGTACGGTGATGCGGCCCCTCCCGCACGGACAAGCTTATATTATGCGCCCTGATCATCCTCATGCCTGCTTTCCGTCCAGCTCTAGTCAACAATTGCTACCCATTATAACAAAGATTTCAGGATTGATGTATCTGGAGGGTGATGTTATAGTGATCCCAAGTGAAAACGGCTTTGCCGTCCTTTTAAAGGACGGTACCCTTTCGGCGAGAAATAGAAAGATAATTTGTAGCGTGAAACATATAAATTCTTATATTTTTAGAAAAGGGGGAACCTCCCGGCCATGAAGAAATGGACCACCCGCGGCCTGATATTCAGTGCCTTATTCGCCGCCGTCATGATAGCTCTGAGTTATTTGAAAATCTCGCTGCCCTTCTCCACGGTACCCATTACCATGCAGACCCTCGCGGTAATGCTGGCTGGTTCGATCCTTGGGGCCCGTTACGGGGCGCTTGCTGTACTGATCGTGCTCGGACTCGCCGCTGCCGGATTCCAGGTGATGGGCGGAAGCGGAGGATTGGCGGTCCTGGTTGGCCCTACCGCAGGATATATCTTCTCCTGGCCGTTCGTGGCCTGGCTGATCGGCTTTTTCGCCGAACGCATTAAGCAGGACAAATACACCTTCGTGAAGCTGCTGGCCGCTAACTTTATCTTCGGGGCATTGTTAGTTTATCCGGGCGGTGTGGGGTGGCTGGCCTATTCTACAGGCATGGATTCACTCGGCAAGGCATTGACGGCAGGCATGTGGCCGTTTCTTCCGGGCGACCTGCTCAAAGCAGTCTTGTGTTCGGCTGTAGTAACGGCGGTATGGAAGGTATATCCGATCGAACGTATCCTGAACAGTGACACAGGCGTCTGGGCTGAAGGGGACAACACAACCACAACTCGTTAACCGCAAGCTGCTAACCAATAAATGCAAATGCTAACTGCAAGCTATGTCTTGCTCAGCATAAATAGGCGAATTCATAGCCCCTGCGGCGTGGATTCGCCTATTTCGCGTTATTCACAATAGGAATTCTGGGGGCGTTCATCGAATGTTAAGCGTGCTGTGGATAAAATGTGGATAAGGTCGGGGATAAATCTTTTTTTCAGCAGAATCGCCGCAGGACAAATTTGCTTTTACACGGTGACTCCAGCTCACCCATATGACTCTTCTGCTAATGTGAATCCCGTGCTGAAAGTGGGCCGGATGAGTAAATGAGAGGGATAAATCCCATTGGTGGGGCTGAAAATGAGCCGTATGAGTAAATGAAAGGGATAAATCCCGTTGGTGGAGCCGAAAATGAGCCGTATGAGTAAATGAAAGGGATAAATCCCATTAGTGGGGCTGAAAATGAGCCGTATGAGTAAATTAAAGGGATAAATCCCTTTGGTGGAGCAGGAAATGGGCCGGATGAGTAAATGAGAGGGATAAATCCCATAGGTGGAGCAGGAAATGAGCCGGATGAGTACCAGATGAGGAAATGAGGAAATGAGTGAATTGTTTAGGTTTATAGAGAGTAATATATTTCTTTTGTGGATAATATGTGGATAAAATGGGAGGGGGTTGCGAAGGCAGTGAAGTCGCAGAGGAATAGATGTGTTGGAGTACTACTGCACTTAATTTTACTACCCGAGTAACTTCTCACCTATAAAACAAATGCCGTCCCCCTAACAACAGGGACGGCATTATTCATCTTTACAGGCCTACTCCTCCGCGCAGGCATCGGCTGGCTTCGGCTCGGGCAGCGCCCAGACGGAGACGCTGCCGCCGTTGACCGGGAATACGGCCCAGCCGTCTTCGCCGATCGTAACGGATTCCCCGCGGTTATGGGTGAAGTCCTCCCATACCTCTCCGCTGCGCGCTTCGCCCACGAACATCCGCTTCTCTCCGTTGTCTCCATTGGAGATGACTACAGCGCAGCCGGAGCCTTCAATCTCCTGAACGCCGCGCCGGACCCAGCCGATAGTGTTGGGATGGTCGAAGTAATCGTCCTGCTCCCCGTACGCTTTGGTGTGGCGGGCGCAGAGCAGAGGATCGATGGCGTCCTTCTTGCCTTCCATCGGCGCAGGGCCGCCGATGCCGTAATAATCTCCGTAGAAGACAACGGGATAGCCGTCGCGCCGCAGCAGAATCAGGGCGTAGGCGCTTTGCTTGAACCAGTCGCCCACCCAGGATTCCAGTGCCTCATGCGGCTGGGAGTCGTGGTTGTCAACGAAGGTGACAGCATTCGCGGGATGTGTCTGGACCAGCGTATCGTCGAAGATATGCGTCAGGTCGAAATCCCGGCCTGCCAGTGCGGCGGAGTAGAGCTTGTAATGAAGGGAGACATCGAACAGATCGATCTGGTAATCTACAGTGTTCAGGAATTCGCGGCAAGCCTCCAGATTAGAGTTCCAGAATTCACCGACGATGTAGAAGTCCTCGCCGCGCTTCTTTTTCATCTCCATGGCGAATTCCTTGATGAACTCATGGTTGATATGCTTGATCGCATCCAGCCGGTATCCGCTGCATTGCAGCGTATCGACCAGCCACTTGCCCCAGTTCAGCATCTCATTCTTCACATCGTCATTGCTGTAATCAATGTTGGCGAACATCAGATAGTCGTAGTTGCCGAATTCGTCATCCACATTCTGATTCCAGCCTTTATTCGTGCCGTCAATCCGGAAGACGCCGTTGCGGCCTTCCTTGGCATCGAAATCGGTTCCGTTGAAGTGGGTGTGATTCCACTTGAAGCTGGAGTATTCATCCCCGCGTCCCGGGAAATCAAATTTGGTCCAGCCTTCAATCTCGAACGGCTCGGAGATATCCTTGGTACGGTCGTTCGGGTCCACCTCAATCACCTCGAAGACCTCGGTCTCATCCGCTCCGGCTTTATGGTTCATGACCAGATCCACGTAGACCGCAATGCCGTTCTTCAGGCACTCGGCAATCGCGTCGATTAACTCCTGCTTGGTTCCATACTTCGTGCGTACATCACCCTTTTGATCGAATTCACCGAGGTCATACAGATCGTAGACTCCATAACCGGTATCTTCGGGCGAGACGGCCTTGGTAACAGGGGGAACCCATACCGAATCAATGCCCGCCGCCTTCAGTTCCGGGGCCATCTGGGCAAGGCGTTTCCAGTGTTCTCCGTCCGCCGCGACATGCCATTCAAAAAACTGCATCATAGTATGATTTCTCTTCATAATTCTTTGGCCTCCTCTACAATATAAGACGAATGGGACGGTGATCAGATGCTTCAGCAGGGAGTAGAAGAGATTTATGTAGACCTCTGTACATCAGTTGAATAAGTCCAGTTGGCGCGGGGCCAGCCCTCCGTCGATCCCAAACAGCGATTGCAGCTCCTGAGCATTGGGAGTGGCATCCCCGGCAGAATTATTATTAAATACCACGTAAATATTCTTACAGGTCTGTTCAAGCTCCAGCAGCCGGTCCCGCCACTGCGTTAACTCTTCGGTGCTGTAACGGTACAGATAGCGAAGCTTGCGCCAGTCCGGGTGGCTGCTCTGATTCCAGCCTGCAGTGTTGCGCCCATGCAGCCGCACGTAGGTGAGGTCCGGCCGGGTGGCGACAGGGACAATCGGGATGGAGCCGGAGCCTGCCTGCGGCTCGTCGGCTATCGTATGAATCCAGCCTTCTTGCTTCAGGAACCCGAGGGTCCGCTCACGCATCTCAGGGCTGTACCAGGAATCATTACGGAATTCGATGGCAGCGGGCACATCCAGCAGCCGCTCCTTCGCGTCACGCAGGAAATCCACGTTGTCTTTGGTGCAGTCGAACCAGGGCGGGAATTGAAACAGTGCCATCGCCAGCTTCCCCGCTGAGCGGACAGGAGCGATAGAGGTATGGAAGGCCCGGTACATCTCCTCCGGCGTATCGTAGTAATTCTTTTTCCCCCGCAGATGTCCGGTCATTCCCTGATAAGCCTTCACAATGAACTGGAACGCCTCCGGCGTCTGGTTGACCCATTTCTCATAATTCCGGACCGGCTGAACCGCGTAGAAGGAACTGTCAATTTCCACAATGGGAAAATGGGCGCTGTAGGCGGGGAGGCGGTCGGCAGGTTTGATTTTGCCGTACAGCTCCTCATGGTCTCCGAAGCCGGTCAGCCCGATCTTGATCATAGAACCCCCTCCTTGTCGCATGAACCTGAATTCTGCCGAACGGATCGGCTAACTCTTATTAAACTGAAAACCCGCCTATGCAAACAACAGGAGAACACGAATGACGGAATTCAGTGCAGGGACAGGAAAGAACTGGAGAAAAAGGGACTATGGAAGCTGGTATCACCAAAAGAGAAGGCGGATATACCCGGCAGGTGCCATTTATTCAAATATAAGAATTTTTATGTTTCACACTATAAATTATTCTTCTATTTCCCGCTGAAACGGTACCGTCCTTTAAAAGGATGGCAATGCCGTTTCTACTTGATATGCGCAGGGGAAGCGGGAGGTGCCATGCGGGGCAGGAAAAGAGGGCTTGCCTCCATCACATGGGCTTGAAGCGGGTGATGGAGGAGACGCCATATAGATGTACGCTATTGCGGCCGTTACGCTTGGAGGAGTAGAGGGCATGGTCTGCTTCCGAGAGCAGCTCCTCCAGTGAGGTCGAACGGCGGAAGGCTTCAGCCACGCCGAAGCTGGCTGTGATTTTAATTGTTCCTGTGAAGGTAGAGAAGGTGCTCTGCTCGATGTCCCTGCGGATACGCTCAGAGATCAGGGCTGCTTCCTTCAAGAGGGCTCCCGGCAGGCTTAAGACGAATTCTTCACCTCCGTACCGTCCGAAGACATCCCCCTCCCGGACATGCTGGCGGCATACGCTTACTACATGCTGTAAGGCCATATCCCCGTGATGGTGCCCGTAGCGGTCGTTAATGCTTTTGAAGAAATCGATATCCAGCAGGATGACCGAGAAGGGGGCGGCGGAGTCGGCAGCTTCCTGCAGCCGTTCCCGGCTCAGCTCCATGAAGTGGGTCCGGTTGTAAATGCCGGTCAGGCTGTCGATGGTGGCGAGCTGCAGCAGCTTCTCCTGGAGCAGGGTGCGTTCGGTAACATCGATCAGCATGATCATCCGCCCGGCAAGATGGCCGTCATGCTTCTGGACCGGAGAGGAACGGACCTGATAATAGCGGACTTCTCCGCCGGAATGCCACACCAGTTCCTGCTCTTCGCTGATCTGCGGATTGGAATTCATTACATAATCGACCGCCTCCTTGCCGGCAGGCAGGAAAAGCTGGGCCAGCGGGCGGCCGATGGCGGCGGCATCCAGATCCTCAAGCATCTCGGCAGCGGCCCGGTTATAGTCCACCAGCTTGTCGGAGAGGTCCATGACGAGTACGCCGTCGCGCATGCTCTCGAACAGATTCTCTCTGGCAATCGGCGCGGCGGTCAGCATCCCTCTGGACAGAATGGCCCATATATACAGGGACGAGGTTACACTCATCACAACGGGAACAGGGTCTGTTCCATACGGAGTCAGGTCCATCAGATAGAGGAAGGCCCCCAGCGCAGGCAGGAATTGTCCGACAAAAATAATCAGCATCTGCCGCAGATAAGCCCGCCGCATCCGCCCCCAGCGCCAGAGGATCAGGCACATCCCGGCCAGCATACAGCCGAAGGTCAGACTGCCCTGGACGATATACCAGGGTCCCATGACGATATCCACCAGCGGTGCAGGCGCGCCTTCCCGGAAGTAGATAGCCTTATAGAACAGGTGATGGGAGTCGTTGGTCCAGACAAGCACCGTGGAGATCACGGGGACGGAGTAGAGGAGGACCAGCAGTTTTCGGGAGACCAGACGCTCCAGGCCCACGAAGTGCATGATCATCAGCAGACTGGAGGGCGCGATGTACGGCATTCCGAGATACTCCAGCTTGATCCAGAACTTAATCTGTTCCATCGAATTCCCCGAGAGCTCGAGCGCGAAGGCGAATGTGTATACCGCCGAGGCGGCGGAGCTGACGATGAATGCGCGCAGACCCGAGAAGTCAGTCTTCCTGTAAAAAGCAAACAGGGCGAGCAAGGCGTTCAGCACACCGGAGATCGAAACGATAATAATGTAGTTGGAAATCAGAGATGCCATGGGGAGCGCCTCCATGGATTGGGATAAGCATTGGACATTGTGAATAGTCTCCTGGACACAAAATGAAATGCAAATAAAGGATAGCACACATCCGAATCAAGGGGATACATCCCAGGGCTCGGGCTGGTGCGGCTGTGGGAGAGACGCGAGCAACATAGAATGTATGCGAAAAACCGAACACATTGAGCTTGCGCGAGTGCCCCGGGCCGAATGTATACGAAAAACGGAACATAATGTGCTGCTGCGAGGCCCGTGGGCCGAATGTATACGAAAAACCGAACACATTGTGCTGGTGCGAGGCCCGTGGGCCGAATGTATACGAAAAACCGAACACATTGTGCTGGTGCGAGGCCCGTGGGCCGAATGTATGCGAAAAATCGAACACATTGTGCTGGTGCGAGGCCCGTGGGCCGAATGTATGCGAAAAACCGAACACATTGTGCTGGTGCGAGGCCCGTGGGCCGAATGTATGCGAAAAACCGAACACATTGTGCTTGCGCAAGGCCCGTGGTCCGAATGTAATCGAAAAACCGATCACATTCGGCGCTGCGTGGGCACGTGGTCCAAATATAATCGAAAAACCGATCACTTTCGGCGCGGCTTGGGCACGTGGTCCAAATGTGATCGAAAAACCGATCACATTCGGCGCTGCGTGGGCACGTGGTCCAAATGTAATCGAAAAACCGATCACATTCGGCGCGGCTTGGGCACGTGGTCCAAATGTAATCGAAAAACCGATTACATTCGGCGCTGCGGAGGCGCGTGGTCCAAATGTAATCGAAAAACCGATCACATTCGGCGCTGCGTGAGCACATGGTCCGAATGTAATCGAAAAACCGATCACATTCGGCGCGGCGTGGGCGCGTGGTCCAAATGTATATGTTTCACGCGAACACGTATCCTTCTGTTTCACATTAAAACGGTACCTTCCCTGTGAGGACGGCAAAGCCGTTTCCACTTATAGTTACTTACTATTTTTATCGGCAATCAGCTCTATTATTTACACTGTAAGCGGCTCCCTAGACAAAGTGACGTAATTTCACAGCCTCAATGTTACGCTTTGTCTAATGTGGGATTCGCAGGCAACGTGTAACATGTTAATTAATCCTACATGAAGAAAGAAAAAGTACAGAAAACGCGATAATTATGTTATTTTAATTAACATTTAATAGATTCAGGGATGGAGGGGACTGGAGATGTCACTAGTAGCAGCAACAATTCCTGAAATACAGCTGAAGCATGTCGAAATGCGTTACCAGACGGAGACGGCAGATGTGCTGGCCCTGCATCAGGTAAGTCTCGATATTGCCAAGGGGGAGTTCGTCTCCCTGCTGGGTCCTTCCGGGTGCGGAAAGACTACGCTGCTGAGGCTGATGGCAGATCTTATCACACCAACGGCTGGAAATATCATGGTGGCAGGCAAAAGCGCCAAGGAGGCCCGGCTGGCACAGAAATACGGTATTGTGTTCCAGAGTCCGGTGCTGTATGACTGGCGGAAGGTCAAGCATAATATTACCCTGCCGCTGGAGCTGCTGGGCGTCAAGAGATCGATCCGTGAGGACAAAGCGCTGGAGCTGCTTGATCTCGTGGGCTTGCAGGGGTTCGCCGATAAGTATCCCTGGCAGCTCAGCGGGGGGATGCAGCAGCGTGTAGCTATTGCCCGGGCACTCTCCATGGAGCCGGAAATTCTGCTCATGGATGAACCGTTCTCGGCGCTGGATGAATTCACGCGCGAGCGGCTGAATGAAGAGCTGCTCTCCGTCTGGAGTAAGGTACAGAGCACAATTGTATTCGTTACCCATAGCATTCCCGAATCGATCTTCCTGTCGGACCGGGTGTTCGTCCTGTCTCCGCATCCGGGCAGACTCTCGGCGGTTGTCGATATTCCGCTGCCCCGTCCGCGTACAGCGGACATGAGGAACCGTCCGGAGTTCTTCGAGCTGATTGCCCGTATCCGCGACAGCTTCGAAGGGGTGTAGTGATGAAGCTGAACCGTGCGTTAATGCGGGGGCGTGCGCTGCCGCTGCTTGTCTGGATCTGCGGGCTGCTGGTGCTGTGGGAGGCGGTCTCCTGGTGGCTGCTGCATGTGGCGAAGACGCCGCTGGCCCAGTCCAAGCTGCCTTATGTTCACGAGGTGGCGCTCACTCTGTGGCAGTACAGCGGCACCCTTCTCCGGGAAGGGGGAGCCACCTTCGGCAATGCCGGGGTGGGTTTCCTGATCGGAGCGCTCTCCGGAGTGCTGTTGGCCGTGTTGATGAGCCTCTCCCGGACGATAGAGCAGCTTGCCTTCCCGTATGCGGTTGCTTCGCAGATGATTCCGATTCTGGGGCTGGCGCCGATTATATACGGGATTGTGCGGGATGAGCAGATGTCGCGGATCATCATCTCCGGCTATATCACCTTCTTCCCGGTGGCGCTGAATATGCTGCGCGGTCTGCGGAGTGTGGACCCTTCTGCCCTGGAGCTGATGCACTCTTATGCCGCTAAGCCGTGGGCTGTATATTGGAAGCTGCGCTTCCCGGCAGCGCTGCCGGGGCTGTTCAGCGGGCTGAAGATTGCAGCGCCGCTGGCTGTAACGGGCGCAATTCTGGTTGAGCTGATGGGTGCTCAGCGCGGAATCGGGGTTATTATGCTCCGCAATCTCTATTATGGACCCTCCCATACCTACATGTTCTGGTCCACGGTGCTGGTCGGTGCTCTGCTGGGTATGGCCAGCTATTGGCTGATGAGTCTGGTGGAGCGTCTGGTAGCCCCCTGGCAGCCGGAATTCCGTCCCCAAGGAGGCAGCCGCTAATGGAAAGTAATACGGTTCGCGAATTTACATCCTCTAACAACGTTATTTCGCCAGATACGGACCAAGGCGGAGATCCATGGAAATTCCTGAAATGGCTGAACCCCGGGTTCGTGCTGCCGCTGCTTGCCGGAGCTTTGTTCCTGCTGCTGTGGGAGCTCCAGATCTTTCACCGCATCTTCGATCTGAAGAAATATCAGCTGCCGCTACCCTCCGCCATCGCTGAAGCGATGCGGGACAATCTCAGTCTGCTGCTCTCTTATACCGGGTATACCCTCACTGAAGCCGTTCTTGGTATGCTGATCGGCTCCGGCTGCGGCTTCCTGATTGCCTTGGCTGCTATGGCCTGGCCCCGCTGGGGCGGCGGCAGCCTCACGATGGTAGCTGCACTCAATGCCGTTCCCATTGTAGCGCTTGCCCCTATCATGAACCTGTGGTTCGGGGACGGCATCGGCTCGCGGGCGGCGATTGTGACCGCGACCACGATGGCGGCTATGGCGATCAATGCCCACAAGGGTATGGCGGCTGTGGACCCGCTGGCGCTGGACCTGATGCATTCCTATGCGGCAGGCAAACGGGCGGTATTCCGCCATCTGCGGATTCAGAACAGTCTGCCTTATGTATTCACCGCCTTGAAGATCAACGCTACAGCGAGCATGATCGGGGCGATTGTCGGAGAATTCTTCTTCTCCTCGCGGGGGCTGGGTTATCTCCTCTCGAATTCCATCAAGGTGGCGAAGATGCCGCTGGGCTGGGCCTGTATCGTGCTTGCCGCGGTTGCCGGAGTCATCTTTTACCTGGTCGTGGAGCGGCTGGAGAAGGTGTTTATCAAGTGGCACCCTTCCCGGCGTACGTAGTGTGTAATTCCTGCAAATAGCAACAAGAGCGCAATCATACTGTGTCAGACCGTCTTACAAAAAAATGATTGGTAGGGGGAGTTGCTATGATGAAGGGAAAACAGGGCAAAACTCGTGGAGGATTATGGCTTGCGGCGGCTCTAATGCTGATCTCGCTGCTTGCGGGCTGCGGCGGCAACAACAACGCCAGTCCCTCCGGAGCAGAAGCGACTGCGGGGAATGCGGCGGCAGCTTCACCGGAAGCTGCGGCAACTTCAGAACCGGCGGCTGAGCCGGTTACCGTGAAGCTGCAGCTCAAATGGGTGCCGCAGGCCCAGTTCGCAGGGTACTTCCTGGCGCAGGACAAAGGATATTATGCGGCGGAGGGCCTGAAGGTCGAGATTCTGCCGGGCGGGCCGGATATCGTGCCTGAGCAGCAGGTAGCGGGCGGTTCGGCCGATATCGGGGTGGACTGGGTGGCGAGCCTGCTGACCAGCCAGGAGCAGGAGATGCCGCTGGTGCAGATCGCCCAGATTTTCCAGAAGAGCGGGCTGGTGCTGGTATCCAAGAAGGAGGCGGGCATCACTACACCGGCTGAGCTGAAGGGCAAGAAGGTAGGCAACTGGATGGGCGGCAATGAGTTTGAGATTCTGGCGCTGTTTGATAAATACAAGCTGGATTCTGGCAAGGATCTGAACTTCACCAAGCAGGGCTTCACCATGGATCAGTTCCTCGGCGGTGAGCTGGATGCGGCTTCGGCTATGACCTACAACGAATATCAGGTGGTGCTGGAGTCGGGCGTTAAGGCGGAGGACCTGAGTGTCATCGACATGAATGACGAAGGTGTGGCGATGCTTGAAGACAACCTGTTCGCCAACAAGGAGTGGCTGGAGGGCAATAAGGAGACGGCTGCCAAGTTCGTCCGTGCTTCCCTGAAGGGCTGGGCGGATGCGATTGCCGATCCCGAAGCGGCTGTGGACAGTGTGATGAAGCTTGCCGAAGCGGGCAGCACGACCCGGGAGCATCAGCTGACGATGATGACGGAGGTTGCCAAGCTGATCCAGCCGGAGGGCTTCGATGCTTCCAAGCTGGGCTATACGGATGCTGCCGCCTTCCAGCAGACCGCCGATATCGCGCTGAAGTTCGGGGTCATTAAGACGGCTTCCAAGGTGGAGGAGGCCTACACGAACGAGATTGTGGAGATGGCGGCGAAATAACAGGTAACAGGATTTCTTCATAGCTGAAGCAGATGGCCGCCTGGTAAGGCGGTCATCTCTTCTAGGATAGCGGACGAACACAGGAAAAGAGGTGCGGACGATGACACTGCTCACGGGGCAGGCCAGTAAGGTGAAGAACTATGTAAACGGAGCTTGGGTGGAGTCCTCCTCCGGGCGGCAGGAGGAAGTGTTCAACCCGGCGACCGGCGAAATCATTGCCTATGTGCCGATCTCCAGCCGGGAAGAGCTGGATGCAGCCGTGAGGGCAGCTTCCATAGCCTATTCCGCGTGGAAAAGGGTCGCTGTTCCGCGAAGGGCCCGCTATTTCTTCCGGTACCAGCAGCTGCTGGTCCAGCACAGCAAGGAGCTGGCGGAGCTGATCACGCTGGAGAACGGCAAAAGCCTGGAGGAAGCGCTGGGCGAGGTGCAGCGCGGCATCGAATGCGTGGAATTCGCCGCCGGCGCTCCCACGCTGATGATGGGCAGCCAGCTGCCGGATATCGCGACAGGCGTAGAGTCCGGCATGTACCGCTATCCCCTGGGAGTTGTGGGCGGCATCGCCCCGTTCAACTTCCCGATGATGGTGCCCTGCTGGATGTTCCCGCTGGCGGTAGCCTGCGGCAACACCTTTGTGCTGAAGCCCTCCGAGCGGACGCCGCTGCTGGTGAACCGGCTCGCGGAGCTGTTCGCAGAAGCGGGCTTCCCGCCGGGGGTGCTGAATGTGGTACACGGGGCGCATGAGGTGGTGGACGGCCTGCTGGCGCATGAGGAAGTGAAGGCGGTCTCCTTCGTGGGCTCACAGCCGGTGGCGGAATATGTCTATAAGCAGGGGATCGCGCACGGCAAGCGGGTGCAGGCGCTGGCCGGCGCGAAGAATCATTCGATTGTGCTGAAGGATGCCGATCTGGACCATGCGGTGAAGAATATCCTATCCGCAGCCTTCGGCTCAGCGGGCGAACGGTGCATGGCCTGCGCTGTAGTGGTGGTGCAGGAGGACATTGCCGATGAGCTGGTAAGCCGGATCACGGAGGCTGCGGACGGGCTGAAGATCGGGAACGGCAAGGAGGAGGGGGTGATCCTGGGCCCGGTCATCCGGCAGGCGAACAAAGACCGGACGATCGATTACATTGAAGCTGGGCTTGCCGAGAAGGCGGTGCTGGTGCGGGATGGCCGCAAGGATGCTGCAGCTGCGGGCAACGGCTATTTCCTGGGCCCGACGATCTTCGATCATGTGATGCCGGGCATGAAGATCTGGCGTGACGAGATCTTCGCGCCGCTGCTGGCAGTGGTGCGGGTGAAGGATCTGGCGGAGGCGATAGCGGTCACGAATAAGTCGTCCTTCGCCAACGGGGCTTGCATCTATACGGACAGCGCCAGGGCAGTCCGCGAATTCCGTGAGGAGATTGACGCCGGGATGCTGGGCGTCAATCTGGGCGTGCCTGCTCCGATGGCATTCTTCCCTTTCTCAGGATACAAGAAATCGTTCTATGGAGACCTGCACGCGAACGGCCGTGACGGTGTGGAATTCTATACCCGCAAGAAAATGATTACCGCGCGTTACTAAAAGAAGGAAAGCCAAGGAGGAGAGTGTGCCGTGCAGAGTCTGGGCAAAGAAAGCGAGCTGGCGGTTAAGAAGGACCAGCGGTATTTGTGGCATAATATGACCCCTTACAGTGAGCAGTATCCGCCGATGATTGCAGCCTCCGCAAGCGGCTCATGGGTTACCGATATCGACGGCAACAAATTCCTGGACGGCATGTCCGGCCTGTGGTGTGTGAATGTGGGGTACGGGCGGAAGGAACTGGCGGAGGCGGCGTACAACCAGCTGCTGAGCCTGCCGTATTTCCCGCTGACGCAGAGCCATATGCCGGCCATCGCGCTGGCCGAGAAGCTGAATGAATGGCTGGAGGATGAGTATGTCATCTTCTTCTCCAACAGCGGGTCGGAAGCGAACGAAGCAGCCTTCAAAATAGCCCGTCAGTACCAGCAGCAGACCGGCCAGCCGGACCGCCACAAATTCATCGCCCGCTACCGGGGCTATCACGGAAGCTCGCTGGGCGCCCTGGCGGCGACCGGGCAGGCGCAGCGCAAGTACAAGTACGAGCCGCTGGGCGGCGGGTTCCTGCATGTAGCCCCGCCGGACAGCTACCGCCGCCCGGCCGGCATGAGCGAAGAAGCGTTCAACCTCCAGTGTGCGCAGGCGATTGAGGATATGATCGTCTGGGAAGGCGCAGCGTCTGTAGCGGCGGTGATTATGGAGCCGGTCATTACCGGCGGGGGCGTGATTGTCCCGCATCAGGTCTATATGGACCGGGTGCAGGAGATCTGCCGGACCCACGGCGTATTGCTGATTATCGACGAGGTGATCTGCGGCTTCGGGCGGTCCGGCCGCAAGTTCGGACATCACAATTTCGGGATCAAGCCCGATATTGTCACGATGGCGAAGGGGCTGACGAGCGGCTATCTGCCGTTATCGGCTACCGCTGTGCGCAAGGAGATCTATGAGGCCTTCAAGGATAACAGCGATGACTACGGGCATTTCCGGCATGTGAACACCTTCGGCGGCAATCCGGCTGCCTGTGCGCTTGCCCTGCGCAACCTGGAGATTCTGGAGCAGGAGCAGCTGGTTGAACGCGCCGGAATTCTGGGCCGCAGGCTGGCGGACGGGTTCGCCGGGCTTTTGGAGCATAAGCTGGTTGGCGATATCCGCAGCTTCGGGCTGGTCCTTGGGATTGAACTGGTGGCGGATAAGGCCACCAGAGTGCCCACTGAGCTAAGTGTGGTCAAGGGGATTATTGCCGAGTGCAAAGCTAAGGGGCTGATCATAGGCAAGAACGGCGATACGGTGGCGGGCTTCAATAATGTGCTCACCTTCGCTCCGCCGTTATCCTCGGCCGATGAGGATGTGCAGTTCATCATCGATACCTTCACAGCTGTGCTGAACGGGAGCTGGGCAGAGTGAATTTCTCCGGGTACAGGAACTGGTAGGCGCGCAGGGCGACCTGAATGGAGATCCGGTTCTCCGGGAGCATGAAGTCCTCGCCGAGCAGCTCGGTGATTTTGTCCAGCCGGTAGTAGAGGGATTGCCTGACGATGAAGAGGCTGCGGGCGGCGATCTGCTTCGACCCGTCATGATCGAGGTAGACGCGCAGCGTCAGCAGCAGCTCGCTGCCCTTCGCCTCATCGTGGTCAATCAGCGGGCCGATATAGCTGCGGATGAAATTCTCCAGCGTCTTGCCGTCGTTCAGGCTCAGCAGCAGCTGGAAGACGCCTAACTCCTCATACATGAGGACCGGCTTCTGATAACAGGAATAGAGGGACAGCGCTTGTACGGCTTCCTGATAACCGGCATGAGCATGCTTCAGGCCCCGGTGGGACTTGCTGACTCCGATGACGAGCTGCAGGTCCTTCAGCTTCTCATCCGCGCGGATATGCTGCAGGGAATCAAGCGCCTGCTGCAGGCGCAGCTTGCCGGGCAGCTTGGACTGGATATCCAGGGCAATGACGGTCAGCCGGTTGTTCTTCAGGGTGATCAGCGGCCGGAGGGAGTGCTTCTCGAAGATGGAGCGCAGGATGAGCGAGAGATGGAAGGTGATGGATTCCCAGTCATTCTCCGAGCTGTTCCATTTGACATCCCGGGGATTCTCAATCTCGATCAGGCAGACCCGGTAGGGCAGCTCATTAACCAGGTTGAAGTCCGGGCCGACCAGCCCCTTGAGCCGGTTGTCGTCCTGAGTACGTCCCCCGACCAGCTCATCTACCCACAGATTCTCCGAGAACAGCTTTCGTTCCTCCATGTACCGGGTGCGCAGCAGCTCCTGTGCGATGGATAAGGAGGCGGAATCGAGCAGCAGACAGTCGAATTCCTGCGGCTTGTGATTACAGACCATCAGGATATAGGCCCAGGTCTGGTCCAAGGCTCCTACGGGCTTCACGGCGATGGTCTTGTGGCCGTATTCGCGGATATAGGGGGCGGCCTCCGGTGCTGCTCCCTCCATCTCTTCGCTGAAGGTCTCGAAGAAGCCCAGCAGCGGGCGCTGCTCCTCGGGCGCGAGGGCCGGGAAGAAGAGAGGTTTGCCTTGCAGCTGCATATAGAGAATCTGTGTGCGGGTGCTTTTACATAACAATTGCAGGACCTTAAGGGTTCCCTGGGAGGTTAGCGTCAGCCGGTGAAATTCGCGGGAGATGCTCTCCAGCTCCTGCAGCATCCGGTGGTGGCGGTTGATGATGAGGGAATGCAGATCGAGTGTAATGTCGACGAACCGTACAGTGCGGGTGAATTGGATCAGCGGAAAATCGTGCAGGTTCGAAAGAGCGATCATCTCCTGCGGAATGGCACTGAAGTAGGCTCCCAGCTCAATGCACAGGCAGGCGGCGTTCTTATCAATCAGATTCTGCATGAAAGACAGGGCAGCGTCCAGATCCGTGCTTGCGCTCATTCCGGTGGTCAGAATCATCTCTTCCCCGTGAATCAGACTCTCCAGGCTCGCGCTCTCCAGCACATGCACCCAGCGGACGGCCCGGTTCAGGCCGTTTCTTCCCCCGATCAGCTCAGCTTCAGCGAACAGCGGCCGCTTCAGCGCGTCGCGGATCGTAAATACAAGTTCCCAGTCCATAAGCTTCCCCCTCATTCACTTCGTTCTCAGGCCATTCTCACAGGTAAAAAAGTGACTTTTGAAATTAGACAATCTGTCTAATGTAACGAAAAAACGGATTGGCTATAGTTTGAATATAATATGTCAGGAAACTTAACTTAAATTGGAGTGTGATTAGCGATTTTACCGGCTTGAAGTTTATTTTACTACAATAATTCTTACAAGTATGCAAAATAATAAGGCGATCATCGTAATAATGTTATATTATATAACATAAATCGAAGCCGAGAGTGGAAGCTACTTTGGCCAGAAGGAGGGGTACCCGATGGAGCAATCTTCACCGTTAACCACATTGACGCCTGAGCTGTTCATGCGTAATTTTGCCGAGGCAGAGCCGGGGCTTACCCGCAAGGGGGCCACCGAGGAATCCAACCGCTGTCTGTACTGTTATGATGCGCCGTGCATCAAGGCCTGTCCGACCAGCATCAATATCCCTTCCTTCATCAAAAGAATCGCTACCGACAATCTCAGAGGGGCGGCGCAGACCATCATGGAGGCCAATCCGGTCGGTGCAAGCTGCGCAAGGGTATGTCCTACGGAGGAGCTGTGCGAGGGGGCCTGTGTGCTGAACGGCGCTTCCGCACCGATTGAGATTGGCCTGCTGCAGCGTTATGCCACGGATTGGGCGATCCGCAGCGGGCTCCAGCTCTTCCGGGCAGGTGAGCCTAACGGCAAGAAGGTAGCGGTGATCGGCGGCGGACCGGCAGGTCTGTCAGCGGCCAGAGAGCTGGCGCGCGAAGGCTTCCAGGTGGTGATCTATGAGGCGAAGCCGCTGGCCGGAGGCCTGGATACCCACGGGATTGTCTCCTTCCGGCTGCCGCAGGACATCTCGCTCTGGGAGGTGGAGCAGGTGGAGAAGCTGGGCGTAGAGATCCGTACGGGAACGAAGGTGGGAGTGGATATTTCTATAGAAGAGCTTAAGGCCGGATATGATGCGATTGTGCTGGCGGCCGGGATGGGTTACGTGCCTCCGCTGGGGATTGAAGGCGAGAAGCTGTCCGGTGTCTATGATGCGATCGAGCTGGTGGAGACCACCAAGACCGGGATTCCTGCCCTGGAGCTGATGGGACAGCGTGTGGCTGTTATTGGTGCGGGCAATACGGCCATTGATGCGGCCACCTGCTCGGTGCGGCTCGGCGCGGCGAATGTGAAGATGATCTACCGCCGGACGCGCGGGGAGATGACGGCTTATGATTTCGAATATGAATTCGCCAAGCAGGAGGGGGTGGAATTCAACTGGCTGACCCTGCCGAAGCGGATTGTCGGGGATGAGCTGGGGAATGTCGCGGCACTGGAATGTGTGCGGATGGAGCTGACCGGTGAGGCCGGGCCGGATGGACGCCCCTCTCCCGTGCCGGTGGCGGGCTCGGAATTCCTGCTCCCGGTGGATGCCGTAGTGGTGGCTATCGGCCAGAAGCGGCGGATGGACCTCATTGAGGCGCTGGGGCTTAAGCATAAGCGGGGCGTAGTTGAGATCGATCCCGCGACCGGCCGTACCTCTGATCCGCAGATTTATGCTGCCGGCGATATTGTTTTTGGCGCAGGGACGGGGGAAGCCATGGTGGTCTCTGCCGCGCAGCAGGGCAAGGATGCTGCCTATGCGATTGTGAAGCAGTGGTCAGGCCGTCAGGATGGCGTAGTCGGCTCTGCCGTATAACGCGGATTTCATAGAAGAGGGAGGGAATGGCAATGGCAGATCTCAGTATTGATTTTGCAGGCATCAAGTCACCGAATCCGTTCTGGCTGGCCTCTGCGCCGCCTACCAATACAGGCTATCAGGTGCAGCGTGCGTTCGAGGCGGGCTGGGGTGGCGCGGTGTGGAAGACGCTCGGGGAGCCGGTCATCAATACCTCGGCCCGGTTCGCCGCCGTTCATTTTGGCGGACAGCGTGTAGCGGGGTTTAACAACATTGAGCTGATTACCGACCGTCCGCTGGAGGTCAACCTGAAGGAAATCTATGAGACGAAGCGGAGATTCCCGGACCGTACGATCATTGCTTCCCTGATGGTGGAGCCGAAGCGGGAGAAGTGGCATGAGATTGTGAAGCGTGTGGAGGCCATCGGCGTAGACGGTCTGGAGCTGAACTTCGGCTGTCCGCACGGCATGGCTGAACGCGGCATGGGCGCGGCTTCGGGCCAGCAGCCGGATCTGGTGCAGGCGCAGACCGCCTGGGTCAAGGAGGTGGCAACCACCCCGGTCATTGTGAAGCTGACGCCGAACATCACCGACATTACCGTGGTGGCCCGGCACGCCGTCAAGGGCGGCGCGGATGCGATCAGCCTGATCAATACCATCAACAGTCTGGCCGGGGTGGACATCCACAGCTGGAATACGATTCCGAATGTCGGCGGCCAGGGAGCGCACGGCGGCTATTGCGGCCCGGCCGTCAAGCCGATTGCCCTTAGCATGGTGGCGGAATGTGCCCGGGACCGTGAAGTCGGCGTGCCGATCTCCGGCATCGGCGGCATCTCCACCTGGCAGGATGTCGTCGAATTCATGCTGATGGGCTCGACAGGGATTCAGGTCTGCACAGCGGTTATGCATCATGGCTTCAGGATTGTGGAGGAGATGATCGACGGTCTGAACCATTACCTGGACGAGAAGGGGCTGGCTTCGGTAACCGAGCTGATTGGCAAGTCGGTGCCCAAATATTCCAACTGGGGCGATCTTGATCTTAACTATCAAGTCGTTGCGCGGATCAACGAGGAGAACTGCATCAACTGCAATAAATGCCATATTGCCTGTGAAGACGCCTCTCATCAATGCATCGATATGCTGACGAATGCGGAGGGCAAGGCGATTCTGCAAGTGCGCGAGGAGGATTGTGTAGGCTGCAATCTGTGTTCGATTGTCTGCCCGGCAGACGGAGCCATTGATATGATTGCACTGGAGGGCGGAGCGGCCCCGATGAGCTGGAATCAGCGCAGCCGGATCATCAGCGGAGTCAACGGTGCTTATTCGGAAGTGGAGGCGGGTTAAGATGAAGAAGATCATTAAGCACGGGATTATCGTTACAGCGGCAGATACGTATACGGGGGATGTCCTGATTGAGGATGGAATCATCAGCGGCATCGGCCTGAATCTGGAAGCGCCGGGAGCAGAGATCATAGATGCTTCCGGCTGTTATGTCTTTCCGGGAGGGATTGATCCCCATACCCACCTGGATATGCCCTTCGGCGGTACGGTTACCGCCGATGACTTCGAGACCGGCACGATTGCCGCCGCTTACGGCGGAACCACCACGGTAATCGACTTCTGCCTGACCACGAAGGGGCAGCCGCTCCAGCAGGCCGTAGACACCTGGCATTACAAATCGCAGGATAAAGCAGTCATCGACTACAGCTTCCACCTGATGGTGTCAGAGCTGAATGACAAGGTGCTCAGCGAGCTGCCGCAGATTATCGAGCAGGAGGGCATCACCTCGCTGAAGGTGTTCATGGCCTACAAGAACACGTTCCAGGCCGACGACGGTGTACTGTATAAGACGCTTCAGGCGGCGAAGCGCGAAGGGGCGCTGGTTATGGTGCATGCCGAGAACGGGGATGTCATCGAGTATCTGGTGGACCAGGCGCTTGCCGCAGGAAATACCGATCCGCTCTATCATGCGCTGACCCGTCCCCCTGAGCTGGAGGGGGAGGCGACTGGCCGGGCGGCGTATCTAACCGGGCTGACGGATTCACAGCTCTATGTGGTGCATGTCACCTGCGCCGAGGCAGCCTGGAAGATTGCCGAAGCCCGCAAGAAAGGGCTGCGCGTCTACGGCGAGACCTGCCCGCAGTATCTGGTGCTGGACCAGTCGGCGCTGGCGAAGCCGGATTTCGAAGGCGCCAAGTATGTCTGGTCCCCTCCGCTGCGCGAACAGTGGAACCAGGATGTGCTGTGGGATGCGCTGTGGAGCGGGACGCTGCAGACCATCGGCTCCGACCAGTGCTCGTTCAACTTCAAGGGACAGAAGGAGCTGGGGCGGGGTGATTTCTCGAAGATCCCGAACGGTGGACCCACCATCGAAGACCGGTTCAGCGTCCTCTACTCCGAAGGGGTGCAGAAGGGCCGGATCACGCTGAACAAATTCGTAGATATCATCGCCACCTCAAGCGCCAAGCTGTTCGGCCTGTTCCCGCAGAAGGGCACGATTGCCGTGGGCAGCGATGCCGATATTGTGATCTTCGACCCGGCAGTGGAACGGACACTGTCGGCAGAGACCCATCATATGAACGTGGACTATAATGCGTTCGAGGGGCTGGAGGTCAAGGGAGAGCCGGTCTCTGTGCTGAGCCGGGGAGAGTTCGTGATTCGGGACAAGGTATTCGTCGGTGCCGCAGGACAGGGGAAATATCTGCACCGCAAGCGCTTCGAGGCCGAAGCTCCCCATGCGGCCCAGGCAGAAATCAGCGGAGGAGTGGTCTGAGATGTCAGCATTTGCAGAGTTCGACCGGGAACGGCAGGAAATTGACAATCTGATCGGGCTGGGCTATACCGTTGCTGGCATCTATGAGAATCTGGACGGTGCCAGAGTTACCTTCATCCGCAGGGAGCCGGCCGGCGGGCCGGTGGAGCTGCTGCTGCTCACAGCGGACGCGCGCAAGCATGTGACGACGCTGCTTGTTGGCCGAACCAGACCCGTGGAGCCGATTGAAGCCCAGGCGTAAACCGGATAACGAAAGATCAAGCTCCGAACGTCTCTGACGTTGGCTTGGTCTTTTATTTATGTTTAGGAGAGTAAGAGTCCAGAATGTATGCGGAAAACCGAATACAATCTCATGCTTCTCAGGGCTAATGCTGTATCCTATGTATATTCACCATAGTACAAAAAATATAGACGGCAGCTAATGATGTAAGGGATATGTATGTGGATGGAGCTGCCGCAACTGTAGGATTCACTGCTACGTAAGACGGTTAACAGACTCCAGTGCAGAGAAGACGGAGACGGACGGAGATTGGGTAATTTCGATCCTTGCCGGGGAGTTCGCTGTGACATCGGGCGAGTAGAGATAAATGCTATTTGCGGCTTCAGAGGTGCGGATTCTGGTGAATTCATTGGCCAGGCTGATCGTTGCGGAGGAGGCGAGCGTAAGTGCTTTGACCCGCAGCTTGAACGTGACCAGCGTCTGGTCTACCGCCGGAATCGTCTGCTGTCCGCTGCCCGCTTCAACCTGAATATCAATGCCGCGCATACTTGTATTTTTTCCGAGATAGATACTGCCATCCACGGGACTCTGGAAATTGAACTGGAACAGGTCATCGACCTCGCTTCCAGCCGTATAATTTCCTTCCGCATAGACCGAATGCTGTGTATATTCAAGGTTATCAAATACCTGGCTGTCATATTGGATAATGAAGTTAAGATAGCTGTAGCCACGGTCATTTGGCGCGAAGTCTTTTAAATGCACCAGCACGGTAACTTCATCCCCCGGATTATAGGCCTCTTTGTCAGTGGTCACCTCAACAGACATCGCAGGAGCGGTGTTATCCACTGCAGCCTCACGAATCATGGACATCATAAGCGGCAGTACCTTCATCCCTCTGATTGCCCGCTTGAATCTATTCCTTTTATTCATGTTACATCCCCCATTGCCATCATAATGATGCATCCCTATGCACGAATGATCTTTGTATATGAACAATGGTAACAATTGTCACTGATAAAACACTGATAAACGTCGAATCATGGCGTAAAATATCGAGTGTTTTTTTCCATGCGCAAAACTGGAGCAGATGTACCAGATGGTATTGGCGGCAGAAAGTATGTCGTTCAGACCAGAATGATGCTACCGTAGCACGTGATTCTAGCAACAATGTTATAATTTCTTTAACTGGGAATTAATTGATAATATAGCCAATTCCTTAGATTGTTAGGGGGTGGTAATATCACTTAGATTCTTCGATGAAATAAAAACCAAAGGAGCTGAATTGTAAGATATGCGCAAATCAATAAAAGTGCTGTTCTCATTTTTCCTTGTTATATTCTTAATTGCGATGGTCAGTAAAGAGTCTGCTTTTGCGAAAAATGGAATTAGAGTGATATTGTATGGAAATCCCATTCAAAAAAAGCACTCACCAATTATGAAGAACAGCACGGTATTGGTTCCATTTAAAGGGATATTTGAAAAAATAGGTTTTAATGTTAGTTACGACTCAGCAAGCAAAACAATTTCTGGTCAGAAGACAGGCACTACTATTAAATTAGTAATTAATCAAAATACGGCTTGGATAAATGATACTCCAACTATACTTCAAGTATCTCCACAGATAATTGATGGGGCAACGTTTGTACCACTTCGTTTCATTGGGGAAGCCAGCGGACTCGAAGTGAAGTGGTACGGGGAATCTCAGATTGTTTCATTATACTCTAAGCAAAATCTTTTTCCGGTATCACGCGGAGGGAAATTTGGCTATATTGATGCAGAAGGCAAAGTGGTTATTGATTATCAAACGAAATTTACAGATGCCTATGCTTTTAATGAAGGGCTAGCCATTGTTTATTCAAATGCTAAATTTGACGGATTCATCAATCAACAAGGAAATAAAGTAATACCTAAGGGAAATTATTATGATGCCAAGGAATTTTCAGAAGGACTTGCAGCGTATAGAACGCTTAAAACTGCAACTGATTTTGCTGTATCTAACTATGGTTATATGGATATTACAGGAACTAGTCTTATTAAACCGCAATTCAAAAAAGCTAATAATTTCTCCGAAGGATTGGCTGCTGTCCAAGTGGGAAGTGGATGTGGATACATTAATTCTTCCGGGCAAATAGTAATAAAAGCCCAATATAACAGCGCTGAGGATTTCTCTGAAGGCGCTGCTCTGGTTACAATAAATGGAATTTCCCATTATATTGATAAGAAAGGGAAGTTTTTGTTCAATTCAAGTTATAAAAATGGGGATTCTTTTTCAGAGGGATTGGCAGCTGTTAAAGCAGGAGCTAACTATGGCTTTATTAATAAGAGAGGAAAATTAGATATTCCTGCTAAGTATGAGGAGGTTCACTCTTTTTCGGAAGGCTTGGCGGCGGTTAAAATAAATGGGAAATCAGGTTATATAGATAACAAAGGAAAACTACTTATTCCTAACCAATTTGATGCAGCGAGTGACTTTCATGAAGGACTTGCAGTTGCCGAATCGGGAGGGAAGACCGGATTCATTAATAAAACAGGGGCTTGGGTTATTCAACCAACGCTTGACTGGGCTGGACGCTTTTCTAAGGGGCTTTCTTACGCATATAGTGTTGATGGAGAAGTATACATTAATAAAAATGGTCAGATTGTGTGGAGGAGAAGCCAACCTTAACAGAGGAATGAGTAATGAGGAAAAAGCCAAAATATGAACAAAATTAATTTTCGAAGCAAGTCTTTATATGCGACTATATCGGTATTTGCTATTCTTGTAATATTTTTAGTGCTTATCGTTGTGTACAAATAGTAATTCGACTGAGTTTGCAGACTTTAAATGTCCCGCATGTAAAAAGTGGAAGAAGGCAAGTACAGGAGAGGCTATTGCTAAACAGAATAATGAGAAATTTTGGGGATACTATGAAAAGCTAATACGACCATCAAGGGTATGAAACTGAAATTTGGGCGATTCAAGGATTCCTTTTAAATTTTGTGAAAAATAATATTATGGGATTGACTATAAGTTATTTGAAGAGGATTTCAAAGGCCATACAGCTATCGAATACCAATTATCATTTAAATAATACAAGTGTATAAAAGTATTCTGAAAGGACGACAATCATTCGCTAAGTTCGAATGATTGTCGTCCTTTTACTGTTATATAGATGAACTAAAAATTTAAGTTAAAGGAAAAGTGTCGGAGGGGAATTTTGGAACTGGAGGAGCGGTAGCGACCGCCTTTGTCTACGGACTTCAACCGTTAAAAACGGTATAAAATCATGAAATCTGTAGACAACAGCGGCCGGAAGTCCAAAACTTCTCTGGAGTCACAGCTAATTCCAAAACATAAAAACATTAGTTCAATTTATATAGTTTCCAAAGCATACGATAAGAAATATTTCTCGGTCTCTCAAAGGATATTATGGAGTAACGATAGAATTTCGACGCTATCTCCCCAGCCGCCGGTATTCATCGACGAACCAGTCCGGCAAGGCGTCGCCGGTCTCTGCGATGTAGGATTCACTGAACTGGGTGAATTTGCGCAGGGCGCGCAGGGGTTTGGCGGTTTCGTAATAGATCGCAATCAGCCGCAGGGCGTAGCTCTCCTCCAGCGGCTCCAGCTCCGTCAGGCGCACGGCGTAATCTTCGGCCTCGTGTGGACGTGCAGCCTGCACCAATCCCTGGGTAAGCTGCTCCAGCAGCTTGAGGTACAGCCGGCGGTATTTGTCACGGGCGGAATATACCCAGAGGCTGTCCAGCGACTGAAGCAGGTCACCGGTGTACAGGGCGGCGGCCTGCTGCATACCCTCCAGTTGGCTGCTTTGCAGCGCAAGGGTGGCAGCTTCCTGAAATTTCTCAATGTCGCCCTCGATTCCCCTTGATTCCAGCCTGTAATTCTCCCTGCCGAAGGTCAGCTCAATCTTGTCCTCCAGCGCGGCTTTCTTCAAGGTGGTGCGGATCTGGTAGACCGTAGTGTGCAGATATTGCTTGCCCTTCTCGTAATTCCACTGCGGAAACACATCATTCAGAATGACGCTGACACTGCCCTGCCTGTGAATCCACAGATACGCAAATAATTCCTGGGCCTTATGTGTTCTCCACTTCACTAAGCCCTGAGGGCTGGTTAGCTCATAATCCCCCAGGAGCCGGAACGCAGTTGTCCTCCCGGCTGCTCCAGTTGCTCCGGCTGCCCCGGCAGCCGCCGGCGCTAGACGCTTACTGAGCAGCTTGTTCCATGTCTTCAGCAGCCGCGAAGGATCAACGGGCTTCAACAGATAATCCATCGCAGACAAGTCGAAGGCTTCGACAGCATAATTCCGGTAGGCGGTTACGAATACGATGTCTGTGTCCGGAGATACTGGCAACAGCTTCTCGGCAAAAGTGAGGCCGGACAGCTCCGGCATCTGGATGTCCAGGAATAGAACATCCGGCTTCAGTTCGGAAGCAGCAGCGAGGGCTTCGCGCGGGTTATCGTATGTCAGGACAGAGGATACTCCTTCACACTGGAGCAGCAGCCGCTTCATCTGATCCAGTGCCGGCCATTCGTCATCAATTACCATTACAGAGATGCTCATACTCAGGAGACCTCCTCCTTCCATGGGATTGTTATCAGTACATCTATACCTCCGCTGGCTCCCCGGGTAAGAATCAGCGGACGCCCGAACTGTGTGAGCAGCCGGCGGTTAATGTTCCGCAGGCCGATTCCGGTGCCTTCGCCATGCGAAGATCGGTAGTCGTCCTTCATCCACGAGGATAGCTGTTCATCGCTCATTCCCTTCCCGTTGTCCGAGACGGTGATCAGGATATCACCGCCCTCCTGCCGGGTGGAGATGATCACTGTTCCTCCGTCAATTTTCTCCATCAGTCCGTGACGAACAGCATTCTCTACAATGGGCTGCACAATCAGCGGCGGCAGCGGGAATTCACTGACCTCAATATGATATTCGGCCTTCAGCCGCTTCCCGAACCGGGCCTGCTCCAGCGACAGATAGGCTTCGATCAGCTCAAGCTCCTTCTCGAACGGAATGGCGGTCTCCTGGTTGCTGAAGTCGAAGCTGCCGCGCAGGAAATGGCTCAGATCGTATAACAGCTGCTGTGTCTTCTCGGTGTCACGCGTACTCATCCAGATGATTGTATTAATCGCGTTGTAGAGAAAATGCGGTTTGATCTGCGCGCGCAGCATGGCGATCTCTGAGCTGAGCCGCTCGGAGACAGACCGCCTTAGCTGAACCAGCGTGTTGACCCGTCCCTTAAGATCACTCCAGATATAAGGCTTATGGATGAAATCATTGGCTCCGGCCCGGAAGGCCGCCTCGTTGAAGTGAAGCTGCTGCCCGGCCGTAGCCATCAGGATCGGCAGGTCCAGCGGGGTGTAGGTCAGGCGGATGATCCTGCACAACTCCAGCCCGGACATCTCCGGCATCATGACATCAATAATGCAGAGATCGAAATTCCGGTCACCGGCCAGCAGTGCCAGCGCTTCCTTGCCGCTGCTGCGGCTTGCGATGCTGTAATTCTCCAGCGACAGCAGGTTAGTCAGTGCCTTCAGGTTGGCATAATCGTCATCTACGATCAGGATACGCGGCGCATAGGGAGCAGCTTGCCCGCTGGATTGCGGCGGATCAGCCGACCGGTATTTCCAGAGGTCATCCAGCATTTCCGGCTGGGTATACGCTTGTCTTAAGAGCGCCTGTTCTCCGGCTTGGGCGGCAGCGGCGGCTTCCGCCTCGTTGCCCGGAAGCGTGAAAGTGAATGTACTGCCCCGGCCAACCCGGGAAGAGACGGAGATGCTCCCGCCATGCAGTTCTACCAGCTTGCGGCTGATTGCAAGACTTAGTCCGAGACCTCCAGTCTCCAATGAATCGGCCTCGCTGAGCTGCTCATAGTCGCGGAAGAGGTACTCCAGCTGATCCTCGGGAATGCCCTTTCCGGTATCGGTGACGGCAACGGAGAGGAACTCCTCCTGCCAGGCGGCCTCAATCATCACGCTGCCGCGGTCCGTGAATTTCAGCGCATTATCCAGCAGGGTATAGAGAATCTGCATCAGCCGCTGCTCATCTGCCTGGACCAGAAATTGGCCCGGCGGAATGTGATTTTTGATGCGGATGCTGCCCTTCTTGTTCAGGAACTGGAAGACCTCGATGACAATGGCCGCTACCCCCTGGATATCGACAGTCCCCCATTGCAGGGTGATGCGCTGGCGCTTGATCTGTTCATAGTCGAGAATGTCTCTGACCATGAAGGCCAGTCTTCTGCCGGTACCGAGAATCAGCCGCATATCCTCCCGCTGAGACGGGCTTAGCGGTCCTCCCGCTCCCTCATGCATGGATAACGCCACGTTAATGATGGCATTCAGCGGCGTCCGCAGCTCGGCGGAGGTCTTCAGCAGGAACTCGTCCTTATCCCTGTCCTTGCGCTCAAGCAGCTGGGATAGCTGCTTAATGGTCTGATATGCATGGGCATGGCGAGCAGACAGGAACAGCCCCTCGGCAAGAATGAAGATCGGACCGGATACCGGCGGAACGGCATAGAGTTCAGTCCCGAAGAACAGATTGCTCACTAAGGATAAGGTGAACATGACTGCAGCAATCACACCGATCAGCAGATAGTTAGAACCGGTCTCCCTCCGCCAGGCGGCCTTGACCATGACGTAGAAGGTATAGCAGACAGAGATGAAGCTGAAGGTCAGCAGCACCCCTGTAATCCGCGAATATACAGGCAGCGTGGTGAACAGTACAATGGTGCAGAAGCTCAAGGCATACACGAAGCAGATCCGCTTGAAGAGCCGGGAATACAGAGCAGGAAACAGGGAATAGGTATAGCTGGACACGCAATAGAACCCGACTACACCTGACACCGCCTGCAGCTTGCTGAATCCTTCATACGAGAGGGATGGGAGGTACTCGAAGAGCAGCTTCTCGCTGTGCGTCAGCATATAGAGGGCAATCATGAAACAGTAGACGGCCAGCTGGAATGAAGACTTGTCCTCTTTGCGCTGGAAGCCCTGACCGAATAAGTACAGGCCGATAAAAGAAAAGCCCGCTACCAGCAATATATCATAGGTCCGGTTCCGCTGGTCGATGGCAGCTATAGCAGCAGGAGTACCGATCCGGATAGGCTCCGCAATGCCTCCGTTTGAATATGTGAAATTGGATGTATGTATCAGAATCTCCGCCAGGTTAGAATTGCTCTGAAAAATCAGGGAATACGGATGATTGCGCGGCTTGGTGGTCTCCCGGGATTCCCCTGGTGTCCCGCTTCCGCCCAGCCGCTCGCCATTTACATATACCTCGCTGGCATTGCGGATATTGCTCACCTTGAGGGCGAAGGCGGGGACCCCTGGCGGCAGCTGAACCAGCAGTCGGTAGGTCGCATATCCGTAGCGGGAGGAGCCGGTAGCCTCCGATCCCCGGCCCCAAGCGCCGGGCACGGACATATAGGCCGGTGCCTCTGCGGTCCGGGATAAGGAATGCTGCGGTTCCAGCAGCTCCTGCCAATAGAATTCCCATTCCCCTCCAAGCGGGTAGACGGCAGTATTATCGAAGGTGCAGGAGGACAAATCGGCCCATCCTGACCGTGGGCTGTAGCAGGCAGACGAGGAGCCAAGCAGGGGAACCAGCGCCACTGCGGTGAGCAGGCCGATGCATAACAGGGCGAGCACTCTTTTGGCCAGCAGACTATAATCAAATGTTCTCATAATTTCATCATATCTCCGGCAGCTTGCGCTTGTCCAGCCTGTTGATTACATATCCTTCTATTTCCCGCCGATACGGTATCGTCCATAAAATAGACAGTAAAGCCGCTTCCGCTTGGCATCAGAGAAGCAGAAAGTATTGTATAATTGAAACTCACTAGAGTACTTGAGGAGCGCTGAAGAAATGTTCTATATAGATATTATGTCATGGCTGACCGAGGAGCGCCTGTTACAGCTGCTGGAGCAATACCGCTCGTTCGGTCCGCTCCCGGGTGTGGGGCTTACCTTCATGAAATCGTTCGTGCCTCCGCTGCCGACTATAGCGATTGTAGGGCTTAACGGGGCGGTGTACGGGTTATGGCTGGGGTTCCTGTATTCCTGGATCGGCCTGGTCGCAGGCTGCACGGTCACCTTCCTGATTATCCGCAAAATTGCCGGCCATCCCTACCTCACCAAATGGGCCAAGCGGCCCAAGGTAGCCAAAGCGATGACCTGGGTCCGCCAGAGCGGGTTCAGCTATGTGTTCCTGCTTAGCCTGTTCCCGGTGGGGCCGTTCGTGGTGATTAATATGGCGGCGGGTCTGGCCGGAATGCGGCTGCGTTCCTATCTGATTGCACTGTGTGCCGGCAAAGCCATTATGGTATTTGCGGTATCCTACATCGGCAATGATGTGCAGCGGTTCATCCGCCATCCGGCGGAAATCATCTATGTGCTGCTGTTTATCGGAGCTTCCCTGTGGGGGGTTAAAGCGATTGAAGCCAGGTTCGCCCGGCTGGCGCGGGAGCGGGAGCTGCGCGGCCAAGCGCCGCTACAGCACAAATAATTCACGAATCTCCTCGTCCTCTGTAACGCCTCTCTCCCCGGTATGAAGCCAGCTATTGGTGACCGCATTGTAGCGGTAATCCTTACTCCATTCCCCGATATTGCTGACGATAGACTGTACGGCGAAGATCATATGCTCTACCTCCCGGTCCGTCATGATCGGGTGCAGGGACAGGCGGACCCAGCCCGGCTTCAGCGACTGGTCCCCGGCGTGAATCGCCTGGATGAATGCCTGGGATTGCGCCGGGTTCAGCCCGAGCAGCTGATGGCCGTACGGACCGGCGCAGGAGCAGCCGCCGCGCGCCTGAATGCCGAAGCGGTCATTCAGCAGCCGTACCGCGAGATTGTAATGAATCTCCTTCAGCGTGAAGGAGACAATGCCATGCCGCTTACGGTGTACGCCCTCCAGCACAGAGCAGCCGGGAATCTGCCCCAGACCCGAGAGCAGCTTCCGGCAGAGCTCCTGTTCACGGACGATCATATATTGTCCGGTTCCGTTCATCTGCTCCTTCAGCTTCACGCAGAGGGCGGTGCGGATCGCCTGCAGGAAGCCGGGGGTGCCTCCGTCCTCGCGTACCTCAACATCATCAATGTAGCGGCGTCCGCCCCAGCGGTTCACCCATACTACGGTGCCGCCGCCGGGCTCATCCGGCAGCCGGCCGGTGCTGAGCGCGGTGTCGAACAGCAGCACACCGCCGGTTCCCGGGCCTCCGAGGAATTTATGCGGAGAGAAGAAGATGGCGTCCAGCTTCTCCTGCGGGGCTGCCGGATGCATATTGATCTCCTGATAAGGGGCGCTGGCTGCGAAATCCACGAAGCATACCCCGCCATGCCGGTGCATGAGCGCAGCAAGCTGATGATACGGGGTCTCTATGCCGGTGACATTGGAGCAGGCGGTGAAGGAACCGATCTTGAAGCGGCGGTGCCGGTAGATCGTCAGCAGCTCCCCGAGCCGCAGCAGATCCACCTCGCCGCCCGGCCCGGAGGGGACGGTAACCACCTCGCCGAAGCTCTCCTGCCAGGGCAGCAGATTGGAATGATGCTCCATATGGCTGACGAAGATAACCGGGCGCTCCTCCGGTGCGCAGAGGGTTTCCTGCTTCAGCCATTCCGGCAGCTTCAGGCCCATGATCCGCAGCAGCTTGTTCACCGCGCCGGTGGTGCCGTTGCCGCAGAAGAGCAGGGCATCTGCGGGGGCGGCATTCACATGCTGCCGGATGATGCTCCGCGCTTCATGGTAAGCCAGGGTCATGGTCAGGCCGGTGGTATTGGAGTCGGTATGCGGGTTGCTGACATAGGGGCCGAAGGTCTCCTGTATTTTGCGCTCGATCGGCTCATACAGCCGGCCGCTGGCCGTCCAATCGGCATACAGCAGCGGTTGCCGTCCGTAGGGGGTGGAGATCAGATGGCGGCTGCCGACAGTGTGCTCACGAAATGCCGCAAAATGCTCTTGCAGTGAAGACGGCGCGTCTGCCGCAGCGGCGCGGTGGATACTCAGCACGGACAATCCCTCCAGGCAATGAATGCTCTATCAATGAGACGGATTCTGGCAGTCGCTGGTGCTGCGCAAGGCAAGTATCGTGTGAGTCGCAGCCTCTGCGTGCCCGCCGGGGGTAACCAATCCGTCTTCGTCTGCCTCAGTATATGCCCGGTGGTGTAATTAGGTTAAAGCCCATAGCCATCAGATGAAGAGCTGGATATCGCTCTCCAGCGCATCCTTCAGATACGCGGCGGCATCGATAATCTCCACCTCGGGCAGCAGCTCCTCCGGCTTGAAGCCCATGATCTCCACCGAGAGCTTGCAGGCGTAGAACTTGATGTTCTTTTTGCGCGCGCCCTTCAGGAAATGTATAAGCTTCGGTGCTCCTTGATCCTCCATCATCTCCTCCAGCATCAGCTTGCCGAGCCCGCTGAAGTTCATCCGCGAGAGCGGGAGCTGCTCCGGTCCCTTGGGAGTAATGACATCCATCAGCTTCTCATAGATACTCTTATCCTCTAGCGTCATAGTCTCCGGGTCCCGGACGAGGAACAGCCCCCAGAACGAGAAGAACATCGTAACCTCCACCTCAATATCCCTGGCCGCATTCGCCAGAATCAGCCCGGCCATCGCCTTGTCATACTCCCCGCTGAACATTAGCAGATTCAGTTTTTTGCCCATTCATCAGCCCTCCATCGGTATCCATAGAATGTCATTAGTATGGTTAGGGAGAGGGAAAGTATGCCTGTAGCGCAGCCGGAAGACACGAAAAAAGGCTCCCTGGCGGGAGCCTGAAAGGTACATATAAGCTGTTACAGCGGCATATGGTCCGAATGTATGCGAAAAACAGTATCTACTGGATGCGGATAGAGAGGGGGGGCGAATGGTGGCCGGGTTACTTCAGGTTGTTCTCCATTCAGCTATCCCCGCTCCACGCAGCAAACGCACCGTGTCCCTCAATGCTCCTCTCCCTGCTCAGCCTCAGCCTGGCGGGCGTTGTCATAGCGGCGGGCGGACAGCCAGATGCTGCCGGTGAACAGGACGATCAGGCCGAGAATAATGCCGAAGCGCCAGTCTCCGGCCTTGAAGTTGAGCTGCAGGACGGTAAGCACCAGGGCGACCTGGGTCCAGACGAGGGTCCGTTTGCGGAAGGCGGTAATGTCTCCGGCCATCTTCGGCATGCCGCGGATAATCCGGTACGCCAGGAGGGCGAGGATCAGCGCAAACAGGGCGGTTCCGGCCATTTCGCCGGTAGTCAATCTATTCATGGTCTCAGAATCCTTTCGGGTTAACATCGGATGAAGCTAATTATAACGATCCCCCTACCCGCGTGCAAAAGCATCCTGAAAGCTTCAGGAGACCAGCTTGCGGATCTCATCGGCAGGCAGCGGAGGGAAGAACAGGAATCCCTGAATATGCGGGCAATTATGCTGCACCAGGAAGGCCAGCTGCTCCTGCGTCTCGACTCCTTCGGCAATCAGGTCATAGCCAAGCTGGGAGGCGACGAAGACGATCGATTTGATGATGGTCTCATCTATGGAGCTGACGCCGATGCCGGTGATGAAGGTGCGGTCAATCTTGATTTTGTTCACGGGAAAATGCTTCAGGTAATTCAGCGAAGAATATTTCGTGCCGAAATCATCGATGGAGACGATGATCCCGTGATCGCGCATCTGCTGCAGCAGCGGATAATGCTCCTCCAGCAGTGCGGTGCTCTCGGTAATCTCAAATTCCAGCACACCGGTATCCAGCCCGTACTCGTCAAGCACGGCGAACAGATTCTCGATCAGGTTCCGGTTGTAGAACCAGCTGTTGGAGATATTGATTGAGGTCCGCAGCAGCGGCATCCCCAGGCCGCGCCACTCGCAGAGCTGGCGGCACACCTCGCGCAGCACCCAGTCGGTGAGCTGGATCATCAGCCCGGCTTCTTCGACGGCAGTGATGAACGTCCCTGGTCCAATCAGCCCCTTCTCGGGGTGATTCCAGCGGATCAGCGCCTCTATGCCGATCATTTCGCCTGTGATGGCGTTGATCTGGGGTTGATAATACAGCACGAATTCTTCCCGTTCCAGGGCGGAGTGCAGATATTTGGCGATCATCGTCTTCTGCTCCAGCTTCTCGCGCAGCTCCCAGTCGAAGATGAAGTAATTGGTGTCCTCCTGCGACTTGGCCTGATACATCGACATATCGGCGAATTTCAGCAGATCATCCGTATTCTGCGAATGCTCGGGGTACAGGGAGATGCCAATACTGGTGGACAGGCTCAGATGCGCTCCCGAGATCAGGAGGGTCTGTGCGATCAGCGTGCTGATCCGCCCGGCGATTACAGGAATATCCGTGTGCGGCAGACCCGCGAAGATCATCACGAATTCATCTCCGCCGGTACGGGCGAACAGCTTGAAGGGCAGGCTCCCGGATTTGAGCCGTCCGGCCAGGGTCTTGATCACCTGATCCCCCGTAGAGTGGCCGAGCGTATCATTAATCTCCTTGAACCGGTTCAAGTCAAAAAAGAATAAGGTATAGGTCTGTGTGGGCTCCGAGCTCTGCAGCAGACGCTCGAATTCGTCCATGAAGAACCGCCGGTTGGGGATCTCCGTCAGACTGTCGTAGTGCGCAAGCTTTTCATAGAGACGCTTGGAAATACGCAGGTCCCGGGTCCGGATGCTGACCACCCGTTCCAGCTCACGGTTGAAGCGGCTCTGATACCAGAAA
The DNA here is from genome assembly GCF_038006885.1 of Paenibacillus sp. FSL R7-0302. Classification (NCBI taxonomy): domain Bacteria; kingdom Bacillati; phylum Bacillota; class Bacilli; order Caryophanales; family Paenibacillaceae; genus Paenibacillus; species Paenibacillus sp. FSL R7-0302. The sequence goes on from NZ_JBBOWB010000002.1 coordinate 1,149,215, forward strand.
ATATATAGAATGAAGGCAATCACCAGCAGAAAAGCAATATCGATCCACAGCACGCTGAGCAGCACCTGCCATTTCTTGTGGGAGGGCAGAGAGATCCCCATCAGCCAGTGCTGATTGTAGGTATTCACGGGAACGGTGAGCTGCGGGTCCTTCGTATGGGCTTCATTGCCGAACAGGAAGGTATGGTCCTTGGCAGTGACATAGATATTACTGTCCTTATACACAAGCTGGTTAATGATATTATCAATCTTCACGGTGACGGAGACGATACCCTCCAGAGAGTTGTCCTTATAGATGGCCTGCCGGATCACCATGCCATAGCCGCCCTGGGCAAGTGTACGCGGACCGTCTATTGTAATGCTGCGGGAACGGATCGTTTCTTGGATCATGCCGGGAGAGGCCAGGGAGGAATCCAGCAGCAGGCTTCTGCCTAGCAGTGACGAATTGCCTTCAAGCGGGTAGAGGTAGCGGATCAGACCATCCGGAGCGATCATGATATTCGTGACGTTGCTGGTGTTTTTGGCGTGTGCGGTGACCAGGTAGCTCTGGATTAGTGCAGGATCAGCATCGAAGCCGACGGTTTGGATAAAGGAGCTGACCCCTTTCACAATAGCCACCCGCTCTTCGATGTTCGAGGCCAGCATGACCGCCTGTGAGGCCAGATCCGCCTTCTCGGCTCTATATTCCCGGGCCAGGGATACGGAATAGTAATAGAACAGGCAGAGCTGCAGGACGATGATAAAGCCGATGATGATGCTTAAAGGCTTTTTACTAAGGAAAGCCATGGATTGCCCCCGATACCGGAAAAATAAAAGCCGCAGATGTCAAAGTGTATAATAAGCGGTTCCTAGACCGCAGGGAGATGTCGATAAATGTCGTTTGGGTCTCTATAGCATGTCATTATTATCGTGTTTGCGCAAGGGAATTCCTAACAAAACCCGCCTGAATCCAAAAACGGATAAACACCGTCTGCATAAAAGGGCAGTAAGCATTTATCCGAGTCTTTGGAGAGGAGGGCATGGCCCTGCCCGGCTGGAAGGCCGGTGCTATTTTTTGAAGATGCCCAGCGGGGCACCAATCGGCAGGAAGGTACGTCCGAAGTGGGCGTTGAGCACAGATGCGCCGCAGCCGTAGAGCGATACGATACCGATAGCCATTTCCGATACGGCAGCCAGCTTGTGGAAGAATTCCGCAGCGACGCCGAAAGCATCCATCGAGAGTCCGAGGAACAGGAAGTCGATCAGGATGAAGATAATCAGCAGTACACGGTTTGCCTCAACGGCGCCGAGCGTCATGAAGAGGGTGAACACAAGATATCCTGCAAAAACAAATCCCAACTGCTTGGGGTCCACGCCCTCTGCCAGCACTGCACCGAATACACCGAGCTTGATCAGCCAGCTTGCCCCCATGCCGAACCAGAAGAACGCATAGGCGCCAAAGGCAGTCATGCCGAAGGTATTGTTGTGCTTGGCATCCTGGATGGATGCGAATAGCTGGGCGAAGGCTCCAAGGAAGATGGCCCATGGAATAGCATAGCTGAGACCTGTTGTAATTTCGAGCTTTTGTGAAGAAGCGACCAGGGTAACGATGGCTAGTCCGAATAAGCCGATGGCGCTGGGGTCGGCGGTAATGATTTTGACGGACTGTGCGGTGTGCGGTTGCGCTGACATAACAATGAAAGCCTCCAATTTTCATAAGTGTTCGCATAGGATAACAGCACCCTGAGCCGGGTGCTGTTATCAGCCTGCCTATCATATCATATCGCCAGTAGCTTGCCTATAAAAGAAGTAGCTTATCGGCCGGTGTAATAATTACCCTGCTCCAGAAAAGAATACAGCGCCTGGGCCTGAAGCGGCCTGCTGATATAGTAGCCCTGAAGCTCGTCGCTGCCCAGCTCCCGCAGCATATCGAATTGCTCTCTTTGCTCAATGCCTTCCGAGACTACGCGCAGCCCCAGATTATGGCTCAGCTCGATAATCGCCTTGACGAGCACATCCCCTTGGGCCTCCCGTGACATCTCGGAGATGAAGGAGCGGTCAATCTTGATCACATCCACCGGGAAGCGGCGCAGATAGCTGAGGGAGGAGAAGCCGGTGCCGAAATCGTCCAGCGAGATCCGGAACCCGTGGGCCCGAAGCTGCTGCAGCGACAGGAAGATGCCGTCCCCGGAGACGAGCACGCTCTCCGTGATCTCCAGCTCCAGGCTGGAGGCGGGCAGCTCATATTCATCGAGCAGCTCTAAGAGCAGCTCCAGCAGGCCCGGCTGCATGAGCTGCAGCGCGGAGATATTCACTGCGGCGGTGAGCTCAAGACCCCGGCTGCGGAAATCGCGCATATCCGAGCACACCTGGCGCAGCACCCAGCTGCCGATGCCGACAATGGAGCCGCTGCTCTCCGCCAGCGGAATGAATTCGGCCGGTGAGATATTGCCGTAAGCAGGGCTGGTCCAGCGCAGCAGAGCCTCCACCTTGGATACCTGCAGCTGTCCCGTGCTGAGAATCGGCTGGTAGTGCAGCTCGAACTCGTTCCCGGCGGCAGCGGAGAGGAGCTGCTGGGCCAGTACCTTTTTGCGCCGGATGCCTGCTTCAAGATCCTCTGAATACTGGAAAATGTTATTGCGGCCGGTCTCCTTAACATGGAACATGGCCAGGTCTGCCTGCTTGACCAGATAATCGGCGTCTTCCCCGTTCTGCGGATAAATACTGATGCCGATGCTGGCGGTATTATATAGAAGATGCCCCTTGATCCGGTGAGGCATGGAGAGGGCTTCCTGAATCCGGGAGAGCTGCCGGGCAATGCTGCCTTCATCAGGCACATCATAGAGCAGAATGGTGAATTCATCCCCGCCGAGCCGGGAGACCACATCATGCTTGCCGACAACCTGTGTGATGCGGAAGGCGGTCTCCTTCAGGATGGCATCTCCGAAGTCATGGCCGAGGGTATCGTTCACCGTCTTGAAATGATCCAGATCAATGAAGACCAGCACGATCTGCCGGTCACTTCCCTTGACGGCGGCAATTGCTTCATTCAATTTGTCAAAAAACAGCGAGCGGTTGGGCAGACGGGTCAGCGGGTCCAGCATCGATTGCCGCCGCAGCTCATCCTGGGTCTGCTCCAGCGAATCAATCATCCGGTTGAATTCGACCTCCACTTCACTGAATTCATCCTGGCCTGAGCTGGGAATCCGGATGGAGAGATCCTTGCTGCTGCCGATCCTTCGGATGTTGCGTACCAGAGTGGACATCCTTCTCAGAATGAACCGGTTCACGAAGAGGAGGCTGGCACCCAGCATTAGCAGAATGGAGATGAAATAGAACATACGGAAGGTGGAGAGCGACTTGAGCCCGCTGTTGTAGAACTGGCGCGGCTCCTTCAGGGTGAGGACCATCCCGGGATCTTCGAACAGGTCGTCCAGTATGGTGTGGATGGACATCTGCCCGCCCCGGGCGGGGCTGGTCCAGACGCGTTCCCCTCCGCTGTCCGCAAGCAGCGGGGTGGTGAGACGCGACATCTCCATCGTGGACAGGGTATCCTCCCAGATCTGTGCGATTCCATCCTGGTGCAGCATCCGTCCGGCAATGGCTGTTCCGATGACCGGCTTGTTCTTGCTGCTGTTAAGAATAGGCGTAATTGTAATTAGCATAGTCCCTTTATCCAGATTAACGAAGCCGCTCCGGCTCTTGCCGGGAGATCCCGGCACAGGCAGACGGCTTCGGATCAGCTTGATTAACGTCAGTTGCTCCTCAGTTAGCGGGGTGACTATTCCTGCCGGAAGGTCGTAGGAGCCGCCGTACAGCGGTTGTCCGTCCAGATCAAGCAGGGCAATCATATCGAAATGATTCATTGGATAAGCAGCCGGTTCAAGGCTGCTGCGGATGAAGGCGGCAGCCGTACTGCCGGAGTCCGCCGAGCCGGTAGCCGCTGCGTTCTCTATGAAGCGGTAGGTTTCATCCCGGACGGCAACATCAAGGAGTCCCGTTCTCAGGCTCTCCAGCTCTTGATGATAAGCTGCGGTAGCCTTGCTCAGGTTGCGCTTCAGCTCTGCCTCGTCCAGCTTCTCGAAGCGGTTCAGCAGAATCACATGAAGCATCAGATAGGTGGCACCAATGCCGAGGATAGCGACAAAACTAATGAAGATGATTATTTTTTTGCGGAGTTTCATCTGATCCCCTTCATTATTTAAGATTTAATAGGAAATAAGTACCATCGATTATAGTGTACCACGATTAGGGAATATTTTGCAGCGTAAATCTGCCCGAAGTGTCGAATTTTGATGTATAATAATTTAATGATAATAATTATCAAATAATAATAAAAGGAGATTTTTCTTGGCATGATGGAGAAGTGGACCCTTTTTAAGAAAGCCTCACGGTTTGGAGTGATCCCCGTTATGCTCATACCGGTTGTCCTGGGAACAGCCGGGGCCTATGTATGGCAGGGAGTGTTCCATCCGTTTTTATTTGTAATAACGTTCATCGGAGCGGCTGCGGCCCATTTATTCTCCAATATGGTGAATGACCTGTGGGATTTCCGCAACGGCACGGATACAGAGGCGCAGCATACACCTGGAGCCATCTCTACGAACTCCGGGCTGCTGTCCGGGGGCGTCATGCGCGAGTCGCTGTTTGCCCTGCTGACCTGGGGGCTGCTGGCCGTTGCGGCCGGGTGTGGCCTGCTGCTCAGCCTGTACAGCGGCTGGGAGATTCTGTGGTTTGTAGCCGGCGGTGCGCTGATCGCTTATTTCTATGTGGCTCCGCCGCTGCGGTTCGGATACCGGGGCAAGGGCTACAGTGAGCTTGCGATCTTCCTGGCCTTTGGACTCATGCCGGTTCTCGGTGCTTATTTCGTTCAGACCGGGGGGTTCAGCCTGAAGCCGGTGCTGTTATCGCTGCCGAGCGGCCTGCTCACAACCCTGCTGCTGTTCAATCATCACTTTCTGCACTGGAGAGCCGACCGGCAGGCCGGCAAACGCTCACTGGTCGTGGTATGGGGTGAACGCAGGGCGCTGATCTTCTCGCAGGTACTGCTCTACATCTCCTATGCTTCACTGATTGTATGTGTGCTGCTTCATATCTTGCCGGTATACGCGCTGCTCGCTCTGCTGACAGCCATTGCCCCGATACGGATCTACCGCAGCCTCCAGCCGGAGAATCCCTCTGAAGCCTATCTGCCGCTTATGGGTGCCTCACAGCGCGCATCGGTACGCTGCGGGGCGGTCATGACAGCAGCCCTGCTGATCCAGGGGCTATTTTAAAATATATATCATTGACTACTACACTATAGAAAGCGGGAGAATTCATGGACAAGCATCTGCCAGCAAACGAAGGTATGCCTGCAACACAGGGCAAGCAAACGGTGATCGGGGATTTCCATACCATACTAGAGGAAGGGAAGGTCTGGCAGACGGGCGGCTTTAAGCTGCCGGACGGCTCGTTCTGGGCGTATCGTGAGCCGGAAGCGGTGGTAATTGTGCGTAATGAGTATCTGTACGTGCGGGCTCAGCTGAGCCGCCGTCATGATCAGGTGCAGATTCTGGATAATGCCAAGCATATGTACTATTCGGCCCAGCCGGTAGAGATTCCGGAGGAAGGCGAAATCCGCTTCGAGCTCCAGATCCGCGCCCGCACACAGGGCACTGCACCAGGGGATCTGTATGACGGCTATGTGTCGCTGAATCTGCTGGACTTCACCACAGGCGCTGCGCTTGATTTCTTCGCCGGCAACGACAAATACGCCAGTGTGTACGGCATCCTTCCGTTCCCCGGGGTAACTGTACCCGAGACGGGAGGGACCAAATACTTCTGTATTTTCAAGGAGGATACGGACTTCAAGCCGCGCGAATTCAACACGTACACCATCACCTACCACCGGGGCAACAATGAGGCTGTCTTCTATGTGAATGGGAATGAGGTGCGGCGCGAGCGGAATGTGCCTGTGAAATTCAACAGCTTCACCATCGCTCTGGGCATTATGACGGAGAAGGACCTGACCCCGGAAGGCAGCGTGTCGGCGCACGGACAGACGGTTATCGCTGAGTGGTCGCCGGTTACCATTACAACCACCGCACAGTAACGTGCTCATATGACTGATAAGGATGAATGGCTGTGAATATAAGAACTTTCTTCAAGTTTGTCGAGCTGCCGACGAAGGTGGCCAGTATGCTCCCGCTGCTGCTGGGGACGCTGTATGCCCTGTACCGGTTCGAGGATTTCTATATCCTGCGCTTCGTGCTGATGCTGGTGTCCCTCTTAAGCTTTGATATGGCGACAACAGCGATCAACAACTATTATGATTTCAAAAAGGCCGCCAAAACCCATGGCTACGGGTATGAGACCCATAATCCGATTGTCCGCTTCAAGCTGAAGGAGTCTACGGTGGTGGCGCTGATCGTCATTCTCCTTGTGCTGGCGGCAGGCGGGGGCATTGCCCTGGTGTTCCAGACCGGACTGCTGGTATTCCTGCTCGGGGGACTCTCCTTCCTGATCGGCATCCTGTACTCCTTCGGACCGATCCCCATCTCGCGGATGCCGCTCGGCGAGCTGTTCTCCGGGCTGTTCATGGGGTTCGTCATTATTTTCATCTCGGCCTATATCCATTCGGATCAGGCGGTGGTCACTCTGCTGCTGAAGGGGGAATGGATCAGCCTGCATATCAATTTCCTTGAGGTGCTGTATCTGTTCTGGTTCTCCGTCCCGGCGATTCTGGGCATTGCCGGAATTATGCTGGCGAACAATATCTGCGATATCGAGGATGATATCGAGAACCGCAGATACACGCTGCCGGTGTACATCGGACGGGAGAATGCGCTGCTGCTGTGGAGGCTGCTCTATTATGTGTCTTTTGCCGATCTGATTGTGCTGGTGCTGCTCGGGGTCCACCCGGTCCTGGTCCTGCTGCTCCTGCTGACCCTGATTCCGCTGCGCCGTAATATTGCACGCTTCTATCAGGAGCAGCATAAAGGCACGACCTTCATCCTGGCGGTGAAGAATTTCGTGCTTATGAGTGCGGCAAGAATCCTTGTGCTGGGTATAGCTGTTATATGGGTTACACTAAGATAAGGAAGGTGATAACGATGGCAGAGAAGCTTCGCTGGGGAATTATGGGCTGCGCGCAGATCGCTACAGGCTCGGTCATGCCGGCTATCCAGGAGTCCGAGACCGGAGTGATCCGGGCGGTGGCCAGCCGCGGGCTCACGAAGAGCAGCAGCGTAGCCGCCGAATTCGGCATTGAGCAGGCTTACGGGAGCTATGAGGAACTGCTTGCTGACCCGGAGGTGGATGCCGTCTACATTCCGCTTCCCAATCATCTCCACTGTGAATGGGTGATCCGCGCGGCGGAAGCGGGTAAGCATATCCTATGCGAGAAGCCGATTGCGCTGAACAGCCGTGAAGCGGCCGAGATGGTAGAGGCTTGCCGGAAGGCGGGCGTTCACCTGGCGGAGGCTTACATGTACCGGCATCATCCGCGCATCAATGAGCTGCAGGTGATTATCGCCAGCGGCGAGATCGGCGCGGTGCGTACCATCCGCGGCACGTTCACCTACAACGATGCTACGGATACCTCCAACATCCGCTTCAATGCTGCCTGGGGAGGCGGATCGCTCTATGATGTCGGCTGCTATCCGCTCACCGCGGCGCGGCTGCTGTTCGGCACAGAGCCGGAGGCGGTAACGGTGCACGCGCTGTTCTCGCCGGAGCATGACAATGTAGATATGGTAGCTTCCGGGCTAGTGGAGTTCCCCGGCGGGAAGAGCCTGATCTTCGATTGCGGGATGTGGGCGTACAACCGCCAGCTCCTGGAGGTGCTCGGTACGCAGGGGCGGATCGAGATTCCGATGCCGTTCAATGCGAGATTCGATGATGCGGAGTTCTTCGTATACGGCGGCGGAGAGCCCCGGCGTGTAGAGGCCGTCGGAGCCAACCCTTACGTCCAGCAGGCCGACCATTTCGCTACAGCGGTCTTCAGCGGCAAGCCATGGATTTCGTCGGAGGACCCGGTGCTGAATATGAGGCTGATCGAGAGCTGCCTGGAGTCAGCCCGCAGGCGTGAGCGTATCTGCTTAGGGTAATCATTTGTTCCATCTGTTAATAACGCCAAAAAGCAGCGATTCTTCCAGTTACGGAGGAATCGCTGCTTTTTGGCGTCTTTATGGCTTTTACGAAGAGGAAAGGGGACTTGCTTAGATTGCGTTCAGGAGAACCTCGTCCTCGTCTTTGTCACCACGGTTGAAGGCTTCGCGGTCGAATTCGCCCTCTGAGTTAGCCACCAGCAGGGCTGTTACGGTAGTCCCGGTAGCATTAACTGCGGTTCGGCCCATATCGATAAGGGCTTCTACCCCTGCAACGATGGCTATACCCTCAAGCGGCAAGCCGAGTGCGGTTAATACCACAGTGGTGGAGATAACAGCCGGTCCTGGCACGCCTGCTACCCCGATGGAGGAGATGATGCTGACCAGCACCAGCGTAATATAGTCGGTTCCGGTAAGCTGAATTCCGTAGACTTGCGCGGTGAATACAGCCACAATGGCCGGCCATACGCCACCGCAGCCATTGAAGTTGACGGACGCGCCCAGCGGAGCCACGAAGCTGGCAATGCGCGGTGAGACATGCAGACGTTTCGTAATCACCTCAAGATTCACCGGCAGGGTGGCGTAGCTGCTTCTGGTGGTGAAGGCAACGGTCAGCATCGGATAGATTTTGCGGAAGAAGCGGATAGGGTTCACCTTGGCAACAAACAGCACCAGCCCGCCGAAGATCAGGATAAAGTGCAGAATCAGTGCGGCGTAAGAGGTTAGGATGACACTGCCCAGCTCCTGGAGGGTATCCCAGCCGTAGCGTGCCGTGATTCCGGCAATCAATGCGAATACGCCGTAAGGCGTCAGACGGATGACGAATTTTACAACTTGGTGCAGCACTGTCGTCAAGGATTCAATAAGATCGCGGACAGGCTTCACAGCCTCCGGCTTCTTGGAGCCGACCTTAATAATGGCCACAGCCAGGAAGATGGCAAAAATCAGCAGAGGCACCACCTTGCCGGTAGCCGCTTCATTCACGGGATTGGAAGGGACAAGGTCGAGGATCACCTGTGAGAAGGTGGGAATTTCACGGGCGGTGAAGTCCTCGGGAACGGTCTGCTGGATGCCTTTGCCCGGGTTGAACAGCAGAGCTACAGACAGACCGATGATGGAGGCAACACCGGTGGTGCCTAGGAACCAGGCGAAGGTTTTAATTCCGATTTTGCGCAGGTATTCAAGGTTAGTTAAGGAAGAGATGCTGTTCAATACCAGAATGAACACCAGCGGCACAACAAGCATACGGATCAGACTGACATAGATGCTGCCGAAGGTGCTGATGGCCTTGGTCTCCAACGTGAAATATTGAAAAAATATTCCCGCAATCAGTCCGATGCCCAGCCCTGCCAGAACACGGGTGCCGAAGCCGATTCTCTTGCGGGCCAGGAAATAAAGGATACCGAATACGATAATAGAGACCACAAAGCCATGCCAATTCGTCTCAATGGCGGTTAATAGATTGTTGTCGATATTATTCATGCTGCTATAAAGCCTCCTAATAATAGTTTTTTGGTCGGAATTATGGGTTTAAATGTATATGGTAATTTTATGAATGTCAATGTATGAATATGTCAATTATCTTTAAATCCGATAAAACAGATGTGATAAATAAATTGGTGATTGACAAAGGATGGCAGGATGAATAATATGGAACTTATCTGCAAGCCATTTAGGGATCGACTGGACCGCCAGAGATTCAACAGAAGCGCATAATCATGCGTGCTGTTGAATCTCTTTTTGCGTTCCGCAGCCCTGAAATCATCTATACCAACTATCAGCCTAGGGCGAAGTGAAAGGAATGATTCATCTATGAAAAAGCTTACGGTATCCGTTATTACCGCAGCGGTAGTCTTCTCGGCATTGACCTTTGCCGCAGTATCCGCCACTAAAAAAACAGCGGAGGCTGAGCCGGTTCAGGAGAAGGCCGCCGCTGCCGCAGCGGCAAGCCAGCCACCGGTAGCACCCGTGCAGACGGCCCAGCCTGCTGAGAGCTCTTCCGCTGTAGCGGTGCAGACCGAAGCGCCTCCGGCAGAAGCGGCCCAGACCGCAGCAGTCCAGCCTGAGGCATCAGCAGTACCGGCTGTGGTTGCTGCCGTGCAGACTAAGGCCAGCGCAGCCCCTGCCGTGGCGGCTCCAGCCGCTGCAGCTTCAGCAGAGCCGAAGGATGCCGCAGCATTGAACAAGACGGCGGCTCAGCCGAAGGCTACCCCCGCCCCTGCCGTTCAAGCCCCTCAAGTGCAGGCTGCCGGCGCCAAACCGCAAGCTGCCGTTCCAACAGCAGCTCCTGTAATCAGCACCCCTGCTCCTAAAGCAGCCGTTGCAGCGGTTCCTACGGCCGCTCCGGCTGCTGTTACCGCCACGCAACAGCCGGTGGTTGCCGCAGCGCCTGCTGTAACACAGGCCCCTGCTGCGACACAGGCTCCAGCCAAGGCGGTTACCTTCTCCACAACCGAGGTGGTCAAAGCCAAAGCTACTGCAGCCCCTGCTTCTTCGGCTAACACAGCTAATTCTGCACCGCAGCAACCGGTAAGCGCTCCTGCGCCTGCACCGGCAGAAGCTGCCCCTGCGGAGGCTGCTCCGGCTCCGGCAGCCACAGAAGAGGTTTGCCCATGACGGGCAAGCCTGCTTCTGAAGTCCGCTGGCCGTTACAGAACATACCCCAATCCGAGTCGAGGTGCACATAATGACAAAACTGATTCAGCTCAAAAAGATAGTTCCGCTGCTGCTGGCAGCCTCTCTATTTGTTCTCCCGGTTCGCCAGGCAACAGCAGACCAGGCCGTGCCGGAAACGGAAGCCTTCGTTCAGGCTGCTGCCGGGGGCAGTGTAAGCCATTATAATTATTTCAACAATGTCTACAGCAATTTGAAGGACGAGAAACATGTGTTCAAGACAGCGACGTATGAGGACATCGTCCATCTGTTTGAGAGCGAAGGGAATTACGCTGTGCTGGTGGGCGGAGCGTGGAGTGAGAATACTCAGGCAGAGATAGGCTTTATTAATGAGGCTGCCAAGGCGTACGGTATATCCACCATTTATAATTTTGATACGAAGCTGGATGGAGATAGCCTGGATATTGCTGACAGCAATAATAAGTATGCATATAAATACGTGGATCTGGTCAATAAGTACTTGAAGAATCTTGCCTTGTACGACAAAAGCATTCCCGAGCATAATGTCAGCTACGTAAACAAAGCGGGAGCCGTAATTACTGCGAACAAGCTTGAAGCGCCTTTTCTGTTCGTATACAACAAGGATCATAGGGACAGCCAGGGCAACAGTGCCCCTATCGTATCTTATCTGAACGAGAGCAGGTCCTGGAGTGATTTCCAGACTGGCGGAAAGCTGGACCCTGTTAAGGTTGCGGATTACAAAGCCCTGCTGGAGCCTGTATTCCGTTCGGTGCCTTCCATTAACACGATTGATGAGTCAGCTTATATCAAGGCGGCCTTCAATAAGAACTATCTGGGGGAGAATCCGGGGAAGCCGGCAATCTTCACGGAAGGGGACGGCAGTCTTGTCTATGAGCATGTTACCTACCATCAGCTCAAGCAGATTTTGGCCAGTGACGGGAATTATGCGGTTCTGTTCGGCGGGTCCTGGTGCCCGAATACGCAAGCGGTCATCAAATACATTAACGAATATGCCAGAAAATATCAGGTGGACAAAATATATTTCTTCGACACCAAGCTGGATGCCGGGGTGACTGTCGCCGAACCGGATAATAACAGCGGCGGTACCTATCCGGCCAATCCGCACGGCAATGAAGAGCTTCAGATCCGGCTAACAGGACATCCCTATGCGAACCTGTATGTCGATCTGGTTAACACCTATCTGACCAACATCAAGACAGAGAACAATACGGCGGCGAAGCCTTCCGTCATCAGCTATACCGATGCGAGCGGCGTCAAGATCAACGGCGACCGGCTTCAGGTTCCGTATCTGTTCACTTACAGCAAGAATAATAAGGATGAAGCGGGGAATAGCGCTCCGATCCTGGGGCATGTGGAGCTGATGTACTCCTGGACGAACATTCAGCCGGGTTATGTGGATACCAGATATCCTGGCGTGTATCCGGCCGGCGTCCGATATTCCAATACCGTTGCGGCGTTGTCGGCTCTGTATTCGAGACTGGAGAGCGTGCCGGGCGGATTGACAGGAATAGCCCCGGCTGCGGCCGGAGGTACTGACGGGCAGATTGCAGGCACAGCAAACAGAGCATTGGAGTACACAAGGGAGGGGGGAACTGCATACACCCCTGTAACAGGCGACTCAATTACCGGACTCGCTCCGGGAACCTACACTGTCCGCTACGCCTCCAAGCCGGGGTATCAGGGGCCGATTACGTCCACTGGCGGTGCAGTAGCCATCTCTTACCCGGCAGGAGCTCCAGTGAAGGTAGTGGTGCCGGAATATATTGAGTCCCAGGCGGCACCTTCCGGATTGACGGGGGTAGCTCCTACTACAGAGGAGAATATTGACGGGCAAATTACAGGGACGGTGGCCGGACAGGAATATAAGCTGGCTGAAGGCGCTGAATACCTCAAAGTAGAAGGTTCTTTGATCACTGGACTGACCCCGGGGATCTATCTGGTGAGATATCCTGCCAGAGAAGGCTATAGCGCCAGCCCGGCAACCGAGGTTGAGGTTCCTGCCTACGGGGAGCAGGCGGCGCCGACCGGACTGGCAGGCATTGCACCGACCACTCCCGAGAATAAGGATGGACGGATCACAGGCACCACCACGCTACTAGAGTTCAAGCTCTCCACAGTCACAGATTATGTCTATGCGACGGAGGGTGAGATTACCGGACTCGTGCCGGGTGTATACAATGTAAGATTTGCAGCCAAAGAAGGCTATAAGGCGGGGCGCGCTGCGGATGTAACCGTGCCGGCTTATACGGCTGAGCAGGCAGCCCCAACGGGACTGGCCGGGATTGCTCCAACATCTGCAGCGAATAAGGACGGCCGGATTACCGGTACCACGGCAGCTCAGGAATATAAGCTGTCTACGGCTACGAGCTACGTGTATGCAACAGGCCCGGAGATCACCGGTCTGGTTCCGGGTACGTATGACGTCCGATATTCAGCCAAAGAAGGCTATAAGGCGGGGGTGGCGGCCAGCGTCATTGTGCCTGAGTATGTACCGGCTTCCGGCGGCAATCCTCCGGCATCATCCGGCAGTACACCGCCAGGAACCGTGCCAGGATCAGCACCGGCCGCACCCGTCAGCAGTGAGCCTGTTACGACAACAGAAGGGGAGACGGTGATAGTATCGTCAACGGCTTCGGCCACTACCGATGACACTACCGGAGTAACTACGGCGTCCCTTACAGCGGATACGCTCTCCCGACTGGTGGAGAGCCTCATCAAGGCTGAAGCTGCCGGTAAAAAAGCTATCCTGGAGATTAAGGTGGAGACTAAGACAGATACGCAGACCGCAGAGCTGATTTTGCCAAGAAGTGCTTTCAATGCTTTGGCCTCAGGGACGAAGGCTGAGATTAAAGTGAACTATCTGAATGTGGGAACCATTACACTCGATGCCCGGTCCGTAGCCAGCATCAGCGGAGCGGCAGACGGCGGGGATATCCATATCCGGATCGCCAAGGTCTCGCTAAGCGAGGAGGGGCAGGCCGTACTCGGCAACCGTCCGGTCTATGATCTGTCCCTGACTGCGGGCGAGAGTGAGATCAAGGCGTTCGGCGGCGGGAAAGCCAGTATCAGTGTGCCGTATACTCTGAAGGAAGCTGAGGATGCCAATGCTTTGGTGATCTATTATATTACGGAATCCGGCAGCCTGGAAACGATTCGCGGCGGGTATAGCCAGGCGGCGGCCAGTGTGAATTTCGTTACCCCGCATTTCTCCCAGTACATTGTCGGGTATAACAAAGTGAGCTTTACCGATGTGCCGGAGAGTGCCTGGTATAACAACGCAGTGAGCTTCCTGGCAGCCAGAGGAATAACCTCCGGCACGGAAGACAACAATTACAGTCCGAATGCCGCTGTAACCAGAGGCCAATTCATTGTTCTGCTGCTCAAGGCTTATGGAATAGCGCCAGAGAATGAAGGAGCCGCCAACTTTACCGATGCGGGGGCTACTTATTACACCTCTTATCTGGCGGCTGCCAAGAAGCTGGGGATTGCCTCCGGCTCCGGGGATAACCAGTTCAAGCCGGATCGGCAGATTACACGGCAGGAGCTGTTCACCTTGCTGTATCGCGCATTGAATACGCTGGGCGAGCTTCCCGGACGGACTGGAGGCGTAACCCTTGCCGCTTACAGCGATGCACCGCAGATTGCCGGCTATGCGCAAGAAGCCCTGCAGGCTCTTGCGGAACACGGAGTGATCAAGGGGGATAATGGAAGATTATACCCGCAGGAGCTGTCCACGAGAGCACAGGCGGCCCAGGTTATCTATAATCTGTTGGCGCAATAGCACCGCTTCCTCAGTAGCATAGCAAGTTCATCAAGAGTAGCCTAAGGGCTGCTCTTTTTGCTGTTTTCGGGTCTATGCAGAAATCACGCTGCGATAAATCACAGGAATCAAGTGCTAAAATTTGCTAGAATAGGGTGAATGGTACTTTCTGTTGCTTGAAGGAAGAGTGTGCTTACCGAAGGGAGAGAGACGTCAATGGGCTTAACTGAAGAGCCGGTGATTTCAATTGAGAGCTTGTGGATGAATTATAGTGACCGGATGGTGCTGCGGGGGATTGATCTGAAGGTATACCGCGGGCAGATTATCGGATATATCGGACCCAATGGGGCCGGTAAAAGCACGACAGTCAAGATTATGCTCGGTCTGGTGGAGGGTTACAACGGGACCATACGGATTTTTGGCAGGGATATCTCGGACGGGGATACGGCTTACAAAAAAAGAATCGGTTACGTGCCTGAGGTAGCAGAGCTGTATGACAGCCTGACAGCGCGGGAGTATCTGACCTTCACCGGTGAGCTGTACGGACTGAAGCAGGCGGATGCCGATGACAAGGCGCGGAAGCTGATGGGGCTGCTGGGAATGGAGAAGGCCTATGATATGCGGATTGCCTCCTACTCCAAGGGGATGAAGCAGAAGGTGCTGCTGATTGCCAGCATGCTGCATGACCCGGATATTCTGTTCCTGGATGAGCCGCTCAGCGGGCTGGATGCCAATAGTGTCATGGTGGTCAAGGAGATCTTCGCCACGCTTGCCGCCAGGGGCAAGACCATCTTTTATTCCTCGCATATTATGGATGTGGTCGAGCGAATCAGCAGCCGGATCATCCTGCTGGACGGAGGCGATATTGTCGCGGACGGAACCTTCACGCAGCTGCGGGAGCAGAGCCGGGAGGGGTCACTGGAGGAGATTTTCAATCAGCTGACCGGGTTCGATCAATACAGGGATATTGCAAGCGAGTTCGTGGCTGTGATAGGCGAGGGTGCGGGGCATGAATGAATTCCTGATTCTGAAGCTGCTTGACCGGGTACAGTGGATCTTTAAGAGCCTGGGAGCCGATTATGCGCTCATGCGCCGTATTCTTCAGGTCAAGCTGACGATGGATGGCAGACGGACACCTACCCTGTTCTCCGGGTCGCAGAATTCCAAGCTGGAGATGGAGGGCTCCCCCTTCAGAGTCCAGTGGCTCTATCTGCTGCTGGGGCTGATGCTGATCGCTATGGTTGCGCCTAGAGACCACCATATCCTGATGATGAGTCTGCTGTTCAGTATCGTGATGTTCCTGATCACCACGACGCTGATCTCCGATTTCTCGACGGTGATGCTGGATTTGCGCGACAAGAACATCCTCTTCTCCAAGCCGGTGGACCGCCGCACACTGAACATGGCCAAGAGCTTACATATTCTGATCTATCTGCTGACCTTAACACTGACCTTCACCGGACCCTCACTGCTGTTCTCTCTATTCCGGCACGGGCCGGGCTTCTTCTTCGTGTACGCAGCTGAGATTCTGCTGATGGACGGCTTCATCCTGGTGTTCACTGCGCTAATCTATCTGCTGATCCTGAGGTTCTTTGACGGGGAAAAGCTCAAGGACATCATCAACTACGTTCAGATTGTCCTGTCTGTGGCGGTAACTGTCGGCGCGCAGCTGGTTAGCAGGATGTTCAATCTATCGGAGCTGGGGCTGGATTTCACTCCCGCCTGGTGGCATTTCCTGCTGGCTCCGGTCTGGTTCGGGGCGCCGTTCGAGCTGCTGGGCGGAGGAACAGGAAGCCGGTCCGTGATTATTCTGACAGCGCTCTCTGTGGTGGTGCCTGCCGTGATGTTCGCCGCCTACATCCGGCTGATGCCGGTATTTGAACGCAGCCTTCAGAAGCTGGCTGAGCATGGCGCAGAGGGCCGGGATAGCGGACGGCTTGCCCGTGTGCTGTCCGAGACCGTATGCCGGAACAAAGCGGAGGCCATGTTCTTCCGCTTCACCTGGTCGATGATGAAGAATGAACGCGAGTTCAAGCTCCGGGTATATCCGACCATCGGCTTCTCGCTGATCTTTCCCTTTATCTTCATCTTCAATCAGGTGTGGAGCGGCGATCTGGCCGGGATCAGAAGCTCCAAGTCCTTCCTGTTTATCTATTACAGCGCGCTGCTGCTGATGACAGTCGTGCAGATGGTCCGTTACTCGGCCAGCTATAAGGGGGCATGGATCTATCAGGTGATTCCTTTACCGGGCAAGGGGCTGGTCTACCGGGGAATGCTGAAGGCAGCGGTCGTGAAGCTGCTGGTGCCGCTCTTTCTGCTGGAGGCGGCAGTGTTCATCGCTCTCTTGGGCTCCTGGATTATTGCAGATATGGCAGTCGTCCTGCTGGCTCTGCTGCTGTATGCCGTGATTTGCTTCCTTACGTTCCCGAAGGCGCTCCCGTTCTCGGAGAAGTACGAGGCGGCGCAGCGGAAGGAATTCACCGGCAGTGCTTTTGTACAATTGTTCATTCTTGGGGGGCTGGCCGGAGTGCACTATGTCTTCACCCTGATTCCTGCAGGAATATACATCTACATGGTAATTCTGGTAGCTGCTAATGCCTGGATCTGGCGCAGGGCGTTCCTGCCGGACACCTCCCGGGACAACGGATTTCCAACCCTTCGCGCAGGCGGCTGAGGACAAATATGGACAATTTTTGCCGGCGTTCAAAAAAGGGTCCAAGTTCCATTATTTACTTAGACAGCCCGGTGAATACAAGGTAAAATACAGCTAAAGTTAGTTTTCAGAGAATACCTGCAATCATTATATACTCTTCCATTTATCCGCTATTCGTATATTGATTTATAACTTAAGATAGACCCTGAAACGACGCTGATACTATAACCAGTGAAGAGGTCAACTATGGATCAAATGGGAATCCACTATAATATCTGGATCGTTTTACTATCCTATGCGCTAGCTGCCGCAGCAGCGTACTCCGCGCTTAATCTGATTTCGCAGGTTTCCCATTCCGCGGGCCGGGTCAGACGTCTCTGGCTGCTCTCGGGTGCCTGTGTCCTTGGCGGCGGGATCTGGGCCATGCATTTTGTCGGCATTATGGCCAGCCGCCTGCCGTTCAAGGCCAGCTACCATCCGGTGATGGCTGGCGTGTCCCTGCTTATTATTATGTCCTCCTGCTATGCAACCCTTCAGCTGGTTACGGCTCCCCGCCAGAGAAGCTGGCGGCTTCTCGCGGGCAGCGGCATACTCGGCAGCGGCATATCGTTCATGCATTATGCCGGAATGTCCTCGATGGAGATGGAGGCCAAGATTCATTACAGGGCAATGGATCAGGCTGTATCGGTACTGATTGCCCTTGCCGCTTCCTACATCGGAGTTCTGATGTTCCGCAGATTCAAGGATCATACAGGCTTCAACCGCTGGAAGCTGTATTCGGCTCTATTCATCGCCCTGGCGGTTACCGGTATGCATTATACGAGTCTGAGAGCAAGCGACCTGCATAGTTACAGCTGGCAGGCGCCCGCCCCGATGCTGATGGAGACCGATGTGGTTCTGCTGACAGGGATTTCACTGGTTACCCTGTTCGTGCTGGCAGTCTCCGGCGGGACTGTGTTTCTGGACAGGGATGTATTGGAGCGCATGGCCTATCATGACCCGCTCACCGAGCTGCCGAACCGGCATGGTCTGGAGCGCTACTTCAAGGATGATTTCTTCGGCGGGATCTCCGGCGCCGTGTTTTTTGTTGACCTGGACCGCTTCAAATCGATTAATGATACGCTGGGCCATGATATTGGCGACTTGCTGCTGCGGGATGTATCTGCGAGGCTGACCTGCTGCGTGGATGGGAAGGGGAAGGTGTTCCGGCTTGGCGGGGATGAATTCCTGATTGCGCTGCCGGATTGCACCACCGTGGCGGCAGAGGAAGTAGCACAGCATATCCTCCAGGAGCTCAAGAAGTCTTACAGTATTGAAGGTAACGAATTGTACGTAACTGCGAGTGTGGGAATCAGCATGACTCCGGCGCACGGCACCGACCGTTCGGCGCTAATGAAGGCAGCCGATACGGCGCTCTATACCTCCAAGGATTCGGGCAAGAATAAATTCAGTGTGTTCGATCTGGAGATGAACCGTCATCAGGTCCGGCGGATGTCACTTGAGAAGGATCTGCGCAAGGCGCTGGCCCGCTCGGAATTCATGGTGGTCTACCAGCCCAAATGGGATTCGCTGCTGAATGTCACCGTGGGGCTTGAAGCGCTGCTGCGCTGGAGACATCCGGAGCATGGCGTCATCTCTCCGGGAGAGTTCATTCCGATCGCCGAGGAGACCGGCCTGATTGTCCCTATTACATACTGGATGCTGCATGAGGTGTGCGGACAGAATATGCTCTGGCATCAGGCGAAGGTTGCCAGTGTAGCGGTCTCGATTAATATGTCGGCGCGGATGTTTGAAGGCGGAAGCCTGTATGAGGTAGTGGAAGAGGCGCTGTCGCGTTCGGGCCTTGCGCCGCATTTCCTTGAACTGGAGATTACCGAGTCGATTGCGATGAACAATATGGAAGAGACGGTAGCCCAGCTCTCCAAGCTGCGGGATCTCGGTGTGCGGGTGTCATTGGATGATTTCGGAACCGGTTTCTCTTCGCTTGGCAATCTGGATGAGATTCCAGTGAATACCCTGAAGATTGATCAGGTCTTCATCCGCAAGAGTAAGATGCATTCCAAGAAAGCGATCATCAGCAACATCATTGCCATTGCCAGCAATCTGAACATGGAGGTTGTGGCGGAGGGCGTGGAGACTACGGAGCAGATTGAACTGCTGCAATCGCTGGGCTGCCGGGTGATGCAGGGCTTCTACTACGGGCGTCCGATGCCGGTTAACGAATTGGGCCAATGGTTCATTGAGAATACGGCATAATGTATCTGATTGCTGTTGCACAAAAAGGGCTGTCCTGGACGTGGAGGGTTATTCCACATCAGGGCAGCCTTTTTCATGAATAATATATAAAGCTCCGGTCTAGATTTTGAAATTCTCGACCAATACCTGCAGCTTCTCTGCCAGGGAGGAGAGGAATGCGGCGGAGGATTCGACCTCCTGCATGGCGGCAAGCTGCTCTTGAGACGAGGCGGACAAGGTCTCCGCGCCCTCGGCCGTCTGATTGGAGACCGCTACGATCTTCTGGATCGAAGCGACAAGTCCGTCAGAGAGCAGGGCCAGCTCACGCACAGTGGCTGAGATCTGCTGGCTATGTGCAGACATATCGGAGACGGATGACTCAATCTCGGAGAAGGAATGGCCGGCCGCTATAATCATCTCTTTGCCGTGATGCATCTCTTCCGTGGAGTGCTTCATGGTCTCTCCGGCCTTGTCCATCTGCTGGACAATCAGACTGACCAGCTCACCGATCTGGCGGGCAGATCCGGCCGAACGTTCAGCCAGCTTGCGTACAGAGCCTGCCACAACGGCGAAGCCGCGGCCCTCTTCTCCGGCCCGTGCGGCTTCAATCGCCGCATTGAGGGATAACAGATTCGTCTCCTCGGCAATACTGGCAATAGTGCCGACAATATTCTCAATCTCTTTGGAATGGCTGCCCAGCGTCTCGATAATACCGGATAGATCCGAGATGCTTGCGCCCACAATGGCCATCTGGGAGGTGGTCGAGTCCATAGATTCCCGGCCCGTCCGGGCCTTCTGGGAGTTGATGGCGGCCTGGTTCATTGCGCTGTCGGCATTGCCTGCAATCTCGGTAATGAAATGCGACATATCCTGTACGGCCTTGAAGCTGCCCTCCAGATTCTGCAGCTGGGTATGCGCCCCGTCGGCGAGATCCAGGGTGACATTAACACTATGCTCTCCGGCGCGGTTGGTCTCCTGGGCACTGGCGGACAGCTCCTGGGAAGAGGAGGCAACCAGCATGGACGTATCATTGACCTGTGTAATCAGGTTGCGCAGATTCAGAGTCATCGCATTGAAGTCGCGGGCAAGCTCGCCGATCTCGTCCTTAGCTGTGAAGAGCAGCGGTTCCCGGGTCAGATCGCCTTGGGCTACCGTATTCACGGATGCAGACAGCTTGGTGAGCGGGCTGACCATCCGGCGGATCAGCAGATAGGCGGCAAGAATCGCAATAATCAGAATGGAGCTGCCGATCAGGAAGGGCTGGGTGATGATATCCATGGTCCGGGATTGAATTAAGGGGCCGTCGAAGTTAATCGCCATTAATGCAATGATGGGTTTGGTAGGGTCATGGTCCTGATAGATGGGGCCGTAGCCGGTTTTGAGGGAGGTGCCCTGATATGTATACACCTTCGAGTAGGCGGAGTGCTTCATCTTGATAATCATTTGTTTATCTTCATCTGAGAAGTAGAAGGAATCTCCAGCTTTGTAGCCGCGTTTTTTGAAGTTTTGGTCAGCGGCCAGCACCTTGCCGTCCAGTGATAGAATGAAGGCTTCTTTGAAAATAGGCTTGTGATCACTGATCCATCCGATGCGGTCTTCAATCGCGGTCAGCTTGCTGGAATCCCCGGCAGCCAGAGCGGTTATGTCGGCAGGATCAATAAGGCCGGTAGTGATATTCGCGCAGCCTACCAATTCAATGCCTGCAGCTTCATCGATCTGCTTGTAGGCCGCATGATAACCGAAGAAGCCTATGGATGAACCAACCAGCAGCAATACAATCAGCATCATCCATGTTAATTTTGTTGCCAATTTCATAACAAATATCACCAGCCCTGACTCTAAAAGATTAAGTGAATTATGGGTTCACTGCTACGATTATAGCGCATACGCTGCGGTTTGAGCAGACGTCAGAAAAAGAATTTTTGTGTCGGAAAATGATGGATTATGTATAAAAAATCATTGAAAATAGGCGCTGAATCCTATCTTAAATTCAAAAAATATTGTTGCCGGACCCGTATAATGGTACGCTTGAAGCAGAACAAACGGACTGGGAGCTGAAGGAATGTCGCAAGAAATCAATCCTTTGATCGAACGTGTGGGATTATCCATGTGGAAGGTTCAGCGCAGAATCATGTCGCAGATGTCATTGCATAAGGAATTGGGCTTGACTGTGCCGCAATTCGGGCTGCTGCATATGATCTTTCAGGAGCAGCAGGCACGGGTGATTCAGCTGGCGGACAAGATGGAGGTGAAGTCCAGTGCAGTCACTGTCATGCTGGACCGGCTGGAGCTGCTGGAGCTGATCGCCCGCGTGACGGACGAGAATGACCGCAGAGCGGTAATCGTCACGATCACCGGCAAGGGACAAGAGGTGCTGGAAGAAGCACAGCGCCGGTCACTGCTGCTGCTGGAAGAGCATTTGGCCATTCTGGAGCCGGCAGAGCTGGAGAACTTCGCGGATTATTATCTCATGCTGGAGAATCAGGAGCGTTAACATAAGCATCACAAAGAGGCAGCGCTTCTCCCGTTACGGAGAGGCGCTGCTTCGTGTCTTGAAAGATTTTATATGCTTTGGGGTAAGCCCAAGCTTACCCTTACTTGTTATTTTACTTAAAATGGAATCCATTGGGCTGATACAACGGTATATGGACCAAGTGTATGTGGAAAACAGCATACATTGTGCTCGCAAGCAGGCATATGGACCAGATGTATGTGAAAAACAGCATACATTGTGCTCACAAGCAGGCATATGGACCAGATATATGTGAAAAACAGCATACATTGTGCTCGCAAGCAGGCATATGGACCAGATGTATGTGGAAAACAGCATACATTGTGCTCGCAAGCAGGCATATGGACCAGATGTATGTGAAAAACAGCATACATTGTGCTCGCAAGCAGGCATATGGACCAGATGTATGTGAAAAACAGCATACATTGTGCTCGCAAGCAGGCATATGGACCAGATGTATGTGAAAAACAGCATACATTGTGCTCGCAAGCAGGCATATGGACCAAATGTATGTGAAAAACAGCATGCATTGTGCTCGAGCGAAGGTAGTCCTAATCACCCGTTAGGATGATTTTTTTAAAAGATAAGCCAGTTTTGGGGTAAGGCCAAGCTTACCCCAAAACTGGCTATTCTGCGGCAGGTTCTTTGTCCGGCAATTGTGTAACGTAACTGTCAGACAGCTGGCGCAGCCGCAGAGCGCGGTTGTATTCATCCTCGTTGCCGGCCGGAGCAGTACCTCCGGTCGCCAGCGGATATTGGGTATTATCCTCGAAGCTGTTGCCCGGAATCAGCAGGGCAGAGCTGGAGATGAAGGAGCCGGTAGGCAGGTAATACCGCTGCGGCAGCAGATTGTAGGACTGGCTGAGCAGATCCTGGCCGAAATGAATGTTGTTATCCATGGATACCCCCAGCAGGCTGGCAGCTGTAGGCATAATATCGACTTCTCCGCCGACCTGCGCAAGCTTCTGCGGAGCAATTCCTTCGCCATGGATAAGCAGCGGAATATTGAGCATATTGGCGTAGCTGTAATCATATCCGTAGATTTCCTTCATTAACTGTTTGTCGTCATGATCCAGGGAATAGATCGGCAGTCCCATATGGTCGCCGTAGACCATAACCAGACTGTTCTCCCATAATCCGCTGTCCTTAAGTTCATCTACAAACTGTCCAAAGGCATAGTCCGCATAGTTCTGGGACCGGACATAATCGCCGACAAAGGTTCCTTCATACCGCTCAGGAAGCTTCATCTTGTGCTTTTCTTCAGGAATAGTGAACGGGTGATGCGCCGACATGGAGATGACCTGGGCATAGAACGGCTGGCCCGCATCGCTCATTTCCTTCAGCTTCTCCGAGGATTTGCGGTAGAGCACCTCATCGGAAGCGCCGAAGAAGAAGGCATCCTCGTCACCGAAGAACTGGTGATCGTAATATTTCTGCCAGCCGAGGGCTTTGTACAGCTCGCCCCGGTTCCAGAATTCCACTACATTGGTGTGGAACGTGGCCGTCTGATAGCCGTTGTCTCCCAGCAGACGGGGGAGACTCGGCAGCTGCTTGTCGATATAAGACATGGTAGCCGCACCCTGCGGAGGAATATAGAAGGACGAATTGACCACGAATTCCGCATCGGAGGTGTTGCCCTGGCCGACCATCTGATAGAAGTTCGTGAAGTACAGGCTCTCCTCCATCAGGCGGTTCAGGTTAGGGGTAATCTCCTGGCCGTCTACCTTCAGACCAAGCAGGAAGTTCTGGAAGGACTCCAGCTGGATCACAATCAGATTCTTGCCCTTGGCGGCACCGGCATAAGCCGAGACTGCTGAAGGGTCGATGCCCTTGAGCTGATTAATCGTGCCCTGTGTGATTTCACTGGCCTGGACCAGCTCGGTTTTATCTTTGGCAAAGATCGTGTATGCTTCATAATTAAGGATGCCCATTTCCTGGGCCTTCTTGATCTCATTCATGCTCGCCTTATTCGGAAGAATATTGAACAGGCAGAGTCCGAGCGAGACCGCGAACAGTACGACATGCAGCGTCCGGCCGCTGCGCCGGTTGATCTGGTCTTTTTTATAATTGCGTCCGTTCTTATTAATGAAGAAGTAGAAGCCCAGCACGATAATATCGGTGAAGATCAGCAGATAATAAGGGTCCATCAATGAGAACACGCTGTTCTTGACGGCAGTGACCTGGTTCACCTGCTCGGCGGCATGGTAAGTGACAATGACCCCGTAATATTTGAAGTACATAATGGCGGCAAAAAAGATCGCGGTAACCAGCAGATTGACCGTCATGTAATAGCCGAGCTTCCGTCTGGAAGCAAAGCGCTCAATCAGGAAAAACAGGGCCCAGACAAAGGGCAGCTCCGTCAATACGGATTTCCAGAATTGCAAATCATCAAAGATTACACCCCAGGCCAGCAGGCTTTTGAACAGAAAAAGAATGGAAAAGAACACAAATGGCTTAAGGAGCCAGCGTTTCACAGTTTGGGATGACACAGCTTCGCCTTCTTTCTGAAGAATGAACAGGTTTCCCGGGTGATAGGAAACAGCAGCATGAGGACATAAGAATACCATTATCAATAGAACTTATTATGCAGTGCCAGGGAAGGAATGTCAAAAATCAGAAGCGGCCGTATACTCCCTGGAGCGCGCGTAAACTACGGCTAGAACGAACCCGGCGCAGGCCACTCCCTCAGGCGGGGGAATATCGGCGTTAAACGAAGAATATGAGCCTTATGCAGCGGAAGCTGGCGGAAATTATTGGAGGTGGGGACGGATGGAGCATACAGAAATCACACTGTCCGTGAGGGCGCTTGTGGAATTTGCCTACAGCAGCGGCAGTCTGGAGCCGGGCTTCCGCAGCGGAGCCGCCATGGCGGAGGGGACGCGCAGCCATCAGCTGATCCAGAAGCAATACAAGGAAGGGGACCGCAAGGAGGTCTATTTGAAGACCGGAATTGCTTACGGAGAGCTGCTGTTCCAGATTGACGGACGCTGCGACGGCCTGCTTACGGCGGAGGATGGGAGCCTGACGGTGGAGGAGATTAAGTCCATGGCCGGAATCCCGGACCCTGCGCTTGAAGGGAAGGAGGTACACTGGGCGCAGGCTTACATGTACGCTTACATGCTGGCAACGGATCTTGAGCTTCCCTGCATTCAGGTGAAGCTCACCTATGTGCAGCGGGGAAGCGAGGCACAGTACAGTCTCTACCGGGAGATGTCCCGTGAAGCGCTGACGGCCTTTGCGCTAGAAACGGTAAGCAGGTATGCACCGTATGCCGAGATGATGGTCCGTTACAAGGCGAAGAGAGGGGAGAGCATCACGAACCTGTCCTTTCCATTCTCGGCTTACCGGCCCGGCCAGCGCCATTTCGCCGCCGCAGTCTACACCTCCATTGCTGAGGGGGCGAATCTCTTCGCCCAGGCACCGACTGGCATCGGCAAAACCATGTCCACCCTGTTTCCGGCGGTGAAAGCGCTGGGTGAAGGCAAGGCGGCCGGTATCTTCTATCTGACCGCCAAGACCGTTACACGGATCGCGGCGCAGGAGGCAGCCACGATGCTGAACCTCCGGGGGCTGCATCTGCATGTCATTGCGCTGACGGCGAAGGAGAAGGCCTGCTTCCGGGAGGAAGGCATCTGCGGCACGGATTCCTGCGCGTATGCGGAGGGCTATTATGACCGGATCAACGGCGCCCTGATTGATATGCTGGAGCATGAGACGCTGATGACCCGGGAGACGATCGCCGGCTATGCCCATAAGCATCAGGTCTGCCCGTTTGAATTCTCGCTGGATGCCGCCTATGCCTGCGATGTTGTTATCTGCGATTACAATTATATCTACGACCCGCGCATCAGTCTGAAGCGCATGTCTGAGGAGCGTAAGAAGAACACCGTGCTGCTGGTGGATGAAGCGCATAATCTGGTGGACAGGGGCCGGGAGATGTATTCGGCCGCGCTTACCAAGGCACCCTTCCTGGCGCTCAGCCGGACCTACAAAACGGCGAATCCCCGGCTCGGCACTGCCGCCAAAGCGGTGAACACTTTCTTCATTGCGCTGCGTAAGATCTGCGGTGATAAGGGTGCGGGAGAGTGGGCGCCCTATCCGGAGGAGCTGCCGGAGCTGCTGGAGAACTTCGCAGCCGAAGCGGAGCTGGAGCTGCTGAATTCCTCTTCCCCGGTAAACTCTGTGCAGCCGGAGGAGGACGGGGCGGATAGCCTGCTGGATACCTATTACGCAGTACAGGGGATGCTTCGCACCTTCAAAACCTACGATGAACGCTACATTACCTATGCCGAGGTGCGCAGCGGAGATGTGTATCTGAAGCTGTTCAATCTCGATCCGTCGCATTTGCTGCAGCAAATGGGCAAGAGCTTTCGCAGCCAGATTCTGTTCTCCGCGACCCTCTCCCCGCTCTCGTACTACAGGGACATGATCGGTGCAGGCGAGGAGGACTACAGTCTGAGCCTGGCCTCGCCTTTTCACAAAGAGCAGTGGCAGGTGTCTGTCCTGCCGGTATCCACCCGGTTTCATGACCGGGAGGCTTCCTTACAGCCGCTTAGTAATGCTCTTAAAGGCATGGTCTCGAAGAAGGGCAACTACCTGGTCTTCTTCCCCTCTTATGTGTACTTGAGGAATGTCTATGAGGTGTTCACTGAGAAGTACCCTGAAGTGCCTACGCTGCTGCAGGGCAGCGGGATGAGCGAGCCGGAGCGGGAGAGCTTCCTGGCGGCCTTCCGCCCGGATAACCCGGAGCCGCTGCTTGGCTTTGCCGTGCTGGGCGGTATTTTCTCCGAAGGGGTGGATCTGCCCGGCGACCGGTTGAACGGGGTAATGGTGGTGGGGGTCGGACTCCCGCAGGTGGGTCTGGAGCGCAATCTGCTCCGTAGCTATTTCCAGTCACAGGGCAAGAACGGCTTCGATTATGCTTATATCTACCCTGGCATGTGCAAGGTGCAGCAGGCTGGAGGGCGGCTGATCCGCAGTGAGAGCGACAGCGGGGTCATTGTGCTCGCAGACGACCGCTTCATGCAGCCTTCCTACCGGCAGCTGCTCCCAGAGGAGTGGCGGGACTACTCTGTTATGACCTAAGCGGGTATAATCTACTGAAAAGGCATTCACCAGACAACTCAGGAGGTAATGACATGACGCTTAATATCGGACTTGTTGGAACAGGCTGGTTCTCCAAGGTACATGCGGATTTGCTGGCGGGCATGGAGGATGTGTCGCTGAAGGCGGTCTGCGGCAGCAGCAAGCTTAAGGGAGAAGAGATGGCCCGCCCTTACGGGGCCGAAGGCTACGGGGAGATGACCGAGATGCTGGACAGCCACAAGCTGGATGCCGTCTACATCTGTGTGCCGCCACAGTCGCACGGGGCGATTGAGCGGGCGCTGATCCGCAGGGATATCCCCTTTTTCATCGAGAAGCCGCTAGGCTCAAGTACGGCCATTCCGGCCAGTCTGCTGGAGGATATCAAGCAGCATCAGCTGCTGACTTCGGTAGGCTATCATTTCCGCTATCAGGAGAATATCCAGCGGCTGAAGCAGACGCTTGCCGGAGACAAGGTAGGGATGATTACCGGAGAATGGATGGGCGGAATGCCCGGCGTGGCGTGGTGGCGCAATCAGGAGCAGTCCGGCGGGCAATTCACGGAGCAGACGACGCATATTGTTGACCTGCTGCGTTATCTGGCCGGTGAGGTGACAGAGGTCTACGGCATGTTCGGCAACCGGATTATGCATGAGAAGCATGAAGGGGTGACCGTAGCCGATGTGGGCACCGTGTCGCTGAAGCTTGCGAGCGGCATTATCGCCAGCATCTCCAATACCTGTGTGCTGCCCGGTGAGGTGAACAAGGCCGGAATCAGCTTCTATAATGACAACGGCATGCTTGACTGGAATCCGGAGCGTCTGCTCGAAGTCCGCAGCGGGGACAGCAAGGAATACAAGAATACGGGCAACCCTTACGCAGTAGAGAGCGAGGCATTCCTGTACGCTGTCCGTACCGGAGACCGCTCCCGCATTCTCAGCGATTATGAAGACGGGTACAAGACGCTGAAGGTAACCTGCGCCGCGTATGAATCCGCCCAGAGCGGATTGCCTGTGAAGCTGTAGGCCTCCGTCTTAGGGCCAGGAAGCTGCTTAATGAATGAACACTGCGATCAGTGCGGGTGCCAGCCCAATGGAGAACAGCGCCGCCAGAATCATCGAGATACTGGAGATGGTTCCGGTCAGCGAGCTAAGCTCGAAGGCCTTGGAGGTACCGGTGCCATGCGCTGCAGTGCCCAGCGAGACTCCGCGTGCCACTTCATTCTCAATGTGGAAGAGGCGCAGCACCGAGGGCCCCATCATCGTTCCAAGCACACCCGTGAGAATGACGAAGACTGCGGTGATGCTGGGAACTCCGCCGATGCTCTGCGAGATGCTCATGGCAATCGGCGTAGTTACCGAACGGGGGACCAGGCTGGTGGCGAGATCTCCGCTCAGGTGCATTAATTTGGCCAGCAGCATGGACGACAGTACAGCCGTTACCGTTCCTGACAGCACGCCTGCCGCAATTTCGGCGGCGTGCTTTTTGAGTAGCTTGAAGTTCTTGTGCAGCGGAATCGCAAAGGCGATTGTCGCCGGCTGAAGCAGGTCTGACAGCCATTTGCCGCCTGCATTGTAGGATTCATAAGAGCTGCCTGTGATCAGCAGGAAGCCGATGATTACCAGCGGAGTGATGATCAGCGGAGAAGTGTACATTTTACCGCTGGCCGCATAGATCCGTTTAGTTATAAGATATACCGCAATGGTAAGTCCAAGGAATAATAGTCCAGTCATCATGAGCTTCTACGCTCCTTTACTTTATAGATAACGCCTGTCAGCAGACCTGAGCTGGCCATGACAGCAAAGGTGCCCACCAGCACAACAGCCAGTACCTGCAGGCCGAAGGATTCCAGCAGCTTCGAGTAGTTCATGACCCCGATAGCCGATGGAATGAAGAACAGCAGCAGCTCAGCCAGCAGCCATGAAGCTCCTGCCTCCACCCAGTTCAGCCGGATCACGCCGGATTCGAGCAGCAGGAATAATAGAATCATCCCGATAATGCTTCCGGGAAGCGGAATATGCAGTAGTGAGGTTAATCCGTTAACGAGCAGGGAGAACACGGTTAGTCCGGCCACCTGCAGTAAGCCTAAGGCAATCTTTTTCATCATGATTACCTCCTTTCATCTCTTACTGAAATTTTACATCTAATTCTTTCATAGGTACAATGAATGGATTGAATAGCTCACATTCTAATTGTCTATGCATGGAGGGTACCTAATGGATATCAGACAGCTGGAGTATTTCGTGCAGGCTGCCAGGCTGAACAGCTTCTCCAGAGCCGCAGAATCGCTGTATATCACCCAGCCGACCATCAGCAAGATGGTCCGCAATCTGGAGACGGAGCTGGGAGCCGATCTGTTCTACCGCGAAGGCCGGAGCATCCGTCTGACGGATGCCGGAGAGCTGCTGCTCGTCAAGGCGCAGAACATTGTAGAGTCCTTTGCCAGCCTCTCCTCCGAGCTGGACAGCCTGCGCAATCTGAAGCAGGGGCATATCCGTATCGGACTTCCGCCCATGGTGGGGGCCAGCTTCTTCCCGGCGGTCATCGGGGAATTCCACCGGAAGTATCCCGAGGTGACGATCCGGCTGCATGAGGACGGGGCGAAGAAAGTGGAGGATGACGTAGAGTCCGGCCTGCTTGATATCGGGGCGATTGTACTGCCGGTGGACCCGGCCAGATTCCACTGCTTCACCTTTGTGGAGGAGAAGCTGGAATTGCTGGTTCCCACAGGCCACCGTCTGGACGGAGCGCAGCAGGTGCCGCTGAAAGAGCTGGCCGGGGAGGAGTTCGTCCTGTTCCGGGAGGACTTCGCCCTCCATGACCGGATTATCTCGGAATGCGTCAAGGCGGGCTTTCAGCCCAAGGTGGTCTATGAAAGCTCCCAATGGGATCTGATCAGCCGGATGGTGGCCGCCGGAATGGGCATTGCGCTGCTGCCGGAGACCATCTGCCGGGATATCGACCGTTCGCGGATTGCGGTGATTCCCCTGACCGAGCCGGTGATTCCCTGGCAGCTGGGCATGATCTGGCGTAAGGACCGCTATCTGTCCTTTGCCGCGAGGGAGTGGATTGCTTTTGCGATGAATGTATTAGGAGAGCGGTATTCGCGGCCGGAGCCTCCGGAGGATATATAAATAACAGAGCTTATTTATACTTCCGCCGACATTTTTTTCTTTTTTTGCAAATTTTGTTTTTTGGCATCATGATTTATGATAAGGGAGAAGTTGATAGAGAGAAGGTGAGTAACCGTGAACCTTTACCAGAATTCTCCTGATATTAGCGGCCGGGATTACAGAGAAGATGAGCTGTTCCTTACTATAGAGAATTTAAGAAGCGAGCTGCTGGAGGTGGCCCAGGAACGGAGTCTGAGCGACCATGCAGTGCTGGAGCTTAGCCAGCGGCTGGACGGATATATTGTGATGGCCCAGAACCTGATGATGGAGAGCCTGCGCAGCCGCAAGAATGGAGCCGCGCCCTACGGCAAGAATAAGAAGAGCCAGCGGATCAGGAATCAGGCGGCTCTGCAGCAATAATCTATAATACACCCGAGCATCTGACGGTGTTTGTTAATCATGGTCCTACTAATGTGGGGCCATTTTGTTGTGCTTTTCATAGTGTTGTCCTATAATGGCAATTAATAGAAGGATAACCTGAATGATGGATAGGGAGGTGCCGGGTGGAGGCGAAGCTGACTACATTACGTACGGAAATCGAGAAGAGTCTGTCCCGCTCGGGCCATAATCTTGCCTCATTTGCCAAAGTCTCCGGCCTGAACCGCGGCAGTCTCAGCGCCATTCTTCACGGCAATCCGCCGAAGCCCATCTCGCTGGGACAGCTCGATGCCATGATCCGGGCCTTCGGCTTCCCGGAAGGCTGGCTGTATCCGCTGTATGTGGATGAGTGCTTCAGTGAAGAGCGGATCTCCCGCCGCCGTATCGAGCCCTTCCTGGTTAAATGTGCCGAGATGGGCAAGCAGCAATGCATTGAAGAGGTCTTAAGGCGGATTATGGAATATCAGCGGCCGCTGGATATCATCTACAGGGTGGCAGAGAGGCTATTCTGCAGCGGCAAAGTACAGGAGTCCATCGTATTCTACAAGCTGATTGTAGACCATGAACAAGACAGCTATTCCGAGCGTATGGCGATTAGCCAGTACCGTATCTTCATGTCCTTGCAGTCTACTCCGGATGTGGATATGGAGCAGAAGCTGCGCGCCGTCATCAGCTTCGAGCCGTACCGCGGGCTGCTTCCCGAGGAGATGCAGCTGGACGGGCTGCTGAAGCTGGCGAAGGTATGCTTCGCGCTGCACCGCTGGAAGGATGTGGAGAAATTCTCCGATGAGCTGAGGGCGTTAGCAAGCGGAATCTACCGCGAGGAGCTGCGCCGCAGCAAGGCGAGGAGAGGGGAGCCCTTTCAGGCGGAACGCCCGCTGGTGGTCTATTACGGGCACGGTTATCTGCTGAAGGCTTCCGCGCTTACGAAGCAGGGGGAATATGAGCAGGCCAAGAAATATACCGCCGGCTATGCGGACCTGGGATGGTTCGAGATGCTGGATGACGAGGGGCGCAGCAGTGTGGACAGCTTCAAGCTGTTTGCCACGGCCAACGGGTTCACGCTGGAGATTCTGATGGGCAACATCTCTGTATTGCCGTCCTATATCGCGTTCTTGTCCGAGCATCCCGGCGAGATTCTGTCCGGCATGGTGATCATTATGGAGTCGGCCAACCGCTTCGGGTTCTCCGCTGATGCGGTGATGTCGCGCTTTTCCCGGGAGATGCTGCGCTTCGAACAATTCCAGGATACGATCAATGTAGACCGGGTGTACCGTCTCTATTATCAGATTGCGATCTATCATATCTCCCGCCAGCAGTATGCCAAGGGAATAGACTATATCATTCATTGCCTGCGTCTGACCATCAGACTGAACAGCGGCAAGGACTTCATTAACTGTGTAACCTTATTTGAACTGAACAGAGACTATGCCTCGGATACCCAGCAGAATGCATACCGGGAGCTCATCAGGGAGGTGAGAGCGCATGAAGAGATCACTGTTGATGACGGTCAGCGTTTTGGTATTGTTTAGCTTCATCCTTGCGGGTATAGGAACAGATCAGAAGTCCAAGACAAGAGGGCTAACTGCTGTTGAACACGGAGTGGAATTCTAAAGCGGATTAGAGCAGTTAATTGTATAGCTAAGAGAGACTCCCCGGCCCTTTGTGTCGCGGGAGCGTTTGCGCGTGATAATGTGAAAAAAGTTACAAGACTCTGCCGAATGATGTTCTCCATTCTGTAAATATTAAGAGCGCATTCAAGAATTGACAAAGTGCGAGCACGAAAATATAATTAGGTAGCCTAATTAATATAGAGTTTAATTATTTGTAGACCTAACTAAAAATGGAGGTGGAAGCATTGGGATAAATCGCGAAGGTGAAAACTCAGTCGGACACAAGCTTTTCTCTGCACTCCGGAAGCTGCGCAAAGGGCATTGGCATCACTCGGTGGAGGGGCATAAGCCAAGTGAGATGACTTTATTGATATGTATTGCACGGGCGTCGCATGCTTCAGATCTGGGGCTTAAGGTGTCGGAGATCAGCCGCTTCCTGGGACTGACTCCGCCAACAGTAACCCAGCTGATTAACAGTCTTGAAGCCAAGCAGATGGTAGAACGGCAGGCTGATCCGTCTGACCGGAGGGTAGTGCGCATCAAGTTGACCGAACAGGGGAAAATTATTACCCGCAGGGCCAGGGACCATATGGACGCCACACTGAACAAGATGGTGGAGTACTTAGGTGAGGAAGAATCTGATCAACTGGCGGAACTGCTGCTGAAAGTCTATGCCTTTATGGAGGATAATCCTCCGCCTAATCTAGACCGGTTACAAATGAACGGAGATGAGAAGCATGATTAAATTAATGAAACAACTGAAGCCCTTCCGCTTGGCTATCGCAGGGGTACTGATTCTGGTATTCCTGCAGTCCATGGGCGATCTGTATCTTCCCACCTTGATGAGTAACATTATCGACAAAGGGATTGTGGAGGGTGACCAGCCGTATATCTGGAGAATTGGCGGCTTCATGCTGCTGGTGGCGGCCGGAGGTGTGCTATGCTCTATTATTGCCAGCTATCTGTCAGCCAGAGTGGCGGCAGGCTTCGGAAAGAATACCCGTTCACGGGTGTTCAATCATGTGGAGAACTTTACGCTTCATGAATTCGACAAGCTGGGCACGGCCTCATTGATTACACGTACCACTAATGATATTACACAGGTTCAGACGGTACTGACTATGATGCTCCGCATGATGGTCGGTGCTCCGATGATGATGATCGGCGGGATTATTATGGCGGTGTCGGAGGACGCCAAGCTCTCGCTGATCTTTGTAGTGGTGATTCCGCTGCTGGTCGGAGCGATATTTTTCATCGGAATGAAGGGTCTGCCGCTGTTCAAGGCGATCCAGATCAAGCTGGACAAATTAAATCTGGTGCTGCGCGAGCATCTGACCGGTATCCGCGTCATCCGCTCCTTCAACCGGATTGAGCATGAGAACAGACGGTTCAGTGCGGCCAACGCAGATCTTACAGATACTGCAATCAAAGTCAATAAGGTGATGGCGGGCCTGATGCCGCTGATGATGATCGTCATGAACTTCTCGATGATTGCCATTCTGTATTACGGCGGAATCCGCATTGGCGACGGGGATCTGAAGGTTGGCTCCCTGATGGCATTCATTCAGTATGCGATGCAGATTATGTTCTCGCTGATCATGGTGTCGATGATGTTCGTGCTGATTCCAAGAGCTTCTGCCTCAGCGCTGCGCATTAATGAAGTGCTGGATATGCAGCCAGAGATTAAGGACCCTACCTCTGCAGAACTGAAGACTACGGCTACAGCTACACAGGAGGACGGCCGTGACGGATTGCACGGGTATGTGGAGTTCGACAATGTATCCTTCGCTTATCCGGGTGCAGAGCAGGCAGCCTTGTCGGGAATTACCTTCAGTGCGCGCCCCGGTGAGATTACCGCCATTATCGGCGGAACCGGGTCAGGCAAGTCCACGCTGCTGAACATGATTCCGAGATTCTATGATGCCATAGAAGGTACGGTAAGTGTGGACGGTGTGGATGTGCGCCAGATGACGCAGGAGGAATTGCGGAGCAAGATTGGTTATATTCCGCAAAAAGCCGTGCTGTTCACCGGTACCATCAACGAGAATATCCGGTACGGCAAAGAGGATGCAACCGAGGAGGAGATTCTTCATGCCGCCAAGGTGGCACAGGCCTATGACTTTGTCACGGCGATGAAGGAAGGCTTCGATTCAAGCATCTCCCAGGGGGGCGGTAACGTCTCCGGCGGCCAGAAGCAGCGTCTGTCGATAGCCCGTGCCCTCGTCCGCAAGCCGGAGGTATATCTGTTCGATGACAGCTTCTCCGCGCTGGACTTCAAGACCGATGCCAAGCTGCGTGCCGCGCTCAAGGAGGAGACTACGGAATCTACGGTCCTTATCGTCGCACAGCGGGTAAGCACGGTAATGGATGCAGACCGGATTATCGTACTGGATGAAGGTCAAATTGTCGGTATGGGTACGCACCGCGAGCTGCTGGACAACAATGAGGTGTACCGCGAGATTGTATCCTCGCAGCTGTCAGAGGAGGAAATAGCATGAGTGAGCAGAACAAAGCAATGAAGCCGCCCGCCCGCAGACACGGCGGATTCGGCCCCGGCCCGGGCGGACCCGGCATGGGTATGCCTCCCGAGAAGGCGAAGGATTTCAAGGGCACCCTGCGCCGCCTGGTCCGGTATTTGCGCCCGCGCCAGGTACAGCTGATTATCGTATTCGTAACGGCGATTGCCAGTACCGTATTCAGTATTTTCAGCCCTAAGGTGATGGGTAAGGCAACGACCAAGCTGTTCGAAGGCGCTTATGGCAAGATGATGGGCGTGCCCGGGGCTGAGATTGATTTTGGCTATGTGAATGATATTCTGATCCTGCTGGCAGGCCTGTATCTGTTCAGCGCGCTGTTCAGTTATATCCAGCAGTATGTCATGGCCGGTGTGGCGCAGAAGGTTGTCTACGATATGCGCGAGCAGATCAACAGCAAGCTGGAGCGGCTGCCGCTGAAATACTTTGATTCCCGGACCCACGGGGAGACGCTCAGCCGGGCGACCAATGATGTGGACAACATCAGCACCACTCTGCAGCAGAGCTTGACCCAGCTGATCACCTCCATTGTGACGATTGTCGGGGTTATTGTGATGATGCTGACGATCAGCCCGTGGCTGACCCTGATTACGATCGTAACGCTGCCGCTGAGCTTCGTGGTGATTATGCTGATCACCAAGCGCTCCCAGACCTATTTCGTCGGACAGCAGAAATCGCTGGGCCAGCTGAATGGTCATGTGGAGGAGATGTATACCGGGCACCGGATCATCAAGGCTTTTGGACGGGAGAAGAATTCCCTGAAGGACTTCAATGCCATCAATGAGGAGCTGTATAACTCCGGCTGGCGCTCCCAGTTCATCTCCGGGATTATTATGCCGCTGATGATGTTCATCGGGAACCTGGGGTATGTGCTGGTCTGTGTGGTCGGCGGGATCTTCGTGACCAAAAAAGCGATCGACGTCGGTGACATCCAGGCATTCATCCAGTATTCGCGCCAGTTCACCATGCCGATTACGCAGACTGCCAATATTGCCAACATCATTCAGTCCACCATCGCTTCGGCAGAACGTGTATTTGAACTGCTGGATGAGGAAGAGGAAGTCCCTGAAGTGGCGGCTACACTGGCGAAACGTTCAGCAGCTGCAGAAGAGGGCTCTGTGGAATTCCGTCACGTGCAGTTCGGATACAAGCCGGGTGAACTCCTGATTGAAGACATGAACATCGAGGTCAGTCCGGGACAGACCATTGCGATTGTAGGGCCAACCGGGGCCGGCAAAACCACGCTGATCAACCTGCTCATGCGCTTCTATGAGATCAGCGGCGGGGAGATTGTGATCGACGGTGTGAATATCACCGATATGAAGCGCAGCGAGCTGCGTAGCAAATTCGGTATGGTGCTTCAGGATACCTGGCTGTTCAACGGGACCATCCGCGATAATATCGCTTACGGCCGGGAAGGGGCTTCGGAGGCTGATGTGGTGCGGGCAGCCAAGGCTGCGCATGCCGATCACTTCATCCGTACGCTGCCGCTCGGGTATGACACGATTCTGAATGAAGAGGCCTCGAACATCTCCCAGGGTCAAAAGCAGCTGCTGACCATCGCCCGGGCGATTCTGGCCGATCCGTCCATCCTTATTCTGGATGAAGCAACCAGCAGCGTAGATACGCGGACAGAGGTGCAGATCCAGAAGGCGATGAACACGCTGATGCACGGCAGAACCAGCTTCGTGATCGCCCACCGCCTGTCCACCATCAAGGATGCCGATCTGATCCTGGTGATGAACCAGGGCAGCGTCATTGAGAAGGGCACCCATGTGGAACTGCTGGAAGCGGGCGGCTTCTATGCCGATCTCTATAACAGCCAGTTCTCCGGGGATGACCTGCCGGATGCAGGCTGATCTCTGATCTGAATGGAATAGTTACCTGAATATAACCGGCTGTAGGTCACAGCCAGGCATCACCTAGCGTTCATGCAGAGCGTCTTCGGACATTCTCTGTATGAACGCTTTTTTGCAACTCATCCAAAAGCCCAGCCTTTTCCTGCATAAAATACAACTTTCCCCGCGTCCAATTGGCCTTAATCTTAAATTGTTGTACAGAAGGCAGCATTCCTCCTCCATCCATAGGCTGCCAATGAAAATTCCTGCATTTCGTGCAGCAATCCTCCAAATATCAGGTTATCTGTAAGCGAAAGTTGCAATAACTGCAAGATTTCCGTGTGCAGGTTCAAGTCATAGTCTTTAGACGCCTGTGTATTATATAGTATTTTCCAGATTATACTAGAAAAAGAGTCCGGGACCCCCCTGCGTCCACGGCATAAGTTCAGGAATTCCAGGGGCACAGCGGCAGTGATCACTCTAGTTTTTCAACATTTCAGAAAAAAGATTTGCTTAAAATTTTCGGGGTATATATGATAAGGATATCAAAATGACCCGCGGCTCATTTTTTGGGCGGACGGATAGGAGAGAGGATGAAAGGTATGTCGGGCTACGGAAAATGGGTAGCAGGGAGCAAGACCAAATGGATTACTCTGCTGGTGTGGGTTGCACTGGTCGGGGTGCTTACGATGCTATGGCCTTCAGTGAATTCACAGGTTGCTAACAATGCCTCCAATCTGCCTGAGGATTCACAATCGGTGCGGGCATCGGTCGTTGCCGAGAGAGAATTTCCGGCCGGAAGCGGAGTGCCGGCACTGCTCGTCTGGCATCGTGACGGAGGCATCCCGGAGGAGGATCTCGTACATATAACAGCAGTATACAGCAAGCTGGAGCAGCAGCCTCTTATGCATCAGAACTTCGTTCCGCCGCTGGGCAAGCTGCCGCCGCAGGCGCTGCAGGCGTCCTTGTCGGAGGACCGGAGCACGCTCGTTACCCCGGTGCTGTTCGACAAGACGGCGGACAGCGACCAGCTGGGAGAGTCGCTGAAGAGCCTGAAGGAGCTGGTGCGGACGGAGACGGGGACTGACCCGTCTGCCGCCAAGCCGGACAGCGGAGACTTGAGCCTGCGCGTATCCGGCCCGGTCGGAATCTCGGTAGATGCTACAGGGCTGTTCAAGAATGCCGATGTGTCGCTGCTGATTGCCACCGTCATTCTGGTGCTGGTCTTCCTGCTGCTGATCTACCGTTCGCCGATTCTGGCGCTGATTCCGCTGGTCGCTGTAGGCTTCGCTTATGGCGTAACCAGCCCGGTGCTTGGCCTGATGGCCAGGGAAGGCTGGATTACAGTGGATTCGCAGGCAGTCTCGATAATGACGGTGCTGCTCTTCGGGGCAGGGACAGACTATTGCCTGTTCCTGATCTCGCGCTTCCGTCAGATGCTGAAGGTGGAGGAGAATAAGGGGCGCGCACTGCTGAGCGCCATTTCCCACTCCTCCGGGGCGATTGCGATGAGCGGCTTCACCGTGGTACTGGCCCTCTTCGCTCTGCTGCTGGCCAAATACGGCGCGTACCACCGGTTTGCAGTGCCGTTCAGCGTCTCGATTCTGATTATGGGGGTAGCCAGTCTGACCCTGGTTCCGGCCTTGCTGGCGATCTTCGGACGGACCTCCTTCTTCCCGTTCGTGCCGCGCACGCCGCAGATGGAAGCAGAGCGGGCCAAGGCCAAGGGCAGACCGGTCCCGCAGCCGCAGCCTGCCCGCCGTAAGGGAATCGGGTACCTGGTGGTATCCCGCCCGTGGGCCATTGTCGGAATTACTGTAATACTTCTGGGAGTGCTGGCCTCATTCTCCAGCGGAATTAAGTTCACCTATGATATTCTGTCGTCGTTCCCGAAGACTATGGAGTCGCGGGAAGGCTTCGACCTGATCGGCAAGCAATTCTCCCCCGGTGAGCTGGCACCCGCCAAGCTGATGGTCGATACGGAAGGGTTATCCGGCGGAGAAGACCTGAAATCGGTGCTGAGCAGCCTGTCCTACGTGGATGTGGTCTCAGACCCGCAGCAAGGGGCCGTTAACCCGAAGATTACCGCCTATGATATTGAGTTCAAGGACAATCCGTATTCGATTGAGGCGATGGACCACATCCCGGCACTTCAGGCTACGGTTGAGTCGGCCCTGACGGAATCAGGGATTGAGAACGCGCAGGATAAGGTATGGATTAGCGGCCAGACCGCTACCCAGCACGATACCAAGGAGCTTGGGGAACGTGACACCGATCTGATCATCCCGGTTGTTATCGGCCTGATTACGGTGCTGCTGCTGGTCTATCTCAGATCTGTCGTAGCCACAGTATATCTGGTGGGGACAGTAATTCTATCGTTCTTCTCGGCACTGGGCCTGGGCTGGATCATCATTCATTATGTGCTTGGAGCAGATGCGATTCAAGGGTCCATTCCGCTATATTCCTTCGTCTTCCTGGTAGCGCTCGGGGAGGATTACAACATCTTCATGATCTCGAATATCTGGAAAAAGCGTAAGCATATGCCGCTGAAGCAGGCGATTGCAGAAGGTGTGAATGAGACCGGCTCGGTCATTACCTCCGCCGGACTTATCCTGGCCGGTACATTCGCCGTTCTGGCAAGTCTTCCGATTCAGGTACTGGTCCAGTTCGGCATCATCACTGCGATCGGTGTCCTGCTGGATACCTTCGTGGTCCGTCCGTTCCTGGTCCCGGCTATCACTGTTCTCTTCGGCCGTCTGGCCTTCTGGCCCGGCAAGCATCAGGAGATAAGCGAAGCCTCTGCTTCGGATACACAGCGGTAAGAAGTGGTTAGTTCAGCAATTTTCTGAAAAAACAACAAAGAAATCGCCCTTTCAGGTAAATGGAAGATCCATCAACCATCCCGAAAGGAGCGATTTTTTTGCTTTTGCCAGCAAATCTCTATTAAAGGGAGAAGCGCTTCTTTTGATCGGAGCTATTCAGCCTGAACGTCCGGA
Source organism: Paenibacillus sp. FSL R7-0302 (assembly GCF_038006885.1). NCBI lineage: Bacteria > Bacillati > Bacillota > Bacilli > Caryophanales > Paenibacillaceae > Paenibacillus > Paenibacillus sp. FSL R7-0302. Next base: position 1,188,712 of record NZ_JBBOWB010000002.1, read on the forward strand.
GTGCGGCTGTGCACCAGCTCGTACTTGTCGAGCGAGGAGCCGACAATGGCTTCGTTCCGGCCGGCACCGCGGTGCGAGTCGCGGAAGGCGGGGCTTGAGGTCCAGCCGTTCAGCGCTTCCTCATTCTCCCAGACGGTGCTGATCTTCAGCTCCTCTACGCCTTCCTTGGGAGCGCCGCGCCACACCTCCATGCGGATGAAGCCGGGGATGCTCTGCACCCCGTTATCTGCGCTGAACCGTGAGGCCAGCGCTTCACCATGCCCTTCCTTGATCTTAATCGTATTAGTAACTACCAGCATGCCAAGTCCTCCTTGTAGAGCTTTGCGTAATTTCCGCCTCCATTATTGCGGATTGGTGGTCCAGATGCCTGCCGTCTTCAGGAAGACACGGTCAGGCAGCTTAAGCGCAGCGAGCGTCAGCTCGGCAACGTCCTCCGGCTGCATCATCCGGTCCTCGTCCCCGATCTTAAGACCCGCGCCGGTAGCGAGGCCTGTATTCACTGTGCTTGGGGTCAGCGCCACGACACGGATATTATGCTTGCGTACCTCCATCGCCAGTGACTCCGTCATGCCCATAAGAGCAAACTTGGAAGCACAGTAGGCCGAGCCTGTGGCGAAGCCGCGTTCCCCTGCGGTGGAGGAGATGTTGATGATATTGCCGCTTGAACGCTCGATCATCGCAGGCAGTGCTGCACGGGTCACATAATAGGCGCCGAACAGGTTAATCTGCATATGCCGTTCCCAGTCTGCCGGGTCCATCTCCAGGAACGTGCCGAACTGGGCGATCCCGGCGTTGTTAATAAGCGCGTCGAAGGGGCCGAGGTCCTTCTGCAGCGCTACTACCGCCCGCTCTGCTTCTTCACGTACTGCAATATCGGCTACGGCGATACTGACCTTGATGTCGTACACCTCGGTCAGCGCCGCCTTCAGCGCCTCCAGATCCGCCGAGGTTCTGGAGATCAGCCCCAGGTTGGCGCCTTCCTTAGCCAGCGCCATAGCGAGCGCCTTGCCGATTCCCTTGCCTGCACCTGTAATGACAATACTGGTTCCTCTCAAATCCATAACCTGTCGTCACGCTCCTTATATATAGAATGATGGGTAATTCTAGAAGATACTGTCTATTATACCTGAGCGGCCGGGCACAATCACGCCGGAGCCGCAGCTCCGGCAGTGCAGGCCGCCAGTCCCCCGGTACCACTTGTGCCGCTAATGTCCCGCAGCGCCCGGTCATCCCGCTTTAGCCTTCCGGCGTGATCGTCTTAAGCGGCACGGTCGCCGGACCTTCAAGCACATCGCCTTCGTAGGAGAAGCGGGAGCCGTGACACGGGCAATCCCAGGAGCGCTCGGCGTCATTCCACTCGCATTCACAGCCCAGATGAGTGCAGGTTCTGTCAACGAGATGCAATTGGCCCTCAGGGTCGCGGTAGGCACCTACGCGTTTGCCGTCATGGAAGACGACTGCACCCTGATCCGGCTCCAGATCCTTCGTCTTGGTGTGTACAATCTCCACTTTGCCGGCCACCAGCTCCTTGGCGACCGAGAAGTTCTGCACGATGAAGTTCTTGATCGCGGGCACCGCCTTGAAGCGTGAGGGATCATATAACCCGGTGTAGGGGTTACTGCTTCCCAGAATGCCGTCTGCGATCAGGCGGGCAGCCACGGTTCCGTTCGTCATGCCCCATTTCCCGAAGCCAGTGGCGATATAGATTTCCTCGTCCCCGGCGCGCTTGCCGATGTAAGGAACCCGGTCCAGTGTGAGCAGATCCTGGGTGGACCAGCGGAACGGAATACTGCGGATGCCCAGCAGCTCCCCGGCGAACCGCTCCAGATTCTCATAATGGCCGAACGTACAAATGCCTTGACCCGTCTTGTGGTTCTCCCCGCCGGCGATGACCAGCTTTCGGTCTCCCCATTCCACTGCCCGCAGCGAACGGGTAGGTTCACCGGCACTCAGATACATGCCGCCCTCATAATCCGTCTCCGGCTCGAACGCCAGACAGTAGGAGCGTTCCGCATGCAGCCGCGAGAAGTAGAGAGACCCGCCGTCATAGAAGGGGAAGTGGGAAGCCGACACGGCATGGCGGCAGCGGATCTGGAGCTTCTCTCCCTCGGTATGCAGGGTTATCTGTCCGTCCGTATCGACCTTCTCTCCGATCATCGTGTGCTCAAATACAGTGCCGCCCCTGTCCAGAACCGCCTGCAGCAGTCCCTTTAGGTACTCCAGCGGGTGAAAACGGGCCTGATCCGGCATCCGGATGGCCCCGCCCGCGCCCAGCGGCAGGGGCACCTGATCCAGCCACTCTCCGGGCAGTCCCAGCTTGCCATAAGCCTCGAATTCCTTATTCAGCGCCTTCAGCGTCTTCTCGTCACCTTGATCCGCATACAGGTAGGCCGCTTCCCGCTTCATCCCGCAGGACAGGTCCAGCTCCTCCGCTGTGGCAATCATCCACTCCATGGCCTCGCTGTTCGACTGATAATACATCCGGGCCTGCTCCTCGCCGAAATGCTTCAGCAGATCATTATAGATCATGCCGTGCTGGGCGGAGATTTTGGCGCTGGTATAGCCGGTAGTCCCGCCGAGAATCTGTCCGGCTTCAAGCAGGGTGACCTTATATCCGGCCTTGGACAGCAGATAAGCGGTAGTAATCCCGGTAATTCCTGCCCCTACAATAGCTACGTCTGTGACATGATCTTCCGCAAGCACCGGAAAAGACGGCAGACCTGTACTGCCTATCCATAACGATTCCGGAAATTGCGGAAGACCTTGCGAACGGGGTTCCTGTGTGCTCATAGTCTAGTCCCTCCTAAGTGATGATCCATTTCATTTATTACCACTCTTCCGTGAAAAGAAACGCCCCGCTCCCCCGGCAGGTGCATGAAAACCGCCAGAAAGTGCCAACCTAAGAAGAAATTCACCGGGCAGCGGGCGGAGAGGGGCAGGGACGGACCTATGTCGGGACAACAGCATAAGCAGGCAGCCTCGCTCGACTGGATCAGAGGTCAGCTAAACGGGTTCGGCGATCTTGAAGACAAGGTCTTGACGATTCCGGCGGGACAGGTCAGCCTGCTCTATATCAAAAGTGTGACAGACGGACAGGCCATCAGCCGCAATATTATTGCTCCGTTCTACGAGATGGGCCATCCCGCAGCCTACTACAGCTATGTGGCCGATTACCCCGGCAGTGAAGAGGTGACAGACGGGCAGCGTGCTCTGGAGCTTCTGCTCAGCGGGTATGCCTGCATCGGCAGGGAGGGGAAGCTCTGCTTCTTCGATGTTCTCAAGACGGAGACCAGCAGTATTAAGGAGACAATCACAGAGAGCATCAGCCAAGGGCCTTCCGATGCGCTGGGGGAGAGCCTGGCGGTGAATCTGAATATGGTCCGGCGGCGTTACCAATCCTCGGCACTGAAGACGGAATTCACCGTCATCGGCAATGTATCCAAGACGAAGGTGGCTATTCTCTATGATGAGGACCGGGTGAATCCCCAGGTTCTGGCCGAGTTAAAAGAGAAGCTGGACTCGCTGAAGCTCGACATTCTGCAGGCCGCCGGTGAACTGGAGAAATATATCAGCAGCGACAAGCTGCGCATTTTTCCCAAGACCATAGTAACCGAGCGCCCCGACCGGGTGGTATTCAATCTGGCAGAGGGCAAGGTGGCGATCCTGCTGGATACGACCGGGTATGCGATTGTGCTTCCGTCGATATTCAATGATTTCTTCACTGCCATGGATGACAAAATCCATCTGCCCTTCGTCGGCCGCTTCCTGAAGCTGCTGCGCATTCTGGGCGTGGCCATGACGTTATGGCTGCCGGCCTTGTACATTGCCTTCACCTCATACAATCCGGAGATTGTGCGGGTGCAGATCGCCCTGCTGATCGGGGGAAGCCGCGCTACGGTGCCTTACCCTTCTTTTGTCGAGGTGATTCTGATGATGATCATGATGGAGTTCCTGACGGAGGCCAGCTTGCGTCTGCCCAGAGCCATCGGTCCTACAGCGACCACGGTCGGCGGTCTGATCCTGGGGCAAGCTGCTACAGCGGCGGGGCTGATCGGCAACATTATGATTATTCTCGTCTCCGTAGTAGCGATATCCAATTTCCTGGTTCCGCTGAATATGATGAGCTTCTCCATCCGTGTGCTGAAGTATTTCTTTGTGATCGCAGCGGCCGTGCTGGGGCTTGTCGGGGTGGTTGTCTGTCTGGTCGGCTTCACGATGTATTTATGCAGCCAGCGCAGCTTCGGCCAGCCGTATTTCAAACTGTTTTTCCTGGATTCCCTGGGAACAACCCTCCGGAAGAAAAGCGGTGGGCAATGATGGCAAAAAGCCGTTATTTTTATTGTCTGTTTCTGATGAATTCCCTGATCAATATCATTAATTTCGCCCCGCGGGAGCTGATTGATGCCCGCTTCGAAGGTGCGCAGTCCTCCATTCTGATTGCGGTGGTGACGGGGACGCTGTTTATCTACTTGTTCACCAAAGTCATCAATAAATTTCCCGGGCAGGGGCTGCCGGAAATCTTTGGAGCTGCCTTGCCCAAGCTGCTGGCCTCCCCGCTGATCTTCATTTATGCATTTCTCTGGTATATGGCCGGGGCGCTGATTATGCTGTCCTTTGTGGACATTACCCTACGGTTCATCAGCCCGGATACCGGGCCTTACGCGGTGTTGATCGGCTTCCTGGCCGTCGTCTGCCTCTGCTCCAGAATTGATTCGCTGTCCCTGCTCTACGGGCTGGAGGTTACACTCGGGATTACCCTGCCTTTAATCCTGTATACGACAGTCAAGGCGGTGGTGAACCCGGACTTTAGCTGGGATGCTGTACTGCAGATTATGACCCATTCCCTGCATGCCCCGGATATGAACAGCCTGTCAGCGGCCACCTTTACCTTCAGCGGGTATATCAATCTGGCGATCTTCAACCGGGTCTTTCATGGCTTGAAGCTGAAGCATCTATGGATCTTGAGTCTGGAGGGTCTGCTGGTGCTGGCCCTGACTTTTTTTGTGCCTATAGGGTATCAGGGAACGGTCGGCATCGAGCGGCATGTATATACCTGGTTCACGACGGCGGACAGCATCCGCATTGAAGCATTTCTGATCGAGCGCATGTTGTACATCTTCTATTTCGCCTATATTACCCTGTCGCTGGTCAGCGCCATTATCCAGTGGCATGTCGGCAAGGAGCTGCTGCTCAGTCTGCTTCCGTCCACCGCCAGGGCGCCGAAGAAAAAGCTGGGACAGGAGATAGCCATCCTTACCCTTTTTGCAGCCGGTGCGTTTCTTCTTATGCGTATGGATCAATACAACCTTAATATGCTGGGGGTGTTCCTGCTGCACCTCCGCTGGTACGGGGAGCTCCTGCTGATCATACTGTTATTCTGGTGCTACTGGTTTATAAGGAGGCGTAGAGCATGAGAGGACGAATCGCCGGTATTCTTATAATGGTGCTTCTGCTGTGTATGGCGGTTACAGGCTGCAATTTCAAAGATATCGACCGGCGAATCTTCGTGGTCGCCATCGGGATTGACCCCGGCCAGCGGGAAGGGACATTCAAGGTAAGTCTCAAGCTGGCGATTCCCCAGGGGGATGTGACGAAGATTGACGAGAAGATGCAGATCCTGACCGAAGAATCGGATAGTATCTCTGAAGCACTGCGGAGAATGAAGTCCAAGGTGGAGAAGGAGCTGGACTATGTCCACTGCAAATCAGTCATTCTGGGTGAGGGGGTTGCAGCCAATGATATCCGGCATGTGACGGACTGGGCCGTACGGCGCAGAGATATCCAGCTTATTCTTAACTTCTCCATAGGAAGGCCCGGGGCCCTGGAGGTGCTGAGGGTTAAGCCGCCCGCCGAGCGCATTCCGTCGAACTCGCTGATCCTGGCTATGAGCGGGCAGGGAACAGAGTCGCCTTTTATCTCAAGCGTGTACTCCTATCAGCTTATGAGAAGTATTTATGAGAATGGCATTGACCCCATACTGCCGGTCATTGAAGCGCAGGGGAAGGAACAGTTCCTGATTAACAAGATCGCTCTGCTGGATAAAAATAAAATCCGGCTCGTCCTCTCACCTGATGAGACCAGGCTGCTCAATCTGCTGTCCCGCTCCAATCTGCGGACGAACTTCCCCGCCCATATAGGCAGCGGAATGTATGAATACTACACCGAGAGCTCCTCCTCCGGCTATAAGATTGTTGTTCCCCGGGAGGGTGAGCCTTACATCCGCTATACTATTAAGATTCGTGCGATCCTGGAGGAGAACAGTACGGAGGAGATGATTACCCACCATATGCTGACAAAGATTGGAGAGGCCGGTGCAGCAGAGCTGAGCGCTGCGGTTAAGGCGCTGCTGGTCAAGATCCGGGACAGCGGCATGGACCCGCTGGGCTGGGGGCTGCATTACGGGGCGAGGCACTGGAATAACGACACGGAAATGAGGGTATGGGAGAGTCTATATCCCCGTCTCGACTTCCGCGTGAATGCCAAAGTGGACGTTAAATACTCGGGCATGATCAAATAGGGCCGCAGGATTGACGCTTCCGGCATCAGGACTTATACTTGATCTAAAAACAAATTAGAGGATGATAAAAGATGAGAACCCTGAACCTGACCTCTCAGCGTCAAGCCGTGTATGATATCGTCCGCAATTCCCATGATCACCCTACCGCTGCGGAAGTCATGAACCGGCTGGTTGAGCAGGGGCATAACCTCGCTTATGGAACGGTCTACAATTCCCTGCGCTACCTTACAGATAAGCAGATGATCCGCGAGCTGAAGCTGGGCGAGGCGGCCAGCCGGTATGATGCGCGACTGGACGACCACCAGCATATTGTCTGTGAAATCTGCGGTGCCGTGGATGAAGTGATGAGCCAGGTCCCGCAGGAGTGGAGTGACTCGGTGGCGGCGGATACAGGCTATTCAATCACTCATACGCATGTGGTATTCGGAGGCATCTGCCCGGTCTGCCAGAGCAGAAATTCACGCCAGAACTAGGACGTTTGTATGAGGTATGCTGGCTCGCTTAGTAACGGAATATAACAAAAGACCGTTTTCATGGAAACGGTCTTTTTGCTGTGCTGATATAAAAATTATCAATAAACATAGGGAAATAATCATAAGTTTCCAGAAAAAAGAGGGATTCGGGGGCTGGTATTTAATTATATATAGGATCCGGGAAATAATCCTTCTTAAGACCTATAAGGAAAGAGAGAGTGAGTCCATCATATGAATAAAAAGGTGCGTCTGAACATCCGTACGAAGCTGATTATTACCTATCTGCTTGTCCTGCTGGCACCGAGCATCATTATAGGCTGGTTAACCTATCAATCAGCCAGCAGCAACGTTGAGAAGCAGCTTACCAATAATGCCCAGGAAAGCGTAATTGCAGTGAATGAGATCATAAGTTCTAATATCCAGTCGAAAATAGATGATATTCTCTATTTCGCCGGACAGCTTCCGGCAGATTCCATTAATAACGAGGCGGCCGGACTGGCGGCGCCTGCACTGGAGAACAGATTGCGGGAGTATGCCGCGCTGCATCCCGATGTGCTTGATATTTATGCCGGAACCAGCAAAGGCAAGAGCATCCGTGCGGCAGAGCTGGAGCTGCCGGAAGGCTATGATCCGCGCAAGGAGAATACCTATATCAACGCGCTTAAGCATGGCAACGGCACTGTAATCTCCCCGGTATTTCAGACAGTGAATGGAGAGAGCGCCATTGCGGTATCGGCGGTGCTCGCGGATGGCAACGGTGTTGTCAGTCTTGATCTGAATCTGTCCTCGCTTGCCGGTATGACGGATATCAAGGTCGGTCAGGAGGGCTATATTCTGATTATCGACAGCAGCAAGAAGTTCCTGGTTCATCCCACAGAAGCGATTGGCGCGGAATCCTCGCTTGAGTTCGTGAAGCAGATGTTCGGGAGTGAGAGCGGAAGCTTCGATTATGTATATAAGGATGCACCCAAGAAGATGACCTTCATGGTGAATGAGCTGACGGGCTGGCGAATCGGAGGCACGATCAGCTTGAATGAGATTACGCAGGCAACCAGCGGCATCCGTGAGACGGTCTGGCTGGTCATCTCTGTATCCGTGCTGCTGGCGCTGGTGCTGATCTATTTCAACATTGCGTCGATTCTGAAGCCGCTGATCCGCCTGCGCAAGGCAACCGAGCGGATTGCCGGCGGTGACCTGTCGCAGGATATCGGGGAATTCCGGGGGGATGAGATCGGCCTGCTGGCCGGAAATTTCCGCCTGATGGTGGAAAATCTGCGGCAGATGATTATCGGGGTGCAGACCATGACGGATAATGTCTCTTTCTCCGCTGAGCAGCTGAGCGCAGGGGCAGAGCAGACGACCAAAGCTATAGAGCATGTTACAGTGGCCATCCAGGAGGTGGCAGCCGGCACGCAGCAGCAGGTAAACAGTGTACATAAAGGAATGGCAAGCACGGCTGCCACCACAACCGAGGTAGCCCATATCTCGGAGTTCATGAAGCAGGTGTCGGTAATGATGGACAAGACCTCGCTGTCGGCTTCGGAGGGCAATGATTCGGTCATCAGCGTAGTCGACAAAATCAACGGTATTCATGAGACCGTGGAGGAAATGGGTACTGTCATCGATCAGCTGAGTGAGCGGGTCGGGCAGATCCAGGGGATTACCGGCGTGATCTCGGGAATCTCGCGGCAGACGAACCTGCTGGCGCTGAATGCGTCCATAGAAGCGGCCAGAGCCGGTGAACAGGGTCGCGGGTTCGCTGTGGTAGCCTCGGAGGTCCGCAAGCTGGCGGAAGAATCCGGAAAGTCGGCAAGCCTGATCTCCGAGCAGGTTGCCTCTATCCATTCAGAGATGCTCCGGGCTACGGCAAGCATGGAGGATGCGAAGACCAAGGTGATGGACGGCATTATGGCTGTGGATACAACAGGACGTTCGTTCTCGCGTATCCGCAGGGCGATTAAGGGGGCCGCGGAGACTATAGGCGGAATGAACGAAGGCGTTCAGACCCTGACTGCAGAAGCAGATAGTCTGGATCAGGCTATTAGCGAGATCCGCGGCATTACCGAGGCTGCGGCAGGCAGCACCGAGACGATCTCGGCAGCAGCCCAGCAGCAGCTTGCCTCGGTGGAAGAGATCGCCTCTTCCTCAGCCGACCTGAGCCGACAAGCCGATGAATTGCAGCAGCTGGTCGGACGCTTCAAGCTGTACCCGGGAAACCAGGCTCCTGCCGCGCCGGAAGCGGTCAAGCCGGGGGAGAGTCTCCCTGGGGAACAGCAGAATTCATGAGGCCGAATATGCGGTCTGGTCTTTTCTTTTACCTCACTTTGCAAGTATACTGGTAAGCAACAATACGGGGTGATGAAGGGGAGAAGCGTTCATGGCAGAGCAATTAAAGGGCATTACCGTAGCCCTGGCCGGTCCGCGTAAAGCGGAAGACATGGCCAAGCTGGTAGAGAATATGGGAGGAACCGCGCTGCACCGTCCCGCTCAAGGGACAACCTTTCTGGATGATGCCGCCCTGCGTGAGGGGCTGATTGCCTGGACAGAGCAGCCGCCGGATCTGGCTATTCTGACTACCGGTATGGGGTTGGACGCATTGTTCGAGACGGCTGCGAAGCTGGCGCTTGCGGACCGCTTCCTGGAGGTTCTCTCTGGCTCACCTGTTGCTGCCCGTGGTTATAAGACAGTGAATGCCCTGAAGAAGCGCGGACTTGAGCCGGTTGTGCGTGACGATGACGGCAGCTCTGCCGGACTGATTCGCGGCCTGCAGGACTATGATCTGCAGGGCAAGCGGGTCATGCTTCAGCTGCATGGGGAGACTGCCCCGCAGCTGACCGGCTGGCTGGAGCAGGCGGGCGCAGCCGTAAGCTGTGTGCAGCCTTACCGGTATACTCAGCCGGAGCCTGGAGCGCTGGAGCTGCTGCTCACAGAGATCACCGAAGGACAGGTGGATGCAGTGGCGTTCACAAGTGCGCCGCAATTCCGCTTCCTGGCACAGCATGCGCGGGAGCAGGGGCAGCTTGCGGCGTTGGTGCAGGCTTTTGAAGAGAGGGTGCTGGCGGTATCTGTCGGCCGTATGACCTCGGAGGCCCTGAAGGAAGAAGGCGTGAAGCGGATTGTCATGCCGGAGCACGAGCGGATGGGCAGCATGTTCGTTACCCTGGGCCGCTATATTGCAGCTAACCGGTAGCAGCCGGCTGTTCAATTAACAGTTACTGCTACAAATACAGAGAGATATGGAGGAGGAGACCTATGGACAAGAGAAAATGCCTGTTGTTAGGCGATTACACACACCCCCGGTTTCACCCGTTGCAAGGTGTGGACAAGCAGGTCAGTGAAATTCTGCATGAGCTTCTGACGGTACAATGCTCGGAGAACAAGAAGCTGATGCTAAGCGAGCATTTGTCCGGATATGATCTGTGCATCGCATATAATGAATTGTGGAATGAAACCGTATCTCCGCAGCAAACGGCAGGTCTGCTGAGCTATGTCAGCGGAGGCGGCGGTCTGATTGTTCTGCACACCGGGGTATCCCTGGCGAAGCGTTATGAGCTGGCCCAGCTGATCGGTGCCAGATTCACCGGCCATCCGGCCTATACTCCGCTTCAGTTCAAGGTGCAGGAGCATGATATTACCGAAGGCATCGAAGACTTCCAGCTCGATGAAGAGCCGTACCGGTTCGAGTTCGATCCGTTCACCGAGAAGCAGATTCTGCTCGAATACGAAGCGGACGGGGAGATGCTGCCTGCGGCCTGGTGCCACAGCTATGGCCTGGGACGGGTGGTCTATCTGATGCCCGGCCATCATGAGCCGTCGTTCCGGCATCCGGCGGTCCGTCAGCTGATTCTGCGTGCAGCCACCTGGGCGGCGCGTATCCCCAGATAATCAGCAAATAATCGGCCATATCGAAGCTAAGCCCCACTTTTGTGGGGTTGTTTTGTGAAATGGCGGGCGAAGGGGTATACTTTATCCATAACTGCAATCTTTGGGAGGGAAGTACCATGAGTGATCTGTTGAAGAAAGCTATCTCATTAGGCGTAGGCCTCACCATTGTCAGCAAGGAGAAGGTTGAGAAGGTCGTAGACGAGCTGGTGAAGCGGGGCGAGCTGGCCCCGTCGGAATCCAAGGCGCTGGTCGAACGGCTGGTCGAGCGCGGAGATGAAGAACGGGGTGTGTTCAAGTCTGCCGTGCAGGAGCAGGTTCAGCGGGTGCTGAAGGAGCTTAAGGTACCTGTGCAGGAGGATATCACCAGGCTGGAGTCGCGCATTGCCCAGCTTGAGGGCCGTGTTGCCGAGCTTGAAGGCAAGTCACCCCAGGAGACCACCGTGCCGGAACAGCGTACGGAATAAATGGCTGTCCGCATAAGGCATGCCGGACGTTACCGGGCAATCGCCATGGCGCTTATGCGTCATGGCTTCGGCTATATGGTGGAGGAACTGGGCCTTTACCATCTTCTGTCACTTCCCCGCAGGATCATCACACAGGAGGTTCATGAAAGTGTGACCCTCGGTGAACGGGTCCGCAGGGTGCTGGAGGAGCTGGGGCCAACCTTCGTCAAATTGGGCCAGCTTGCCAGCACGCGCTCCGATCTGCTGCCTGATGCGATTATTCAGGAGCTGGTCAAGCTGCAGGACCATGTGCCGCCGTTCTCAGCCGAGACAGCCCGCAATATTCTGGAGCAGGAGCTGGACCAGAATATCGATGCGGTCTTCCAATACTTTGAGAATAATCCGCTCGCTGCCGCCTCCATCGGTCAGGTGCACCGGGCTGTGCTGCATGGCGGGCAGAGTGTAGCGGTCAAAATACAACGTCCAGGCGTCATGCGGACGATGAGCAGGGATCTTGAGATTCTATCGGATCTGAGCCTGCTCGCCGAGCGCAAGATGGACTGGGCCAGGCAATACGGATTAGCCCGGATGGTTGAGGAATTCTCCCGGGCGCTGCTGGCGGAGCTGGATTATGCCCAGGAAGGGCGCAATGCCGAGCGCATAGCCGGGCAGCTGTCTGCTCAAGATAACGTATATATACCGGCCATCTATTGGGACTTCAGCTCCACCAGGATTCTGACCATGGAATACATGGAAGGAATTACGCTGAACCGCAAGGACGAACTGCTGGGCTCGGGCGTGAAGCTTAAGACCATCGCCCAGCAGTTTGTGGAGATGATGCTGAACCAGATTTTTATTCATGGCTTCTTTCATGCCGACCCGCATCCCGGGAATGTCATGGTGCTGGAGGACGGGAAGCTGGCCCTGATCGATTTCGGGATGGTCGGACGGCTTAGCGAGGAGATGAAGGACGGTCTGTCCGCGCTGGTGATTGCACTCATGCGCAAGAATACGGACTCGATGGTACGGGCCATTCTGCGCCTGGGAGTGATCCCGGAGGAGGCCGACCGGATGGCACTGCACGAGGATATGGACCGACTGCGCGAGCAGTATTATGATATCCCGTTCAAGCAGGTCAGCATCGGCAAGGCGCTGAATGATCTGTTCAGCATTGCCCGCAAGCACCGGCTGGTCATTCCGCCGGATCTGGCGCTGCTGGGCAAGACGATGCTGACCCTGGAGGGCATGGTCGCCAGCCTGGACCCGGCCTTCAGCATTATGCAGATGGCCGAGCCGTTCGGCAGGCGGCTGATCAAGCAGCGCTTCAGCGGAAGCCGCCTGCAGCGCAAGCTGCTGGGCGGGGTAGCTGATCTTGCCGAGAGTCTGGTCGAGCTTCCCGCTCAGGCCCGGCAGCTCTCCTCGCTGATCAGCAAGGGGAAGCTGAAGGTGGAGATCGGGGTCCCCGAGCTGCAGGACCTGGAGCATAAGTTCAGCCGGATCGGCAACCGCCTCTCCTTCAGTATCGTGCTGCTGGCCTTCAGCATCATCATGGCCGGACTGATTGTTGCCTCCTCCCTGCGCGGCGAGCCGTCGCTGCTCTGGGACTTCCCGATTGTGGAGATCGGCTCGGTCATCGCACTGCTGATGATTCTGTGGCTGCTGTTCTCCATCTTCAAATCGGGCAGATTCTAGCCGGGAGGGCCGGATAAATAATTATTCTTCGCCGAATGCACACAAAGGTTGCAAAATCAAGTACAATATTAAGATAACTTGCCACAATTAAAGTGTAATGGAACGCAAATGGAGTGCCGTCTGAACGTCCGGTGGATCGCTGCTGCGCCGTATAACCGAACGTTCGACCGCTGCCTTGCGGGCCCATGGGACGGAAGGGCTCCGGTGACGGGGTGCTTCCGCTTTTATTTGATACGATAAGAATGTGAAACGGTACCGTCCTTATACAGGGCCTGAGGGTGATATGCCCTCTGCTTACCTTGCGTACATTACTCCGTTACATGGATGAATATAAGTTATGGACTGACATGATGAACTGAAAATTTAGAAAATTAGTGAGGTGGAGCAATTGCCGGGTTTTAAAGATTTAGGAGTATCTGAAGTGCTGATGGATCTGCTCAAGGGGCAGGGCATCGTGAAGCCGACGCCGGTGCAGGAAGAGGCGATTCCGCCGCTGGTGCAGGGTCTGGATGTGATCGCACGTGCGAAGACGGGAACGGGGAAGACGCTGGCTTTTCTGCTGCCGATTATGGACAAGATCCGGGTTGAGGCCGCTTATCCGCAGGCGCTGATTCTGGCTCCGACGCGTGAGCTGGCGCTGCAGATTACCGAAGAGGCACGCAAGCTGGCCCGTCATACGGGCGTGAAGATTCTGGCGGTCTACGGCGGTCAGGATGTGGAGAAGCAGCTTCGTAAGCTGGAAGGCGGCAGACATCTGATCATCGGTACGCCGGGACGGCTGCTGGATCACCTCCGCCGGGAGACCCTGGACCTTAGCGGCGTGAAGATGCTGGTGCTGGATGAAGCGGACCAGATGCTGCATATGGGCTTCCTGGAGGATGTGGAGACGATCATTACGGCTGTGCCTTACCGCCGCCAGACGATGCTGTTCTCCGCGACGATGCCGGACCCGATCAAACGGCTGGCAGCTAACTATATGAAGGAGCCGCTGGATGTCATTATCAAGAGCGGCTCGCCGATCCCTCTGGACAATATCCGCCAGCAGGTGGTGGAATGCTCGGACCGCAACAAGGAGGAGGCGCTGATCTCCCTGATCGAGCGCGACCGTCCTTACCTGGCGATCATCTTCTGCCGGACGAAGCGCCGGGCCATCAAGCTGAACGAGGCGCTGCAGGCGGCCGGGTATGACTGTGACGAGCTGCACGGCGATCTGTCACAGGGCAAGCGCGAAGCCGTCATGAAGCGGTTCCGTGACGCCAAGCTCCAATTGCTGGTGGCTACGGATGTGGCGGCACGCGGCCTGGACGTTGAAGGGGTCACCCATATCTTCAACTATGATCTTCCGCTGGATGCGGACAGCTATATTCACCGGATCGGCCGCACCGGCCGCGCCGGAGGCAAGGGCCTCGCGATCACGTTCGCTTCGCCGCGTGAGCGCGCCGGGCTCGAACTGATCGAGCACGGCATCTCCCAGCGGCTGGACCGCCGCCGGTACGAGAAGGATGAATTCGGCGTAGGCGAATTCACCTCGGTGCAAGGCGGCGGCTCGCCGCGCGGGCGGCAGAGCGCGGCGCCTGAAGCGGCGCGCGCCGGCCGTGGCGGCCGCGGGCAGGGCCGCAGCGGCGGTGCGCCGCGCGGCGAAGCCGCTGGGCGTCCGGGCGGGCGCGGACGCGGCGGCAGAGACGCAGGCGGCTGGGGCGCGCCTGCGGAAGGCGGCGGCCGCAGCCGGAAGGACGCGGCCGGAGGCGGCAAGCGCAGCGCGTACAGCGCGGCTGCGGCGCCGAAGGGCGACTCCGCCGGGCAAGGCGCGGCGAAGAAGCCGAGACCTGGCGGCGGCTACGGTGCCTTCGCCAGCGGCGGTGACAGCGCAACAGCCAGCGGCTATGCTGCGGGTGCAGGTGCGGGTGCCGCCACCGGGCGCGGCGGCAAGGGCGGCGCTGCGCGGGGCGGGGCCGCCAGAGGCAACGCCGCCCAGGGCGGGCCGAGCAGCGGCTACAGCACCAACGTATCCCGGGGCGCAGAAGCCGGGGGCTTCAGCTACGGCGCTTCGAAGGGTGCCGGCTCCGGGGCCGGGTATAATCCCGGCGGCGCGAAGTCGAGCCCGAAATTCCGGGCGCATGTAGCGCGCAGCAACGATGCGGGCGGCTATAACGCCTCCGCTCCCAAAGGCGGCTCACGCGGCGGCTCTAAGGGCGGCAAAGGCGGCTTCAGCTCAGGCGGACGCAGCAGCGGCGGCTCCGGCGGCGGTTCACGCGGCGGACGCGGCTCCTCCAGATAAAGGTGCTTTACATGCATAGCTAATCCTTGTTACCATAGGGCCGTTGGCGTCACAGCCAACTGACTCTATGGTAATATTTATTTACTGAAACCTTTTGGATATTAGGCCTGTCTATATAGATACTGCCGTAACATTCGGGTACAAATATAATAGAGAGATATAGAATGTAACCTGCGCTTTTGATCCTGCGGATTCTGCCGGATTCAGAAGTGCGAGGGTACACAACGTTTAGGAGGATTACACAGCATGTCCAAAACCGCCAAAATTGTCATTCTACTCATCGCCGTCATTGCGGTCGGCTGGGGAATCGGGAAGTATACGTCCCCTTCCGCTTCCCCGGAGAACGGAACCAATATAAACACAGGTGCAGATCTGGGAGCTGAGGGGCCGGATGCAGCGCCAGAAGCTTCGGCAGTGCCTACGGATCGGCCGGCTCCTGGAAGCTCCGGGAACAATGATGCGCAGATGGTGGTAGCCGAGCCGGAGAGCATAACGGTCATGGTCAATAAGCAGTACAGCCTGCCTGATCAGTATAAGCCTGCCGATCTGGTCTACCCGGACGTACCTTTTATCTTCTCGGAGAAGATTGAGAAGCGGATGCTGCGGCGTGAAGCGGCTGCGGCGCTGGAGGAGATGTTCGCGGGGGCGAAGGCGGACGGGGTCTATCTGGCCGGTGTATCCGGCTACCGTTCCGAATCGACCCAGAGAAGGCTGTACGATAACTATGTCGCCAGAGACGGCGAGGAGAAAGCCCAGACCTACAGCGCGATGCCCGGTCACAGCGAGCATCAGACGGGGCTGGCCATTGACCTGTCCGGCAGAGACGGCAAGTGTGCGGCCGAGAGCTGCTTTGCAGGGACGAAGGAAGCAGAGTGGCTTGCCGCCCATGCCGCTGAATACGGCTATATTATCCGGTTCCTTGAGGGCAAGGAGGCCATTACCGGGTACAAGTACGAGCCTTGGCATGTCCGGTATGTAGGCAAGGAGATTGCCGCTTCCATCGCCGAAAGAGGGATTACACTCGAAGAATATTATGACGCCGTCCCGGTGTCGAATTAACCCTGCACTATAATCAGGCGGTCCCGCGATTTGCGGGGCCGTTTGTGTATCTGGGCGGGAGTAGCTCGTCACCAGTATCTGCCCAGTATCTGCCCTTCCATAAATGGGGCAAGATTTGAAGCTGCGTTCGTAGCGAAAAAACAGGGATAAGTGTATTCCGTGCAACTAAAAACGCTGAAACGGAAGGCTTTTCCCTCCTAACTGTAGTCTGTACAACTAAACTTGCCCGGATGGGCGAAAATTCAGGTATAGAGGTAGTTTAATTGCACGAAATACAGCTAAACATAGATTTAGAGGCACATCCGGCGATTTAGTTGTACAGACTGCAATTAAGCGCTGGATCTCCACAATGAAGTGTTGAGACTCTAAATGGGCGCTATAGTAAGCGGTTGCAAATCTGAAGCTACAGAGAATCATGCTAGGGTGAGTTAAGTATACACTCTGATGCTACAAGGTGCGCTAATGCCGGGTAATGTACACTCTAATGCTACAAGGTGCGCTAATGCCGGGTAATGTATACTCTGATGCTAAAAGGTGTGCTAATGTTGGGTAATATATGCCCTGATGATGCGCGTCACAGGAAATAAGTGGATTCCATCCAACTGCTGCGGCGCAATTGAATCATCCACCGGAAGCAGTTGGATAATGAGCACTTAATTAATCAATATTCAGCAAAAGTACCAAAACGCCACCAACTAGCTGCTCTTTTTCCACTTGCTTCCTGCCAATCCTCTGAAACCGGGAAAATAAGATACGTTTATCCACTTACATGCTGCTGAAGCGGGCGGAGACTCGTTCGGGAACGGTGGTTCACCCCCGGGAACGCTGGTTAAGTAGTGGGAAACCGCACACTATGAAATGGGAGGCGTTTCTTGATGTCTGAACATAATCATGTGGTGAGTAAGGACGGCAGTGTGACCATGAACCGGGTAACGGAGGCGCTGGACCGGATCGATCCGGGACAAAAGGAAATGATACTGGACAACTTCGAGCATTTCAAGGCGTATTTAGGTAAGCGCATTCAACTGGCGCAAAAAATCGGTCTCAGCGACGAACAGCTGGCGCTGGCCGCCGAGAAAATCGCCGGTTATCTGGCAGCGTATGAGGAACCCCGCAATAGTGAAGAGAAGCTGCTGCTGGAATTGTGGAAGGCCGGGAACAAGGAGGAGCGCCACCGGCTGGCGCATATGCTGGTGAAGATGGTGCAACAGTAACAGAGGCAGCGCCGGTAAGCAACAGGAGCACTACCAGTATCACCAACAGCAACGAGCAACATGGCTCCCTGAAAAAGTAACATGAACAGCATTGTTGCATTCATTCCTATGAAAATAAATCCAGGCGGTTCCGTGATCCTTGCGGAGCCGCCTGTTTCCTGTGCAAGTACCCTTTGACACATCAGTCTGTGGCTGAACCGTATCTTGGGCCCGTGCGTTTGCTAGGACGGCATTACAATCTTCCGGTTGTGAATTACATCGGTACGGGTATAGTTAGTATAGGATGTACGGTACTCTGAAGCCTCTACAATCCAACCCATTGGAGTTGTTCTCATATGAAATTAAGCATTCTCGATCAATCCCCGGTGCCGGAGGGAAGCACTCCGGCCGAAGCGCTCCGGCAGACGGCGCTGCTGGCCCGCGAAGCGGAGCGGCTCGGTTATCACCGCTTCTGGGTCGCGGAGCATCATGCTGCGCCGGGCCTCGCCAGCTCCAGCCCGGAAGTGCTGATGGCGCATCTCGCTGCGGTAACCTCAGCGATCCGCATCGGCTCGGGAGCGGTGCTGCTCCCGCATTACAGTGCGTTCAAGGTCGCTGAGAATTTTCGCGTCCTGGAGG
This sequence comes from Paenibacillus sp. FSL R7-0302, assembly GCF_038006885.1. NCBI lineage: Bacteria > Bacillati > Bacillota > Bacilli > Caryophanales > Paenibacillaceae > Paenibacillus > Paenibacillus sp. FSL R7-0302. The sequence goes on from NZ_JBBOWB010000002.1 coordinate 1,206,891, forward strand.
CGCTATATCCCGGGCGGATCGATCTCGGGATAGGGAGAGCGGCAGGCGGCGGTGCCCTGGCCGCCAAAGCACTACAGGATACCCGTGTGACTATTGACGACGTTGACCGGTACGAGCAGCAGATTCAGGAGCTGATAGCCTATCTCTATGAATTTGAGGGCGGAGCAGCCCCGCAGCGTTATGCCGGATTAAGGGCAACGCCTGCGGTGGACTCAGCGCCGGAAGTCTGGCTGCTGGGCTCAAGCCGGGAGAGTGCGGTGCTCTCGGCCCGGCTGGGTACCGGGTATGCCTTCGCCCGGTTCATTGCCGGGAATGGGGGAGCGGACGCGGTGCATGAGTACCAGGACAGCTTCGCGCCATCCGTGGCTGCTGCATCGCCGAAGCCGCTGCTTGCGGTGTTCGCCGTCTGTGCGGAGACATCGGCCGAAGCAGACCGGCTGGCTGCCAGTATGGATCTCTCACTGGTTAGCCTGGAGAGGGAACACCTCTCTTCCCCGACCCCGTCTGTAGAGACTGCACTGAACTATACATATACCCCGTACGACCGTTTCACCATTACGGATAACCGGAAGCGGATGGTCATAAGCTCGCCTGCTGAAGTCAGGGAGCAGCTTCAGCTGCTGGCGGACGAATACCGCTGCGGGGAGCTGATGATTTCTTCGCATATCCATGAGTTCAAGGACAAGCTGCAATCCATCCGGCTCATCGCCGAAGCCTGCGGGCTGCAGCGCAGGGCGTAGCCTTTGCCGCCGGAATTTGGTTTTGGCTGCGAATAGGGTAGAATGAAGAGGTTAATTATATAGCCGAAAGGAAGCGAAGCAGAGATGTCGATTTATAGTTTTGCAGGAGTGACGCCTTCGGGTACAGAAGTGCCGTTCAAGGACTATGAGGGCAAGGTACTGCTGATCGCCAATACGGCCAGCAAGTGCGGACTGACCCCGCAATACGGAGATTTGCAGAAGCTGTACGAGCAGTACGGGGACCAGGGGCTGGTGGTGCTGGGCTTTCCATGCAACCAGTTCGCCGGTCAGGAGCCGGGCACAAGCGAGGAAGCGGAGTCCTTTTGCCAGATTAACTATGGGGTTACGTTCCCGGTGTTCGCCAAGGTCGATGTGAATGGTCCGGAGGCGAGCCTGCTGTTTCAATATTTGAAGGGCCAGCAGCCGGGTGACGGCGAGAGCAGTGATATCCAGTGGAACTTCACGAAGTTCCTGGTGGACCGCAGCGGCAATGTAGTGGCCCGTGTCGAGCCTAAGGAATCACCGGAGAGCATGAAGGGACTTATCGAATCCCTGCTGTAATGAGGCTGAAATCACCCGCTCTGAAGGCTGGAGCCAGGCTATACGTGTTCTCCCGGATAGTGGTGCAGATGCGCCCGGTCCGGGAGTTTTCTATACAATTAAGTTTCACCCTGTATGAAAATTATCCTTGAATCTTTTCAGAGACCCTGTATTCTTTGAAGAGAAATGCTTCGCCTGACTACATGAATCGCATACAGGAAGCAAGGATGCAGGATAATAACGGCAGGAGGGTTACATAACGGCATGAGGTTAATTACAGAGGTAGCATCGGCAGCGGGGATCAAGGAGGAGCATCTGGAACTGTACGGCAAATACAAAAGCAAGCTGTCGCCCTCGCTCTGGGCAGAGCTGAAGCACAAACCGGACGGCAAGCTGGTTCTGGTGACCGCGATGAATCCAACACCGGCAGGTGAAGGCAAGACGCTGACGACCATCGGGCTCGCCCAGGCGATGAATGCAGCGGGTGTACGCACGGTAGCAGCGCTGCGTGAACCTTCGCTCGGTCCCTGTCTGGGAATGAAGGGCGGAGCGACCGGAGGCGGCAAGGCGCAGATCGTTCCGGCAGATGAGATTAACCTGCATTTCACAGGGGATATCCATGCGGTGAGCGCAGCGCATAACCTGCTCTCGGCGATGATCGACAATCATATGTTCCAGGGCAACAGTCTGGGGCTTGATCCGCAGCGGATCGTCTGGAAAAGGGTTATGGATATGAATGACCGCAGCCTGCGGAATATCGTGACCGGCATTGGCGACGGCAACGGAACTGTGCGGGAGAGCGGCTTCCAGATTACAACAGCCTCCGAGATTATGGCTGTGCTCTGCCTGTGCAGCGATCTTGCGGATCTGAAGCAGCGCCTCAGCCGCATTCTGGTCGGGTATGACCATGCGGGCCAGCCTGCAACGGCACAGGCGATTGGAGCCGTGGAGGCGATGACTGCGCTGCTGAAGGAGGCGGTGAAGCCGAATCTGGTGCAGACGCTGGAAGGAACCCCGGTCATTGTGCATGGCGGCCCGTTCGCCAATATTGCCCACGGCTGCAGCAGTGTGATAGGAACCCGCTACGCGCTGAAGCTAGGCGATGTGGTGGTGACGGAGGCAGGCTTCGGCGCGGATCTGGGCGCGGAGAAATTCATGGACATCAAATGCCGCCAGGCCGGGCTTGCTCCTGCGGCTGCTGTCCTGGTGGTGACGGTGAAGTCGCTGAAATACAACGGCGGCGTCCGCAAGGAGGAGCTGTATGAGGGCAACCGTCCGGCGCTGCTCTCCGGATTGTCCAATATGGTGCGGCATATTGAGAACCTGCGCAAGTTCGGTGTGCCTGTGCTGGTGGCGCTGAATCATTTTGAAGGGGATGCTCCTGCTGAAGTGAATGAGGTGCTGGAAGCCTGCGGGCGGCTGGGTGTACCTGCTGCAGTATCCAAGGTATGGGCGGAGGGAAGCGCGGGCGGACAGGAGCTGGCGAAGGAGCTGATGAAGCTGTTGGACCGGGAAGAGCCTGTGAATTATGCGCCGCTGTATGAAGACCATCTGGATATTCCGTCCAAAATCAACCGCATCGTCACGGAGATCTACCGTGGCGCGGGAGTAGCCTTCTCTCCGGCAGCCAAGCGCAGTCTCGCTGTCATTGACCGGCTGGGTCTGCACCATCTTCAAGTCTGCATGGCCAAAACCCCGTATTCCTTCTCGGATCAGCCCCGGCTGCTCGGCGCACCGGAAGGCTTCACTATGGGCGTCCGGGATATTACCTTGTCCCTCGGGGCAGGATTCGCTGTAGTGATCACCGGGAACATGGTCACGATGCCGGGTCTCCCCGCCAAGCCCGCAGCAGAAGGCCTGCTGGTCGATGAGGAGGGCGTAATTTCGGGTCTGGAATAAGACAGCATCAGCTAATAGTTGTAGTTTGGCCTCACTTTACCGTAGATATGCTGCGGAGGGTGAGGCTTTTTTGTATGCCAAAACAAACATGTCTTTCAAGGCACAACCCCAGCATGAAAATGAGCAGCGCGCCTAAAAACAGAACGAACACAATGGGACTGGGCGCGCCGCGTAGGCCGAATGTAATCGAAAAACCGATCACAATTGAACCGGGAGCGCCGCGTAGGCCAAATGTAATCGAAAAACCGATCACAATGGGACCGGGCGCGCCGCATAAGCCAAATGTAATCGAAAAACCGATCACAATGGGACCGGGCGCGCCGCATAAGCCAAATGTAATCGAAAAACCGATCACAATTGGACCGGGTGCGCCACGTAAGCCAAATGTAATCGAAAAACCGATCACAATTGGACTGGGCGCGCCACGTAGGCCAAATGTAATCGAAAAACCGATCACAATGGGACTGGGTGCGCCACGTAAGCGGAATGTAATCGAAAAACCGATCCCAATTGAACAGGATGTGCCGGGTGCGCCGCGTAGGCCAAATGTAATCGAAAAACCGATCACAATTGGACCGGGCGCGCCGCGTAGGCCAAATGTAATCGAAAAACCGATCACAATTGGACCGGGAGCGCCGCATAAGCCAAATGTAATCGAAAAACCGATCACAATTGGACCATGGGAGCGCCGCATAAGCCAAATGTAATCGAAAAACCGATCACAATTGAACCGGGCGTGCCGCGTAGGCCAAATGTAATCGAAAAACCGATCACAATGGGACCGGGCGCGCCGCGTAGGCCAGATTCCCTCTTGTTGTTTCCTGCTCCTGGCAGACATAATGCCCCTCCTCCGGGGGAAACTAAGCCAAGGTTGAAGAGGGAATCGGCGGCACAATTGGAGTGGATGATGTGGTGGAACTCCAAAGTGATTAAAATTTGAAATTGTGAACAATGTGAGAAAAATCACAATAACTCTTGCAATGTGATAAATATCACAATATAATCAGTGTATAAAGTGAAAACAATCACAAATGCATAGTTTTATAAGCACAGTCACGAGCTCACAAGCCCTACTAAATAAGCTTTTCAACTTGGAGGAGGAAGAAATCATGAAAGTAGCAGTTATTGGATGTACCCACGCCGGAACGGCCGCCATTGTAAATACCGCACAGTTATACCCGGATGCACAGATTACGGTGTACGAGCGCAACGATAATATCTCATTCCTGTCTTGCGGCATTGCCTTATACGTTGGCGGTGTGGTCAAGGACCCGCAGGGACTATTCTATTCCTCCCCGGAACAGCTGGCTGCGCTGGGTGTGCAGACGAAGATGCGCCATGAGGTAATCAACATTGATACCGCCCGCAAAACCTTGAAAGCCCGCAACCTCGTGACCGGCGAGGAAATGGAAGATACTTATGACAAATTGATTATGACAACAGGCTCATGGCCGATTGTGCCTAAGCTTGAAGGAATAGAGATGGAGGGCATCCTGCTCTCGAAGAACTACAATCACTCCAACACCATTATCGAAGAAGCGCAGAAGGTGAAAAGAATTACTGTGGTCGGTGCCGGATATATCGGGGTCGAGCTGGTGGAGGCTTTTCAGATGAACGGCAAGGAAGTTACGCTGATTGATGGGGAAGACCGCATCCTGAGCAAATATCTCGATGAAGAGTTCACCGCACCGATCCAGCAGTCGCTTGAGGATCACGGCATTAAGCTGGCGCTGGGCGAGAAGGTCGCCTCCTTCGCTGGTGAGAACGGAAGAGTGACCAAGGTGATTACGAGCAAGGGTGAACATGAGACCGATCTGGTGATTCTCTGCATCGGCTTCCGTCCGAATACCGAGTTGCTGAAGGGTCAAGTGGATATGCTGCCGAACGGCGCGATTATGGTTAACGATTATATGCAGACCAGCCTGCCGGATGTCTATGCTGCCGGTGACAGCTGTGCGATTCATTACAATCCGACGGGTAAACACGCGTATATCCCGCTGGCCACCAACGCAGTGCGTATGGGAACGCTGGTTGCCCGCAATCTGGTCTCGAACACGATCCCTTACATGGGTACGCAAGGAACGTCGGGTATCAAGATCTACGAGGACAATATTGCCGGAACCGGACTGACTGAAGAGGCTGCCAAGGCTGAAGGGATGGATGCGGAAAGTGTCATGCTGATCGACAACTACCGTCCGGAGTTCATGCCAACCTTTGAGCAGGTTCAGGTAAAAGTGGTCTTTGACCGTGCCACCCGCCGCATTCTGGGCGCGCAGATTATGTCCAAGATGGATCTGACGCAGTCGATCAATACCGTATCGGTCTGCATCCAGAATAAGATGACTGTAGACCAGCTTGGCTTCATCGACTTCTTCTTCCAGCCGCATTACAACAAGCCTTGGAACTTCCTGAACACCGCAGGCCTCCAGGCTCTGCCGAAACTTGCTGCAGTCAAAGAGCCAGTACACGCATAATTGTAAAATATAAAATGTTCTGCCGGAGCCCATTCAGGGCTCTTTTTTTGATGCGGCAATAGACAAGGAGAGCTGCCTCTCAAGTCAACTTCGACTTGTTGAGGCAGCTCAACTTTAACGATACGTGTCGATTACGATTGATTGCGATACCCGGAGATTATATTCTTGACGGCGATAGGATTGCTGTCTGTGGGTCCAATCTCAATAGCAGGCAGGGCCGTTGCGTTTGCGGTTGTCAGATCAATCGGGCGAATCGCTCTTGATTCTCCCACATAAGCCTTAGTGTCGGAGAAGAATGCCAGATCGCCGACAGAAGTAAGCGGAACGAACCGGGTCTGGGCGCGTGTAGTGTTGAAGATTTGCAGACCTCCCGTCGGTAAAGAAGTTGGTTGAATTGTGACCCCAATATACACTTGCCTACGCGAAAGCCGGATTTTATCCTGGCCTTTATAACTGGTGACATCTGGAAGGGCATTGCCATATATGGTTCCCATCCAATCAGCGTACAGGTCATTAAATAGTTTCAGATAGCCTCTATCGTTTTCCGTGGTGCAAAACAATAATTTGTTGTCCAGGTAGACGCCGGATACCGTGTTATCCAGCAAACTTGAGGTCGTAGGCTCGCCTTGTACATCACCGTCATAAAAACAGAGCATACCGGTCTTTCCAAGAGCGATTAGCGAATACCCCTCCGGGTGGACGACCAGTGGATTGTGTGCCGTGTCAAAGGTGAGCTGAAATTGGGACCCGTATGGATGAACGCTGTCATCCTCAATGGATATGGCGGCGACATAATCTCTTCCATCGGCAACCTTACAGGCTACATACATATAGGAGCTATTCTCATTGCTCGCCAAGGCGAAAGGCCGGCCTGGACCGACATCCACATTTTTCAAAACCGTATTCGTAGGAGAATCAATAATCGTAACGTTCTTATCTCCATAATTCGCCACATAGGCTTTCTTGCCATTCGAAGCAACCAAGACTGCAACGGGACGGGCAGGATTGGAGCTCATATTGCCCACGGGAACCGTATTGAGAATGCTATGGGATCTCGTATCAATAATGGAGAGTGAACCGATGCGGGTATTCGCTACGAATAGCTTCTTCTCGTCGGGGTCCATAGCCATAGCGCCAGGGTTAGCACCTACCTGAATCCGCTTGATGATCCGATCTTCTGCAGGATCAATAACAGCGACATAGCCATGTTGATAGTCAATTTCATAAGTCACGTAGACATAAGGATCGCGTGAGGGTAATTTCCTGTTGCTTGCTTCTGCCTTGTTTAAATTCATGGATTAATCCCCTTTCCTGGTGTTGAACCGGATGGACTTCCCGGACCCGGAGGACCGGCTGGCCAGATGGGCAGGCGCACCAGATGGAATACGGATGCCGCATTTGGAAGTCTGCTGTAGGGTATGTATGAATTCTCCAGCCCGACTAGCATAATGTCCTGCCAGATTGTCAAAAAGGGCGGAAATAACGAAGAATAATAGAATCCCACGAGGAAAGCCCATAGGAAAGAACTGCCTCTTTAGGGGAGACATCCGTTTTCTCTTTGTACCGCAGCACCAGCTTTTATGGTAAATTTGACATGTCAGTGAAAACTTTCACGTGGTTTTTATGATAGTGACTTTTATCACGTAAATGTGATTGGGATCACGTTACAATGGCATAAAGGAACAAATTTTAAGTAATTAGAAGGGGATAGGAATCATGGCTTATAACAAACCGCAGGGAATCGCTGAAGTCACGGTAGAGAACGGAGTGAAGAAGGCACATAATCCGCTCAGCACTGTACTCATTCTTGGTTTCTTGGGAGGAGCGTTTATCGCGCTCGGATTTTTGCTGGATATTCGTGTCATTGCAGGTGCGCCTGCCGAGTGGGGGTCCATTGCCAACTTTATCGGAGCAGCCGTATTCCCGGTCGGACTGATCCTGGTGCTGCTTGCCGGAGGGGAACTGCTGACAGGGAATATGATGGCGGTGCCGCTGGCGTTCATTGCGAAGAAGATTTCGTTCTGGGAAGTCATTAAGAACCTCGTGCTGATCACACTCAGCAACCTGGCGGGTGCCTTATTCGTCGCTTATTTCTTCGGTCACATCGTTGGTCTTACATCAGATGGCGTGTATCTGGAGAAGCTGGTAAGTATGGCGGAGCATAAGATCGATGCTACGTTCCTGCAGGCTTTTATCTCCGGGATCGGCTGTAACTGGCTCGTAGCGCTGGCGGTATGGCTGTCGTACGGGGCAGACAATTTCAGCGGCAAAATCCTCGGTATCTGGTTCCCGACCATGGCGTTTGTAGCCATCGGCTTCCAGCACGTTGTAGCTAACATGTTCCTTATCCCTGCTGCGATCTTCGAAGGACATTTCACCTGGGGCCAGTATGTGGCCAACTTCGTTCCGGTCTGGCTGGGCAATCTGACGGGCGGCGCAATCTTCGTGGCTGCGGCGTACTGGATGGCTTATCTGCGCAAGGAGCCGGGTGCTGTGAGCCCAGCCGCAGGCGTACCTGCTGCTGGATTGAAGAAACACGCTTAATCTACAGATTTTGACCCGGTGTGAATCACATCGCTGGTCTGTAACATAGCTTGGCCTAAGCACTTCCTGCTTCTCGGCACCCTGCACCAAGGGATTCGTAGAGACAGGGAGTGTTTTTGTATCGGGTACAGCAGGATCATCCTCCGGACAAAACAAAATTCACCGTGCAATCCGATTCGGGGGAACGAAATCGGATCTCACGGTGAATAAAATAGGGAGTGTTTCATATGGTTCATTACCCCGGCTTCCGGGGAACGAATCAGTGCGGGCGAGGTATTTTTCTTTACGTGTGAAAGAGCGGGTTATAGAATATTAATATCGCTGGCGGCGGTGAAGACAGGATTGATTTTCAATAGGATAATTCCCTGGTTTCCCGCGATACAGCATTAACGCGTATGCTTGCCCCGCCCCCTGTTTTGGGATGATACTGGATGGATTAATGACAGCTATGTTACAGGGGATGACAGACAAGATATGAGATTCATGCAGGCCTATCCGAAGGAAATTAAAGTATTTTTGATTGCCAGTCTTATTAATGCTACCGGCAGTGCGCTGATGTGGCCGCTGGTTACAATGTATGTATTCGATGAACTGGGACGCAGTATGAAGGACGCGGGAATTGTGCTGCTGGTGCAGTCACTCGGCGGGATTGCCGGTCAGCTGCTGGGCGGTTCGTTGTATCATAAGGTAGGAGTGAACCGCCTGATTGTCGGCGCATTAGCGATGAATGCCTTGACGCTGTTTGCCCTCCCGTGGGCGAGCGGAAGCTGGAGCGTATTCATAATCGTCATGGGTCTGATGGGATTGTTCAACTCCCTCTCCCTCCCGGCGATCCAGGCGTTTATCGGTTTCCGGTTCGCGGAGCAGCGCGCAGAGCTGTTCAATATCATCTATGTTGCCAATAATATAGGGGTAGCCCTGGGAACCGCGCTGAGCGGCTTCCTGGGCAATTATATGCTGAGCTTTGTGCTCAACGGGGTGACCTCGGCCGTATTTGCCGGATTCTTCTTCGTCTATCTGCGCAAGGTAGGGACGGCACCGGCTCATAGCACAGTATCGAAAAAGCAACCGCAGCATGAAGTGTCGGGCTGGAGACTCCTCGGCCATATACGGATCTATCTGTTCATGGCGGTGGGCTCGATGTTCCTGCTGATCGGCAATTCGATCTGGAACAGCGGAGTCTCGCCGTTCATTATCTCGGAAGGCTGGTCGAAGCAGCTATACGGCTTCCTCTGGACGCTGAACGGCGTGCTGATCTTCGCGGCGCAGCCGCTGGTCAGCCTGATCAAGCGCGGGTTCGCGCAGACGTCAACCGCGCAGATGACAGCAAGCGCCGTCTTTTACCTGGGCGGGTATGCTGTAATTCTGTTTATGCCAAGCTATCCGGGGATGCTGCTGGGTATGGTGCTGGCTACCCTTGGGGAGATGCTGATCTCTCCGGCGATGCCTTCCTTCATCTCGGAGCATGCCCAGCGCAGCGCGCCGTTCTATCTCGGACTGAGCGGCGGAATTGGCGCAATCGGCCGTGTCATCGGGCCTTATCTGATGGGTGTTCAGTTCGACAGGGGCGGTCTTGCGCCAACCGGCTGGCTGGCTTGCGGCATGGCTGTGCTGTCCGTAGGATTCTTCGCGCTCCACGCCTATATGAACCGTTCCGCTGTACAGCTTGAGCGCAGGGCTGCATAATCGTTCATGCTGCAACTAATCCTTTTACTAACTGCTTAGTAAGGCAAGGGGTGTATAATAATGCAACCAATTAACAGAGATGCTGCACTGCTTATCCGGCCCTCCGAAATCAAGGATGCCCGTGAGCTGATCGTGCTCGATAATATGATCTGGACGGAGAATACAACCCCGGGTCCGCTGATGTGGCGCTCTCGGGAGGACTATCTGCTGCATGCGCCGCCCGGCTCCCAGCTTGTGGCCTTGCAGGACGGGGAGCTATGCGGTTATGTCGGCTTCGGCTGTCCCAGCGGGATGGAGAGCAACCGCCATGTATGCGAGGTGAATATCGCTGTGCACCCGCGCTTTCAGCGGCTGGGTGTAGGCAGCCGATTGATCGCGGAGATCAAGCGCCATGCTGCGAGGCATGGAATCCGCAAGCTGCGGCTGCGTGTGCTCTCCTGCAATACACCGGCGCTTCAGTTCTACCGCAAATGCGGATTCGAGGAAGAGGGACGGCTGCGGGAGGAATTCTACTTAAGCGGACGTTATGTGGATGAAGTATTCATGAGCTGCAGGCTGACGGGAGGAGAAGGGGATGGAGAGTGAAGTGAAGATGCAAGTCGTCTCGCTTAATGTAGGCAAGCCGAAGACGGTAGAGTACCGCGGTAAGCCGCTGGATACCGGAATCTACAAGCTGCCGGTAGCCGGTCCGCTTGCGCTTCGGGTGGGTGGGTTCACCGGAGACGGGCAAGCGGATCTGGTCAATCATGGAGGCCCTGACAAGGCAGTCTGCGTCTATCCGGTGGAGCATTATGCCCACTGGGAGGAGCGGCTTGGCCGGAAGCTGGAGGTTTCCGCCTTCGGCGAGAATATCACGGCGCGCGGACTGCTGGAGACTGAGGTGTGCATCGGGGATGTGTTTGAGATCGGTACAGCACTGCTGGAGGTGAGCCAGCCGCGCTTCCCGTGCTTCAAGCTCACGCAGAAGCATGGACCTGCAGATATGCCGGCCCAGGTGCTGTCCACCGGTTACAGCGGCTTCTACCTTCGCGTGCTGCGTGAAGGCAGCCTTGCGGCCGGGGACCGGATTACCAAGCTTGCGGGCGGAGCAGGCCGTATCCCGGTGAGGCAGGTTCTGTACTCGATGGAGCATGGGCGCAAGGATCATACGGGCCTTGCGGAGCTGGCCGGACTGGAGAGCCTTGCGGCTGGCCTCCGGGAGCGGTTCCAGAGATGGCTGGATGCGGCGGAGGGCTAGGACGCTCGTCCCTCTCCACCCCGCGTGCACATGCCACTCCGCCCAGCCCTTCAAGCAAATAACCGCAAACAAGTGGAACAAGTCCAGCTAAAATAGTTAGTTTCAGCCCAGCAGCTTCCATTCGCTGCGCAGCAGGCCGTACACCGCGTGGTTCACATAACCGGCAGGCAGCTTCTCCGCCTGGCGGATGACCCCTTCGAAGATAAATCCCAGCCGTTCGGGGATCGCTCTGCTGGCCATGTTGCCTGTGGCACAGCGGATCTCGATGCGGTTGAGCTCCAGCTCCAGCAGGGCATAATCGACAAAGACCCGGCAGGCGCTGGTCATATAGCCTTGTCCCTCATAGCCTTCGCCCAGCCAGTAGCCGATGCCGACCGAGCGGTTATGCCAGTCAATCTCGTGATAGCCGATAATACCGGCCAATTCCTCCCGGACCCACAGCCCGGCGGTGAACCCGCCGTTATCAATGCCTTGCTTCACGGAGTTCTTAATGAACGTGGTGAGATGGGCCTGTTCGGTTACGCCGTCCACCCAAGGCAGCCACTGCCTGAGCCGGTGGCGGGAGCGTTCCACCAGAGCGAACATCTGACGGGCATGCTCCGGCATGAGCAGCTTCAGCTTCAGCTCTTCATCTATGACATAATTAAACATGCGGCTGCCCCCTATACGTTATGAGATATAACCCACGCTGAACTAACGCTTCCTCCACTCCAAGGCGTAGATGTCTTCCTCCAGAGCCTGCATGCGCTGGAGGGTAAGTGTGCGGCAGTCGCTAAGCGCCCCGTTATAGATCGCCGGTCCCAGCTCCTTCAGGAAGAACTCCAGCAGATTGTCTGCGGCCAGGTGGCCGATCGTTTCCCCGCGCTCCGTCTCGAAGTAGGCACGGATATTGTCCGTAATCATATCGCGCTGCTCTTTAGGCAGTTTTACCGGTTGCATAAGCATCCCCCTTGTCTTAATATTCCTATATTTATCATGCTACTCCATCGCCGGGAGAGAAGTCAAAGGATGCGGGGGCTGCTCAACTTTTATTGAACATTCCCGGCTTAACGGGTATATTAGTAGGAAACATGTTCATACAAGGAAGTAGTTATATTACAGAATGAAAGGTTGATCAATGTGGAGAACCAGGGTACACCCTCCAATTTCATTAAGAACGTCATTACCGAAGATCTCCGCTCGGGTAAGGTTAAGGAAGTCGTCACCCGCTTTCCGCCGGAGCCGAACGGTTATTTACATATCGGACATGCCAAGGCGATCTGGATTAACTTCACGCTGGCGGATGAGTTCGGCGGCAAGACCCATCTGAGATTCGATGATACGAATCCGCTCAAGGAAGATACCGAGTACGTCAATTCCATCCAGGAGGATGTGAAATGGCTCGGGTATGAATGGGAGGAGCTGCGGTTCGCCTCGGATTATTTCGGGGAGATGTATGCGCGGGCCGAGCTGCTGATCAAGAAGGGCAAGGCCTATGTCGATGATCTCAGCGCCGAGCAGATCCGTGAATTCCGGGGAACCCTGACGGAGCCGGGGCAGAACAGCCCTTACCGCGAGCGCGGGGTAGAAGAGAACCTGGATCTGTTCCACCGCATGAAGGCGGGAGAATTCAAGGACGGCGAGAAGGTTCTGCGCGCCAAAATTGACATGTCCTCTCCTAACATCAATCTGCGTGACCCGGTCATTTACAGGATCTCCCACTCCCATCACCATAATACGGGCGACGCATGGTGCATTTACCCGATGTATACCTTCGCACATCCGCTGGAGGATGCCATTGAGCATGTCACCCATTCCCTCTGTTCCCTGGAGTTCGAGGACCAGCGCCCGTTCTATGACTGGGTTGTCGCGGAATGTGACATGGAGGCTGCACCTCACCAATATGAATTCGGACGCCTTAATCTGGCCCAGACCGTTACGAGCAAGCGCAAGCTGAAGCTGCTGGTCGATGAAGGCCATGTGGACGGCTGGGATGATCCCCGCATGCCGACCATCTCCGGGCTGCGCCGCCGCGGCTATACGCCGGAGGCCATCCGCAGCTTCGTGCATGAGACCGGTATCTCCAAGAGCCAGGGGCTCGTGGACCTGCAGATGCTGGAGCACTTCATCCGTGAAGATCTCAAGCTGACGGTTCCCCGGACGATGTCTGTGCTGCGGCCGCTGAAGGTGGTTATTACGAATTATCCTGAAGGCGAGACCGAATACTTCGAAATTGAGAACAATGTGGAGAACCCGGAGATGGGCAACCGCCAGATTCCGTTCTCCCGTGAGATCTATATTGAACGCGATGACTTCATGGAGATTCCGCCGAATAAGTATTTCCGCTTGTTCCCCGGCAATGAAGTGCGTCTCAAGAATGCTTATTTCATCAAGTGCAACGACTTCATCAAGGACGAGAACGGCGAAGTGGTGGAGCTGCACTGTACCTACGATCCTGAGACGAAGAGCGGCAGCGGCTTCACCGGCCGCAAGGTTAAGGGAACGCTGCACTGGGTAGATGCAGGACAGGCTGTACCGGCGGAATTCCGCCTCTATGAGCCGCTGATCTCTGCCGAAGAGGCGGAGACGGATGCTGAAGTAGAAGGTCTGGAAGCTTCCGCTGACAAGCCGGAGCCAACCTTCCTGGATCAGCTGAATCCGAAGTCCATCGAGATCCTGCAGGGCTTCGTGGAGCCTGGGCTGAAGGACAGTGTGGCGCAGGACAAGTTCCAGTTCTTCCGTCACGGGTACTTCAACGTAGACAGCAAGTATTCGTCGCCGGAGCATCTGGTGTTCAATCTGATTGTATCCCTCAAAAGCTCCTTCCAGCCCAAGAAAGGCTAGAAGAGCTGCATATAAGCAAACAGGCTTGGTCTCCCGCCGGGAGGCCAAGCCTGTTTGCTGTATCCAAATATAAGGATTTATAGGTTTTACGCTATAAATTATCCTTCTATTTCTCGCTGAAACGGTACCGTCCTTTTAAAGGACGGCAAAGCCGTTTCTACTTGTGCGCATTCCTAGTCTTCCGCCAGTTCGTCCTCGGGATCAGCCGGAGGGCGGTAGCTGCCGCGAATGACAGTGAGCCACATCATTCCGAAGCCGATCGCCCCGAACAGGGCAAGAAGCGCACCGGATTGATACATCGTCTGCGCGCCGAGGGTCTGATACATCCAGCCGCCGAGGACGCCGCCAAGAATGCCGGAGATTCCGCTCCAGGTGAGCGTGTAGAGAGCCTGTCCCGAGGAACGGTAGGGCCTTGGCACCAGCAGCATGGTCAACTGGGTTCCGACATAGAAGAAGCCGCCGAAGGTAATGGAGTGCAGCACCTGAATAAGTGCGACCTGCAGCGGAGTCGTTGCATCGGCCATCAGCCACCACCGCAGGAAGAACAGCGCGCTGACCAGCGTGAGCGAGGCCAGCAGGACCGGGATTTTGCGCCGGAGAACGATATTGCACAGGAGCAGCACACCCATCTCCAGGATGGAGGACAGGAATACAGCGAGACCGATCATGGTCTTGCTTCCGCCCAGCTCCGTGATGTACAGTGACACAAAGGTGTTATTCATCGTATTCGGGATCGAGACCAGGATGCCGAAGAGGATGAAGCACAGGAAGAACGGGTTATGGAAGATCTGGCTCATGCCTTTGAAGGGCAAGGGGGCGATTCCGATCGAATGGTCCAGCTTCGGCAGGGTGATCAGTGCAATCATCGCCGCACAGAGCAGGGACGCAAACAGATAGGACAGCACAGAGATGCCGGCCCATTCAATCACGGGACCGGCAAGGATGGCGGTGAAAGCCCAGCCTAGTGATCCCCATAGCCGGAAAGAGCCAAAGCTGCGGCTGGTTCCGTCAATATAGCTGAGAATCATCGTGTTGCTCTGGGCGAACAAGGGCCCCTGGAAGAAATAGAAGAACAGAATGGATATGTAGATCATTTCATATGTATTCGCCTGAAAGACAAGTTGGGTCAAGACCAGCGTTCCCGTCAGCATGACGAGGACAATCCGCCGGATATTCTGATACCGGTCACTCCAAATGCCCCAGAAGGGGTTGGCAATAATGGAGACCAGTGCGCCTACAGACATCAGGCTCCCAATCTCCAGCTTATTCATCCCCACATCCTGCAGATATAAGGGAAAGAAGCTGGTGAAGAGGACAACCGTTCCATATACGAAGAAGTTGAACCATTTCAGAGAGGTGAAAGACAGCTGCTTATCGAGATGATCCCGCAAACGTTGCACTCCTTTCCCGCTAGGATGCCTTGCATTCTTGCTGTGGCCGCCTTATTATGCCGCTGATATCACTGTAACATTTGTTGAAAAGGGATACAAACCAACTTTTATGGGGAATTACAAATCAATGGCAAAATATCTGTTTAACTTCAGTTTACATAGGCCAGTTATTCTGGGTTCTAAGGCGGAAGCGGGGCCCCACTGCTCCATACATCTATCTGCCGGAAAAGGGGATTCCTTATGACAAACAAGCAAGCACCGCAGAAGCAGGGCGCGGCCATGAAGCCGTTCCTGAAGCTGCTGCACGAAACCAAGCCATCTTATCTGCTGCTGGCGCTGGCCCTTGGCCTCAGCATCATTTCGACCCTGGTCGGTCTGGTCATTCCCATGTTCACGAAGAATCTGGTGGACGGCTTCTCGCTGGCTTCTGTCAGCAAGCTGCAGATTGCCGGCATCGCCGGAGCGTTCATTGCGCAGACCGTCGCCGGCGGAGTCTCGATCTATCTTCTGAATGCCGTCGGGCAAAAAGTTGTGGCCGGGCTTCGTGACAGGCTGTGGCGCAAATTCCTGGTGCTGCCCGTCTCCTATTACAATGAGAACCGGACAGGCGAGAGCGTCAGCCGGATGACTAATGATACAGGAATTCTCAAGACACTGATCTCGGAGCATCTGGCCAGTCTGTTCACCGGCCTCATCTCCATTGTCGGCTCTGTCCTAGTGCTGTTCTATCTGAACTGGAAAATGACGCTGGTGCTGTTCACGGTGCTCCCGCTGTCAGCGCTCATTCTGGTGCCGCTGGGACGGCAGATGTACAAGATCTCCAAAGGCACGCAGGACGAGACGGCCTCCTTCACCGCTGTACTCAGCGGCGTATTGTCCGAGATTCGGCTGGTGAAATCCTCGGGCGCGGAGCAGAAGGAGTATGAAGCCGGGCGGAAAGGGATTATGAACCTGCTGGGCTTCGGGATTCGTGAGGGTAAGATCAGCGCCCTGATCAGCCCGCTGATCTCCTTCGTCTTCATGATGCTGCTGGTAGTTATTATCGGCTATGGCGGGATGCTGGTATCCTCGGGGGCGCTTACTGCCGGTGAACTGGTCGCCTTCATTCTGTATCTGATCCAGATTATTATGCCGCTGACGCAGCTGACGCAATTCTTCACCCAGCTCCAGAAGGCCAAGGGAGCCTCTGAGCGGATTATTGAGACCCTTGCCGCAGAGGAAGAGGTGTATGACGGCGTGGAAGAGGCTGAAGGCACAGAGGGACCGATTGCTGTGGAGGATCTCAGCTTCGGATACAAGACGGGCGAGAAGGTGCTCAGCAAGGTAAGCTTCACTATGCAGCCGGGGCAGGTGACTGCCATTGTCGGTCCGAGCGGAGGCGGCAAAACCACCCTGTTCTCGCTGCTGGAACGCTTCTATGAGCCGCAGAGCGGAGTCATCCGGCTGGACGGCAAACCGGCATCGATGTTCTCCCTCAAATCCTGGCGGAAGAGAATCGGTTATGTCTCACAGGAAAGTCCGCTGCTGGCCGGTACTATTGCCGAGAATCTCGGATACGGGCTGGACCGCGAGATCAGCAAGGAGGAGCTGAAGCGGGCGGCGGCCATGGCCTACGCCGACGGCTTCATTGAAGAGCTCCCGGACGGGTACAACACGGATGTCGGAGAACGTGGGGTGAAGCTGTCCGGCGGACAGCGGCAGCGGATTGCCATCGCCAGAGCACTGCTGCGCGATCCGAAGGTTCTCATGCTCGATGAGGCGACCTCAAGCCTCGACAGCCAGTCGGAGGCCGTGGTGCAGAAGGCGCTGGGCAATCTGATGCAGGGCCGGACTACGATTGTGATTGCTCACAGATTAGCTACGGTGGTGAATGCGGACCAGATTATTTTCATGGAGAAAGGCCGGATTACCGGCAAGGGCACACATGAGGAGCTGCTGAGAGACCATGAGCTATACCGTGAATTCGCCGAGCAGCAGCTGCAGATGAACACACCTGAGCTTCTGAGCCAAGGGATAGAGGAGGGTTCGACAGATTATGGTCAAAATACTGGTGGTGGACGACGATCCGCATATCCGCGAATTGGTGGGAGTGTTCCTGAGAGCTGAAGGGATGGCCGAGGTGCTGAGCGCTTCTGACGGACTGGAGGCGCTGCGGCTGCTCGAAGAGAGCGCGGCGGATATGGCGATCATTGATATTATGATGCCGAATATGGACGGCTGGGAGCTGTGCCGGGAGCTGCGTAAGCAGTATGATTTTCCGATTCTGATGCTGACGGCCAAAGGGGAGACCTCGCAGATTGTCAAAGGCTTCGAGCTGGGCACAGACGACTATCTGGTCAAGCCGTTCGAGCCGCCGGTGCTGATCGCCAGGGTCAAGGCCCTGCTGAAGCGTTACCAGATTGCGGCCGCCCAGAGTGTTACCGTTGGCAGTCTGCGGATGAACCGCGCCACCTATGAGGTGCAGTCCGAGCATGGCGAGTTCACGCTGCCGCTGAAGGAATTCGAGCTGCTCTTCAAGCTGGCCAGTTACCGGGGGCAGACGCTGACCCGAGACCGGCTGATTGAAGAGATCTGGGGCTACGATTACGAAGGCAATGAGCGGACGCTGGATGTGCATGTAGGCCGTCTGCGCGAGCGTTTTCCGCAGGAGAAGTTCGGATTCTCCATTCGTACGATCCGGGGGCTTGGCTACCGGCTGGAGGGATAGGCATGAAGCGCAGAGTCATGAAGATATGGGAGAAAATCAGTATAGTTGGACCTATAGCCGGAATGTTGACCATGTTCTTTATCTCCTGGAACGGAAGCTATTTCGGCTCAAGGCTGCTGGTCCATTATTTTCACTGGTCCTTCTCCGAATACGGGTATCACCTGTTTGTTATGGCGATGCAGATTATCATCTTTTTCGTCTGCGGGGCGATGATTGCCTTTGCTACACGCGGCAAGGATCAGAACTTCTATAGGCCGATCCTTACAGCCATGC
This sequence comes from Paenibacillus sp. FSL R7-0302, assembly GCF_038006885.1. Taxonomy (NCBI): domain Bacteria; kingdom Bacillati; phylum Bacillota; class Bacilli; order Caryophanales; family Paenibacillaceae; genus Paenibacillus; species Paenibacillus sp. FSL R7-0302. The sequence continues at coordinate 1,225,205 of NZ_JBBOWB010000002.1, forward strand.
GGCAGATCTCTCAAGGCAACTTCAAGATTGAACTGGAGAACAGCGGCCAGTACCGGCAGTTCGGAGGGATTGTGGAAGGGATCAACGAAATGGCGAGTGAGCTGAGCCGGATGGAGCTGATGCGGCAGGACTTCATCGCCAGCGTATCCCATGAGATCCAGTCGCCGCTGACCTCGATCCGCGGGTTCGCTGCCGCGCTGCAAGAGGAGAACCTCAGTCCGGAGATACGCAAGCATTACCTAGATATTATTGAAGCGGAGAGCCGCCGCCTGTCCGGCCTGAGCGACAATCTGCTGAAGCTGTCCGTGCTGGATGCGGAGAGCTTCCCGTTCGAGCGGAAGCCTTATAGGCTGGATAAGCAAGTGCAGGCGATGATCCTGGCCGCAGAACCGCAGTGGCTTGGCAAGGAGATTGAGGTGGAGGCCGAGCTTCAGGAGACCACCGTGACTGCGGTGCAGGATCTGCTGAGCCAGGTATGGACCAACCTGCTGCATAACAGCATCAAATTCACTCCGCAGGGTGGAAGGATCACTGTCACTATGCGCAATACGAGGGAGTGGGCGGAAGTGGAGGTCAGGGACAGCGGGATCGGCATGACCGAAGAGGAGCTGACCCGGATATTCGAACGGTTCTATAAGGCGGATAAGTCCAGAAGCGTCAATAGCGGCAGCGGCAGCGGGCTGGGACTCCCGCTCGTGAAGAAGATCGTGGAGCTCCACGAAGGCAGCGTACACGTAACAAGCCGCCCCGGAGAGGGGACGGCGTTCATCGTGCGGCTGCCGCAGCAGGGCGGATGAGCCTGCGGTAGAAGGTAATGATCAGATTGCTGACCAAGCCCCAGTGTTCACCGGACAGGCGAGTGATTACGCAGGCGATGTCCTCCGGTTCCCCCAGGTATCTGAACAACATAGCCCCGAACCCATGACAGCCAGAGGATGTTGTCAGGGTTCGGGGCTATTTGCGCATTGGCTTGAGATAGGGCTGCGTTGTCTCCCATCAGAGTTCCCGCCGGATCATCTCTGCCAGCAGGGGGATGCCGCGCTCCAGTTCTGCCGCAGAGGCATAGGCGTAGGACAGTCTGAGATGCCTCCCGTCGCTGCGGTCATACAGATCGCCAGTATTCAGCAGCAGTCCGGCACGCAGCGCTGCGGTGAACAGTTTGCGCGGGGGGACAGCCTGGTGGAGCGACAGCCAGATATAGAAGCCGCCTGCCGGTATATTCCAGCTTGCCAGTCCGGTGCAATGGAGCTGCAGCAGCTCAAGCATGTGGTCGCGGCGCGAGCGTAGTCTGCCGCGCAGCACATGCACGTGCTCCTCATGATAGCCGCCCGTAAGCCAGCTGGCGGCCGCCAGCTGAGACAGGGAGCTTGCGCCGTAATCACTCTGCATCTTGATGTCGGCCAGCCGCCGGACGACCGGCTCTGGTCCGGCAATCCAGCCGATGCGCAGACCGGGGCTGGCGGCCTTGGACAGAGTACCCAGATGCAGGACCCGTCCCTCATGGTCCAGTGCCTTCAGCGGCGGTGGTGGCGGAGCGTCCAGCCATAATTCCTGGTAGGCCCCATCCTCCAGAATGGGCAGCCCAAGTTTGCCTGTGACCTCCATCAGCTCCCGGCGGCGCTCGGCATCCATCAGGATTCCGGTAGGGTTATGAAAAGAAGGGATGCTGTAGAGCATCGCCGCCTTACTGCGGACCGCCTCGGCTGCAAGCTGCTCCGGGATCAGACCACGCCCGTCCATAGGCAGGCCGCTGAATTTCACCCCGGCAGACTGAAAGGCATGAATCGAATACAGATAGGACGGCTTCTCTAGCAGGATAGAAGAGCCGCGCGGCAGCAGCCCGAGGGCAATAAGCTGAAGCCCCTGAAGGGCACCGGAGGTAATCAGGATGGAGTCCGGTCCAGCGGTAATGCCGCTCCGGGCCAGTAACCGGCTGACCGCCGCCCGCAGCGCCGAATTGCCAAGCGGCTCCTCATAGGAGAGCGGGGGAAGAACGCGCTGCGCGAGTCCGGCCAGCACCTCGTTCATCGCGGCTCTGGGCAGCAGCTCAGGCGCTGGCTCACCGGTGCCAAGGCGGATCAGACCCGGCTCATACTCGAGCCGGTTAATGTCCTGGATGGTGGGCAGGTTGGGATAGTGAATTCCCTCCTCTACATAGTCATTCCAGTTGCCTGAGCGTTCCGGCCCGGCTGGAGCCGCTGCGTTTACCGTATCTGTACGGCCGATAGGCGGCCGCCCGCCTGTAACTATTGTTCCGCCGCCGCGTCTGCCTTCAATCAGGCCAAGGGCGGTAAGCTGGCCCAGCGCTGTAACCACTGTGCTGCGGTTCACGCCGAGCTGGCGGCACAGCACCCGCTGCGGGGCCAGCCGCATGCCGGGCGGCCAGGCCCCGATGGTGATCTTGATTAGGAAGTAGTCGGTGATCTGACTATGCAGCGGCAGCGGAGAAGCCGGGTCCGGCTTCCATGTGTCCAGCAGGCCGGAGCCAGCACCAGCTTGCTGCGCTTCAGGAGCTGCGGGCCGGGAATCATCCGTATATACGGATGGGCCGGGCGTGCCTAAGTCTGTTGTTGTATGGTTGTACCGTTGAGGATGTGTCAAGGGCAGGTTCCTTCCGGACAAAATAATGTACAAAAGCGAAAAACTGAACACATTATGCTTCAGCGCAGGCAACCGGCCCCAATGTATGCGAAAAACTGAACACATTGTGCCACTGCGAGGGCTACCGAGCGATTGTCGCTCCTCACAGCCGCTATTGAATAGCATAGCCCTCATTTCTTTCTCTCTTTCGTTCCTTCTTTCTTCCAGTCTACCATGATTCCTCCTCTTTCATTCGTCTTGGTTGGTATGTGCCGCAGAACTTGGATGGTTACGGCAGCTGCTATGGCAGGGTACGATCAGTAGGCTATTACCGGAGGTAGCCTGAGAGGCTCGTTTATCTGGAAGCACTACTAGGAAGATATAAGGGGGAAAAGAAATGGTACAGGCCATTATACATGGAATCATTCTGGCCTTCGGGCTGATTCTGCCGCTGGGCGTACAGAATATATTCGTCTTCAATCAAGGGGCACAGCATACGAGATTCCGCAGTACGCTGCCTGTCGTTCTGACAGCGGCAGTCTGCGATACGCTGCTTATCGCTGCGGCAGTCGGCGGAGTTTCCTTGGTCATTCTTTCGGTGAGCTGGGTCACGCCTATTATATATGGAGCGGGCATTCTGTTTCTCACCTTCATGGGCTGGAGAATCTGGCGCTCTACTCCAGCGAAGGATGAGTCGGGCCGTCTCTCGCCGAAGGGACAGATACTCTATGCGCTGTCTGTCTCCCTCCTGAACCCGCATGCCCTTCTAGATACGGTGGGCGTGATCGGGACCAGCTCGCTGCAATACGATGGGCTGGTGCGTTGGATCTTCGCGGCGGCGACAGTGACTGTCTCCTGGCTCTGGTTCCTGGGTCTTGCTGCAGCGGGCCGCCAGCTCGGCAGGCTGGATGCTTCCGGCAAAGTCATGAAGGGGCTGAATACCGTTTCCGCCCTGTTGATCTGGGGGATCGCCTTTTATATGGGAGTTCAGCTGTGGGGGCTGATGTATGGCTAAAGAGATTTACCTTTAATATAGATAAGGTTCAATCCGCCTCGCGTGTTCAGGGGAAACGACGCAATATTTTGCGCCAAATGCATACAAAACTGGTTCCAGGTATTCCAGTCGTAATGGTCTTTGTTCGACATTGATCCAAGTCTTTTTTAATCAAAAAAAGGAAAACTAACCATCGGCTTTGGCCGATGGTTACGATTTACATTATTTTTGTAGTTAAAGACCGTGATGTTCATTTAATAGACACTTTACTCAACAGATCTGTTAATTCTTTAGAACTGCGATCTTTTAATTTTAACATTTTTTCGCTATTACTATCTTTAATCAAAAATCCACTTTTGGTTTTAAAATCTAAATAAAGGCTAAATTTAACCACCTGGGTATCCGCGTAAGTAACATTCATTCGATACGTTGGTGGACCCACATCAACAGCCCCGCGTACTTTTTTCACAGTTCTTATAGCATCGTTGAATATTCGGATGCTATCGTTATCAGTGTAAGTAGTTTCAGATGTTTCGGAAATAAGACTGACGCTAACAATATCAGGATTTGGTCTGACTAAAATATATATTAAAACAAGTAATATCATTAAAGAAATTATTGAAATTGAAATGATTCTGATTTTTCTCATAAACTCCCCCCTTACTGAAAAAAGATGGAGACTGATTAATCAGCCTCCATAATAAATTTATAACTCATTTGAGTACGTGTTGGCAATTTCACTAAGTAAATTATCCCTCACACTGTTTTCTCGTGTTATAAATGTTCCTGGTCTATTAATAGTTGCAGAATTCACCTCATCAATTGTAAAGGTACCTTCATTTCTATTAATTATTTGATATTGTCCTTGTGAATCCTTCTTTAAAAACATTATATAATCTTGTCCTTTTTGAGTTTCTTTATATCCATCATTTATCATCTTTATCTTTTGTGCACCAAAATCGACTAAACCATTTGATTCAATAACCTCTAAATTTTCTCCAATGTTTGACTGATCTCCTGTTAATACTTTTTTAATACTTAGATTATTTAACGTGTAGTAATCTTGTAGATCGCCTGTATCATAAAAAGTAGCTATATGCTTTCTATTTTCAAAATCATCAATTGGTGATGCAATTACTACAAGGTCTGAATAATCTGACAATTCCGATAAAGTGGCAAAGCTCTCATGTTGCGTTTCAATGTTGATCTCACTTTGATTAGAAGTATCTACGTTTATGGGAAGAGCCATAAATGCAGGTCCACCATAAAGCGATCTCAATTCACTGATATCGTAGCTTGAAGGAGTATTAATATTCCTATTCAGAGAAGGATTATTCCCTTCTGTCATTAGCGAAGTACTTAATTGGGCACTTGAGGTTGTATGTGCTAGCCCAAGTGAGTGCCCCACTTCATGGGCAGTGGTATGCCTAATTCTTGTTGACGTAAAATTAACACCATTTTGATAATCCTTTAATTGATTATGATAGATTGAAACAACAGAACGGCTATAAGAAAACCAATCTGGATCTACATTTATACCTAAATCATTATACCAATTAGTCCGTCCAAATAAACCCAACTCGGCGGTAGTACCAACATAGTACCTGTCCACCTGGCCAGAGTTGTTAAGTGTCTTGGAAATCGAAACATTTGCATTTCGTCCGTTCCAAGTGGATACAGCATGATCGAAATGACCTGTATAACCGTATGATGATACAGATGAATCATACCAAGCTTGAATATGGCCATGGTCATTCCCACCTCGTGGCTTATGCGTATCAGCGCTAACAATAGAAGAGAATAACAACGACGTAGTTAACACTGAACAAAATGTAATTAATTTTTTCATTTTCACCTCCATGTTTTGGCATATTTTAACTAAGAATTACCATAGCATAAATAATGGGTAAAAAGAAATTTTTATGATATTAAATTCAAAAATTGAGTAATTTAGACTATTTTTTAAAGACAATACCTCGATAATTCCGATCAATACAGTCTCATATCAAGTCTATTGTTGAAATATGTAAATTAAAGATTTAAAGTCATAAACGGAAACTATCTTTAAAAGTCCCAAAGTAAGAAACAATTCTAACAGGATAGAACGTTGGATCTCCAAAGACAGCAGTGCATGCGACAGGTGACATCTTTTGAGCTCAGTTTAGCCTTATATAACCGGGTTCGGCCAGCCCGTTGCCAAACTGTTTCGAATTCTTCACAGTTTCGCGATATAGTTGTTTTTTTGACTCGATTCTATTGAAATTTCAAATTCGATCCCCTACTATTACAGATATAAACATAATGTTCTAAATTCTGGGATGTAGGAGGTGATGTTCCTTTGAAGCCTGCAGTCATGATTCGAGACCAGCTTGCAGATTATTTAACCCAACATGGGCTGTCGATTAATCAGTTCGCCATAAGCTCCGGTATTAATTCCGGGACACTGAGCCGGATTATTAATGGTCATCAACCCATTGCCATGAGCCATCTGGAGTTAATCACTGCAGGAATGGGGCTCAGAGAGGATTTTTTTTACAGCTTGTATGTGGAGGAATGCTTCTATTATTCGGCACCGACCTGGCGGCGGCTTCGCCCGTTCATTGTGAAATGTGCGGAACTCGGGCGTACAGATTGTATCGAGCTGCTGGTACAGAACCTGCTGGATAATCTGACTTATGTCCCCATGCTGTACGAGGTTGCGGAAGGCTTGTTCCAGCAGGGTCACTTGGCGGCGGCTGCACTACTATATGAGAATGTAAGCGCCAGCGAGAAATACCAGTATTCCGAACGCTTGGCCACCTGCCAATACCGCCTGTTCCAGATTGCCCTGGGTGATGACCAAAGCACGAACCTGCGCGCAGCCACGCTGTTCGAGAGCTACATCCCGCGGTTGAATGAGGCGGATCAGTTGGATGGGCTGAAAGATTTGTTGGAAGTATACTATTCCTTGCAGCAGTGGCCTAAAGTTAATGAACTCGCAGAGAAGATGCTTGAACTGGCTACACTACGTTATAATCTCCAGCTCCAGTCAAACTTAAATCGAGGCAACATTAAGACTTCTAAAACTCCACTATATCTCTATATTTTGCGATCTCATCTCTTTCTCTCTAGTATTTGCATGGAATACGGGGATTATAAATCTGCTATAGAACTTGTGCCGCGCTATATGGACGGAAGCTGGATAAAGGAAGATGATGAAGAAGCGAGACGGACGTTAGTTCAGTTTAGAGAGTGGGGTACTGCGAATATTTACTTATACCGTATGCTGGACGGACAAATAGAAGTGCTAGACGAGTATGTCGAATATATATCTGCACAAACAGACGAGATATTTACGGCGATTTACAATATTATCCGATGTGCAAATTGGTATGATTGGAATGTTGATCATATTCTGGAGCGCTTCTCTGCCTATATCCCATATCGAACTTATAAATCAGAATTCGGCCAATACAACTCACAGATTATGGCAGACAAACACGCGAGATTTCTTGCTGAATTGGCAAACTATTATTTACATAATAAAAGAAACAGAGGGATTGAATTCTTACTAGAAAGTTTGGAATCTTCATCTATTATAAACAATGAGAGTGTGGCAATCACTTGTGTCAATTTGTTTGAACAATACAGGGATGTTGCCAGTGTAGAAGAGTTGGAAAGATACAAATTTTTAATGAGAGAGGTGTGGAAACCAAATGAAAAAACAATTTATCAAGCTTCTGGTTCTATGTAGCGTATCTGTCGTAATTTTGTCTGCAATTTCAACTAGTGGAATTGTAAAAGATAGCAGCATTCAGTCAATAATTCAAACTAACTCACATGGTATTGGTGGTTAACTGATCCATCAACTAACGTTCCCGTTTATTCCGGGAACGTTTTTTATTTGCTGATTTCTAAAGGGGGAGGTATCCAGAACCTAACTGCCGTGTAAATGTACATACATTTATCAAACGGTTGATGTCAATTGTAAGAGGCAGAGCAGACTTACTGTTTCTCGCCATGGTTTTGAAATAATTGTATCTATAACCAATATAGTAGATAATGCAAAGAGACCTATTTTATGCAGTTTTACATAAATATCTATAATGTTGCATAAGGAGGCGGGATTCCCATGCATAGTCCAGCAATCGTTAGAATTCGTATAGAGCAAGCTAGGAGTAAGCTTTATACATTACATATTCAATATGGCGGTTTCAATCACCCGGAGGTCTTGCGGCAATCCGTAGTACTGGATGAGCTGCTCAATGCCTACGATAATGCCTATCGGATGAACAAGCGTCCGCCTGCTTAAATATTGATCATGAAAATAACTGGAAATTTAAATATAAGATCCAACGGATACGTGTATAAAAGAGGTGGTAAATGCGGTGGAGCATACAGTCAAAATTCGAGATGAGATAGCGGCGCATCTCACAAAACATAAACTGTCTATTAATCAGTTTGCAATTGCCAGCGGAATTCATTCCGGCACACTCAGCCGGGTCATGAAAGGCCAGCAGGCCTTGGCGATGAATCACCTGACCCGCGTGACCAACGGGATGGGGCTGCCGGAGGACTACTTTTACAGTCAGTATGTGGATGAATGTTTATACGATTCGACACCGACCTGGCGACGTTTACGGCCGTTCCTGCTGCAATGCGCGGCGTTATCGCGTCTTGATTGTATTGAGCGGGTGGCGCAGAATTTACTGGATAACCTGCTGTATGCACCGCTGCTGTTCGAGGTTGCGGAGGAGTTATTTGAGCAGAAAAACTGGCAGGCCGCAGCATTAATCTACGAAAATGTGGGAGCCAGCGAGAAATACCAGCATTCCGAACGGCTGGCGCTCTGCCAGTATCGGCTCTTCCTGATTCATCTTGGTGATGATCCGCACAAAAATCTAATCACTGCTACTTTATTAGAGAATTATGTCGATAAGCTGGACGAAGTTAATCAGTTGGATGCTTTGAAGCAGTTGGCGGATATCTATCTCGCGCTTCAGAAATGGGACAAGGTATCTGAGATTGTAGAAGAGATGCTCCGAGTGGCTTCCGTCCATTATGATTTTCATGGTGAATCAGGCCGTAGGCATAGAGATCATAAGTTATATAAAAGGCCGCTGTATACTTATATATTACATGCTCAGCTAATGAGGTCGTCTACTTATGAAGAGATGGGGAACTATACATCCGCATTGGATATTGTACCTCTCTATATGGATCATAGCTGGATACGGGAAGATGACGAAGAAGCAAGGCGTATTAAGGCCCAATATATAGAATGGGGAACGGCGAATACGTACCTTTACCGCTTAATGGATGGACAGATTGAGGTGCTGGAAGAATATATAGAGTATATCTCAACCCGTGAGAATGAGATTTTTATGGCACTGTTCAAGATCGTGCAATTGGCTAATCAGTATAAGTGGGACGTGGATCATGTGATACAGAGATTTGCGGACTACATTCCTTACCGGAAGGTTTACAGTATCTTTGGTGAACACAACAAATTCATTCATGAAAAAAACTATACCCAATTCTGCAGCGAGCTGGCGACCTACTATCTCACCCGCAAACGGTACAAAGGTGACGATGTGATTATGCAAAGCGTCGACTTATCCGCCAAATTAGACAGCGAGCAACAAGTGATCCGGGGGACCATATCCGTCGATTTCGAGATTGCGATTACGGATATTCCTAAGTCGGGTTGAGGTATTCAGGAACGGTTTAAACTATAGATCCTCCTTACATGAAGTCTGAGATCCTTCAAGGAATCTCAGACTTCATGCGTTGGACAGCATAGAATTATTATAGATTTCCAAAAATGAGATATTATTGAGACCTTAATGAGAACTTTCCGCAATTCGTTTAGCCTATGATGGATAAATAGGTTTCTGAAGTGTGGGGAGGAATTAACAATGAATTATAAAAGAAGATTATTAGCGAGTGTCGTATTAATAGAAATATTGTTAGTTGGTTGTAGTCGGGTTAGTAACATATCTTCTTCTGATCCAGCCCAGACCGCTAGGCCGTCTGTGACTGAGCCGATCCAAACCGAAAATGCTGATAACGATTCAGGAGAGATGGACAATCCAGAGAAGCAACAAGGTGAACTGTTAAGTTACACTGATGAGCAAAAAAACGAAATCCTTACTGCTGCGAAGAAAGCTGGACTTAGTAAAGTGTACATACCCACAATTGGCTTGGGTGTTGATGACTACCTGCATAGCGTTAAGGCCGCAGAAAATGAAGTTAATCTCTCGTTTATTCGTGGTTTAATTACGGAGTCCTCCAGTGAGCTTGAACCGTTACATGAAATTGAAACAACAAGAAAAGTTCAGCTTACTCAAACCATAACGGGAAACTGGATTAAGGAAAAAGGGGACCAGGAGTTTTTATATTTTGAGGTTGATGGAATTTACTTTAGTATGAAATCTGCCAAGGAAATTGATCCAGAGGCTTATGAAAAGGCGGTTGCTTCAATGACTGTGTTGGAGTAGCTTAACACTTGAACTATGAATCTGCTCTACTTAAGCAGGCCCATGAACTTGTTCATGGGCCTGTTACATTTCTCTCTGTGGCATCTACCCGCCAATCTGCGACATGCGGCGGGCGGTGGGGGTGTGGCTCTGGGCTTTGTGCTCCAGGGCCAGGGCCATTTCATGGTTATGCGGCTTGTTGCCGAGCGCCTCGCGGAACAGGGCCTGCACCGCCGCAGGGTCGCTGATCAGCGGGCGCACATTATATTCGTCCTGCCAGTACAGGCAGGCTTTGATGTTGCCGTCGGCGGTCAGGCGCAGGCGGTTGCAATTGTCGCAGAAATGCTCGCTGACCGGATGGATCAGCCCGAAGGTTCCCTTCGCGCCGGTGACACGCCGGTTCTGGGAAGGGCCATTCCCGGAGGGCATGTCGGCCTCCTCGGTGGTCCAGCCAGCTCCCTTGCAGGCCTCTACTACAGTCTCCAACGGCAGATAGGTCTGCCGCCAGGCATCGCTGGCGCTGCCAATCGGCATGTATTCAATGAAGCGAACATTGAGCGGGCTGTTCAAGGTCAAGGCGATGAAATCCTTAATCTCGTCATCGTTAATGCCTTTCATCAGCACGACATTCAGCTTGATCGGGGACAGTCCAGCGGCTTCTGCGGCTTCAATTCCCTTCAGCACCTTGGCAACATCGCCGCCACGGGTAATCATCGAGAAGCGGTCCGGCCGCAGCGAATCCAGGCTGATGTTCACCCGGGACAGCCCGGCCTGCTTCAGGATAGCCGCTTTGGCTGGCAGCATCAGCCCGTTCGTCGTCAATGAGATATCTTCAATGCCGGGTATAGCGGAGATCATGGCTACCAGCTTCTCCAGATCCTTACGGACCAGCGGTTCGCCCCCCGTCAGCCGGACCTTCCGCAGGCCCAGGGGCGCAAGCGCCTCCACCACAGCGGCAATTTCCTCGTAGCTCATAATCTCGTCCTGCGGCTGGAATTGCATTCCTTCGGCGGGCATACAATAGATACAGCGCAGGTTGCAGCGGTCTGTAACCGAGATACGGAGGTAATCATGTATGCGTCCAAAAGGGTCAGTCAGCGGCTCCATAGCGTTGCTCCTTCACCTGTTGATTTTAGTTTAAATTTTAAAGAAAGCAGCCCGCTGCGTCAATGCACAAGCGGACAATCTAAAGCATAGGGGGACAGAAGGCCAAAGCAGCAGCCTAATTATGACAAAAGTGCGACAATTCCAGGGAATGGTCATAGAATGCTCACCGAAAGCGCTTATCAATTTCGATATAATTTAGGTGCGGAAGATTCAAACTTTAGAACCTTTTACTTTTGCGAAGCACAGCTATGATACCGGAAGGCTCAGGCGGCGATCCCTAAGGATACCCCGGGTATCCGGCAAACTATGTAGGGAGGATTTGCAAAATGACCATACCAACTGTTCCATCGCTTGTCGTGCCGGAGGCTTGCAGCCGCTGGCTGGAGAGTCGGGGATTAATATATCAGCTGCTGGTGGATTTCTATGGAAGAAAACCTTCTCTCTCACTGGTCGCCCAGTGGAGCCGTAACCGTGAGATGAGTGTCGCTGCGGAGATGACCGAAGGCGGCCGTGAATTGAAGCGTTACCTGTGCAGCCAGGAGCCGTCGATGCTACCGGCCATCTGTGAGAAAGAGAAACTCGAATACAAACGTCTGATGAATGAGCGGGCCGTCAGCTCCTTCGTGGCCCGTGAAGCGGCTCAGCTGGGCCGTGAGGAAGAATTCTGCAACGTGCTCTCGGATGTGTACGCATCGGCGGGCATTGTCTTCAAGAAGTGCAGCGGTGAAGCCGACGACCATATTGCCATTGAACTGGAATTCATGGCCGTGCTGCATGAACGGATGCTGTACAACAGCTTCTCGATCCGCAGTGCGATGGAGCTTCTGGAGATTCAGGAGCGATTCCTTGAGGAGCATCTGCTGAAGTGGACTCCACAATTCTGTGCGAGAATGAACGCTGCCACCGACAGCCCGCTGTATCTGGGACTCAGCCATATGCTGGAGGAATTCCTGCCGCAGGATCTGCACATGCTGCGTGCCTGGAAGGCTTCGCTGGAGAGCAGTGCGGCGGCGATGGCTTAATAAGCATCCATACTCAATCAACAAGGCGCCCTTCCATCAACCGGAAGGGCGCCTTTTTTCTGCTCGCGGGGTCTTGAACTTAAGCTTTCACTTTATAGGTTTTGATTGAAAGAAAATACAAAAAGCGTGTAGGATCGGAGGGGGATTTTGGAACTGTAGGAGCGGTAGCGTCCGCCTTTGTCTCCGGATTTCTACCGCAACAAGCGGTCTAAATCAGGAAATCTGGAGACAACAGCGGCCGGAAGTCCAAATATCCACTGTAGTGACGTCTGAGCTTTACGCTATGTTCTTACAATCTGCTCTTATAAATGAAACTGAAGTTCATCCCCTATTTATTCGTAAGTTTTCTTACTCCGGAACTTCATCAGGAACTCATACACCACCGGTACAACGACCAGGGTCAGGAGCGTGGAGCTGACCAGACCGCCGATGACGGTTACGCCAAGCCCCTTGGAGATGATCCCGGCGCTGTTCTCCAGGCCTGTAACCAATGGCAACAGGGCGCCAATGGTAGCGAGCGCAGTCATGAGAATCGGGCGAAGGCGGGTAGCCCCGGCCTCAAGCAGCGCCTTGCGGGTAGACATTCCCTCTTGTTCCTTATGGATTACGCGGTCAATTAAGACAATCGCATTGGTGACCACGATCCCGATCAGCATCAGTGCGCCCATCAGTGCCGAGACGTTCAAGGTCTCGCCAGCGAGGAGCAGGGCGACAAGAGCGCCGATAACTGTGAACGGCAGCGAGAACAGGATGGCGAACGGTGCCAGACCGCCGCCGAAGGTGACTACGAGCACGAAGTATACAATGGCTATAGCCGCCAGCATGGCGATACCAAGCTGCCCGAAGGTTTCATTAATCTGCTCGGTGACTCCGCCGAAGGTGATGGTCACGCCATCCGGGAGATCAAGGGCATCTATTTTGTCCTGAACGGCCTTAGATGCACTATTAATGTCACTGGAGATAATGTCGGCGGTGACCTCGACCTTCATTTTGCCGTCTTCACGGGTAATGGAATCCGGGGACTGGCCCTGTTCAATGCTTGCTACCTCGCCAATCGGTACAGTAATGCCCAGTGGAGAAGTGAGCGTGGCAGCCTGCATTTCTTCAATACTGCTGTAGGAATCCTTGTCTGTCTCAATGTAGACCTTGTAATTCTTGCCGTCCAGCTCTACCTCAGTCAGTACAGGCCGGGTGCCAGCGGGGCTCAGCTTCATCGCAAGCTGTCCGGCCGTTAGGCCCAGTGAGCTAAGCTTAGCCTGGTCAGCCACGATGGTGTATTGTTCATAGGCTTCGGAGAGGCTGGTCTTCCCGTCTTTGAAGTTCTTGGTGTCTGCCTGAACAATTCCGGCAATTTCATCGGCTACCGGTTTGAGCTGTTCCAGCGTATCGCCGTAGATATTGACAGTGAGGGTGCTGCCGCCGAGCCCGCCTCCGGCCATGCCGGACAGATCGCCCCACACGCCATCCGGCACCTCTTTGGTTAAGCCTTCAATTAGCTTTTCCTTCACGGTATCAAAATCAGGTGTATTGCTGTCATATGTGACATAGAACAAGCCTGAATTGCCTGAGCCCATTCCGAACGGGCCGCTGCCGCCGATGGAATATTGCATTTTGTCCAGATGCTTCTGGGCCAGAATGAACTTCTCGGCCTTCAGGCCTTGCGCCTTCACATCCTCCAGCGTCTGACCGGCCTTCGGGGAGAAGGTAAGCGTAACATTCTTCTCTTCCTGGGAAGGCAGGAAGCTGACGCCGATCGGCTTGATCAGGAACAGACTGCCTGCCAGCAGCAGGACAGCAACACCCAAGGTGATCAGCTTATGCGAGAGACACCAGTCCAGGATTCGGACATACCCGCCCGCCAATGCGCCGGGCTTGTCTTCGTGGCCCTTTTTCCCCTTCTTGAGTCCATTACGGAACAGGGTATGGGCCAGTGCAGGCACCAGGGTAATGGCAACCACCAGTGAAGCCAGCAGCGCGAATACCATAGTGAGGGCAAACGGCAGGAACAGCTCACCGACCATACCGCTGACAAAAGCGAGCGGCAGGAAGACGGCAATCGTCACAATGGTTGAGGACATAATCGGCACAAACATCTCACGGGTAGCCGCGCTGATCAGCTCTCTGCCGCGAAGCTTCTCGCCGGTCAGCGTAAGCCGCCGGAAGATGTTCTCAATGACCACGATGGAGTCATCGACTACCCGCCCAATGGCCACGGTCATGGCGCCGAGTGTCATCATGTTCAGCGTAATATCCATTTGCCGCAGGCATAATACTGCAATCAGCAGTGATAATGGAATCGAGATAATAGAAATAATGGTAGAACGGATATTGCGCAGGAACAGCAGGATGATAAGCACGGCGAACAGGGCGCCGAAGGCAGCCTTGGATAGCATCGTGTTCACGGAATCCTCAATCGGCTTGCCTTGATCCAGCAGTACGGTGAGATCCATCGACTTGTATTGTTTCTTCAGTTCTTCTGTCTTGTCCTTGACCCCGTTCACGACATCGACGGTGTTGGCATCATTGGCCTTCACAATCTGAATCCCGATCGATTCCTTGCCGTTGGTGCGGGAGATTGATTCCGATTTGCCGACTACCTCGATAGTGGCAAGCTCACTCAGCTTCACCGTCGGCAGCCCGGTCATGGCGCCAGCGCCAGCGCCGTTATTGCCAGCCGCAGCATTGGTGCCGCCAGCAGCACTAGCACCACCTGAAGCTGCACCGCCTGCCTCCCCGGCTCCCGCACCGGCAGCTCCTGCTCCGGCAGCGCCAGGGGCGGAAGGAACCAGCGGAATGCTGACATTCTGCAAGTCCTCCACCGTAGTGATGTTGCCGTCAACCACAACAGCCTTCTGTGACTTGTCCATCTCGAACAATCCGAGCGGCACCCGCAGGGAGGAGGCCTGGATGATGCCTTTGATCGTATCCTCGGTCAGTCCGTACTGCTTCAGCTTCTCCTGATTGAACTTCAGGGACACTTCTTTGACATATTGTCCGGCAATCTGCACAGAGGCGACGCCTTCGATATCCTCCAGCGCCGGGCGGATATCATTCTCGGCAACCCGGGTCAGCTCCTCCAGATCGCCGGAGCTCTCATCAGAGATGCTGAGGGAGATGACCGGCAGCGAGCTGAGGCTGAAGCGCGAGATTTGCGGCTTTTGCACCTCATCCGGCAGCTTCACCTCGTTCAAGGCTTCCCGTACTGCTGCTGTGGCATTGTCCAGGTTCGTGCCGTAGTCGAACTCAATGGTGACGCTGGAGGCGTTCTCCAGAGAGGTGGAGGTCAGCATCTTCACGCCGTCTACGTTGCGGAGCTTCTGCTCCAGCGGCTTGCTGACGTCATTCACGACCCCTTCGGGTGCGGCTCCGGGATAAATAGTAGTAATGCTGAGATAAGGGATACTAATGTTAGGCAGGGTCTCCTGCTTCATAGTCAATCCGCTGTACAGACCGGCGAAGACAATAATGATCGTCAGCAGCCAGACGGCGAATTTGTTGCGGAGCGAGAAATTAATTAGGCTTTTCATCAGTAAAAAGAACCTCCAGTACATTTAATCTTGATATTACAGGCGTGCCGCATCTGCGCTTCGCTTAATGAAATCCGCAGGAAGTGTGCATATAAGGAGCGAATACTTTCTTCAATTGACTTAGCTCGCCGGATAGCCCGGGGTACCCCTCAAGATTGGCCAGCATCCCTTGAATGATCGCTTTACGGGGCTGGGAGGTTAGGATCTCGTTCTCCAGAATGCTTAGGGACTCCAGGCCGTCTTCGGCATGCTCGTGGTGTATTCCGTCCGCTTCACTGAGCAGGAGCTTCATCGCCTTAATCAGCTGAAGCGGGCTCTGGCGCGGTCGTTCACCCTGACCCTCGGCCCATCCGGCAAGGACTTCGGAAGAGATCAGAGGGGCGGGCTTCCCTGCAAGCAGGCCGGAGACCATAATGTCCAGCCAGTCCACCAGCCGGTCAGCCAGCTCAGGGATGGAGACAACAGTCTCCTGACCGAACAGCAGCTTGATGCTGGAACTGATCATGCCGTGGCTGAGCACGCACAGCTCGCCTGCATAGGGCAGAATCTCTGGGCCGTACATGAGCTCCAGCTTCTGCTGGAACCAGCGCAGCAGGGCGGCGTTGTTCTGCTTCACCCAATCGGGAATTTCGGCTACACCCCGGCCGGCCACCTCCTGGAATTGGCGCTGCAGGAATTCGCGCAGCTCGTATACATGACTAAGCAGTATTTCGAGCTGGTTCCGCAGCTTCTCCCTGGGCTCTATGCCTGCTGCCTGCTCCTCCTGCTGCAGCGGATCATGAATCATCCGGAAGCAGTAGATGTATATACTGCGCTCCAGCTCCTCTTTGGATTTGAAGATCAGATAGAGACTTCCTTTGGAGATCCCGCATAATTCGGCAATCTCCTGCATGGAGGTGGAGGAGGAGCCTTTTACAGCGAACAGCTGCATGGCGGTCTTAATGATTTGTTCTTTTTTGGTCATGCTTTTAGCGGTCAAGGCGATATAGGCCCCCGTTCTGACTAGACAGTTCTGTATTTGACTGATTGGTCAGTGAGATTATATTATATATCCTGCAGCAATACAAATTTGCAGGTTTCAGTAGGAAGAAACGGATTCTTCATGTAAGATATAAATGTGTCATTTTGGTGAGAATCGGCGGAATGAGAAGGTAGGGTACATATGAGAAGAGGACTGCAGGCTATGGTCATCATAGCGGCTATGCTGGCTTTCTATTATTTTGGATTTGGGATTTTCGGCAGTACAGCCGGAACCATTATCAGTATATTTTCGACATTGACGGTTATCTCTGTCGCGCTGGGGATCTTCATGGAGAACCGCAATCCCTCCACCACAGTGTCCTGGATTCTGCTGCTCGCGCTGATCCCGGTGCTGGGGCTGGTGTTCTATTTCCTGTTCGGGCAGAATGTATTCAAGCGGCGCAAGTATGACAAGAAGGCCCAGCGCGACCTCATGGCCTATGAACGGATTGAGAACGATGCGTTGCGGATGCACCAGGACTGGTCGGTGTTCAGCCCCTCGCAGCAGAAGCTGCTGGGCCTGTCCCAGCGGCTCGGTCGCACGCCGATCTCCTTCAATTCAGAGTCGCGCATTCTGACCAACGGGGAAGAGACCTTCGGGACACTGCTGCTGGAGCTGCGGCAGGCGCAGCATCATATCCATATGGAATATTATATTTTCCGGGCGGATCATATCGGCACGCGCATTCAGCAGATTCTGATTGAGAAAGCCCGCGCGGGCGTTGCAGTCCGGTTCATGTATGATGCGGTCGGGAGCATGCAGCTCTCCAGAGCCTTCCTTAAGGAGCTCAGTGATGCAGGGGTGCAGGTGGCTGCTTACGGCAACTCGACATCCTTTTTCTCCAGCAGGGTGAATTACCGCAATCACCGCAAAATCGTGGTCATCGACGGCGATGTCGGCTTCATGGGCGGGCTGAATGTAGGGGATGAGTACCTGAGCCGCAGCAAGACCTACGGGTTCTGGCGGGATACAC
Organism: Paenibacillus sp. FSL R7-0302; assembly: GCF_038006885.1. NCBI lineage: Bacteria > Bacillati > Bacillota > Bacilli > Caryophanales > Paenibacillaceae > Paenibacillus > Paenibacillus sp. FSL R7-0302. Next base: position 1,242,887 of record NZ_JBBOWB010000002.1, read on the forward strand.
ATATGCTGCTGAGGGGCGAAGCGGTGCGGACGATGCAAATTATCTTCCTGCAGGACTGGATGCACACCACCGGCGAGAAGATCCTGGAGCAGGACTACCTCTCCCCGCAGCTTCGCTTCACTACCGGAGACGGGGCGGTGCAGATTATTGCCAGCGGCCCGGATAATGAGCGGCGTGCGCTCAAGAATATTTTCTTCTCCATGATAACTACAGCGGAAAAATCCGTCTGGATTGCAAGTCCCTACTTCATCCCTGATGAGGATATACTGACTGCGCTGCGTGTGGCGGCGATGTCGGGGCTGGATGTCCGCCTGCTGTTCCCGGCCAAGCCGGATAAATGGATTCCGTTCCTGGCCTCCCATTCCTACTTCCCGGCGCTGCTGGAGTCCGGCGTGAAGATCTATGAATATGAGAAGGGCTTCATCCACTCCAAGCTGCTGATTGCAGACGGGGAGATTGCTACGATCGGAACAGCGAACATGGATATGCGCAGCTTCCATCTTAATTTCGAGGTGAACGCGCTGCTGCTGCAGACCGAGAGTGTCTCGCGCATTGTCGCAGACTTCGAGCGTGACCTGCAGTCCACGCGGCAGATTGTCCATGAGACCTTCATGGAGAAAAGACTGCTGGAGCGGCTGCTGGAATCCGCAGCCCGGCTGATGTCTCCGCTGCTGTAAGCGGACAAGCGGACAAGCGGACAAGCGGACAACAAAAAAACGGTACCGTCCTTTTGTGGCGCTGTACCGTTTTTTGTTTTTAGGAAATTATGATTTTCTTCTGTTTTGGATAAGTGGCGCGCAGGCATTTGGCCCGAATGTATGTGAAAAACAGCATACATTGTGCTCGCATGCAGGCGGATGGCCCGAATGTATGTGAAAAACAGCATACATTGTGCTCGCATGCAGGCGCATGGCCCGAATGTATGCGAAAAACAGTATACATTGTGCTCATATGCAGGCGCATGGCCGAATGTATGTGAAAAACAGCATACATTGTGTTTGCGCGCAGGTATTTTATTCACCCGTCTAGGGTGAAATGTGTTCTTTTCCCATTCAGAAGGTAGTGAAGCCAAGCCGGGTCTGTATCCGGTAGAGGATGTATTTCAACCAGGTGGCGTCACTCTGATATTCCGTGAGCGGCAGGCTGTATTCAGCGCCCTCGTTGTTCCATAGCCGGTTGAAGTAGCCCTCCACCTCCGCATACAGCGGCTGTTCCCGCGGAACGGATACATAGAGGTCATTCTCCAGGTTATAGTCGTCCAGATTACGGGCTGTGAAGTTCGTTGATCCGCCCAGCAGGGTAGAGTCGCCTGACGCCTTGGCAATGAACATCAGCTTGCTGTGATACTGCTCCTCGCCTGTATTGTACCAGCGGATTAGAATATTTCCTTGAGAGCGACGGTCCAGGTCCATGGCAACGGGACGGTTCGGGATGCCGATTTTGTCCCGTCCGAAGGCATTCTGGTTGGGATCAAGCAGCAGTCTCACCTGGGCGCCGCGGGCATCTGCGGCAAGCAGGGCATCGATAATTCCGTCATCCGCCAGATAGAACATACCCATCCAGATGACATCCCCGGGTCCTGCCGCAGCGATCCCCTCCAGTGCATATTTGTATACCTTGCCTTCAGTCAGATAGCGCACTTCAAGCGAAGGTTCCCCCGATGCGGCGGCGGGCGGTTTGAATTCAGGGGGCTTGCTCAGCAAGGGGCCGGCTCCCGAGAGATTAGCCGCCGCCTGCTCACTCCGCAGAATATCCTCCTGGATTGGACCCTGCACCTCCAGGGCAATGTTGGAATGATAAGCGCTGGCATCATGCACATTGCCGGAGGAGATCAGGGCAGTGTTCTCGCTGAGCACGACTTTGCGGTGGTTCGCTTTGACATTGAGCAGCTTCAGGTAGGAACGTGCGGTAATGTCCGGTCCTCCGCTGGCCATCAGATTCGGAATCCAGCCGGTGCCGGATTGTCCGAACCACTGGATGAAGGTGCGCCAGACCGCAGAATAGGCAGGAGTCGAGTCCCGCAGACCGTCTACATCCGTCATGATGATCTTAATACCGGCGGCTCTCATCTCTTCCAGGAGGGCATTAGGCGCAGAGCCGTAATTCGTATTCACCTCATCGGTGATGAAGACGATCTCCATCGCAGGATGGGCGGCTTTCTGGGCAAGCAGCTTATCGGTAAGCTGTCTGCTGACAGGGGGGAACTGCTGGTCTGTATGGGTATAGTTATTGAACAGGAACAGATCGATCACGAGGAACTGTCTGGACTCTTCAATAATCTGCAGGATTCGGGGCAGAATCTGTTCTTCCCTTGCCTGCTTCCCGCTGTTGTCCTGGTAAGTCAGATCATGCCAGAAGGCGACCGTATTCACCTTATACGCAGGACTCTCCGCAGAAAGTCCGGGCGGCAGCGGCTTATGGGTCTGATAGATCATCACCCCGGCCAGCCAGAGGAGAAGAAGAGACAGGGCCATCAGGAGTCTGGAGCGGCGGCGCAGGAAGAACTGCCATTGGCGCTTGTGGCGGGATGGCGTAATGGCGCCGGAAGCCAGCGTGATATGTAACTGTTCGGGTGTGACGGGACGGCGGCCTTGATTCATAATAATCCTCCTGGGTCTGCTGCGGGGCCAGAGCGGCTCTAGTGTGGCCAGCATTGTAAATACCTATAACGCCCGCTAAGGAGAAGTGAAGCAGCTGACGGCAAAATCCCTGAAAAATCTAGTGTTACAATAAGCGCTCCATTTCATCCGCACCGTACCATGGAGCTGCATCATACAAGTTCTGGTGACATAACACAGATGCAATTGTATAATGAGTGTAAATAATTTGTATAAGGTTTGAATCTTCAAATGTATTCAGTGTAAACAGGAAGGCAGTGAGATCCATCGTGTATTCCATCAAACAGGTCGTCGAAATGCTCGATATTCCCTCTGTCACTCTGCGGGCGTGGGAGAACCGGTATCAGGCTGTCGTCCCGGAACGTACCGAATCCGGCTATAGGCTGTACAACCAAGAGAATATTGAGGACCTTCGCTGGTTGAAGGAAAAGACCGATAAACAGGGCATCAGTATCTCACATGCCGTGCGGATGCTGAAGCAGCATAAGCAGAAGGACCTGGATGAGCGTATGTCCGTTGCGGGCGGGGACCCTAAGGATGCCTTGGACAAAATGAGGCAGCAGATCTATGCAGCGCTGCTCGACATCCAGGGCGAGCGGGCGGATGCCCTGATCGATTTCGGGTTCTCCCTGTACAGCTATGAGGCGATGGTCCATCAGGTGCTGGTGCCTGTTCTGGTGAAGGTTGGCGATGCCTGGGAGCAAGGGACGGCAACCGTGGCCCAGGAGCATTATATGACACATATGATCTCGAACCGGCTGTCCCAGTTCTTTCACGTGTTCCCGGTGTATGCCCATCTGCACAAGGTGCTTGCCTTCTGCCCGGCAGGAGAGCATCACCAGGTCGGCCTGCTGCTGTTCTCGCTTTTCCTGCGCAGAAACGGGGTTGAAGTGATCTATCTGGGGGCCAATACCCCCGAGGACGGTGTGATGGAGCTGCTGGAGAAGCAAGAGCGGATCGGAGCTGTCTGCCTATCCGTTACGAATGGTTCGCTGGTCCCCTATACGGAGGAGCTGCTTGAACGGCTCGGCAGCTTGTACCCGGAGATGCAGCTCATCGCGGGCGGTAAAGCTTATGAGGCAATCAGCCTCCAGGATACCAACGCCACCTATGTGATGGCGGAGCCGCCGGAGAAGTGGCAAGCCTGGTTCGATCAGGAATATGCCACAACCCGGCATAGAGCGTAGCAAATATAGCGGATTTTAATTGAAGTAGATTCCATAGGAACCGGTCAGAACCCTTGTACAGGGCTGGCCGGTTCTTTTGCTGTGGACAAGTCTAGCAACCAAATTGCTGGAAGTCTGGCAGATGATATTTACATGGCCCGGCAAAGTATGTATGATATTTGTATCACTATTGTATAGTTTTTGTATAATGTTTGAACGAAGGAGGACGTTGCTTGATCCGAACCACAGATACCGCAAAAGTCGCAGTAATTGGCGCAGGACCGGGCGGGCTGGCCGCCGCCATGCTGCTTGCCGCCGAAGGATATGAAGTCGATCTCTATGAACAACAGGCAGAAGTTGGCGGAAGATCAGGCGAACTGAAGCTGGGCGACTACCGTTTTGACCGGGGAGCCACCTTCTTGATGATGCCGCATTTGCTGGAGGAGCTGTTCACTCTGGCAGGGCGTTCGGTGCATGACTATGTCTCGCTTACAGCGCTTGATCCGCTGTATTCACTGCATTTTGGAGATACCGTATTTACGCCCTCCACGAACCAGGATCAGACGGCTGAGGAGATTGAGCGGCTGTTCCCCGGCAACGGCAGCGGCTACCGCCGGTTCATGGCAGAAGAAGCCGATAAGCTGGAGCGGGTGATTCCGCTGCTGCAGCGTCCGTTCCAATCGTTAGGGGATTATGTTAAAAGAGATGTGTTCCACTCGCTGCCCAAGCTGAACGCTACAGACACCGTGTATAACCGGCTGTCCCGTTATTTCGATGATGAACGGCTGCGGTTCTCGTTCTCGTTCCAGGCCAAGTATCTGGGGATGTCGCCTTGGGAATGTCCGGGCACCTTCACGATTCTGTCGTACATGGAGCACCGTTATGGCCTGTACCATCCGTCTGGCGGCATTAACCGTGTGCTTCAGGCTATGGCTGAGGTCATCCAGGAGCATGGCGGGCGGGTGCATACCGCAAGCGGAGTGAAACGCATTATCGTCAAGGACGGGCAGGCCGCAGGCTTGCTGCTGGAGAACGGGGAGAAGGTGGATGCGGATTATATTGTGATTGGAGCAGACTTTGGCTCTGCGATGACACAGCTGTTCGAGCCCGGGCTTCTGAAGAAATACACTCCTGCCAAGATTGCCCGCAAAAGATATTCCTGCTCCACCGCCATGCTCTACCTCGGTGTGGATGGAGAGGTGGACCTCAGTCATCATTCGGTTCATTTCGCGGACGATTACCGGCGTAATGTCAGAGAGATCACGGAGCTGGGCGTGCTGTCGGAGGATGCTTCTATCTATATCCATAATCCGTCAGTCATCGATAAGACACTGGCGCCTCCCGGTAAGTCCTCGCTGTACGTGCTGATGCCGGTGCCTAATCTGAGTGCCGATATTAACTGGGAGCAGGAGCGTGAGGAGGTAGAGAACTGGATGATGGAGCGGCTGGAGCAAATTCCGCAGCTGGCGGGAATCGCCGGACGCGTGGAAGAGAGCCTGTTCTTCTCCCCGCTGGACTGGCAGAACCAGCAGAATGTATATAACGGGGCCACCTTCAATCTGGCCCATAACCTTGGGCAGATGATGCATCTGCGGCCGCATAATACCTTCGAGGAGGTACGCGGCATCTGGCTGGTCGGCGGGGGAACCCATCCGGGCAGCGGCCTGCCGACGATCTTCGAGTCGGCCAAGATCAGCGCACGGCTGCTGCGGGAGCATGACCAGGCTGTGCGGAGGCGGTTCAACGTACAGGCGGGTGCGCCCGGCGCAGGTGCGGGGGTTCCGTTATGAGCCGCATAGCCATCGTAGGCAGCGGAATCGGCGGGCTGACGGCAGCGCTGCTGCTTACCCGTCAGGGACATGAGGTGGTGATCTATGAACGGGCACCCCAAGCGGGCGGGCGAGTGGCCTTTGAAGAGCAGGACGGCTACCGGATTGACCGCGGCCCTACCATCGTGCTGCTGCCGGAGATGCTTCTCGCTATTCTGGAGGAAGGCGGCCTTCCGCGATCCAGCCTGGAGCTGCTGCGCTGTGATCCGCTCTACCGGGTTCACTTCAGAAGCGGGCGGGTGCTGACCAAATTCGCAGATGCGTCGGCGCAGGCGGAGGAGATTGACCGGCTTTATCCCGGAGAGGGCAAGGGCTTCACCCGGTTCATGAAGGACATGTCAGTGCTGTATCCGCAGGGGCGGACGTCGTTCCTGGAGCGGGGGTATGCCAGCGGGCGGGAATTCTTCAGTCCGGCTAACCTGTCGCTGATGGTCCGCCTGCGTGCTTACCAGAATCTGCGCTCTGCTATCGGGCAGTATTTCCGCAACGAGGAGCTTAAGGATGCGTTCTCCCTGCAGAGCCTCTATATTGGAGGAGCACCCTTCCGCACACCCGGTATCTACACCATGCTTCCTTACGCCGAGCATGCCTTCGGCATCTGGATGCTGAAGGGCGGATACGGGACGCTGCCGCAGATCATGGCCCGGGAGCTGGAAGACCGCGGGGTACAGATTCATACGGGCGCTGAGGTGGAATCCTTGCTTGTTGAAGGAAGCCGCTGCTACGGAGTTGTTGTTCAGGGGCAATCGATTCCTTATGATGCCGTTCTGTACAATGGAGATTTCCCGAATGTGGAGCAATTGCTGCCGCCTGGTGTATTCAAGCAGGAACGGGCGCTGGGTGTGACAGCGGATAAGGACAGACACATATCGGCCAAGGCCATAAAACGCGGAAGCTGGAAGCCCTCCTCGGGCTGTCTGCTGATCTATGCAGCCACGGATAAGCAGTGGCCGGAGTCGCTGGTGCACCAGTTCTTCCTGCCGGACAGTCTGAACAGCAGCCTGCATGAGCTGTTTGACCGGGGACAAATCCCCCAGGATTCATCTTATTATGTATTTAATCCGGTAGCGCTGGACGACAGCGCAGCTCCTCCCGGACAGAGCGTGCTGTATTTCCTTGTTCCCGTCCCGGCGGCGCCGGATAAGAACTGGGAGGAAATAGCCGGAGCACTGGCCGATAAAGTCATGGCGGATGCCGAGAAGCGGGGCTTCCCCGGGCTTGCCGCGAGTGTAATCTGGCGCAGGCTGAGAACGCCTGCCGATGCGGAGCAGGAAGGAATGTATGGCGGGGGCAGCTTCGGTATTGCACCGCTGCTGAGCCAGTCGGGGGTATTCCGGCCCCAGCCGAAGCCTTATCCGCTCAAGGGGTTGTATGCCGCAGGTGCTTCCGTCCATCCGGGCGGCGGTGTGCCGATCGTGATGCAGGGAGCGAAGCTTGCCGTTCAGGAAATTTTAAAGGAGATGAGCGTACATGGATGAAAGGATACTGCAGCAATGTGAGGAACTGATGAAGAAAGGGTCCACTTCGTTCCATAAGGCGTTTGATGTTCTGCCAAGTCCCAGGCGTGAAGCGGTGCATGTGATTTATGCCTTTTGCCGGATTATAGACGATAGTGTGGATGAGCCGGAAGGCGCGCCGTACAGCATTCATGAGCTGCGGGAGCATTTCATGAATCTGGAGCAGGCGGACGGGCATTTCATCTGGCCGGCGCTGCGCTGGCTGTTCAGCAGCTTCCCGCAGCTTCAGCGTGAGCCGTTTCTTTTGCAAATGGAGGGACAGCTTAGAGATCTTACCTTCACAGCCTATGACACGATGGAGCAGCTTAAGGATTACTGTTATCTTGTAGCGGGAACGGTAGGGGAGATGCTGCTGCCTGTTCTGCGGGATGATCAGAGTGAAGCGGCACGGACATCAGGGATTGCGCTGGGGATAGGAATGCAGCTGGTCAATATCATCCGCGATGTGGGTGAGGATCTCCGAAGAGGACGCAGATATGTGCCGCTTGAGGTGATGGAGGGACATGGCTACAGCCAGCAGGAGCTGGAGAACGGGGAGGTCAATCACCGTTTTACTGCCGTTATACAGGAGCTGCGGACAGAAGCGCTGGACTGGTTCCGGCGAGGGCTGGAGCATGTGCATACGTATCCTTTGGAGAGCGGCCTTGCCATTGAACTTGCCGCATCCTTCTATGCTGCTATTCTGGATGCTGTGGAGGCAGACGGGTATGATGTTTTCCGCAAAAGATCCTATGTCACCGATGAAGCCAAGCTCCAGCTGTTCCAGCGTACGGTTGTGCGTTATGCCGGTGCAAGAACTGCGGTGGTCTAACGATGGTCCGAACCCTTTTTTGGATCTGGTATACCATCGGTGCGCTGCTGCTGATCGTGTTCGGAATTCCGGACAGCCTGAAATTCTCTAACGGATTATTTCTCGTATTCTATGGTGTCTATGGGCTGGATTTATTAATCAAGGGGCAGTTCAAACCCTTCATGTCTGACTGGTCAGTCAATTCTTCGGGAGGCCGGATGACCAAGCGATTCTGGTATGCTGCGGCTCTTATCTGGTTAGGCGGAATGGCGGTGGAATGGGTAGGCGTGCATTCCGGCCGGTTGTTTGGGGATTATAATTATTCTACTATTCTCGGGCCTTTATTATTTGGTGTGCCTGTTACACTGGGCTTCGCCTGGATTGCGGTTGTGTGCAATGCCGTGCTGATCAGCCATGATTTCGGACAGCGCGGCCTCCGGCTCCTGCTGCTGCGGGCCGTGCAGGTTGGCTTCTGGACGGTCCTGATGGATCTGGTGCTCGATCCTGTTGCCCATGCCAGGAACTTCTGGCATTGGGAGGGCGGCGGGGGCTTCTATCAGGTGCCCTGGAGCAATTTCGGCGGCTGGCTGATTGCAGGCGCTGCCTTGTCCATGCTGCTCCCGGCTGTGCCGTTCACCCGCCTGGCTGCCCGCCGGGGTACCCGCCTGTATCAGGCGATCCTGATCCTGTTCGGCCTGATCAGCCTGACAGAGGGATTGCCTGCCTGCGCGGTGATCGCCGGGGCAGGTGCCGCTTTGGCCGAAGGGAGTCTACGCTATGCTGGAAGCCGTTCCATCGGGAAGGTTTGACTGGTTATTCTACCGTTATAATTCCTTCTATCTGCTGCGCAGGCATTTTCACTTCATTGGAATCAGCGGAGAGCTTCAGCCCGCTGCCGCTGCCGGGCGGGGGATTCTCTACCTTATGAATCACAGCTCGTGGTGGGACGGCCTGCTGGCCTATCACGCCGCAGGGAAGCTTCCGGGGAAGCGGCATTATTTCATGATGGAAGAGGAGCAGCTGCGGAAGTATGCCTTCTTCAGGAAGCTCGGCGCCTATTCCATTAACCCCGGCAATGCCGGGGATGCGCGGGCTTCTCTGCGGTATACAGCCGGACTGCTGCAAAAGGGTGAGAGTGTCTGGATGTATCCCGAAGGCGAAATCCGGCCGCTAGAGCACCGGCCGCTGAGCCTGAAGGAAGGGGCGACCCTGGCGCTGCGGCTCAGTCCGGGGGCGGCCGTAGTCCCAGTGACGCTATACCACGGCCTGTTCCGGCATACGAAGCCGGAAGCTACGCTGCTGGCCGGTGCGCCGCTGCTGCTGCCTTGGGCGGAGATGGACCGCTCAAGCGTAGCCCGTAAGCTGGAGACTGTTCTTGGCGGACAACTGGAGTCACACCGCAGCAGAGTGCTTAACCATCAAGGCTATATGCCGGATGAATTCAGGCCGCTGCTCCGCCGGGGGAGATCTACCAATGAATGGCTTGACCTGCTGCGGCCAGGCGGTGGGAGCGGATGAACGTATTCTTTCAGGCTGTAACCGGTATTGTGCTGCTCCAGCTATTGTTCGCAATATGTAATGCAGCGCAGCTCCCCAAGCTGGGGGCAGCACCAGGAGCAAGAGCGGCGCAGGCGCTGTCAGCAAAAGCAACGGCATCCTCACGGGCCTTGCGCTTGTCGGTGCTGATCCCCGCCCGGGATGAAGCGGATAATATTGGGGACTGCCTCTCCTCTGTGCTGGCCTCAAGCACCGGCGTAATCGGGGTGGAGATTATTGTACTGGATGATTCATCCACTGACGGAACGGGAGCTATTGCCGCAGCAGCGGGCAGCGGAGTACGCGTTCTGAAGGGAAGAGAGCTGCCGGAGGGCTGGCTGGGCAAGTCCCATGCCTGCGCTCAGCTTGCAGAAGCGGCAAGCGGAGACTGGCTGCTGTTCCTGGACGCAGATGTCCGTCTTCAGCACGGGGCGCTTCAGGCGGCGCTTTCTGCTGCCTCCGCTGCGGGCGGCGGCATGATTACCGGCTTCCCCCGGCAGATGACCGGAACCTGGCTGGAGCGGCTGGTTGTTCCCCTGATGGTCTTCACCATCATCTGCCACCTGCCCATTCCACTGGTCCGCGGCTCCAGAGATCCGCGCTTTGTTGCGGCGCATGGAGGCTTCATCCTGATTCACCGGGACAGTTACGACAGCTGCGGCGGGCATGAGGCCATCCGCAGCGAGCTGGTGGATGACATGGCGCTGGCCCGCGCCGTGAAGCGGTCGGGCGGAACGGTGACGCTCATGGATGTTACGGAGCAGGTGTTCATGCGGATGTACCACAATGCCCGGCAAGTATGGAACGGCTACCGGAAGAATATCTATGCTGGTATCGGCCGCAGCCCGTTGCTGCTGCTGGGTGTGCTTATTGCATATCTGTCGCTGTATGCGGTGCCCACCGCCGCCGTTCTGTACTATGCCCTAAGCGGACAGCTAAGCGCGGCGCTCTGGCCTGCTGCTGCGCTACTTGCGGGTCTGGCCGTGAAACGGACTAGTGATGCTGCCGGACGACAGCCGTTCTGGTTCTGTCTCCTTCTCCCGGTGAGCATGCTCTGCCTGTCCTTGATTGCTGTGGCGTCCTGGCGTGGAAGCCGCACACGCGCAGGCTATGAATGGAAAGGAAGGCGTTATGAATGAAACCGAAGGCAGTAATCATAGGTGCCGGATTCGGGGGGCTGTCATGTGCGGTCACCCTTGCCGCTGAAGGCTGGGAAGTCACTGTGCTGGAACGCCAGCAGCAGCCCGGCGGCAAGCTGCAACGGGTGAAGGCAGGGGGCTACTCCTTCGACCGTGGCCCAAGTACGATTACGATGCCCCATGTCTTCCGCTCGCTCTATGAGCTTGCGGGAGCCCGCATGGAGGATTATGTCCAGCTCTATGAGCTGGAGCCGCGTACCCGCAATGTATTCGCAGACGGCAAGATTGTCGATTTTTCAAGGGATACCGGGCGAATGCAGGAGCAGATGGCCTCCTACAGCCCGGCAGATGCTGCGCGGTTCCCGGAGTTTCTGGCTGAAGCGTCGCGGCTGTATCAGCTAAGCGAGAAGCAGTTCCTGAACAGGCTGCTGCTATCCTGGAGAGATAAGCTCTCCCCTTCGCTTGTGCGGGATCTGGTGCGCGTAAGGCCTTTTCTCAGCCTACATGGCTTGCTGCTCCGCTACTTCAGTCACCCGCATACCCTGGCTATGCTTGGCCGCTATGCCACCTATGTGGGATCATCGCCGTATCGCTCCCCCTCCATCTTCGCCATGCTTGGTCATCTGGAGATTCAGGAGGGCGTATATGGTGTGAAGGGCGGCACCTATGAATTAATCAGCGGTCTGTCTGCACTCGCCCGGAATTTGGGCGTACGGCTGATTACAGGCACAGAGGTGACGGGGATTTCCGTAATCTCCGGTGCGGTGGAAGGTGTGGATACGGCGCAAGGCTTCTACCCGGCCAAGACCGTGATTGCCGGTGGCGATGTCCTGAGCATCAACCGGATGCTGCTTCCTGAAGCGGTCCGGCCGGGAATGAAGGACCGCAGGATTGAAGCTTACGAACCGTCCCTGTCCGGTCTGGTAACGCTGGCGGGCGTGCCGCGCACGTATGATAAGCTGCTGCATCATACGGTATTTTTCCCGGAGAACTATGAGCAGGAATTCAAGGATATCTTCGGGCACAAGCGTCCGCCGCAGCAACCGACAGTGTATGTATGCCACTCCGGTTATTCCGAGCCTGAGATGGCGCCTGCGGGCGGCAGCAACCTGTTCATTCTGGCTAATGCGCCTTATCTGAGCCCGGCCTGTGACTGGAGTGAGGAGAGGGATGCGTACGGGGAGCGGGTGATTTCTGTACTGGAGAGTCACGGTGTGAGAGGGCTGTCGTCCGCAGATGTGCTGGAGCGTTACACCCCGCAGGATATCGCCCGCGATACGCTGGCACATCAGGGGGCCATTTACGGGATATCCTCCAATACGGTGAAGCAGACCTTCTCCCGCCCGGGCAACCGTTCCAGGGATGTTAAGGGACTGTGGTATGTAGGCGGAACCACGCATCCAGGCGGGGGAACCCCTGTGGTGTCCTTATCGGGCAGGCTGGTAGGGGAATATATTGCAAGCCATGTATGAAGAGTAAGCACCCCGCCAGCGTTCAATGGCCAAGCGGGGTTGTGCTACAGTTGTGCTATAATGGAAGGTAATTGTGGAGCGGGATATATTGCAAGTAGATGAATAACTCGTAGAGTGACTTTGTTGCTGAATGTATGCTAAAAACCGAATACAATCGGCTGGTACAACGGCGCATAGGCCAATGTATGTGGAAAACAGCATACATAGTGTTCGCAGACAGGCACATGGCCGAATGTATGTGGAAAACAGCATACATTGTGCTCGCAGGCAGGCGTATGACCGAATGTATGTGGAAAACAGCATACATTGTGCTCGCAGGCAGGCGTATGGCCGAATGTATGTGAAAAACAATATCCATTGTGCTCGCAGGCAGGCGTATGGCGGAATGTATGTGGAAAACAGTATACATTGTGCTCGCAGGTAGGCTTATGGCTCGAATGTATGTGAAAAACAGTATAGATTGTGCTCGCAGACGGGTATATGGCGGAATGTATGTGGAAAACAGCATACATAGTGCTCGCACACAGGCGTATGGCGGAATGTATGTGGAAAAGAGTATACATTCTCCGTAGGGTGATGTTGTTATAGTTTGAGAAAAGCGAAGCAGAAACGGAGGAAGACAGCATGAATGATATGCCGCGAAACGGTGTGCCGCAGAGCGCTGTGGAGCAGTTAGGCACATATGCCCAGCAAGGGCAGCAGACAGCAGGCTCAGGTCCTTCCGGACATAAATCTCTGCTGCCCGACTCCAGAACCGGGGAACGGAAGATTGAGCATGTACGGCTCTGCCTGAATGAAGATGTGGCAGGCAACGGAATTACAACCGGGTTCGAGCAGTACCGGTTCCGCCATAACGCGCTGCCGGAACTGGATTACGATACCATCTCACTGGGTACTGAGTTCTTAGGCCGAGCGCTGCGTACCCCGCTGTTAATTAGCTCCATGACCGGGGGAAGCGCGGCCACAGGGAAGATCAATGAGCGGCTGGCCGAAGCGGCGGAGCGCCGGGGCTGGGCGCTTGGCGTCGGCTCGGTGCGCGCGGCTGTAGAACGTGCGGAGCTGGCGGCTACCTTCCATGTGCGGGCCAATGCACCCACAATTCCGGTCATTGCCAATGTCGGAGCCGTGCAGCTCGCTTACGGCTTCGGGGTAGAAGAATGCCGCCGGGCGGTTGAGATTGCCGGAGCCGATTGGCTGGTTCTCCATCTGAACGGGCTGCAGGAGGTATTCCAGCCCGAGGGTGACACCGGCTTCGGTTCCCTGCTGCAGCGGATAGAGGCATTGTGCCGGAGCCTTGAGATTCCAGTGGGGATCAAGGAGGTCGGCTGGGGGATTGACGGCGATACGGCTGCCCGGCTGTATCAGGCGGGTGCTGCCTTCATTGATGTTGCCGGAGCAGGCGGCACTTCGTGGAGCCAGGTGGAGAAGTTCCGCAGCATTGATCCGGTACGGCGTGCGGCTGCGGAGGCCTTCGCCGACTGGGGTATTCCCACGGCGGAGTGCATTGCCGAGGTCCGCGCGGTCTCCCCGCGCGGGGCATTGATCGGCAGCGGCGGACTGAAGCACGGCGTCGATGCCGCCAAGGCGCTGGCCCTTGGCGCTGATCTGGCAGGCTTCGGACGGGGGCTGCTGGGTCCGGCCGTCAGCTCCGAGGAGGCGCTGGATCAGGCGCTGGCCCAGGTGGAGCTGGAGCTGCGGACGGTGATGTTCGGCATCGGTGCACCGGACCTTGCCGCGCTGCGCGGAACGCCGCGTCTGGTCCGGCGCTGAGCCAGGCTTGCTTTTATAATCAGAACCGAAGGAAGGTATCCAAATGACGATTACATTGGTCCCGATGGACGAAACTGCGTTTCAGTCGTTCTTGAAGCAATCTACCCGCGACTACGCAGAAGAGAAAGTACAAGCCGGTGCCTGGGATGCAGATACAGCATTAGCGCAGGCCCAGGAATCGATGAATCGCTACCTGCCGCAAGGCCTCAATACGGCGGGAGCTTATTTCTATTCGGTAGTAGAGGAGACTTCGGAGACTCAAGCCGGTTATCTCTGGTTCAACGTGACCGAGAACCGCGGGGTGCGGGAGGCGTTCATTTATGACATTTATATCTTTGAGCCGTTCCAGGGCCAGGGCTATGGCAAGCAGACACTGCTCCTGCTGGATGAAGAAGCTAAGAAGCTGAAGGCGGCCAAGATCGGCCTGCATGTCTTTGGGCATAACGAACGCGCCTTCGGGCTATACAAGAAAATGGGCTTCCAGGTTACAGACATCACGATGTCCAAGACGCTGTAGGCCGCAGGCGGAAAGTAGCACCAGGCAGGCATAAGGTTCTGCACAGCAACAGCCGAAGTAACTGGACTCCTCAAGGAGTCTTTTTGCATAAGGGGCAGTGTTCGAGAGTAAGTGCGGCGGTGTGTGAGCCAAGGATTCACGGAAAAACGAAAAAAATGGGACTAGCTCAACGTGTAGGCTGGATGTAGTCGAAAAACCGACCACAATTGGAGCAGAAGCGCCGTGTAGGCCAAATGTAATTGAAAAACTGACCACAACGGGCAGCGCCAAGTAAATATTTTTTACCTGGTAAGATGAGTTTGGCCGCCCGCCCTTGACATCCGCTGTTGCTGGAGAATTTGTTCTAATATATAATGGTTTGAGATCAGTTCGGGATTTCATGCGGTGATCAAACCAACCGAAAATAGGAGTTGTCATATAAATGGCTTTGAAAGCAGGTATCGTTGGACTTCCCAACGTAGGCAAATCGACATTATTCAATGCAATTACACAAGCGGGCGCAGAATCCGCCAACTATCCGTTCTGCACCATCGACCCGAACGTCGGGGTTGTAGAAGTACCGGACGAACGTCTGGATAAGCTGGTGGAGCTGGTACAGCCGAACAAGACGGTTCCGACCGCTTTTGAATTCGTCGATATTGCCGGACTGGTGCGCGGTGCGAGCAAGGGCGAAGGCCTGGGCAACAAGTTCCTGGCCCATATCCGCGAGGTGGATGCCATTGTTCATGTGGTGCGCTGCTTCGTCGATGAGAACGTGACCCATGTAGACGGCAAGGTGAATCCGATCAGCGACATCCAGACGATTAACCTGGAGCTGATTCTGGCTGACCTGGAGAGCGTGGAGAAGCGGATTGAGCGTTCCCGCAAAAATATCAAGGGCGGCGACAAGAAATACGCCCAGGAAGTAGAAGTACTGGAGCGCGTTAAGGAAGCCCTGTATCAGGACCAGCCTGCACGCAGTCTGGAGTTGTCTGACGATGAGCGCCAGATCGTGCGTGATCTTCACCTGCTCACGCTGAAGCCGGTGCTGTATGCGGCGAATGTGGGCGAGGATGAAGTGGCGACTGCCGAGGAGAATCCTTATGTGCAGCAGGTCCGTGAATTCGCAGCAGCCGAGAATGCTGAAGTCGTGCCGATCAGTGCCAAGGTGGAAGCGGAGATTGCGGAGCTGGAAGGTGAAGACAAGGCGATGTTCCTAGAGGAGCTGGGTCTGCAGGAATCCGGGCTTAACCGTCTGATCAAAGCGGCTTACAAGCTGCTGGGTCTGTACACTTATTTCACTGCGGGTGTTCAAGAGGTTCGTGCCTGGACTATCCGCAAGGGCACTAAGGCCCCTGGAGCAGCGGGCGTGATTCACACTGATTTCGAGCGCGGTTTTATCCGTGCGGAGGTTGTGGCTTACACCGATCTGGTGGCGGCGGGTTCAATGAACGGTGCCAAGGAACGCGGGCAGCTGCGTCTGGAAGGCAAGGAATATCTGGTGCAGGACGGCGACGTTATGCATTTCCGGTTCAACGTATAGATACTTTTCGCTTGTTATAGAGAGGCCATTCAGGAGTAGAGGTACTTGCTTGCTGGATGGTTTCTTTGCGTCATTCGGACTGGGTGCCGGTGTATAAGCTGGCCGGAGGCTCAACATCATAAGATCATACAGAATCTTAATTTAAAAAAATCCCCGGCCCGCCGCATGTACTGTAGCCAATTGAGGCTTGTGGTGGTATAATATAAAGTCGTATATCTACTTCAGTTGTAGCAACGATTTAAAGTAATAATGAACGAAGAATTTGAATCAGGAGAGGTGAATTCCCTTGTTGGACCGATTGCAATCCCTGGCGGACCGCTATGAGAAACTCAGTGAACTGCTATGTGACCCGGATGTTGCAAGCGACAGTAAGAAACTGAGGGACTATTCCAAAGAACAATCCGACTTGCAGCCCGCCTTCGAGGCGTATAGCGAATATAAGAACGTAATGGAAGAGCTTGAAGCCGCGAAGATGATGCAGGCCGAGAAGCTTGATGATGAAATGAAAGAAATGGTCAAGATGGAAATCGATGACCTGTCCGAGCGTCAGGCCGTTCTTGAGGAGAAGATTCGTCTGCTCCTGCTGCCTAAGGACCCTAACGACGACAAGAACGTAATCGTGGAAATCCGCGGCGCAGCCGGCGGGGACGAAGCGGCCTTGTTCGCCTCTGACCTCTACCGGATGTATACCCGTTATGCCGATACCCAGGGCTGGCGCGTAGAGCTGATGGATGTGAACACGAATGATCTCGGCGGCTTCAAGGAAGTCATCTTCCAAATTACCGGGCGCGGCGCTTACAGCAAAATGAAATTTGAAAGCGGCGCACACCGTGTGCAGCGCATCCCTACCACAGAATCCGGCGGACGTATCCATACCTCTACCTCTACCGTTGCCGTAATGCCGGAAGCGGAAGATTTCGAAATCGAGATTCATGACAAGGATATCCGTGTCGATACCTTCTGTTCGAGCGGTGCGGGCGGACAGTCCGTTAACACGACCAAATCAGCAGTACGTGTAACCCATGTACCTACGGGGATCGTGGCTACCTGCCAGGACGGCAAGTCCCAGAACTCCAATAAGGATAAGGCGCTGAAAGTGCTGCGTACCCGGATCTCGGATTTGAAGCGGCAGGAAGAGGAAGCGAAGTATTCCGGAGAACGTAAAAGCAAGGTGGGAACCGGTGACCGCAGTGAGCGTATCCGTACCTACAACTTCCCGCAGAGCCGTGTGACGGATCACCGGATCGGCTTAACCCTCCACCGTCTGGATCAGGTGATGAACGGGGATATTACCGAGATTATCTCGGCACTGTCAATTGCGGAACAAGCAGAATTGATGGAAAAAGGAGAATAATGCTTTGAAACACGACTCTTATGTCATGCCTGACGTGCAAAGCATCCGGGAAGCCTTTGCGGAGGCTTCTTCTTTTTTGGCCGGACACGGCCTTACGGAGCCGCAGCGCAGCAGCCAGCTCCTGCTGGAGCATGTGCTGGGCTTGTCCGGGGCGGCTTATTATATGGCGCTGGCTGATCCGTTCCCGCTGGCGCGCAAGGCCGAATGGGAAGCGCTGGTGACCCGCCGGGCGGCGGGAGAACCGGTGCAATACATCACCGGCGAGCAGGAGTTCTACGGCCGGGCCTTCGAGGTCACGCCCGATGTGCTGATCCCCCGCCCGGAGACGGAGCTGCTCGTCGAGGCGATTCTGAAGTACGGCGCGGAGCTGTGGCCGGACGGAATGGTGGCGGCCGATGGATGCACGCTGGATATGACAGCGGGCGATCGGGGCGGCACGATGCGGGGCGAAGCCGCACCGGAAGCTGGAGGAGACGAGCAGGGACAAGCAGCGGGCGGCGAGGTCGGCGTGGTGCGGGGCGAAGCCGCACCTGAAGATATGGCGGCTGCGGATGAAGCAGCCGCCCACAGCCCGGCGGGCCGCATCGCCGCCCGCCGGGAGAGCGGCGCGGGCGCAGCCGGCGCCGCACGGCCGCTGACCGCCGTCGATATCGGCGCCGGCAGCGGAGCCATCTCCGTCACGCTGGCGGCGGAAGCGCCGGCGTGGCGGGTCTGCGCCGGCGATATCTCGCCCGGCGCGCTGGCCGTGGCCCGGCGCAATGCGCAGCGGCACGGCACGGCGGTGGACCTGCGGCTCGGCGATCTGCTCGAGCCGTTCGCGGGGCTGGAGACGGATATCCTCGTCTCCAACCCGCCGTACATCCCCGGCGGCGACATCGCCGGGCTGCAGCGCGAGGTGCGCGACCATGAGCCGCGCACGGCACTGGACGGCGGCGGGGACGGGCTGGACCCGTACCGCCGCATGATGGAGCAGCTGCCGCTGCTCCCGGCTCCGCCGCGCCTGGTCGGCTTCGAGCTCGGCCAGGGGCAGGCCGAGCAGGTAGCCGGACTGCTGCGGGCAGCCGGACATTGGGACGAGATCATCACCATCGATGATCTCGCCGGGATTCCCCGGCATGTGCTCGGGATAGCCCGCCGGGGACGGACGTAGCCGGGCCGGTGTAACCGTCTGGTGCGGCGTCATTTTTAGAAGGAGCGGCGCTGCTGTTGCGGTTGGAAGTCCAATTTTCACCGCAGTGACGGCCATGCTTCGAGTCTAATTTTAACCAATAGCCTGCTGAAGATTTGCCGTGCCCCATTAAGCTGCAATCGCTGCGCTAAATGCACTTTGTACAACTAAATTATCTATTATTCCATCCATAATCTGTTTAACTGTATAACGTACACTTAAATTTCCCTCCGCACCCGATGTTCCCGTAATCAAGCAGATTTAGTTGTACAGACTACAATTAGAAGAGGAAAACCATCATCATTTTTACTACTTTTAATTGCACAAAATACACTTATTACTGAGTGGCCGGGAGAACGAGGGGCGGAGTAGATATGCCTATCGCTGAATGGCTGGGAAAGCGAGGGGCGCGTGAGGGCATTGGGAGCGTACGCGCAAGCACAATCTCCTCGGGCGAAGCAGACGAGCCCCAATATTTGGTAAATTGTATTTAGGCGGTCCCTTCCTTTACAATAGACAGGACGGAACTTCTGCCTGGGCGGCTGCCAGGGGACAAGAACGGGAAGAACCAGTACTGAGTAAGGAGACAGAATATGCTTCAGAAGATTAAGAAGATTGACGGCGTTATCCTGGTGATTCTTGTGCTGCTGATGGTGGTCAGCATTTTCTCCATATACAGTGTGACCCACGGGCGTGAGAGGCTGGACGGGTCGCATATTAAGATGATCAAATTCTATATCGTGGGCTTTGTTGCCTTTATCGGGCTGACGTTCGTGGATTACCGCCTGCTTGTAAAATATGCGTTATATGTCTACATCACGGGGATTGGCATTCTGGTAATGGTCAGCTTCATCGGTACAGAGCAGAACGGCGCACAAGGGTGGATCAAGTTCGGCGAAAGCTTCAGTCTTCAGCCGGCGGAGCTGTTCAAGCTGATTCTGATTCTGTTCCTGGCAGCTGTGCTTGTACGCAAGAATAAAAATAAGCTGCTGTTCTGGCGTGATGTGGTTCCGCTGGGATTATTCAGTCTCATGCCGTTTGTCATCGTAATCAGCCAGAATGACCTGGGGAATGCGCTCTCGTACATCGTTATTCTGATCGGTCTCCTGTGGATCGGCAATATTAAATTCACCCATGCGCTGATCGGGCTGCTGGTTATAGGCGGCTCTGCGGCTGCCGGAATTATGAGCTATATTCATTATCACGATGAAATTAAGGATTTCCTGGTAGATATCAAACGCTCGCACTGGATCGAGCGCTTCGACCCGTGGCTGGTGCCGGATAAGGCAACGGCCAAGGCGATCTACCATACGAAGAACGCCAAAATGGCCATCGCCTCCGGCGGCATGAGCGGTGAAGGTTATATGACAGGCAGCTCGGTGCAGACTGACCGTGTGCCATACACCTATTCGGACTCCATTTTTGTACAGATTGCGGAGGAATACGGCTTTGTCGGGTCGGCGCTGGTGCTGCTGCTGTACTTTATCCTCATTCACCGGATGATACTGATTGCACTGGAGTGCAAGGATAGGGGCGGGCCGTTCCTGATCGTCGGGGTGGTGGCGATGCTGCTGTACCAAATCTTTGAGAATATCGGGGCCTTCCTGGGTCTGATGCCGCTGACCGGGATTACGCTGCCGTTCATCAGCTTCGGGGGAACCTCACTGCTGATCAATATGGCGAGCATAGGGCTTGTAATGAGCGTGCGTCTGCATGGGCAAGAGGTGGAGGAGGATCTGCCGAGTCCTGCACTGTATTCTTCCGCCGCCCCCGCCAAAAGAAGCTAACTTATTAAGAATAGTAAAGCCCGCGCCTTTAGGGGGGCTGGATGCTGCTTCATCCATACCGGAATTCTTCGTTAACGAAGGGTTCCGGTATTTTTTTTGCGGTTTAGGAAATTATGATTTTCTCCTTAAAAGCGGCCGGTGAGAGAGGCATTAGCATCGTTCACCCGCAGGGTGATTTTGTTGTGCTTAGAGGGTGAGGGATGTGGGTCAGCTATGCAGAAATAGAAAAATTGAATAAATGCTCCCAATTGCATTACAATGGAAATTAGTGGATTGCAGCCTGGGATGGCTACAGCGGGCGGATTCCTAATCCGGAGAGGTTGAGGGGTTATCCTTATGTTGCAGAGAATCAAAAGAATAGACGGCAGCATTGTGCTGATTTTGATTGTGCTGATGGGGATCTGTATCTTCTCCATTTATAGCGTGACTCATGGAAGAGACGGCCTGGATGGTATGCATATCACCATGCTGAAATATTATGCGTTGGGGTTTATCGCGTTTATCCTGATCACCCTGTTCGATTACCGCCTGCTGGTGCGGTATGGACTCTATATTTACATCGCCGGGATCGGGATTCTGCTGTCGGTCAGCTTTTTCGGCAAGGTGAAGAACGGTGCCCAGGGCTGGATTGGTATAGGAGATTTAAGCATTCAGCCGGCGGAGCTGTTCAAGCTGATTCTGATTATTTTTCTGACCACCGTGCTTGTCCGCAAAAATAAAACCCGGCT
Source organism: Paenibacillus sp. FSL R7-0302 (assembly GCF_038006885.1). Classification (NCBI taxonomy): domain Bacteria; kingdom Bacillati; phylum Bacillota; class Bacilli; order Caryophanales; family Paenibacillaceae; genus Paenibacillus; species Paenibacillus sp. FSL R7-0302. The sequence goes on from NZ_JBBOWB010000002.1 coordinate 1,263,800, forward strand.
CCAGTTCTGGCGCGATGTCGTGCCGCTGGGTCTGATTGCATTCATGCCGTGCGCGCTGGTCATCGTCCAGAATGATCTGGGCAATGCGCTCAGTTATATCGTAATCCTGCTTGGCCTGCTATGGATCGGGCGTATCAAGTTCTCGCATGCGTTGATCGGGCTGATCATCGCGGGCGGGGCGATTCTGGGCTTCATCCTGTGTTATATCAACTATCACGAGCAGACGGTTGATTTTATTGAGAAAACGCTGGGCCGTGATCACTTCGTCAGCCGGTTTGACCCTTGGCTGGTGCCTGAGCTGGCCAGCAGCACTGCTAGCTATCAGACGAAAAATGCCCAGACGGCGATTGGCTCCGGAGGCTTGAAGGGAGAAGGCTATTTGCAGGGCAGCTCCGTACAGAGCAACCGTGTGCCGTATCTGTATTCGGAATCGATTTTTGTGCAGATTGGGGAAGAATTCGGCTTCCTGGGTGCAGCGGCGCTGCTGATGCTCTTTTTTATCCTGATCCACAGATTAATCCTGATTGCCTTGGAATGCAGGGACCGCGGCGGGCCGCTGCTGATAGTCGGGATCGTGGCAATGCTGCTGTATCAGATTCTGGAGAATATCGGAGCGATGACCGGACTGATGCCGCTGACCGGCATTACTCTGCCGTTCATCAGCTACGGCGGAACCTCGCTGCTGATTAATATGGCCTGTATGGGGATTGCGATGAGTGTAAGGCTCTACGGGCAGGATGTGGAGGACGATCTCCCGCTGCCGCAGCCGGACACGAAGGGCAAATCCCTTTTGTCCAAAAACTAGGTGCTTCCGTCTCTACTTCATGAATAATAGATTACTAGGTTTGCAGTCTCTCATTCCTGGACATACTGGGAACATAAGAGGTTCAGAGGGAGAGGGGCTGCGGAAGATGGAGGATGTTAAGCTGGAGCGAGGGGATTCCCTGCGGATTACCTTTAAGTATACTGCCATTTTAATTTGTTTTTTTATGATTCTGATGATGGCCTGGGAAGGGCAAAAAAGCGATGCCGCCGTAGCGGAGGTATCGATCCCGCAGGAGTCAATCCGTCTGCGTATTCTGGCGAATTCGGACGGCACCGGGGATCAGCTGGTCAAGCGCCAGATTCGTGACCGGATCGTGGAGCAGATCAACCAGTGGGTGGCCGGGCTGGAAGATCCGCAGAGCCTGGAGCAGGCCCGTGCCCTGATCCGTAATCATCTGCCGGAGCTGAATGAGCTGGTGGGCAGAGAGCTGGCACAGCGCGGGATTGAATACGGCTATCAGGTGGAGCTGGGTACGGTTCCTTTTCCGACCAAAATGTATGGCGGCCGGGTCTATCCTGCCGGAGAATACGAGGCCGTCCGGGTCACGCTTGGAGCAGGCAAAGGGCAGAACTGGTGGTGTGTGCTGTTTCCGCCGCTCTGCTTCATCGATGCGGGAACAGGGGATGCTGCGGCTGCAGAACCAGCTGCTGCGAAGGCGGGGGCCAAGGATGCGGCTAAGGTCTCAGCCAAGGCTTCGGGAGACGGTGCGAAGGTGAAGGCTGCGGATGGAACAGCGCAAGGGGCAGTATCCAGTCTCTCGGATTCTGCTAACAAGGGAGGAAATGCGGGTGATGCTGCTGAGACACCGAAGGTGAAGTTCTTCGTGTGGGAGCTGCTGAAGAATATCTGGAGCTGGATCTGCGGGTTGTTCGCCTGAATGTCCTGAGAAGGATAGTGTAGATGCAGATTGGATTCTACAGTTTTTGCGCCGGATATGGTACGATGATTGCAGCACTTGAGCAGAGGCGGCTCCACCTGAGGGGGCCGTTTTTGGTCGTATAGTAAACTATAGATTCCTCCTGTTGTCGACAAGCTGCCTAAAACCGAATGCTATAAGCTGGCACAGGGTCTTATGGACCAAATGTATGTGAAAAACAGCATACATTGTGCTGATATAGGAGGCGCATGCCCGAATGTATGTGAAAAACAGCATACACTATGCTGGCGTGAAGGAGTATGGCCCAAATGTGTGCCAAAAACAGCATACATTGGCTACCATGCAGGCGTATGGACCAAATGTATGTGGAAAACAGTATACATTGTACTGGCGTGAAGGTAATCCCATTCATCCGTCAGGATGACTTTGTGCAAAGATAAGAATTTATATGCTTCGCGCTATAATAAAGGACGGCAAAGCCGTTTCCACTTGCGTAATAATTCAATCAGAAAGCTAGTGATGATAGATGACAGAGGATATGCATTCACCGTTCGCGGCCCAGCGCCGCAGCGGTCATATAGAATCTACCCTGTACTGGAGCCTCGTTTCCGGCAAGGAGGGAAGGGATGGCGGATCGGGTAGCTCTGCCGGTTGGCAGCCGGGCGGGAGTGATCTGGACATGATCTCGGAAGCGGCAGCGCTGCTGCGGAGCGGGGAGACGGTGGCCTTTCCGACGGAGACGGTGTACGGACTGGGCGCAGATGCGCGGAATACCGCAGCGGTAGAAGCGGTCTTCGCAGCCAAAGGCCGTCCTTCGGATAACCCGCTGATCGTGCATATTGCCCGGCGGGAGGAGCTCGGTCGCCTGGTGACTGAGGTGCATCCGGTGGCCTCGGCGCTGATCGATGCGTTCTGGCCCGGCCCGCTGACGCTGGTGCTGCCGGTGCGTCCCGGCGTTCTCTCGCCGCTGGTGACGGCGGGCCTGGACACGGTTGGCGTGCGCATGCCGGATCATCCGGTGGCGCTTGCGCTGCTGCGCGCGGCGGATTGTCCGGTTGCCGCGCCCAGCGCCAACCGCTCCGGGCGGCCGAGTCCGACGCTGGCCGCCCATGTGCTGGAAGACCTCGCCGGATATATCGGCGGGGTTCTGGACGGCGGCGCGTCCGGGGTCGGCCTGGAGTCGACCGTGGTGCAGGTGCAGCCGGACGGGACGGTAGCCGTGCTCCGTCCCGGGGGCATCACCGCCGAGCAGCTCGCAGCGGTGACCGGCACTGAAGCGGCCGCAGCGGAGCCGGCCGCCGGGGCGGACACGCCTGCCGGTGCATCCGGCGGCGGGTCCGTGCCTGTGCCGCCGGCAGCCGTGCCCGGCGGCGGCGAAGCCGGCGCTGCTGCGCAGGCGGCCGCCGGCAGCAGCCCGGCGCCGCGCGCGCCGGGCATGAAGTACACGCACTATGCCCCGCGCGGCGCGCTTGGCATCGTACGCGGCTCCTCCGCGCAGCGCGTGGCGGAGACCGCCGCAGGGCTGCTGCAGGCGGCGCAGCGGGCGGGCGAGATCACGGGCCTGCTCCTCTTCGAGGAGCATAGGGCCCTGTATCCCGCCGACCCGGCCGCCTGCACGGTGTCTCTCGGCTCGCTGTCCTCGCCGGAGGAGGCCGCCCGCTTCCTGTATGCCGCCTTGCGGCGCTTCGATGAAGCGGGGGCCACGTACATTCTGGCCGAGGCCTGCCCGGTCACGGGCCTCGGCGCAGCCATCATGAACCGGCTGATGAAAGCCGCCGGTGATTCGGTGATCGACGCAGACTAACGCCGAATTATTATCCCCCGTTCATTCCGGATGGCTTTGCGGACCGTAATGCCGTTATTTTCTCATATTAGCCCATTTTCCAGGCCTAAAGGACTGTAATGCGCTTATTTCCTCTCCGCCAGCTCATTTTGGGGTGGAAGTCAGCAGATAAGCGCATGGGAGTCCGTTGGCCCGCGCAAAAGTGGTTTTTCTCAAAAATAACGGCTTCTCAGTCCGTGACAAGCCAGAATCTCCAGTTCCTGCCATCCACCCCGCAGTCATGAATACCATCTTGTCCGCATATCGTTGTTGTACAAGAACTTACGGACTCAGGGTGGAGGGCTATTCATGGGCTGGGACGGAATGGTTGGGGGCTGGGGCGGAATACATGGGGGCTGGGGCCAGATAGTAACAGTGGCCATTATGGCAGTTGCGCTGGGGATGGATGCGTTCTCGCTTGGCGTGGGCATCGGGATGAGGGGCATCCGTCTGCTGCATGTGCTGCAGCTTAGCCTGCTGATTGCTTTTTTTCATGTGCTGATGCCGCTGCTGGGCTTGTTCACGGGCAGCTATGTCGGCCATTTGCTGGGACAGGTTACCACCTATGCTGCCGGAGGCCTGCTTGTTCTGCTGGGCGGACATATGGTGTTCAATTCCTTCCGCCAGGAAGACGGCGGCAGCAGCCGGCAGATGGATCACCGGACAGTGTGGGGCATGCTGCTGATCTCGCTCAGTGTAAGTGTGGATTCTTTCTCGGTCGGGGTTTCGCTGGGGATGTTTGTGAATAGTATTATTCTAACCGTGCTGGCCTTCGGTGCCTGCGGCGGTGTTATGTCCATTACAGGGCTGCTGCTGGGCAGGCGGGTGAGCCGGGGCCTCGGAGAGTACGGGGAAGCGCTGGGCGGAGCCATTCTTCTGGCGTTTGGCTTGATGTTCATCTTTTGATACAATAACGGCAATACCCATAATTTTTAAGCTTGCTTCATACCGAAATTATAATGTTTACCGGAGGTGGAAAGGTTGCTGCATATTTTATTTGTCTGCACAGGTAATACCTGCCGTAGTCCCATGGCCGAAGGGCTTCTGCGGAAGCTTGCGAAGGAGCGGGGCATTCATGTGGAGGTGCGGTCTGCCGGAGTTTCTGCTGTCCCGGGTACTTCCATATCCAGACATGCTGCCGGCATTCTCCAGGATGAAGGGATTCAGGACCGCATCGTATCCTCTCAGCTGGACGGGGAGGCAGTGGCTTGGGCCGATCTGATCCTCACCCTGACAGGAGCGCATAAGCGGCACTTGCTGCAATATTTTCCTGAAGCGGTACCCAAGACCCATACCCTTAAGGAGTATGTCCAGACGCAGGAATCCGTGAACGCCGATATCCGGGAGCTGGACAGCTTGTATGCAGATGCGGAGCTGAATCTGGCCCTGGGCACCGAGCCGGATGCTGCGGCTATGCAGCGGATGATTGAGATCCGCCAGCGTATCCCCAGCTTCGATATCAGTGATCCGTTCGGCGGCTCGCGTGAAGATTACGAGCTGGCGGCTGCCGAGATCCGTACGGCGCTGTACGGTCTGCTCGATAAGCTTGAATCGCTGAGACGGCTTTGAAGTGGTTGATTTTTTGCCGCCAATCCCTTAAGATGTAATAAATATGATCCGGTTCCGGTGTAACTGGCGACGAGTGTGGATGAAACCACGATGGAGCACCTGGAATAAACGGCCGGTCGCCTGGGCAAAAGAGCACATCCGCAGTTCAACCTGCGGACTGCTCTTTTTTGTTTAAAAGTTGCATCTCCATGGAAATCAGAAACGGTTGAAGGGGGCGGTAAGATGGAGGAAGTCCTGAAGCAAAAGTCAGGGGAGGATCGCTTATCCGGTATGGCGGCTGCAGAGCAGCAGCTAACGGGCGGCGGGGAACTTTCTTTGGCCGCAGCCACTGCTGCGGTAACGCGTGAACTTGCAGTAGCGGGCAAGCTCGGTCCGGGGAAGATCCTGGTCGTCGGAGCCAGCACCAGCGAAGTGGCGGGCAAGCGGATTGGGACAGGCGGTGCGCTGGAGGTTGCGCGGCAGCTGCTGGAGGGGATTACGCAGATTGCGGATGAATTCGGCTTTCACCCGGTCTACCAGTGCTGCGAGCATTTGAACCGTTCGCTCGTGATGGAACGCGCTCTGCTGGAAGCCCTTGGTCTCAGAGAGGTGTCGGCTGTACCCATTCCGGGAGCCGGAGGCTCTATGGCTGCTGCGGCCTACCAGTCCATGACAGATCCGGTGCTGGCAGAGACCATAGAGGCTCATGCCGGTATAGATATCGGGGAGACCCTGATTGGCATGCATCTGCGCCGGATTGCCGTACCTTACCGGCCTAGCCTGCGGGTTATCGGGGCTGCCCGGGTAAATGCCGCATGGAGCAGACCGCCGCTGATCGGCGGGGAACGGGCCGTGTACCGCACGCCTGAGACTAGCGGTTCCGTGAATTGTGACTGAAGTGAGAGGGTTTAACTAACACCACATAAATCAGAGTTACAGGGAGGAAATTAGAAACATGGAACAATTGCGTAAAAGTGACCCGGCAGTACTGGAAGCGATGGGCCTCGAACTGAGCCGTCAGCGTGCGAACATTGAACTTATTGCCTCAGAGAATATTGTAAGTGAAGCCGTCATGGAGGCCATGGGCTCCGTGCTTACGAACAAATACGCCGAAGGTTATCCCGGCAAGCGTTACTACGGCGGCTGTGAAGATGTGGATATCGTAGAGAACCTGGCCCGTGACCGTGCCAAGGAGCTGTTCGGTGCCGAGCATGCCAACGTGCAGCCTCATTCAGGCGCACAGGCTAATATGGCTGTATATCTGGCTGCGCTCAAGCCCGGCGATACCGTTCTCGGTATGAATCTGGCGCATGGCGGCCATTTGACCCACGGTAGCCCGGTGAATGCTTCCGGAATTCTGTATAACTTCGTGGCCTATGGCGTACAGGAGGATTCCTTCCTGATCGATTATGATGAAGTGCGCAAAGCCGCCTTCAAGCACCGTCCCAAAATGATCGTTGCCGGTGCGAGCGCGTATCCGCGTACGATTGATTTTGCTGCACTCGGTTCGATTGCAAATGATGTGGGCGCTCTGTTCATGGTCGATATGGCTCATATTGCCGGTCTGGTAGCTGCCGGTCTTCACCCGAATCCGGTTCCTCATGCCCACTTCGTCACTACAACTACGCACAAAACCCTGCGCGGTCCGCGCGGCGGGATGATTCTGTGCAGACAGCCATGGGCTGCCGCTATTGATAAAGCGGTCTTCCCTGGTTCCCAGGGCGGACCTTTGATGCATGTGATTGCGTCCAAAGCCGTATCGTTCGGCGAAGCGCTGCAGCCTTCATTCAAGACTTATGCCGAGAGCGTAATTAAGAATGCCAAGGTGCTGGCGGAGACCCTTGTCGGCGAAGGGATTAATATTGTATCCGGCGGAACCGATAACCATCTGATCCTGCTCGATACCCGCAACCTGAACATTACCGGCAAGGATGCTGAGAAGGTGCTCGACTCCATCGGAATTACAGTCAACAAGAACGCAATTCCGTTTGACCCGACCAGCCCGTTCGTCACCAGCGGTATCCGCATCGGTACACCGGCAGTTACGTCACGCGGAATGGATGAGCAGGCTATGGTTACGATCGGCCAGATTATTGCAGGTGTCCTGAAGAACCCGCAGGATGAAGCTCACTTGACCCAGGCAGCCCGTGAGGTAGCTAAGCTGACTGAACAATATCCGATTTACCCTGGATTGCAGTATTAATCTGAGTCCCTCTAACATCGCCTTTGCGTATCCGGTTCCGCCGGATTTACGCAAGGGCTTTTTTTGCTGTTACATAATGTTCACAAATGGCTGCCGCGAAAACGTGTGAATTATACTGAAAGTTACATGAAAGTTCATGGAATTTTCAATAAAAGTAGTGAAAGAACTGTGAATAGTATTAAAAGCGCTTAATCGTACAAACTAAACTTTGTTTTATATCCAGAGAGGTGGCTATATTGCCTTAAGCTTCCATGGGCTGGGAATTTCCAGTAAGCGGGGGGACCTGCGGATTTGTCTATCTGTAGGTGAAAAGCGGCCTTGGTGATGATATAATAGATAGGATTTAGCCACCTGAGAAGCACAGCGCTTACTTTGGCTATAAATAAGACTTACAATTACCGGAGGGACAACATGGGAAAATTGGTGATTTGCGATCATCCATTGATTCAGCACAAATTGACATTCATTCGCGATGTGCGGACCAACACAAAAGACTTCAGGGAGCATGTCGATGAAGTAGCAACACTTATGGCTTATGAGATTACACGTGATATCCCGCTGGAGACCATTACGGTGCAGACGCCAGTGCAGGAAACGCAGAGTAAGGTGATTTCGGGAAGAATGCTTGGACTGATTCCGATTCTGCGCGCCGGTCTTGGCATGCTGGAAGGTGTTCTTAAGCTGCTTCCTGCGGCGAAGGTAGGTCATGTAGGCCTGTTCCGTGATCCGGACACCCTGCAGCCGGTGGAGTACTACATTAAGCTTCCTACGGATGTCCAGGAACGTGAGCTGATCGTAATCGATCCTATGCTGGCTACAGGCGGCTCTGCCATTGCGGCAATTACCTCGCTCAAGAACCGCGGCTGCACCCAGATCAAGATGATGAACCTGATTGCTGCCCCGGAAGGTGTTGCGGCTGTACAAGCTGCTCATCCGGATGTGGATATCTATGTTGCGGCGCTTGACGATCATTTGAATGATCACGGATATATCGTTCCGGGACTCGGAGATGCCGGGGACAGACTGTACGGAACCAAGTAAGAAGCACAGATAATAATAGAACGAACACAATAGACTGCAGTTTTCAGAAGAGAGGGAAGGGCTTATGTCCAAAATTAAAGTAATGACGATTTTCGGAGTGCGCCCCGAGGCAATCAAGATGGCGCCTCTGGTTCTGGAGCTGAACAGACATCCTGAGCAGATTGAATCGATTGTTTGTGTAACTGCGCAGCACCGGGAGCTGCTGGATCAGGTGCTTGAGGTGTTCAAGATTACCCCGGATTATGATCTGGACGTAATGAAGGACCGCCAGACGCTCAATGAGATCACGATCCGGGTGCTCGAAGGCCTGGAGCCGGTGCTCCGCGAAGTGAAGCCGGACCTCGTGCTTGTACATGGCGACACCCTGACCACCTTCCTGGCCAGCTATGCGTCTTTCCTGCAGCAGATTCAGGTTGGGCATGTGGAAGCAGGTCTTCGGACATGGAACAAGCTTTCGCCTTATCCGGAAGAAATGAACCGTCAGCTGACAGGCGTGCTTGCTGATCTGCATTTTGCTCCGACTCATTGGTCAGCGGGCAACCTGAGACACGAGAACAAAAAAGAATCAAGTATTTATATCACAGGCAATACCGTAACTGATGTGTTTCAATATACCGTACAGCCGGACTACCGGCATCCGGTCCTTGATTTTGCTTCAGGAAAAAGACTTATTTTGATGACGGCGCACCGCAGAGAATCCCAAGGCGAACCGCACCGTCATATTTTCCGTGCAGTCAAAAGAATCGCTGATGAATTTGAAGATGTAGCCATTGTGTATCCTGTGCACCCGAGTCCGGCAGTCAAGGAACCGGCGCATGAGATCCTCGGCGGACACCCTAGAATCAAGCTGATTGATCCGCTGGATGTCGTTGACCTGCATAACTTTTATCCGCATACCCACCTGATATTGACCGATTCCGGCGGCCTGCAGGAGGAAGCTCCCTCCTTTGGAGTTCCTGTGCTTGTGCTGCGTGATACAACCGAGCGCCCGGAAGGGATCGAGGCCGGAACACTGGAGCTTGTGGGAACGGACGAGGAGAAGGTGTATCAACGGACACATGCTCTTTTGACCGATCAGAACCTGTATCAGTCGATGAGCCGGGCCGCCAACCCGTATGGAGACGGCAAAGCCTCCGAGAGGATTGTCAATGCGATTTTGCACCATTTCGGAGCTGTTCAAGAACGTCCGGAAGAATTTCACACAATGTTCACAAATGATAAAACAGGGCAAGACAACTAATATACTAACGTTAATAAAAGCAGCATACAGTTAAACTGTACGGTTTATATGGTTTTGGTGTATTTTGCTGTGATTATTTTCATATTTTCATGCGATTTTGGGCAATTTTCTGTGAATTGACAAAGAGTCTGGATATTCAGTAAAATTAGTTGGGATTGTAGCCTATGAAGGAACCAAAGAATGAGCCTGGACTGGGGCGTACGGCTCTAGTACTCGGGGGTGCGGGCAGCTTGCTCGCCGCTTACATTGTAATAGGCTTTTTTGTGGCAAAGTGGCTGCGCAATCTGATGGACGGACCTGCCTTTTGGCTGGCTATCGGAACAATTACCGGGTTGATTCTCGGAGTTGTGAATGTTGCTTTGCTAATCAAAAATTTTTTGGGGGAGCAAAATGGATAATATGACTCCCGTAATCAATATCGTCACCAGGGTGACAGTAATCATTATGGCAGGATTGGTAATGGGGTGGGCTCTCCATCATGAGACCCGTGCAGTTACTCTGGGAATGACACTCGGCTTGCTGGCAGGACTGGTTAATTTCCGTTATCTGGCCCTTAAGGTCAGAAGAGTGACAGCAGCGGTGGCGAAGCAAGGGAAAAGCTCCTTCAGCCTTGGTTTTGCTACAAGAATCAGTTTTGGAATTCTGGTGACCATGTTCTCAGTCAAATATGAGCATTTCTCGCTGGAGGCAACGATTATCGGCCTGTTCATCCCCCAGCTTCTGGCTATTCCCGTGGGGATATATCTAGGAATCAAGAATAAGCTGTAGCCATACTAACGAGAAAGGGGGATGATACAATGCACGAAATGCCTTTAATCTATGTTGGCGGAATACCGATTGACCTGTCTGCTGTGCTGATGCTGGTAATCAGCTCGGTGATTGTGTTCGTACTGGTCATGCTGTCCGTCCGCAACCTGTCGGTTGAGAATCCATCCAAGCTCCAGAATTTTATGGAATGGGTGGTCGAATTTGTACAGGGACTGATCAGCAGCGCCATGGATTTGAAGAAGGGAAAGCCTTACATATCACTGGGATTGACGCTGATACTGTTTATCTTCGTCTCCAATCTCCTTGGTCTGCCGTTTTCCTTCATTACAGAAGCGCATGAACCGGTCTACATTTTTGGACATGTTATTGAAGCGACCAAAAACCTGACCGATGGCGCGCATGCTGAGATTCTGTGGTACAAATCGCCGACTGCAGATATCAACGTAACCGCAGGACTTGCGATCGTTGTGTTTGTACTCATGAACTACCTGGGCATCAAGCTGAACGGCAAGCATTATTTCAAACATTATATTGAGCCGTTTCCAATTTTCTTGCCGCTGAACATCATTGAGAACCTGGCGAAGCCGGTGGCGCTGGCCATTCGTCTATTCGCTAACATCTTTGCAGGCGAGGTTCTTATTACCGTCATTCTGAAGCTGGGACTGTTCAGTATTCCGTTCCTGGCCATCTGGCAGGGCTTCAGTATCTTTGTCGGGGCGCTTCAGGCCTTTATCTTTACGATTCTGACGATGGTCTACATCGCACAGATGACGATCCACGAGGAAGAAGCGCATTAATAAGCTGCCGTGAGGATAGCGGCAGCCGCCGGAACACTCTTCGCGGGAGATTTTATATTATTAAGACATTACAAAAAGAACCGAAATTAAAGGAGGATATTTACAAATGGAATTTTTAGCAGCAGCAATCGCGGTTGGTTTGGGCGCACTCGGCGCAGGTCTGGGTAACGGTATGATCGTCAGCAAGACAGTGGAATCTATCGCCCGTCAGCCGGAAGCACGTAACGCACTGCAGACAACAATGTTTATCGGTGTAGGTATCGTGGAAGTTATTCCTTTGGCCGCTACAGTTATCGCGTTCCTGATCATGTTTACTTAATAAACCGTTTTTACGGTTTGGCGGGGAGGGCAAGTGCCATCCGCGCCTTACTTTTGTATATGTCCGCAAGCCGCGGTAACGGAAGGGAGTGACCTCAGTGGATATCATTTGGACCAATATAGTGTTTTCTATTGCTGCTTTTGTAATTCTATACTTCCTGCTCAGCAAATTTGCCTTCAGCAAGCTGTTCGGAATTATGGAGAAGCGCCGCGAAATGGTGCTGCAGCAAATGGATGAAGCAGCCAAGACCAGAGAGCAGGCGGTCGCTTATGTAGAAGAGCAGAAGCAGGCCCTGCAGCAGGCACGCCAAGAGGCACAGGCTATCATTCAGCAGTCCCAGGCTACCAGCAACAACCAGGTTGACAAGATTCTTGAGCAGGCCCATGTGGAAGCGAGCCGTCTGAAAGACGAAGCGGTCCGTGACATTGAGAACGAGAAGAACAAAGCGGTAGAAGCGCTGCGCAGCGAGCTGGGCACAGCCTCGGTCCGCATTGCCTCGAAGCTGCTTGAGAAGGAAGTTGCAGCTGACGGCGAGCAGGAACAGCTTGTTGATCAATACCTCAAAGAGGTAGGAGGCCGATCATGAGCCGCGACACGGTAGTTGCCGGGCGCTATGCCAAAGCCTTGTACAGTGTAGCGGTGGATGAAGGCATTACGCTTCAAGTGGAGGAACAGCTCAAATTAGTGGTCGAAGTGCTTCATAATGATGCAGAGGTGAAACGGTTTATCCTGGCACCCCGCATTTCGCAATCCGACAAGCTGAATGTGCTGCGCGTGACACTTCAAGGTAAAGTCTCGGAAGCGGTTATGAACACGGTAGAGCTATTGGTAGAGCGGGGCAGAACCGATATTTTCGAAGAGTTGCTTGCCAAGTATATCAAGATTGAAGGGGATGCTCTTGGCATTGGCTACGCTACTGTCTATTCCGCTTATTCCCTGAATCAAGCTGAACAGGATAGTGTTGCGGCTGAATTCAGCCAGCTTACTGGCCGTAAGATTCGTGTAACCAATGTGGTCGATACAAGCCTGCTCGGCGGACTGAAGGTCGTCATCGGCGATACGCTGTATGACGGAAGTCTGTCCGGTAAGCTTACGCGTCTTGAGAAATCCTTTAATGATAAGCAAAGAAGATAGGGGTGAGGATATTGGGCATCAGACCTGAAGAGATCAGCACTTTGATCAAAAGTCAAATTGAGCAATATAAAGCCGATATCGAAGTGGCCGAAATTGGCACCGTCATTCAAGTCGGCGACGGTATCGCCCGTGTCTACGGTCTGGAAAACGCAATGGCAGGGGAACTGCTGGAGTTCTCCAACGGGGTAGTGGGCATGGCGCTTAACCTGGAAGAAAGCAACGTCGGTGTTGTTATTCTGGGTGAATACAAAGAGATCCGCGAAGGCGATCAGGTTAAACGTACCGGCCAGATCATGCAGGTTCCGGTTGGCGAAGCCATGCTGGGCCGCGTAGTGAATGCACTGGGCCAGCCGCTTGACGGCAAGGGACCGATCGCTACTACAGAATTCCGTCCGGTTGAACATAACGCACCGGGGGTTATCGACCGTAAGTCGGTACACGAACCGATGCAGACGGGTCTAAAAGCAATCGATGCCATGGTGCCAATCGGCCGCGGACAACGCGAGCTCATCATTGGTGACCGTCAGACAGGTAAGACAGCAATCGCAATTGATGCGATTATCAACCAGAAGGGCAACGGGATGAAGTGTATCTATGTTGCTATCGGACAAAAACAATCTACTGTAGCACAGGTAGTAGAAACCCTCCGCCGTCATGGCGCGCTGGATTACACTATCGTTGTAACCGCGTCGGCTTCCGAGCCTTCTCCGCTGCTCTATATTGCTCCGTACGCAGGCTGCGCTATGGGCGAATACTTCATGTACAAGGGCGAGCATGTGCTTGTAATCTATGATGACCTTTCGAAGCAGGCTTCGGCTTACCGCGAATTGTCCCTGCTGCTCCGCCGTCCACCGGGCCGTGAAGCCTTCCCTGGTGATGTATTCTATCTGCACTCCCGTCTGCTGGAACGTGCGGCCAAGCTTAGCGATGCGCTTGGTGGTGGTTCATTAACCGCGCTGCCATTCATCGAAACACAGGCTTCTGACGTATCGGCTTACATTCCAACGAACGTAATTTCGATCACAGACGGCCAAATCTTCCTTGAATCCGACTTGTTCAACTCCGGCCAGCGTCCGGCAATCAACGTAGGTATCTCCGTATCCCGTGTAGGGGGCTCCGCACAGATCAAAGCCATGAAGAAGGTCGCCGGTTCCCTGCGTCTGGATCTGGCTCAATACCGTGAGCTTCAAGCCTTCTCCCAGTTCGGCTCCGATCTGGACAAATCAACGCAGGCCCGTCTGAACCGCGGCGCGCGTATGATGGAGATTCTGAAGCAGGGCGTGAACCAGCCGCTTAGCGTTGAGCATCAAGTGCTTAGTCTGTACACCGCTGTCAAAGGACATCTGGATGATATTCCTGTCAAGGACGTTAAGCGTTTCGAGAAGGAATTCCTGGCCTTTATCGACAGCAGTGCAACTGAAATCCTGAAATCCATCGCGGATACCAAGGATCTGACAGCAGACAACGAAGCTGCGCTTAAGGATGCCATCGAGAAATTCAAAAGAGGCTTTGCTACAAGCTAATATATAGAGTCTACCGTTTATGCTTACGAAGTTAGCTTTGACTACGTCAAAGCTCAGAGGTGGTGAAATCATGGCAAGAAGCATGCGCGATATTAAACGTCAAATTAAGAGCGTTCAGAACACCAGACAGATCACCAAAGCGATGGAGATGGTCGCTGCATCCAAGCTGCGCAAGGCGCAGGAGAAGGCGGAAGCAGCCCGTCCGTATTCAGAGAAGCTGAAAGAGGTCGTCTCGAGTATTGCTGCCGGCACACAGGATCTCCAGCACCCGATGCTGGTCAGCCGGCCTGTCAAAAAAACAGGTTATCTGATCATCACCTCGGACAGAGGGCTTGCCGGCGGCTACAATGCGAACATTCTGCGTAAAGTAACGATGCTGATCGCAGAACGCCATAAGTCCAAGGATGAGTATGCGCTGTTTGTGATCGGGCGCAAAGGCCGTGACTTTTTGCGGCGCCGTGAATATCCCATTGTAGAAGAAATCACCGAGCTGTCCGATACCCCGAAATTTGCCGACATCAAGTCGATTGCCTATTCGGCGGTTAACCAGTTCGAGACAGGCGTCTATGATGAGATCTACATTTGCTACAACCGGTTCGTTAATGCGATCAGCCAGGTTCCGACTGTAGACAGACTTCTGCCTATGGAAGGCGTTGGGGAAGGCGGGCATCACGGAGCATCTGCTGCTTATGAATATGAGCCTTCACCTGCAGGCGTGCTGGAGGTTCTGCTTCCGAAATATGCCGAAACTTTAATCTATGGTGCTCTTCTGAACGGCAAGGCCAGCGAGCTGGGAGCCAAGATGACAGCGATGGGCAGTGCAACGAAGAACGCGTCAAAAATGATCGGAGAACTTAGACTTACGTACAACCGTGCCCGTCAGGCGGCCATTACGCAAGAAATTACCGAGATCGTGGCTGGTGCGAACGCGCAGTCTTAATATGAGTGGGCCTCAAGGTCCATATGTAACAGCTTTCGAGGAGGGAAATGAAGATGAACAAAGGACGCGTTGTGAGCATTATGGGTCCGGTTGTCGATATTGAATTTGAACGCGGCCAGTTGCCCCAGATATTCAACGCCATCAAAATTGTTGCGAGCCTCAGCGATGGCCGCAGCATGGATCTGACTCTTGAAGTTTCCAATCATCTTGGAGATAACCTGGTGCGTTGTATCGCCATGTCCTCCACAGATGGACTGGTTCGCGGGATTGACGCTATTGACCAGGGAGTGCCGATCTCGGTTCCTGTCGGTGAAGCAACACTGGGCCGCGTATTTAACGTACTTGGCAATCCAATCGATAACGGTGCTGAAGTGGTGGCAGCAAGAAACCCGATTCACCGTCTCGCTCCTACCTTTGATGAGTTGTCAACTCAGGCAGAGGTTCTGGAGACCGGGATTAAGGTTATCGACTTGCTGGCCCCTTATGCCAAGGGCGGTAAAATCGGCCTGTTCGGCGGTGCCGGCGTAGGTAAAACAGTAACCATTCAGGAATTGATCAACAACATCGCACAGGAGCACGGCGGGATCTCCGTATTCGCCGGCGTTGGCGAGCGGACACGTGAGGGGAATGACCTCTATCACGAAATGACCGATTCCGGCGTTATCAAGAAAACGGCGATGGTCTTCGGACAAATGAATGAGCCTCCGGGCGCGCGTCTGCGCGTAGCACTGACCGGTCTGACCATGGCGGAATATTTCCGTGATGTGGAAGGCCGCGATACGCTGCTCTTTATCGATAACATCTTCCGCTTCACCCAGGCGGGTTCCGAAGTATCGGCCCTGCTCGGCCGGATGCCTTCTGCGGTAGGTTACCAACCTACACTGGCTACAGAAATGGGTCAGCTGCAGGAACGGATTACGTCCACGAAGAAAGGCTCTGTTACATCCATCCAGGCGATATACGTGCCTGCGGATGACTATACTGACCCTGCACCGGCTACGGCGTTTGCCCACTTGGATGCAACGACCAACCTGGAGCGTAAAATCTCCGAAAAAGGGATTTTCCCTGCGGTTGACCCGCTGGCTTCCAGCTCGCGGATGCTGGCACCGGAAATCGTCGGCGAAGAGCACTATAACGTGGCACAAGGCGTTAAGCAGCTGCTGCAGCGTTATACCGAGCTTCAGGATATCATTGCCATCCTCGGTATGGATGAGCTGAGTGAAGAGGATAAGGTCATTGTAGCCCGCGCCCGTAAGGTTGAGCGCTTCCTGTCCCAGCCGTTCCACGTAGCAGAGCAGTTCACCGGCTTCAAGGGCAAATACGTGCCGATCAAAGAAACCGTACGCAGCTTCAAGGAAATCCTGGAAGGTAAGCACGATGATCTTCCGGAAGTAGCGTTCCTGTTCGTAGGCACGATTGAAGAAGCCGTGGAAAAAGCGAAAACGTTGTAACCCTAAGCATGCTATGCTGGGGGATCGGGCTTTATTCTGTAAAG
Source organism: Paenibacillus sp. FSL R7-0302 (assembly GCF_038006885.1). NCBI lineage: Bacteria > Bacillati > Bacillota > Bacilli > Caryophanales > Paenibacillaceae > Paenibacillus > Paenibacillus sp. FSL R7-0302. The sequence goes on from NZ_JBBOWB010000002.1 coordinate 1,280,333, forward strand.
CTTTGAGGAGGAATGGAAGTGAATACCTTTTTGCTCGAAATAGTTACTCCGGAGCATCTGGTCTACTCCAAGCAAGTGAACAGTCTGACGGTACGCGGCGTGAATGGTGAACTGGGGATTCTCCCGGGACATATTCCGCTCGTCACCCCGCTTCAGGTTGCTCCGCTTAGCGTTAAGGCGGACGGCGTTACAGTCTCCATCGCTGTGCATGGCGGCTTCGTTGAAGTGCACAAAGATAAGGTAACGGTGCTGGCTGAAAGTGCTGAGCTGCCCCGGGATATTGATGTGGAACGCGCTGAAGCGGCTAAGGAGCGGGCTGAGCGCCGCCTTAAGCTGCAAAGCAAGCAGGATGAGATCGATCACCGCCGTGCGGAGCTGGCATTGCAGCGTGCTGTAACGCGGATCAAAGTTTCGACCGGCAAAGGACAACAGTAGCAGATAAGCGGTCAAGCCCTGGGCTTGACTGCTTTTTTTGAAAGAATTTATATGTTTTTGGTCCCCCGCAAGGGTGATGTTGCTTGCACGAATCTAGCAGAGTATGAACATATCGTCATCAGATCTGCATATAAAGACCCAATTGTTTAAAATTTCGTAAAAGTACTGGATTCTTTTCCCCTGCACAAGTATGATATAAGAGTCGATTTCCGAGTACCTAACACAGGGGGCTAATATGAACACACGTTTATCCGCTGAGTTGTCGGGTGCAATCGGCACCAGCAATATGATTTCGATGGTTGTTTCTTTGATTTGCGTTGCATTATCCTGGTGGTCACTTCAGAACCTTAAGCTGGATTTGGTCATAAGATATCCCAAGAGCCCTCAGGGCAGACTGCTGCACCTGCTCTTGGCGATTGTTCTAGGTCACTTCGTGGCCGGGTTCCTGCTTGATTATCTGGGCTGGAGCGGACTTATAGGACGGATGTTTTAACGGCAGCAGCTTTGGTTATATCTGTATAGGCTGATGCAGTGAAAAAAGTGTCGAATAATAAGGTTTTATTATGTCAACACTGAAGTTAAGCAAGGAATCTGCACCTAAGACGCAATGGCGGAATATTCAATATCTTAACAGACGAATTTTAACCTCAAAATTAATTTCAGAAATAATGGACGCGGAGGGAAACCGAAATGAGCAAATTTATCGTCCGCGGTGGCAACAGATTGACCGGGAGCGTGAAAGTCAGCGGCGCAAAAAATTCCGTACTACCGATCATAGCCGCCTCTCTATTGGCAGAAGAAGGAGTCAGCGTCATTGTGGACGCACCTCCGTTAGACGATGTAATGACGATTAACAAGGTATTGGAATCTCTGGGTGCAGGTATTACATACCAGAACGATGTGATTGAAGTAGATGCCACCAATATTACTTCCTGTGAAGCACCATATGAATGGGTACGCAAAATGAGGGCTTCTTTCCTGGTTATGGGCCCGCTCCTGTCCCGTATGGGGCATACTCGTATTTCTCTGCCTGGCGGTTGTGCCATTGGAACTAGGCCGATTGACCAGCATTTGAAGGGTTTTGAAGCGCTTGGGGCCGAGATTAGTCTGGGCCAGGGCTATATTGATGCGAAAAGTAACGGGAGACTGCGCGGCGCCAAGATTTACCTGGATGTGGCCAGCGTAGGAGCGACCGAAAATATAATGATGGCTGCCGCGCTTGCCGAAGGCACCACAGTGATTGAGAACGCCGCGAAAGAGCCGGAGATTGTTGACCTTGCCAATTACCTGAACGGGATGGGCGGCATAGTACGCGGAGCCGGTACCGGAGTGATCCGGATTGAAGGCGTTGAGCGTATGCACGGCGTAAGACATCATGTCATTCCTGACCGGATCGAAGCTGGAACCTACATGGCGGCAGCGGCGATTACGGGCGGTGATGTGTATGTTGAGGGAGCTATTGCCGACCATCTGGGTCCGGTGATTGCCAAGATGGAGGAAATGGGCGTTACGATTATCCCGGATGAGAACGGAGTCCGTGTCATCAGCGACAAGCCGCTGAAGGCTGTCGATCTCAAGACATTACCTTACCCGGGATTCCCGACAGATATGCAGTCACAGATGATGGCGCTGCTGCTCCGTTCGGAAGGAACCAGCGTAGTGACAGAGACTGTCTTCGAGAACCGGTTCATGCATGTGGATGAATTCCACAACATGAATGCGGAGATCAAGATTGAGGGCCGTTCTGCAATCGTGACCGGCAATGCCAGTCTGGTCGGCGCTAAGGTATGTGCTACGGACCTGCGTGCAGGAGCTGCGCTTATTTTGGCAGGACTTGTGGCGGAAGGCACTACAGAAGTTAGCGGAACGCATCACATTGACCGCGGGTATGTGCACCTGGCTGAGAAGCTGTCAGGACTTGGTGCGGACATATGGCGGATTTCCATGGAAGAGTCGGCTGTTCCTGCTGCGAAGGAAGAAGCGCTTAAGCCTGAACCGGCCAGAAGCGAATCCTCCAAAGCCGAAGAGATCAGACCCCGTTTCCAGATTCAGCCGTCTTGGGTATAATAGTTATTCTTACAAGTATTAGGACCAGCCGCTAAGCGGCTGGTCCTTTTTTTTGAAAATATAACCTATATGTTCCGGGGGATTCCGCAACTCTCTTTCTCTCAAAATCCCGTTCTAGCAGGTGCCGCAAATTCATATCTATAAGAATCACCGGTGCTTACGGAAGGAGCCATAGAGATGAAAGAGTTAATCAACCTGCGCCGCATCCTGAAGCGTCCGCGCAGCGTAGCGCGCGTGCGGCGGCGCGGCGCCCCCCCGCTGCGGCGGCTGGCCCCCGCCGCCTGGCTGGCAGCGCCCCTGCTGGCGGCGCTGCTGCTGCCGCTGGCTGTTGTCCCGCAGCGCGGGGGACAACAGCCGCCGGCGCCCCCGGCCGTGCCGCCGCAGGCCACGGCCGCTCCGGCGGCGCCGGCACCGGCTGCCGCAGAGGCGCCGCAGCCGGAGGTCTCCGTCTATTTGTCGCGGAGCGGACAAATAGAGACCCTGCCGCTGGAGGAATACGTCAGCGGCGTACTGGCGGCCGAGATGCCGGCCGAATTTGAGCTCGAAGCGCTCAAGGCGCAGGCCGTAGCGGCCCGCACGTTCATTGCCCGCCGTCTGGCCGCCGGCGATCACAGCGGGGTACCCGTTCCCGAAGCGGATGTGAGCGATACGGTAAGCCATCAGGCTTACGTATCCCGGGCCGTGCTGGAACGGGACTGGGCGTCCGGCAGCAAACGCGCCGGACTGGCGAAGATCCGCCGCGCGGTCCTGGAGACGCGCGGGACCATCATGACCTATCAGGGGCAGCCGATCACGGCTTCCTTCTTCGCCTCCAGCGGAGGTTATACCGAGAACTCCGAGGAGTACTGGAATGCTGCGGTTCCCTATCTGCGCAGTGTAGCCAGCCCGTGGGAGCTGCAGATCACCCCGAACCTGGCGGTAAGCTACACCTTCAGCAATTCGGAGCTGCGCAGCAAGCTGGGCCTTGGAACCAAGGACCTTCCGGCAGCAGCCAGTCTGGGAGCTTCGGGCAAGGCGCTGCCGGTCTCCTCTCAATCCTCTACCAGCTTGCCAGCGGAGGTACTGTCGCTGACAGCCGGCCACCGGATCAAACAGATCTCTATCGGTGGGAAGGTGTTCACCGGGCGGGAAGTGAGAGAGAAGCTGGGGCTGCGCTCGAGCCAGTTCACCTGGAAGCGCCAAGCGGGGAAGGTACAGATCACCACGTATGGCAACGGCCACGGTGTCGGTATGAGCCAGTGGGGGGCGAACGGGATGGCGAAGCAGGGGAAGACAGCCACGCAGATTCTCAAACACTACTACAGCGGGGTCTCTTTTACCGGAATCTCAACTCTTCTGAAAAAATAATCTGCAAGATACGTATAAAAGCGAAGCGCCCGGTAACACTGGTTACTGAGGTGATAACCATATGAATGAACAAGACAAAATCAAATCAACCCATGATGAATCTCTCAAAAACAAGCAGGGAGATTCAGGCGCCAAGCCTTCTTCATGGAGCAGACTGTTATCCAAACGGTGGGTATTCCCGGCAGTCTACACGGCGGCAGCGGCACTTATACTAACCTTGGTGTGGGTCTATCAGGATGCCGGCCAGAAGCCGCTGAATCCGGACAACGCCGCGGTAGTATCCCAAGGTGAGGCCGGTAGCAAAACCGGAGCCGCAAACGGTGATCCCGAAGCCCTGGAAGTTGTCGCATCAGCCGAAAGCCTGGTCTGGCCGGTAGCAAGCCCGAGTGAAGTGGAAGTGGTCAAACCGTACTACGATGAGAACGGCACGGAAGAGAATCATATTGCGGCGATGGTGCAGTACAACAATACCTTTGTCACCAACACCGGAATTGATATTGCCCGTGAGGACAACAAGACGTTTGATGTGAAGGCGGCGCTCAGCGGTGAAGTCACCAGAGTGGAAGATGTTGCTGTATTGGGTAAGGTAATCGAGATTACCTCTCCCGGCGATCTGAAGACGGTCTATCAGAGTCTGGGTGAAACCAAAGTGAAGCAGGGCGACGAAGTGAAGCAGGGCGATACGCTGGCAACAGCGGGGCGCAATGAGATGGAGAAGGATCTTGGCAACCATGTGCACTTTGAAGTGCATGAGGACGGCAAGATTGTGAATCCTTCGGATCTGCTTCCGCAGCGCTAAGCCGAATAATCAGCAGGGGGCGGAAGCCTCCTGCTTTTTTTCTACTTGAAATGGACAGTCCGGCAGGTTCTATTGTGGGAATAGGGCTATGAAATGCAGTGAATTGGGTTGTCCGACAAATAAAATGAGCCTTCCTGAGCTTGTCATGTCCTGAAAGCGCGAATATATAGGCCCGCCCCTCATATAATGTACCAAACTATTCACAGTTGGGAGGCGGGAGCGTGCACGATTACATCAAGGAACGTACCATTAAAATCGGACGCTGCATCGTGGAAACCAGGCACACGGTCCGGACCATAGCCAAGGAATTTGGCGTTTCAAAAAGCACGGTGCATAAAGATTTAACCGAACGGCTGCCGGAAATCAATCCGGATCTGGCTGATCAGGTGAAGCACATTCTCGAATATCACAAGTCCATCCGTCATCTTCGGGGGGGAGAAGCCACAAAAATTAAATATAAGAAAACCACAGGTAAGAAGCGTGAGGTTGCCGTAGCCTCAAAGCCATGAGATTTTCGGATTTTCGCGCCATAATTCAGGTTTAGTCCATTGTACTCACCCCCTAAAGTATGGTATTTTTAAATTTGGTACAATCATCTTTTCTCATTTAAAATAACACTTTGGGGGCTCTTTCATTATGCTTAGCAAGGATATCGGAATCGATCTCGGCACAGCCAACGTGCTCATTCATGTCAAGGGAAGGGGAGTCGTTCTGGATGAACCTTCCGTAGTCACACTTGAAAGTGATACGAAGAGGGTCCTTGCGGTTGGTGAACAGGCACGCCGGATGGTCGGGCGGACACCTGGAAATATTACGACGATTCGTCCGCTCCGTGACGGGGTAATCGCCGACTTTGCCATTACGGAAATGATGCTCAAATACTTTATTGACAGCGTTGGCGGCCGGACCTGGTATTCGCGGCCCCGTATTTTGATTTGTGCTCCCACCAATATTACTTCTGTGGAAACGAAGTCCATCCGTGAGGCGGCAGAGCGCAGCGGGGCCAAAGAGGTCTTCATGGAGGAAGAGCCCAAAGCTGCAGCCATTGGCGCAGGAATGGACATTTATCAGCCTAGCGGAAATATGGTCGTCGATATTGGCGGCGGAACGACGGATGTAGCCGTATTGTCCATGGGCGACGTCGTTACCGCCTCTTCCATTAAGATCGCAGGGGACAAGTTCGACGATGCCATTTTAAGATATATTAAACAGAAATATAAGCTACTGATCGGTGAACGTACGGCGGAGGATATCAAAGTGACCATCGGCTCGGTACGTCCGGGCGGCATGAAGGCAGAGATGGACATCCGCGGGCGTGATATGGTGAGCGGCTTGCCCCAGACCCTTACCATTTCATCCGGCGAGGTGAAGGAAGCGCTGTGGGACCCGGTCTCTTCCATTGTGGCTGCGGCCAAGTCGGTGCTGGAGCGTACGCCTCCTGAGCTGTCGGCAGATATTATTGACCGTGGAGTTGTGTTGACTGGCGGAGGCGCCCTGCTTAACGGACTGGACGAGCTGCTCTCTGAACAGCTGCATGTTCCGGTCTGGGTGGCTGAAGACCCGATGCACTGCGTAGTCAAGGGCACGGGAATTATGCTGGATCATTTGGACAAGGTGGTTAAGAAAAAGTTCTAGCCTGCCGATAATAAGGGAGAACAGCAGATTCCAGGAAGGGACTGACCTCATGCTCAGAGGATTATATACAGCCGCAGCAGGAATGGTGACGCAGCAGCGCAGACATGATACGGCGACGCAGAACTTGGTCAATTTAAATACTACGGGGTACAAGCAGGTAGACAGTGTCAGCCACGCTTTTCCCGAGGTGCTGGTCACCGCGATGAACGGGGGCGCTGCGAGACCCGTCGGACGGATCAATACCGGGGTTTTTGCCGAGCAGTCCGTCTCCCAATACCTGCAGGGCGACCTCATTGAGAGCGGCAAAAGCACAGATTTTGCGCTGTCCACCGACTTGCAGGTCGAGGACCCCGATAATCCTGGGACCAACCTTGCTTTTGACGGCTCGGGTAAATATATCAGTCCGGATGGCGAGGTTACTTACCGGCCCCAGGCGTTCTTTACAGTTCAGGATAATGAAGGCAATAATTTATATACACGTAACGGAAGCTTTACCGTGGCTCCTACAGGGGAAGTGCTTAGCTCGGGCGGATTCAGAGTGCTGGGCAGTAACGGCAATCCGCTGCGGTTGACAGGGCCCCAGGATAACCTTACAGTGGACGGGCAGGGCAATCTGATTAACAATGCTACCGGACAGCCTTCAGGCACCCGGATCGGAATCAGCGTCATCACAAGACCGCAGGAGCTGGTGCGTGACGGCAACGGGGTCTTCCATGCCGATGATGCGGAGGCCGCAGACATCCGCTTTTCTAATGGAACGGATAATCTGCAGGTACGGCAGGGTTACCTTGAGAACTCTAATGTGGATGCCACTCAGGTCACTGTGGATATGAACGCCGCTTACCGCGCTTATGAAGCGAATCAGAAAGTGATCCAGTTCTATGACAGCAGCCTGCAGAAGGCCGTGAATGAAGTCGGCCGGGTATAGCCGGGCTGCATGGACCATTACACTGATGCTGTAAGCCAGTTTCTTCTTATCAAGCTAGTAGGAGGTTAGACCTGTGAACAACTCGACAATCGGTGCTTCTGTCTCAATGGCCAGTCTGCAGCAGCGGCTGGATATTATAGCGGATAACATTGCCAATATGAATACCAATGGTTATAAGAGCAAACAAGGCTCGTTCGAGGATGTGCTTACCCGTGTGCAGCAGCAATCCAAGGATTATAACCAGCCTGGGCGCAGCATGCCGCTGGGCTTCAATATCGGCTTTGGTGTGCGTGTGCCTACAGTGTCAAGTAATTGGGAGGAAGGCACGCTCCAGGAGACAGGGAAGCCTACGGACTTGGCGCTTCAAGGCAATGGATTGTTCGGCGTTCAGGTGAACGGTGAAACGGCATATACCCGCCAGGGGAATTTCCACTTCACCCCGGATACGGCCAATAAGGATAAGATGATTCTTGTGGACAATACCGGCAATCCTGTGCTGGGTGCTAACGGTACTCCGCTCAGCGTAGGGGCTAATGTAAGTGCTGCTATTGATGAGCGCGGGCAGGTATGGACTAAGACGGATGAGAAACAGCCGCCTGTCCTGGCAGGCAGCTTAATGATAGTTGAGCCGCTCAGCAAGAATGCTTTGCAAGCTGTAGATGGTAATTTCTATGTATTGGCTGAGGGCGTGACAACGCAGCAGGCATTCGTGCCAAGAGCAGCGGGCGAAGCGAAGGATGTAGGCGTTCGCTCAGGCTATCTGGAATCCTCTAACGTGGATCTGAGCCGGGAAATGACGGAGATGATGCAGATTCAGCGTACGTATCAGCTTGCTGCCCGGGCGCTGTCCTCCAGTGACCAGATGCTGGGCCTGGCTAATAACATGCGCGCGTGAGGTGAAGGAATGAGTCGTGAGAAGGTTAAGACTGCACAGAAAGCAGAAGAGGAACAGCAGCAGCCGGTGAAGCGGCGCAGGATTAGGGCCTGGACCATTATCCAGTGGTTCCTGATTCCATTGCTGCTGGTTGCCGCGCTTGGAGGCGGGCTGGTCGTAGGGTATGTGATCCTCGGCAAAAAGGAACTAAGTGATGTGCTCCTGTGGAGCACGTGGAAGCATGTATATGATCTGGTGTTCGCACCTTAAAGCGTTATGGCATACCGATATCGGAGGCTCCCTTGTTGTGCAGGGGAGTTTTCTTTTTTATACTGAAAAATGTATAATGATGGCGTGCCCTAAGAGCGCCAAAAAGGGCCCTCTCCGCCATGCTGCCGCGTGCGGTGGAGAAAGCCCCTTATCTTAACCTCCACTGCTGCAGGTGGTGAAGGATAATTATAGTTTTTGCCGAAGCTGTCCATATTTATGCAGAGACGGCGGAGAATAAAACAAAAGTGCTGCTGTAGGCGGAGGTTCATAGACGCGGTTATAACCGAAGGGAGCTTTATAATCATGATGAATACCAATGAGATTCAAGAAATAATCCCCCACCGGCCCCCATTTCTGCTGGTGGACAGAATTACTGAAATAGAAATGGGCAAACGTGCGGTAGGCATCAAGAATGTTACAGTGAACGAGCCGTTTTTCGCCGGACACTTCCCTGGCTTCCCGGTGATGCCGGGTGTGCTGATTACGGAAGCCTTGGCTCAGGTGGGCGCTGTGGCTATTCTTGGCGTAGAAGCTAACCGGGGCAAAATCGGTTTTCTGGCCGGGCTTGACGGCTTCCGCTTCCGTGGACAGGTTGTTCCCGGCGATACCCTTGTGCTTGAGGTAGAGATTACCCGGCTTAAAGGCAGTATCGGCAAAGGACAAGCCACTGCCAAGGTGGACGGCAAGACGGTAGCTTCCGGCGAGATTATGTTCGCACTCAGCTAGTTCCTGTTATAAACTTATACATTATAGATGGAGAAGGAGAGATTGACATGACTGGATTAAGCCCGAAGGCGCAGGAGACTCTGACACGCTGGCTGCAGGACCCTTCTGTCGACGAGAACACCAAAGAAGAGCTGAAGGCTCTTGCCGGTGAACCCAAGGAACTGGAAGAACGATTCTATAGAGATCTTGAATTTGGTACAGGCGGTTTGCGCGGAGTCATCGGAGCAGGCAGTAACCGGATGAACCGTTATACTGTCGGCCGGGCTACTCAGGGCTTCGCTGATTACGTTCTGGGACAGCATACGGGAGAAGGCAGACCCTCGGTGGTTATTGCCCACGATTCCCGGCGCTTCTCGCCGGAATTCACGCTGGAGGCTGCGCTTGTACTCGCCGGCAACGGAATTGAGACCCACCTGTTCTCTTCCCTGCGCTCTACGCCGCAGTTGTCCTTTACCGTCCGTCATTTGAAGGCGTCTGGAGGCATTGTAATCACTGCCAGCCACAATCCGCCTGAATACAACGGATACAAGGTCTACAATGCCCAGGGCGGACAGCTGGTGCCGCATGAAGCGGAGAAGGTTATTGCTAATATTCTGAATGTGGACTCCTTCAACGGAGTGAAGCGCATGTCTCAGGAGGCTGCAGAGAGCGCAGGCCTGCTGCACTGGCTGGGGGCCGAAGAGGACGAGGCGTTTACGGATACGGTTGCTGCGGTAAGTGTCAGCCGTGAAGAGATTGCCTCTTCGCTGGGCTGTGACTTCTCCATTGTCTATACTCCGCTGCACGGGACAGGCAATCTTCCGGTCCGCCGTGTACTGGAGAAGATCGGCTTCACTCAGGTACATGTAGTTCCTGAGCAGGAACAGCCGGATTCCGAATTCTCTACCGTGAAATCACCGAATCCGGAGGAACGTGAAGCCTTCACCCTGGCGATGAAGCTGGGCGAAGAGCTGAATGCGGATCTGCTGATCGGTACAGACCCGGATGCTGACCGTATGGGCGCTGTGGTTCGTGACAACGAAGGCAAATTTGTAGTGCTGTCCGGGAATCAGTCCGGCGCGCTCATGATTCATTATTACCTTAGCCGTTTACAGGAACAAGGGAAGCTGCCGGCTAACGGCGCTGTAGTCAAGACCATTGTAACCAGTGAGATGGGTGCTGCTGTAGCCAGCCATTATGGCGCTACAGTGTTCAACACTCTGACCGGGTTCAAATATATCGGGGAGAAGATGAACCAGTTCGAGCAGTCCGGCGAGTACACGTATCTGTTCGGATATGAAGAAAGCTACGGCTATCTGGCCGGCAACTATGCCCGTGACAAGGATGCAGTCCTTGCTGCAATGCTGATCGCTGAAGCAGGTGCCTATTACAAGGCCCAGGGCAAGACCCTGTACGATGTGCTGCAAGAGCTGTATGCACAGTTCGGATACTTCCTGGAGAGCCTGGAATCCCGCACGCTGAAGGGCAAGGATGGAGTGGCCCAGATTCAGGGGATCATGAATGACTGGCGGACCAGCCCGCCGCACGAAATCGCCGGGGCATCCGTAACACAGGTGCTGGACTACTCCCTGGGACTGGACGGTCTGCCTAAGGAGAACGTGCTGAAATACTTGCTGTCGGACGGCTCCTGGTTCTGCCTGCGCCCTTCCGGCACGGAACCGAAGATCAAAGTGTATTTTGCCGTGGTGGGTGAATCTCTGGACAACGCCAAGCACAAGGTTGCGGAATTGACCAGTCAGGTTATGGCACGGGTAGACGGGAAATAATAAGCAATAGATAACTTCCCTGCGGAAACGGAGCTGCTCCAGATGGACAGACCTCCGTTTCCGCTTCAATTTGCCGGTGGCAAGAGGGTCGGCGTCTGTAAATAGCAATCAGCTTTAAAGTGAAAGAGGAGGTACTTTGGTGCAGCAGAAATGGCAACGCTGGAATATAGCATCACGCAAGTGGTTATGGATCATTATGGTGATAGGTCTGATCGGTGCGCTTCCGGTCGTATATGACCGTCTACAGACAGAGAAGTCTTCCAAAACGGTTGAGTTTGTCTTTGATTACCGCGATCTGGTTGAGGTTGCGAGCTACCGGGAGAACCCGCAGGATTATATCAACGAGCAGCTGGACCGGCTGAAGGCAGCCGGTGTTCAGAGTATGGCTATCTATGAGAATACATTGGAGGATTTCCGCAAGGCGCGCCGCCTGATGATCTGGGGAGCGTCTGATATCGCCAATCTTACCGATACTGTGATTCCGGAGAATGAGAACTATACATATGTCCTCTTTACCAGTGCGAAGAACAGTGAAATGCTCTCACCGGTTATCCGCGATGCCTTCAGCAGACTGGACATCCGGACGGAAGAATGGAACTACCGCGGCCAGCAGGGGCTGATCATCCAGACACCGCTGGAGGATGCAACGCTCAAGCCGCTGCAGCCGGACCCGATTACCCTGGAAATGCTGCACGGGAAGGGCTTCAGCATTGTGCCCCGGCTTGTAGACTCTCTGGCATACAATCAGGATGCCGTGAAGAAGCTGCTGGACCGTTACGCCGAGCTTGGCGTCAAGCGGATTCTTTTTGAAGGGGAGTCTGTCAAAGGGTACTCCGATGATGCAGATACGGGCAGTCTGACCGTCTTCGCCGATCTCCTGAAGCAGCACGGGATGGGAATTGCGGCAATCGAGAATATTAAGGTTCAGCAGAAGGGCTTCTCCAAGCTGGCTTATATGCTGGATTACAACGTGACGCGCCTGTATTCACTCAGCGAGGCGGATTCCAGCCTGAAGACTGAAGTGATCGCAGACCGTTTCGCGCTGGGCACCAAAGACCGCAATATCCGCATGATCTATCTGAATACGATTCCCTCCAGAGACACCAAGAAGGCTGCTATCACAGATACGCTGGATAACCTGATTGAGAGTCTCAGCGGACCTGAGGGTGCAGTGGCCAAGATTGAGGCGAACGGCTTCAAGATTGGACAGGCTACAGCATTTGATGTGAGCGACTCCTCCTTCCAGCGTTACTTCAAGCTGATTGCGGTAATCGGAGCGGTGGCTATGGTTGCGCTGCTGTTCTCCTACTTCATTCCTTGGCTTACTCTGCCTGTATGGGTGCTTGGACTGGTTGGAAGTGCAGGTCTGCTGGTTCTGAAGCCGGCATTATTTGAACAGGCGCTTGCGCTTGCCGTAGCCATAAGTGCGCCTACCCTGGCTATAATTCTGGCTATCCGCAAAATTAATGAGATGGGTCCGCCTTTGCGCGCCAATCCGTTAACCTTTGCCGTAATGAGCCCGCGCCGCCGTCTGACGCATAGTCTGGTCCTGTATGTCAAAACTGCGTTAATCACCTTCAGTGCGGTGCCTTTCGTCATTGCACTGCTGAACAATATCACCTATGCCCTGGTACTGGAACAGTTCCGCGGTGTGAGTCTGCTGCATTTGGCCCCGATCGGGCTTACCGCAATCTATGTGCTTTTGTACCGTGGGGATTTTGCCTTTAACAAGACAGGTAAGCTGCTGCGGACGCCGATTACACTCGCTATGGTCATTGCCGCCGGTGTGATCGGTATCGTGGGGATGTATTATTTGAGCCGGACCGGGAATGCCGGAAGTGTAAGTGCACCGGAGAAAATCCTGCGTGTCTTCCTGGAGAATACCGTCGGGGTAAGACCGCGTAACAAGGAATTCCTGCTGGCACATCCGCTCTTTATCCTCGGCGCATTCTTGGCCTATAAATATCGGAGCGCAGCCTTCATTATGATTATTGCTGTTATTGGGCAGTTATCTATGGTGGATACCTTTGCCCATATTCATTCACCTGTGCTGATCTCGCTGATCCGCGGACTCCTGGGTCTTGGACTCGGCCTGATCATCGGTATTATCGCTGTTGGGGTATGGCAGATTGCGGAAGGATGTTGGAAACGATGGTCACCACTCCTCAAAAAATTGTAATCTCCGGTTTCTACGGCTTCCGCAACAGCGGAGACGAAGCCGTTCTGCAGTCGATTCTGAATGCTCTGCGCAAGCAGTCCCAGGCCGCCGGAATAACGCTTGCGCCTGTGGTCTTATCCATTGATCCGGAGTGGACGGCTGCCACGTACGGGGTGGAATCTGTACACCGGATGAAGCTGGGAGAGGTCCGCAGAGCCATATCAGAAAGCTCGGGCCTGATCAGCGGCGGCGGCAGCCTGCTTCAGGATGTTACAAGCAGCAAGACCATTCCGTATTACCTTGGTATTATCAAGCTGGCCCAGTGGATGGGGAAGCCGGTATTTATCTATTCCCAGGGAATCGGCCCGGTGAACCGCAAGCTGTTTCATCCGCTGATCAAATCCATTTTCCGGAAATGTGCCTATATCTCCGTGCGGGATGAACAGTCCCGCCTGTTGCTTCAGTCTATGGGGCTTAGTATTGATAAGGTAGAGGTAGTACCTGACCCGGTTATGGGTCTGGAGTTGCCTGAGGATATGCAGCCAGGGGTAGAAAAAGGGACGTTGATTGGGGATACGCCAGATCCTGGCCTGCAAGTTGTGCCCGCTACTGTAGGTGTCTCTGTCCGCTTCTGGGAGCAGTCCCGTAAGGAGCTGGACGCGTTGGCTGAAGGCCTTGTGAAGGCTTCTGCGGTCCAGCCGCTCCATGTACACTTTCTGCCCTTCCATCATTCTGCGGACAATGAGGCTTCCCGCTATGTAATGCAGAAGCTGGGCCGGAGTATAGAAGACAATGGAGGATCGGTAACGATCCGTGAGGATGCGCTTCATCCGCTGCAGATGCTGCGGGAGGTAAGCCAGTGCCAGGCGCTTATAGGCATGCGGCTGCATAGCCTTATCTATGCTGCGGGACAGCGTGTTCCGCTGATGGGCGTCTCTTATGATCCGAAGATTGATCATTTTCTTGAGCGGGTGGATTGTCAGCCGGTAGGCAAGACAGATACACTGGAGGCAGACAAGGTGGCTGTCGGGCTTCTGGAGCTGCTGAGCTCAGGGGAGCGCTGGAAGCAGGAGCGGGAGCCGCTGATTGCCGCGCTCACCCAAGAGGCAGAGGCGCCGGCCCGGCGAATTGTCCAATATTTCGGCCGTAAAGGATGAGTGACAAGTGAAAGCAGATAGCGCATTACCGACAGTACCCATTTTTGGTATACGAGTATCCAAGGCGGATATGAAGACCACCGTTTCCTATCTGACAGAGGCGGTTCATAAGCGTGAGCCTCATCAGGTAATTACTGCCAATCCGATTATGGTCATGGCGGCGCTGGAGAATCCGTCTTATATGGAGATTATGAAATCAGCAGAGCTGGTTGTCCCTGACGGAACCGGAGTGGTGTGGGCCGCGAATTATTGTCAGGAGCCTGTAGCTGAGCGTGTAGCGGGCTTTGATCTTTTACATGAATTATTGCACCAAGGCGAAAGCTATAACTGGAGAGTATATTTGCTCGGTTCAACCCCTGAGGTGATTCGCGAGACGGCTTCCCGGTTACAAACAAGATATCCCGGTATTGTCATCGCAGGATATCATGACGGGTATTTTGGTCCGGCAGAGGATGAACAAATTGTGGGCGGAATCCTTGAAGCGAAGCCTGACTTGCTCTTTGTTGCCAGAGGAGCGGACAGCCAGGAGCCATGGATCGCCAAATACAAAGCCCGGCTGCAGATCCCGGTGATGATGGGTGTCGGCGGGAGCTTTGATGTGATCTCCGGCAAGAGCCGCCGTGCCCCTGTGGCCTTCCAGAAATTAAGGGCAGAATGGTTATACCGGCTGCTCAAGGAACCTACACGTTACAAAAGAATGCTTGCGCTGCCGAAATTCGCAGTAAAAGTGGTACGAGAGAAAGATAAAGTCACAAAAGACCAGTAAAATGAGGAAATTTACTGAAAAAATCCGTGGTATCGCCTAAAAACAGTATTGGAATTTGTTTTTGGTTCAGCGTATAATTCAATGCGGTAGAGAAATGGAGGTCGACTTTTCACATGTTAATTATATACATCGCCGGATTCGTTGTGTGCATGGGGCTTGCACTGCTTTTGACGCCGTTCGTGAAGAAATTCGCCATTAAGATCGGTGCGACAGATGTGCCAAATGCCCGGAAAGTGCATACGAAGATCATGCCCCGCCTTGGCGGACTCGGCATATTTCTGGCGTTTGTGTTAGGCCTGCTTGCCGTATTACCGATTATTCCGTATGACTTCACTCCCCGGGAGGCTAATTTCATTAAAGCGCTGCTATGCGGCGGAGGCCTGATTGTGTTGATCGGCGGTCTGGATGACCGTTTTGAGCTATCAGCCAAAGTGAAGCTGCTGGGCCAGATTGCCGCTGCCTGTATTGTAGTTTTCGGGTTTGGCATCACGGTAGATTTCGTAAATATTCCTTTTCATAATAGCTATTCTTCCTTGGAGAGCTGGATTGCCATCCCTCTGACGATCTTCTGGATTGTCGGCGTCACGAATGCCGTGAACCTGATTGATGGGCTGGACGGGCTTGCAGCAGGCGTATCCGGTATTGCCATTGCTACGATTGCCGTCATGGCCTTCCTGATGGGGAACACCATGGTTGCCCTGCTCTGCCTGCTGCTTCTGGGCAGCATTCTGGGATTCCTGTTCTTCAACTTCCATCCCGCCAAAATCTTCATGGGAGATACGGGCTCGCTGTTCCTGGGCTTCTGCCTGGCACTGCTTGCACTCCTCGGCTTCAAACAGATTGCGGTGGTCTCATTCATCACACCACTCCTGATTATCGGAGTTCCGTTATCGGATACGTTCTTCGCCATCGTCCGGCGCAAGCTGCAGAAGAAGCCGATCTTCGCTCCGGACAAAGGCCATCTCCATCACTGCCTGCGTGAGCTGGGCTTCAGCCACCGCCAGACGGTACTGATTATTTACGGTATTGCCGCATTCTTCGGTATCCTGGCAGTCATCCAGACCTCCGCTTCGCTCTACGAAGCCAACTGGGTTACCTTCGTAGTCATCTGCGTCATGCTCTTCTTCCTGCAGATCGGCGCAGAGATCACCGGCGTCATCAGCAAGACGAAGCGTCCGGTGATTGATTTGTTTTTGCGGATGCGGATGAAGGTTGGGCAAGAGCGGGGCAGTAAGCTATAATTTCTTTTGAAGCTGAATACAATTCACAAATTGTTTCATTAAATATCCGTGCGTAACCTTCCATAAGGGTACGCCCTTTTTTTTGTCTTATTGCAGATCTGGATGCCGCTTACAGAAAAGTTGGGCGGAGTCCTTCATATTATGGGCTGCTGGACCGATAAAATAATTATCATCAACAAAAGGGAGAGGTTAATGACATGCAGCGCATGAAAAAAACATTTATCTGGACACTTCTGCTCGCTTTATTGGTATCCTTAGTCCCGCCTGGACTTATGAATATTGCGGCGGCTGCAGATAAGCCGACCAGTTACTTTACACCGGATAATCAAAAGCTGCGGAATACGGTTGATCTGACTTTACTTCCGTCTTCTTCAGTGCCGTCAAAGCAAATTGCCAGAGATAATGTATTGCAGGTGACAGATGCAAGCCTGACAGTTACAGGTACCTTTACAAAGGTAACGAGTTCTACACTCGGAGCAAATGTACAATTATTAAATTGGGATCAGCAGAACAACAAATGGCTGGAAGATCCTACACACGTAACACCGGGAGTGGTCCAACTGGATGTTGACAGCCCCGATAACCGTTTCAGTGCCAATCTGACCCTGTATCCTGGTATGAACCGGATAACATTGACCGGATCACAGGGCAGCAATGACCGCTCAGAAGCATTTTATGTTCTGTTTGATAAGGTCCCCTATGTGGAGAAGCTTCAGGTTCTTGGGGGATCAGAGAAGCTGAATTTGAATGAAGGCGCTCAGTTGGTGGTAGCTAACAAGGAAATTACACTTGAAGGTAAGGCCCAGAATGCTACTAAGGTTACAGTTTCTCTTAATGATGGTACTGCTTCAAGCACATCATTATTGCAGGATGGCACTTTCTTTTCCCAGCGTATGGAGCTTAAGCCTGGGGTGAACAGCCTTAAGCTGGTTGTACAGAATGGTTCTGACACACTCAGCTTTCAATATTCAATTTTCTATTATGATGAGAAGAACCCAATAGTCGCTATGTACTTAGGGGATAGTACCGGTCAAGGGCAAGACCTCTTGTACGGAGATCAGCCGGTGATGACAGAGGATAAAGATACTGCCAGCCTATTTGTCCAGATGATGGTTCCAGACAATGCCGGAGTGCCTTTCAGCGGTTCGGCAGTTGTGAAGCTGGATAGTGTAGTACCTGCTATTGAATATGGAGGAGGATTAGAACTTCAAAGCAATGGCAAAGTATCTTTGGTAGGAGATAAAGAAATTTTGGTGCCATCCCCAATTAAGGATGCGCCTGCTTATCGGTTGGTAACCTTTAAAATCCCTCTGACTCTAAACAAGGATAATGCAACACCGGCTAACCGTTTAGAAAAGCAGACGCACAATCTTTCAGTAGCGTATGGAACCAAGACCGTTAACCGGTCCATTGATTTTCAGTATATGAAGAATAACATTGTAATTACAGATATGAAGTATTTGCCGGGATATGACCCAACAACAGGGATAGTACCTGCCGGAGTAGCGCTGAATGGGGCTAAGGTCGATTCTGGAGAATTCTATATCTTGGTCAAAACCAATACGGCAGTAACAACCACACCTGTTAATCTAACTGCACAATATTTGCCTTTGTCCACCAGAGTGTTGACTCCTGAATGGGTGAAGTCGCCATCGTCTACAGAGCACATCTTTAAAATTACTGATTTCCAGAACGGAAATCAGACTGTTCGCTTCAAGATTAGTGGTTCTTCCTCAAATAAGGACGTAAATATTTCATTTGCTTCCAAGAGCTATATTTATGTATCCAACCTTACGGATGGACAGACTTATGTGATTAACTCCAGCGAGAGCAAAGTATTGAACGTAAAAGGACAGTATATCGATTTTAATCTGGGAAGTAGTTACTTCCTGGCTGAAATGTATGTGAATGGAATAAAAATGAAGCCTACTGGGACTGAGAAATGGCCCAACCCAAGTGACGGTACTTTTTCAGTGGATTTAAAGATTGATGCCAAAGAGGGACCCATCGTATTTGGAGAGAACAAAATTGTTCTGACAGGAACAGGGGTAGATGAAAAAGGACAGGTCCGTGAGGTCCGTAAGGAGCTGCGCGTCTATATTCTCGATGAGAATGTATCAACCATCAGCAAGTTCCAGCCGGCCTTAGGCACAGGGAGACCTACATTCCCGGACGCTAATTTTGGACCAACGGATGTACTGCTCACGAAGCTGTTCAATTTGACACCTGATTTTATTTATAATGAAACAAAGTATACAACTAGTCTAAAAACCTACGATTTGGTGCTGCGAGGCAGCGGGGCTGTGAAGCTGAACCTGAACCTGGGTACCAAAAATATATTGTCGCTTGATATTCCGGCTAACGCCAGTGCTGCTAATACAGCAAGCCCGGTGTTTGCAGATCAACGTTACACCACCAGCTTTGCTGGCAGTCAAAAGGACTTCGTAATGCGGATTCAGGATCTTACTAATGATACACCGGGAACCTACATCTATACGCTTGAGCTAATCAACAGCACGGGTGCCAAGACTAGCCAGAAGCTGGAGCTGATCCGGGAGGTTAGTGCTTACCGCATTCTGTCTCCTCAGCCCTCTGTAGGGACTCAGTATGTTGTGAATAAGAACTTTGTTCATTTCGATATTGAGGCTGAGGGAGCTACAAATGTAATTATTGACAAAGAGCAGGCCGTTAAGCGAACGGATCTGGGACCGGGCAGGTTCGTTCTGGATTACGTAGGCTTGAAGCCAGATAAGGCAAACAGCATCAAAATTCAAATTGTCAGAGGAAGCAGTACAAGTACAGATACTATCTCAATATTCTATACGGGCACTGTAGCAGTTGATTCGCAATACATGGCGCCTAAGGTAGCGGACAAATACAGTGTATTTAATAAGAAGCTGGAATTGACCTTCCCGAAAGGGACTGTAATGCAAAGTACAGATACACGCAATCTGAAGAAGTTCTATCCTGATACCAAACTTCGCTTCGGTATTGCTGAACCGACAACAGGAGTGGTGGAACGCCGTAACGATTATGGCAATGTCATCGGCTTCCCGGTAACATTTGAAGAGAGCGGAATTCCTAACTGGACCATTCCCGATGAATTCTCACTTCGATTCAGTTCTCCATATGAGAGCAGTAACTTTGTAAGAATATCCGATGTGTACTGGATTAGCGGAGGCTTGGGCGAATTGGGTACAGTATCGACTGGAGGGTACATTCCTGCAACGAATGGCCTGGCTCCATATTCTGTAGATGGTTTGTTCGGTGATCCGCAGACTCCGGCAGAACGCAAGATCACTCCATCCAAGCGGGGGAAACTAACACTGGCTTTTGACTCCAATGTTGTTGATGACGCGGGGACTGTTGTCACTGTATTCCAATATAACTCCAACCGTGAATGGGTGAATATTGGTGGTACTGTGGATACCAACAAGCATACAATCAGTGTTCCGTTTGATGAATTTGGTTATTACAAGGTTATGAAAATGAGCCGTGGCTATAACGACATTACGAATCACCAATGGGCCCGGAACATTCTTAATGCCCTGTATTCCAAGGGGATCATGAATAATCTTCGTTTTGAACAGTTTGGCACAGACGATCAGACAACAAGAGGAGAGTTTGCAACCCTGCTTGTTAAGGGCTTGAATCTGCCGCTTAACTACGATAGTAATAAGACCTATTCAGATTTGGTTCCAGGGGCCAGTTCAGTAACCTGGGATTATGAACATATTGAGACAGCATCCAGAGCCGGAATTGTGACTGGACTTACCGATGGGGTTTTTGGTCCAGATCAACCGATTACGCGTGAGCAAGCGGCTGTGATGATTGCCAGAGCACTTAAGCTGAAGCTGCCGGTTAATGATCAGAAATTAAAGGATGCAGTAGCCAAGTCCTTCCTGGATTCCGGTAAGATAGAGTCTTATGCATTAGCCGCAGTTCAGGCCGTGTCAAAGGCTAAAATTATGAATGGGGCTGAAGTGACCACTACGGGACAAAAGAAGGCTTCGTACAACTTTAATCCTAAAGCCAATATGACCAGAGCTGAGGCTGGTAAAATTGCTGTGGAGCTTTTGAAGAAAAGCACTACAATTTTCCCTAAAACCCTGAGCTAGGCAGTAACAGTCCTAGAGTAAAAACCTTATTCAGGTTAAATTACCATTCGGACATCTTTGTAATCTGCTCCCATTTGCGTTACAATGTCAAAGAAACCATTTTTACGTGAAAGGTGAAAGCCATCGATGAAACCGATTTTATCAAAAGCACAATTGGATTACACGAAAGCAAAGAATATGTTTGAGAATAGAGCAAAGGTTATGGAAAAGGAAATTGCAGCGAAGCGGGCTCTGCAGGAGATCACTCAGGAGGTAATGGAAGAGCTTGTCCAAGCAACTGGCTTCCATGATGCTTATAATGAACTGGTTATTGCTGAGAATGCTTTGATCGATTGGTCCCATAGCACCATCAAGCATGAGAAGACCTACCGTGAGAACCGCGCAGCGATTGATGCCATGTATGAGAATGTAAATGCAAGTCCTGAGAAGCGCCAGGAGTTAATACAGCTATCGATGAAGATTCGATAGCCCTGGATATACTGAGTTGAAGGAAAGGCTGCTGAGTTGATCTCAGCAGCCTTTCTTTATGTCAATCATTATCCGGGAATGTGTTAACCCTGTTGCAATGTGGGTATATACTTATTAGCTCGAATGCTGGTCAACAAAAACACCACGTTCAGTATGCAATATTTGTTTGTAAACTTAGCAAATATTGTTTAATGACGTTTGGAATGCCTCTATGCTATACTGATTCCCGTAGCCACCCAACATTAACAATAGTTAGTAGAACATACATATTGTATCTTCTAGAGTATCGGGGCAGGGATACAGCAGGGCAGAAAAAAATTTTTTAACCAAAGCGCAACTTTTTTGAAACTATTGCGTTTAAGGTGTAGAGTCACTTGCACGAGGCAATTGCGGAATGCCCTCAAGGCACTGTTCATTGCTAAATGGAAAAATTAGCTTTACGTGACTAGAGGCACATTGTATAATACTTAGGTAGAATTAGGAATCTAGTATTACTATGCCTTGAAGCTGTTTACAAGTTTCTGTGATACCCGTCACAGACATTATTTATACTTAATCTGCTCAACTCGGGAAAGGGGGTGCTCGACAAATGAGTGATATGAGCTACACAACTAAAGAAAAATCCCAGTTCATGAATGTCCAAGGAGGAGAAAAAAAGGTTATGAAGAAAATTTTATCCGTAGCATTATCTACAGCAATGGCATTCTCGATGTTTGCCTCTGTAGCATTTGGTGAAACAGCAAAGGTAACTCCACAACAAGCATTTGATGCTTTAGCAGCAAAAGGTGTTGTTAATGGGTTCCCGGATGGAAAGGCTCATCTTGATAAAGATCTGACTCGCGGAGAATTCGCTAAGATCGTTACTAAATTGTTCGGTCTTACTGAAGTAACTGGCAAGTTGTCTTACAACGATAAAGGTTACAACGCTAAAAACTGGGCTGTTCCTTACATCGAAGCAGTTACTGCAGCAGGATTGATGCAGGGTCAAGATACTGTTAAAGGGATCTTCAACTACAACGGTAAAGTAACTGTTGAAGAAGTAGCTAAAGTATTGGCTATCGCTCTTAAGCTGGAACAACCAACTACAACTGATAACGGTGCATCTGTATGGGCTAAAGGCTATGCACAAGCAGTTATCAACGCTGGTCTGGTAGCTAAAGATACCAACTTCAAAGCTAACGCTCTTCGTTCTTTGGTAGTTGAAACAGCTTACTATGCTGACCAAATCGGTAAAGTTCCTACATTGACTGTTGCTACTGCTGAAGCAGTAAGCCCAACCAAAGTAGTTGTAACTTTCTCTGACAAAACTACTGCAAACGTTGAATTGACAACTGCTCTGGTAGCAGGCGTTGAAACAACAATCAACTTCAAACACCTTGAAAAGGACTACACTGCAAAAGTAACTCTGCAGGCTCCTAAGGTAGTTTCCGTAACTGCTCCAAACGCTAAGCAACTGGTTGTTAAATTCAACCGTGCTATTGATGGAGAAACTCTTGTTGAAAACACTGCTAACGGCGCGAAATTGATTGATGAAGTTGTTAAAGTAACTCGTGTTAACAACAGCGATCAATTGGTGAATGCTAATAACGCAAACGTAGTTCTGGCTTCCGACGGTACAGAAGCTTGGATCACATTTGCAGGTAGTGAGTATCTTAAAGGTACTTACACTGTTGTAATTAAGGACAGCGTGAAAACAACTGCCGGAGAAGCTATCCCAGCCTTCACTAACCTGTTGACTGTTGCTGATACTACTGCTCCAACTGTTGCTTCCGTATCCTCTGTTGCTAAAACAACAACAAACAAAGTTTACGTTAAACTGAGTGAGCCAGTTAAAACTGCTGGATTGATCGCATACGTTAACGGTGCTCCAGCAAGTGTGAGCCGCGATACTTATGCTCCACTTGACGAAGTGACTTTGAACACTGGTTCTGCATTGACTAGTGGCGCAACTTATGATGTATCCCTGACTAATCTGACTGATTATGCGGGAAATGTTGCTAACCCTAATCCAACAAAAGCTTCAGTCACTGTAACTGCTGATTCCGCTGCTCCTACAATCGTAAGCGCGACTGCAGAAGGCGACAAGAAAGTTAAAGTTGTATTCAATAAAAACATTGATTTCAATTCTCTGGTAGGTAGCGTACGTTTGCTCGACCCTAACGGTGAACTGAAGAGTGTTATGCAAATCAATGCTGGTGTTGATGGCAAGACGTTTATCTTGACTTCAACTATGGCGAGCCTGCCTGAGAGTGGAACATTCACAGGAACAATTGTTTTCGGAGCAAGTGTTCGTGATACACTTGGTAACACTCTGGGAACTGCACTGTCCCAACCAATCACTTTCACTAAGGATACAGTAGCTCCAACGGTAACTAGCGTAACTTACAAAGCTGGAACTGGTATCACTATCAAGTTCTCTGAAGAAGTTACTTATGGTAATGTTAATGGTCTGACTTTGATCAATGACTCTACTGGTGTTGCTAATACTGATCTGACTTATACTGGCCGTTCTAATGATGGCAAGTCTTTGACATTCAAAGTAGGAACGACTGCTGTAGTTGGTGCTCAAACTCTTCGTCTGCCTGCAGGCCTTGCGGCTGATACGAGCTACGCCAAGAACAAATCTGCTGCAACAGTATTGCCTGTAACAGGAAGCAGTGCATCTACTGATACTGAAAGACCAACAGTTATCAGCGCTGTATACCAAACTGAGGTTGAGACTAGCGCAGATTACGTAATCCGTGTAACTGCTACGGATAACTCAGAACTTAACATCAAATCGCTTCAAGATAATAACAGTTATACGTTGGCTGACGCTGCACTTCCAGTAGGTTCTTATGTAACACTGCTTCCTGCAACAAGTGGCAGCACTACAAGAGTTGCAGAAGTTCACATTCCTAAGTCCAGCATTAGCGAAACTAAAAACTACAAGTTCACAGTTGCTGGTATTGTGGATACTGCCGGAAACGGTTTGGACGTTGCTTTTGAACAGGTCATCAAACTGGGTGATAGAGTTAGACCTACATTGTCTTCTGCTGTAGTATCTGCTTCTGACAGCAAAACAATGATTCTGACATTCTCTGAAGCAGTTAAGAATGCAGATGCTAATGACTTTATCTTCACGCTGAATGGTACTCCTGTACAGCCTTCATCATTTGCTACTATCGGTAATGCTTCTGTGGCCGATAAGTTCTATGTAACATTCAACGATGCAAATGGAGTTATCGATCTTAATGGTAACACTGTTTACACATTGACTGTGAAAGTTAGAGATGTAGCTCCTGTGGCTAACATCACTGACGTTGAAGGTAACAATGTTAACACTGGTACTTCCATCACTGTTAAGTAATCTCCGATTACTGCAAGGAAGAATAGCCTCTTCGGAGGCTATTCTTTTTTTATAGCCATTTATCCCACTATGAGGAGGAATCACATTTGAAGACTGCTTGGAAAGTTACGATGTCTGCAGTGCTGCTGGCGGGTGGACTGTGGGCAGGCTCCATGCTCAACATAACGGCTGAAGGCGCCGGTGTTGGATCACAGCCAGGAACGGCAGAGGACCCGGTGGTTACTAAGAGCTATGTGGACCAACAGATTCAGAAGGCTTTGCAGGGTGGAACAATTAGTCCACCTACTCAGGCTCCGGCTGCAACTGCAACTAATGCACCGGCTGCAACCACAGCTCCTACCAAAGCGCCGGCTTCCAGTTCGGGTGATACAGGCAATACGGGCAATGCCAGCGAAATCGTTGATGTGAAACCTGGACAAACCCTGATTGCCGGGGCGGGTGCAGAATTTATTGTTCGCGCCGGCAAAGCGGTTATTTATTCCCAAGATGCTAATGGGGTAGCTGATTTGACGGATGGTGTCGATTTGGCGAATGGTGTAGCTGCGCCTACGAATCATCTGTTATCTTTCCCCCGGGATGGCCGTGGAATCGCTGTACAGAACGGTCAAACGATGAAAATCGTTGTTATGGTCCGTGGTGCATATACTCTGAAGTAGCTGCAATCTTTTTTTAGTACACTTCAATCGACATTTTTCTTTCTATATAAAGAATGCCCTATATTGGGTCTTCATATACCCCGGAACTCATTCCCACAGTTGACAAACATTAAGCCGACTCAGGCCTTTGGGATTCGTACACAATACCACCTGTAATCTTAAAAAAAATTCGCAGGAGGTGCTGTAACATGGCACGTACAAATCGCACTGTAGTACCAGAGAGCCGGGCAATGCTGAAACAAATGCAATATGAAATTGCTTCTGAATTCGGGTTATATGGAGCTTCGTACGGCGGAGGGATGGACACAGAGTTTGCTTCTGAGCTGGGGACAATTGGCGGAGCAAGCGTTTCTGGAGGAACTCCATATCTGGGGCATCTAAGCTCCAGAGATAATGGATCTGTTGGCGGGGAAATCACAAAGAGGTTGATCAAACAGGCGGAGCAGTCTCTTTTCGCATAACTGGCTTCAATTGACAGCCACCGGTAAATAAGATAATATGACCTTTGAGGAAGGCCGTAGACCTTTTCCATCCGGAAAAGGTTCATTTTTTGAATAAAACAGGCATTAGCCATCATAAATTATTATACTACTTATATTTGGCCTGTTATCTACTAGGGAGCCCCCTTGAATACAGTGTCAGATCAACAATATGGGAGGTTGTTGTGTATGTCGATCAAAGGGCGTCATCTGTTTACTTCTGAGTCCGTAACGGAGGGACACCCCGATAAAATCTGTGATCAGATATCCGACGCGGTACTAGATGCATTTCTTGCTAACGATCCTAATGCCCGTGTAGCTTGTGAGGTAGCTGTAGCAACAGGTCTCGTGCTTGTCATCGGGGAAATTAGCACCAAGTCTGAATATGTGGATATTCCGGCAATCGTACGTAATACTATTAAGGAAATTGGCTATACCCGCGCGAAGTTTGGCTTTGATTATAATACTTGTGCTGTCCTTAGCTCCTTGAACGAGCAATCGGCAGACATTGCCCAGGGTGTAAATGCTGCTCTTGAGCATCGGGACCCTGCGTCATTAGCTGAAGAGACTGCTAACATTGGTGCCGGTGACCAAGGTCTGATGTTCGGGTTCGCTACGAATGAGACACCTGAGCTTATGCCGCTTCCGATTGCCCTGTCTCACCGGATTGCCCGGCGTCTGGCGGAAGTCCGTAAAGATGGAACTTTGAAATATCTGCGTCCGGATGGCAAAACTCAGGTTACGATTGAGTACCAGGGCGACAAGCCGGTGCGTGTGGATACTATTGTTGTGTCTACCCAGCATGCAGAAGAAATTACCCTTGAACAAATTCAGGCAGACATCAAAGAGCATGTCATTCTTCCGGTTGTTCCGGCTGAACTATTGGATGAAGCCACTAAATACTTCATTAATCCTACTGGCCGTTTTGTGATTGGTGGTCCTCAAGGAGATGCCGGTCTGACTGGACGCAAGATTATTGTGGATACATATGGCGGTTATGCCCGTCATGGCGGCGGAGCCTTCTCCGGTAAAGATCCGACCAAAGTGGACCGTTCTGCAGCCTATGCGGCTCGTTATGTAGCGAAGAATCTGGTCGCTGCCGGCCTTGCTGACAAGTGCGAGATTCAATTGGCGTATGCTATCGGTGTTGCTACCCCTGTATCGATCAATGTGGATACATATGGAACGGGGAAGATCAGTGAGGAGAAGCTGGTTCAACTGATCAGCGATAACTTTGATCTTCGTCCGGCGGGAATCATCTCAATGCTGGATCTGCGTAAGCCTATCTATAGACAGACAGCAGCTTATGGACATTTTGGCCGCACAGATGTGGACCTTCCTTGGGAACGCGTGGATAAGGCGGATTTGTTAAAAGCCCAGTCCGGAATTTAAAGTTGCAGCAAATGAATTGAGCTAGTTTGCATAATGTCATCAAATTATAATCATGCCTATATAGTACTCCTCATCAGGGGGGATTATATGGGCTTTTTTTTGTGAAAAAAGCAAGCTGATGTGCCCTCAGCGGTCATCTTCTAAACTTTGGAAGCCCTTTAGCCGAAATATAACAGTATACAAATACAAGAAGTGCTGGAAGGGCTGAAAGGGGTTTTTTAAGAATGAAAAAGAAATTAAGAATAGGAACGGCAATTATCATTGCAGGCAATCTGCTGCTTGGTCTGGGCAGTCCGGCTATCGGTATACATACATCAGCGGTATACGCCGCTTCAGAATTCGGAATCAGCTTTGCTCCTGCGAATGGGGCTGCCTTTGTAAATGTCGGGGCTTCACTGGGGCTTAGCTTTGACCGCCAAGTGATCCCGCAAGCCGGGAAAATCACCATTACAGATGTAAATGCCGAAACGGTATTTACGGAAATTGCAATCGGGAGTGCAGGACTAATCGGAAACTCGTCAAGCTACGAGATCAAGCTAGGCGCCAGCCTTAAATTTGCTCCCTACAAAACATATAGCGTAAGTGTGCCTAAGGGGCTGTTCAAGGATAGTGCAGGCAATGAATCTGCGGCAACAAGCTGGAAGTTCACGACAGCCCCGGAGGTGAATCCGGCGATTACAGCAAGTACTATGTCTCCTGCCCTCAATTCCAGGGTAGAGGCTGCAAGCTTAACGGAGCTGAGTATACGCTTATCTGGAGTCCTTACAGCCGGAGGAGGCAGCGTCAGGCTGCTCTCGTCAGCGGATAACGCGGTTATACAGGAGTTTGCGATCAGAGATGGAGAACCTGGGGTAGCATTCCAGAGTGCAGATTCCTCGACAACGGTGACGTTGACACTGGCTAATAAGCTTCCGTCCGGAGGGAATTATTATGTGCTTATCGACGCTTATGCATTCAAGGATGCTAATAATACAACCTATCAGGGGATAGCAAGCGGCAGCGGCTGGAGCTTCTCCACGGTCGGCACGGGTACTATCTCTGCATCTACGGCTCCGGCCAATGCATCTTTTGGCGCATCGGTTAGTGGAGCCCTGAAGCTATACTTCGACCGCCCGATGAGTCCGGCCTCTGGAGTAATCTCGGTCGCTCCAGGTGTAGGGGACCCTAGAACAAGATGGTTGAATGTCAATTCAACGAATGTTACCGGTGGGGGAAGCTCGACAATCACTCTGTTGCCAGCCTCCGCAGCTTCACCGCTATTGAGCGGTACACTATATACAGTGACTATACCACAGGGAGCTTTTTATGATCAGGATGGTCATCTCTTTCCGGCTTCAGGCCCGTACTCCTGGACGTTCACGACAGCTTCACTGACAAGTCTGTCTGTAGCCGCGTTATCACCAGCAGACCGCAGTGAGTCGGTAGATATCTCCAAAACAATAGCGGTTAATTTCAACAGGGATGTTATCTATAATAGCACCGTCACGAACGGAGTTGTTCTGTACAAAAGCAATGGATCTAAAATGGATGCGGTAGTTCAGCAAGGCTCCTCTGCTAAAGAATTCATCATTAAGCCATCCGCAGCGCTGGAATCAGATAC
Organism: Paenibacillus sp. FSL R7-0302; assembly: GCF_038006885.1. Classification (NCBI taxonomy): domain Bacteria; kingdom Bacillati; phylum Bacillota; class Bacilli; order Caryophanales; family Paenibacillaceae; genus Paenibacillus; species Paenibacillus sp. FSL R7-0302. Next base: position 1,308,564 of record NZ_JBBOWB010000002.1, read on the forward strand.
GATCTATTATATCGACATCGCCAAAGGAGCGTTCACAGATGCCGCAGACCCCAGTGTGCAGTATGAGGGATTAAGCGGTACCAAGTCCTGGAGCTTCCGTACTGTGGCCATAGATAAGACTCCACCCTCGCTGACGAGCGCAGTGCTGGAGAATAACCGGACGATCCGCCTGAGGTATAATGAGACGCTTAATGCTTCAGTGGCGCTGCTGGCTTCCAGCTTCGGCGTAACCGTCAATGAGGAAGTCCGGAATATTGAGAGTGCCTATATTCAAGGAGATAGTGTATTTGTAGTGATTAGCACAGGCATCGCTGTAGGCCAGAATGTAAAAATCAGCTATACCGGCGGCGTGCGGACAATTCAGGATGCGAGCGGGAATGCTGCGCCTACCTTTTCTGGACAGCAGATCACTAATACTATAGAATCGGCGCTCCCTACGCCCAAAGAAGGCAGAATTACTGGCAGAACGGTGACACTGACCTTCAATGATACGCTCAAAACAGTCTCTCCTTATGCATATGATCAGTTTGTGGTAACGACTGACGGCTACTCTCTTGGGGTGAACTCTGTCAGCTCCAGCGGCAACACCTTGTATTTAACAGTAGGTTCGGAGGTGGGCAATTCGGAGTCGGTCCGGGTATCCTACTACGCCGGTTCGTATCCGCTGGTTAGCTCTCTGGGGCAGAATATCGCCAACTTCGCTGAGTTTAACATCCGTAACAGTAAGGATAATGTGCCGCCGGTGTTCCAGAATGCGACGGGAGCGGGCAATAAGATCATTCTGAATTATAACGAAGGTCTGTCCACGATTAATTTGCCGATGAATAGCCAGTTATCAGTACTGGTTGGCGGTAAGCCAAACTATGTTACTAATGTATCGGTGAGTGGAACGCAGGCTACATTGACCCTTCAGAATGCCTTGCCGCTTAGCGGAACAGTGACGGTATCCTATGTTCCAGGTACTCTTGGGCTTAGTGATCTGAATGGTAATCGTGCAGCCTATGTTGATCTTCAGCCAGTGTCTGTAACTTCGGCCACGATAGTATCCGAGATCAGTGTAGCTACGGTGAAAGGCAATGAACTTAATGTTACCTTTACCAAGAGCATGCAGTCCTCTTCGAAATTGTATGTCAATCAGTTTGGGGTAAAGGCTGATGGTAGCAGCATTAATGTTCAGGATTTCAGCCTGTCCGGAACTCTTTTGAAATTGAATCTCTCGCAAGCAGTGACGGCTGGACAAAAGGTTGAGCTCTCTTACCTGTCTGGTGCAGGGATGATTACAGACACGAATGGGAACTCTCTTCCTTCCTTCAACTCACTGTCTGTTCAGAATCTGACCACTGGTGTAACCGGCAACGGAAGCCGCCCTTCTTATCTGGGAACCCTGGCTGCCAGTGAGTTTGGCAAGGAGTACCCGCTACTGAAGAGTGATTCTGCTCTTGCGGTTACAGATCTCTCGGTCTACAAGCAAATGGTTAAAAGATATGATCTGAATGCAGAGCGAATGGCTGCCAGTTATCAATATCTGAAGCTTGCAGGTGCGGATGAGTTGGTATTCGAGGTTCCCTCTACAGAGAAATCAGCCTATGTTACCGTTCCATTAAAAGCTCTATCGGATGCAGCCGCAAGCAACAAAAATGCAAAGCTGATCATCCGGTACGGAGATCATATGTATGGTGTAAAACTAAGCGATATTGATGTGAATTCGCTAATTGCTAGTTTGGGGACAGATATCGATAAGGTCTCACTTGTTCTGCGTATGGAGAGTGTTCCAGGCGGGACGTTCTATTCTTTCGAACAAAAAATAGGAAGTCAGGCCATGCGTAACGTTACCGGTCTTATAGATTTACGTCTAACTGGTTCTATTAAAGATAACTATTCCAACGCCAAAGAGTTAAATGTAAAAGGGCAATACACTGTTCGTAATGCTGCTGTACTGAACTCCGCACAAACAATGGCTGCTGGCGTAGATTCGACATACAATGATGCTATTTATTTGCCGGCCCAATTTGCTACTGTGGGCAGTAATAGCGTTGTTAGTGCACGCACGAATGGTAACCAGGTGGTGGGGGTGTTTATCTCCTTGCGTACATTTGGAGATATGACCTCCCATTGGAGTAAGACGGCTGTAGCAGAGTTAGCCGCCAAAAATATCATCGATAGCAGCTATGGTACAGCGTTTAAGCCTGATCAGCCGATCACCCGTTCTGAGTTCGCTGTGATGCTCAGCCGGGGCTTAGGTCTACAGGCAGTACGCGGTGGAGCTTCCCAGTTCAAGGATGTACGTCCTTTTACACAAACAAGTGATTTCATAGAAGCCGCTGCCAAAGCCGGCATCATCACCGGCAATACGGACGGGACCTTCCGTGCTGAGGATAAGATTACCCGTGAGCAGATGGCGATTATGATGGTGAGAGCGCTGGAGTACACGGGGCAATCGGTGACGCTGAGTGCATCGGTGATGGATACGCTTAGCCCGTTCAAGGACCGGGCGAAAATCCTGAGCCAGAGTATAGAGTTTGTAGCCAAGGCGGTCAAGGCGGGGATTATTCAGGGAGTGAGCACCACGCAATTCCAGCCGCAGGGTAATGCTACCCGAGGGCAGGCTGCGGTCATGCTGCAGCGGATGCTGAAATCGGCAGGCTATTTGTAAGGGGATTGTATAGTTAAGCAGAGCATCCGGTCTATGGGCCGGGTGCTTTTTTGGCATGCCTTGACAGTTCCAGCGTGACTCCGCCCAGCCGGTAAAACCTGCTAGTCCTCTCCAATTTTCGCAACTTTTCGAGCTGAATTCAGTCTATTAAAGGTATAGTCTATTACTATGAACTGATATCGGGAGCTTGATAGCGAAGTAGAAGAGTACAAATAGATGGGAGAGTTACACTGAAATGAATGAGTTTTTCATGGGGAAAAAGAGTACAGAGCACACACGGGGAAATCAATGGTCGCCTGCTAAAAAATGGATTGCTGCATCTCTGGCGGGTGTAATCTGGATCATGCCGGTTGTCGGGAGTGAAGGTGCAGGATGGCTGGGCGCAAGCACTGCGCCGGTAGCACAAGCAGCAGCAGCGTCCTTCTCGGCGACAAAACTGAGTGAAGAGGTTATCACTTCCGGTGCGATGATGATGAAATATAAGTTTACCACGGTGCGTTCCGGTAAGAGTGCCACAGGACTGGCCAGCGTCATTCGTGTCGATCTGAATAATCCTTATGTCTCTCTGGATGTAATGACCGGCAAAGGCGGGAATCTGACGACACGGCAGAGCACCGGGGGCATGGCGGCTGAGACAGGTGCGGTCGCGGCGGTGAACGGGGATTACTTCAATACCGGGGGAGAAGGTGCACCGATTGGCGGTCAGGTATCCGGCGGTGTGCTGGTGTCCACTCCTTCACAGCTGAACGGAATGTATGCTTTTGCAGTAACCAAGGACCGTAAACCTATGATTGATGAATATACGTTTGAGGGGATGCTGACCGCAGAGGATGGTTCCCAGTTCCCGCTGTCCGGCATCAACAAAGGGGCCTACAATCCCGAAGGCGGCAGTTCGACTTACAGTCATGCTAATGCCGCGTATATCTATACGGATGCATGGACAGCGCTGGAGCGGCCTAAGGGCAGCTCTACTACACCGACGGAGGTCCTGGTAGAGAATGATATCATTACCCAGATCTCGCTGGATTCGGCCCTGCCGGTCAAGGTGCCCAAGGGAGGCTATATTCTCCGTACACACGGGCTGGCTGCCCAGTTTGTCAAGGCCCATTTAGTTGAAGGGCAGAAGCTAAGCAGCACATACAAGCTCCGTTCCAAAACCACCCAGCAGGAGCTCGATCCTTCTACGCTACAGATGATGATCGGGGGGCATACGATTCTGGTCAATAACGGCAAGGCGTCGTCGTTCTCCCGTTCTACAAGCAGCATTGGCGGGTACCGGGCGCGTACAGCGCTGGGCTATTCCCAGGATGGCAGGTACGTATATGTCATTGCAGCCGAGAAGAATAGCAATAGTGCGGGTCTGTCGCTGACAGAGCTGCAATCCTTCATGACGAATATCGGGGTGTGGAAAGGGATTAATCTGGACGGAGGGGGCTCTACAACGATGGTAGACCGCCCGCTGGCTGAAACCTCGACTACACTTACCTTCAATACCGAATACGGCAAGGAGCAGCGCACAATCGTTAACGGCGTAGGGGTATATACTTCTGCCCCGCAAGGTGAAGTGAAAGGGATCAAGATCAGCGGCAGTTCGGTACTGTTAATCGGGCAAAAGGCCACATACTCCCTAAAGGGGTATGATACGTACTACAATCCGGTGGATGTAGCGGCGGCTAATCCGGCCTGGACCGCAAGCGGCGGCAGTGTGACTGTGAATGCGGGCGAAGCCACGGCCGTCAAGCCGGGAACCGTCAAGCTGAAGGCGACCAGCGGAACAGCAAGTGCCGAGACCGAGGTCACCGTTCTGGGCGGAGAAGACTTGTCCAGCCTGATTGCAGGTACAGCAACTGCACCGCTGCAAGCAGGAGCCACTGTATCGGTTCCGGTTAACGCGGTGTCGAAGAGCGGGGCAACGATAGCTGTTCCGGCAACCGCACTGAAGTGGGAGTTTATCGGCTTCAAAGGAAGTGTGGGGGACGGCAAGCTTAAAGTGGAGGCAGTCGATCCCGGCGTAACTACCGGATATGCGATTGCCCGCTATGACGGCTTCAGCACGGCGGTTGTTTTGTCTACTGCAGCTGCCACGGCGTGGGAGGATTTCGAGAATGCCAATTATCCGTTCACGTTCACTACCAATGCGGCAGGGGTTACTGGAACAGCAGCAGTAGTTGCGGGCAGCGCAGAGCGTGCAGGCTCGAAGGTCTTATCGCTTAGCTACGATATGAGTGCAGGCACCGGTAAAATGTACGCATACGCCCAGTTCAACGGTACAAAGGGCAAGGATATTCCGGCGGCGGCAACCTCAATGTCAGTCGATGTGATGGGGGACATGAGCCTGAACTGGATGCGTGCCGAGCTGACAGATGCCAGCGGAAAGACGGCCTATATTGATTTGGCGAAAGTTATCGACTGGAACGGCTGGAAGACGCTTAATCTCGATCTGTCCGGCTCAGGGATTAAATTCCCAGCTTCCCTTAAGAGACTTTACGTGGTAAATGTAGAAGAAGGCCAGGATGAACGGGCCAAGACAGGGACAGTGGCTTTTGATAATATTTCCTTCGTGATGCCATCGCTCTCCAGTGAGGCGGGACTGCCCAAAGGGACGGCGGCGATGAGCATTGGCGGCAAAGCGATGACGGTTAATGGCACCAAGCGGCCGATTGATGTCGCGCCGATCGTGAAGGACGGCAGTACGTATGTGCCGATAAAATATGTTCTGGACGCGTTCGGCGGCAATGCGGTCTGGGATGCGAAGACAAAGAAGATTATGGTCCTTCGGGGCTCTAAGGCGCTCGATCTGACCGTGAATAAGAAGGAGTTCGTACTGAACGGGAAGCGGCAGAGTGCTGAAGTAGCACCGATGATTCTGAATGCCAGGACTTTAGTACCGCTTCGACTCGTGACAGAACAGCTCGGACTCACTGTAAAATGGGAACAGAACACTAAGACCGTAACTATCGAATCGTGATATGTTAGTATAAAGGAAAGCCTTTAATACGATTCGATAGAAATGGGGCAAGCATCCGTGGAATTTCAAGCCGATGCGATAGATCGGGTGATTAAAAACACCATCGACGTGATGGAGAGCAGCAAGTATCAGATATTCGAAATATTGCAGGTGGCACGCGATGAGCTTGCTGCACTCAACAAAGAACTGCAGCGGGTCATGGAAGAAACGGATGAAACATTGCAAAAGGTAGACAAGCTGGAGCAGCAGTACCACCGCTCCCGGATCCGGCTGACAGAGGTCAGCCGGGATTTTGTCCGCTACACGGAGAAGGATATCCGGATTGCCTATGAGAAGGCGACGGAGCTGCAGCTGGAGCTGATGATGACCAGGGAGAGAGAAGCTTATCTGCGGAGCAGACGCGATGAACTGCAAATGCGGGTTCGCAGTGTCGAAAATTCTGTAGAACGTGCCGAATCGATTGGTTCGCAAATGAGCGTTGTCCTGGAATATCTGTCCGGAGAACTAGGTCAAGTGACGCGAATTGTCGAATCTGCGAAGAACCGCCAGATGATTGGACTCAAAATAATCCTGGCTCAGGAAGAGGAACGGAAAAGAATTGCCCGGGAAATTCATGACGGTCCTGCTCAAATGCTGGCGAATCTAGTCCTAAGGACGGAAATTGTAGAAAGAATGCTGGTAAAGCAGGAATTTGGGCTGGTACAAGCCGAAGTAATAGACTTAAAGGGGCAGGTAAGATACAGCCTGGAAGAAATGCGCAAGGTGATTTTCAACCTGCGTCCGATGGCGCTTGATGATTTGGGGCTGATTCCGACTCTGCGGAAGTATGTGCATGATTATGAGGAGAAGACGAGGATCCGCACCTCTTTTGAAACCAGGGGGAAGGAGCACCGTTTGTCCTCGGCAATGGAAGCGGCGGTATACCGGCTGGTGCAGGAGGGTCTGTCCAATGCGGCGAAGCATGCTTACCCGAGCTACGTACTGGTAGAGATTACTTATCAGGCTCAATTGATCAAGATTGTCGTGAAAGACAATGGCTTAGGCTTCAATGTGAAAAAAATCAGTGAACAAGCCAACCGGGAAAGCTTCGGGCTGGTGGGAATGCGCGAACGCGTGGAATTGCTGGAGGGAAGAATGGAAATACAATCAGCCGAGAACCAGGGCACAACAATCGTAATTCACATTCCGACGAATGTGGAAAAGGGGAAGGAGTAATGTGATGGAGAACCAAAACTCTGGCAAAGCGCCCATTAAAGTTCTTTTGGCCGATGATCATCAATTGTTTCGTGAAGGGCTTAAGCGTATTTTGAATATGGAGGATGACATCGAGGTCATTGGCGAATGCGGGGACGGCATCCAGGTGCTTGAATTCTGCAACGGCAACAAGCCGGATATCGTGCTGATGGATATCAATATGCCGATTGAGAACGGTGTGGAGGCTACACAAAAGCTCCGTGAAATGTTCCCGGATGTCAAAGTGATTATCCTCTCGATCCATGATGATGAAAGCTATGTGTTCGAGACGCTGCGCAAGGGGGCGAACGGATATCTGCTGAAGGATATGGAGGCCGAGTCGCTGATTAATGCGATCCGCTCTGTATGCGAGGGGCATGCTTTTATCCATCCGAAGGTGACCGGCAAGCTGATTAATCAGCTGCGGCGCATGACGTACCTTAACGAGACTGGCGCAATGGCCGAGACGGCCGTGAAGGAAGCCGGTGTCAAATTCGTTGCAGGCGATAACAATCCACTGACCCGCCGCGAGGCAGAGGTGTTGCGGCTGATGGCGGAGGGCAAGAGTAACAAGATGATCGGGGAGTATCTGTTTATCAGTGAGAAGACGGTCAAAAACCATGTCAGCAGTATTCTGCAAAAGATGGAAGTGGATGACCGTACGCAGGCTGTAATTAATTCTATCAAATACGGCTGGGTAACTTTATAGCTTCCCTCATAAACTTTTAACTGAGCGTTTTGGAGAATCCTAATGATCCTTATAAACGGTACATAACTTGTATGCAGCTGAGAGCTGCAGCCATAGTATTGTTTCAGTCCGCACTCTATTCGAATTTTGCAAAATGCTAACTTAAATATGTACCCTAAGTTAAACTGGCGGGAGGGCTTCCGCGCTAATGGGCTGTCACCGTCCTTTTATCACCGGCATATAGTGTGGGTATAAGAGGGAGGTGCATCTTCATGATCGCCCAGTTAATCTGGATTATCTCTATTTATGCATCCGCAGCAGCCCTTGTTCAACTCCTGCATCATCGGGAAAAGACCCGGGCAGCAGCACGGACTGGTAAGCGGCTTCACTATATTCTGATTACCCGTAATCATGAGGCTGTGGTGGAGTGGTATCTCAGGGTATTTGCAGTGTATGCTTGCTGGATCGGCAGGCCCCTGCAGGTCACCTTGGTGGATGACGGTTCAGAAGACAGGACCATGGCGGTAGCCTCACGGATGGCTTATCATAACTCTTCGATTGAATTTGCACCTGCGGTGCCGTTCTTCGGTCTTACGGGCAGGGAAGAGCTCCGGCAGGGGGTTACAGTAGACCTGCGGGTTCAGGAGCCGCTGCTGCCGCTGCGGATGATGCGGTTGCCGGGAAGAGGGAGATCCCCATCCAAGCCCGGCGAATGACAGCTAAATATGTAAGTTACGGGTGAAGCACACTCTCCAGGAATGGGGCGGTGTGCTTTTTGGCGTGCTCTAAAAGATAAGGAGGCGTTGGGATTGAAGGTGGCTGTGTATGTGGTGGCGCAGGGCGGGGATTGGGAAGCGAAGGTGTCGCTGAATATAGCGGTAGATATCCTGTGGTGGGGCGGGGGGAAAGCAGGCGGGTCGGGCTGGAACTCCCGGCCGGCAGACCGGGTGGTGCTACTCTCCAGGTCGTTACCGCTCGGCTGGGCGGTGAAGCTGGCAGCAGTCTGCAAGTTCACGGACCCAATGCAGCGCTGGAAAGAGGCGGACTGGGGGGAATATGCAGCAGCGCTCTTAAAGGCGGAGATTGAGGCGGAGCTGGCAGCCGGAGGAAGCCGGGGCGCGGGCTGGCCATTTGAAGCGTTGGAGATTCATTCGTTCTTGAAGGAAAGAGGCGGGAGCAGATCGGAGGAAGCGGAGGTGCTTGCAGCGGGTGCTGACCGGCTGGTTGCAGCGCTGGACGGGCGTTCTCTGCTTCAGGGTGAAGCAGAGGCGCTGGTGGCCGAGCAGCTTCCGGAGCTGGCGGAGAATTGGCGGGCTGCGGCGCAGCTCGCCTATCTCCAGGGACGGCTGCAACTGGAAGCCGCCGTCCAGGGCAAGGCGGGCGCGCGGCTGGGCTTGCGCCGCCGCGAAGTGCCGCGCTGCCTGCGCTGCGGCAGCGTGCCCACGGGCCGCACGGCCTGCGCCGCGTGCGGCCTTGCCGGCTGCGCCTATTGCGAGGCCTGCCTCGCACTGGGGCGCAGCCGGGCTTGCGCGCTGCTGCTGCGCAGCGCACCGCTGCCGGCCGTGCGCTGCACGGCCGGCGTGTCCCCCACCGTGGCGGCACGCCACCGTGGGGGCTTAGCGCAGCGCAGGCGGCCGCCGCCGCCGCTGCGCTGGGGTTCCTGGCGGAGCCGCGCAAGCGCTCCGCCGCAAGAGGCCCAGAGCGGTTCCTGCTCTGGGCAGTGACGGGAGCGGGGAAGACGGAGATGGTCTTCCCGCTCCTGGAGGCGGCGCTCGCAGCCGGGGGCCGGGCGCTGATCGCCACGCCTCGGCGCGACGTCGTGCTGGAGCTTGCGCCGCGCCTGGCCAGAGCCTTCCCGGCGGATGTCCCCGCCGTGCTGTACGGAGGCAGCGAGGACCGCTTGCGCCGCAGCCGGATTACCCTGGCGACCACGCACCAGCTGCTGCGGTTTCACCAGGCCTTCGATCTGGTCATCATCGATGAGATCGATGCGTTTCCCTATCACAACGATCCTATGCTGGACTATGCTGCAAGGCAGGTCTGCAAGCCCGGAGGACGATTCATCCTTCTCTCGGCCACGCCGCCTGCGGAGCAGCAGCGCCTTGCCCGCTCCGGCAAATTGCCGCATGCAAGGGTCCCGGTCCGTTTTCACGGCCATCCTTTGCCGGTTCCGCGCCATATTCAGATGCCGCCGCTCTACCGCTGTTTGAGACAGGGAAAGCTTCCGGGGAGGCTGCTGTCGGCTCTGCAGCGGTCCCTTGACCGTAAGGCGCAGATTTTCCTCTTCGTCTCGCGGATTGCCCATATTGAGGGACTGCTGCAGCTTCTGCGGACGATGTTTCCGGGAATTTCTATAGAGGGTACTTCCTCTCAAGATCCGGGCAGAGCAGAGAAGGTACTGAAATTCCGCGATCGTACCATCTCATTGCTTGTGACGACAACGATTCTGGAGCGTGGGGTCACGGTACCGCATAGTGATGTTTTTATTCTGGATGCAGACAGCGGACTATTTGATGAGGCGGCCTTAGTACAGATGGCGGGCCGGGCGGGGCGCTCCAAGGATGATCCGGCGGGCAATGTCATCTTCGCTTCGGCAGAGTGGAGCCGCTCGCAGCGCGCCGCCATATCACAGATCCGCAGTATGAATACTATTGCCCGCAGACAAGGATATCTCAAGTCTTAATGATTTTGTGAGGATTCCTTGGAAATAGCTTTGAATGCCCAGCTCCCACAATTTGAGTTCTATACACTCTGTACTTTTAAACTCTGCACATTCTATTTTATAAGGAGGATTACCATGCGTTCCCTGACGTCATGGATGAACCAAGCCCGCTCCCTAATCGCGCCTTCGCAGCCGGAATGTCTGTTCTGCGGCCGCCGAGGCCGTCCTTCTCCCGAATGGCCTGAAATCTGCCTGCACTGCCAGCTTGGCATTCCATGGATTCGTGTTCCCCGGTGCCAGACCTGCGGGCGTCATGTGGGCTGTCCCGACTGCAGCCGCAGCCATGGACCCTTGCCGATCCGCTGCAACCGGAGTGCAGTAGCCTACACCAGTGAAATGCGCGAAATCCTGGGCCAATACAAGTACAGAGGCAATGAGCGGCTCGCGCCTCTGCTCGGCCGGATGCTGGACAGGGCATACGTGCTGCTGCAACAAGAACAGAGTGGACAACAACTGAGAGAAGCGTTACAAAGCAACTTTTTTAGTAAACCATTCCCGATATGGCATTCAAAGCTTCGTATGCGTTCTAACCTGTGGCAAGCCGACCTGCTGGTCCCTGTACCTGTGAGTGCTGTCCGTCTGTCCGAGCGGGGCTTCAATCAGGCGGAGCGGCTGGCAGAAGCAGTCTCCCTGCGCAGAGGAGTCCCTCAGCTTCCGCTGCTGGTCCGCACCCAGCACACCGCCAAGCAGAGCTTCAAAAGCCGAAGGGAGCGGCTGGCCGATATGAAGCATGCTTTTGCCGGGACTACAGATTCGGCGGTTCTGCAAAGTCTGAATGAACACCAACATTCCCGTGCGTCGCACCAGCTTGAACAGCACCCCTTGCGAATCATCATTGTCGATGATATCTACACTACTGGGAGTACGATTCGTGCCTGCGCCGAAGCTCTTCAGCAGCTCTGCCGCAGCCAGAATTGCCCTGCTGAGATCTACTCTCTGACCTGGGCGCGTTCCTAGCAGTTGCCACCGCTCCGGAATTCAATAAAACCGCTTCCCTGACCGATACTAAACATAGACGGATCTTCGGCGATCATGTAATCTTAGTAGCATAAGCGATTCATGAGTTGTGCAGAATGATAGAAGGGAGCCGCGGTAGAAATGAATGTAGACAATTGTCCGAGATGCGGCCGGTTATATGTCAAGAACTTGATGAACCTGTGCCAGCCCTGCATCAAAGAGTTAGAGCATGAATATGAAATCTGTGTAGAATATTTGCGTAAAAATAGAGGCACCAACATACAGGAACTGTCCGATGCCACCGATATTTCCATTAAGGAAATCACACGTTTTATCCGGGAGGGCCGGATTTCCATCGCCAATGCGCCTAATATGATGTACCCTTGTGAGGTATGCGGAACCCTGATCCGGGACGGGCATATGTGCGACAGCTGCCGCAGCCGTCTGACCAAGGACCTTGCCAATGCAGCCAAGGAAAGTGCAGACTCGGGCGCTTCCAAGAAGGCTCCAGATGGCGCTTACCGGGCAGTGGACAAGTTCCGCAACTAAACAATTCTGCAAAAAAACGCTTGCAGCTATAAAGAATGTTTCAACAGGGGCCGATAAACTTAGTAAAGATTATCGGCTTTTTTATTACAGAAGGAAGGTGAAGTTATGAAAATTAACGATGCCGGACGAATCAATGCGATTAATCCATACCAACGAAGTGCGGAATCGCAAAGGCAGGAACAGATGAAGAAAAGTACACGCAAGGATGAGGTATCGATTTCGGATGAAGCCATTAAGCTGCTTCAGGCACAGAAGAGCGGGAAGATTGACACTGAACGTGCGAACAAAATCGAAAGCCTGAAACAGCAAGTATCCGCAGGTACCTACCAGGTTGACGCAGCCAAGCTCGCCGAGACACTCGCCCCCTACTTTAAGCAATCCTCCGAGAATTAGGTGAAAACACCCATGGCACTTACAACATTATTAGAATTGCTTGAGCGGCTGGACGAGGCGCATGTGCAGATGCTGGATCTGGCCGCAGTCAAGAAACAGACCATTATGGACAACAAGGTAGAGGGTCTTATTGATATCCTGAACCGCGAGTCCAAGCTGATGAAGGTGATCGGACAGCTGGAAGAACGGCGTGCAGAAGCGGCCTTCGAGTTTTTGCAGGGGGTTGGAATCCGTTCCAATCTGAATCTGAATCTTACCGAGCTGTCCCGCCTTGTCTTTGATCCCGATGACAAATCGCGCCTGCTGCAGATTCAGCAGAAGCTTTCCGGCACATTGCAGCAATTAAAAAAGGCCAATGAGCTGAACCAGAAGCTGATTGAGCAGTCGCTTACCTTTATAGATTATTCCCTGGATTTGCTGGTCGGAAGACCAAATCAGGAAATGACATACCATCACCCGTCCGACAAGGGCAGCAGTGTGACTCGGCCGGGGCTTTTTGATGCCCGTGGATAATCAGGTTATCCGCTGAGCTGCGCTCACCGCAGCAATCACAAGGGAGGAACAAGTAGCATGACATCCACATTCCACTCCATCGAGACCGCAAGACGAAGCCTGTTTACCCAGACAGCGGCGCTCAACACCACCGGCCACAACATTGCCAACGCCAACACGGAGGGGTATACCCGCCAGCGTGTGAATATGAGAGCATCTATTCCGATTGAAGCCTACGGCCTTAACAACTCTACAGTACCAGGACAACTGGGAACAGGCGTAGAATTCGGTTCCATTGATCGAATACGTGAGACCTTCCTGGATACCCAATACCGGGGCGAGAATTCAGCCTTGGGAAGCTGGGCGATCCAATCGGATACGCTTGATAAGCTGGAATCGATTTTTAAAGAACCATCGGATACAGGGATAAGTACAGTGCTGGATAATTTTTGGAAGTCATGGTCGGATCTCAGTAAGAACCCGGAAGACAGCACTTCCCGTAAGATCGTAGTTCAGACTGCTCAGGCTATGACCGATGCACTTAATTATATGAGTAGGCAGCTTAGTAACCTTGATACGGATTTGGCCGCCAATGTGGCAGTCAAAGGTACTGAGGTACAGGGATATTTAACATCCATTGCAGATTTGAATTCATCTATTTTCAAAATTGAGAGCATGGGCGACAAAGCGAATGATCTGCGGGATCAACGTGACCTGCTGACGGACAAGCTCTCCAAGATTGCTAATGTCACTGTAGTAGATAGCGAATACGGCTATAATATTTCGCTTGGGAGCCAACAGCTTGTACAAGGACCTGCTGTCTCTGCGACTGTGGACAGTGCCTTCCTTAACACTGCTTTTGCTTCCGGGGATCTTAAGACTGGAGAAGTACACGGTATGATCACTTCCAGTCAGAAGTATGTTGCGGATTATAAGAAACAACTCGATAATATTGCGAATACGATTGCTACAGGAGCAATGGAGATCACTCTTCCGAAAGGTTCAATTCTTCCTGAGGGTACGATTCTTACAAGTGATGCCACGATTACTCAAGCAGATGGAACAACTAATACTATTGCAGCAGGATCTGCACTCCCTAAAGGAGCGACCTTGAGCGCCGATGTTAAGACAACAGTCAAAGGCTTGAACGGTCTTCATCAGCTTGGTTATACCATGGATGGCACCCTCAATCCTGGTAAGCCGCTGTTCACAATTACTGGTGACGGGAATGTATTTACAGCAGGTAACATTAGCTTTAATTCTGTAATTGCTGCCGATACTAATCTTTTAGCTACCTCGCTCCGAACTGTGGGAACAGGTACTTCTGAATCAGTTGTCAAAGGGAACAATACGCTTGCCCTGCTTCTAGCCACCCAACAATCTGGTTCGTTCACATCTCCTACAACTGGAATTAAGGCAACTGCAAATTCCTTTTATAAATCGATGGTTGGACAACTGGGAGTTCAATCCCAAGAGGCGACCCGCCAGACAGAAAACTCCAATTATCTTGTAGAGCAGGTGAATGCGCGCCGTCAATCGGTCAGTGGAGTTTCCCTTGATGAAGAGATGTCCAATATGCTGGTGTTCCAACATGCCTATAGCGCTGCTGCGCGTTTTATGACCACTTATGATGAAATGCTTGATAAATTGATTAACTCTACAGGCACCGTAGGCAGATAAGAAAGGGGGATTTAAGCGATGTTACGTGTAACCTCTAATATGATGAATTCCCAGTTGCTGCTTAACCTGAACCGCAACGCCCGCACGATGAATGATACACAACTGCAGCTAGCGACTGGACGTAAGATTAACAAGCCTTCGGATGATCCTGTAGGTATTACTTATTCTCTTCGCTACCGCGCGGACTTGTCTGCTAATGAGCAATTTCAGGAGAATGTAGATGATGCTACATCTTGGCTGGAGTTTAATGATACAGTATTGACTCAGACGGGGGATGTGATCCAACGACTTCGTGAACTCTCTGTAAAGGGAGCTAGTGGATCTAATCCGCAAGAGGCTCTTGATAGTATTAATGCAGAGGTGAAACAGCTTAAGGAACAGCTTATTGATATTTCCAATAGCCAGTTCAAGGGCAAATATATCTTTAATGGGCAGCAATATGATGTTCAACCCTATAAGTTTGCTACAGGAGCAGATGGAACTCCTGACACATCTGGTGCAGCTTCTGTTGTTACAGATAAAGGGCTATTGAATTATTCTGTTGGTGACAGTGTGCAACTTCCAATTAACATTACAGGTAGTGATGTGTTTGGCGGAAATGAAGAAGATAATATATTCGCAGTCATCGATAAAATTACAACTGCATTGGCTAATGGAACTACCTCGGAGGTATCTACTCAATTAGGTAATCTTGATAGTAGAATCAATAAGATATTAACAGTCCAGGCTGAAGTAGGAGCCAAAGCTAACCGGATAGAATTAATGAAGAACAGACTAAGTGATATGGAAGTGAATTTAACAGACCTGCAGTCCAAGACTGAAGATGGTGATTATGCCGAGTTGTTAATGAAGTCCAAAATCCAGGAGAACATTTACAATGCTTCTCTGTCTGTAGGTTCCAAAATTATTCAGGCTACCCTAGTTGACTTCATACGATAGGGGGAAGCCTCTAGATGATACCCACAGTTCAAATACGGCAAACAAATGCATTGATTGGAATGGAGACTACTGCTGGGAGCCTATCTATAGTCCAGCCTAAAGCGGATCTGCAAATAAATACAACTCCTGGGCAATTAGAAATTCGTCAGTCTCCAGCTGAAATGACGATTGATCAAACTCAGGCCAGAGCCGCATATACAGGTGGAACGTACCGTGAGATGAATCAGCGTATCTATTCAGGTATTGAGCAGCTATGGCTTCAAGGCATTGCTAAACGAATGGAGCAAGGGGAACGTGCGGCTAACTTTCATAAACCGGGAAATAGTATAGCAGAGATTTACGGTGAAGATTGGCAACCAGTTTCCTACCCGGAGATTCGTGGACCTGCATCGGTTGATAACGTGCATATAAATGTCGAGTTAGTTCCTCCTGAAATCGAATATCGTAAATCTGAAGTGAGTATTCAAGCAGAGGCTCATGCCCCTCAAATTAACTTTACACCATCTAAGGTAGATATTTACTTAAGACAGAGACCATCCATAAGCTTTGTACCTCCAGAGATAGATATTCAAATGTAAATATTGTTACAAGCTATAGATTCGGTTGATATAACCAAATATCTATGGCTTTTTTATTAGACAATAAGAATAAGGAGTGTTCGTAGAATGATTATAGAAACATTGACTTGGGGAACGCTGGATATTACGGAAGAACAAATATATCATTTCCCCAAAGGTGTTCTGGGTTTTGAAGAAGATATTGATTTTGCTTTGATTACGGTAGAAGACGGACCGTTTAGCTACTTACAATCTCTTGAAAATACAAGTGTGTCTTTTTTATTGAGTGACCCTTTTGTTTTATATCCGACTTATGAATTTGAGCTTCCCAAGGTTGATAAAGAAGAATTAGAGATTATAGATGATGTAAATGTTCGTTGTATGGTTACAATTAAAGAAGAGTTGGAGCACTCAACTGTTAATTTACTTGCTCCCATTGTTCTTAATCCGATTACACGCTCAGGGAAACAGGTTGTACTTCACAACTCGAACTATCAAACTAGACATAGCTTATGGAATGTTCCCCATGATCATTTTGAAAAGGGTGGTGAATGATATGCTCGTTCTTACCCGCAAAAAAGGCGAGTCGATTATTATCCAGGATAATATTGAGATTACTATTCTGAGTGTTGAAGGAGACATTGTGAAGGTAGGTATTAACGCTCCGAAGCATGTCGATATCTTCAGGGAAGAAGTGTACCTATCAATAAAAGAAGCGAATAAGGAATCAGCTTCGCCAACCCCAAGCAATCTTAATGCTCTAATGGAGCGGTTACGCACAGAAAAATAAATTTGCAAATTCATGTAATTAGCTATAAACAAATTAGCGGACAAGTCGATATATATATTAGACGCTGATCCGGAGGGGCGGCCGACCTTAACGGCAGCGTTTACCACATGGATGTGGAACAACTTAATTTCAGGGAGGAAATACAAAATGATTATCAACCACAATATCGCGGCTTTGAACACGCATCGTCAGCTGGCATCTAACACTGCTAACACTAACAAAAATATCGAGAAGCTGTCTTCTGGTCTTCGTATCAACCGTGCAGGTGACGACGCAGCTGGTTTGGCAATTTCCGAAAAAATGCGGGGGCAAATTCGTGGTTTGGACCAAGCTTCCCGTAACTCGCAAGATGGTATTTCTCTGATTCAAACTGCTGAAGGAGCTCTTAGCGAAACTCACAGCATGTTGCAACGTATGCGTGAATTAACAGTTCAATCGAACAATGGCACAAACACAGCGGATGACCTTACATCCATCCAAAAAGAAATCACAGCACTGAGTGATGAAATCACTCGTGTAGCTACAAAAACAGAGTTCAATACAAAGACATTATTGAATGGTTCCCTTGGTACAAAAGCTGCTGATGGTACTGTTGCTATTGCTGACCTCACTACAGCAGGTATAACTGTTTCTGCAAATGGAGTCAAGCCAACTGAAACAATAACTTTTGCTGTAGATGCCACTACCCATAAAATCACCGCTACAGGTACTAACAGTGGAGTTTCGCAAACACTGGATCTGGGTACAGGTGCAGTAAAATCAGGAGCTAACCTGAATTTTGATAAACTGGGCTTATCACTCGCTTTTGGAGCTGATAGCACTCAAGCAGCACTAAATACCTTGGCTGACGGTAAAACTATTACCACAACTGGTAGTTCTCTGAGCTTCCAAATTGGTGCTAATAATAATACCACTCTCTCTATCTCTATCGGCGATATGACTTCGTCGGCGCTAGGTGCTGGTAATGGTGGTACTTTGACTTCGATTTCAGCTGTTAATGTTAAAACAGCTTCTTTTGATGACAACCTCAAAGTAATTGATCAAGCTATCAGTCAAGTTTCAAGTCAACGTGCAGATTTAGGTGCGTGGCAGAACCGTCTGGAGCATACTATTAACAATTTGAATGCTTCTTCCGAGAACTTGAGCGCTGCTGAATCCCGTGTACGCGATGTTGACATGGCGAAAGAAATGATGGAGCAAACTAAGAACAACATCCTTTCTCAGGCAGCCCAAGCAATGTTGGCTCAAGCAAATCAACAGCCACAAGGTGTTCTACAATTACTTCGTTAATTCTAATACAAAAAAAGAGACCTCGATTCTTTTAATCGAGGTCTCTTTTTTATGTTTCAAAGTTAAAACCTGAATATTACATTGAAATATTCTATATATAGGGTACCATAAATTACGCTATTATAATTACATATAAAGTATATCTATTTTTTACCGATATAAATAGTATAAATAAATGTGTTGGAGGGTTGGGCATGAATGTACAATTTTCCCTATCTGCAAGTTCAATTCAACCTAGTTCCAGTAAACTCGATAGGATATATAATAATACTTTAGAGACTAAAAAAGATACGTCTTCTTTCAAAGATGATTATACACATGAGAAAGGAAGTCCAAGGATCTCAATTGCAGAAGATCAGCTTATTAGAACAATTGAGAAAGCAGTAAAATCTTTACAAGGCCCACAGACTACATTAGAAATAAGTATTCATGAGAAAACGCATGATATTATGGTGAAAGTACTTAATAAAGAAACAGGAGAGATTATCCGTGAAGTTCCTCGTGAAAAAACGTTGGATCTTGTGGCTAAAATGATGGAAATAGCAGGGATACTTGTTGATGAAAAAATTTAATGGTAGGGGGTATAGATTTGGTTACTCGTATAAATGGTTTTTCAGGTATGGATATTGATAGTATGGTCAAAAGTCTTATGGCGGCAAAACGTGCTCCTCTAGATAAATTATATCAGCAAAAAGAAACCTTGAATTGGACTAGAAATAGCTATAGAGAAATTAGTAGCAAATTGTATGATTTTCGCATTAACAAATTAACAGATAAATATGGCCTCTCTGGAGCGTTGAACTCCAACAAAGCAGTTGTTACAGGTAATACTAGTGCAATTAAAGCAGAAGCAACGTCTACTGTAAATGGAATCGATATGGAAGTAACAGTAAAAGAACTTGCTACTAGGACCTCTGTAGAAACATTAGGGGTTGGATTTGGAAAATCTAATAAAACAACCTTAGCGGAATTAGTGACTGGTAAAGCTTATAAGGATTTAACAGATGAAGAAAAGGAAAAAGAATACACTCTTAATATTAATGGTGTAAGTTTTACTTCTAAGAATAGTGATAACACTACGAAATCTTTATTCACCGGAGAGACTTCAATCAGTAGTTTAATAGCAACTATTAATGGGGACAGCAAAGCTAATGTATTAGCAAGTTTTGATGAAATTTCCGGAAAACTTATTCTTCGTTCAAAAACTTTTGGATCTGAAAGTGAGGATCCGACAAGCAGCGACGGCAAGATTGATTTAGGTGTCAATAATAGTATAATAACTGACGTGTTTAAAGGTGTTTCATCCAAAACAGACGGTACGGATGCAGTTGTCGTAATCAATAATTCACAAGAAATAAAACAAAAAAGTAATACTTTTCTCGTAAATGGAATTCAACTTACTTTACTTGAAAAAACGGGTGCTAACGGAGTAAGTAAAATTACTACTCAAACTGATCCTGGTAAGACGGTGGAAACGATTAAAGCTTTTGTAGAAGATTATAACAATCTGTTATCACTATTGAATACTAAAGTAAATGAAGAAAAATTCAGCGGGTATCCACCATTGACAGATGAACAAAAAAAAGAGATGAAAGAAAGCGAAATAACAACTTGGACGGAAAAAGCAAAAAGTGGTCTCTTAAAAAATGATGAAATTTTAAAATCCACAATAATTTCTATGCGTACTCTAATAACAGAAAATTTGGGCAAGTTAAGTGATATGGGAATTACAACCGGGAAATATACCGAAAATGGGAAATTATATATTGATGAGTCTAAACTTAAGAATGCGATAAATAGTAACCCTCAAAGTATTGTTGATTTTTTTCAAGGACCATCAAATTCACAGACAGAAGGATTATTTGATAAACTAGCAGATAAATTTGATAAGCCCTTAGAGTTTATTTCACAGCGATCAGGAACTAATAAATATACTACTGATTTAACTAGTAGTTTTAAAGAAGAGAGTGTAATGGGAAAAAAACTTAAAGAATATAACAAACAAATAGCTACATTATTATATAATTTAAATAATACAGAAGCACGTTACTATAAACAGTTCTCTGCCATGGAAACGGCAATGAATAAGCTTAATTCCCAATCTTCCAGCCTTTTCTCCACCGGCAAATAAGAATATTTCACAAATAGAGGGTGACCAATTTGATTAAATCTCCTTATGATAAATACCGCCAGTCTTCTGTCCAGACTTCAACACCTGCTCAACTCGTGATTATGCTGTATGATGGGGCCATTCGCTTTGTGAAGACTGCCGTTGACGGGTTGAATAAGCAGGACTTGGAGAAGTCCAATTTGAATTTTGGCAAGGCTCAGACCATCATCAGTGAGTTGATGAGCACACTGGACCACTCTATTGAAGTCTCGAAGGGACTATACTCCCTTTATGAATATACGAACTACCTGTTAATTCAGGCGAACATCCAGAAGAGCCCGGAGAAGGCCGAAGAAGCCATTGGCTATCTTATCGACCTCAGAGAGACTTGGCTTCAGGCCTCTAAGCTGGCGGCTAGTCAGACTGAGATTGCGAATGGATGAGCTTATCCGTAACTTGGATCTGCTGACCCAAGCGATGATGGACAGGCTTCAAGAAGCAACCTATGAAGTGCTTGAAGACTTCGTAGAGGAGCGGCAGAAGCTTGTCGATTCCATCACACAAGAGGTCGAATTGTGTCCATCCACTCCTGCACAAAAGCAGGAAATTCATCGGATTTTGTCACATGATAATGAATTGCTGGACCGGATGAACGCTCTCCGCCAAGAAGCCCAAGACTTCCTTCAGAAGCGGGGCCAAGCCAAAATCCAACGCAACGCCTACGAAACGGCCTACACCCCGGACAGCTTCCTGATGGACCGCAAAAAATAAAGATAGAATAATAGATTTCCTCCTGTTTCAATAAGGGAGCAGGCGGGTATTTACAAGCGTCTGCTCCTTTTTTTGTAACTTATATTACCGAATTCTATCCATTTCTGATGTCAATTGTACTCTGGTAAATTATTGAAAGTAATCATTTACTATTCCAATTGACAATAGAGAAGCTGCGGTGGTATAGTCGAATTGTGAGCAAGACTCACGTTCATCTGATGACGAAGGGAATGTTTAGTCAATGGAAGGTAAAGTTAAATGGTTTAACGCAGAAAAAGGTTATGGTTTTATCGAAACTTCCGATGGTGGCGACGTATTCGTACACTTTTCCGCGATTCAAACTGACGGTTTCAAGACTTTGGATGAAGGCCAATCCGTAGAGTTCGATATCGTTGAAGGCGCACGCGGACCACAAGCAGCTAACGTCATCAAATTATAATCATCCGGCGAAGCCGACCTACATATATGGTAGATGGTTAGCAATTGAGACAACGCTAGCGTTAGACCCTGGGGATATTCCCTGGGGTCTTTTTTATTGTGGCTGTAAATAACGATTACTGCCTGTTAGGGATAAGGTGTATATGGAGTTGAGGGTCTTTGAGATCGCGGGGAGATTTTACATATTTCTTGTAAATATCCTACTTTACTGGTCGAAAAGAGTCCGAAATTGGACACTTTGTAAAAATTAGTTACGGAAAAATGTTACCATCCTCCAAATTATGGGTAATAGAAACCGTTGGGCTTTTTTGTTGCCTAGTCTGCACTCTCATTATTGCTTAGGCGTATGCTTCCGAAAGATCTTTTGGTAAGAAGTCATGCAGTGAAGCCTATGCCCATCAAACTCACAGGAGGATGAACAAAAGAATGAAGAAATTGTGGCGTGGCCTTACGGCCGGAGTACTTGGTATTTCAATGCTGCTTGGATCACTGGGGAGTGTGTCCGCAGCGCCTGCACCTAAGGATATTCAAGGACACTGGGCGCAGAAGCAACTGCAGAGCTGGCTGGATAAAGGATACCTGGGCGGTTATCCTGACGGAACGGTGAAGCCGAATAAGGCAATTACCCGTGGTGAATATGTAGCACTGATTAATCGTCTGTTCGGGTTCACCGAAGCAGCTACTCTTAACTTCACAGATGTGAAGAAATCCAACTGGGTCTACAGTGAAGTGGCTAAGGCTGTGAAGGCCGGTTATATTGGCGGGTATGAGAATAATACCTTCCGGGCCAACAACCCGCTCACTCGGCAGGAAGCAGCAGTTATTGCTGCCAAGCTGCTTAAGCTGAGTACAAGCTCTACTCCGCTTAAGTTCAAGGATAATGCTCAGATCGCAGCTTGGGCCAAGGCTGCAGTGGGAGCGGCGGCTGAGAAAAAGATCATCAACGGTTATCCTGACGGAACCTTCGGTCCGAAGAAATCCCTTACCCGTGCCGAAGCGGTTGGAATTATAAGCAACTCAGTTGTGCATAAGCCGGGTACGGGCGGAGTAACGCCTACACCAGCACCGACAGCAACACCGGCTCCTTCTGCAACACCTGTGCCAAGCACCAGCCCAACAGCTACTCCAGCTCCGGGCGGCGGTAGTGGTGGCGGCACTGGCGGAGGTGGTGGCGGAGGCGGTAGCGTGACCTTGCCGTCTGTAAGCAACGTGACTTACGGCCATGTAGGTTCTGTTACCGCTGATGTATATGTTACGCCTTCTGTTACAGGAGCCGTGTATTATGTAGTTGCTCCATACAGCGTGAACGTAACTGCACCAACTGCAGCACAAGTGAAGGACGGGCTGATTAATGCAACAACAGCAGGCGTTCATTCCGGCAAAATCGCAGCAACCGGCAATACTACCGTTGCTTTCTCTGTATATGGTCTGATTGCGGGTATGGATTATACCGTATACGTTGCCCTGGCTGATGCTTCAGGTAATTGGTCCGGCGTAACACCGCTTCAATTGAAAACAGCAGCAGGCAGCAACTGGTCAGTTTCTCAAGTTGGAATCACGAACGTAACAACAGTATCTGCGGAAGTATACGCTGCTTACGGGCAGGCGGGTTCACCGGTAACCCCTCTGAAATATGTGGTGGTTAAGGCAACAGATGCTGATCCAACTGCATTGCAGATTTCCCAAGGATTGAACAGTGCAGGTGCTCATTTAACAACACCTTGGGCTGGTACTCTTACAGGTAATCCAGTTGTGAAACACAGCATTAACCTGACTGGACTCACTGCCAATACAGCGTATAAAGTCTTCTTTATCACGGACGCTAATGGTACCTTGTCACCTGTAGAGCTTCTGCGGATTCACACGAAATAAGTAATCTTGATGGATGCAATCATTCATAATCCAGGCTTCAGCGTGAAATAATACAGCAATCAGTATTCGGTCCGGCGAGGGCGGCTTTATGCTCGAGCCGGGCCGTTTGTTGTTACGGCAGGTCTGTTACATATATTGTTAGGTGAATGTAAAGTCTGTCATGATTTGTTTTTTACTTAGCCCTGACAATTTGCTATAATGGAAAAGTAAACAAAGGAGGAGTGCCTTATGAAATTCAGCATTCGAGGTCAACAAATTGAAGTGACCGACGCTTTGAGAGACTATGTTGATAAGAAGCTCAGCAGACTTGAGAAGTATTTCGAAGCACCCCCTACCTCTGAAGGATATGTGACGCTTGGCGTCGTTCGCGGCCTTCATACGGTGGAAGTGACAATTCCTCTAGCTGGTGTGACGCTTCGTGCGGAAGACCGCAGCGATGATATGTATGCATCCATCGATGCCGTAGTGGACAAGCTGGAACGTCAGATCCGCAAGCACAAGACTAAGCTTAATCGCAAGTTCCGTCAGGAAGGCAGCCTGAAGACGTTGTTCGTTGAAGGTACGGGCAGTGCCGTAGCTGTTGAAGAGCAGGAACAGGATTATGATGATCTTGAGGTTGTGCGGAACAAACGGTTCACCTTGAAGCCTATGGATGTGGAAGAAGCGATTCTGCAAATGAACATGATTGGACATACGTTCTTCGTGTTCTCCAACATTGACACTTCCGAAGTTAGCGTAGTATACAAACGCGATGACGGCAAGTACGGTCTGATCGAGCAGAACTAATCAGCCGACCGGGAATTGTTGGAATAAGGAAGGGCTTCGGTTCAGCCTAACGTGGACAATTAGACGAGCCCCTATTCGCCTGAAGCGAATAGGGCTCTTGTGCGTATATATAGAAGTTTCATTAAAATGCCATTATCTGTCCTCATCTAAGAGGATTATACAGAATAAGGTTAGGGCGGCTTGTATTGCGGCTTCTCTTACAAACTGTTACAATTTATGAAGCAGCGGAATCGAAATCATATATGGCCCTTTCAATCTATGAGGATGGGCTCGGTTCCACCATCTGTGTTGCATGAAAGGGGTTAACCATGCTAGGACTTGTTAAGAAAATATTTGGCGACACTAATGAACGGGATGTCAAACGTCTGATGAAGACGGTCGAAGTAATTAATGGGCTGGAGCCGGATTTCGTATCGCTTACGGATGAAGAGCTGCAGGCGAAGACAGCGGAATTCCGCGCCCGTATTGAGAAAGGTGAGACCCTGGAAGAGATTCTTCCCGAGGCCTTTGCTACCGTACGCGAAGCTTCCAAACGGACGCTGGGCATGCGGCATTTTGACGTTCAGCTGGTTGGGGGTATGGCGCTGCATGAAGGCCGGATCTCCGAGATGAAGACCGGGGAAGGCAAGACGCTGGTTGGAACGCTGCCGGTGTATTTGAATGCGCTGCTGGGTAAAGGCGTGCATGTCGTCACCGTAAATGATTATCTGGCTCAGCGCGACAGTGCGCAAATGGGACAAATCTATAACTTTCTGGGCATGAGCGTTGGGGTGAACCTGAACGGCATGGACCATAATGATAAACAAGCGGCATATGCCTGCGATATTACGTACGGAACCAACAATGAATTCGGGTTCGACTATCTGCGCGACAACATGGTGCTTTATAAGGAACAGATGGTACAGCGCCCGCTCTACTTCTGTATTATTGACGAAGTCGATTCCATCCTTATTGATGAAGCGCGGACACCTCTGATCATCTCCGGCCAGGCTGAGAAATCGACAGAACTGTATTATGCAGCAGACCGTTTCGTGAAGAAGCTGACTGCCGAAGAGGATTACACGGTGGATATCAAGGTGAAGTCTGTTGCGCTTACCGAGAAGGGCGTGGCTACGGCTGAGCGTGCTTTTGGGATCGAGAATCTGTATGACCATAGCCATGTTACCTTGAACCATCATATTGTACAGGCCTTGAAGGCGAACGCGATTATGCGCCGGGATGTCGATTATGTCGTTAATGAAGACGAGGTTATGATCGTCGATGAGTTCACAGGCCGTCTGATGCAGGGCCGCCGTTACAGCGACGGGCTGCACCAGGCGATTGAAGCCAAGGAAGAGATTGAAGTTCAGAATGAGAGCATGACGCTGGCTACTATCACCTTCCAGAACTACTTCCGCATGTACCGCAAGCTGGGCGGCATGACGGGTACTGCGAAGACGGAAGAAGAGGAATTCAAGAAGATTTATGGTCTTGAGGTTCTTCAGGTTCCTACGAATAAGCCGAATCAGCGTATTGATATGCCGGATGTGGTCTACAAAAGTGAAAACGGCAAGTTCAACGCTGTTGTCGCTGAAATTGTGGAACGCCACAAGAAGAATCAGCCGGTGCTGGTAGGTACGGTATCGATTGAGAACTCCGAACGCGTATCGGAAATGCTGAAGCGCAAGGGTGTCAGACACCAGGTGCTGAATGCGAAGCATCATGCGGCCGAAGCCGAAATTATCTCTTATGCCGGTCAGCCGGGAACCGTAACGATTGCCACGAACATGGCTGGACGCGGTACGGATATCGTGCTGGGCGAAGGGGTAACCGATGTTGGCGGTCTGCATATTATTGGTACAGAACGCCATGAATCGCGCCGGATTGATAACCAGCTTCGCGGCCGTGCCGGACGCCAGGGCGACCCGGGTTCGACACAGTTCTATCTGTCCCTCGGCGATGAGCTGATGAAGCGCTTCGGTGCGGACAACGTGCTGAACATGATGGACCGTCTTGGATTCGAGGAAGATCAGCCGATTGAGAGCCGTATGATTACCAAGGCTGTTGAATCTGCTCAGAAGCGGGTAGAAGGCAATAACTTTGACATCCGCAAAGTCGTATTGCAATACGATGACGTCATGAATCAGCAGCGTGAGATTATCTACAAGCAGCGCCGCGAAATTCTGGAGTCGGACAATATCAAAGACATCGTAGTGGAAATGATCAAGCCGGTTATCGACCGTATTGTGAATGCACACTGTAGTGATGATATCCCGGAGAACTGGGAGCTGCAAGAGGTTGCAGATTATGTGAACAGCAAGCTTCTGGAAGAAAATGAGCTGACCCGCGATGATCTGTGGGGAAAAGAAGTGGATGAAATGGTCGAATTCATCTTCACCCGTGTACTTGAGAAGTATGCTGCACGTGAAGAACGTCTGGGCTCTGAGCTGGTACGTGAATTCGAGAAGGTTATTGTGCTTCGCTCCGTAGACAGCAAGTGGATGGATCATATCGACGCCATGGATCAGCTTCGTCAGGGGATTCACCTCCGTGCTTACGGCGGTACCGATCCGCTGCGCGAATATCAATTCGAGGGCTTCGAGATGTTCAACGCTATGACCGCGAACATTCAGGAAGAAGTAGCGACCTACATTATGAAGGCGCACATTGAGACGAATCAGGAGCGGCAATCGGTAGTGGAGGAAGACAAGATCTCCACCAACGCAGAGCCTGCTGAGAAACGTCCGGTGCATGTGGAATCCACTGTGGGCCGTAACGATCCTTGCCCATGCGGCAGCGGCAAGAAGTACAAGAACTGCCACGGCCAGGCGTAAGATAAACAGAATTACGGCCGGATCTGAGAGGTCAATTCACTCTCATTGGAACGGGGCAATCCAGGAGTTAAAGCCGGTTCTGGTAGTGTACGGTGAAATAATGAGCAGGCACGAAGCTGCGAATACCTTTCACCATAACGCACTTCCTGTTTTGTGCACTTGCACTTAGGTTATAATGACAATAAAAAGCGGCTGGGCCCGGGGGACTCCCCGTTTGCGGCCCGGCTGCTTTTTTGGATGTTTGCAGGAAGAGCGCCGCCGCTTCAAAGGAAGCGGATGGAATTGTTCTTTAGAACTGCAATTGAGGTGGAAGTGACGGAGGGGAAGTTTGGAACTGGAGGAGCGTCAGCGTCCGCCTTTAGGATTGAATTTCTACTGCGAAGAGCAGTTTAAATAAGGAAATTCAATCCTAACAGCGGCCGGAAGTCCAAACATTTCCCGCAGTTACGGCGTACACCGACAGGCATTTCTTAAGAGCGATGAAGCGGCGATCAGAAGCTGCGTCGCCTATCCGCCAAACATCCAAACCGGCAGCCCGGCGCGATATTCAATTATGAAAGGTGAAGTGATCCAATTGATCGATCCTAATGTGAAGCAGGACCTGCGTGAAATGGGCAAGAAATTAACCAACCTTAGGGGGTCACTTTGACTTAGACCTGAAGCTGGAGATGATAGCGAACTTCGAAGAGAAGATGGCGGCTCCCGGGTTCTGGGATGATCCCGATCAGGCGCAGAGCGTGATTGGCGAGATGAATGCCGTGAAGTCGGTGGTTGACCAATTCGAGAAGCTCCAGCAGGATTATGACGATGCTGCCATGATGGCGGAGCTGGCCGATGAGGAAGGCGACGACGCGTTGGCAGAGGAGATAGCCGGAACGATTCGCAGTATAAGCGCCAGAGTGGATGAGTTCGAGCTGCAGCTGCTGCTTAATCAGCCATACGATAAGCTGAACGCGATTCTGGAGCTGCATCCCGGTGCAGGCGGTACGGAGTCCCAGGATTGGGGCCAAATGCTGCTGCGCATGTACACACGCTGGGCGGAGAAGCGGGGCTTCAAGGTAGATGTGCTGGATTATCTGCCGGGCGATGAAGCAGGAATCAAGAGTGTAACTTTGTTAATTAAGGGCCACAATGTATATGGGTACCTCAAGGCAGAGAAGGGCGTGCACCGGCTGGTGCGCATTTCGCCTTTTGACTCCTCAGGCAGACGGCATACCTCCTTCGTATCCTGCGATGTGGTACCGGAGATTGCAGACGACGTCGAGGTGGATATCCGTACGGAAGACCTGAAGATTGATACGTACCGGGCCAGCGGCGCGGGCGGTCAGCACATCAATACTACAGACTCCGCGGTGCGGATTACGCATATGCCAACCGGCGTGGTGGTCACCTGTCAGAATGAGCGTTCCCAGATCAAGAACCGGGAGCAGGCGATGAAGATGCTGCGTTCCAAGCTCTATGAGCGCAAAATCCAGGAGCAGCAGGCACATCTGGACGAGATCCGCGGCGAGCAATCGGATATTGCCTGGGGCAGTCAGATTCGTTCCTATGTGTTCCATCCTTACAGCATGGTGAAGGATCACCGTACCTCTGTGGAGACGGGCAACGTTGGAGCGGTAATGGATGGAGATCTGGACGGCTTCATTGACGGGTATCTGCGGAGCCAGATCAAGACGGAAGCTGAATAAAAGTAATCCAATTCCTACGCGTCTTCGGAGGTGTAGGAATTTTTGTCTGAACATAAAGGAGTCCGGCCAACCATGCAAAAAATCAATTCACGCAACAAACCTCCGCTCATTCCCTTGAACGGACCGCTGCGTCATACGGTGGACATTGCGCTTATTCTGATTGGCTCGCTGATCACCGGCCTGGCGTTCAACCTGTTCTTCCTCCCGAACCGGATTGCATCCGGCGGGGTGTCGGGGCTGTCGGTACTGGCCGAGGCCTGGTTTGGGGCAGAGCCTGCTTTTACCCAGTGGGCGCTGAATATTCCACTCTTCATTCTCGGCGTGATCTTCCTCGGCAAACAGTACGGCATCCGCTCTCTGCTGGGCAGCTTTGTGCTGCCGCTGTTTATCTTCCTGACGAAGGACGGGCCTGTGCCGACCACGAATCCGCTCCTGGCCTCTATCTATGGAGGAATTGGTGTGGGTCTCGGGCTCGGCCTCGTCTTCCGGGGGCGCGGCTCTACAGGCGGACTGACCATTGCGGCACAGATTATTCAAAAGCTTACCGGCTTCAGCTTCTCACTGTCCGTTGTGCTGCTGGATGGTACGGTGATTACCTTGGCGGCTTTTGTACTGGGGATGGAGCAGGCGATGTATGCACTGATCGGGCTGTTCGTCACCGGCCGGGTGATCAACGCGCTGGAGGTGGGCTTCAGCACCACAAAGGTGGCGTATATCATCTCGGATCACACTGAGGACATCTCGCAGGCGATTCTGAATGATCTGGACCGCGGGCTGACCAAGCTGAATGCGCAAGGCGGCTATACCGGGGATAACCGTACGGTGCTGATGGTTGTAGTAGGCCAGAATGAAATTACGAGGCTGAAGGCGATCGTCCGCTCGGTGGACCCGGCTGCATTTGTAATTATTACCGAGGCCCATGAAGTGCTGGGCGAAGGGTTCAAAAGAGAAGCGTAGACTCCCTTAGGGGGCTCTGCGCTTCTTTTTTTATCGTGGAGCGAATAGGATGACCCTGCCTTTTCTTCTTGTGTGCCAGCTGAATAAACTTGACGTAACATGTTGTATTTATATTAATTCGGTCGTATAATAATACATATTTGCAGGACGGTTATGCATGAGCGATAATGATAGAAATGAGAAACGGGAAGCGGGGATGACAGTGACAGGCAAGCTGAGAGCGGCAATTGTCGGATCAACGGGATATGGGGGCGTGGAGCTGATTAGACTGCTGCAGGGCCACCCTGATATAGAGATTACATCAGTGATTTCCTCTTCGAGTGCGGGTGCGCCGATTGAGGAGGGTTTTCCGCATCTCACGGGAGTGGTGCAGCGTAAGCTGGACGGTGTAGATGCAGCAGAGATTGCAAGCAGAGCAGATGTTGTATTTACTGCTACCCCGTCGGGGGTGAGTGCGAAGCTGGTGCCCGGGCTGCTTGAGGCGGGACTCAAGGTCGTGGATCTATCCGGGGACTTCCGGCTGAAGGATGGCGCAGAGTATGAGCAGTGGTATAAGCACCCGGCTCCTCCGGAAGCTTACCTGGAACAGGCGGTATACGGGTTATGCGAGGTGTACGGAGAGCGTGCGGCCGGAGTGGACTTCATCTCTAATCCCGGTTGTTACCCGACAGCTACGCTGCTGGGGCTGATTCCGGCGCTTGCGGCAGGCTGGATCAAGCCGGACAGCATCATTATTGATGCGAAATCCGGGGTGTCCGGGGCAGGGCGGGGAACGAGCCTGATGGTGCATTTTGCTGAGATCAATGAGAACTTCAAAGCTTACAAAATCAACAAGCATCAGCACATCCCTGAAATTGAACAGGTGCTGACCGATATTGCCGGGGAGAAAGTTACAGTAACCTTCACTACCCATCTGGTGCCGATGACCCGGGGGATTATGGCTACGATGTATGCCGGACTGATTGGTGAACATAGTGAACAGGAACTCGTAGATTTATATCGTAACTATTATGCAGGCAGGCCGTATGTGCGGGTGCGTGAGCCCGGCGTGGTTCCGGCGACGAAGGAAGTCAGCGGATCGAATTACTGCGATATCGGCTTCGCCACAGACGCACGCACCGGACGGGTTACTATTGTGTCGGTCATCGACAATATCGTTAAGGGCGCCGCAGGGCAAGCGATTCAGAACCTCAATTTGATGATGGGATGGGAGGAAACCCGCGGGCTGGGTTACACACCAGTGTATCCATAAGCGCAAGCGGTCAAACAATATCATGAGTGAGAAACCACTATATACCGTCGTAGAAGGCGGAAGTATTACTGCACCTAAGGGCTTCACCTCCGGTGGTCTGCACTGCGGTCTCAAAAAAACTGAGCGTAATGACCTCGGCGCAATTCTATGTGAGGTGCCTGCTACGGCGGCTGCGGTGTATACGACCAATGTATTTCAGGCGGCTCCGCTGAAGGTTACGCGGGAGAGTCTGGCGGACGGAACGCTGCAGGCGGTGATCGTGAACAGCGGCAATGCCAATGCCTGTACAGGGGACCAGGGAGAGGCGGATGCGTACGAGATGCGTGCTGCCGCTGCCCGTCATCTGGGCGTGAATGAGCTGGATGTCGCTGTCGCTTCCACAGGTGTGATCGGGGAACTGCTGAAGATGGACTGTGTGCGCAGCGGGATTGCCGGACTGCCGGAGAAGCTGGACACGGGCGCTTCCGGTGCGGAGGAATTCAGCCAGGCGATCCTGACCACTGATCTGGTCAAAAAAGAAAGCTGCGTAAAAGTAACGGTAGGCGGTACAGAGGTTACGATTGCCGGAGCGGCGAAGGGTTCCGGGATGATTCACCCGAACATGGCGACGATGCTGGGCTTCATGACCACCGATGTGCTCATTGATGGGGAGGATCTGCTCAGTCTGCTGCGCACAGCTACTAATTCTACTTTTAATATGATTACCGTTGATGGTGATACCAGTACGAATGATATGCTGGTTGCGATGGCCAGCGGGCTGGCCGGCAATGAGAAGCTGACGCGGCTGCATGCGGACTGGGAAGCTTTTGCTGCGGCGTTCACCCATGTGTGCCAGCATCTGGCGATGGCGATTGCCCGTGACGGCGAAGGGGCCACGAAGCTGATTGAGGTGCAGGTGAACGGGGCGGTGCATGATGAAGGTGCGGCGGCGATTGCCAAGACCGTGGTCGGCTCCAGCCTGGTGAAATCGGCGATCTTCGGCGCGGATGCCAACTGGGGGCGGATTATCGCGGCTGTAGGGCGCGCGGGCGTTCCGGTATCGCCGGAGCGGGTAGATATTAAGCTGGGTGAGATCGAGGTGCTGCGCGGGTCGCGTCCGGTGGCTTTTGATGAGGAACAGGCACTGCATTATCTGCAAAAGACGGATACCGTGCTGATCACGGTAACCTTGTCGGACGGCAGCGGTCAGGCTACAGCCTGGGGCTGCGACCTGACTTATGATTATGTGCGGATTAATGCGGCTTACCGCACGTAATTTGTGCAGAGGCGTGTAGAAGCTTGTACAGAGGGGGCAGGGAGATGACGTTAGAACCGATAGAGTCTCAGGCGCAGGCGGGGGCCGCCGGGTTGTTCGTAATGAAATGCGGGGGGAGTACGCTGGCGGCGCTGCCGGATTCATTCTTCGAGGATCTGCGGGAGCTTCAGGTCAGCGGGAATCAGCCTGTAATCGTGCATGGCGGCGGCCCGGCGATCTCCGGCAATCTGGAGAAGCTCGGCATTGAGAGCCGCTTCGTGAACGGCCTGCGGGTAACGACGGAAGAGGTGCTGGATGTGGTGGAGATGACCCTGTCTGGCAGCATCAACAAGGCGATTGTCCGGCGTATTCAGGCCAGCGGGGGACAGGCGCTCGGCGTATCGGGCGTAGACGGTAACCTGATTACGGCGCGTCCGGTGGCTAACCATCATGAAGTGGGTCTGGTGGGAGAGGTAAGCGGAGTCCAGGCGGAGATTGTGACGGGTATCCTGGCGATGGGCTATATTCCGGTTATTGCACCAGTGGGCGTAGATGGCGAAGGCCAGCGGTACAATATCAATGCGGACACCGCTGCCGGAGCAGTGGCTTCATATATCGGCTCGCCGAGTATGATCGTGGTTACGGATGTGCCGGGTATTATGCGGACGGTGGACGGGGAGAAGGTAGTGCTTCCGTCCGTAACGGTGGCGCAGATTGAAGCGCTGATTGAAAATGGTGAGATCTACGGCGGAATGATTCCCAAGGTGCGCGCCGCGATGGACTGCATCCAGGGTCAGGTGTCCGAAGTTATTATTGTAGACGGCAAAGAGCCGCGTGTCCTCAGCCGGGTGCTGAAGGGTGAAGCGCTGGGCACGCGGATTGTTCGATAAGGAGATAGCAGATTGAGTGGAAAGACGTTCTGACAGGGATTCGTAGTTCTGTAGCAAAGTGACAAGTAAATTAGACGCGCTGACGGGGAGCCGGCAGCAGCATGGTGGGAGAGTGACTAAGAATGAGTGAGCTTACGCAAACGGACAAGAATTCTTTGACAGAGGCGCCGCAGGAGCGTTCAGCAGGAACGAACGGACAGGGGGCCGCTCCTGCCAAGCTGAGTGCGGTATTCCCGTCATATAGCAGATATGATATCAGTCTGGTCAAAGGCAAAGGCAGCTGGGTATGGGATGAGCAGGGTAACAAGTATCTGGACTTCATGAGCGGCCTCGCAGTAACGAGCCTGGGCCATGCGCCGGAGAAGGTCGGTGCGAAGCTCAAGGAGCAGATTGATACGCTGTGGCATGTCTCGAACCTG
The DNA here is from genome assembly GCF_038006885.1 of Paenibacillus sp. FSL R7-0302. Lineage (NCBI taxonomy): Bacteria > Bacillati > Bacillota > Bacilli > Caryophanales > Paenibacillaceae > Paenibacillus > Paenibacillus sp. FSL R7-0302. The sequence continues at coordinate 1,341,705 of NZ_JBBOWB010000002.1, forward strand.
TTTCACATTCCGGGCCAGGAACGGGTAGCTGCGCTGCTGACAGAGAATAGCTGTGCGGATCAGGTTTTCTTCTGCAACAGCGGAGCGGAAGCGAATGAAGCAGCCATCAAGCTGGCGCGCCGGTATCACCAGAAGGTGAAGGGGACGGACCGCTATGAAGTGATTACCTTCGAGCAATCGTTCCATGGCCGTACGCTGGCTACACTGACAGCAACAGGTCAGGCGAAGGTAAAAGAAGGCTTCCTGCCGCTTCCGGCAGGCTTCAAGACGGTGCCGCTGCATGATCTGGAGGCGCTGAAGGGTGCCATTACCGAGCATACGGCAGCGATTATGCTGGAGATGGTGCTTGCCGAGGGCGGTGTGCTTGAGGTACAGCAGGAGTTCATGGATGCTGTTGTAGCGCTGTGCAAGGAGCACGGACTGCTGCTGATCGTGGACGAAGTGCAGACCGGGATGGGCCGTACGGGCAAGCTGTTCGCTCATCAGCATTACGGCATTGAGCCGGACATCTTCACCTTGGCCAAAGGGGTAGCCAGCGGCTTCCCGGCCGGTGTGATGCTCGGCAAGGGCTATCTGCGCGAGGCCTTCAGCCCGGGCAGCCACGCCAGTACCTTCGGCGGCACCCCGCTGGCGGCAGCAGTGATGCAAGCGACCATTGAGACCATGCTCGAAGACAAGCTGCCCGAGCGGGCTGCGGAGATGGGCGAATACTTAAGCGGACAGCTTAGAGCGAAGCTGGCGGACACTTCCTTCGTGAAGGAGATTCGCGGCAAAGGCCTGCTGATCGGCATTGAATGCCAGGAGCCGGTAGCCGAGATCGTTCTCGCCGGACAGAAGCAAGGACTGCTGTTCGTTCAGGCTGGCCCGGATGTAATCCGTCTGTTGCCTAATCTGTACGTCAGCACGGCCGAGATTGATCAGGCGGTGGACATCCTATCGGAACTAATTCATACTTATGCTAATCAAGGAAACGGGGAGGCAAATTCATGAGTCACGGTACACCAGGCGTAACAGAGACGATTGCCGCACAGCTCAAAGGCCGTGATTTGCTGGAGCTGAATGATTACAGCCCGGAGGAAATCACGTATTTGATTGATCTGGCGATTGAGCTGAAGCGCAAGCAGAAGAACGGTGAGGTCTACCAGCCGCTGCTGGGGAAGACGATCGGTCTTATTTTTGAGAAATCCTCTACCCGCACACGGGTGTCGTTCGAAGTGGGGATGTATCAGCTGGGCGGTCATGCCCTGTTCCTGAGCAAAAATGATATCCAGCTCGGCCGTGGCGAGACGGTTGGTGATACGGCCCAGGTCATGTCGCGTTATCTGGACGGTATCATGATCCGTACGTTCGGCCATGATAAAGTGGAAGATTTGGCCCGCTACGCTTCGGTGCCTGTCATCAACGGCCTTAGCGATCTGGCCCATCCCTGCCAGGTGCTGGCAGACTACCAGACTGTATACGAGCACAAGGGCAAGCTGAAGGGACTGAAGCTGGCGTATATCGGCGACGGTAACAATATGGCGCATTCCCTGCTGATCGGCGGCGCCAAGCTGGGCGTACATGTCTCTATCGCCGCACCGGAAGGCTACGAGCCGGACGAGTCTGTGGTGGCCGAGGCGCGCGAGATTGCCAAGGAGACAGGCTCGGTCATCACCGTGACCCGAAGCCCGCAGGAGGCGGTACAGGACGCTGATGTGATCTATACGGATGTCTGGGCGAGCATGGGCTTCGAGGCCGAGCAGCTGGCACGTGAAGCGGCGTTCAAGGACTATCAGGTCAACGAAGAGCTCGTAAAAGGCGCGAAGAGCGATTATCTGTTCCTGCACTGCCTGCCGGCCCACCGCGAGGAAGAGGTCAGCACCGGTGTCATCGACGGCCCGAACTCCGCGATCTTCGATCAGGCGGAGAACCGCCTGCATGCGCAGAAGGCGCTGATGGCGGCTTTGATGGGCTAGATTGAGCCTAGCAAAGCGTCAGAAGCAAAGAAATGAGTTCATACCACCCACAAATGCGCGCATGTATGAATTGAAGTGTCATTTTTAGCAGACATTTAGAGATAAGTGTATTCTGTACAATTAAAAACCGTGAAAAGTTAGAGTGTCCTCTTCTAACTGTAGTCTGTACAACTAAATCCGCCCTAATAGGCGAGAATTCAGGTATAGAGGCATTTTAATTGTACGAACTACAGCTAAACGCACACTCTGCGTTATATCAGCCAATTTAGTTGTACAAATTGCAATTAAGTCCACCCATGGCACCTTAATCGTGCACAGCCAACCCTGAGCAAGTGATAGGTTTCGATGGGTTGAAGTAATTGAATTATATATATACAACACATATATAAGATCAACTTAGGTACGGAGCGTTGGATTTCCGGTGCATAGCAGCGAAGTGAAAGTTTGGAACTGTAGGAGCGTAAGCGTCCGCCTTTGTCTCCGGATATTATCCGCTCTAGCGGTATATTCAAGAATATCTGGAGACAACAGCGGCCGGAAGTCCAAACATTTCATGCAGCTGCGTCCAAGCACCGGATGTCTATACGCAAAGCTTGAAGTTGATCTTATAATCACCCTCCACACCGAAAGGAAGCTAAACCCCCATGCCAAAAGAAAAAATTGTACTCGCCTATTCCGGCGGGCTGGATACCTCAGTCATTCTGAAATGGCTGAAAGAAACGTATGATGCGGAGATTATTGCTTTTACAGCGGATATTGGTCAAAAAGAAGAGTTGGATGGTCTGGAGGAAAAAGCACTCGCAACCGGCGCATCCAAGGTCTACATCGATGATCTGCGCGATGAGTTCGCGAATGACTTCATCTATCCGATGTTCCAGGCGGGTGCACTCTATGAGGGACAATATCTGCTGGGCACCAGCATTGCCCGTCCGCTGATCGCCAAGCGCATGGTGGATATCGCTATTGCCGAAGGCGCTACAGCCATTGCCCATGGAGCTACAGGTAAAGGGAATGACCAGGTCCGCTTCGAGCTGAACGCTGCTGCGTTATCGCCGAGCATTAAGGTAATCGCGCCTTGGCGTCTGGAAGAGTTCCGCAACCAGTTCCCGGGCCGGGCCGAGATGATCGCTTACGCCGAAGCCAACGGTATTCCGGTACAAGCCTCTGCGGCTAAGCCGTATTCGATGGACCGCAACCTGCTGCATATCAGCTATGAGAGCGGCGTGCTGGAAGACCCGTGGTTCGATCCAAGCGCACCGGAGAACAAGGAAATGTTCCTGCTCTCCAATGCGCCGGAGGACGCCCCGGATGAAGCTGAGTATCTGGAGCTGGACTTCGTCAAGGGTGACTGTGTAGCGCTGAACGGCGAAGCGTTATCCCCGCTGCAAGTGATGGAGAAGCTCAATGAGCTGGGCGGCAAGCACGGGATTGGACGCGTGGATATGGTCGAGAACCGTTTTGTCGGCATGAAGAGCCGTGGCGTGTATGAGACTCCGGGCGGAACCATTCTGTTCACCGCTCACCGCAAAATGGAATCGATCACCATGGACCGTGAAGTGATGAACCTGCGTGACAGCCTGATCACCCGTTACAGCACGCTGGTGTATAACGGCTTCTGGTTCGCACCGGAGCGGATTGCGATGCAGGCCCTGGTGAAGGAGAGCCAGAAGAACGTGACCGGTACGGTACGCGTGAAGCTCTACAAGGGCAACATCATCGGCGCCGGAGTCAAGAGTCCGGTCAGCCTGTACAACCCGGATATCGCCACCATGGAGGCAGATCCTACTCAGGCCTACGACCAGGGCGATGCGACCGGCTTCATCCGTCTGAATGCCCTTCGTCTGAAGGTATCGGCAGGCGTAGCAGAATCCAATAAGTAGCAGCATATAAAAGCGGACACAAGAAGGCCGTTCCTCCCAACTGGACAGGGGCGGCCCTTCTAACGTCTATCGAGGAGGAACAACAGGTGAGCAAGCTGTGGGGCGGACGTTTTACCAAAGGAACGAACAAGCTGGTAGAGGAATATACGGCTTCTATCGAGTTCGATAAAGTGCTGGCGGAAGAGGATGTGCAGGGCAGTCTGGCCCATGTCACGATGCTGGGTAAATGCGGAATTCTGCCGCAGGAGGATGTCGAGACGATTAAGAACGGGCTCGCGAAGGTACTGGACAAGGTACGTGCGGGGGAGATTGTGTTCTCGGTTGCCGATGAAGATATCCACATGAATATTGAAAAGAACCTGATCGAACAGATCGGCCCGGTCGGCGGCAAGCTGCACACCGGACGCAGCCGCAACGATCAGGTGGCTACAGATATGCACCTCTACCTGCGTAACCGCGTGGTGGAGCTGGTAGCGCTGCTGCATGAGCTGCAGGGTGCGCTGATCGGGCAGGCCAAGGATAACCTGGAGACCATCGTTCCTGGATATACCCACCTGCAGCGGGCACAACCGATTCTGTTCGCGCATCATCTGCTGGCCTACGTGTCGATGTTCCGCCGCGATGCGGAGCGCCTGACCGACAGCTACAAGCGGATCAACGTGCTGCCGCTGGGTGCCGGGGCGCTGGCGGGAACGACGTTCCCGATTGACCGTCACTTCGTGGCCGAGCAGCTTGGCTTCGACGGGGTCTATGAGAACAGTCTGGATGCGGTCAGCGACCGCGACTTCATCGTGGAGTTCCTGGCGAATGCATCGCTCGTTATGACTCATCTGTCCCGGCTCAGCGAAGAGCTGGTGCTGTGGAGCAGCACCGAATTCAGCTTCGTGGAGCTGGATGATGCCTTCTGCACCGGCAGCAGCATCATGCCGCAGAAGAAGAACCCGGATGTGCCGGAGCTGGTGCGCGGCAAGACAGGCCGTGTCTACGGCAACCTGATCGGACTCCTGACCGTGCTGAAGTCGCTGCCGCTGGCCTATAACAAGGACATGCAGGAAGACAAGGAGGGCATGTTCGATACTGTAGCTACGCTTACAGGGGCCTTGCAGCTGTTCGCGCCGATGATCTCCACCATGAAGGTGAACAAGGCGCGGATGCGCGAAGCGGTGAATACGGACTTCTCCAACGCGACCGATATCGCCGACTTCCTGGTAGGCAAAGGCCTGCCGTTCCGTCAGGCACATGAGGTGATCGGCAAGACTGTCCTGTATTGCATCAACGAGGGCAAGTTCCTGCTCGATCTGACGCTGGACGAATTCAAGCAATTCTCGCCGTTGTTCGACGATCAGATCTATGCGGTGCTCCAGCCGGAGGCCGTGGTGAACGCCCGTAATGTCTACGGCGGTACCGCTACGGTTCAGGTGCAGGCTGCCATCGGGCGGGCTGAAGCGGACCTGGCTGCTGCGGGTGAATGGGTGAAGCAGCATGGGAATGCGGCGGAGTAAGCCTGGGAGAGCCTGAAGGCGAAACTAGAGGATAAGTGGAAACGGCATTGCCGTCCTTTTAAAGGACGGTACCGTTTCAGCGAGAAATAGAAGGATAAGTTATCGTGTGCAACATATAAATTCTTATATTTTAAACGAAAGACTGTCTCTACTAGCATCGGTTAGATGCGGTAGAACAGTCTTTTTTTTGAGCGATAATGTTATATTCTCCGCACCCCAGGTAGAAGCTCACGGAAATGATCCGTATCCGCTTACAATCTGGAAGATTCTACTTGCTTAGCGGCAGCCACTTCAGCACATCGCGGATCTTGGCATCCCAGTATCCCCACTCATGCTCGCCCGGCCCTTCCTCGTAGGTCAGAGACAGCTTCGTCTTGGAGCAGGCCTTACGGAAGACCTGGTTATCCTCATACAGGAAATCCTCGGTTCCACAGCACTGATAGAGCAGCGGCTTCGGTCCTTTGGAGCGGTTCACTTCCTCAAGCAGCCATAGCAGATCTTCCGGAGTACCGGTAATGTCCTTGTCCCCAAAAATCTGCAAATAATCCTTAGTCTTCTGCGATGGATCTTCAAAGTTCAAGAAATTGTGTGCCATATCGAGGGCTCCAGACAGACTTGCTGCGGCAGTCCAGTCCCCCGGCTTGCGCAGTCCGAGCTTCATTGCCCCATATCCGCCCATCGACAATCCCGCCACGAAGTTATCCTCGCGCTTGGCCGACAACGGGAAGAAGGAACGGGCCAGTGCCGGTAACTCCTCACTAATGAATGTCCAGTACTTGCCGCCTGCCTCCATATCCGTGTAGAAGCTGCGGTGGACCTGCGGCATAACCACAGCGATGCCCAGCTCCGCTACATAACGCTCAATTGAGGTCCGGCGTAGCCAGATCGAATCATCGTCAGACAGGCCGTGCAGCAGATACAGCGTGGGGTGTAAGGTCCCTTTGGAGACATTGCTCATTCCGATCTGCGTAGTGGTCTGCTGCGGCAGAATGACAGTCATCGAAGTACTGAGCCCCAGCACCTCCGAATAAAATTTACATTCAATTAAAGCCATTTGCGTATCCCCTTTCTGCCCACATGATAGCACAGCCCTTACCTGATATAAATTGTAGATTTCTCCAGATTAATTGTCCGCAAGCATTGCTGCTGCCGGAGCAGAAAGAATATAATGGAAGTAGGTAGAAAGATTCATATAAACATGCAAGGACACAGGACTGAAGACACGGATAAGCCCATAATTGAATTTCAATAGAGTATAGGGAGCGAACATAATGTCCTGGAAAGACCCATGGAACCGCAGCCGCGAGCGGGGCAAGGAAGCGGGCTTCACCCTGATCGAGGTGCTGGCCGCCATCGTCATTTTGTCGATAGTGTCCCTGGTGCTGACTTCTTATTTCACCAATGCCATGACCTATTCCAAGTCCAACCAGAACAAGACGATCATGGTCAATCTGGCACGGAACGCGCTTTTTTATATGGAGAAGCAGGATTTTGACAAAACCGTAGAGTTCTTCAGAGATAAGACAGATAGACTTTCTGCAGATGTTTGCAAGATTGAGGGCTGTGGTGATGCCATCAGCGATGAAGGAGTTGCCTACCGGAAGGCGTTTAACACGGAAACCCTGTCTCATGTACTACACCCCAAAGTAAACGGAATGGATTACAGTATTGATGTTATTTATCAAAAGGAGTTAGATGACGCTTATCAAGAATATCTGCTCCCAGTCAAAGTCGTGGTTACCCGTGATTCCGAGGGCGGCCCATCGGCACCAGTAGAGGTGGAGGGATATATCAGCAATGAAGAGATTCGCTAATACAGCTGAGCGCGAGATTGGTTTTACTCTGATTGAACTGATCGCTGCCATCAGTCTATTTGCCATTGTGGCCGGGATCATTGGCTCCGTGACTATGTTTGGTTTCCGAAGCTATCATAAAATTACGGTGGAAAATAAACTGCGCGATGAAGCTGATCTTGTGATGTCCTCCATTATTACGCAACTATATACGTATGGACCTGAGGAAATCCAGAGTACTAATTCAGGAATTATGCTATTAAGATCTGATCGTGATCCTCTGCGTATTCAGGTTGACGGCAACGATATTCAAATAGGGGATTCCAGAATTGGTCCGGGAAGCACATCGGCACTTCATTTGGACTCGGCATTAGCGGGATCAGCCATAGCAGTAACCAAGGTGGATGAGAATAGATCCAATCTTAACGCATTATATGAATCCGGACTGGTGCGAATTCAGCTCAAATTGAATTACAAAGGCGGGGCATCAGAGGAGGATGAGCTACATGTGGATAGCCAATTCGGCTTCTAAAGGTAAGGCTAAGCTTCTTAAGCTGAAGGCTCTCTCACGGGAGGGAGAGAACAGAGCCAGGGGCCAGCAGTTTCGTTCCGAGAGTGGCTCCGCTCTGGTTCTGGTAATGTTCATCGTGCTGTTGCTTACGATTCTTGGGATGGGGGTACTCAGCGCGACTGTCGGTGGAGCTGTACGGACAGAGACCAGAGAGAATGATGTGCAAAGTCTTCACTTGGCGCAAAAGGGCCTGGATGAGGCCACCGCGTATATTCAAGCCAAGCTATCCCCAATAACGGATATTAACCCGGATAAGCTAGAGCATGTTCTGAACGGGTTAGATCAGAAAGGTCTCAATGTATCTACAGAGCTTGGCGTTAACAGCAGTGGCATCATTGATTACATAGAATATAAAGACAAGAAATTCGATGATATTAAGCAGACAAGACAATATTATATTGATGTAGAGGCTTCAGCATTGGTAAATGGAGTGCAACGCACACTGCAGCAGAGAATTACTATCGATACCTATCCTGACTTTCTGAAATATGCCTTTGGCTCCGAACAGAACGTCTATCTAAATGGAGCTCCGGTGGTAAAAGGTAATATTTACGCAGGCAATAAGCTGATTATCTCTAACAGGGCAGAGTATAAATATCTAGAGGATTCCGGGTTGAAAAAACCAACAATGTTTCCGCAGATACAGCCGAATGGAATGGATGCTGCCAATTTGGGAGAGGTATTTGTACAGTCTCTTAAAGATATTGAATACCATGTATTCGATCCGTCAGGAAACGGGGGGGAGGCCAAGAGATTAGCTGACAGCTCCGATATGAAACAAACGGTTCAAGATATTATGGGGATTGATTTAGACAAAATTAAAATTAAAGAGCAGAAAAAGTTTGTGCAAATTAATGTAGAGGAGTCCTTTATCGATAAGCTGGTCGAATCGACTTCGCCTTCTAATGACAATGCGGCCGATGCACTGAGGGGGCGGCTAAGCGGAAAGAATCCAAGTGAGCTAACCCAATGGCTTCAGACAGGGAGTCTTATTGAAGCCAAGACAGTTAATCCTCCTCCCGAGAAACCTGCACAGGGCGAGGAGGAGAGTGATCAAGATTATCTGGTGAGACTTGAACAATATGACAATGAGCTTAGAGCGTATCATGAGTCCTTCATGGGCTTGAATCAATCCTACCGGGTTGACGGTAATCTCACCATTGAGGGAAATGATTTCTACGGACTGACTTTTGAAGAAATGGCTAAAAGAGGTGCTGTGCCCAAGTGGATTGTGGTGGATGGTAACTTGAATATTATAAATAATAAAGCCGGTTTTATTCCCATAAAAGCAAACATTCTAGTTACCGGTGATGTGAAGATTAAAGGCAATGTCTCCTTCGATTCTACGATGTTTGTGCTAGGAAGTACTACAGTGGAGGATGCTGTAATCAGCGGTTTGGGAACGGGTACTGATAAAAAGGAATTAGTGCTAATCTCCAAGGGACCGGTGCTGGTAAACCGGATTGATGCTTTTTCCAATGCAGATCCAGATGAAATGAATGCATTTTTTTATACGGATGCTGAAGCTAAGCTTTATGGAGTGGGTTCCATATTCTGGTTGAAGGGCGGTTTTTTCTCAAAAGGAGATTTGACAGTAAACGCGGTGCTGGGTAATACATCTGAACCGTCTGAAGCGGCACTACCCAGCCAGTTGATCTTCTCGGAACCTCAAGTTACAGAGCCGAGGGCAAGGGAGCGTTTTCGGGTCATATACAATTATAAGGTCTACACCGATCAGCAATCCAGTCTGCCGCGGGTCCGCAAAGTGAATATTGCTGTCAGTCCGATGAGGCTGGTTAGTATACCTCCCAGATCTTCTCATACTGATACAACAGAGTAATTAAGATAATGAGCATGATGTAAGCCGAAATAAGACCTTCTCGTACGTTCCGTAGATATCGGAGCGGAGAAGGTCTTTTATTTCACATAAGAGTTCTACCCAAGGAATTAGTAGAGGTCTCCCTCATTGAGGTTTGCTTCGCGCTTTTTAACAATTACTTCAATAGTTGCCGTAATTTTAGTTGCTCCAGGAGGTGCATAGGTGACTATCACCGTCACTGTACCTTTTTTGTTCCCTGTAATTGCACCTGTGTTGATGTTGGCAAACGAAGCAATAGCCGGGTCGCTGCTGGTCCAGGTTAAGTCATTCAGAATGGATGCCAAGGAGAAGGTGCGTGGTATTGTCCATAGCAGCTCCGCCAGGTTAAAGGCAGGATCGCCGACATATATAGTTTTGCTGAACTGGCTGAATTCAAGACTGGTAAGACCGGTAATATTTACAGCATAAGGCAGACTGGTGATTCCGCTAGTTTTGTCTTGAACTACAACCTGCACCGTATGGTTGGGAACATCCTTTGCTACCAGTTGACATTGGTTTGTTCCGGAAATGGGCTTCAGCTCTGCATAGTGACTATCATTCGGATTAAGGAAGCTCCACTCCAAGGATGTTTCGTCTGCATTTACTGGTGTGAGAACTGCCGTCAGAGTAAGAGAACCCTTCGTTGGTATCGAATTCCCGTTGCCCGAAATGGTCAGTGCCTCAAGTGGAGTTTTCACGGTTATGATTTTGCTCGCAGAAACATTATCAGCCTTGTCGCTGGAGACGTAGACCTGGACCTTATATTTTCCGGACGCAGGTGCATTAAATGTGGCACTTTCAGCGGCTGCTTGAATATAGCTGCTCACATCTTTGCCGTGTACATCAAAAACCTTCCAGCTATAGGTAATGTTCTTCTCCAGGATTGTATTATAAATGGCCATAAGTCCGACATAGGTATTAGGTTTAATCGGGCTATCTCCGCCTTCAATCCTCAGACTTCGATCCTTGACGGTAATCATAGCTCTTCCCGTCACTCCGCTTCCGTCTGTAGCTGCAGCTGTTATTTCCACGGAACCGGTTCGATTACCGGTAATATCTCCGTTTATGGGATCAATGGATACAATTGACGGATCGGCTGAACTCCAGCTCAATATCTTATTAGTCGCATCCGCAGGTGAAATTTCTGTAGGAACAATCCGCAAGGGTTTATCATTCAGCAGGATATCTGTTGGCGGCAGCGTGATTTTCTCAACCCGGATTGCCGCATGCAGTTTTAACTCTGGTGCAAACACAGCCGTGCCTGGGACAAGGACTTCATTGACCGGAATCATTCCGTCAAAAGGTGAGTAGAATAAAGTTGTCATCTTCGTAACGGAACCTGCAATAACCTGACCCGTAAGCTCTCCATTATCAAAACTTACAGTAGCATTCGGAGCCAAGAATGTTCCTCTCAGGGTGTAGTGTAGTTCCAATGATTTAGCACTTGGAAAGTTGTAAATAACATGGGCGGCATCGACTCCGCTGAGATTAGTGTTGAGTGCCATTTTGACAGTATCACTGTCTGAGCCAGTGTTGACTAAGACAGTAGAGCCTGATGGGACCGATATATTTAAGCTGGTTGCAGAAGCAACCATAGCAGCCGGAACGGTAAATACAAATAGTTTGGCATCGCCCGTGCCCGTTAGTTTAATTGTGCCATACGCAGATTCTACTGATCCATTACTGGTCAGTGTACTGAGTCTGGCTGAAAGACTCGTCATCCGGTCCCGAAGTGAAGTGAAGTCAATAGGTGATCCCTTCACCACCTTTCCTCTGATAGACTGCGTGTCTGCAGCACCGCTGTAATAATAAGTACCGCCATATACTGCATTACCGTTGATAGTGATATTGTTGTTGTAGTATAGACTTCCACCTACTACTAGAGCATTTTGGGAATAATCACCGTTAGCGTTATTCCCGTAAATAGTGGCACCCCCGCTAATATTGCGGAAGTCGACATCGCCACTTACAGCCACCCGCCCTTTAATAGAGAGATTATTGATTGTAGCCGCTGTTTGATTATTGATAACAATTAGGTTGTAATCCAGACCGGCTCCAAGAAGCGGACCGTTAGCTGCAGCGTGAATTTCATCATATTGTAGAGAAGCTGAATTCAATGTGAAGTCCCCGCCTTTTTGCGGGGATACGGTAATTGAGAAAGTAACCTCCTGACCTGGATCGGGAATAAATGTCTTCACAGCGTTTGCACCAGTCTGGAGTGTGTAATGAATATCATTTAATTTTTTGTTGATGCTATAGCCCGATTCTACCGTTCCTGTTTGGTTAATAGGTGAGGATGCCCCGACAATTTCCAGACCGGATGGAAGATTATTTTTAAAGATAATATTAGAAATAATCTGGCTGTCGCCGACATTTGCCGTTATTTTTGCTTGGGAGAATGGGATCGGTTTTGGAGTAATTGTATAAGTAACGGCAACCTGTTCCCCCCTTACAATGTGGCCATCAACAATATTTGCGGGTAAGGATTGTGTAGCTGTCAGGCTGGAAGTGGCCGGTTTGATCGTTACGTTAACCGTTTTGGTTGCCAGCGCACCATGACTGTCCCAGGCTTTAATTTCAATTTGTAGATTCCCTCCATTCGGAAGCGGATTAGTAAAGGAGCGGCTGATGGTCAGTCCAGACTGAAGGTTCAAGTCAGTTGCCCCAATATTATCTATATAATTCCCTTCCGTTTTAAAGCGAACGGAGGTTTTTAAGTTGCGGTCATTCAGATCAAAATCTCTTACGCTGTAATCTACCAGTATTTCATTTGCATAAGACGGGATGACACTGCCTTCAGCAGGAGAATTTACCGTAATCTCAGGAGCGTGGTTAGCGCCGGCAAAAGCCCTGTACATGGTATTGACGAAAAGCCTCTGTTCCCAGTCGGGAAATTTGATATTACTATTGATATCTCCTTTTTTGCTATGCCCTGTGCCAGAGAATGTAATACTGCCTACTGAGTAAGTGTAGAAGTGGTTATAGCTGTCGTCGACATCCCGCTGAATTTTTCCGGACTCACTCTTAATGTTATACCAGGGCACTACATCGGCACGCTCCAGATCCAGCATGAAGAATTGATCATGCGTATCGGCAACAGGATAGTAGGTATTGTTCGCATTATTAAGGTTAAAAGGATATTGCGTTAGTAAGCCGTTATTGACTGGAACAACCTTGGAGGAGGTATTTACTGCATTTCCCCCGAGATAAGTTCTTATAGTCTGGCCAACGGGTGCCCGGAAATAATCGCCCCAGAAATTTGAATCGTTTGGATCATCAATAAAAATCGTATCATGGGTGAGCATGATGCTTTGTTTTGTAGTATTAGCGAAATCATAGACTGTTTGGGCAGCCTCTTTTGAAAGCATTGGATTGGTTACCCGGTCATACATATCCTGAAAACCGAAGACGATCATATCATAAATACCGTTAAGACCACGCTGTGGATCTTTGGCATGCTCAGTGATATAAGTGTTAAACTTGTCGACGTTCATCGTAGAAATAGAAAGCTGATAGTTGCTGGTATTCAAGTAATTCTGATTCATGTTAAGACTATTAAGGAGCGAGCTGTCGGAACGGCCAGAGGGCATAACCTGAAGAACATTGATGATAGGCTTAACACCCGTAAAGCGGATGACGTCTCTGTCAAAGGTTTTAAGGTTAGTAGAGGTATCGGTGACCTCCAGCTTCCAGTAAAGTAGTCCGGTATAAGTATCCGGTAGTGTGTAGCGGAGCGTCCCTTCAGTTGAATTCAGCTCAAGTGAGGCGACCACATGCTCCTCTGTCATAGGAATCGAAGGATCCATATTCATATATAATCTTACCCTGACAGGGGCGGCAGCAATATTAGGGACATTATCAAGCTTAATTCCGAATGTCATGGTGTCGCCTGGTCCATAAGTCTCATTAGGATTAGCCAAGTAACTCTTAATCTTTGATTTATTGGAAATAGTAAGGAGCGGACGCCGAATTAGGCCAGTTATGGTTGGCGAAGTACGGGTCTTAATTGCGGTTATCAGACTGCTGCGGGTAGCATCCGTGAGAAATATGACATTGCTCTTTGCACCCATAGAGGAACGGAAGATATTAAAAGAGGCATAGAGTTTCCCTTGAAGAGTCTTATCTTTAGCCTGAGTTGCAAAGGTATCCTCTTGAAAGTATACATAAAGTCCTTTATTGATATAGTAATCGATAATTTCTTGTGCCTTCAGACCCGTGATATCATTCTGGACAGCGAGCGTATTATGGGCTTTGTCCCGGTCGGTATCTTTAGTGTTCACAGTGCTTGTAACCCATTGCTTATTGAAGCTTCCACGGCCTATGTAGATTGCATCGTACTTTCCATCCCAGTCCTCACGCAGCGACACGAATCTTTTCATAGTCACAGTCTCTACGTTGACATTAGAAATATTCTTGAGTTCTTCCAGTTCACTGCCGCCTGAACTTAGACTGCTACTGGATGGATCAGTGATCTCAAGAATGCGTATCGGATAGTTATTATTGGAGGCCTCCACATCCGGACTGAACATCTGAACTAGTACAACTAGCATTACAATTAATGCAATAGCCCCAGAAAAAAAGACCAACTTTCTCCGTCTAAACATTTCCTTCATCAACAATTCCTCCGTTTATCGAAAAAATAGATTGAATAGTTTGTTTCATATGGCGAAATTGCATTTTTTCCCTAAAATTATTGTAAGATCACCTATAATATGCTATATATCATTCTAGGATAAATTTCACAGATAGGCAATGAGGGAATGTGTAAATGTACCTCTAAATTTGAGTCTTTGGAATTATATTTTTAAAATTATTTATCAAAATGTTTATTTTTAAAATTTTAATTAGGTACTTAGAATCATATTACGAACCGATAATCTACATAATCCACATGGCATGGAGATGAGCTGCGGTTGGCAATCATAAAAAAGAGATTGGGAGATTTGCTGGTAGAGAACGGAATTATATCAGAGGAACAGCTTCAGGAGGCGCTGGTAGACCAGCGTAAGACCAAACGCAAATTAGGTGACCTGCTGATTTCACAAGGGTATATTACAGAGCAGCAATTGATTGAGGTGTTGGAATTCCAGTTGGGTATCCCTCATGTCAGTTTGCATAAATACCATATTGATCCGGCGATTACACAGATTATTCCGGAAAGTATGGCCAAGCGTTATCAGGTTCTCCCTTTCTTGAAGGAGGGGGGGAAGCTGATGGTAGCGATGGCAGATCCGCTGGATTATTTCGCAATTGAAGACTTGCGGATGAGTACGGGGTTCCGGATCGAACCGGCTATTTCTACCAGAGACGAATTGCAGCGTGCTATTGCAAGACACTATGGTATGCGCGACTCTATGAACCAGATGCTGATCGAGCTGCCGACACAGGAAGAGATTACAGAGACAGAAATTACTGACGAGGATTCGCCCATTGTCCGGCTTGTTAATCAGATGATTCAACAGGCGGTTCAGCTGCGTGCGTCTGATATTCATGTCGATCCCGGTGAGAATAACCTGCTCATCCGCTACCGGATTGATGGAAGCCTTCGTACCGAGCGGTTGATACCCAAGCAGATGCAGGGATTTATTACAGCTAGGCTCAAAATCATGGCGCGGCTGAATATAGCGGAACGCCGCCTTCCCCAGGATGGCCGGATCAAAATGCAATTCGACTACAAGATGATTGACATTCGTGTGTCGTCATTGCCAACGATGCACGGGGAGAAAATTGTACTGCGGCTGCTGGATCTCAGTACAGGTATCAAGGCAGTGGATACGCTGGGGTTCAGTGAAGGCAATGCAGCGGCGTTCAAGGAAATGATTGGCCGTCCGTATGGAATCATGCTCATTACAGGGCCTACAGGCAGCGGAAAGACTACGACACTGTATTCGGCGCTCAGCCAATTAAATCAGGAGACTGTTAACATTATCACGGTAGAAGATCCTGTGGAGTATCAGCTTGAAGGGATTAATCAGGTGCATGTTAATCCGGCCATTGGCCTTACATTCGCAGCGGGATTACGCTCTATACTCCGTCAAGACCCCAATATTGTCATGGTAGGTGAGATCCGGGATACCGAAACAGCTGAAATTGCGGTCCGGGCTTCACTGACAGGACACTTGGTACTTTCAACACTACATACTAACGATGCTGTAAGCAGCATATCCCGGCTGCGCGATATGGGTGTCGAGCCCTATCTGATTGCGTCATCATTGATCGGTGTGGTTGCCCAGCGGCTGGTGCGCAGAATTTGCACAGACTGTAAAGAGACCTATAAGCCTTCCCAGCAGGAAGCGATTATGCTTGAACGTTACGGCCTCCGAACAGATATACTTCACCGGGGAAGCGGCTGTGGAAGCTGCAACTCTACCGGCTATCGGGGCAGGCTTGCCATTCATGAAGTCTTGACTATCGATGATCATATGCGGCAATTGGTTACCGACTCTGCTTCGGTAGAAGAACTGCGCTCCGCTGCCAAAGTACGCGGCCTGGTCCAACTGATGGAAGACGGTCTGCTTAAAGTATCGCAAGGGATGACCACTTTGCAGGAAGTGCTGCGGGAGACGGTATCCCATTAATGATTAGGGGGAGACAAATTGCCAGTTTCAACTAGAACGATTATACAGCTTCTGCACTTGGCTCACTCCTCCAGAGCGTCTGATTTGCATATCTCCGTGGGCTCACCTCCCGTGCTGCGGATTGACGGCAGGCTCGAGAATGTGGAGGGTACATTCATTGGTCCCGGCGAGGCTGAACAGATGGCCCTTGACCTGTTGGGGCCCGAGAGAGAATCTGAATTCCGGGCAGCGGGTGAGTATGACTTCTCCTACCCTCTGGAAGGCGGAGTCCGGTTCCGCGTGAACGTATACCGGCAGCGTGGGGGGATCAGTATAGCTGCCCGGAGTATTCCGGCAGATATTCCGACCCTGGAGAAGCTGGCGCTTCCGCCCATACTTTCATCACTGGCGTTGAAGCCACAGGGGCTGATTCTGGTAACAGGCCCGACCGGGAGCGGCAAATCCTCCACACTAGCGGCAATGATCCATCATATTAACAGCATTGAACGTAAACATATTGTTACGCTGGAAGATCCGATTGAATTTTTACATAGCCATGGGACCTGCATTATTGATCAGAGAGAGATTGGCAGTGACACGGTCAGCTTCCCAACCGGGTTAAGGGCGGCGCTCCGGCAAGATCCCGATGTGATCCTTCTTGGAGAAATGCGCGACTTGGAGACGATATCGGCAGCGGTAACCGCAGCTGAAACCGGACATCTAGTCATGGCAACCCTGCATACCTCAGACGCACCGCAGACGATTGACCGGATAATCGATGCATTTCCCGGACATCAGCAGAACCAAATCCGCTTGCAGCTGGCTTCTGTATTGCTGGCAGTAGTCTCTCAGCGCTTGTTCCCCCGCTCTCAAGGTCAGGGGCGAATCAGTGCAACTGAGATTCTGATTAATACGCCTGCAGTCGGGAATATGATACGGAGCGAGAAGACACATCAGATCAAGAATATCATGCAGACGGGTAAAGCCCAGGGGATGCATACGCTGGAGATGAACATCCGTGAGTGCCTGGCTAGAGGGCTAATTGATACATCGGCAGCTAAAATCTATCTTGCGGGGGTGAGTTCCGATGCCTCAATTTGAATATCAGGTCAAGACTCCGGCAGGCAAACAACTCAAAGGCAAGCTTACGGCACAGGATAAGTCGATTGCCATGGAGGAACTCCGTAAGCGGGGACTTACTGTTTTCTCACTGAACGAGCAGAAGAACTCTATCCTGTCGATGGAGATTTATATCGGTAATCCGGTGAAAACCATTCATTTCATTATTTACTGCCGCCAGTTCGCTACGTTAATCCGTGCAGGTGTGTCTATCGTTGATGCGACCCGAATTCTGGCGGAGCAGACAGACAGCAAGCCGCTGGCCAAAGCGCTACAGGATGTCAGTTCCAGTCTTTTGCGGGGAATAGCTTTCTCACAGGCCATACAGGATCACAAAAAGATATTCCCGCATTTGTTCGTGAGTATGGTACGGGCGGGTGAGGAGACAGGTGACCTTGAAGGAACGCTGGAACGGCTGGCGATGTATTTTGAGAAACAGCACACCACTACTGAGAAAATTAAATCTGCGCTGATGTATCCAATCACCGTTGGCGTTATGGCGGTGGCAGCTGTGATCTATCTGCTGTGGGCTATCGTTCCGCAGTTCGTAACTATGTTTGAGTCGATGAATGCAGAGCTTCCGGCTATCACCAAGATGGTACTTGTGCTTAGTAAAAGTATACAAGGGCAATGGTATTTCTGGCTGATGGGTCTAATTGTGATCATAGTAGCCTTTCAGATAACGAAGCGTACAGAGAAAGGGGCCTACGCATTGGATTATGCCAAGCTGAAGGTGCCTGTGTTCGGGAAGCTTAATCAGAAGGGCTCTATCGCGCAGTTCACCAGAACCTTCTCCTCGCTGTACGCCAGTTCAGTGCCGATCCTGCAATCGCTGGCGATTGTTGAAGAAATTGCGGGCAACAAGGTAATTGGAAAGTACATATGCAGCGCAGGGGACTCACTCAGACAAGGAAAGCCTCTGTCAGAACCTTTGAAAAAAGCCTGGGTCTTTCCGCCGCTTGTCACACAGATGATCGCCATAGGCGAAGAGACGGGGGCGCTCGACCAGATGTTGTCCAAGATAGCAGATTTCTATGAGATGGATGTGGAAAACACGGTTGACCGGCTGAAGTCTTTGCTTGAGCCGTTATTGATAGCTTTCCTGGCGGGAGTAGTCGGTGTAATTGTAGCAGCCATTATGCTGCCAATGTTCAGTATCTATAGCAATATGTGATGAGACATCTTTGAGAGGGGTGACGCCGGGCGGGGGCAGATAGCCTTCGTGCTGACGAATGCAGAGACAACGAATCAAGCACTCATCCAGACCTTTAAAATCTTATTTTACTAGGAGGAAATCAAATGTTGGCAAATGCGATTAAGAAGAGATTGAGTAAAGAGGAAGGCCAGAAGGGCTTTACGCTGATCGAGTTATTGGCGGTTATCGTTATCCTGGGGATTATTGCGGTTATTGCGATTCCGTTGGTTGGAAATATTATTTCTAATGCTAAAGCAGATTCAGATGTTGCTACTGCTCGGCAGGTCTATGATGCTGCGAGATTATACATTGCTGGTGAGAAGGATGGGAAATTCAATACTATTCCAGCTACAAAAGTTTATGTTAAGACTTTGCAGGAAAAGGGATATCTAGATAATGGTTTAAGTCTACCAAGCACAAAGGCCACTGTTACTGGTGGGGAAGTAATCTTCACAACAGCGGGTCAATTAGATTCCGTTACTTTAGCTCCAAAGCCGCTTGGCTCCACATCTGATGCAGCTGTCAAGGTTAGTGAATCATCAGCGGTGGCTGGAGGCAGCTTTTCAGCTTCGCAGGTTTTGAAGTCAAGTACATCTACAGCGGCACCAACAACAAATCCTTAAAGATTATATGAGTAATCCAAGCAAGCTTACTTGTTTTTCAAGGAATCGGATCATTCCGGTTCCTTTTTTACAACATCACATTACACAAAAGGAACGGACTATGACCATCGTTATCGCTGTATATATCACGCTGCTCGGGCTAATATTGGGCTCCTTCTATAACGTTGTCGCTCTGCGTGTACCAGCGGGAGAATCTCTCACTCATCCTCCTTCACATTGCACCGGTTGTGGAACACGCCTGAAGCCGCGGGATTTGGTGCCGGTGCTCAGCTGGTTGGCCAGCGGTGGTAAATGCAGGTATTGCGGTGCCAAAGTATCCATGCTGTACCCGCTAGGTGAGCTTGCGACCGGACTGCTGTTCTTGTGGTCCTATCTGGAGTTCGGCGTAACCGTTAGAGGTGTGACGGCGATTGTATTATCAAGTGTGGCTGTTATTGCAACGGTGGCTGATCTCAAATATATGCTGATACCGAACAAAGTACTGCTATTTTTCACACCATTCCTGCTAGTGCTCACTCTATTGAATGTTGATGGATCGATATGGTTATTCTTTCTAGGTGCTGCTGTTGGAGGAGCGATCATCCTACCCTTTGCCTGGTTCGGCGGAATGGGTATGGGTGATTTCAAGCTATTCGCATTGCTGGGACTGGCCATAGGGTTCCCTAATGTGCTGTTGGCCTTCTTCGCAGCATGTCTATTAGGTACAATGGTTGGCGGTACACTCCAAATGGCGGGTATCGTTAAGCGCGGGCAGCTCGTTCCCTTTGGTCCTTGGCTTGCTCTAGGAGCATTACTTGCATACGGTTATGGTTCAGAGATTATCGGCGGGTATCTCTCGCTTATTCATTAGGAGGCTTATGGCTTATGCTTGGACTTCAGAACCCGGTGGCCGGTCTTGCGATTGAGCAGACGGGAATCCGCTATATCAGCTTTAAGAACAAAAAGTCATGGGAAGTACGCAAGAAGCGCTACCTTCCGCTCCCGTCAGGGTTAATTGTTGAGAATCAGGTAGCCGATCGTGAAGCTCTCTTGGAAACTGTCAAGCAGTGGGTGAAGGTTGAGAGGCTGCGCGGTAAGCGGATCTCGCTGTCGATTCCCCCATCGCAGATCATCATCCGTAAAATGAGTATTCCCAGCACCAATTCGAAGCAAGTAGAGCAGCTTGTGAAGCTGGAAGTAGAGACGGGGATGCATCTGCCCTTTGAAAGCCCAGTTTATGATTATGTCACGATTGATGTGGATGAGGAGAACAGCCATCTCCTGGTATTTGCTGCCCCGCGTAAGCCGATCCAAGATTATATTGATGTGCTTGAAGGAGCGGGTCTGCGCGTTGCTACTGTGGAGATTGCGGCAACTGCACTTGCCCGTAGCTTGACCATTGGCCGGAAGGCAGAGTTTGAGGATACGATGCTTATTAATATCGAGCAGAATGTTCTTGACGTATATATGTTCCGCAGCGGTAATCCGGTGTTCATCCGAACTATTAATCAAATGGATTTGAACAGCGGCGTACAGCCTTCTATACAAGCTGGGATAGACTATGTCAGAGAAGCTGCGGCTACGTCGACTGGTATGGCTGGTGGTTTACTTGCACCTGGGCGGATGCTGGAGATCACCGCTGAAATATCGCGCATGCTGAACTTCTATCAATACAGTCTTCATGACGGAAGCACGAGAATTCAAAGTGTCCTGATTACAGGCCCGCTACAGATTCGCAACCAGCTGCTTGAGGAGCTGCAACAATCCTTGACGGAGCTTGAGGTAGCGACGATCGGACTGGAAGATGTCAGGGGGGACAGTGCTCCTGATCCAGAGCTGAATGATTATTGTGTAGCTGCCGGGGCAGCCCTGCAGGATAGTAATACTCTTGCCGTTAACCTGCTGCCACGGGAAGACCGGGAGGCCATACTTTTCCCATATGTTGCTGTCGCTCTTGTTGGAATATGGCTGATCGGTGCGGTAGGAGTCGGTATATTTTTTGCAACGAATAAAGGACAGATTGTAGAGAACGAGCAACAAATTCAGGGTGCCCAGGACCGCTCACTGATGCTTCAGAGCGAACTCGCCAAGATCAATGGATTATCCGGGAGTCTGAATAGAAAAGCTGCAGTGGATGAAATACTCGCATATAGGACAAGTATCGTACCTGTATTGAATGAGCTATCCTCGGGGTTGCCGCAGGATAGCTTGCTGCGAAGTATAAACTATACGTATCATGATTCCATCGATCTCACGTTAAGAGTGCCGAGTATGGAAGCATCCTCGATTTATTTGGCCAATCTGCGCAAAATGTCTTTCACTAAGGGAGCAGAAATTCAGAAGCTGACAGAAGGGGATACCACTGTACAGTCCGGTTCGGTCTCAGGATACGGTACGTATACTGCGGTTTATCATGTGAGCTTACTAAAAACGAAGACTAACGATACAGCAGCCGGAACAGACCAACTGGAAGCTTCAGGTGAGGGGGATGGCAGTGGAACAAATTAATAGATACAGGTCCCCTATTACATTGGGTGTGCTTATCCTGTTTTTGTTGCTGTTCGCCTTCTTCATGCTTGGTCTACAGCCCGCCAGTCGAACCGTCAAAGACCAGGAATCAGAGCTCAGCCAGTTGAATGAACAGAATAGTCTGCTTGAGCGCAAAATTGATGAACGCAAGAACGATACCTCACAGCAAGCCGAAGAGGCTGCACTGCTCACCCAGCTTCCGAAAGAGGACAACAGTGAACAAATGATTCTGGATCTGCGCTCTATCGGATCAGTATCCGGAGCGAAGCTAAAGGATGTCAATTTCAGTATAGGCCTAGAGAATCCGATTCAGGCAATGACAGGTTCAGGTACGGCGGTATACCCCACGGTCAAGCCGCTTACTATGACGGCTGTAGTCGAGGGGGATTATTCGGGCATCAGTAAATGGCTGACTGCACTGCAACAGCTGCCCCGCGTAGTGAATGTTGATACATTAACATTTCAGCGCTCCTCGGATGGCGGGGGTGCAGGAGGAACTTCCAGTATTATTACGGCGAATGTCTCGTTTACCGCCTACTTCGAGGATGCCGGGGATACAGAAGGTGAAGCTCCAACAGCTGCTGATGTGGATCCTGCTCCCATCTCAATGAGCGAAAATAATTAGCCGTTAATTTATAAGCAACTCCGCTTCCTCTTTATTGGGAACGGAGTTTTTTTACGCTTTTCCTCCATTACCCGTTTATACCCCCGGGTGGTTTGGGTATTACAGCTTACGGGCTATTGTAATGTTATACAGTACTTATCGCAGCAGCTTAGTCTGAAGTACGCTTCAGGCTACCACACAGGAATACGAGGAGGCGTTCAAGATGAACAAAAAATGGATGATTGGTTCACTGGCATTATCACTGGGTCTTGTCTCTGCAGGGGGCGGAGCGCTTGCGGCTTCACCGGTGGCAAGCATTGAGGGCGTAAGAACGGTTGCGGCGTCTGCACCGGGTAAGGAAGGGCCGGCGACCATTAACAATCTCACGGAACGGAGCGTTGTTCCGCTGGTGGTTCATGCCAAGAAGCTATACACGTATGCCAGCCGGGGAGGCAATGTATTCAGCCCGGAGCTGTTCACTTATAAAGCACAGGAGTACCGCTATTTGTCGAGCGATCTGGGCACGAAGCAGCAGCTAATGAGCTACATCAAGAAGGGGTTCACGCATAATGCGGCCGCCTTCTATGCACAGACACAGTTCCTGGAGCATGAGGGCCGGATGGCGCAGGTCAATTCCGATCTGGGCAACTCGCTTGATTTCACTAGAGCGACTGCACGGATGGTCTCCAAGAATGCACTTGCGGCAGTGTTCGAGCTGACTGTACCTGCGGAAGGGCCGAACGGGTCTTCCGAAGTAGTAACAGTGAAGCTGAAGAAGGTTAACGGTTACTGGAGAATTGATATGTCGCCGGATACCCTTTTCTAAGCAGCAGAGGCTTCAGGCTCCATCCAGCGCTTCATAAAATAACAGCTGTGCCGACCTTGTCATAAGGTCGGCACAGCTGTTTATGTTTGGCAATACATTTCAGGCGAACCGGACGTTACCGCCCCTTCACACCGTCCTCGACCAGCTGTCTGCGCGGAGATTCGGGCTGATCGGATTTGCTCATCCCGCCGCGGTTGATGGCGATGACACGTTTCTGGGCGTAATAGGTATCGCGGGAGAGCAGATTTCTCTCTACCGCTGTACCATCCACATGGCGGGTAATGTAAGTTTCAACTACATAGCCGGTTTTGCCGGCAAGCAGTACCCGGGTTCCGCCCTTGGGGAGCGAGGCATCGCTCACATATTTATCTGTGGGGGGCAGCACCTCGACGGTTCTGGATTCAATGGAATAGGTGACGTTCTTCGGGAACGTGCCGAACAGCTTGATGGTCAGCGTGCGCCCCTGGACTTCGGACTTGATGATCAGATATTTGCCGGTGTTGTTGCGGAAGCGGAAATTAATATACCCCTCGGCAAAAGTGGCGTCCTGCCCCTTGGGCAGATAGCTGACCGGAAGCGAGTGGTTGCGCCGCTCTACAATCTCAAGCCCGGAGCGCAGCGCGGCATTATACAGGGTGCTGGAGACCTGGCAGATCCCCCCGCCCGTGCCGGGCTGTAGCTTGCCGTTCACGATGACCGGGGCTTCGCGGAAGCCGTATTCGGTCTGGGCCTTCTGGATTGCTTTTCCGTAATCAAAAACCGCATTCGGCGGCAGTACCGTACCGTTTACAGCTTTGGCGGCGGCCTCTACATTGAAGCTGCGCCCGGGGCCGCTGGCACCTAGGGAGGTGCTGAACTGGACAATTTTGCGATCGATGCCCTGATCCTTGAGCGCTTGCAGCGTGATCTTCGGCTGCTTGACGGCAAGGGGAACCTCCAGCTGAATCTGCTGATCTTGAAGCTTGCCGTCAGCAGCCAACCGGGTGGGCACTGCCGCCTGCATCGCAAGCTCCAGCGCCTGCCAGTCCACCTCGTAGGAGGAGGTGCCCGGCGTATATACGACCCGGTCATCTCCGGTAATCCGCCGGACTGCATCGACCGGAACGCCGAAGGAGGATTTTTCCCATTCGGGATTCAACAGACTTCTGAGCTGCGCAGTCTGCAGCTGAATCTCCATATTCCAGCTGCCGGACCAGCTGCGCCGGGCTTGTACCCGCTCCATCAGCGTGCCGTCCGTCAGCGTCTTCAGCGCCTGGAGGAAGTCCCCGGCTTCATAGGTAACACCTGCCTGCTTAAGGGTGACCTGTAGTCCGGCATTATTTTTTGCCTTCAGCATGAGTGGAGTGGCTTCCAGCGCCTGAAGTCTTGAATCCATTCCGGCCGTTACGTCAGCGATGTTCATTCCGCCAACCTCCCAGCCAGCGATAACGGTGTTTGCGGGCAGGGTAGGCTGGGTGCCGTATAGATGAAGTCCTCCGGCAGCCAGCGAACCGGCCAGCATCAGACCGAAACCCGCGATGAGAGCGGCGTGTATTTTTTTCATAAGTAATCTCTCCTTCTATGGGGGCGAAACCTGATGTTTTTATGTATATGTAAGGATTCGGTAAAACTTTCGGGTACTCAAGGGGTTATGGATTTGTTACAATAGATACGCCTGCGATAATCATGCAGTTTATGGAAGCTCCCCCGGCCCGGTGGCCCGGCGGAAGATGTCAGAATCGGGAAGTGAGAAAATGATTGAGATGCAGGATGTATGGAAGACCTATGCTAACGGGACCCATGCATTGCAGGGAATATCGGTCAAAATCGACCGCAATGAGTTCGTCTACATTGTCGGACCGTCCGGCGCAGGGAAATCAACGTTCATGAAATTAATTTATAGAGAAGAAACGCCGACCAAAGGACAGATCTCCGTAGGCGGGTTCAATATCGGCAAGCTGAAGCCCCGTAAGATCCCTTATGTGCGCCGCAATATCGGTGTGGTCTTTCAGGATTTCCGGCTGCTGCCGAAGATGACGGCGTATGAGAATGTGGCTTTTGCGATGGATGTTATTGAGGCGCCGAAGAAGATTATCAAGAAGCGTGTGAATGAAGTGCTCGATCTGGTGGGACTGCGCAGCAAGGCGGGGCGTGAGCCCTCACAGCTCTCAGGGGGGGAGCAGCAGCGGATCGCAATTGCCAGAGCCATCGTCAACAATCCTTCCGTTATTATTGCGGACGAGCCTACCGGCAATCTGGACCCGGAGACCTCGTGGGGCATTATGCAGCTGCTGGATGAGATTAATTTTCGCGGTACCACGATCGTTATGGCGACCCACAACCGGGATATTGTGAACAAAATGCGCAAACGGGTGCTAGCGATTGAGAATGGAACGATCGTCAGAGACCAATTGAGAGGGGAATACGGTTATGAGTTTTAAAACCTTCTTGCGGCATTTGCGGGAAGGCTTCAAAAACGTATTCCGCAACGGCTGGATGTCGGTGGCGTCCATCACTTCCATCGTTGTCTCTCTCTTCGTACTCGGAGTGTTCATCCTGCTGGTGCTCAACGTCAATCAAATTGCGGACAAAGCAGACAGCCAGGTGCAGATCAATGTGCATCTGACGCTGAATACGGACCAGAAGATGCGGGAGAAGCTGGAAAACGAAATCGGCAATATGCCGGAAGTCAGCAAGGTGGAGTTCGTCTCCAAAGAACAGGGCTTGAAGGAATTCCGTGAAGATATGGGGCCGGATGCCGCCGAGCTCCTGGAAGGCTTCGATGAAGACAATAATCCGCTGCCGGACAAGCTGCTCGTTGAAGTCATTGAGCCGACCACGGTTCCGTTTGTAGCGGAGAAGATAGAAGCACTGAACAAGACGCATGAAGAGCAGCCGATCTACAAGGTGAACTACGGTAAAGGCTCAGTGGAGACTTTATTCAAGGTGACCAAGGCGGTGCGGAATATCGGGTTTATTTTTGTAGCAGGACTGGCGCTGATGTCGATGTTCCTGATCTCGAATACCATCCGGGTAACGATTCTGGCCCGCCGCAAGGAAATCGGCATTATGAAGCTTGTGGGAGCGACGAATTATTTCATCCGCTGGCCCTTCTTTATCGAAGGTGCTCTGATCGGGTTGATCGGTTCAGTAGTAACCTCTGGCGCGCTCTACGCCGGTTACAGCAGTCTGGTGTCTTCTGTGAAGGGAGATCCGATGCTGGGGCTGCAGCTGATTCCGTTTGAGAATATCTGGTTGCTGCTATGCGGGCTGCTGGTGGGCCTCGGTGTACTGATTGGCGTATGGGGCAGCACGGTGTCGATCCGCAAGTTCTTGAAGGTATAGCCTGTATGATTCACATCTTTGAACAAAGGACGGAGAGTGCAAGTTGAAAAGAATTGCTGCCGGAATGGCCGTAATATTGCTGGCTGTCACAATGTTCGGGCCCTCTGACGGGTATGCGAAGAAAACAAGCGTTGCCGAGATTGATAAGCAGCTGAAGCAGCTGCAGCAGGAGGTCCAGGCGGCCAAGGCGGCGCAGGAGAAGGCGGATTCCCGTAATCAGGAGGCTAAGCACTATAAGAATAAGACCACGCTGAATCTGGACTATGTCCTGGGGCAGATTGCACAGGTGAAGGGTGAGATGACCACGATATCCGGCAAAATTGCCAGCACGGAGAAGTCGCTTACCGTGACGGCAACGGAGCTGGATGATGCTGAGGCGCGTGTAGCCTCCCGCGAAAAGCTGCTGGAATCCCGTGTCCGTCTGATGTACACGGATGGCGCAGTCTCCTATCTGGATGTGCTGCTGTCCTCGACCAGCTTCTCCGACTTCCTGGACCGGGCCGATTCCCTGAAGATGATCGTGGATCAGGATCAGGATCTGCTGGTGCAGCATAAGCTGGACAAGCAGACGGTGATTGCCAAGAAGCAGGAGCTGGAAGGGCAATATGCCACGGCGAAGCAGCTGTATACCGATCTGGAAGCCCAGCGCAGTATGCTGAAGGAGAAGGAAGCGGAGAAGCAGGAGCTCATCGCTTATTATGATGAGGAGATTCAGAATTCGGAGGTTATCTCTGCTGAACAGGATGCTAAGCTGGTAGAGCTGGCTAGCAGCCGCTCTGCGCTGGAAGCGCAGAAGGACAAGCTTAAGGCGGAGGAAGCGGCACGCAGAGCGGCAGCCGCGAAGGCTGAGGCGCAGCGCCGGGCGGCAGTAGCCGCAGCCAAGGCGGCGGAGAAGGCGAAGGCCGCGAAGGCCGCAAGGTCTGCGGGCGGAGACAGCTCCTCCGTTGCAAGCGAAGAAGAATATTCCGGCGGCGATGGTCCTTACCTGCGGCCGGTGGGCTACGCGCGGATCTCTTCTCCTTTTGGCTACCGGACCCATCCGGTGACGCATGAAGTCGGCAAGCTGCATACCGGTGTGGACTTTGCCGTACCGCAGGGTACGAGTATCCATGCGGCGGATTCCGGTACAGTACTGGTAGCGCAGTGGTATAGCGGTTACGGATACTGTGTAATTATTGATCATGGCGGCGGGGTATGGACGCTGTACGGACATATCCGCGAGGGCGGTATCAAGGTGAGCCAGGGACAACGGGTGGAGCGCGGGCAGAAGATTGCCGAATCCGGGTCTACCGGACGTTCAACCGGCCCGCATCTGCATTTTGAAGTGCGGATCAACGGGAAACCGGTGAATCCTATGCCTTATCTGTAAGCAGACTGAGCGGATATATTTCAATTGAGGCTGAACTATATAGATTGAACTAAAAAATTATAAAATAAATATATTTTCGTGCTGCGGCATATACTGGAAGAGATGCCGTTTCTCATGGAACGGGCCCATGCTGGTGTTAAGATGGACAAGAAGGGACGGTGGGAACATCATGTTAAAGAAAAGCACTGCGGCCTTTATGATCGTCGCGGCACTGCTGTGCGGCAGTCTGCTGACCCTGGGCGTGACCGGTTATGTACAGGTATTCGGACAAGCGGCAGGTGAAGGGCTGGCCACGGTCCTGCAGACTGCCGGACTACAGGAGAAGGAATCAAAGAAGCTGGGAACCGCTCTTAGCCTGATCGAGAGCAATTATTATGAGAAGGTCGACCGGGAGAAGCTGATTGACGGTGCGGTCAACGGAATGATGGAAGCACTGGGCGACCCGTATTCCAACTACATGGGCAAGGAGACGGCACAGCGGTTCGAGGAGAGTATTGAAGGCTCTTTCTCGGGGATTGGCGCTGAAGTCTCGTCCGACAACGGCAAGGTCGTTGTAGTCTCGCCCATCAAGGGCTCACCGGCAGAGAAGGCAGGCATTCAGGCTAAGGATGTGATCCTCTCCGTGAACGGTGAATCGCTGGAAGGGCTGGAGCTGAATGCGGCTGTAGCCAAAATTCGCGGTCCCAAGGGAAGCAAGGCGACCCTGAAGGTCCAGCGGACCGGAACAGCAGAACCGCTGCAATTCGTCATCACCCGTGATGATGTCAGACTGGAGACGGTCTATGCGAAGATGGAGAAGGAGCATGTCGGTGTGATCGAGGTTACGCAGTTCTCACAGAACACCTCGGAGCGGTTCAAGGAAGAGCTGACGAAGCTGGAGAAGCAAGGCATGAAGGGACTCGTTATTGATGTCCGCAATGACCCGGGCGGTGTGCTGCCGGTCGTCATTGAGATGGTCGAGCAGTTCGTACCTTCCGGCAAAGCCATTGTGCAGGTGGAAGATAAGAACAAGCGGCGCGAGATCAGTACCTCGAAGGGATCAAGCAAGAAGTATCCGGTAGTCGTGCTGATGAACAAAGGCAGCGCGAGCGCTTCGGAGATCATGGCCGGAGCCCTGCAGCAATCTGCCGGAGCCAAGCTGATCGGGGAGAATTCGTTCGGCAAAGGAACCGTGCAGACCAGCTTCGAGGAGCAGCTCGGTGACGGAAGCCTGCTGAAGATTACGATTGCCAAGTGGCTGACGCCAGACGGCACCTGGATTCACGGCAAGGGCATTAAGCCGGATATCGCCGTAGCTCAGCCGGATTACTTCTCGGTGGCGCCGATTAACAAGAGCGTTACGCTGCAATATAATATGAACAATGCAGATGTCAAAAGTGCACAGACTATGCTGGATGGGCTAGGCTACAAGCCGGGCCGCAAGGACGGTTACTTCGATGCCGGGACCAAAGAAGCGGTCAGGAAATTCCAGAGCGCAGCCAAGCTGAAATCGACAGGCTCGATTGATGCCAAGACCGCGGAAGCGCTGGAGCTGGCGCTGATCAAGGTCATCCAGGATCCGGTGAATGACAATCAGCGGAATAAGGGGATCGAAGAAATTCAGAAGGAAATCAAGGCTGCGGCGTCGAACAAGTAAGAAGGCTGATTTCAGCCTTCTTTTTTTCTTTAAATGGGATATTGTCATTTAATTCTGTTTTTAATTGTGGCCCGAATGTATGTGAAAAACAGCATACATTGTGCCGGCGTGCAGGCGTATGGGCCAAATGTATGTGAAAAACAGCATACATTGTGCTGACGTGCAGGCGCATGGGCCAGATGTATGCGAAAAACAGCATACATTATGCTGGCGTGCAGGCGTATGGGCCAAATGTATGTGAAAAACAGCATACATTGTGCTGACGTGCAGGCGCATGGCCCGAATGTATGCGAAAAACAGCATACATTGTGCCGGCGTGCAGATAATCCCTATTTGTTCTAGGCTATGAAAAGGAGTGTGCGAACCGTTGAATGTACTCCCGGAGCTGCTGACCAGCTGGGGCACGGCAGTGCTTCATCTGCTGATTCAGCCCTATTACTATATCGCTATTCTATTTATTGCCCTATATTACCGCAGACAGGTAGCCCTGGAGCGGAAGCTTATTCATGTGAAGCTGCATAGCTGGGGACCGGAAACCTGGCGGACCGTGTGGACCGGCGGACTTATGGGGCTGTTTGTCTCCCTTGGCGCGGTTGCACTGGGAGTCTCAGTGACCTATACGGCTGTAGCCTGTATCTGGGTGGTCAGCCTTGTCTTAATGCTGTTTCGGGTGCGTTATTTATGCTTTGCGTATGCCATAGGCGTGCTGGGAATCGTGCAGTTTGTACTGTCGTTCTTCCCGGGGACGCTGCAGAGCGGAGCCGCCGGAACGGTTGCCAGTGCCGTGCGGGAGATGGACATCCCGGCGCTGCTGGCGCTGGCCGCGCTGCTCCACGTGGCCGAGGCGCTGCTGGCGCGCTGGCAGGGGCCCCGGCTGGCGACGCCGCTGTTCCTTGCCGGCAAGCGCGGCAAGGTGGTGGGCGGCTACCAGCTGCAGGCCTTCTGGCCGCTGCCGCTGTTCGTGCTGATTCCCGCAGGCACGGGAATCGGTGAACTGCCGTGGCATCCGCTGCTGGGCGGGGGCCTCGGCCTGGTCTCGCTGCCGGTCATCATCGGCTTCAGCGAGATGACCCAGGGCATGCTGCCCGGACGCAAGGCGGCCCGGACGTTCGGACGGCTGCTGGTCTACAGCGCCGTCCTGCTCGGCCTCAGCCTGCTTGCGGACCTATGGAGCCCGCTGACGGTTGTCGCGGCGCTCGCGGCTATTCTGCTGCACGAAGGGTTAAGCTGGTACAGCGCTCTGGAGGAGCGCAGCCTTAGCCCCGTCTTCGTGCATCCCCCGGCCGGCCGCAAGGTGCTGGCCGTGCTGCAGGGCAGCCCCGCGCAGGAGCTGGGCATCCTGCCCGGCGAGATCTTGCTGAAGGTCAACGGGGTCCTGTTGACCAGCGCAGCGCAGCTGCATGAGGCGCTGCGCATGAACCCCGCGTTCTGCAAGCTGGAGGTGCAGAACCGCGAAGGCGAGAGCAAGTATCTGCAGCGCGCGATCTATGCCGGGGACCATCATCAGCTCGGCATCATTCTGGTGCCGGACCCGGACGGGGGCATCACCGCAGAGACCAAGCCGTCCAGCATCTTCAGCATCATCGGGATGCGGACAGGCATCCGGCAGCGGGGAGTGCAGGGTGACCGGCTGGGCCGGGCGAAGAAGACGCCGCCGGCAGAGGCTCAGCAGGAATCTGCCGGTGTCTGACGGAAGATTATCAACGTAATTGATTCCCCCGGCGGCTGCTGGCACGGGAGGTTAAAGAGGCCCGTTCTTTCTGAACTAAGTTCAGGGGGAACGGGCCTTGTATATTTGTTAAGGAAGTGATGTGTGGTACCTGGAATGTAATCGAAAAACCGATCACATTCGGCGCTGCATGGGCACATGGACCAAATGTAATCGAAAAACCGACCACATTCAGCGCTGCGTGGGCACATGGGGCAAATGTAATCGAAAAACCGACCACATTCGGCGCTGCGTGGGCATGTGGACCAAATGTAATCGAAAAACCGACCACATTCGGCGCTGATTGGTGCGTGGACCAAATGTAATCGAAAAACCGACCACATTCGGACGGAGTGGATCGCACTAAGCACCAGAATTCCTGCAAATGATGCAACAATGTACCCGTAGCCCGTAACATTTTTAGAAGTATCCTGCAAAATGTGCAACAATGCGGCTCCAGACAAGCGGCCCGTGAGAGGAAACGTTCAGAATTGGCGACAGACAGGCGGAGCGCCACCATGAAAGGAAGAGGCACTTCAGAACGTATGCGAAAACCGGCTACAAGGTGTGACCAAAAAGGTATATGGGCTGGATGTATGTCACCAGACAGTGATAATTGTTCAC
Source organism: Paenibacillus sp. FSL R7-0302 (assembly GCF_038006885.1). Taxonomy (NCBI): domain Bacteria; kingdom Bacillati; phylum Bacillota; class Bacilli; order Caryophanales; family Paenibacillaceae; genus Paenibacillus; species Paenibacillus sp. FSL R7-0302. The sequence continues at coordinate 1,373,357 of NZ_JBBOWB010000002.1, forward strand.
CTTATATATCGCCAGTCCATGGCTCAAGGGTTCCCCTGCGTGCTCTTCAGATACAGAATCGCAATCTGCGTCCGGTCACGTACGCCGAGCTTGCTGAGGATGTCGGTGATATAGTTTTTGACGGTGCCTTCGCTCAGGAACAGCTTGGCGGCGATTTCCTTGTTGGTGAGCCCCTCTGCAATGGAGGTGACGACTGCCTGCTCGGACTTGGTCAGGCCATAGGAAGCAAGCGGCTGAGCCTCTGGAATTTCCTGACGCGCGGATGGCTGGAGGAAGCCCGTCAGCTTGCGGGCAATCTCGGGATGAATGAGCATATTGCCCTCATATACGGTTTTGATGCCTTGAATGATCCGGTCCGGCGGGATGTTCTTGAGCAGATATCCGCTGGCTCCGGCGCGCAGAGCCTCAATAATATATTCGTCATCATCAAAGGTGGTCAGCATCAGGACGGCTACGGCCGGATAGGCTTCTTTGATCAGCAGTGTGCCTTCCACCCCGTCACATCCCGGCATCCGGATATCCATGAGTACAACATCCGCTCCGCCGGGCAGATCCCCCAGCAAGGAGAGAGCCTCCCGGCCATCCCCTGCGGTTCCGGCCACTTCGATGCCGGCATCCAGCCCGATCAATACCTTCAGGCTCTCGCGGATAAAAGAATCATCGTCAACAATCAATACGCTAATCATGAATCAGCACCTCTTATCTGTGAATATTCTCCCGCTGCCCGTCCCCGGCGAACTTGATGAGTGTATGCGAACTCTCAGGTAAGCTCCATTTCTTATAAGACTAATTGGAAAGTTGGGGTGATGCGGCATAACGGGAATCTGCGCTATGCGTTACAGTTGGAGAGCGGATCAGTCTGCTGGTATTGTGGCGTGGGGGAATAGGTAGATGGCTAATCAGTTTGGCGATGCTCTGGTACACGGCTAATTGGAGAACTGACCAGTCTGCCAATACTGCGACACGGAAAATAGTTGGATTTACAACACTTGCTGATTAGCAAATGCCCTCTTTGGGGACAACAGTTGGAAAAACGACACTTAATTACTCCCGAATCGTCCGTCAGCATCACAACCAGCAACAGCAGATGCTGTTTTTCCAACTAATTTCCTGGAATCATCAGAAACTGTGAATTTAAGATGCGTTTTTCCACTTGTTTCTGGCAGAGGGGGAGCAGCTCCCCGAGAACCGCGAGTTGTCCGTATGCAGCACAGGCGCCTCCACCCCCGCCCCCATTCCCCTATTCAGCGCAGCGCTCCCTCCGGCTGCAGGTACACCGGCAGCCGGGTGATGACCGTGAACTGCGGCTGCAGCCGCAGCTCCATCGTCCCGCCCACCATGGAGCAGCGCTCGCTCATGCCCTTCATGCCCATCCCGCTGCTGCCCGGCAGACGGCTCAGCGGGTCAGCTTCGGGCAGCCTCCCATTATTGCCAGTCTCCATCCGCACCTCATGCTCCGTATAGGTGACCTCCACCCATACGGAGCTGGCCTGCCCGTGCCGCAGCGCATTGGTGATGGCCTCCCGGGCATTGGTGTACAGCACAACCTGAAGGCTCGGATAGAGCGGATAAGGAATCCCTTGCACCGTATAGGAGGTGGCAATGCCTGTATCGCGGCCCACTTCTTCCAGCAGCCGGTCCAGCGCATAGGCTCCTTCAAGCTGCGGAGTAGGGTTAATCCGCTTCAGCGCCGCACGCATATCGTCCATACTGCCCGAGAGCTGATCCCGGATCTGGTTCATCATCTGCAATCCCGTTTCCGGTGCGGCAGGGAGGGTGTGGATGGCCGCTTCGGTCATCATCTTGACCCGGATCAGCCGGTGGCCGATGTCATCATGCAGCTGGCGGGCGATCCGCACCCGTTCTTCTGCCTGCGCAGCCACCTCTATGTGCGAGGTGAATTGGAGCAGCCTTGCGCGGGCCTCTTCCAGCTCAAAATGCTTTTTGCGCAGCTCATCATAAAGAAATAAGGTATCGGCACGCCCGCGCCCTGCCCGGAGCAGCAACAGATTCAAGCCGGCACACAGCAGGAAGGTAAGATTCATGTAGACAAGCACTGCCGGAGCCGCATGAAGCAGGGCGGCATTCAGCAGGGCCAGATGAATACAGAAGAAGGCAAGGGCCGTATTCTTGGGCTGCAGCCGGGTGTAGGAGATCACCGCAGACAAGGCCGGAAAAACCATCAGCGGCCCATATTCGTAACAAAGCCAGGCGGTGAAGATCAGCTCCATGCCTCCGGTCAGTGTGGAGAGAGGGCTGGATTGCCTTGCACCCAGGGTGACCAGCAGCATCAGCAGCATGAAATGCAGAGTGAACCAGTCATAGTCGGCGAATGCATAGACTTGAATCGAGAGGATCGCCGGGATCATAAGCAGGCCATAGCGCAGCAGAATCAGTTCTCTGGTCAAGTAAGCTCATCCTTTTAGATAAAATATCCCTAATCGGTCAACATTCTTCTCAGGTATAACCATCTTAGCATAAGAGTGCTGCCCTTCAGGAGATGACTTTCGTCACCTCTGGATCATGACCTTTAGTACCTTCGGCTGTGTCCGCCCTACTATACAATAAGAATACGAGAATGAAGGAACAGGGGGCATCGGCAATGGCACTTGCAGTACTGAGCGATGTTGTGAAGAGATATGACGGTAAGCTGATTGTGGATCACGTGAATTTCAATATACAGGAGGGTGAAATCTTCGGCCTGCTGGGCCCGAACGGTGCCGGCAAAAGCACGACCATCAGCATGATCTGCGGGCTGCTTCAAGCCGACAGCGGCGATATTATCATCGACGGGCTGTCCGTACGGGAGCAGCCGCTTGAGGTGAAGAAGCGTATCGGGCTTGTACCCCAGGAGCTGGCGTTATACGAGAATATGACGGCAACCGATAATGTAAGCTTTTTCGGCAGGCTCTATGGGCTGCGCGGACAGCTGCTGAAGGAGCGGACCCAAGAGGCGCTTGAGTTCACCGGCCTAAGCGACCGGGCGAGGGATAAACCATCCACCTTCTCGGGAGGGATGAAAAGACGGCTGAATATCGCCTGTGCCATCATGCACCGGCCGCGCCTGATTATTATGGATGAACCCACAGTAGGCATTGATCCGCAGTCACGCAATCATATTCTGGAATCCGTGAAGGCTTTGAATAAGATGGGGTCGTCGGTGATCTACACCAGCCATTATATGGAGGAGGTTGCTGCGATCTGTGACCGGGTGGCCATTATGGACCAGGGGCATATTATTGCCTGCGGTACGGAGAACGAGCTGCGCGAACGGGTGGCCCACGAGGAGAAAATCGTTGTGAAGGCAGCGGGCATCACCCCTGCCTTAGTGAACGAGCTGGGGCAGCATCCCCGGATCAACCGGGTAGAAGCGGTGCAGGATGCGGTAGAGCTGTATCTTCCCTCCTCGCAAAGTGCGCTCCAGGATATTCTGTTTATTTTCTCCAAGCACGAAGGGGTCATTGCCTCCCTGAATATTGAAGAGCCGGATCTGGAGACCTTGTTCCTTAGTCTGACCGGCCGGACCTTGCGGGACTAGAGAGGGGGAGAAACGTGAATACCTGGATTATTATGAAATTTGAGCTGCGCAGACAGCTCCGTTCACGCACGTTGCTGCTTAATATGTTCCTGCTGCCGCTGGTGCTGATCTTCCTCTTGGGCGCTTCGCTCTCCGGGGTGGTCGGGGTACAGGGGGCAGATGAGATCAAGCCTGTACGTGTAGCTATTGTGAATAACGGAGGCGGGGGGGCGGAGGCATCTGCGATCCTTACGGCTTTTCTTGAGACGCCTGAGGTGAAGGGACTCATTATTCCTGTCAAGACAGAGAGCCGTGAAGCCGCGGAGAGCGGGCTGCGCACCAGCAAATATGCCTATGGGGTGATTGTTCCCCCCGGCTTCGACCAGGAGGTGCAAAGCGGTAAGAAGGCGAGCCTGGAGTTCATTCTGGGCAGGAGCCATGCCGATAACCGGGTCGCCGGAACCGCCTTCGACAATCTGCTGATGGAGCTGAATTATAAGCAGGCGGCAGCCGTAACCCTTGGACCACAGGCTCTTACAGCGACTACGGCACCTGCCGGTAAGCCGGGGGTGGTACTGGGGGATCTGAACAATGGCGGGAAGACCTATTCGGCGGCCCAGTTCTATGCAGCGTCCATGCTGCTGATGTTCCTGATGTACAGCGGGTTGACCGTGACAGCCTCACTTTTTAACGATAAAGAGAACCATACGCTGTTCAGAATCCATTCCATGCCGGTAAAAGACAGTCATCTGTTCATCGGCAAAATGCTCGGCGTAGGCCTGGTCAGCATCCTGCAGTGCCTCACGATTATTCTGCTGTCTGACTGGCTGTTCGGCGTCTACTGGGGCAACCGCCCGGGACTGCTGCTGCTGTTCTGCCTGCTGATGATTGCCGCCTCAATGACACTGGCCGTACTGATCTGCCTCTTCAGCCGGACCTCAGCGACAGCTACGAATATCATTAGTGTCCTGACTGTAGTAATGACCTTTGTCAGCGGTGGAATGGCGCCGCTTCCCGATTCCTGGGTGAACAGCGCAGGGGCATTCACGCTTAACCATTGGGCACAGCAGGCAGTCATCCGGATGATGCTGCATTCCGGTCTGGAGCAGCTTTTGCCGAATCTGTGGGTGATGTGCATCATTAGCGCGGCATTGTTCGCGGCAGTGATTGTCTCATACCGGAAGGTGGGTTACCGTGGATAAAATATTAATTATTGCCTGGAATATGATCAAACGAAGTATTGGCACCTTCAGAGGGCTTATGGTATTCATTCTGCTTCCCGGCGTAGTGGTGGCAGCGATTATCTCCCTTACCGGAGGGATGGCGGAGGGACCGGCAACCGTTCTATACGTCAACTCGGATACGGGGGCAGCTGGCAGACATTTGATTACGGAGCTGGAGCTGGCCGGAGAGTATAAGTTCGAGCCGCGCAGCGACGAGGCTGCCTTGAAGGAAGCGACAATTAAGCAGGAGGGAACGGTGGGGGTGTTCATTCCTGCCGGGTACACTGCCGCCTTAATGGCGGGGGAGCCGCCGCAGATCAGCATCTATGAGCTTCGGGCAAGTGAAGGCTCAATGATGATGAAGATGAAGATCACCGCCACTGCCGCTCAAATTGCCGAAGCAGCACATACCGTTGCTGCCGCCAGCGGAGGAACAGGCGATATGCAGGCGCAGCTCGCTGCTGTGCTGAAGCAGTCGGAGCAGCACAACGTGGGCAGCATCCGTACCGATTATGATCTCTATCCGCGGCAGACCCTGGGCGTAGTTACAGGGATGACGCTTATGTTCCTGATGGCGCTGGTGACCAGCTCTGTCTCCCAGATCACGGATGACCGCAGAGGGCGGACCATGATGCGCATGTTCAGCGCTCCAGTCCGTTCCTATGAAATTGCGCTTGGCAACTTCCTGGGCAGCTTTCTTGTAGGAATGATTCAGATCACCGTAGTGCTGGCCCTGGGCAAATGGGTGCTCCGCTACGATTATGAGATGCCGCTCTTTCTCTACTTCCTGGTTCTGGCGGCCTTCATGCTGGTCTCCATGGGGATTGCCAGCACCGTTGCCGGGCTGATCCGCAATCCGCGCAATGCGGGGATGCTGAATTCGCTGATTCTTACCCCGACCTGCATGCTGGGCGGCTGCTTCTGGCCCGTCTCCATCATGCCGGAATATATGCAGAAGCTGGCCAACTTTACACCGCAGAAATGGGCGATACAGGCGGTGGACATTGCCGCGACCGGTGGCGGCTGGAATGAGCTGTGGATGCCGTTTGCGATCCTGGGCCTGATGGCCGCCGTTCTGCTGGCGATTGGCTCTGCCATTCTCCGTCCGAACGAAGCGGGAATCAGTACCTGATATCGAAGCATATCCTTGCTGCCCCTGATGTCCGAATCGGACATGTCCAAACCACTTAATTATGTGATATGATTGAATCGAAGGAACATATGACAGGGGGATGCGAGATGGGCAGCAACAAGCTGGCTTGGACCTGGAAGGTGAAAGAGGAAAACTTAGAGGAATACGTACAGATGCATCTGGACCCGTGGCCGGAGATTCTGGAGGAGCACAGTAAAGCGGGCATCCGCAACTATTCGATTTTTCAGAATGGCAACCAGTTCTTCTATTGCTTCGAATGTGATGATACGGAAGCAGCATTCGCCTACATCGCCGGGAGCGAGGCCTGCAACCGCTGGAATGCGATCACCTCGAAAATGGTCGAGGGATCCTTCGATTTCAACGATGCGGTTCCGATGGTACCGCTGCAAGAGGTCTTTTATCTGAAGTAGTCCGGTTTACAGCAATATTCATTGGAGTTATACTGGAGAGAATCGTGTGAAGTGAACTGAATAGGTCAGTGTTATTAGGAGGAGCCTGTCACCAAGGCTTCTCTTTGTCGTTTTATGGAGTTTTTCAGGAGAAAAGGAGTGGAAATAGCAAGTGGAATTCATACTGTATTTACTGCTGATTCTATTATTCACCAAGCTGGCCGGGGACTTGTCTGTGCGGCTCGGGCAGCCTGCGGTGCTGGGGAAGCTGCTGGTCGGCATCCTTCTCGGACCTGCCGTGCTCGGCTGGGTGCAGCCGGGCGGATTCATTCATTACATGTCCGAGATTGGCGTGCTGCTGCTGATGTTCATCGCGGGACTGGAGACAGACCTGAAGCAGCTGCGTGAGAACTGGAAGTCGGCTCTGGCGGTCGCGGTGGGCGGAATTCTGCTGCCTTTTATCGGCGGGTATGGCATCGGGGCGTGGTTCGGCTTCGCGGATCATAATGCCCTCTTCCTGGGGGTGATTCTTAGCGCAACCTCGGTCAGTATTTCCGTTCAGGTGCTGAAGGAGATGGACCGGCTGAATTCGCCGGAGGGCTCGACCATTCTGGGAGCGGCGGTGATCGATGACATTCTTGTTGTGATTCTGCTGGCGGTGCTGATGAGCTTTTTCGGCACAGGCAGTGACATCTCCATTCCCCTCTTGATCGGCAAAAAACTGCTGTTCTTCGCCGTCGCCATTCTCGCAGGCTGGCTGGCCGTGCCCCGGCTGCTGCGCTGGCTCGCCCCCCTGCGGGTAACCGAGGCGGTCATGACCGCTGCTCTGGTGATTCTCTTCGCCTATGCATATTTTGCCGAACGGATGGGGATGGCCGGCATCATCGGCGCTTTTGCCGCCGGAATTGCTATTGCCCAGACGTCCTTCAAGCAGGTGGTGGAGTCCAAAGTAGAGCCGATTGCCTATACGCTGTTTGTACCAGTCTTTTTTGTGAGCATCGGGCTGAGTGTCAGCTTCGAGGGGCTGGGCAGCCACATTCTATTTGTGGTGGTGTTATCCTTGTTCGCAATATTGGCGAAATGGCTGGGCGGCGGAATCGGCGCACGGCTGACCGGGTTCAATACCCGGTCCTCGTTCATTATCGGCGCAGGCATGATCTCCAGAGGCGAAGTCGCTCTGATTATAGCCGCCACGGGCCTGTCGAGCGGGCTGCTGCAGCCGGAGTATTTCACTGGAGTGATTATTGCTGTAATTGTAACCACACTTGTCACGCCCCCGCTGCTCAAGGGCATGTTCCGATGACTATTTTTTAAAGAAAATAAGACAATCTCTAAATTTGTGGACCGTGATAATCTTATATAATAGGTTGTACTCAAAAAACGATTAGAGGGGAATGAGTCCAATCCGGTCTACAGCTACAACACGTACAGCGGGCGCACTCCTGGTACTCGGCCTGCTGCTGGGGTGCAGCAGCCAGGGTGTATCCGGCACAGCTACTCCGTCGGCAGAACCGGCTCCGTCTGCTATAGCATCTGCTCCTGCGTCTCCACCGGCAACAACCGCTTCACCCGCAGCCTCAGAAACTGCATCCGCAGCGGTTCCGGCAACTACAGCAGGCCTATCGAGTCCGGTTCAACCAGAAGCTCCCGCCAACCTGGTAATTGCCGATTCCGTTAATGCTGCGGGAACCATACGCGCTAGAAGTGCAGCGGGACAAGGCGAGCTGCTGATGATCGCAAGCAGCTCCGAGGAGCGCGGACATCTGGAGACATCCAGCAATTACGGTCTCGAAGGGGAGCAGACGTATCAGGCTGATTACTCCATCGTGTACCGGGCGGGGGATCAGGATCAGGTCTTGCTTAAGCTGCCTGCTTTCTTGTTCGTACGCCCATCAGACCAGGTCCTCGAGTTCGATAAAGTCAGCTTCAAGGATGCAGAAGTATATCTGTTTGCTCCCCAGTATAAGTCCGGGCATGGATTAGTTGCTTACGCCTTCGCGGTCAATAAGATGAGCGGAGAAGTATTTCCCCTGTCCTTCAAGCAGGGGGATATCGTGCATGACACGCTGGTCTACTCCGAGATTCAACCCGTACCTGCTAACCAGAATGAACAATTAGTGGTACACTCGCCTGAGGGTGCCGGGACCGACCCGGAGCTGAAGCCGCAGGTGTACGACTTGGATCTGGAGAAGCGGCTGTTTATCGCGCGTTAGAGGTGTTATGCGTTCTTTTTAAGAGGTACCCGTGCTCTGCTTAAACAGCAGAGCGATTGGAACAACGGTCCGTTTGCGGAGCGTCCATCAATGAACTAACACTGATCCTGCTCCAAATGTATTTAACTAACATTCAGTTCCCCGTACTCTCATACCGGGACAGCCCGTACCGGAAGACCCCGTAAGCCGCAGCCGCGCTTCCGATAGCCGCGACAGGGGCGAGGAGCCACCAGCCGGACCAGCCGCTTTTGCCGAAAATATAGGTTGCCGGGTAGAAGCTGATGAACGCATAGGGCAGCACCGTCGAAATGAAGATGCGGATCGCCTGCGGAAACAGGGTAATCGGATATTTGGCCAGATCGGACAGATTATGCACCATTAGCGGGAATGCATTCCCGGCATTGCGAATCCAGAAGGCCGCCGAGTTACCCATGAGGTTAATGGATACCCGGATAATGACCGCTGTGACGAATAACAGGATAAGAATGGCGGCCTTGCCCGTAGTCCAGTGGATGGGGCTGTGCACAAGCGACTGCCAGATGATGACCCCGCCGATGAGCAGATTGCCGAGTCCGTTAATCCCAATCCCTGTGCAGAACACCTGAAGAACCACCGGCACCGGCCGCAGCAGATAACGGTCCAGCTCTCCTGTGTTGACCAGCCTGCCCAGCCGCCAGCTGCCCTCGAAGAACAGCGAACCCGCCCCCTCCGTCAGGAAGATCATAGCGTACATGAAGGTGACCTCCCAGAACTGCCAGCCCTGAATATCCGGAATCCGGTCATAGATCACCCACAGGAACACGAACCCCAATACCTGCGTCAAGGCTGCCGCACACATCAGGATGTAAAAGTCTTTATTATACTCCAGAATCGCCTTAAGCTGCTGCACATACAGCCTTCTATAGAGATAGAGCATTTGCGATATTTTCATTCTGCGTCCTCCTTCAGCCTTAGCCTCCATGAATGGTCACCTGGCGGACCGCCCAGTTCCACATGGCTTTGCCCGCCATCCAGAGCCCTGCCCCCCAAAAGAGCTGAATCCCTATCAGCCGCAGGCTTTCCCACGTATCTGCCTGTTGCAGGAAGATCATCGTCGGCGTATGAATGATGGCCTGGAAGGGCAGCAGCAGCGCCAGCTTTTCCAGCCAGTCCGGGAAGAAGGCCAATGGCACCAGCGCGCCCGACAGCAGGTTAGTGAGCGCAATCCGCGTCCAGACAATCCCGAGGGACCCCGTCGACCAGAAGCATAACAGCGCCGCCAGATAGACCACGCCGAATTTGACCACAACCGCGCAGAGCAGACTGACCGCAAACAGCAGATAGACGACCGGCGAGTGGGGGAAGGTCACTCCGGTAAGGAAGGTGGCGAACACGATCAGCAGAACCGTACTCATTGCCCCCTCCAGCAGGCTTGCGCCCAAGGTCTCGGCGAATCGGGCCGTCTGGAAATCAATCGGCTTCAGCAGGTCCATGGCGACGCTGCCGTCCAGGATTTTGCCGGAGATGGCGGTCTCGGAATACCAGGACAGGACGGAATTGGCCAGGAAGGTCACCAGCAGATAGGTCTTCATCTGATCCCAGGAGTAGCCGCCCACTGCCTCGCGCCCGCCATAGATTCCCTGCCAGAGGAAGAAGATCGTTACGAGATTAATCGAGTTCGCCAGTAAATTAATGATATAGGAGTTCCGGTAGGCCATCACATTCTGCAGGGAGCGGTTGGCAATGCTTCTGTATTTGTTAAGCCCGGCTGCTGTTATCATTCAGCTCCTGCCCCCTTGCTTCCCGATGCTCGTTCAGGTCCAGATGGCCGTCATAGACAGCCTTAATGACCTGCTCAATGTGGGTATCCTCCATGCGGAAATCGAGTACCTCCCCATGCTTCATCACCCGGCTAACCACTTCACTGGCGGTATATTCATACCGGTCAAAAGTGACCGAGAACTCCTGGCTGCTCTGCTGTTCCAGCTTCAGCCCGGGGCTCTGCTCCAGCAGCTCGTACAATTCCGGCATGGGGGAGCGTACCTGGAAGAAGATGACGCGGTTTTTGGCAAAACGGGCCTTGACCTCGCTCAGTGTCCCGTCATAAATAATCGCGCCGTGATCGATAATGACCAGCCGCTTGCACAGGTCCTCAATGTCGCCCAGGTCATGGGTCGTCAGCATCACGGTCGTCTGCTGCTCCTGGTTGATCTGCTTAATGAACCCGCGGATCTTCTCCTTCACAGATACATCAAGGCCAATCGTCGGCTCATCGAGATACAGAATCGGCGGATTATGCAGCAGGGCTGCGGCCAGATCGGCACGCATGCGCTGACCCAGCGAGAGCTTCCGTGCGGACAGGTGGATGAATTCGCTCATCCCGAGCATGTCGGTGAACAAGTCCATGTTCTTCCTGTAGAGGGCATCCGGAATCTGATAGATATCCTTCAGCAGCGAGAAGGACTCGGCAATCGGAATATCCCACCACAGCTGGGTGCGCTGCCCGAAGACTGCGCCGATCTGGGCGGCGTTTTCCATTCTTTTGCGGTACGGATTGATCCCGTTCACCGAGATACTCCCGGAGGAAGGCATCAGAATGCCGGTCAGCATCTTGATGGTAGTCGATTTACCGGCGCCGTTCGGTCCCACGTAGGCCACCGTCTCCCCCGCTTCGATCCTCAGATCCAGCGGCTTGACCGCCACCTTCTCAATATGCCTGGGCAGGAAGAGATGCTTCACCGCTCCCTTAAGGCCCGGCTCCTTCACCGCCTGCATGAAGGACTTACTCAGCCCTTTGGCTTCAATCATACTCAAGCTTAACCCTCCTGTTCATTGCTCTGAAAGCGTTACCGCAGATGCCTGCGGAGAAAACTTCTGAATCCTCAGCGGTCTGACAGACGTAAGAGTAAATATATCACTGAGCAGATGTCGAAAACTATCAGTTTAAGTCGATTTTGCAAAAAAAAGCGGCAACCCCGTATAGCCTACACCAGCCGGGAGTTGCCGCTACGCTTAAGGAGAGTCTGGACGGCGAACCCTACCAGCAGGGGAAGCGCCAGCTGAACCTCGAGTCTCCAGTCTACAGCATACAGGTCTACGAGATTAATCTGCTTCAACAATACATAGGTCACGTTGTATAAGAGGAATGAACAGCTGAAGGTGAGCAGAGGGATAAGATATAATGTCCTTTTGTTCTGCAGCAGCCGGTATCCCGCAAGGGTTAAGAGGGTATAGCTGGCCATGATGAGCAGGGCATAATTACTGCCGAAGCGCAGGAATGACACCATGGCAGTAGCCAGATTAAGAGCAGCCGATAGATAGCCGATGCGAAGCATGTCGAACCTCCCGGAATGATGTAGAAATATAGGATGAACAGATTTCTACATTTTACAGCGCTAACGCGGGGATTTACAGATCCAATACTGAATGTTCATTATTCCGTAATTGTATGTTATAATGCTTTCTTTTAAAATTGATTATATAGGAATTGGTAAAAATGGAGGGATCGTTTGTGAGAGTCTTTAATCAATCAAGAGCATGGAGTATGCCTGGGGATTTAGAAGCAAGCGAACTTGAAGCCTTCCGGCCTCTGGGTGAACCCCAACTTGATGTCCAGAGCGGAATGTCCGTGGCGGGTTCTTCTGAAGAATCCAGGGAGCATATCTATCATAGAGCTATGATTGCTTCCATCCGCAGTGAAATGAACAAATTAAGCCAGCTGCTCTCCATTCCTTATGTGGTGTTCCTGACGGACAAGGCGGGGACCATTCTGGAGCTGGTCTATTCTTCTTCGGAGACGCAGGCCGAGATGGAGCAGGCGGAGCTGCGTCCGGGGGTCAGCTTAAGCAGGCAGCAGGCGGGAATGAATGCTGTATCGCTGGCGATGGAGATGAACTGCATCGGAGTGGTGCGGGGGACGGAACATACGGATCAGACCTTCCGCGACTGGAACTGTGTATGCGCTCCCTTGCAGGATCATGATACCGTTTACGGATATGTTGATATTTCTTTTAATAGAGGAGAGCCTATTGAATTCGCCATTCCCTTCGTGCAGCAGATTGCTGAGAATATCATGGAGAAGTGGATGGAGAAGAACCCGGAGATGCAGCAGTACCGGCTTGAATCCACATTGCTGGAGTATAAGCTGACCGCGCGGGAGCAGGAGGTAGCCAGGCTGTGGCTGCTGGAGAAGAGTGCGCTGCATATCGGAAGCGATCTGGGGATCAGTGAAGGCACCGTGCGCAATATGCTGAAGAGCATCTATAGTAAAATGCGGGTGAATGACCGCTTCCAATTCGTGAAGCGGCTTACGCCGTAGCCGGGGAAATCTGCATCAGGTACATATATCAAATAGCCGGGCAGCGATACCAATGTATCCCTGACCCGGCTATTTGGTGTACCATCTAAGTCCGGCTTCTCTGGCAGAAGGTTAACCGCAGGAGCAGTTGAGTACCGGCTTACGCGCGGCCTGTGTCTCATCCAGGCGGCTGATTTCAGTCGTATGCGGTGCATTAATGACAATCTCAGGCGTCTCCTCGGCTTCCTTGACGATTCGGATCATGGTCTCAATGAAGCCGTCGAGCGTCTCCTTGCTCTCGGTCTCGGTCGGCTCAATCATCATACATTCCTCTACCGTCAGCGGGAAGTAGACGGTTGGCGGATGATAGCCGAAGTCAAGCAGCCGTTTGGCTACATCCAGCGTGCGCACACCGTATTGCTTAAGGTTCTTGCCGGACATCACGAATTCATGCTTGCAGACCCCCGGAAAGGGAATCTCGAAGTAAGGAGCCAGCCGGTGCATCATATAGTTGGCGTTCAGCACAGCGTTCTCGGACACCTCACGCAGGCCGTCGGGACCGTAGGTGCGGATATAGGCATATGCACGGACGAGAATCCCGAAGTTGCCGTAAAAGGCTTTGACGCGGCCGATCGATTCCGGCCCGCCGCAGTCCAGCGTGAAGCTGCCGTCTTCGTTCTGGGCCACCGTAGGCTGCGGCAGGAATGGAATCAGCTTCGCCTTCACGCCGACCGGTCCGGCTCCCGGCCCGCCGCCGCCGTGCGGCGTGCTCATCGTCTTGTGCAGGTTGAGATGCACCACATCGAAGCCCATATCGCCCGGGCGGGTAATGCCCATAATCGCGTTGGAGTTCGCTCCGTCATAATAGAGCAGGCCGCCCGCTTCATGGACAATTGCCGCGATCTCGACGATCTGCGTCTCGAAGAGTCCGAGGGTACTCGGGTTCGTGAGCATCAGCGCAGCGGTGTCGCTGCCGACCGCCGCCTTCAGCGCTTCGAGATCGACCATTCCCTTGTCGTTGGAGGGGATGGTCACGGTATCCAGTCCCGCTGCTGCGGCGCTCGCCGGGTTGGTCCCGTGCGAGGAATCCGGCACGATGACCTTGGTGCGGACCTCGCCGCGGCTCTCATGGTAGGCGCGGATCATCATCAGTCCGGTCCACTCGCCATGGGCGCCGGCAGCAGGCTGCAGGGATACGGCATCCATGCCGGTCAGGGCGGCCAGATCCTTTTGCAGCGTGTACATCAGTTCAAGCGCCCCCTGGATGCTCTCTTCCGGCTGATAGGGATGGATCTTAGAGAGTCCCGGGAAGCGGGCGACATCCTCGTTGATCTTGGGGTTGTATTTCATCGTGCAGGAGCCAAGCGGATAGAAGCCGTTATCGACTCCGAAGTTGCGGCGGGACAGGGCGGTATAGTGGCGGATGACATCCACTTCCGATACCTCCGGCAGTACGACCGGCTCACTGCGCAGCAGCCCTTCGGGAATGAGTGAGCCAAGGCCCTCGTCCTGCGGCACATCACACAGAGGCAGGGAGTAGGCCGAGCGGCCGGGACGGCTTAATTCAAAAATCAGACTTTGTTCCGGTTTCATACACAGCCCTCCAGTGCGCTTGCGAATTCGTCAATTTCGGTCTTGCTTCGTTTCTCCGTTACGGCCACCAGCATGTGTCCGGCCAGCTCGGGATAATCTCGGCTTAAGTCATAACCGCCCAGATAGCCTTCCTTCAGCAGCTTGGAGTTAATTGCACTCACACTGCTGCCCTCCGGGAGCTTCAGGACGAATTCATTGAAGAATGGGGCAGTGAAGACGCGCTCTGCGCCAGTGATTTCAGCCAGCCGCCCAGCGGCATAGTGGCTCTTTCGGATGTTCAGCTCACCCACCTCGCGCATGCCCTCCTTGCCCATCACGGACAGATAGACGGAAGCGCATAGCGCCAAGAGTGCCTGGTTGGAGCAGATATTCGAGGTCGCCTTCTCACGGCGGATATGCTGTTCGCGGGCTTGCAGCGTCAGCACGAAGCCGCGCTTGCCATTCCGGTCAACCGTCTGGCCGACGATCCGGCCCGGCATCCGGCGCATCAGCGGCTCGGCCACGGCGAAGAATCCGCAGGTGGGTCCACCGAGTGATGCGGCGATTCCCAGCGGCTGGGCGTCGCCGACTACGATGTCTGCGCCAAGCCTTCCCGGGGATTCCAGCACGCCGAGCGCAATCGGGTTCGCACTGACCACGAGCAGTCCCTTGACCGCGTGGATCAGCGGCTCGATCTGGCGCAGATCCTCAATACCGCCGAAGAAGTTCGGCGACTGAACCAGCACAGCGGCCGTATCGCTGTCAATGGCTTCGGCCAGCTTGGCGAGATCCGTTACCCCGTCTGCGTAGTCAATCTCTACAATTTGCAGGCCCCAGGCGTTGGCGGAGGTACGAAGCACCTGACGCGCTTCCGGGTGAACCGTACGGGAGACAATCAGCTTCTTGCGTTTGGTGGCGCCTGCGGCCAGCACAGCCGCTTCGGAGAAGGCGGTTGCGCCGTCATACATACTGGCATTGGCAACCTTCATTCCGGTCAGCTCACAGATATACGACTGGAATTCAAAGATCGCCTGAAGCTCCCCCTGACTGATTTCCGGCTGGTAAGGAGTGTAAGCAGTATAGAATTCCGAACGGGAAATCACATGGTTGATGACAACCGGAACATGGTGATCATACAATCCGGCGCCCAGGAAGCTGGTGTGCGTGTCGAAGTCGGCATTCTTGTCAGCCAGACCCTTCATATGGCGAAGCAGTGCGTATTCGTCCAGAGCGCCGGACATCGGCATCGTTCCCTGGTAGCGGACGGACTGCGGAATATCGGCGAACAGCTCGTCGATGGACTGGATGCCTACGGTTTCCATCATTTCTGCACGGTCTTGCTCAGTCATAGGCAGATAGCGGTGCTTCATTGCGGCTTCACTCCTTGGCTTCTTTTGTAGAATGGGGCTTTGATGACGGCAGCCTTAAGCTGCTTGCCGCGAATCTCCACATACACCTCTGTGCCGATCTCCGTATAGGCAGCATCCAGCAGGGCAAGTCCGAGATTCCGTTTCAGTGTCGGGGATTGGGTGCCAGTCGTTACTTCACCGATCTTGACTCCGTCCGCGTACACGGGGTAGTGGGAGCGGGGAATGCCGCGGTCGATCATCTCCAGGCCCACAAGACGCCGGGGCAGACCGGCTTCCTTTTGCTTCAGCAGGGCGTCACGGCCGATGAAATCCCCTGCATCCAGCTTCACGAAGAACTGGACACCGGCTTCAAGCGGCGTAATATCCGCCGACAGCTCCTGGCCGTACAGCGGCAGCTTGGCTTCGAAGCGGAGCGTATCGCGTGCGCCGAGTCCGGCGGGAGTCAGGCCATGGGGTGCGCCTGCGGCCAGCAGGCCGTTCCAGAGTGCTGCTGCTGTATCTGCGGGAGCATACAGTTCGAAGCCGTCCTCGCCAGTATATCCGGTACGGGAGAGCAGGACGGTGACGCCGCAGATTTCAGCGTGTTCGATGAAGTGGAACGGCTTAAGCTCTGTTAGAGACACCTGCGTGACCTTGGACAGAATCGTCTCTGCCAGCGGTCCCTGCAAAGCGAGCAGCAGCGTCTCATCCGAGATATTCTTCAGGGTGACACCGCTGAATTCAGCGGTAAGATGCTCCTGCAGCCACTGGAAGTCCTTGTCGATATTCGACGCATTGACGACAAGCATGTAACGCTCCTCACCCAGCCGGTATACGAGCAGATCGTCCACCACTCCGCCGCTTGGATAGAGCATGAGAGTATACTGCGCCGCGCCGTCTTTCAGGCGGCTGACATCATTCGTGGTCATTCTCTGGAGGAAGGCTTCGGCGCCCTCTCCGGTAACCATGAATTCCCCCATGTGGGAGACATCGAACAGTCCGGCCTGATTGCGGACGGCTTCATGCTCCTTCACGATGCCTGTGAACTGCACCGGCAGCTCCCAGCCGCCGAAATCAATACATCTGGACTCCGCATAAGCGGCATAGAGATCATAAAAAGGTGTTCTTCTCAAAGACTCCATCTCGTCACTCCCTTGGCTTTGATTACATACGAAAAAGGACAGGCGAAAGCCATTATGCACGCATGCATAAATGGACTTTCGCTCTGTCCTTTGTACCTGAGAGTTACCCTGCAGCTGTTGGTGCAGGTTTCCCCGTTGGTGATCCGTGAGCCTATGCTACAGGCCTGGATGCTCTCCAGAGATGCGTCCGGCAAAGGTCCTTTTGCCTGAGAGATTCACCCATCCCGGGCTTACTCCTTCGGCGCTGTCTTCCTGTGAGACAGTCTCTCCCTATGCCATCATTCGCAAACCATATGTTTTTCTACTGACTCCATTAAACCGGGTAACCCTCCGCCCTGTCAATCAAAAAACGTCAAAAAGTTGACAAATTTAATTTTACTGTCAGTTATATTGACATTAGGCAAGCCGATAACTTAGGCTATAACTAAATTTAGAACTCCAATTACGGAAAAGAGGCGGCTTGGACATGAGTGAAGTGCTTGACAACCTGCTATACAGCGAAGAGCATGAGTGGGCGCAGCAGGGCGAGGGACGCGTAGTACGTGTAGGGATTACGGATCATGCGCAGCATCTGCTCGGCGATATCGTGTTTGTAGAATTCCCGGAAGTCGGCGCGGCGATCTCCGCAGGCGACAGCGTGGGCAGTATCGAGTCCGTGAAGACGGTATCAGAACTATATTCACCCGTATCCGGTAAGGTGACCAAGATCAACGATGCGCTGGAGGCCAGCCCGGAGCTGATCAATGATCAGCCTTACGGAGACGGTTGGATTTTTGAGCTGGAGCTGGACGCAGAGTTCGCAGAGGCAGTAACCGGCCTGCTGGATGCGGCAGCGTACAAGGAACTGGTTGGGGAATAAGGCTTAGCTTATTTACGAAAGCGGCTGAATACGGCAGACTTCTCTTTATTACATTATATGTTACTAATGTGAGAGGTCTGCCTTTTTGCGTCTGTATATCATTCTGGATACCCGAGCAGACCCGGATACAGGCCCGGAGCCAGATGCCACAACAGGGGCAGAAGAGCCAGACCCGCAAGGGAAAATGCAGAGCACAACAGCAGGAAACGGTATCTTTTTCGCGGACGGGTGGCGGGCTTGAGCACGAAATAATACACTCCGGCTGAATAAAACGGGAAAAGCACGGCGGCAGACATCCCCATACAAACGATAAATGTAGCTTCCCCGGCAGAACTGGGGATCATGGCTTCCGGGTTATAGACCGGATTGACTTGTAAAAAGAGGAGAAGAAACGTCGAATACGCGCTCAGCAGA
Organism: Paenibacillus sp. FSL R7-0302; assembly: GCF_038006885.1. Lineage (NCBI taxonomy): Bacteria > Bacillati > Bacillota > Bacilli > Caryophanales > Paenibacillaceae > Paenibacillus > Paenibacillus sp. FSL R7-0302. The sequence continues at coordinate 1,391,464 of NZ_JBBOWB010000002.1, forward strand.
AGCAGGGGGAAACAGCGGATCCGCCCATTCCCGGACAAGCCGTAGAGCATCCACCAGACCCCGAACCAGGCCAGGGCGAAGATAGCTCCGGCAATAAGGTAATCAGCGCCAATGGCAATCAGCTTATCCAGCGGGTAGACGCGGGCCAGGTCTCCCCAGAAGTAGCGGGAGGAGAAGAACTGCATGAAGGCGGCAAAAAATCCGACGAAGAGGGTAAGTATCCCTTGGGCAATAATGATCATGATCAGCGAAACTGCCAGCCGCAAAAACCTTAAAAACCCTGCGGCCTCCGGCGCCGCTCTGTTTGTATCCTGCATAGCGGTCTATCTCCTTATATTAGCAAATGGATATATGCTTTTGCCGCCTGCCGGTATCTGAGCTGATTCGCTCGCGGTTACGTACTATTCTTCCTCCTGAAGCTGACGCAGCACAATGAGTTCGACCCGGCGATTCTTCTGTCTGCCTTCGGCGGTAGCATTATCATATGCAGGTCTGGTATCCGCGTAACCAGCGTACTGGAAGGAATCAGGGCTAAGGCCCTCGTTATCCAGGAAAAAGCGCAGCACAGATAATGCGCGGGCGCCGGACAGCTCCCAGTTATCCGTATATTCCGAAGCGGCGGTTACCGGAACATTGTCAGTGTGGCCTTCGATGCTGATGGTCGCGCCGATGCCGCGGAACAGGCCGGAGAGCTGGCGCAGGGCAGGGAGTGCAGGCGATTTCAGCTCAGCCTTACCCGCATCGAACAGGAAGCGGTCACTGAGCGTGATCGCAATGCCCTGCGGCTTATCGGCAACAAAAATCTGCTCACCCAGGTTATTCTCCTCCACGTATTGGGTGATAACCCCCATAAGCGCAGTCAGCTTCGCCTCCTGTTCCCGAAAAGCAAGCTCGCGCGCTGAAGGCTGGTGTGCAGCCCCATCTCCTTCTTGTCCGGCTGCAGGAGTATCTGCCCCGGCTCCATCCGTCCCGTCCGCATTCGCAGAATCTGTGGCCGAAGGACCGCCAGCCGTTCCGCCGTCTTCATTATGCCCCTTCGCGACGCCAGTCCCTGTGTTTCCCTGATTGCCCTCCAGCACGCCGCTTCCGCCCTCCAGTACTGTACTTCCGCTTTTGAAGGTATCCGATAAGGAGCCGCTGACAATGGCATATTTCTGCGAGTCGAGGCTGCTCATGGCATACAGAATCACGAAGAAAATAAGCAGAAGCGTGATCAGATCCGCGTAGGTAATCATCCAGCGGTCCCGGCTCTCCTTACCTGCGGCGGCGCGGTGCTGCCGGCGGTTTCTTTGTCTCATAGCGGGTCTCCCGGACTGGTGCTGGCGCTGCGTTTAGGGGCGTCTGCCAGGAAGGGGGCCAGCTTTTGCCGGACGAGATGCGGGTGATCCCCGTTCTGCAGGGACAGAATGCCAACAAGCAGCATCTCCATGGTGCCCAGCTCACTTTGGCTGCGGGATTTAATTTTGGAGGCAATGGGTAAAAAGAGTAGATTGGCGCTGGCTACGCCATAGAGTGTTGCTGTAAAAGCTACGGCAATGGACGCGCCCAGATTCGAAGGGTCCGTTAAGTTGCTGAGTACCCGGATCAGCCCCATAACGGTGCCGATAATGCCCATGGTCGGTGCATAGCCGCCAGCGGCTTCGAATATTTTGGCATAGCCTTCATATTTCAGTTCCTTGGCATCCATCCCAAGCTCCAGGATCTGCCGGACCTGATCCGGGTCATTGCCGTCGACAATCAGAAAGAGGCCTTCACGGGTGAAGGGATCTGGATGTTCCTCCGCTCGTTTCTCCAGTGCAAGCACACCGCCGCGCCGCGTGAGTGCAGCCATAGCAATCAGCTCTTCAGCTTGTTCCCGGCTGGTATCTTGCTGCCTGCCAAAAGCCACACGTAGCGCCGCCGGAATGCTGCGGAGCTTGGATGCCGGGAAGCTGATGAGTACAGCCGCAAGTGTGCCGCCGAATACGATCAGGGCAGCATTGGGCTGCAGCAGGCCGGACAGGCTGCCGCCTTCCCACAGAAAACCGCCGATCATGGCGGCAATCCCGGCCAGCAGGCCGATTATTGTAGTAAAATCCATAAATTCAGGCTCCTTAAATTTCTATATATTATGGTTTGCAACAGTCTGGGCAACGCTGTATAATAAACGGGAACGTGCATTCCTATCTTCCATATTTTTCAGTATGGTATGGAGGAGGAAGCTATTGGGTTACAATTATAATATATTCATATATTCTAGACGATAGAGGGGAGACGGGCAAATGAGTGATATTGTCGTCAGTACGAAGACTTTTGAACTGGAGTCCGAGTATACACCCCAGGGCGATCAGCCTCATGCCATAGAAGAGTTATTGGACGGCATCCGGCAGGGCAAGAAGCACCAGACGCTGCTGGGAGCGACAGGTACAGGCAAGACCTTTACCATCGCACAAGTGATTTCCAAGTTGAACCGCCCCACGCTGGTTATTGCGCACAACAAGACGCTTGCTGCGCAGCTGGCGAGTGAGTTCAAAGAATTTTTTCCGAGCAATTCTGTGGATTACTTCGTCAGTTACTACGATTATTACCAGCCAGAGGCGTACATCCCTTCCTCCGATACCTACATTGAGAAAGACTCCAGCATAAATGAAGAAATCGACAAGCTCCGCCACTCGGCAACGAGTTCACTGTTTGAACGCCGTGACGTCATTATCGTGGCGAGTGTGTCCTGTATTTATGGTCTCGGTTCGCCGCAGGAATACGGAAGCCTGCTGCTCTCGCTGCGGGTAGGGATGGAGAAGCCGCGTAATCAGATTCTGAGCCGGCTTGTAGATATCCAGTATCAGCGCAATGATATTAATTTCGTGCGCGGTACGTTCCGTGTGCGCGGGGATGTCGTTGAGATCTTCCCGGCATCCCAGGGCGAGCATGCGATCCGGGTAGAGCTGTTCGGAGACGAGATCGAACGGATTACGGAGATTGATGTTCTGACAGGCGAGCTGATCGGTGAACGCGATCATATCGCGATTTTCCCGGCGTCCCACTTCGTTACCCAGGAAGAGACTATGCGTGTCGCGCTGGTTAATATTGAGCGTGAGCTGGAGGAGCGGCTGGCTGTGCTCCGTGAAGCGGGCAAGCTGCTGGAGGCCCAGCGGCTGGAGCAGCGGACCCGTTATGATATCGAGATGATGAAGGAAGTCGGCTTCTGTTCGGGGATCGAGAACTATTCCGGTCCGCTTACCTTCCGTGAGCCGGGAGCGACTCCTTATACACTGATGGACTATTTCCCGGATGACATGCTGATTGTGATTGACGAGTCTCATGTGACGCTGCCGCAGATCCGGGCGATGTATAACGGTGACCGTGCGCGTAAGACAGTCCTTGTAGAACACGGGTTCCGCCTGCCGTCTGCGCTGGATAACCGTCCGCTGCAATTCGAGGAATTCGAAGACAAGGTGAGCCAGATTGTATACGTGTCCGCAACACCGGGACCTTATGAGATGGAGCATTGCGATACGATGGTCCAGCAGATCATCCGTCCTACCGGTCTGCTTGATCCGATCATTGAAGTGCGCCCTACCGAAGGGCAGATCGATGATCTGATCAATGAAATCCGTGACCGTGTAGAGCGCGATGAGCGTGTTCTCGTTACCACTCTTACGAAGAAGATGTCTGAGGACCTGACGGATTACTTCAAGGAGATTGGCATCAAGGTACGTTATATGCACTCCGATATCAAGACACTGGAGCGGATGGCGATACTGCGTGATCTCCGTCTGGGCACATTCCACGTATTGGTCGGTATTAACCTGCTCAGAGAGGGTCTTGACCTGCCGGAGGTGTCGCTGGTCGCGATTCTGGATGCCGACAAGGAAGGCTTCCTCCGTTCCGAGCGTTCGCTGATCCAGACGATCGGCCGTGCCGCCCGTAACTCGGAGGGCCGGGTCATTATGTACGGGGACCGCATTACGGACTCCATGGAGAAGGCCATGAGCGAGACCCAGCGGCGGCGCGAGATTCAAATCGCCCATAATGAGAAGCACGGGATTACCCCGACGACCATCAACAAGAAGGTGCGCGATATTATCGAGGCGACCAAGGTGGCCGAGTCCAAGGCCGATTATCTCACCGGTGTCGGCGGCAAGATGAACAAGAAAGACAAGCAGAGCCTGATGCAGCGTCTGGAGGCCGAGATGAAGGACGCCGCCAAGAACCTGCAATTCGAGCGCGCCGCCGAGCTGCGCGATGCCTTGCTTGAGTTGCGGGCAGAGTAACCCGGCGCTGAAGTTAACGATCCAGGGAACGGCGCTATTCAGGCCGTTCCTTTTGAAGATAAAGGGGCCATGCCCTTGCATATCCCGAAGGGACAGCCCGCAGTTGAGTACTTAGCGCGAATCCCGGAGGGACAGCGTGTTGTTGAAGCCTTTTGCGCATTCCGCAGGAACAGCCCGCAGTTAAGCCCATAGCGCGTATCCCGGAGGGACAGCGTTATCGGCAAGCATAGCGAGCCGAATTGCTCTAATCGTATAGCGGCCCCGTAGGGGGTAGCGGGCCCACAGCCCAGTAGTCGTCCATTCACCAACCTAATTCCTTCCGCCGAGCTTGCGGGTGTCCAGAGGGTGCAACCCTTGGGGCCCTCCCTTGGAAGGGAGGGTTTGGGAGGGATCGAAAATATTTTCCCAAAATGTTTTTCCATTTTAAATTCCCCTTAAAGGAGAGGTACCGTTGGCACATGAAAGTATAGTAATCAAGGGCGCGAGGGCCCATAACCTCAAGAACATCGACGTAACGATTCCGCGTGACCGCTTCGTGGTGCTAACGGGACTGAGCGGTTCGGGCAAATCCTCCCTGGCCTTCGACACCATCTACGCCGAGGGACAACGCCGGTATGTGGAGTCTTTGTCTGCCTATGCCCGCCAGTTCCTGGGCCAGATGGAGAAGCCGGATGTGGATTCCATCGACGGACTCTCACCGGCCATATCGATTGACCAGAAGACGACTAGCCGTAACCCGCGTTCCACGGTAGGGACGGTTACCGAAATCTATGACTATCTGCGGCTGCTCTTTGCCCGGATTGGCCATCCGCATTGTCCGGATCATGGCATAGAGATCACTTCGCAGACCGTTGAACAGATGGTGGACCGGATCATGCAATACCCGGAGAAGACCCGTCTGCAGATTCTGGCCCCGGTCATTTCCGGCCGTAAGGGTGAGCATAAAGGCTTGTTCACCGATATCTCGAAGCAAGGCTTCGTCCGTGTACGTGTGGATGGTGAGCTGCGGGAAGTGACGGAAGATATTGTACTGGAGAAGAATAAGAAGCATACCATTGAGGTTGTCGTTGACCGGATTGTGATTAAGGATGATATCGAAACCCGGCTTACCGATTCGCTTGAAACTGCCCTGAAGCTGTCGGGTGGTCAGATTCTCGTTGATGTGATGGGCCAGGAAGAGCTGCTGTTCAGTGCCAGCTTTGCTTGTCCGGTCTGCGGATTCAGCATAGAAGAGCTGGCGCCGCGCATGTTCTCCTTCAACAGCCCATTCGGAGCCTGCCCTGAGTGTGACGGACTGGGGATGAATATGGTAGTCGATCCCGATCTGCTGATCCCGGATACAGAGAAATCCATTGAAGAAGGAGCTTTCCTGGCCTGGACAGGCAGTACGTCGAACTACTATCCGCAGTTCCTTAAATCGGTGTGCGAGCATTTCAAGATTCCGCAGAATGTACCGGTAAGTAGCCTATCGCCGGAGCATATGAACAAGCTGCTGCACGGAACAGGCAGCGAGAAGATCCGTTTCCGGTATGAGAACGACTTCGGCCAGCGCAAAGACGCCCTGGTTGCTTTTGAGGGCATTATTCCGAATCTGGAGCGCCGGTACCGTGATACAGCCTCGGAAGGTATCCGCGAGTTTATAGAAGGCTTCATGAGCGCCAAACCTTGCCATTCATGCAAGGGAAAGCGGCTCAAGAAAGAGATTCTGGCGGTGACCATCAATGAGCAGAATGTTGCGGATGTGACGGATCTTTCGATTGGGGATTGCCTGGACTTCTTCGCAGACCTCAAGCTTAGTGAGAAAGAAACAGCGATTGCCAATCTGATCCTCAAGGAAATCAGCAGCCGGCTCGGCTTCCTGGTGAATGTGGGGCTGAACTATCTTACCCTTAGCCGGGCAGCTGGTTCTCTATCCGGCGGGGAAGCCCAGCGCATCAGGCTGGCTACCCAGATTGGCTCCAGTCTAATGGGTGTCCTCTATATTCTGGATGAGCCAAGTATCGGCCTGCATCAGCGGGACAATGACCGGCTGATTGCCACGCTGGCCCATATGCGTGACCTGGGCAATACGCTCATCGTTGTTGAGCATGATGAGGATACCATGATGGCGGCTGACTATATTATCGACATTGGACCGGGTGCCGGCAAACACGGCGGTCAGGTCATTGCCCAAGGAACACCGGAGGAAATTATGAAGGACCCCGGTTCCCTGACCGGTGAATACTTGAGCGGACGCAAGTTCATCCCGGTGACGGCCAAGCGGCGGCCAACCGACAATGAACGCTGGATCGAGATTCGCGGAGCGAAAGAGAATAACCTGAAGAATGTGAATGTTAAGATTCCACTAGGTGTCTTCACAGCGGTAACCGGCGTATCCGGCTCCGGTAAATCTTCGCTCATTAACGAGATTCTCTACAAGAGTCTGGCCCGCCAGCTGAACAAGGCGGTCAAGGTCCGTCCCGGCCTGCACAAAGAGATCCGCGGCCTGGAGAATCTGGACAAGGTCATTGAGATTGATCAGTCCCCCATTGGACGTACTCCGCGTTCCAATCCGGCTACGTATACAGGTGTGTTCGATGATATCCGCGACCTGTTCTCCAAGACGAACGAGGCCAAGGTGCGCGGCTTCCAGAAGGGGCGCTTCAGCTTCAATGTGAAGGGCGGCCGCTGTGAGGCATGCCGTGGAGACGGCATTATCAAGATTGAGATGCACTTTCTGCCGGATGTCTACGTACCTTGTGAAGTCTGCAAAGGCAAAAGGTATAACCGCGAGACGCTGGAAGTGAAATATAAAGGCAAGAATATCTCGGATGTGCTGGAGATGACGGTGGAGGATGCCACGGAGTTCTTCAAGAATATTCCCAAGATTCACCGCAAAATGCAGACCTTGCTGGATGTAGGTCTGGGTTACATCAACATCGGCCAGCCGGGAACCACCCTATCCGGCGGCGAAGCCCAGCGTGTGAAGCTGGCTTCCGAGCTGTACCGCCGCAGTACCGGCAAGACTCTCTATATCCTGGATGAGCCGACAACCGGTCTGCATGTCGACGACATCGGCCGCCTGCTGGAGGTGCTGCACCGCCTGGTCGATTCCGGCGAATCGGTACTGGTCATCGAGCATAATCTCGATGTTATCAAGACCGCCGACTATATCATCGATATGGGACCGGAAGGCGGCAGCGGCGGCGGTACGGTCCTGGCCACCGGAACACCAGAGAAGCTGATTACTGTTGAAGAATCCTACACTGGCCGCTACCTGAAGCCTGTCCTGATCCGTGATACGGAACGCACACAGGCTATGGAGCTGCAGACTTCTGAGACGGTGTAACTGTAGAACCCCAATACCCCATGACTCTTCTTACAGGAGAGCATGGGGTATTTTAATATTGCGGCAGGTTTCACACGTTTCATAAGTCATGAGAGCCAGGACGAGCGCGCCGATTAGGTGCAAAGGTAGGCTTAATTGTAATCTGTACAACTAAATCGCCGGATGTGCCGCCGAATCTCTGTTTAGCTGTATTTCGTGCAATTAAAATGCCTCAATACCTGGATTTTCACCCATTCGGGCAATGTAGTTGTACAAACTACAATTAGAAGAGGAAAGCCTTCCGTTTCATTGTTTTTAGTTGCACAGAATACACTTATCTCTGAGGGTTCGCTACAAACTGAATGCATTCTTTAAGTAATCAACAGTAATGTTATCCGGTCTGGATTTTACATGATCTGCTCTCCCGCTACAACTCACTGCGGATGCCGAAGATAATTTTAAACCGGCGGGCAGCCTTAGATCCCCGTTTGAACCCTTCCCGTGAGTCCGCAATCCAGACTGTTCTTCCGATCCAGACTCTGAGATATAAGGAACGGAAGATAATCGGCCGGACGATCCCCTGTGCTTCGACCTCTGTGCCATCGGGCTGTTCAATCTCTGTTCGCACCCACCAAGTGTTTCCGATTCCAAATTCGATGTATTTCAAGCAGGCGTCACCGTTCTTTCTACTAGCCTGTATTCTGAATTCAGGATTGATTGTAACACTATAATATAAGAAAATTAAACAGACAGCAGACAAGCAGTATAGGCATATCTATAGCATGTCCGCCGTAAGATTTAATGAGAAGCTTTTGCGTTGATTGAATAGCAACAGCTGTAGGCTGGATTGAGGTGGATTGGCTCATTGAAAATTGAAAAAACAACAGCGGTCAATGATGAATATCGCCAATCCGAGGCGCGATTTAGCCATGAGGAAACTTTTTTGTGACAAATACGCCATTTTTAAAATATTTCTATTGCGTGACGGAAATGGTAACGATAACATAGAAGGTGATATGGATTAGAGAAACTTGCTTGACAACACTCTCAGGGAGGGATTGCCATGCTGCTTGCAGAAGCTGCCGCGCAAGAACCGTCTAAATTTCATACCTTCGATGCATTTATGATTGTATTCACGATCCTGATACTTATCGGTGTAGTCCGGCTGCTTAGAGCTCCGCAGAAGAACAAATTTGCCATCGGTTTTGCAGTGGTAAGCCTGCTGGTTTTTGTGGTATCCGATTATGCAATGATTCTGAACTGGTTCAGCTAGAGTAAGGCACACATAACCTCAGAGGCAAGCTCATCTTAAAGACACCTTTACCGCCAGCGGCGATCCTAAAGGCGTCTTTTTTTGAAGATAAGAATTCATATGCTTCGCGCGCAGGAAAGAAGGGGAGAGCCATGGGAATGGGGAGGAGCGGAATTGCCCGGGGTAGTGTGGTACTGCCGGGTATTCTGCTGTTATTATTGTCGGGATTCATAGGTCCAGCCGGTGTGGTTCATGGGGCGGGCCACGGCGGGACAGGAGCATTAACTGCTGAGAGAGGCACGGCTGTGAACGTAATGAAGGCCGGACAAGCAGGTGAGGTGCAAAAGGAGAGCAAGGGGCAATGGAGCCAGCCTGCAGCAGCAGACCCGGTTCCGCAAATCATAAGCACCGTCTCGCCGTCTGTAGTCGGCATTATCGGTAAAGCGGGCGGAGAAACCGGCGGACCGGATGACCGTTACAATCTGACCCACGGCTCCGGGATTATCGTCAGAGCAGACGGATGGATCATTACTAATGCCCATGTGATGGCCGGGCTGGAGAAGGCGGTAGTGGTCACCTCAGACGGGACGAGCTATAACATCACAGATACATACTCGGACGAATTCAGTGATCTTGCATTGGTCAAAATCAAAGCCAAAGCCTTAAAACCCGCAACCTTCGCAGGCAGCGCCGCCAAGCTTCAGGTAGGGGAGAAGGTTATCGCAATCGGGACGCCGATCTCCTTTTCCCTGAGAAATTCGGCTACTGTAGGTGTGATCAGCGGTCTTAACCGTTCGGTGGATGCGGCGTACCGGCTGATCCAGAGCGATACGGCCATCAATCCCGGCAACAGCGGAGGACCGCTGGTCAATATGAAGGGGGAGGTACTCGGGGTCAACAGCATGAAGTTCGCAGCCGTGGGTGTGGAGAATATGGGCTTCTCGATTCCCGCAGATACGGTGAAGTACATCATGAATCAGCTGCTCCAATATGGAGAGGTCCGGCGTCCGAGCCTCGGCATTGAGCTTGAGGAGAGCTGGCCCGTAATTGTCGGACTGCCTGGGCAGGAGCCGTTAACAGTGACGAAGGTGCTTACGGCAGAAGCGCGCAAGGCAGGAATTACGGCGGGAGATGCACTATATGCCATAGACGGACACCGGGTGACTTCACTTGTTGACGTTAATGAATTATTCAGACAGTACAAGCCGGGGGCAGTGGTCAAGCTTCTGATGCAGAGTGACGGCGATATCGTAGCCAGAAGCCTTGTTCTTGGACAAGGCGACCCTCTGGTTAATGCTGCTAAGGCGGAGGGGGATATGGATGATCAGACGACAGAGTGAGGCGGCGGCAGGTGCAGCCGGACCGGGCAGCAGGGCGGGACATCTACGGCGCGGAGTGTCTATTATTGTAGTCCTATTGTTGCTGCTCAGCCTGTTTCCTGTGGGAAAGGCCCAGGCGGCGGAGGGGACTTTGTTACAGCTTAGTGTTCAAGCGGGCAGTACAGCTGCGACGGTTAACGGGAAGCTGGTCACGATTCCGAAGCCTTTTGCTGAGAATGGAACGCTGCTGGTCCCGCTGGGAATTTTCAAAAAAGCCTTCGGCAGCACCGTCTCCCTCACAGGCGATGATGTAGTCAAGGTAATGTACGGGCCGCATACTGGTGCGATGACGATAGGCAGTACGACTGCCTGGAAGGATGGCGTCAAAATCAAGCTCGCCGCGCCCCCGCGTATGGTATCCGGTGTGCTGATGGTGCCGCTGAGGTTCGTGGCTGGGGTGCTGGGTGCGCGGATGACTCCGGCGGAGGGCGGAGGGGTACTGGTTACGCTATCTCCTCCAGTAGCAGTAGTAGACGTTGAAGCACAGAGCGGGATCGACAGTGACGCCGGCAAAACCCGGATCGGCAACAGCTATCTGGAGTGGAGTATGAACTATCCACCAGGTCTGGTGGTAGGCGACAGCGGAGGGAATGAGAGCGTAGCGACTTTTACGAGTGCAGAGAACGGGTATTATCTGGAGGTGCACGCTTCGCCGCTTGCCGTTCCGCTTGATCCCGAGGGGCTGCTGGAGAATCTGGTCCGCTCCTCGGAGGAGGGCGGGGAGATTGTGCTGGACCGGGAGGCTGTATCTAAGGCCAAGGTTCCTTACGCCCGGACTGTGAGCAAGGATTCGAGCGGCGCGCTCTGGGAGGGCAGGCAATATTATGCTGATGGCAGGCTGTATGAGATCTATCTGACAGATGATAATGCAGCGAATTATAAGGATTTGGGCAAATATGCAGCGCTGTTGAATTCTTTTCAGCCCTCCTTTGACGCTTCCGACCGAAGTATCCGCGACCTCTCCACGATCCGCAACGGGCTGCGCGAAGGCTACAACGATGACTACGGGATTGCGCTTAAGGTCCCTGCCGACTGGAGTGCGGATGACCAGCAGCTCTATTATGCAGGCAAACAGGGGAGTTATCTGCGTGTAAAAGTAAGCTCGGCCCCGGCAGGCTCCACGCTGGCAAGCTGGAACGAGGAACTGCTGTCTCAGCTCCGTGATACGTATGTGCCTGATGCCTACACCTTGAAGGACAGCGTAGCGGGCAAGGTCTCCGGTGAGCCGGTGCAGATCAACGAGATCGGACTTAACCCGGGCAGCGGGTGGAGTACGGAATATCAGATTCTGCTGCTGAAGAACGGGTACCGTTATTATTTTGAATATGTTGCGGCATCCGGGCCCGGGCAGAGCGGGGATCAAGCGCGCTTTACAGAGGTGCTGAACTCGATCGATATTGATTTTGCCCAGACGAAGAGGAACTTCGGACGCCTGACGTCAGAGGATTATACCCAGCTCAGCCAGAAGTCGGTCACCAAAATCTCCAAGACCTACGGCTACAAGCTCGAGATTCCGAGGCTGTGGAGCCCAGTTCAGGATCTGTTTGAGAGCCAGAGCGTGGAATACCGCTTCACCGGCGGCCGGTTTCAGCTCTATGCCAGTCCCGAGGTTACGCCGGAATATGCCGTCAGCCAGCTCCAGAGCTATTACCAGAACACCAAGCAAGACCCTAAGGGCCCGCAGGTGAAAAGTGTTGTCGAAACTGCCTTCGCCGGTGTACCCGCTACGATGCTCACGGTAGAGCAGACCAAGAACAGCATCCCCGTGGGCACGAAGATTATTGTCTTCAACCGCAACGATGTGGTCTATACGCTCACTGTCACACTGAATGATGCCAACGCCACGGCGAGCCAGCAGGCGGTGCTGGAGCGGGTGCTGGGGTCGTTTGGTTGGGTGGGGGAGTAGAAGAGTAAAGAGTATATAAGAACAACGTCCCAGGCTGCCGGTCAGCCGGGACGTTGTTTTTGTAAACACGAATAAATTAATTACTTAAATCTGATAAACAAAATTATGCTTTACGTCCTTTAACAGCGGTGCTTGTTCATCCTTGGCAGACAGCACAGGAATCACATCGATCGGCCATTCAATGGCAATTTCAGGGTCATTCCACAGAATTCCGCCGTCACATTCAGGCGCGTACAGCTCATCGCACTTGTACTGCACCTCGACATCCTCCGTTAGTGTCATGAAGCCGTGGGCGAACCCTTTGGGGATGAGAAGCTGCTTCTTGTTCTCAGCATTTAGCTCAACGCCGAACCACTTGCCGTAAGAAGGACTGCCTTGACGGATATCTACAGCTACATCAAAGATCGACCCGCGTGTACAGCGTACAAGCTTGGTCTGTGCTTTCGGGTTAAGCTGGAAGTGGAGTCCGCGCAGAGTGCCTTTTACCGCTGAATAGGATTGATTATCCTGAACGAACTGGTAACGGAGATTGTGTTCATGGAATTTGGCCTCGCTGTAGGTCTCCATGAACCAGCCACGGTGGTCCCCGAAGACTGCCGGTTCAACGACAAGAACATCCTCCAGATTGGTTTTGATAAACTTCATCGTATCCACTCTTTCTATGGTTTAAAATTGGATTTTACCTGTAGCGACCTTAATTAAATATTGGCCGTATCCGGTCTTGCTCAGCTTATGTCCGCATTCCAGGAGATGTTCCTTAGTGATCCAGCCATTGATATAAGCAATTTCTTCGGGTGCGGAGATTTTGATCCCTTGATGATCTTCAATCGTTCTGACGAAGTTGGTGGCATCCACCAGGCTCTGGTGAGTTCCGGTATCTAGCCAGGTAAACCCGCGTCCCAGCAGAGCAACATCCAACTCGCCCAGCTTCAGATAGGCTTCATTAATCGAAGTGATTTCCAGCTCGCCACGGTGTGAAGGCTTGACTTCCTTAGCAATAGAAATTACCCGGTTGTCATAAAAATAAAGGCCGGTAACCGCATAATTGGATTTTGGATGCTCCGGTTTCTCTTCGATGCTGAGGACCTTGCCGTCTCCGTCAAATTCCACTACACCAAAACGTTCGGGATCGGGAACATGATAGCCGAATACGGTCGCCCCGCTTGTTTTGTCGGCAGCTTGCTTCAACATCTTGGTCATACCGTTGCCGTAATATATATTATCTCCGAGAACCATAGCTACGGAGTCTTCCCCGATAAAGGATTCGCCGAGGATGAAGGCTTGTGCCAGTCCATCTGGACTCGGCTGGACGATATACTGCAGTGAGATTCCGAACTGGGAGCCATCACCAAGCAAATGCTCGAACCGTGGTGTGTCCTCAGCAGTAGAAATGATCAGAATTTCTCGGATGCCTGCCAGCATTAATGTGGATAGAGGATAATAAATCATGGGTTTATCATAGACCGGCAGTAATTGTTTACTGGTAACCATTGTGAGAGGGTATAGCCGGGTGCCGCTTCCTCCCGCAAGAATTATGCCTTTCATAACTGTTTCAACTCTCCTTTTGCTGCATATAAATTTTGGGAACGGTGAGATCATTTACGTATTTATTCTTTTCTATTCATATTTTACGCAGGTTCTTCTTCATTTGTCTATTAAAGCAGGAGCTTCTGTACTATTTTAAAATAGAATCTTATGGAAAGCAAAATCCAAGTGTTTCTATTTTACTGGCAGACAGCTGTGATATTTGATACAATTAATAAGTTAAAAAGCTGTAAATGACCCGCCATCAGGCGGTTTGGGAGGATATAAATGAAAGAGCAAGGAATACGCAGAGAAGACGTAGAACTGCTGGCTCCGGCGGGAGATTGGGACTGCATGCGTGCAGCGGTGGCGAACGGGGCGGATGCTGTCTTTTTTGGCGTAGAGAAATTTAATGCACGGGCCAGAGCAAACAACTTCCGGATGGACGAGCTGCCGGAGATTATGGCGTTTCTGCACAGCTATGGAGTGAAGGGGTTCCTGACCTTTAATATACTGGTGTTCGAGAATGAGCTGCCGGATGCCAAGGGACTGATTGATGCCTGCGTGGATGCGGGTGTGGATGCCGTTATCGTTCAGGACCTGGGGCTGGTGAAGATGATCCGCGAGATCTCGCCGGATTTCCCGATTCACGGTTCTACGCAGATGACGATTACCTCACCGGAAGCGGTGGAATTCACGAAGCCATGGGGGCTGGAACGCGTCGTCCTCGGCCGTGAAAATAATCTGAAGCAGATCCGCACGATTGGCGAGCAAGCCCGTCTGCCGATGGAGGTATTCGTGCATGGTGCGCTCTGCGTGTCGTATTCGGGCCAGTGCCTGACCTCCGAAATGTGGGGCGGACGTTCGGCGAACCGTGGGGAATGCGCCCAGGCCTGCCGTCTGCCGTATGATCTGATGATTGACGGTGAAGTGAAGCCGATGGGCGATGTGACTTATCTGTTGTCGCCGAAGGATCTTGCCGCCATCGACCTGATGCCGGAGCTGATTGAAGCCGGAGTGACCTCGTTCAAAATCGAAGGCCGGCTCAAAACCCCGGAGTATGTCGCTAATGTGGTCAGTAAGTACCGTAAGGCGATCGATAAGTATTTTGAAGGTAATTGGACGCCTACCTCGAAGGAGGATATGCGTGAGCTGCAACAGAGCTTCTCACGCGGGTTCACGAACGGTTTCCTTGAAGGTACCAATAATAAGAAATTAGTCGATGGCACCTTCCCCAAGAGCCGGGGGGTGTATCTGGGCACCGTGGAGCAGATCCTGCGCGATGGCGTGGTCTGCCGCATTCATGCTCCGCTTAAACGTGGAGACGGCATTGTGTTCGACGCCGGAGATCCGACGAAGAAGGAGGAAGGCGGCCGCATCTACGATCTGCGCCGCAAGGGCGTCAAGCTTGAGGGCGAAGCAGGCGAAGGATGGATTATTGACATCGTTCCGGGCCGGAATGACGTAGATCTGCGCCGTCTGCATGTGGGGGATCGCATCTGGAAGACGAACGACCCGGCGCTCGACAAGGCGCTGCGGCAGTCGTATGAGACCGAGAAGCCGTACCGGGTATTCCCGGTTCATGTGCGGGTGCAGGGCTGCGCAGGCGAGAAGCTGACGACCTGGTGGACAGACGTTCAGAAGAACGTCACTGTCCGTGTGGATTCGGAGCTGGCGCTGGAGACAGCGCAGAAGCGTCCGATGGATACCGCGCTGCTGGAAGAACAATTCGGCCGCCTGGGCGGGACCCTGTTCCAGCTTGAAGCGCTGGAGTCGCATCTGCAAGGCGACGTGATCGTGCCCATACGCGAGCTGAACAGCATCCGCCGTCAGGCGGTGGAGCTGCTTGCGGGCGAGCGCCCGAAGCCTCCCGTGTATGTGAAACGGGAGGTTGAGGTCTACGGCGGCACCTCCCACAGGGGCGCCGCAGCTGGCAGCGGTGAAGCGGAGCTTACCGCGCTTTGCCGCAGCCTGCCGCAGGTACAGGCTGCACTTGAAGCCGGCGTAACGAATATCTACGCCGACTTCGAGTTCATCAAGCAATTCCCGGCGGCAGTAGACGCTGTGCGGGCAGCAGGGGCCAGCATTGCGCTGGCCACACCACGCATCCATATGCCGAACGAGAACGGCTACCATGCCAACATCCTGCGCCTGCAGCCGGATGCTGTGCTGGTGCGTAACACCGGCGCGCTGTATTATTACCTGCGCCACCGCATGGAGCACCCGGAGGCTGCGCATCCCCGGCTGATCGGCGATTTCTCATTGAATATCGCCAATCACCGGGCTGTGGATCTGTTCCTGGACGCCGGTTGCGATATGGTTACACCGTCGTATGACCTGAACATTCAACAGATGGTTGATCTGCTGGGGCACAGCGACACCTCGCGGATGGAGGTTGTTATCCACCAGCATCTGCCGATGTTCCATACAGAACATTGTGTCTACTGTACCTTCATGAGTGAAGGCACAGATTACACGAACTGTGGCCGCCCTTGCGAGGAGCAGCGTGCATCCTTGCAGGACCGCATCGGCATGTCCCATCCCGTCCGTGTAGACGAAGGCTGCCGCAACACCGTCTATAACGCGGTCGAGCAGTCCGGTGCAGAATACCTGAATCACTTCCGTGAGCTAGGCGTAGCTTCTTTCCGTGTAGAGTTCCTGGAGGAGACTCCAGAGCAGGTAGCAGAGGTCATCAGCCTCTACAGCCGTGCACTGCGTGGTGAAATCTCCGGCACCCAGGTTTGGAAAAGCCTGAAGGCTACCAACCAGCTTGGCGTTACACGCGGACAACTGGTGAATGCGAAGTAAGTGAATTAGTCCCATTCCCTCAAGGATTGACCTATTTTCGCGCGCTTTACGCACTTAATCAGCTAAGGCCATAAAAACAGACCCGGCAGTTACCGGGGCCATCCAACCAGATGGCTCCCGATATTCTTCCGGGCCTGTTTTTGTATCCTCCACACTATCCAGGCCAACCAAACCTTTTACCCATCAGCTCTTTCTTACAACGGCAACAGCTCCGGCCAGATGTCCAGAGCTTCACCACAGGCCGGGCAGTTCACCTTTCCGGTGAGATAAGGCAGTTGCTCCATCAGCTGACCGTTCTTGATGGCATGAGCTGCTTGCCATAAGCGGGCCAGTGGCCCGTCTTCCGGCCTGATGCAGCCAAGCGCGGAAGGCGTAACGGCTTGACCATTCTCCTTGCCGTTGAATACCGGGTCGTCAGAATAGGCGGTCATCCTGGGGCTGTTCTCATTCGGCCAAATATACATTTCCTCATAACAGCTCGGGCATCCGACCATGTATTCATCGCCTTCCGAATAGGTCAACAATATACCCGCTACTGCCTGATCTCCCCGGTAAGCGGCATCCGCAGCGAGGATGTATCGCTTCTCCTGGTCATCCTTTTGAGCCGCTTCTGCATAGAGGAAGATTTCTTCTGATAGCTTGCCCAGATGTTCAACGGCATTGAGGTAGGCTGTATAAATCCCCCGTACAAGTTCCTCAGCAAGCGGCGGGTTCTGGTGGGCGAATTCAGCGGGCAGCTTCTCGCTGTGCACTGTCATCTGATTTGCCACGAAGATCCCGCAGGTCACGTAGATATCCAATTTTACTTCGGGATCAGCCGACTGCCCGGCCAATTCCGCCAGATAAGGCAACGCGGCATAAGTGCTACTGTAGATCGTGTCCTGATGGAACAGGTGCTCCCAGTACAGCTGATCTTTAACCTCGGTGCTATACTCCTTCTGCAACTGCTGCAGTAACCCGGGGACCGCTTCAGCCGGGCCGAAAGGGCCGTGAAGCTGTTGCCATACCGGACTGGATAAGTCTAACATGGATACCCTCCTCTTCGAATGGAAGTGCTGTATAGTGCTGTTATATCAACATCCAATGGGAACGTCAACGCCGGGCGTTCACCCAGAGATCTTCGTCCCTGTTTGTCTCTGCCTCAGTATACTGCCCAAAATCAGCAGGAACTGTTATAATTGAGATTATGAGTATATCTGTTAAAGGAGCCATGAGATGAAGATCCGTAAAGCGATTATTCCCGCTGCCGGTCTGGGAACCCGCTTCCTGCCTGCGACCAAAGCGATGCCCAAAGAAATGCTGCCCATCGTAGACAAACCCACGATTCAATATATTGTTGAGGAGGCAGTAGCTTCCGGGATCGAAGATATTATTATTGTGACAGGTAAAGGCAAGCGTGCAATCGAAGACCATTTCGATAATTCATTCGAACTGGAATTCAATCTGGCTGAGAAGCAGAAGTGGGAGCTGCTGGAATCGGTGCGCAAATCCTCCGAGATGGCCGACATCCACTACATCCGCCAAAAAGAACCCCGTGGCCTCGGACACGCAATCTGGTGTGCACGGAAGTTCATCGGTAACGAGCCCTTCGCAGTGCTGTTGGGGGATGACATCGTGGAGTCGAACAAGCCTTGTCTCAAGCAGATGATAGAAGTGTACGATCAATATAGATCCTCTATTGTGGGTGTACAGCCTGTACCATGGGAAGAGGTGTCCCGTTACGGGGTAGTGGACAGTTCTGAAATAGCAGAACGTGTCTACAGAGCCAACCGGCTTGTAGAAAAGCCTAAGCGTGAGGATGCTCCATCCAACCTGGCGATTCTGGGACGGTATATCCTGACTCCGCGCATCTTCGATATGCTGGGTGAGCAGCAGGTTGGTGTAGGCGGTGAGATTCAGCTTACGGATGCGATCTCCCGTTTAAGTGAAGTGGAGCGGATTATAGCTTATGACTTCGAAGGCAGACGGCATGATGTCGGGGAGAAGATGGGGTTTATCCAGACAAGCATCCACTACGCGCTTCAGCATGAGGAGCTCAAGGAAGGGCTGTTGGAGTATCTGAGGGAAGTTATTGAGAATGAGGAGAGACTGATTAGCAGATAAGGATACTATCGCTTATCTTCATACGTATTCTTATTCAATCTCACTTAAATCATAATAAAAGGCGGCTCACTGTACTTAGACAGTAAGCCGCTTTTTTCTATATCTGTTCTGTTATTGCGATCAGTACTGCGTATTCACAACCGCCTCAATGGCTGCAGCCTCAGCCGGATCAGCGGCAACCAGCTTGTCATAGATTGGCTGATCTACTGCTGCTCCTGCTTTTTTCAGTGCCGCCAAGTACCAGCGGGCTACCTCGCGGTTAGTAGTGTCATTGTAATCGTCACTTAAACCAAGCTTCAACGTAGCAGCAGCCACATCATTTTGTCCTGAGATGACCTGCAGCTTACCCACATTTAGTGCAATGACAGGGGTAACCGAGAACGGACGGCCCTGCAGCTGCTCAGGCGGTAAAGTTTTCAGATGCTCCACACCATCCACAACATGCTTATACGCATCCAGTCCGGCCGTGAGGTATTCCTGTTTCTTGGCCTCATCCTTCTGCTCACTAGCTGCCGCAGCAAGCGTCTGAGCACGGTTAATCAATGACTCATACCACGTGATATCCCAATTGAACTTGTAGGCATTGTCACTGTATACTGCCAACGCCATGTCAGGTTGACCCTTCAGATCGTAATAGCTGGCCAGTTGAGCCAAAAGATTTTTATTGTAAGGTTCATCTTTCAAAGCACGTGTCAACACATTGGATGCTTCAGCCAGATACTGCTGATCTTGAGTTTGCTTGAATACTTGCATGTCAAGAGTGGACAAGTATAATGCTGCTTCCGGATGGTACGGACGGGCATCTAATGCTTTGACCAACGGAGTTTTGATCTCCTCATAGGAAGTACTCACGGAAACTAAGTTTTTGCCTTTGAGAGCAGCGTTACTGGACCCGATGTAGCTGATCGACAGGAACAGCAGGAATATCGTCCCGATGGTCAGGACAGCCATGTGTCCCATCCGAATGCCGGCTTTGTTCCAGCTCTGGCGGAGCGGTTTGTTCTCCATCACAGCACCCATACCAGCCAAGCCGATGAAGACCAGAATCCCCATGAACGCGTAACTCATGTTAAAGTCCAGCAGACTGTGAACAAGAATGGATAGAGCAATGATGTAGAAAAAGAATCCATTATTGAACTCGTCCTTGTCCCGCTTCAGATATGCCCGGATGTATTTGTAGAAAATATATCCGATAAAGCCCATAAACACAATGAATCCGACAATCCCGACTTCGATCAAATACTGCAGGAAGAAGTTATGAACCTGACGGCTTATATAAGGGTTGTTCTGGTACTCTTCATATAACGCAGACCAACCGCCCCCGCCCGACCCGAGAACCGGATAATCCTTCACTACCTTCATGGCATCCTTGTAGAAAGTAAAGCGTTCTAATACACTATGCTGCTTGAAGTTAATGTTCTCCAGCCGCGTCTCGATATTATCCGGTAAAATACTTTTCAATCCTGTTCCGATCAGCAGGAATGCAACGACAGCCACAGCTACGACTGAGCCGAGGGGAATCCATAGTCCTGTGAATCTGCGGGTTTCCGAGCCTCCCAGCTTTCCATGCAGCCATGGTGCAACATAACGTTGAATCACCCATCCTAGTGCGGCAACTACAGCCGAGGCTACGATCAGATAGGCCCAGGCCTTAAGTGCTGCTGATGAGGTATAAGTCGTATTTAACTCTGTTCCAAGTGTGGTCAGCGGGTTAGTAACCAACAGTGCCGCAAGGCCAGAAAGCGCAAGATGAATAATCCAGAGAATCTGCTGTGCAGGCTTCAGGAACAGCAGGAGCAGGATGAACACTACAGGCAGCATGACAAGTCCCCCACGGGACAAGGTCAGCAGCAGAGATACAATAATCGGTACCAGCATGAAGCTGTGCGTCAGCGTGCCGTACCACTTTTTGGAGCGGACCAAGGCATACACCGCCACGAACAGGAAGGCCATGAGAAAGGCCGCATAAGTATTGGCATACTGGAAAATGGAGGTCAAACGCAGACCGTTAGAGTCCGTCATGACTGCATCCAAGTATTTACCATCACGTACCGTATTCGAGAACCAGCCGATCAGCCCCCCGGCGAATTTCCAGCTGCCAAGCCAGTTCAGCAGACCGAAACCGACGATGAAATAAGCGATCGCCAGAATAGCATTTTGAATGACAACATTTAGTTGCTTTTGCTGGAGCAAATATAACGCTATAATGAATACTGCGACATACATGCTCTGCACAAACAGCAGATTCATCGCCATATAATGCGAAGCAGCGCCAATAAGCGACAATGCGTAGGTAGCTGGCAACAGCAGCGAAGCCACAGCCAGCGCATCCCGCTGTCCTTCCAGCCTGAACTTGGTGAAGTACAAGCTTATCCACACCAGCAGCAACAGGCTGCTTAGGAGGGAAGACAGATAGACCGGCTTCTCGAAGTCAATCTGCTGCCCATTAAATAATCCCACTTGAAACGGGGTCCAGACCAAAAAAACAATGAACCCTATCGCTAACGCCCATATGTAACTGGATATCTTTTCAACATTTCTCGACTGAACCGCATTTTTACCGTATACTGGTTTCGACACGTTTATATTCTCCTTTATCTGTAGGTACGAGGATATTTTAGCATATGAGCGAATTGATTAAAACTTTTATCCTTTTTAGGTGAATCTTAAGAGATAGTTAGGAGAAATAATGAATGAAGTTAGTTAAACGAATCTTACTTTTACTTAGTGCTTTATTGATATTAGTTGTTTCTTTTTATTACATTAAATTGTACGTCAAAGATAACGGGAAAATAATCTTGAAAATGGATGTTAATTCTGAAGTATCTGATGAGTACCAAGTATTCTATTCTTCCTCCCCCGAAGGCTGGGACGAAACTAAATCAGTCAAAAAGATCTATGATCAGAATACAAAGTGGCAAACTCTAAAATTTGATATTCCTAATGGGTATTTTTTTATAAGAGTAGATATTGGGAATGAGAAAGGTTCAATATCTGTAAAAAATATATATCTAAGCGGTAATTCTAATGTGAAGATCGATTTGTTTAATAGTGATCTACAATTAAATCAAATTTCTTTATCTAATGATGGCAATAGCGAAAAAGTAGTTCTTATTTCAACTGGAACTGATCCGTTTTTCATTCTTAATGGAACGGTACTACTGGATAAACTTAATAATCAACTTGATCGCACTCATATGGGGGTTGTTTTAGTTTTAAGTTTGTTAGTAGCATTTTCTTTTTATTATGTGGGAAGTTCAGTAAAAGATATTCTACAGTTTGTTAAAGACTTTGTTAACAATAGAAAGCTTATTTTTAATTTAGCTAAAAATGATTTTAAAACAAAATATGCTTCTTCATATTTGGGAGTTTTATGGGGGTTTATTAATCCCCTCTTGACCATTGCTACATATTGGTTTGTGTTTCAGGTAGGATTAAGAAATGGGAATGTCGGTGATACTCCGTTTATTATTTGGTTTATAGCGGGAATAATACCATGGTTCTTCTTTTCAGATGCTCTATCAAGTTCAACAAACTCATTTATGGATTACAGCTATTTAGTAAAGAAAGTTGTTTTTAAAATTGAATTGCTTCCATTAGTGAAAATTTTCTCTGCATTTTTTATTCAAGTATTTTTTGTTGGTTTTATATTTTTGATTTATGGGGCTTATGGACATTACCCAACACTTTATAGTTTTCAATTAATTTATTATATTTTTTGTTCAATATTCTTAGTTGTTTCGCTTTCTTTTTTTACATCAGCAGTCGTACTGTTTTTTAAAGATTTAAACCAGATTATAGCAGTGATACTTCAAATGGGTTTTTGGTTTACTCCAATCGGTTGGAACGTAACTATGCTCTCTGATTTTCTGGCTCGATTATTTAAATTAAATCCTATGTATTATATTGTTCAAGGCTATAGGGATTCTTTAATTGATCATATTTTATTTATTGATCGTCCGTATCAAACGGTTTATTTCTGGATATTTTGTTTGGTTATGTTCACTTTCAGTCTCAAAATTTTTAAAAAACTTAGACCTCACTTTTCTGATGTGCTATAGGAGTGGTAATTATGAAAATTATTGAGATAAAAAATATTGTTAAGTCCTATAAATTGTATGATAAACCTGCTGATCGTTTTAAAGAATCCATTCACCCACTAAAAAAGGTGTATCACAAAGACTTTGTTGCTTTGAATGGAATTAGTCTTTCTGTGGAAAAAGGAGATGCTATTGGTATTCTTGGAAGGAACGGATCGGGCAAATCAACACTTTTGAAAATGATAACAGGGGTACTTACTCCTACTAGTGGGGAAATACAAGTGAACGGCAAAATATCTGCTATATTAGAGCTTGGCGCTGGTTTTAACCCTGAATATACTGGTAGAGAAAATATTTATCTTAATGGATTAATGATGGGCCATAACAGGGAGAAAATGGACGAAAAAATTGAATCTATTATTAATTTTGCTGATATTGGGAGTTTCATTGATCAACCAGTTAAATTGTATTCTAGTGGGATGTTTGCAAGGCTTGCCTTTGCTGTTTCTATAAATGTTGAACCTGATATATTAATTGTGGATGAGGCACTAGCTGTTGGAGATACACGTTTTCAAACAAAATGTATAGATAAAATGAAAGATTTAAAGCGTAGTGGAACAACAATACTATTTGTTTCTCATGCTTCGGAACAAGTTAAAAGATTTTGTAATAAAGCTGTTTGGATAAAAGATGGAAAAATAGAGTCAGTCGGAGAGTCAAGCGAAGTAGTGGATAGATACGAAGATTATATGAGAAATGATACAAACAGTTCAGAGGAGATGAAAAAACCTCCAAAAGTGGAAGTGGTAGATCCCGATTTTATATTACCCTCAAATCCTGATATTCTTGCATTAATAACTAAAGTAGAAATTAATAAGACAGCCTTTAAAACTTTTGATGAAATGAATGTAGAAATTGAGTATGAAGTTTATGAAGAAATAATCGATGATCTTTTGTTAGGGGCAGCCATATACACTCCGAATAGAGAGTACATCTTTGGTCCTAATACTTTTTTGGAAAAAATATCGATACCCAATGATATGGGACGTCATAAAGTGAAATATTGTATACCTCAGATTCCTTTACTTGGAGGTACATTTTGTTTGGATGTAGGTCTATTTAATAATGAAGGATTAGTCAATATACATTATAAAGAAAATTCAGTCTCATTTACAATAACTAATAAATATTTCTCAGAAGGTCTGGTTTATATTAATCATAATTGGGAGGTCTTAAAATGATTGATATATTATTTGATCAATTTCAAAGATATAATAATGTAGCAAACATAATAAATAATTTAAGAGAAGCCGGACAAATATTTAACATTTTAGAGGTTGGTGCAAATGAACATCAAAATCTCGAAAAGTTTTTGCCTGAGGATCACATAACGTATTTAGACATTCAGTTACCCGATAATTTAAAGGATAATCCCAAATATTTATTAGGCGATGCTACTTCTATGCAGTTTCCCAATAATAAATACAATATCGTTGTTGCATTGGATGTTTTTGAACACATATTTCCAGAAGATAGAGAAAAGTTTATCAAGGAAATTTACAGAGTAAGTTCCGATTTTTTTGTGATCACTGCACCTTTCCATTCCTCCAAGGTGGTTGAAGCTGAAAGACGAGTGAATGCAGTGTATAAAACGATTTTTAATAAAGATTTCATCTGGCTCGAAGAGCACATGATGAATGGGTTGCCTGTCCTAAATGATCTTGCCAAATATTTAAATTCACAGGAAATAAACTATAATTTCATAAGTCATGGCGATATAGAAATTTGGGAGAAAATGATGACAATTCATTTTGTTGCGGCACAGGATCCCAAATTAGGAATATACCGAAATGAAATCGATAGATTTTATAATCAGTATATCTTTAACTATGATTATGTTGATGAGTCCTATAGGAAAATATGTGTTGCGACGAAGAAAAAAGGGCTATCTCTAGTGCAACCGTTAGAAACTGATTTATTAGCAAAAGATAGTCTTCTAGCAAAATTAAGAGATCTAGAAAGTAAGTTCTATATGTTAGCAGGACTTAAAACTATCGAATCATCCAAGACCATTGAGGATTTCGTTCAAATTTTCTTGGATTCTGGAGATGGTTTTAGTGAATCGAATAGTAATAAGATTGAATTTGAAGGCGTAGAGAAATCGATAAGTATGATTTGCAAAGGCAAATCGATAAGAGCATTCAGAATCGATCCTTCGAATATTAAAGGTGCATTTCGAATTAATAATATTACAGTTAGAACTTCCCAACAGATAGTGGCTAAAAAAGATATTTTGATGAGTGGTAATTATAATTTTGTTTATGAGGATACTTTTGTTTTTTACAATGATGATCCTTTCCTAACATTTGAACTCTTAAATGTAGTTTCTATTGAAGAAATTAGTTTTGACATTCTAAAATTAACCGAAAATGATACATTGATATCAATTATTGATTACTTCAGTAATCGAATGAAAGAGTTTGAAATTAAAGAAATACAATCGCGGGAAGAGTTATCTTTAATTAAAGAGGGAAATACGCATATCGCCTATGAGAATGAAAATTTGATGACAGAAATCAATCGTTATAAAGTCTTAACTGAGGATTTTGAAAGATTAATAGGAATTTTGAAAGTTGAGAAAAATGAGATAAATCAGAAAAATAAGGAATTACGATCAACCAATGAAGAACTGGTACAACGTAATTTAATATATGAGAAGGAATTAGAATCTATACGAACCTCAAGATCATGGATCTATCTAACAAAATTTAAAAAAATATTTGGGAAGTAATATTAATGAGAGTAGGTGTTTTTTGTTGTTCAGGATTAAAAAAATTTTCTTTTTTATTTTAGGTTTATTTGGGATGAAGAACAATTTAAAAATAATTCCGCTTCATGATTTGAAGGGGAGAAATGATGATTGGACAATTGTAGGACCTGATCCTCATTTTTTAATTGAAGGTATGATACTAGCTGGATGGAATGAGTTGTATTGGAACTCAAATGCAGATGAGAATATTCCACTGAAAATGTATTGGGATGATGGAAGTGGATTCAGCGAAGTTCGGAGCATGATCATCGCAGAGATTCCTAAAGGAGTCTCTTTTAATCGAGTTTTTCTTTATATTCCTACTGAGGCGAAGGCTATAAGGTTAGATCCGGGAGAAAAGGAAACGAATTTTGAGTTTGGAAGATTAAAGATAAGGAAAGTAAGTAGATTATCTATTGTCTTTAAATCATTTAAAAAATATCGTGATCAAAGAGGTATCAGTTATAGGAAGATTGGAGAGCCTTTAAAAAAGGCTTGGGGAATTTACAAGAGTAGAGGTTTGAAATCGCTGTGGAGCAGTATAAAGCAAACTCTTGAATTTAGTAATGGAGATTCGATAAATGAGTATTTACAATGGATGGATAAAACTCGATTGACAGATTTGGATATTGTTAGAATTAAGGAGTCTGTCGAACAATTTGACTATAAGCCTTTAATTTCGATAATCGTTCCGGTGTATAACGTAGAAGAGGTTTGGCTTAGGAAATGTATCGAGTCAGTAAAAGATCAACTTTATTCTAACTGGGAATTGTGTATATCTGATGATGCTTCAACAAAACCGCATATCAAGAGAATATTACAAGAATACCAGAAATTTGATTCAAGGATAAAAGTGATCTTCAGAAATCAAAATGGTCATATTTCTAATTCATCTAATTCAGCGTTGGATATAGCAACTGGAGAGTTTATAGCTCTATTAGATCATGATGATGAATTGACTCCTGATGCTCTTTACGAAAATGTACTATTATTAAATGAGTTTCCTGCTGCAGATGTTATTTATAGCGACGAAGATAAAATATCAGTTGAAGGGGAACGATTCTCTCCATTCTTTAAACCGGACTGGTCACCAGATTTATTAATGTCCCAGATGTATACATGTCACCTATCTGTCTACCGTAAAAGCTTAATTGATCAAATCGGTGGGTTTCGGGTTGGATATGAAGGTAGCCAAGATTTTGATTTAATGTTACGAGTTACTGAATTAACGGAAAATATCTATCATATCCCCAAAATTCTTTACCACTGGAGAGCAATACCAACCTCAACAGCATCTAATGGTTCAACAAAAGATTATACTCATGTTGCGGGACTAAAAGCTATTCAAGATGCCATTAATAGAAGAGAGCTTGATGCTACAGTTGAATCAATCGAAGGACACTCTAATGTTTATCTTATGAGATATAAACCTACACATAATCCTAAAATTTCAATTATAATACCTAGCAAAAATATGTGCTTAGTTTTGAAAAAATGTTTAGAGTCTATTTTTAGTAATACTAGTTATGAGAATTTTGAAGTTATTATTATAGATAATGGAAGTAATGAATCTGAGGTATTTGAATTGTATCGTCATTATGAAAGCGTTGAGGGAAATAGATTTAAAGTTTACGTTTTAGATATCCCCTTTAACTATTCTAAATTAAATAATTTTGGTGTTGAGAAAGCAACGGGAGAGTTAATCCTATTGTTGAATAATGATGTGGAAGTAATTACTGCTGATTGGTTAAATGAAATGGCAGGTCAAGCTATACGCAAAGATGTAGGTGCTGTAGGAGCTTGTCTCTATTATCCGGATAATACAATTCAGCATGGCGGTGTGGTATTGGGAATTGGTGGGGTAGCTGGTCATAGTCATAAATATTTCGCCTCTGATCACACAGGATATTATCGCAGACTGAAAATAGTATCAAATTACACAGCAGTTACTGCAGCATGTCTTATGCTTCGTAAGGATGTATATAATGAAGTGAATGGTTTAGAAGAGGAACTACAAGTTGCTTTTAATGATGTGGATCTCTGTCTCAAGATATGGAGTTCAGGTTATAACAATGTTTGGTTGCCTCATGTAAAGCTTTATCATTATGAATCAAAAAGTAGAGGGCATGAGGATACGATTGAAAAGCAGGTGAGATTCTCGAAAGAAATATCCTTGGTTAAGAATCGTTGGTCTGATCTGTTGGAGAATGACCCAGCGTATAATCCAAACTTGTCAAAGGTGAAAGAGGATTATTCTATAGGAGAACCAGTTAAAGTGCTAAGTAATAATTTAGGTGTAAGGTGTTTGAGGAATGATAAAAAGGTCGGAATAATTTTTAACTCAAAATAAAAAAAGGTTAAAGTGATTTGTGTTTTACTATCAAGTGACTCATATAGAGATGCGATTACGACGCTTAAATTGTGGGGAAGGGAAAAATAAAAGCTAACCTTAATTTTCAGCAAACCTCTGAATTACTTAATTCAAAGGTTTGGTTGGTCCTAATAATAATGTATCTATTGAATTGGAGATAATTATGAGAATTAGAAAAAATATTGATAAAGAATTGATTTGGCTAATCATTGGAGTGTCAATTATTGGGTTTTTTGTATTTAAAGATTATTTTTTCTTGAAAAATGCATACGTTTATACAGATGTTGGAAGTGATACTAATAATTCTTATTGGCCATATCTTACTTATCTTTCTAATATGATCTATACAAATAATCTTTCTTTTTGGTCATTTAATATAGGCATTGGAACAAGTATATTTTCAACGAATCCAATTCTTACTGATCCATTTAATATTCTAGCTGCGCTTTGGGGACCACATCTTCTAATATATATCCTGCCATATATTGCACTTCTGAAAATTATGGTTGCAGCCTTAGGATTTTATGCTTATTTGAAATGTATTGGTATTAATAGGATTTCTTCTTTGATAACCTCTTTATTATATGGATTTAACGGTTTTATAATATTGTGGGGACAGCATTATCATATGGGAACGATTATAGTATTTATTCCTTTTGTGTTATTAGGTTTTGAAAGATGGATGAAGGGGGGGAATATCTCTTTATATATTGTTTCTTTGTTTTTTATAGCATTTAGCAGTTATTACTTTTTGTATATGTTTGTTATATTTTTTATTATGTACGTAATAGTTAGATATTTTGAACAATTTAAATTCAGTATAAAAAGTTTTAGTGCTTATCTGTTTAAAATTGCTGGATTTTCTGTTTTGGCAATCGGGTTAAGTTGTTTTATCTTACTTCCCTCAGTATACGTAGCTTTGAATAATCCTAGAATAAGTGGTCAATTTATAGGGAATGATATTTTGAGTTTTGCTAGTGTCATGGATTATATAACTATTATATTTAGGTTCTTCTCAAATGATATTCTTGGAACAGGTAATCAATTTTATGGGTTGTGGAACTACTATGAAGCCCCAATGTTATATTCTGGGACAATTTCTTTTCTCCTAATTCCGTTATATTTCTTTTATGCCAGTAGGAAAAATAGAATTATTTATGGGTTGCTATTTCTTTCCCTCTTTCTTTTCTTACTTTTTCCGTTCTTTTCGCAATTTTTAAATGCATTTAGTGCAAATTCATATCGCTGGACATTTATTATTATTATCTTTGTTTCAATAATAAATGCAAAATCCCTTAATTATATCATTGAGAATAAATTAAGAATTAATAATAATTTATTGTTTGCTTTGATTCTTATTTTAATATTTATATCAGTAGCTTCTTTATTGATTGGAAATGATCTGTTAAACTGGAGTCAATTTTTTACACATTCTTTTAAGTATTTGTTTATTTCATTTTTATTACTTCTGGCATATAGCTTTCTTATAAAAAGGATAAGCAATAAGTTTTATAAGAAAGTTTTGCTTGTCTTAATATGCATTGAATTAATCGCTTTTTCATCAATTACTGTAAATAGAGTCGTATTAACTGAGGAGTCGATTAATTCAAGAACTGGTTATAATGACTACACAAAAGAAGCCCTGGAATACATTGATAAAAGAGATGACGGTTTCTATAGATTGGATAAAAGCTACAATTCTGTTTTTTTTGCGGACGCAATGCATCAAGGATATAGAGGAGTTAAATCGTATAATTCATTAAATCAACCTTCATATGTAGAATTTCTAAGAAGCATGGAAGTTCCATTTAAAGTTATTAATCATCCGAATTATTTAACAGGGTTGGATTTGAGTACTAATCTTAGTAGGATTTTAGACGTTAAGTATCTTTTGATTAATAATGCAGCACTTGCACCTAATGGATACGAATTAATAAATGAAATTCATAATGTGAAGATTTATGAAGATAAATATGTTCTACCATTAGGATTTACTTATGATACTTTCATTTCTTATGAAGATTTTATGAATTTAAATGCTGAGGAACGAAGGGGGATATTGCTAAAATCCTTCGTAACTAAAAAAGAATCAGATATCTATACAAAACTTGATCCGAGTAAAGTAGATTATGTCAATACAAAAATAATAATGCCTATAGATGAGAAAAAAGTTAATTTTAATAACATAGAACTAGTTAACGGGCAACTTGGAACTTCATTTACCTTCAATGCTCTGAATAATGATCCGCAAATCATTCTTCCTATTAAACCTATTAATCATTCACAAGAATTCAATCGAAAAATCAAATTGTCCATGCATGTTAATAGTAATGTTGTTTCTGAAGGACAAGTTTTTTTTAGTAGTGATAATGATTTCAGTGAAGAAAATTCTAGAACTTTCAACTATGGCATTGGTGATACTTATTTCGAGACAACATTTGACTATGCAAATTTAAGTCAAATAAGATTAGATATTTCAAATATACCTGGGCTCTTTACTATTTCTGGTTTTAAAATAGAGATTGTCGATGATGGATCATTAAGTGATATCGGAAAACTTAAAGAAAGTAGTTATGTTGTCTCTAAGTACTCAAACGACTATATAAGAGGGAATATATTGACCGACAGTCCTAAAATGTTATTTGTGTCAATTCCCTTTGATAAAGGATGGAATGCTAAAGTTAATGGGAAAAAGGTTGAAGTCTCTAATATTAACAATGGTTTTATTGGCATTGACCTATTACCAGGGAATAATAGAGTGGAATTGAGTTATATGCCTCCTCTGTTAATTACAGGGTGTCTGATATCTTTTGTTTCACTTATTGTTTTTTTAGCATTATGGATCTTAAAAAAGCGTAAGTGTGACAAAAAAATAAGTGGGGGAAATGATGGAAATGGAAATCAGTAAAGTTATATTTGTGAATGAGTTAGGCGATGAGAGAGGGAAATTGGCAGTAATTGAATCCAACCAATTAATACCATTTATAATTAATCGAGTATTTTATATTTATGGTACCAAAGGGGAAGTGAGACGCGGGTTTCATGCACATCATAAAACCAGGCAAGCTCTAATTTGTGTTTCTGGTAATTGCAAAGTATATCTAGATAACATCAAAAGAAAGACAGACGTATTATTAGATTCACCCACAAAAGTTTTAATTCTTGAACCAAATGATTGGCATGAAATGTATGATTTCTCTGTAGACTGTGTTCTTCTCGTACTTGCATCACATCTATATGATGCAGAAGATTATATTCGTGATTATGAAAAATTCAAAGAGGTGTATGGGGGATGAAACACTACTTTACTCATCCACAGGCTATTGTCGAATCAGAGGAAATTGGAGAGGACACTCGCATTTGGGCGTTCGCACATATCTTACCTAATGCGATAATTGGATCGAATTGTAACATTAATGACCATACTTTTATTGAAAATGATGTTGTTTTGGGAGATAATGTTACAGTTAAATCAGGAGTCTATATTTGGGATGGGGTTAGAATAAAAGACAACGTTTTTATTGGACCCAATGTTACGTTTACTAATGATCTTAGACCCCGCTCCAAACAGTACCCAAGTGTATTTCTTGAAACTATTCTTGAGGAATGGGTTTCAATAGGTGCAAACGCAACTATAATCGCAGGGAACACTATTGGTAAGTATGCCATGGTAGGGGCTGGCTCGCTGGTAACTAAAAATATTCCTAATAATACACTTTGGTATGGAAATCCAGCTAAATTCAAAGGCTACATTTGTAATTGTGGTGAGAAATTGAATCAACAATTCTCTTGTCCAACTTGCGCTAAGCAGTACTCTTTAAAAAACGAGATTATTATTGAAAACTAATAAATTATTCGAAATAGAATAGGTGGGTTAAAATGATCCCTTTCCTTGATTTAAAGAAGATTAATTTGCGTCATGAAACGGAAATATTAGATAGTGTTCATAAAGTCCTACACTCCGGGTGGTATATCCTTGGTGAGGAAGTTAAAGCATTTGAAAAGGAATTTGCTACTTATTGCGGTACTGAATATGCTCTGGGAGTAGCAAACGGTTTAGATGCACTGGAATTAATAATGAGAGCTTACAACATTGGTCCTGGGGATGAAGTAATTGTACCTTCAAATACTTACATTGCATCCATATTATCTATATCTGCAAATGGAGCAACGCCTATATTAGTAGAACCAAACTTAAAAACATACAATTTAGATCCTAACAAGATTGAAGAAAGTATAACTTCTAATACTAAAGCGATTTTGGTTGTTCACCTGTATGGCCAGTCATGTAATATGGAGCCTATAATAAATATCGCAGAAAAATATAACTTAAAGATAATTGAAGATTGTGCTCAAGCTCATGGTGCTGTTTATGGTAACAGAAAGGTTGGAAACTTGGGAGATGCTGCAGCATTTAGTTTTTATCCGGGTAAAAATCTTGGCGCTTTAGGAGACGCAGGGGCAATTACAACAAATGATGAAAATTTGTATAAAGATCTTCACGCTTTAAGGAATTATGGATCGCATAAGAAATACGAAAATCTATTTAAAGGATATAATAGCAGATTAGATGAGTTTCAAGCTCCTATCTTGAGTGTGAAATTGAAATATCTGGATCAAGATAATGACTATAGAAGAAAGATAGCTATGTATTATTTAGATAATATCAATAATAACCATATTGTATTACCAAGCGTAGAAGAGGGACCCTTATCACATGTGTGGCATGTATTTGTTGTGAGGACCTCGTCAAGAAACCATTTTATTGATTATATGACCAATAATGAAATTCAGACAATGGTTCATTACCCTATTCCTCCTCATAAACAAGAGGCTTATAAAGAGTGGAGTGAGATGGTATTCCCCCTTTCTGAAAAAATTCATTCTGAAATTGTGAGCCTTCCAATCAGTCCAGTGATGGAAATGGATGATGTTAACAGAATTGTGGAGGTTGTAAATGAGTATAGACCGAATTAAGTTATCGATCGTTGTACCTATTTATTATAACGAACTGAATATTCCACATACTATTCCGCGCTTGCAGGACTTAGAGAATATTATACCGGATTGTGATTTTGAGTTTGTTTTTGTAGATGATGGTTCAAAGGATAGATCGTTTTCGCTGCTGATGGAAGCGAAAAAGCAAGATCCGCGAATCAAAGTCATTAAGTTAAGTCGTAACTTCGGCTCCATGTCTGCAATACAAGCAGGGTTGAACTATACTACTGGCGATTGTATTGGGATCATAGCGGCTGATTTACAAGATCCTCCAGAATTGTTTAAGGAGATGATAGAGTACTGGAGATCTGGCAAAAAGATTGTACTTGCTACAAGAGAAGACAGGGAAGAATCGTTTTCTCAGAAACTGTTCTCTAATACTTATTATTTGTTGCTGGAGAAATTTGCTTTAAAGGGATATCCAAAGGGCGGATTCGACTTTTTGCTAATAGATAAACAGGTTGTTCATGAAGTGGTCAGGATCCAAGAAAAAAATACTAATATCATGAGTCTTATATATTGGCTCGGACATGATCAAGTGCAAATTCCTTATGTTAGACAGGAAAGAAAATTGGGCAAGTCAAGATGGACACTTTCAAAAAAAATAAAGCTTTTTATTGATTCTTTTGTAAGCTTCTCATATTCTCCAATCCGCTTTATGTCCTTTATTGGAGTTATAACAGCTATTTTAAGTTTTTTATACGGGGTTTTTGTAATAGTTGGAACTTTGTCTGGATTTATCGAGCTTCAAGGGTGGACTACAATTATTGCTTTAATTACTTTTTTATTAGGAATCATTATGATCATGTTGGGGATTATAGGTGAATATCTTTGGAGGATATTAGATGAAAGTAGAGAGCGGCCGTCCTACGTTATTGACCAAACTTTTGAATAAAGAGTTTTTGAAATTTGTCGTAAGTGGTGGAATTAATACATTAACTACATATTTAATGTATTTGCTACTGCTACTATTTTTGAATTATTCTTTAGCTTATACGGTTTCTTACGTTTCCGGAATATTTCTGTCCTATTACTTGAATACAGTATTTGTTTTCAAAGAAAAAATGTCGATCAAAAAATTTCTTAAATTCCCCATTGTATATTTGATACAATATTTCATTAATTTATTAATGTTATATATTCTAGTAGAACATTTACATCTATCTACAAGAATTGTACCTTTAATTGTTGTTGTAGTGACTATTCCAGTTACCTATGTTCTTTCTAAGCTTATTATAAAAAGCAAATAACAAATTACTTCTCACCCATATCAAGCTCTGAATAGACGAATTTTATTCCACTGAGAATGACTGGGGCATACTATGGAATGACCTAGAGCTTTAATGTCATAACAGATAATTTTCCCATAATGAAAATGGCCATTAATCATAATTACTAATAAAGACTAATAAAGGTGGGTACACAAATGAAACTCCTAATCACCGGCGGAGCCGGCTTTATCGGCAGCAATTTTGTAATCTACATGCTGCAGCAACACCCAGATTACCAGATCGTCAACGTGGATGCGTTGACGTATGCAGGGAATCTGGAGAACTTGAAATCTGTTGAGAATCATCCGAACTACACGTTTGTGAAGGCGGATATTACCGATGTAGCAGCGATGGATAAGCTGGTCGGTGACGGTGTAGATGTAGTGGTTAACTTCGCGGCGGAGTCGCATGTGGACCGGAGTATTTTGGAGCCGGAAGTGTTCGTGAAGACGAATGTGTTAGGAACGCAGGTGCTGTTGGATGCCGCCAAGAAATACAACATTACGAAGTTCGTGCAGGTCTCTACAGATGAGGTCTATGGATCGCTTGGCGCTACAGGCCTGTTCACGGAAGAGACACCCCTGACGCCGAATAGCCCGTATTCTGCGAGTAAAGCAGGTGGAGATTTGCTGGTGCGTGCTTACCACGAAACCTTTGGGTTACCGGTTAACATTACCCGTTGCTCGAATAACTACGGTCCTTATCAGTTCCCGGAAAAGCTAATTCCGCTGATGATCTCGCGTGCGTTGGCAGATCAGGCTTTGCCTGTGTATGGAGACGGAATGAATATCCGTGACTGGCTGTATGTTGAGGATCACTGCAGCGCAATTGATCTGGTTATTCATGAAGGCGTGAATGGTGAAGTGTACAATATCGGCGGCAACAATGAGCGGACGAATGTGCATATCGTGAATACTGTGCTTCAAGAGCTCGGCAAGCCAGATTCGCTGATTTCATATGTTCAGGATCGTCCCGGGCATGACCGCCGTTATGGCATTGATCCAACGAAGATTACGAATGAGCTGGGCTGGAAGCCTAAGCACACATTCGAAACCGGCATTAAGGAAACTATTCAGTGGTACTTGAATAACAAGGAATGGTGGACCCGCATCCAATCTGGCGAATACCAGAAATATGCCGCACTCCAGTACGGAACCCGTCTGGGGGATTCTCTGTAATGGCGAAGATGAAGGTGTTTGTCACAGGCTCTGGCGGGCAACTGGGGCAGGATCTTATGCTTTTGCTTCAAGGGCAGGGTTATGAGGTGCTGGGCTGTGACCGTCAGGAGATGGATATTACCGATCTGGACCAGTGTCAGCAGATGATTGGTGCGTTCGCTCCCGATGCGGTCATTCATTGTGCGGCTCATACAGCAGTGGATGCAGCTGAGACTGATGTGGATGCAGCGTACCTCATTAATGCTACAGGAAGCCGGAATGTGGCACTCGCTGCTGAGAAGGTGGGAGCTAAGCTGGTCTATATCAGCACGGATTATGTATTCGATGGCATGGGTGAGCAACCTTACCATGAATATGATAACACTGATCCTAAGAGTATCTATGGTAAGTCCAAACGGGCAGGAGAAATTCTGGTCCAGTCCTTATCTTCTAAATTCTTTATCGTACGCACCTCATGGGTCTATGGCAAATACGGCAACAACTTTGTCAAAACCATGCTGAAGCTGGGGCAGGAAAAGCCGTTGCTGCAGGTTGTCGATGACCAGAAGGGCTCACCTACCTATACGGTGGACCTGGCAAGATTCTTGCTTGAGCTGATCCAGACTGAAAAGTATGGAGTGTACCACGCCTCGAACACAGAATCTTGCACCTGGTATGAATTCACTCAGGCCATCTTTGCGGAAGCAGAGGAACTTCTGGGGCTGAAGTTTACAGCGAAGCTTGAACCTTGTGCGACGGAGCAATTTCCCCGTCCGGCGCCTCGTCCACGCAACTCGGTGATGGAGCATCTGGCGATCCGTACCAACGGGTTCCAGGATATCCGTCCATGGCGTGAAGGGCTGAGAGACTTTTTGCTGGAGCTGAAATAGCTGCAGGATATGTTGAAGAACCCCTAATCCAGCTTAATGGTTAGGGGTTTCTTATTGTAATTCGATAGTCTTGATGAGTGCGGTTCAACAACCTTCCATAGCCCGGCACCTCTCTTTTCGTTATAATGGAGAGTAACAGGTTCGACTAATCAATATATGGAACTCGAGGTACCCCATGAAACTTAAAACGGTCAGTGTGCATATTGTTACTTATAACAGCGCAGATGATATTGCGGATTGCTTGTCGGCTGTGCTCAGCCAGGATTATCCGGTTAAAAAGATTGTGGTGGTGGATAATGCTTCTACAGACGGATCGGCGGAGACGGTGAGGGCGTTCTATCATGAGCTTACCCAGGGATCAGCGCGTATGCTTATCGATCCGTTACACTCCGTTGACGAAGCAGTAATCTCATCATATAACGCAGCATTAGCCAACTATGTAGGAAGTTTGGAGAGCCCCCCCAGCCCAACCCTCGTCCTTCTGGAAAATGAACACAACACCGGCTTCGCCCCCGCACACAATCAGGCGATTGCCGGTACTACGACCGATTATGTGCTGGTGCTGAACCCGGACCTTACGCTGGCCCCGGACTATATCTCCAGGCTGGTCGCCCGGATGGAGGCCGATTCCCGGATCGGGAGTGCCACAGGCAAGCTGCTGCTGAAGGCGGATCATTCGCTGGTGGACAGTACCGGACTGCGGATGAATAAGGCGCGGCGGGCGTTTGACCGCGGGGCAGGAGAGCCTGCTGACCAGTGGAATGAGTCTGGTGAAGTATTCGGTGTCTCCGGTGCAGCGGCGATGTACGCGCGGCGGATGATTGAGGATATCAGCGTGGAGGGGGAGTTTTTCGACGCGGATTTTTTTGCGTATAAGGAAGATGTGGATGTGGCCTGGCGTGCAGAATTGTTCGGCTGGAAGGCCTACTATGATGCAGAAGCGATAGGCTACCATGAGCGGGGTTGGAAGACGTCAGGCCGGAGCGGCAAAGCGATGTTCATCAAGCGGATCTCCTATATTAACCGGTATAAAATGATATACAAGAACGAGCCCTCCCGCACACTGCTGCTCACTCTGCTAAATTCTCTGCCTTATGAGATCGCCGCACATGGCTACTCGCTATTGAAAGAGCCTAAGCTAATTGGAGCCTGGTCATCGTTCTTCTCGCAGCGTAGTGCTCTGAAGCGCAAGCGCCGGTATATTCAAGAGGAGGCCAAGCGTCAAGGTAGAGGGGCAGAAAAAGAGAACTCCAGAGCAGAATCTTGATACAGTTGGTTTGTTAGCGTACGTTGGCTGCTTCTTGCAACGAGCCTTTCCGAGTAATGACTGATAGCCCTGTAAAAACCTCCCTGAACAGACCCTGCCTATCAGCGGGGTTTTTGTGTTATAATAATTGTCGATAGATTACTATATTTGTCAGGAGAGTATAGCAGTGAATGTAGATGTTAGTATATTGATTCTAAATTACAACACATGCCGCCTGACGATGGATTGTCTGAGGTCGGTGTATGATTCGGAGACAAGGTATTCCTATGAAATTATTCTAGTAGATAATAACTCCCAGGATGACTCGGTGGAGACGATAAGCAAGGAGTTCCCGGAGGTGCTGTTAATCGCCAATTCGGAGAATGTAGGCTTTGCCAAGGGGAATAACCAGGGGATGGAGGTAGCCTCCGGGCGTTATGTGCTGCTGCTCAATTCAGATACCGTGATCCGTAAGGATACGCTGGAGACGATGCTGACGTTCATGGATAGCCGTCCGGATCTTGGCGCGTCCGGGTGTAAGGTGATTCTGCCGGATGGGTCGCTGGATAAGGCCTGCCGGAGAGGGTTTCCTACACCGTCTGCGTCCTTTTATTATGCGTTTGGCTTCAGTAAACTGTTCCCGGACCGTCCGAAGTTCAACGGCTATCAGCTCGGCTATCTGGACCCGGATGACGAGTATCCGGTAGATTGTCTGGTTGGAGCGTTCATGCTGCTGCGCCGGGAGACGATTGAGCAGGTGGGCGGGCTGGATGAGACCTTTTTCATGTATGGAGAGGATCTGGATTGGTGTTACCGGATCAAGGAAGCGGGCTGGGGGATCTATTATTATCCGCAGACATCCATCGTACATCTGAAGGGTGGCAGTGCGCGCCGCAGACCATTGAAGATTGTGTATGAGTTTCACCGGGCCATGATTTTATTTCATAAGAAGCATTATAGCAGCCGCTACAACAGTATGATAAATGGAGCGGTCTATGCGGGCGTCGGCGTTAAGTTCACTCTATCGCTGCTGCGCAACGCATTGATTGCCCCGCGTAAGGTACCTACACCCGCACAGAGTCTGAATGTTCCCGGGGAAGCCGGTATCCGCAATGAATCGAAGGCTGAGGTGAGATTATGATTCGCCGGAATCAAAAATTTTTGACCCAACTATATATGGTAGCCGACTTTATCGTGATCCAGTTGTCCTTCCTTGCGGCCTGGTGGCTGAAGTTCAAGAGCGGCTTGCTGGAATCCTACCGGACGCTGCCTATAGAATCCTATGGGTACTGGAGTATTATCTACGGGGCCATAGCCGTACTGATCGGTATTGTAGTGTCTCTATATTTGCCCAAGCGCAAGAAGCGGTTTATTGATGAATTCCTGAAGGTTTTTCAGGTTCATGCCATGGGGATCTTTATTCTGCTGGGTCTGATGTTCTTCCTGAGGGAGATTGATGTCTCCCGGCAATACCTGGCGATCTACATGGGCTTCAATATTCTATCCATTATGCTATACCGTTATGTGCTGAAGAAGATGCTGAAGTCGCTGCGTGAAAAAGGCTTCAACCGCCAGTTCGTCCTGATTCTTGGTGCAGGCACATTGGGTAAAAGATTCTATAACAACCTGGAGCAGTACCCGGAGCTGGGCTATGAGGCGATTGGCTTCCTGGATGACTTCCATCAGTGGGATGGTATTGAAGAGCAACGGTATAAGCCGATTCTGGGCACAGTGGATCAGTTGGAGGCTATGCTGGAGATGCTCCCTGTCGATGAGGTCATTCTGGCGCTGCCGCTGGATGCCCACTCGAAATACCCGGCTATTATCGCTACTTGCGAGAAGGCAGGGATGCGGACTTTGATTATCCCAGACTTCTTCGATTATCTGCCGGCCCGCCCGTATTTCGATAACTTTGCCGGGATGCCTATGATTAATGTACGCGATATTCCGCTGGATATGGCCGGGAACAAAATGGCGAAGCGTGCGTTTGATATTGTGTTCGCCTTGTTCGCCATTCTCATGCTGTCTCCCGTGATGCTGATTGTAGCGCTCGGAGTGCGCCTGACTTCACCGGGACCGGTGATTTTCAAGCAGGAGCGGGTGGGCCTGAACCGCCGTAATTTCATGATGTACAAGTTCCGTTCCATGAAAATGCAGACGGACGGTGAGGTGGACACAGGCTGGAGCACGAAGGAAGATCCGCGCCGGACCCGCTTTGGTACGTTTATCCGCCGAACGAGTCTGGATGAGCTGCCGCAATTCTTCAACGTGCTGTTCGGGCAGATGAGTGTGGTTGGTCCCCGGCCGGAGCGCCCTTATTTTGTAGAGCAGTTCCGCGGCGAGATTCCGAAGTATATGGTTAAGCATCATGTGCGGCCGGGGATTACCGGCTGGGCTCAGAGCAACGGTCTGCGCGGGGATACCTCGATTGAGGACCGGATCAAGCATGATATTTTCTATATCGAGAACTGGTCTCTGCTGTTCGACATCCGGATTATTGCCAAGACGATTCGTAACGGCTTCAAGAACGCTTATTAATACACGGTCTTATCTATATTATATTCTCCGCTAAAAAACGGTTGCTGCCCCTAGAGGATGACACAGCCGTTTTTGCTTTTTTAGCAGACACTCTCTACTACTTGCAAAGGAGACTGCCATCATGAAGAGAACAAAGCTTATTGCTTCTATTACTATGATCGGGGCTGTTGCACTTCTGCTTGTATTGATGCTTGGAGGAAAAGAAAAACAGCCAGCTACAGGCTTCGCGGCCCACAGGGTCATTGCCCATGCCATGGGCGGAATCAATGACAAGGCGTATACCAATACCAAGGACGCTTTTATTGCGAACTATGAGCAGGGGACCCGGATCTTTGAGGCGGACCTGCTGCTGACCAGTGATGAACAGCTCGTGGCCCGTCATGAATGGACTACAGGGATGAGTAAAAAGCTGGGTCAACAGGAGGTTCTTCCTCCTGACAAGCAGGGAGAGGTGCTGACTCACGATGAAGTGATGAACAGCCCGGTGCTGGAACTCTACTCTCCGCTGGATATTGAGAAAATCGTCAATCTGATGGAGATCTACCCGGATACCTATATTGTAACGGATACGAAGGAGCTGGAGCCGCAGCAGGTAACGAAGCAATTTGAGCTGATTGTGGAAGCCGCCCGGAAGAAGGACCCAGCGCTGCTGGAGCGGATCGTTCCGCAGA
Organism: Paenibacillus sp. FSL R7-0302; assembly: GCF_038006885.1. Lineage (NCBI taxonomy): Bacteria > Bacillati > Bacillota > Bacilli > Caryophanales > Paenibacillaceae > Paenibacillus > Paenibacillus sp. FSL R7-0302. The sequence continues at coordinate 1,431,987 of NZ_JBBOWB010000002.1, forward strand.
TTTACAGCCGGGAGATGCTGGAGGTGGTGAAGCAGGTGTACGCTTTTCCGGAAATCATCTATACCCTATACCAGACAGAGGACAGCGACGAGGTGGTCATTGAATTCGTCAAGCAGACCGGCGTGGACATCACGATGCCGACAACCAGGGCTACCAAGAGCTTCGTGCGTAACTTGAAAAAAGCGGGTGCCAGAGTCTACGTGCATACCGTGAACGAGGAGAAGAAAATTCTGGAGCTGTCCCGGCTGGGGGTTGACGGGTTCTATACTGATTTTGTCCCGGAAAACGACTTGAACCGGATCAAGGGTCTCCGCTGATCGAGGAGAAGTCCAAGGCAAATATGCGAAAAAATGTTCGCATTTTGTTCTCTTTTAAATTGACACTCCCCTTCGTACTGACTTAGACTAGAGATACGGATTTTGCGTGCACAGGAGTGTGTATATTCACTTAGATGAACAATGAGGATGGACAAAGATGAACGAGATGCGGCAAATGATCAGGCCGTGGCGGCATGTATTCAAGCTGGACCCGGACCGTGTGCTTGGTGACAAGGAGCTGGCCGCTGTCTGCCAGTCGGGAACCGATGCGATCATCGTAGGCGGCTCTACCGGCGTGACTTATGAGAATACAATGAGTCTGCTTGCGAGAATCCGGCAGTATGACCTGCCTTGCGCGCTGGAGATTTCGGATTTGGAGGCCGCTGTGCCCGGTTTCGACCTGTATATGATTCCCATGGTGCTCAACACTGACGATACTTCATGGATTCTCGGCCATCACCGCCGGGCGATTGAACGCTTCGGCAGTCTGATCCCATGGGAATTGCTGCTGACAGAGGGCTATATTGTGCTGAACAGCGATTCCTCGGTTGCGCGCCTGACCGGTGCGGACTGCTCGCTGGATGCGGCTGGTGCGGGAGCCTATGCGCAGATTGCAGACAAGCTGATGAACCTCCCGGTGGTCTACCTTGAATATAGCGGACGCTATGGAGATCTGGAGATTGTGCGCGAGGTCAGGGAAGTGGTTGAGCACAGCCAGCTTTTCTATGGAGGCGGAATTACAGGTGCAGAGGAAGCCATGCAGGCAGCCGCACTATGTGATACAGTAGTGGTCGGCAATATTATTTATAGCAATGTGGAACAAGCGCTGTTGACGGTCCAGGCTGTGCGGGATACCCCGCAGATGGGCTGGGAGAATTGATAGATCATGAGCGTAGCTTATATTCAGAAAGGAGCATGTAACACATGCAACTTGTTAACATACAGGACGCCGTAAGCCGTCTGAATCCCCCGCAGCGTCAGGCTGTAGAAGCAACTGAAGGACCCCTGCTCATCATGGCTGGCGCAGGCAGCGGCAAGACCCGCGTGCTGACCCACCGGATTGCTTGGCTGATCGCGAACCGTAAGGCACCACCTTGGGCGATTCTGGCGATTACGTTCACGAATAAGGCCGCCCGGGAGATGCAGGAGCGTGTCTCCAAGCTGGTTGGGCCGGAGGGCCGGGATATTTGGGTATCCACTTTTCACTCCATGTGTGTGCGGATTCTGCGGAAGGATATTGATCAGATTGGCTTCACGTCGAACTTCTCCATTCTGGATTCGACAGATCAGCTGTCCGTTATCCGCAATTGTATGAAGGATCTGGACATCGACACCAAGAAGTTCGAGCCGAAGGCCGTTCAAGCGGTTATTAGCACGAACAAGAATGAGTTAATTACACCGGCGCAGTATGAGCAGAAGGTTGGCGATTATTTTGAAGGTCTGGTGGCCAAGGTATACACCAAATACCAGCACCGGCTGAGAAGCAATAACTCCCTGGATTTCGATGACCTGATTATGAAGACGATCGAGCTGTTCAAGGAGAAGCCGGATGTACTGGATTTCTATCAGAAGAAGTTCAAGTATATTCATGTTGATGAGTACCAGGATACGAACCGGGCGCAGTACATGCTCTGCCGGATGCTGGCTGAAGGCCACCACCGGATCTGCGTGGTCGGAGACAGTGACCAGTCGATCTACCGCTGGCGCGGGGCGGATATCTCGAACATTCTGAACTTCGAAGAGGATTACCCCGAAGCCCAGACGATTCTGCTGGAGCAGAATTACCGTTCCACCTCGAACATTCTGAATGCCGCCAACGGCGTCATTGCCCTCAATACGGGCCGCAAGCCGAAGAAGCTGTGGACCGACTCGGATGAAGGCGCGAAGATTAAGGTGTTCCGCGGTGACACTGAGCATGACGAAGGATATTTCGTCACCGGGGAGATCAGCAAGAATGTGAAGCAGGGACAGGCCTACCAGAACCATGCGATTCTCTACCGTACGAATGCCCAGTCCCGTGTAATAGAAGAAATTCTAATCAAATCAGATATTCCCTACCAGATCGTCGGCGGCATCAAGTTCTATGACCGCAAAGAAATTAAGGATCTGCTGGCGTATCTGCGCCTGCTGTCCAATCCCGATGATGATATCAGTCTGACGCGGATTATCAATGTTCCGAAGCGCGGGCTGGGGGATACCACTGTCGGTAAGCTGGCGGCAGCGGCTGCTGCCCAGGGCGTCTCGATCTTCCGGGCACTGCAGACGGTGGATGATCTAGGCTTCGCCGGACGGACCCGCAATACGCTAGTGGAATTCTATGACATGATCGAAGCCCTGCACCGGATGGTGGAATTCCTCTCGGTGACAGAGCTGACGGAGAAGATTCTGGAGCTGTCCCAGTACCGCCTTGAATTGCAGAATGAGAATACACTGGAGTCCCGTTCACGCCTGGAGAACATTGACGAGTTCCTGTCGGTTACGATGGAATTCGAGAAGAACAATGAAGACAAGTCACTGGTCTCCTTCCTGACCGATCTGGCCCTGGTTGCGGATATCGACAGTGTCAACGATGAAGAAGAACGCAGTGATGCGGTGGTGCTGATGACGATGCACAGCGCGAAGGGTCTGGAGTTCCCGACCGTCTTCATCATCGGGATGGAGGAAGGGGTGTTCCCGCACAGCCGCGCCTTCCAGGACAATGATGAACTGGAAGAAGAACGCCGGCTGGCGTATGTGGGCATTACCCGTGCGGAGAAGCAGCTGTTCCTCAGCTGCGCACGGATGCGCACGCTGTTCGGGCGGACGAACGCCAATGCGCCGTCCCGCTTCCTGGAGGAGATTCCGGAGGAGCTGAAGGAAGATACCGTCCGTGAATCGGACCGCTTCCGGCGCGGAGGCGCGGAGGCTGGCGGTGCCTATGGCGGGCGAGGCTTCGGCGGAAGCGGAGGCAGCCGGGGGAACTTCGGCGGCCGCACCGCTGCTGCCGGGAACGCGCCGGGAGGCGGCGGGTCCGCCAGCTTCGGCAGCGGCAGCTCGGCAAGCGCGGTGCCTGGCGCGGGCCGGGTGGTGGTGACGAGCGGAGGCGCGCAGCGCACGACGGGCGGAGCCGGGGCGGCTGCCGAGGCCGGAGGCTTCAAGGCGGGCGACAAGGTCGCCCACGGCAAATGGGGCACCGGCACCATTGTGGCCGTGAAGGGCAGCGGCAACGATACGGAGCTGCAGATTGCCTTCCCGGCGCCGGTAGGTGTTAAGCGGCTGCTGGCCGGCTTTGCGCCGATCACCAAAGTTGAATAAATCAAGCTTGCGATTAACGGCAGTGCTTTTGGATCACGCTAACCGTAGGAAACCTATTTGACGGAGGGATATGCCGGATGGATATGATGTTCACGATGGAAGAGCTTGTAGAAGAGCTGAATCAATACAATTATCACTACTATACGCTGGATGCCCCGCAGATTAGCGACAAGGAATATGATGTGCTCTACGATAAGCTGGTGGCCCTGGAAGCGGAGAGCGGGATTGTGCTTCCGCATTCCCCAACCCAGCGTGTAGGCGGAGAGCTGCTGAAGGGCTTCACGCCGCACCGCCATCTGGCGCCGCTGTGGAGTCTGGATAAGGCGCAGAATATTGAACAGCTTCGTACCTGGAACACCCGTGTGCTGAAGCTGGTGAATGATTATAATACCAAGAACCCGGACAATCCGCTGCCGGAGCCGTGTTATGCCGTGGAGCTGAAGTTCGACGGCTTGACCCTGAACCTGACCTATCGTGACGGGGCACTTGTACAAGCAGCTACCCGCGGCAACGGGGTGACAGGTGAGGGAATTCTGGCCCAGGTGAAGACGATCAAGTCCGTTCCGCTGAATATTCCGTTCAAGGAAGGCGTTATTGAAGTGCAGGGTGAGGGGATTATGAACCTGTCTGTACTGGCGGATTATAATACCCGCGCAGCAGAGCCGCTGAAGAATGCACGCAACGGTGCGGCGGGTGCGCTGCGCAACCTGAACCCGAAGATGACTGCCGACCGCAGGCTGAATGCTTTCTTTTATAATGTGGGGTATGCAGAGGGCGTGCAGTTCGCCGATCATCAGGAGATGATGGATTTCCTGCGCAGCAACCAGTTCAAGGTTAACCCTTACCTCAACTATTTCAGCAATTTCGATGATGTGACCGAGCAGCTGGCAGAGATTGAAGAGAGCCGTTCCGGTCTGGATTATCTGATTGACGGGGCGGTTATTAAGGTCACGGACTTCCGCATCCGTGAGGCCCTGGGCTATACCGACAAGTTCCCGCGCTGGGCCGTAGCCTATAAATTTGAGGCGGAAGAGACTACGACTGTGCTGGAGTCCGTCAGCTGGAATGTCGGCCGTACCGGCAAGGTCACTCCGCTGGCGCGGGTAGAAGCAGTGGAACTAGCCGGGGTCACGGTACAGAACTGCACACTCAATAACGTAGGCGATATTGAACGCAAGAACTTGAAGTTTGCCCTGGGTACACGGGTATTCATCCGCCGCTCCAATGATGTTATCCCGGAGATTCTGGGTAAGGTGACAGAAGAGAGTGACGGCGGGGAGATACTATTCCCTGAGGAATGTCCAGCCTGCGGGTTCCCGCTGGAGATGCGCGGCGCTCATCTGTTCTGCAACAACAAGCTTGACTGCAAGCCGCAGATTGTCAGCCGGATTACGCATTTTGCCTCCAGAGATGCCATGGATATTGAGACGTTCAGTGAGAAGACGGCGGCTCAGCTGCATGAGGAGCTTAGTGTACGGGAGCCTGCGGATCTGTACGAGCTAACCTTCGACCAACTGGTGAAGCTGGAACGGTTCGGAGAGAAGAAGGCGGCGAATCTGCTGAAGGCACTTGAAGACAGCAAAGGGAGAGATCTGGCATCCTTCCTCTATGCACTCGGCATTCCTAATACCGGCAAAGCCACGACAAGAATGCTGGCCGACCATTACCGCAGCCTGGAAGCCGTCATGTCTGCTACAGCGGAGGAACTGGCCGGACTGCCGGATATCGGAGGGATTGTGGCGGAGAGCATCGTGAATTATTTTGCCGACCCGTTTGTAGTGGTTAGCATCGACCGTATGCGGGCGCTGGGGGTAGAGGCCAAGGCTCCTGAAGCTCCGCGTGTAGTCAATACGAATACCTATTTCAGCGGCAAGACAGTCGTCTTGACCGGTTCCCTGCAAAAAATGACCCGCGAGGAAGCCGCCGAACGCCTGGAAGCTCTGGGAGCCAAGGTATCCGGCAGCGTCTCCAAGAAGACTGACCTGGTCATCGCCGGGGAGAAGGCGGGCAGCAAGCTGGCCAAGGCTCAGCAGCTCGGCATTCAAGTCATTGAGGATGAAGACGAGCTGATCCGCCTGCTGGAGATGTAGAATAAGGATTATCAACGGATATTGAATGTAACAGAACAGGAGTCCTGTACTTCCTTTGCCTGACGGCGGAGGGATACAGGGCTTTTTATATGAGTAGCCTTTATATGTTTCACATGAACACTTGATAATTTAATACAACTCCATACTTATTTTGACAGTTAGTTAATCTTTCCAAGGTAAGCTTGGGATTAGAACCGTCACAATGAGGAAGGGGTATATGATGAACAAGTTAATGAGGGGCATGATTTTTGGAGGATTGGCGGCAGCCGTAGTCTCAGGAGCAACACTTGCAGGGGCGGCCAAGAGCCCGGCTAATTCCGGGGGCGCTGCCAAGGCCCAGTCTAAGAATCTTATCGTTCTGATCGGCGACGGCATGGGCCCGGCCCAAGTGTCTGCGGCAAGATATTTTCAGCAATATACCAAGGGAGTCAAGCACCTGAACCTCGATCCATACTACGTGGGACAAGCTACTACATATGCAGACCGGGGAGAGGACAGCGGGAAAATCGTATCCGGGATCGTCACAGACTCCGCCTCTGCCGGTACTGCATTTGCAACAGGCCATAAAACCTATAACGCAGGCATCAGTGTCTCTAATGAAGATGTCTCCAAGCCGTTTGCTTCTATTATCGAAGCTGCCGAGAGCGCGGGCAAGGCCACCGGCCTTGTGACTACTGCCCGTATCACCCATGCCACACCTGCCGTGTACGCTTCCCATGTCCGTAACCGTGACAATGAATCGGCGATTGCCTCACAGTATCTGGAGAGCGGTGTAGATGTGCTCATGGGCGGCGGGAAGCAGTTTTTCCTGACCAAGGATGAGAAGGGCAAGCGTACGGATAAGAACCTGCTGCCTGACTTCAAAGCCAAAGGCTATACGGTGGTTGAGAATACCGCAGCCTTAAATGCACTCACTTCCAAGAATACCAAGGTATTAGGCTTGTTCGGTAACTCCCATGTGGCTTACACGCCAGACCGCACTCCGGAAATTCCAAGCCTCCCGGCGATGACCTCCAAGGCACTGAATATTCTGTCCGCCGATAAAGACGGCTTCGTCATGATGATTGAAGGCGGGCGTATCGACCATGCCGGTCATGCCAACGATCTGCCGACCCTGGTGCAGGAAGCGCTTGACTTCGACGCCGCCTTCAAGACAGCAGTTGAATTTGCGAAGAAAAACGGTAACACCTCCGTAGTGGTTACTGCTGACCATGAGACAGGCGGTCTCTCACTCTCGCGTGACAATATCTATGAGATCAACATCGATCTGTGGAACAAGCAGAAGCACTCCTCCGAGAGTCTGGCAGCAGATCTTGAAGCAGCGCAGACACCGGAAGAGATCCGCAAGATCGTAACGGCAAACACCTGGATCACGGATCTGACGGAGGAGGAAGTTACCCAGATTATGAATGGTGACGGATCTTCGTACAAACGGGAGGGCGCATATAATGCAGTGATCTCCAAGCGCCTGCTGGTCGGCTGGTCGGGTCACGGCCACTCTGCAGTGGATGTTGGGGTGTGGGCGTATGGCCCGATTGCTGACAAGGTGAAGGGACAGATTGACAATACGCAGATCGCAACTATGGGAGCGGGAATACTGGGACTGGATCTGAACAAGCGTTCCGCAGAGCTGCAGTCGAAGTATGTCTATCCGAAATTCAAAATCAGCCGCGACAATGAAGTGCTCTACCCGGCTCAGGCTCTGGTGAAGGCGCTTGGAGGAAGCTATACAGGGAATACTTCTACCGCCAAGCTCACTATCGGAAAGAATACGATCGAGGTCGATCTGACCGGTAAAACAGCGAAGCTGAACAGCAAAGCGGCCGCATACACGGTGGATGTGGATAACAACGTACTCTACCTTCCGCTTAGTGCATTCAACCAGTTGAAGGGCACGACCTTAACCTGGGATGCGTTATCCGAACGCATTGTGCTCAGATAGGAGTGGCTCTTATTGCTTCAGATTCAGAATTTGACCAAACAATTCAAAGTGGACGGCAGAGCTGTACCGATTCTCAATATCCCCCTTTGGAAGGTTGAAAAGGGAGAGTGCGTAGCCATTACCGGACCCAGCGGGTCCGGTAAAAGCACGCTTTTGCACCTGATCAGCGGCATTATGCGTGCAGACAGCGGCAGAATTACCGTAGATGGGCAGCCGCTTCACGAGTTAACTGAGGCGAAGCGCGATGCCTTTCGTGCTTCTGCTATCGGCTATGTGCTTCAAGACTTCCATCTGATTCCTTCGCTAACTGCACGGCAGAATATCGAGATTGCCATGACGACCCGGCTTCCGCAAAAGGAGAGACGGCGCATAGTGGACGGCTGGCTGGAGCAGGTGGGTCTGGGTGGCCGCGGAAGGCATCTGCCTTCCCAGCTCTCACGCGGGCAGCAGCAGCGTGTTGCTATTGTAAGGGCCATGGTCAATCACCCGCCGCTTCTGCTGGCAGATGAACCGACCGGCAGCTTGGACTGGGAGACGGCCGATGAGATATCCTCTCTGCTCCTGGAGCTTAGCGCGGCGCATGGACACACTTTAATCGTGGTAACCCATGACCTCAATATGGCTGAACGGTTTCCACGCCGCTTGAACATTCAGGATATCAATGAAGTGCGGCGGGAGGCATTATCCCGGCAGCGCTCTTCGCTCAGTGGGGTGGACAAGGAGGGGATTTCGCTATGAGTCTGTTCCGGCTCACTCTCCGCAATGTACTGCACCGGCGATTCCTGTCTCTTCTTACCGTGTGTGCAGTGGCGATTACCGTTGCTTTTATCGTTTTGCTTGTCCTCTCCCGGCAGAGTGTGGAGCAGGGGGCCAAGAAGGGATATGGACCCTTTGACCTTGTCATAGGAGCAGCGGGAAGTGAGACGCAGCTGGTGCTCAATACCTTTTATCATATCGGCGCACCAACCGGGAATATCCCGCTCACTGTTCTGGATGAGGCACGGCAGGACCCGTCTGTCGAAGCCGCCTTTGCGATGACCACGGGCGATAACTACAAGGGGTATCCGATTGTCGGGATAGATTCCGGTTACTTCTTCACCCGCTATGGCGGCAGCAGGCTGCAGGAAGGTAAGATGTATGCCCATACCGGTGATACGATTATCGGCTCGTATGTTGCCCAGTCACTAGGACTGAAGGTAGGCGATACCTTTGCGGGGGCGCATGGACTTGTGCAGGGAGAAGACCACGAATCCGCAGCGGCTGAGCACGAGGAGGGTCATGAGGAGGAACATGAAGCCGGAGAGTCAGGCGGGCATGCCCATGAGGATTTTCGATACAGGGTAGCGGGTATTCTTCCAGAGCTCCATACTCCAGATGACCGTGCGGTCTTTACAACGGTGGACTATGCCTGGGCTGTACACGGGCTCGCGCCTGAGGAACGGGAGATTACGGCGGTGCTCGTTAAGCCGGCCAGTCTGCTGGGGGCCCATGATTTGAAGCAGGCGTTCGATGGCAGCAATGGTGTCCAGGCGGCGTATACCAGCAAGGCTGTGTCCGAGGTGTTGAATGCAGTGGATCAGGGCTCCCGGCTGCTTGGGATGCTGACAGCCATATGTGTGCTGCTCGCAGCTATTGCGATTCTATTATCTCTTGTTGCAGCAGCCTCGGAGCGGACCAAGGATGTCGGAATACTGCGTCTTCTCGGAAAATCACGGGCCTACGTATGGCTCTCCCTGACCACAGAAGGCCTGCTGGTAACAGCAACCGGACTTATCGTGGGGCTTGTAATCGGACATCTCGGAGCTTATCTGCTTAAGGATATGCTGTTCTCGCAGGCGGGTATTCAAATCGAGCCCTACCACTGGACACCGGAGCATGGGCTTATTGTGCTTGGTGCGCTGGCTATAGGTCTGCTGTCCTCGCTTGGACCGGCCTTCCGGATGTACCGGATGCATCCGCTCGCCTTGTTCAAATCATAGGAGGTACGTTCAATTGATACGACTACAAGGAAGAATGCTTCTGCTGTCAGGAGCTGTGACAGGTATGCTGCTGCTTCAGGCATGTGGCCAGAATGCTGCTACTAACGGAAACGGGGAGTCCTTTGCGGCGGTGGCAGAAGCTCCGCAGAGCACTGAGGAAGTCGCGAAGGAAGCACAGATATCCTCATCCCCTTCTCCGCAGGCCACTGCTCCAGTAGCCAAAGACGGAGTTGCTGCATCCGCTGCTCCATCCAAAGGTACGGATGCCGGACCTAAGGTGACGGTTACGTTCAAGCCGTCTCCCGCGCCTACTGCTGCACCTGTAGGGACGGCTACCCGGAAGCCCTCCGGAAAGACTGTAACTACTACCCCGAGCCCGGCCGCCTCTTCTTCTGTACACAGCCCCCGCCCAGTGGCATCGCCTAAGGATACCGGGGGGAGCAGCGTTGTAGCGGAACCCGTCAAGGCTGGATCTGCTCCGGCATTAAGCGTGTCACCGTCACTGTCTCCGTCTGCGGCACCAGCGGCAGCCGCTACCGTGGGTGCTGCCTTCACGGGGAATAAGGCCATAGACTGGAATGGTTTTTTTGATGGAGACGATCAGACCCGGCCCTCAGAGCACTTCTGGGATCTCAGCGGACAGCAGGTGACCATTAAGGGCTTCATGGGTGAGGTCCTTTCTTTTGAGAAAAACTGGTTTCTGCTGATCCCCGAACCGGGTGCCGAATGTCCGTTTGATAATGGGGATGAGACCTACTGGAACAAGATTATGATCGTATTTGTTCCTGAAGGCAGTAAGCTCCGGTACATCTCAGGTCCGCTGGAGATATCGGGGCGCCTGGATGTTGGAATCAAGATTGACGAGTCCGGCTACAAAACCATGTTCCGCCTGTACGACGCTTCCTTCACCAGCCTGTGATCCATGAAGCAAGAACCAAAAAACCTCCAAATCCCGGATTGGGAAAGGAGGTTTTTTGTACTGAATAGAGAACAAAAGCTACATTACACCCGCTTCGCACCCGGCAGCCAGGCATCCTTATCGTATCCCCGCTGTTCCCAGTACCCGGTATAATCTTCATTGATTAACTCAATCCGGTTCAGCCATTTGACGGACTTATAGGCATACATTTGCGGAGTCACCAGTCGAACCGGCCCGCCGAGCTGATTGGGGATAGGTTTGCCATCGTGCATCACGGCCACCATGATATCGTCCATCCTCGCCTGATCCAGAGTGAGTGAGTCCGTATAGACACCGTCTCCCGAGTAGAGCTTGACCATGACGGCCCCAGGCTGCACACCGGCCATATCGAGCAGCTTCGAGAGGGGGAGGCCCTCCCATGTATTTTTGTACACAGACCAGCCGGTCACGCAGTGAAAATCACTGACCTGTACCTCGCGCTGCAGCTTGACGAACTCTTCCCAGTTCCAGCTCAGCTTCTTATCCACCAGCCCATCAATGGTAAAAGACCAGTTGGAGTTGTCGAACGCAGGAATGGCTGTGACCGTATATACGCGAAAGCTGCCCTCGGCTCCCCCGCCGATAGGAGGTGCTGATTCCGCCAGCGGAATAGGATCTGGAATCAATGCATTGGCATTGGTTGCCGCATAGTCGGCTGTACCCGGGAACTGCAGGGATTTACCGATCCAGCGGACAAAAGTAGGGCCGAGCGTGACAGCAAGCCCTGCGCCTACCGCAGCCTTGATGAAACCACGGCGTGAATACATAGGCTGGGCTTCAGAAGGAGCCGCGCGCCGTGCCCGTCCTGCGGGTGAAGAGGCCTCTTCAAGAGGGACAGCTTCTGCCACAATCGTGCGCTTCTTGGGCTCCTTCAGCCACTTCACCCGGGTAATGGAGTGATAGATGATGACTGGAAGGCCGATCCAGGTCAGCAGATCATGAATGAATAACGCAGTATTCGCTGCTCTCGGCCCGGCAAGCCTGAACTGCCAGAGCACAACCCCTGAGATCAGCCAGCCGATCAAAAGCGTAAGCACGAAGAGGACGTTGGCTTTTTGCGCAGGTTTACCCTTCAGCCGCTTCCAGTGCTTCGCTGCCAGGAACAGATAGTAGACCACAGGGATCAACAGCGCCAGTCCAAATACGATATGGCCCCATTTCAGCCACACTCTGCCCTCGCCCAGCAGCTCTCTCCAGAAGCCGCCCACTAGCATCAGACCGCTAACGGCAAGGATTAAGACCAGCCAGGCATTCCACAGGTGAATCGAGACGAGCTTCTTGCCGTATCCTTTGCGAAGGGTCGTAAGTAAGTTTTTCAAGCGCTTGGCCTCCTCTGGTGCCCCCGGCTTAGAGTGATTAATTCAAGTTTTAACTAATTGTACCGCAAAAAGTGTCCCTTGAATAATTCTCTGGCGTTATCCAGATTCTACGGATTATTCCGCCGCCCATTCCTCCAGCTTCTTGTCACCGGGCAGCAGCAGCGCCAGCAGGCCGAGCAGCGGCAGGAAGCCGCAGGCCACGAACACCGTGGCGATTCCGATCGTGTCGATCAGATGCCCGATCACGACAGAACCAATTCCGCCAAGCCCGAAAGCAAGGCCGGTTATTAGACCCGAGACCGTCCCGATATTGCCCGGATACAGCATCTGCGCGTAGATCACAGTGACGGAGAAGCTGGATAGTAGAATGAACCCGGAGATGATCAGCAGCACGGCCGCCCAGAACTGGTTCACAAAAGGCAGGGCCAGCGCAAACGGCACCGTCCCGATCATCGACACCAGGATGAGATTGCGTCGGCCGAAGCGGTCTGCCAGCGGTCCGCCGAAGAAGGTGCCTACAGCGCCGGCAGCGAGATAGATGAAGATATAGATCTGTGCCTTATCCAGCGTCATCCCGTATTTGTCCATCAAATAGAAGGCGTAATACCCGCCGATGGAGGCGCCGTACCAGGATCGCACGAATACGATGAAGACCAGAATAACCGTTGTAATCAGAATACGTTTGCTGCGGGCAGGGTCGATAGAGCGTGCCGCTGACTTTTTGCGGAACGTGTATCCGGCATCCAGCATCTCGCGGTACCAGCGGGCCACATAGGCCTGGATGGCCACCCCGGCAGCGGCGATAACGGTGAAGCCGAGAGCGCCCATCTGTCCGAAGGGAATGAATACCCACTTCATTAATAGAGGACCCAAGGCCTGGCCGGCGTTGCCGCCCACCTGAAATATGGATTGCGACAGCCCCTTGCGCTGACCGGCAGCCATATGAGCCACGCGCATGCCTTCCGGATGGAACGCTGCTGATCCGAAGCCCACAAGCATTACGGACACAATCACTAATACATAATTGCCGGCAAAAGCGAGCAGGAAGACCCCCGCAAAGGTACAGCACATCCCCAGCGGGAGCAGGATCGGACGCGGCTTCCGGTCAGCGGCGAAGCCGATAATAGGCTGAATCACCGAGGAGGTGAGATTCAGCGCGAACGCAATCCAGCCGATCTGGGCATAAGAGAGCACCAGGTTATCCTTTAGTACAGGGAACATCGCCGGAATCAGTGCCTGAATGGAATCATTGAATAAATGAACAAAGCTGACAGCAAGCAAAATGCGGTAGATGGTAGCCTGCTGCAGATTGCGTGATTCACCCAAAGAGCCGGGTGGAGCTTGAGGCAGGGTCTTGTTGGACATTTGAACTCCTTTCAGGAACAGTTAATAAGTAAGTTATCTATGGATACGAAGATAAATTCTATTGTAGCGACAAATGAAGCATTATGGGAATCAATTTGTGCAGGGGAGCGGTCAACTATTCATTATTACCTCAAAAAAAGAGGTGCCTAATCTTTGTTTCAAAAAAGACTTGCAAACGTTTGGAACGCGTGATATATTATCTCTTGTGCTTATGAGACATCGACGCTGAATTGAGCGGCGGAAGAAAAATAAGTTGACAACAAACGTAATAAAATGATATGATCTAATTCCTGTGCAAGAGACGTAAGGTTGAAATGCCGGGAGCAAGTTCTTTGAAAACTGAACAAATGGAACGCTTTAATTTTTACAAGATTCATTTATGAATCGTCAGTTTCAAAATGAGCAATCGCTCTTTTCGATAGTTTTCGGAGGGTTATTTCCTTCGGAAAAACCTAATTGGAGAGTTTGATCCTGGCTCAGGACGAACGCTGGCGGCGTGCCTAATACATGCAAGTCGAGCGGAGTCTGAAAGGAAGCTTGCTTCCTTTCAGACTTAGCGGCGGACGGGTGAGTAACACGTAGGCAACCTGCCCTCAAGCCTGGGATAACTACCGGAAACGGTAGCTAATACCGGATAATTTCTTTCTTCTCCTGAGGAGAGAATGAAAGGCGGAGCAATCTGCTGCTTGGGGATGGGCCTGCGGCGCATTAGCTAGTTGGTGGGGTAACGGCCCACCAAGGCGACGATGCGTAGCCGACCTGAGAGGGTGAACGGCCACACTGGGACTGAGACACGGCCCAGACTCCTACGGGAGGCAGCAGTAGGGAATCTTCCGCAATGGGCGCAAGCCTGACGGAGCAACGCCGCGTGAGTGATGAAGGTTTTCGGATCGTAAAGCTCTGTTGCCAGGGAAGAACGTCCGGTAGAGTAACTGCTACCGGAGTGACGGTACCTGAGAAGAAAGCCCCGGCTAACTACGTGCCAGCAGCCGCGGTAATACGTAGGGGGCAAGCGTTGTCCGGAATTATTGGGCGTAAAGCGCGCGCAGGCGGTTATTTAAGTCTGGTGTTTAAACCTTGGGCTCAACCTGAGGTCGCACTGGAAACTGGGTGACTTGAGTACAGAAGAGGAAAGTGGAATTCCACGTGTAGCGGTGAAATGCGTAGATATGTGGAGGAACACCAGTGGCGAAGGCGACTTTCTGGGCTGTAACTGACGCTGAGGCGCGAAAGCGTGGGGAGCAAACAGGATTAGATACCCTGGTAGTCCACGCCGTAAACGATGAGTGCTAGGTGTTAGGGGTTTCGATACCCTTGGTGCCGAAGTTAACACAGTAAGCACTCCGCCTGGGGAGTACGGTCGCAAGACTGAAACTCAAAGGAATTGACGGGGACCCGCACAAGCAGTGGAGTATGTGGTTTAATTCGAAGCAACGCGAAGAACCTTACCAGGTCTTGACATCCAACTAACGAAGCAGAGATGCATCAGGTGCCCTTCGGGGAAAGTTGAGACAGGTGGTGCATGGTTGTCGTCAGCTCGTGTCGTGAGATGTTGGGTTAAGTCCCGCAACGAGCGCAACCCTTGACTTTAGTTGCCAGCAGGTGAAGCTGGGCACTCTAGAGTGACTGCCGGTGACAAACCGGAGGAAGGTGGGGATGACGTCAAATCATCATGCCCCTTATGACCTGGGCTACACACGTACTACAATGGCCGGTACAACGGGAAGCGAAGCCGCGAGGTGGAGCCAATCCCAGCAAAGCCGGTCTCAGTTCGGATTGCAGGCTGCAACTCGCCTGCATGAAGTCGGAATTGCTAGTAATCGCGGATCAGCATGCCGCGGTGAATACGTTCCCGGGTCTTGTACACACCGCCCGTCACACCACGAGAGTTTACAACACCCGAAGTCGGTGGGGTAACCCGCAAGGGAGCCAGCCGCCGAAGGTGGGGTAGATGATTGGGGTGAAGTCGTAACAAGGTAGCCGTATCGGAAGGTGCGGCTGGATCACCTCCTTTCTATGGAGAATCGTCTTCTGCAACGAAGACATTCAAATAAAAGTCTTTAGGAAGCTTGCTTTCTGAAGCAGGCTTTACTTCGTGAAGCCTTGAGCGTTTCCATTTGTTCGGTTTTGATGGAATTTGCGGGGCCATAGCTCAGCTGGGAGAGCGCCTGCCTTGCAAGCAGGAGGTCAGCGGTTCGATCCCGCTTGGCTCCACCAACAAACTTCATCTATTTGTTATGTCTGAAATACTCGATACATTGTCTGTTATTCCGAACATCACAGTCGTGATTGTTTCATAATAACAGCGACATGATCCTTGAAAACTGGATACCGAAACGAATTTGCGTTTTAGAACATTCCTTTAAGCTGAACTTGTGCAAACAAGTTTTGAATTAATGGCGATGCAACGATGATCTGGATGGAAATACAGGCGTTGAAGTGATTCGATGTCCGATATTTTCCTAAAGGAAAAATCGAGGTTAAGCTACTAAGAGCACACGGAGGATGCCTAGGCGCCAGGAGCCGACGAAGGACGTGGCGAACAACGAAACTGCCTCGGGGAGCTGTAAGCAAGCTTTGATCCGGGGGTGTCCGAATGGGGAAACCCAGCTGTGGTAATTCGCAGTTACTCGTATCTGAATACATAGGATACGCAGAGGCAGACCAGGGGAACTGAAACATCTAAGTACCCTGAGGAAGAGAAAACAATAGTGATTCCGTCAGTAGCGGCGAGCGAACGCGGAACAGCCTAAACCAAGGGGCTTGCCTCTTGGGGTTGTGGGACGTCTCACATGGAGTTACAAAGGAATAGAGTAGGCGAAGAGGTCTGGAAAGGCCCGCGATAGAGGTAAAAGCCCTGTAGCCCAAACTGTGTTCTCTCCGAGACGGATCCCGAGTAGTGCGGGGCACGTGAAACCCCGTATGAATCCAGCAGGACCATCTGCTAAGGCTAAATACTACCTGGCGACCGATAGTGAAACAGTACCGTGAGGGAAAGGTGAAAAGCACCCCGGAAGGGGAGTGAAATAGAACCTGAAACCGTGTGCTTACAAAAAGTCAGAGCCCTCTTTATGGGTGATGGCGTGCCTTTTGTAGAATGAACCGGCGAGTTACGTTTAACATGCAAGGTTAAGGTGAGAAGCCGGAGCCGCAGCGAAAGCGAGTCTGAATAGGGCGACTGAGTATGTGGACGTAGACCCGAAACCGTGTGATCTACCCCTGTCCAGGGTGAAGGTGCGGTAACACGCACTGGAGGCCCGAACCCACGCATGTTGAAAAATGCGGGGATGAGGTGGGGGTAGCGGAGAAATTCCAATCGAACTCGGAGATAGCTGGTTCTCCCCGAAATAGCTTTAGGGCTAGCCTCGGTGAATGGAGTGGTGGAGGTAGAGCACTGATTGGGTGCGGGGCCCGCAAGGGTTACCAAGCTCAGTCAAACTCCGAATGCCATTTACTTCTTGCCGGGAGTCAGACAGTGAGTGCTAAGATCCATTGTCAAAAGGGAAACAGCCCAGACCATCAGCTAAGGTCCCCAAGTGTGTGTTAAGTGGGAAAGGATGTGGAGTTGCACAGACAACCAGGATGTTGGCTTAGAAGCAGCCACCATTGAAAGAGTGCGTAATAGCTCACTGGTCGAGTGACTCTGCGCCGAAAATGTAACGGGGCTAAACACACCACCGAAGCTATGGCTAGGATCGACTTCACTGCGCCTTTGAGGCGTGTTTATCCGGAATCATGAATGCCAATAAATCATCTGAAAGGATGGTTGGCTAAATGACTCCAGGGGATAGACACGAACTTCGAAGCTGGAGTGAAGTCGATCCTGGGGTAGGGGAGCGTTGTATATACGTTGAAGGTGTACCGTAAGGAGCGCTGGAGAGTATACAAGTGAGAATGCCGGTATGAGTAACGAAAAGATCAGTGAGAATCTGATCCGCCGAAAGCCCAAGGTTTCCTGAGGAAGGCTCGTCCGCTCAGGGTAAGTCGGGACCTAAGGCGAGGCCGACAGGCGTAGTCGAAGGACAACAGTTTGAAATTACTGTACCACCGTAATCCGCTATGAGCGATGGGGTGACGCAGGAGGGTAGTGACGCGGACTGATGGATGTCCGTCTAAGCAGTGAGGCTGGTGTGCAGGCAAATCCGCACATCGTAAGGCTGGGCTGTGATGGGGAGCGAAAATTATAGTAGCGAAGGTCATGATCTCACACTGCCAAGAAAAGCCTCTAGTCAGGAGAAGGTGCCCGTACCGCAAACCGACACAGGTAGGCGAGAAGAGAATTCTAAGGCGCGCGGAAGAACTCTCGTTAAGGAACTCGGCAAAATGACCCCGTAACTTCGGGAGAAGGGGTGCCTCGGTAGGGTGAATAGCCCGAGGGGGCCGCAGTGAAAAGGCCCAAGCGACTGTTTAGCAAAAACACAGGTCTGTGCGAAGCCGCAAGGCGAAGTATACGGGCTGACGCCTGCCCGGTGCTGGAAGGTTAAGGGGAGCGGTTAGGGGTAACCCGAAGCTGTGAACCGAAGCCCCAGTAAACGGCGGCCGTAACTATAACGGTCCTAAGGTAGCGAAATTCCTTGTCAGGTAAATTCTGACCCGCACGAATGGCGTAACGACTTGGGCGCTGTCTCAACGAGAGATCCGGTGAAATTTTAATACCTGTGAAGATGCAGGTTACCCGCGACAAGACGGAAAGACCCCATGGAGCTTTACTGCAGCTTGATATTGAATTTGGGTACGATCTGTACAGGATAGGTGGGAGCCGGTGAGGCAGGAGCGCAAGCTTCTGCGGAGGCGCCGTTGGGATACCACCCTGATCGTATCTAGGTTCTAACCTAGTGCCCTTAGCGGGTACGGGGACCGTGTCAGGCGGGCAGTTTGACTGGGGCGGTCGCCTCCTAAAGAGTAACGGAGGCGTTCAAAGGTTCCCTCAGAATGGTTGGAAATCATTCGCAGAGTGCAAAGGCATAAGGGAGCTTGACTGCGAGACCTACAAGTCGAGCAGGGACGAAAGTCGGACTTAGTGATCCGGTGGTACCGCATGGAAGGGCCATCGCTCAACGGATAAAAGCTACCCTGGGGATAACAGGCTTATCTCCCCCAAGAGTCCACATCGACGGGGAGGTTTGGCACCTCGATGTCGGCTCATCGCATCCTGGGGCTGAAGTAGGTCCCAAGGGTTGGGCTGTTCGCCCATTAAAGCGGTACGCGAGCTGGGTTCAGAACGTCGTGAGACAGTTCGGTCCCTATCTGTCGTGGGCGCAGGAAATTTGAGAGGAGCTGTCCTTAGTACGAGAGGACCGGGATGGACGTACCGCTGGTGCATCAGTTGTTCCGCCAGGAGCATGGCTGAGTAGCTACGTACGGACGGGATAAGCGCTGAAAGCATCTAAGCGTGAAGCCCCCCTCAAGATGAGATTTCCCAATTAGTAAGACCCCTTGAAGACGACGAGGTAGATAGGTTGGAGGTGGAAGTGCAGCAATGCATGGAGCTGACCAATACTAATCGGTCGAGGGCTTATCCAAACACACTAACACACAAATTCGTTTCGGATTCAGTTTTCAGGAATCAATTTCCTGAAGCATTTACGCTGTAAATGCCCGTTTGGTGGCGATAGCGGAGGGGTTCCACACGTACCCATCCCGAACACGACCGTTAAGCCCTCCAGCGCCGATGGTACTTGGACCGAAGGGTCCTGGGAGAGTAGGACGTTGCCAAGCACATGAGCCATTGTTGAGCAATCGACAGTGGTTTTTTTGCGTGCGGGCAGGGCTGTGGAAAAGCTGTGGATAGATTTCAGTAAGTACAGAAAAGTTGCGCACATGTGGATACTATTCCAGGAACTGAATGGTCCACGGATTATGGGGACATAAGGCATAATATTGTGGATGAGTCAAGCGAAAACATAAGTAATACACCGATTTTGTGGATAAAAAGTGAATATTGTGGATAGATAAAATGTAATCGGGGATAACTCATTTCAGCCGGAAAGAAACTCTTTCCGGTTTTTTGCTTTGCTGTGCAAAAGCTGTGGATAACTATTCTTTTTGCAACGGATGGCCAGCCTTTATTAGCATCCGGCGGCTTGGCTTGTTATACTCTCTATTAAGCAAATATCTGGAGCTAATTTATGGAATGTAACGGGGGGAACAGAATGGAAATCAGGCAATTACGTGCCGGAGAATTTGAGGACAGCCTGAGCTTGTCCGAGTATGCTTTTAAGTATAAGGTTTCTGCAGAAGATAGAGTACGCGCCAGGGAGAACTTCAAACCGGAACAAACCTGGGGGATTTTTGAAGGAGACAGCATAGGTGCGAAGCTGACGCTTCTTCCGTTACAGGTATATATACAAGGCAAACCCGTTTCTATGGGGGGCATCGCCGGTGTAGCCACTTGGCCGGAGAACCGCCGGCAGGGTTATGTAGCCCATCTGCTGACCCATGCGCTCCAGACGATGAACGAAGCCGGTCAGACGTTGTCCTTTTTGCATCCGTTCCTGATTCCCTTTTACCGTAAATTCGGCTGGGAGATCTACTGTGAATATAAGAAGTATACTCTTCCGGTAGGGAAGTTCCCGCACAAGACGGAGATTAAGGGCAGCGTGAAGCGCGATATCCCGGATCTTGCAGTATTCCAGCAGCTGTACGACCAATTCGCCATGAGGTATAACGGGACTCTACAGCGCACTGAGACCTGGTGGAAGGAAAGTGTGCTTGATGACGATGCGCATTCCTGTGTGTTTTATTCTGAGCAGGGTGAACCGGAGGGCTATGTGTTGTATAAAATAGTGCAGCAGGAGCTGGTCATAGATGAGTTTATCTATGGAAACGAGTCTGCCCGCCAGGGCTTGTGGACCTTCCTGGCCAATCATGACTCCATGATTACGGCTGCACAGCTGAAGCTGGTGCCTGCTGACGACATTCTGCCCTTCCTCCTCCCTGATCCGCGGATTACGCAGGAGAATTATCCATACTTCATGGCGCGTATCGTCAATGCTAAGGCTTTTGTGGAGAACATGACCTTCAATGTGCCGGAGGGTGACCGGGAGCGGTTGCTTTATATTGAAGATAAGCAAGCGTCATGGAACAACGGGTTATGGCGGTGGACTGTGTCGGAGCAGGGGGGAGCGACGTTCACCCGGATTCAGGGCGGGCGGTCTGAGGCTGATCTTGAATGCAGTATCGGCACGCTTACTGTGCTGCTGATGGGATACAAACGTCCGCTTCAAGCGGCAAAGTACGGACAATTATCCGGGACTGCGGAGGCGGCGGCTTGGCTTGAAGCGCTGATTCCGCAGGCCGAGACGGCATTATTCGATTTTTTCTGACAGAGAACGGCTCTTCCGCTTCCCTTGGAAAGGGAGGAGCTGTCCTATACATAACGCCTCAATTCAGTGAACGAAGCAGGCAACCGGAATACAATACAGCCAAAAAGTAAAAAATAAGAGTAACCCCTTGGAATTCAGTGAGAATATGTTATAATATGAAAAAGTCAAAGAAAGTCAAAGTCAACGCAGTCCGGAGTTCATCGTTCTCAGGAATGTAACATTTAGA
The DNA here is from genome assembly GCF_038006885.1 of Paenibacillus sp. FSL R7-0302. Lineage (NCBI taxonomy): Bacteria > Bacillati > Bacillota > Bacilli > Caryophanales > Paenibacillaceae > Paenibacillus > Paenibacillus sp. FSL R7-0302. Next base: position 1,452,802 of record NZ_JBBOWB010000002.1, read on the forward strand.
GGAAAAGCGCAGTGCAGAGGCTATTGCAGCCGATTCTTAATGCATTGACCGGGTTAAGTTCTTAAGAGCATGTTTCTGACGGCAGGCGTTGGCGCAGCACAGATTTAACCAATGCTTACACACTGGAGGATGAGTGATGCGTAATATCTCCGATATTATTGAACAATATCTGAAGAATATTTTGCATGAAAGTCCCGAAGGTACGGTGGAAATTCAGCGCAATGATCTGGCGGACCAGTTCTCCTGTGTCCCGTCACAGATCAATTACGTTATCAGCACACGGTTCACATTGGAAAAGGGATATGTGGTGGAGAGCAAACGCGGCGGCGGAGGATATATCCGCATTCAGCGCTATGAGCTGCCTCAGAATGTGGCCTTATACGCACATCTGAACTCCACGATAGGGAATGATATTGATCAGAATTCTGCCGAAGGGCTGATTTATCAGCTGGAGGAGGCCCGTTTCCTCTCCAAACGTGAAGCGTGTCTGATGCGGTCTGCGGTTTCCCGGGAATGCCTGACGGTTAATCTGCCGTACCGGGATGAGATTCGTGCCAAGCTTATGAAGGCTATGCTAATCTCTTTATTGGGCAAATAATTTGTCAAATGGTAAGGAGGGACACCGCTCATGCTATGCCAGGAATGCGGCGTCAAACCGGCTACACTCCACTTCACGAAGATTGTGAACGGGGAGAAGACGGAATTTCATATCTGCGAAAGCTGTGCGCGGGAGAAGGGTGAACTAATTCCCGGAACTGCGGGAGGCTTCTCTATCCACAGCTTGCTTTCCGGTCTCCTGGATCTGGAAGGCGCAGGCAAGAGCAAGACAGCAGCACAGAATGCGCAGGGTCTGCATTGTGAAAACTGCGGCATGACCTATTCACAGTTCAGCAAGCTGGGACGGTTCGGCTGCAGCTCTTGCTATAAGTATTTCGACAGTACGCTCGACCCGCTCTTCAGACGGGTGCATGGCAGTACAGCGCATGTTGGCAAGCTGCCCAAGCGGGCGGGAGCACAGATCATGTGCAAGCGCCAGATTGATGAGCTGAAGCAGGAATTGCAGCAGAGTATTGTACAGGAGGAGTTCGAGACCGCAGCTGAGCTGAGGGACAGAATCCGCAAGCTTGAAAAAGAAATGCCACAAGAGTAAAGTCTTTGATATATAGGAGGGATCCGGGCATGTCAAGTCTCCGGTTTACCGAACAAGCACTGAGTGACTGGATGCGCTGCGGCGGCAGCCATTCGGAGATTGTCATCAGCAGCCGTATGCGTATCGCCCGTAATCTGGAGCATCTTCCGTTCCCGCTGCTCGCTTCAAGAGAGCAGTCCGAGGAGGTGCTGGAGCAGCTTGCCCCCGTATTTCAGGGTGAAGCTTCGGCCGACTTCGGCAGCTTCGAGCTGCTGAGACTGGATGAACTGGGTGAGCTGGACAAAAAAGTGCTGGTGGAAAAGCACCTCATCAGTCCCAATCTGGCGGATGATTCCAAAGGCGGAGCCGTCATTCTTAACGAGGACGAGTCGGTCAGCATTATGATTAATGAGGAGGATCATCTCCGCATTCAATGCCTGTTCCCGGGGCTGCAGGTCAGAGAAGCCTGGGTGAGGGCAACCGCCATCGATGATATTTTCGAGGCTGCTGTCAATTACGCTTTCGATGACCGCAGAGGCTACTTAACAAGCTGTCCCACCAATGTGGGAACAGGGCTGAGAGCTTCGGTTATGGTTCATCTGCCGGCCTTGGTGATGACGCATCAGATCAACCGCATTTTGTCCGCAGTTAATCAGGTAGGGCTTACCGTTAGAGGAATTTACGGTGAAGGCAGCGAAGCAGTAGGGAATATCTTTCAGATCTCCAACCAGATTACGCTCGGACAGACCGAAAATGAGATTATTGAGAATCTTCACAGCGTAGTCACTCAGATTATAGAGCATGAACGCAACGCCCGCGAACGCCTGCTGGTCGATTCCGCTCTGCGGATTACGGACCGTATCAAGCGCTCCTACGGAATTCTGGCCTATGCTGCTGTGATGGAACTTAAAGAATCGGCACAGCGGCTTTCTGATCTGCGGCTTGGTGTAGATCTGGGGATTCTGGAAGGGCCTTCGATTTCAGTGCTCAATGAGCTGAATGTCAAGACTCAGCCGGGCTTTCTGCAAAAGCTGTTCGGCGACGAGCTGTCGCCTACTGAACGCGATATGTACCGGGCGAAGCTGCTCCGGGAGACACTGGGATCACAACATTAAATTATAGATATTTATTATCCGTGGAGGTGCAGGAGATATGATGTTTGGAAGATTTACGGAACGCGCACAAAAGGTGCTGGCGCTGGCGCAGGAAGAAGCCGTACGTTTGGGACACAACAACATTGGGACAGAGCATATTTTACTCGGACTGATTCGTGAAGGAGACGGCATTGCCGCTAAGGCACTCATCGGACTTGGTCTGGGTCTGGAGAAGATACAGGATGAAGTGGAAACGCTGATTGGCAGAGGTCAGGAACAACCGACCAACATCGCATATACTCCTCGTGCCAAGAAGGTCATCGAGCTGTCCATGGACGAGGCCCGCAAGTTGGGTCACACGTATGTGGGAACAGAGCATATCCTGCTCGGTCTGATCCGCGAGGGAGAGGGCGTAGCCGCCCGTGTGCTGAACAATCTCGGCATTAGCCTGAACAAGGCCCGCCAGCAGGTATTACAGCTCTTGGGCAGCAGTGAAGCCACCTCGAGCCACAGCGGAGCTCCGGCTAACGTCAGCACGCCAACGCTGGACGGCCTGGCCCGCGATCTGACGGCCTATGCCAAGGACGGTAACCTCGACCCTGTGATCGGCCGCAGCAAGGAAATTGAGCGTGTCATTCAGGTGCTGAGCCGCCGGACCAAGAACAATCCGGTGCTGATCGGTGAACCTGGGGTTGGTAAAACGGCGATTGCCGAAGGTCTGGCTCAAAAGATCATCAACAATGAAATTCCGGAGACGCTGCGCGACAAACGTGTCATGACCCTCGATATGGGTTCTGTAGTGGCTGGTACGAAATACCGCGGTGAATTCGAAGACCGCCTCAAAAAAATCATGGATGAGATTCGCCAGGCTGGCAACATCGTGCTGTTCATTGATGAGCTTCATACGCTGATCGGAGCGGGTGGTGCGGAAGGCGCGATTGATGCCTCCAACATCCTTAAGCCTGCCCTCGCCCGTGGTGAGCTGCAATGCATCGGTGCCACAACGCTTGATGAATACCGCAAATATATTGAGAAGGACGCCGCGCTGGAGCGCCGCTTCCAGCCGATCACAGTGGATCAGCCTTCCCCTGAGGAAGCTGTACAGATTCTGTTCGGTCTTCGTGACCGGTACGAAGCCCATCACCGGGTGAAGATTACAGATGAAGCCATTGTGGAAGCAGTCAAGCTGTCTGACCGCTACATTCCTGACCGGTTCCTGCCGGACAAGGCAATTGACCTGATTGATGAAGCAGGCTCTAAGGTAAGACTGAATTCTTACACCATCCCGCCGAATCTGAAGGAACTGGAAATGCGTCTGGATGATATCCGCAAGGAGAAGGATTCCGCAGTACAAAGCCAGGAGTTCGAGAAGGCTGCTGCGCTTCGCGATACCGAGCAGAAGATTCGTGAAGAGCTGGATACAACGAAGAACCAGTGGAAAGAAAAGCAGGGCCGCACCGATTCCCAGGTTACACCTGAGGATATCGCACAGGTGGTGGCCAGCTGGACCGGCATTCCGGTCAGCAAGCTGAAGGAAGAAGAGACAGACCGCCTGCTGAATATGGAAGCCTTGCTGCATGAACGTGTAATTGGCCAGGACGAAGCCGTTAAGGCGGTCAGCCGGGCACTCCGCCGGGCGCGTGCGGGTCTGAAGGACCCGAAACGTCCGATGGGCTCCTTCATCTTCCTCGGACCTACCGGGGTGGGTAAGACAGAGCTGGCGCGGGCGCTTGCCGAAGCGATGTTCGGTGATGAGAATGCGGTAATCCGCATCGATATGTCGGAGTATATGGAGAAGCATTCCACCTCCCGGCTGGTCGGAGCGCCTCCAGGGTATGTAGGGTATGAAGAAGGCGGACAATTGACAGAGAAGGTGCGCCGCAAGCCTTACTCGGTTGTACTGCTGGATGAGATCGAGAAGGCCCACCCTGAAGTGTTCAACATTCTGCTGCAGGTGCTGGAGGACGGCCGTCTGACCGATTCCAAAGGCCGCGTGGTCGATTTCCGCAATACGCTGATTATCCTGACCTCTAACGTAGGGGCACAGGCGATCAAGAAGAATTCGACGCTTGGCTTCACGGCCGTTCAAGATGCAGGCGCCGATTACACGAATATGAAGGGCAAGGTTATGGAAGAGCTGAAGAAGAGCTTCCGGCCTGAGTTCCTGAACCGGATCGACGAGATCATTGTCTTCCACTCGCTGGATGAGAAGCATATCGCTGAGATCGTGACTCTGATGTCCGAGGAGCTGCGCAAGCGTCTGCGTGAGTACGATGTAGATTTCCTGCTCACTGACGGCGCCAAAGCATTCCTGGCCAAAGAGGGCTATGATCCGGCCTTCGGTGCCCGTCCGCTCCGCCGGGCGATTCAGAAGCATATCGAAGACCGCCTCTCCGAAGAGCTGCTCAAGGGCAACATCAAGAAGGGGGATTCCCTGAACATTGATGAGGTGAACGGCGAACTGGTCGTAACCACCGTTGAAGCACCGGCCGAGGTCTCCCTGGAGAAAACAGTCGAAACTGAATAATTGCTCCGGAAAATGAAACAAAGCTCCCGCTCCTCCGTATAGAGGGGCGGGAGCTTTATTTGTTTCCACCCTTCAGACATACCCTAACACGCCCAAAAGAAGACGCAAATGAAAACTAGATCTTAAGTGTCCTTCCGTTCAGTGTGTAGAAATGGTAAACTTTGAATAAGAGTAAAATATCCGCAATTTTAGCAAGTTCGGACGGTAAGGAGTACACATGGCTAAACCTAAAACAAAATTTTTCTGTACCGAATGCGGCTACGAATCACCGAAGTGGTTCGGAAAGTGCCCGGGCTGCCAGGAATGGAACTCGATGGTAGAGGAAACGGAAAGCGTAGTCAAAACACAAGGCATGAATGCACCTATTTTTCAGAGTAAAGAAAAGGCGCAATCGATCATAAATATAGAAAGTGACAAGGAGCCCCGTATTCTGACGGGCATCGGTGAGCTTAACCGCGTGCTTGGCGGCGGGATCGTTCCCGGCTCGCTGGTGCTGGTCGGAGGCGACCCCGGAATCGGGAAATCGACACTGCTGCTGCAGACTTCGCATGCCCTGACTACACAAGGGCTGCGCGTACTGTATATTTCGGGGGAAGAATCTGTGCGGCAGACTAAGCTGCGGGCCGACCGCCTCGGAGCGCTGTCTGCGGAATTGTACGTTCTGTGTGAGACGAACATGGAGAGCATTGAGGAAGCGATTGAGCAGATTCAGCCTCAGTTTCTGGTCATTGACTCGATCCAGACTGTATTTATGCCGGAGGTAACCAGTGCGCCGGGCAGTGTAGCACAGGTGCGGGAATGTACGACAAGATTCATGCGGATCGCCAAGATCCGGGGAATTGCTACGGTGCTTGTAGGGCATGTAACCAAGGAAGGCGCTATTGCCGGACCGCGTATGCTTGAGCATATGGTGGATTGCGTCCTTTATTTTGAAGGGGAGCGCCATCATACGTACCGTTTGCTGCGGGCGGTGAAGAACCGCTTCGGCTCCACCAATGAGATCGGGATTTTTGAAATGGGGGAAATCGGGCTGACCGAGGTTGAGAACCCGTCGGAGCTGTTCCTGTCCGAGCGCCCGCTCGGAGTGGCCGGGTCAGCCGTGGTAGCCAGCATGGAGGGTACAAGACCCGTTCTTGTTGAATTGCAGGCGCTGGTGGCTTCGACACATTTCCCTTCGCCCCGCAGAATGTGCACAGGTATGGATCATCAACGGATGGCGCTGATCATTGCTGTGCTGGAGAAGCGGATGGGCATGTTCCTGCAGAATCAGGACGCTTACCTCAACGTTGCGGGAGGGGTGAAGCTGGATGAGCCGGCGGTGGATTTGGCTGTCGCTATCAGCATTGCCTCCAGCTTCCGTGATTTTCCGACCAAGCCGTATGATGTGTTTTTCGGGGAGGTAGGGCTTACCGGTGAGGTGAGAGGGGTATCACGCGCAGAGATGCGGGTGAAAGAGGCGGCCAAGCTTGGCTTCCGGCGGGTCATTATGCCCGAGAAGAGTCTGAAGGGCTGGAAGCATCCGCAGGATATCCAGATTATAGGCGTCAGCACAGTAGCACAGGCACTAGCGGTCGCGTTAGATTAGGGGGCACAGGGACATGAAAGAATATAATCCATCAGATAATATGAATGATCTGCTTAGAATGGCTGCACCCGGAACACCCTTCCGGGAAGGGCTGGAGAATGTGCTTCGCGCGAAGACCGGGGCACTGATTGTTGTCGGATATAGTCCGGAGGTCATGGAGGTTGTCGATGGCGGCTTCTCCATTAACTGCGATTTTTCACCAAACTATTTATACGAGCTGGCCAAAATGGACGGAGCGATTATTCTGAGCGAGGATCTGAAGCGGATTCTGTACGCCAATACGCAGCTGATCCCCGATTCCTCCATCTCTTCGATCGAGACAGGAATCCGGCACCGGACGGCAGAACGGGTAGCGAAGCAGACCGGCAAGCTGGTCGTTTCCATTTCCCAGCGCCGTAATATTATTACGCTGTATCAGGGTTCCATCCGTTACGCACTCAAGGAAATCGGTTCGATTCTGGCCAAAGCCAACCAGGCGATCCAGACCCTGGAGAAGTACAGAGCCGTTCTGACACAAGGGCTGACCAACCTGTCTGCTTCCGAATATGAAGGGATTGTGACGGTGGCCGAGGTCGTCGGTGTGATCCAGCGCGTAGAGATGGTGCTGAGAATCAAAATGGAAATTAAGCGTTACATCAACGAGCTTGGCAATGAAGGCCGGCTGATCAGTATGCAGATGGAAGAATTGGTTGGAAATACAGAGGAAGAAGCATGGCTGCTGTACAGAGACTATGCCAGAGAAGAGCAGGAGGAGAAGATCCGTGAGATCATTGCCGGGCTGAAGCGCAGCAGCGATGATGAACTGATGGATGACAACCATATTGCCCGCCTGCTGGGCTATTCCTCAACAGCCATTTCCTCCGAAGAAGCTGTAACTCCGCGTGGTTACCGCCTGCTGAACAAGATTCCACGGCTGCCGAATGTAATCATCCACAATTTGGTGGAACGCTTCGGAATGCTGCCTAACCTGATGAAGGCAAGCATAGCTGAGCTTGATGAAGTGGACGGCATTGGCGAGGTCCGCGCACGCAATATTCAGGACGGGCTGAAGCGGCTCCAGAAACAAGTTCTTATTGACAGACAAATGTAAATACCATACAATCACGTAATGTTGCAGTCCCATGCAGTACAAGTAGGAAAATTGAGGTGAAGAAATGATACAAAAATCAATTCCAAGTCTTTTTACGATTGGTAATCTGATGCTTGGAATGTTTGGTATCATGATGGCGTTTGACGGCAAGCTGAGCATGGCCGCTATCATGGTGATTATCGCGATGCTGCTCGATGGGCTGGATGGCCGGATGGCCCGTGCGCTGAAATGTGAGAGTGAATTCGGCAAGGAGCTGGATTCTCTATCCGATGTAGTTTCGTTCGGAGTAGCGCCGGCGCTGATTATGTATTTGACAAGTCTGCAGGAGCTGAATCCTGCACTGGGGTGGACGATCACAGCGATCTTCCCTGTATTCGGAGCCTTGCGTCTGGCCCGGTTCAATGTCCGCCCGGGGATTCCGGGATATTTCGTAGGATTGCCGATTCCTGCTGCGGGCGGGGTTTTGGCCACGCTTGCACTTTTCCATAAGGATGTATCTGCACCATTCATGATTATGGCTACCCTGCTGCTGTCGTATCTGATGGTCAGCACAGTCAAGTACCCCAACTTCAAGAAGATCGGTTTTCCCAAAAAAGCGGTTATAGGCGCACCTGTAGTTATCGTGATCGCTGTAGCTGTTGCGGTGGTCTTCCCTGAACAGATTGCCAAGCTGATCTTTGGACTTCTGGCGCTGTACGCCTTATATGGCTTCAGACAGAGCTTAGGGCTGTTTAAGGTCCGCCGGCAACGCCGCCGCAGAAGACGCTCGGAGGATAAGGTGTATCATTCCAAGAACGGTTAGCCCTTCTTCAGAACTTATTTCATTCATAGACCGCTATATACAAAAGGCATTGCCTTTCCTGAATATCAGGAGAGTGCAATGCCTTTTTGCTGCCTGCGGGAAGGGGAGTATACGGTATACGGTTCCCCCGGAGCTGGCGGAATGGATGAAGGAGAGCGCGGACGGTCTGCTCAGGACAAGTTGAACAACCCGAGTGTTGCGCATTTCTGCGATTCCTTGGCGACAACCTCGTCCATATTGATAGCAAGCAAATTGCAGAGTGCAGACATGTAGAACAGCTCGCGGCCCAGCTCGGAGCCAATGACCTCCCGGCAGTTCTCACACAGCTCCCCTGCCAGATGGGTTCCGGCAAGCTCCTTGGCTTGCTCAAGGCCTAGAGTGGGCTCGAAGACCTGCTTGGTGGCATGCAGCTGAATGCAGCCGCATTCGGTAATGGCTTTGACGACAGCCCGGTTGACGGAAGCACTGCTCTGTCCGTTCTTGGACATTACATCCAGAAGACTACGGTGACGGAGCAGCAGTTCGGAGACTTGATCCTGGAAGGCCTGTAAACTTGGTGCGCTCATTTTCCATTCACCCCTGGGTTCGAATTGAATTCATTATATGCCAGGGCCTCCCTCATTTTCAACCAGGAATAGCAGTTTACGGCAACAGAGCCGGACGAAATTCGGGGCTTGCAGAAAAAATAATGCGCCCCCGGATTATTGTCCTAAAAATTGGAACATACTGGTGAGGTATAGAGGATTGATGGATGAATAAAAGGAGGTGCGAGGTTATGTGGAAAAAGTCTGTTTTGATACTTGCCGGGTGTTGTGGAGCCTGGTCCGGTTATTCGCTATATCACGCGGCAGAAAGAGGGTTCCCGGTAGGCCTTGGGAAACTGGAGGATAGCTTGCCTATGGAAGGAAGCATTTTGTTTGCGGTGCTGGGTGCCATTATTTTTCTGATTGCGGGGACTTTATGCGCGGAATGGGCAAGTTCAAAGCTGCGGGAGATGGTTGCGTATTGCTCGCGTATCCCGATGAATGAGCTTGCTGCAGGCGCAGCAGGGCTTACGGGAGGTCTGCTGCTGTCCCTGCTGCTGTATCCCGCTATGTCCTGGCTGGGTAAAGCAGGGGAGCTGCTGCAGGTAGCTGCCACGCTTGCTCTGGGCTATATGGGTCTGCGGATCGGGCTGGAGAAGCAGGAGGAGCTGGCTTCGCTCTGGAATACCGGACGCTGGGCACGCTCTGCTGAACCGGAGGAGCGTGGAACTCAGGAGCATAAAATTCTCGATACCAGCGTGATTATTGACGGGAGGATTGCTGACATCTGTAAAACGGGCTTCATCGAAGGCACGATTGTTATTCCTGAGTTCGTGCTGGAGGAGCTGCAGCATATTGCGGATTCATCGGATCTGCTGAAGCGTAACCGCGGACGCAGAGGGCTTGATATTCTGAATAAGATTCAGAAAGAGCTGGACGTTAAGGTGCTGATCTATGAAGGGGATTTCGAGGAGATCTCAGAAGTGGACAGCAAGCTGGTCAAGCTGGCGAAAGTACTGCACGGCAAGGTCGTCACCAACGACTTTAACCTTAACAAGGTATGCGAGCTGCAGGGAGTGTCGGTGCTGAATATTAATGACTTGGCGAATGCAGTGAAGCCGGTGGTTCTGCCGGGCGAAGAGATCATTGTTCAGGTGATTAAGGACGGCAAAGAACATGGACAAGGCGTAGCCTATCTGGACGATGGCACGATGATTGTGGTGGAGGGCGGCCGGGATTATATCGGCACTACGATGGAGGTTCTGGTGACGAGCGTGCTGCAGACATCGGCAGGACGGATGATTTTTGCCAAACCGAAGCTTCTGGAAAAAGCACAATAAGTTCAGCCCAGGCCTCCGGCAGCACCCTTTCGGGCTTGGAAATGCCAGCCAAACACGTTATGATGGGAGTATACGTGAAAGAAAGACAGGAGCCGAAAGCATGTCAAACAGTGTTGGCGTCGTTATCGTAGCGGCAGGCAGAGGAACCCGGATGGGAACGGCAGAGAGCAAGCAATATTTGCTGCTGCAGGGCAAGCCGATACTCGTGCATACCCTGGAGGTATTCCAGCGGCATAAGCTGATCTCCGAGATTGTGCTTGTCACCGGGGAAGAGGATGTGCAGCGCTGTAAGCAGTGGGTACAAGCCTTCAAGCTGGATAAAGTGGCTGCGGTCATTCCCGGGGGAACGGAGCGCCAGCATTCGGTACGCCGCGGACTGGATGAACTTAAGACCCATTGGGTCATGGTTCATGACGGGGTAAGGCCGTTCGTACAGGACAGCGAGATAGAAGCTTGCTACGAGCGTGCGAAGTCAGCCGGAGCGTCGGTGCTTGCAGTACCGGTTAAGGATACGATCAAGCAGGTCGACAGTGAAGGCAAGGTGCTGTCAACGCCGGATCGGCGAAGTCTGTGGGCGATTCAGACCCCGCAGACTTTTCGTTTGTCCGATCTGCTGTCCGCCTATGAGGAGGCAGAGCGGGACGGTTTTCTCGGGACAGATGATTCCAGTCTGGCGGAACGCAGCGGCATTACCGTGTCAGTTGTAGAAGGAAGCTACATGAATATTAAGATCACGACGCCGGAGGACTTGGATTTCGCTGAATTCACAGTAAGAAGCAGGGGAGAGGAACACAGATGATTGCTGTAGGACAAGGATTTGACGTACACCAGCTGGTCGAGGGAAGGCCGTGTATTATCGGCGGAGTAACGATTCCTTATGAGAAGGGGCTGCTGGGGCATTCCGATGCGGATGTGCTGCTGCATGCTGTAAGCGACGCTATACTGGGAGCGCTGGGTCTTGGGGATATCGGCAGACATTTTCCCGATACCGATCCGGCCTTCAAGGATGCAGACAGCCTGAAGCTGCTGGAGCAGGTATGGGCACTTGCACGTGAGCGCGGATACCGGCTGGGGAATATCGATTCAACCATCATCGCGCAACAACCGAAGATGGCACCTTATATTCCGCAGATGACGGAGATTATTGCCCGCACGCTGAACGCTGACGTATCGAAGGTGAATGTAAAAGCAACAACGACTGAGCAGCTGGGCTTCGCGGGGCGCGGAGAGGGAATTGCCGCTCAATCTATTGTCTGTCTGCTGCAAGATGTGATATCATCGTGAGATGGCTTTAGCGCAAGTAAAGGTCTAATTTTAACCAATATGAAGCGGAGGGAAACCCATGGCGGATCAAGTTCGGGTGCGTTACGCACCGAGCCCTACGGGACATTTACATATCGGAAATGCCAGAACAGCCTTGTTTAACTATCTGTTCGCCCGCAATCTGGGCGGCAAATTCATTATCCGGATCGAAGATACGGATCTTAAGCGCAACATTGCAGAAGGTGAAGAGAGCCAGCTGAAGTATTTGAAGTGGCTGGGAATCGATTGGGATGAAAGCGTGGATGTAGGCGGCGAATACGGGCCTTACCGCCAGACGGAACGTCTGGATCTGTACCGTGTCTACTGGCAGGATCTGCTGGACCGCGGCCTGGCTTACCGCTGCTATTGCACAGAGGAAGAGCTGGAGGCTGAACGCGAGGAGCAGACGGCACGCGGCGAAACCCCGCGTTATTCCGGCAAACACCGTAATCTGACCGAGGAGCAGCGGCTGGCCTTTGAGGCAGAGGGACGCGTGGCCAGCATCCGTTTCCTTGTTCCGGAAGACCGCACTTATACCTTCAATGATATCGTAAAAGGCAGCATTTCGTTCAACAGCAAAGAAATGGGCGACTTCGTCATCGTGAAGAAGGACGGTATTCCGACCTATAACTTCGCTGTAGCGGTGGACGACCATCTGATGGCTATCTCCCATGTGCTGCGCGGAGAAGATCATATCTCCAATACCCCGCGCCAGCTCATGATATATGAGGCACTGGGCTGGGAAGCTCCGCTCTTCGGGCATATGACGCTGATTGTCGGCGATGACCATAAGAAGCTGAGCAAACGGAATGAATCGATCATTCAGTTTATTGAACAGTACGATCAGCTGGGCTACCTGCCGGAAGCTCTATTCAACTTCATCACCCTGCTGGGCTGGTCGCCTGAGGGCGAAGAGGAGATCTTCACCAAGGAAGAGCTGATCTCGATCTTTACGGCGGACCGCCTGTCGAAGAGCCCGGCAGTGTTCGATACGAACAAGCTGGCTCATCTGAACAATCACTATATCAAGCATGCCGATCCTAAGCGGATCGCGGCACTTGCCATTCCTCATTTGCAGAAGGCGGGCCGCTTGCCTGAGGTACTCAGTGAGGAGCAGCAGAGCTGGGCGGAGAGCCTGGTTGCGCTGTACCAGGAGCAAATGACAGCCGCGTCGGATATTGTCGCCCTCTCCGAGCTGTTCTTCCGCAGCCACCTGGAGCTGGAGACCGAAGCGGCAGGGGTGCTTGCCGAAGCCCAGGTTCCTGAAGTGCTGTCTGCATTTCTGGCCAAAGTGGAGGCTGCCGAAGATTTCAGCGCTTCCCATATGGCTGTTCTGATCAAGGAAGTGCAGAAGGAGACCGGACACAAAGGCAAAGCGCTGTTTATGCCGATTCGTGTCGCTCTTACCGGACAGATGCATGGCCGTGATTTGAATGCAACGATTGCGCTGCTCGGCCGCAGCCGGGTGATTGAACGCCTGAAATCACAAATCAAAGGCGCTTAGGGCAGGGACAGGCGAGGGTAGAAGACACTTGTCAGTTCTGCGGCTTTTCGCTAAGATAGAAGAATATAAGAATAGCTGGGATCAGGAAAAGTAGGCGTATAAGGGCAATTGCCAGAGAGAATAACCGCTTAAGGGCGAATGCCCTTGCAGGCTGGGAGTTATTCATTTGTCTGCCGCTGAAGATGCACCTGTGAGCTGCATGGTTGAATGTCCCTGTGCGGGGCTGTAGACTGTGCCGGGCTGTCGCCGTTACAGACACCAAGAGGAACACCGGATACAGCGGCTGCGAAGTTTAACAGCTCTGGCATATAAGAATGTTCTAGCAGAGTGGGACCGCGGTTAAACGTCTCTGCAGCTATCATGCTGCAGGGGCGTTTTTTGTTGAAATATAAGAGAATGTGCATCTCAAAGAAGAGGGGAACCGCGATGTTTAAGCATATTAAGTCGGACATTCGGGCAGTATTCGACAATGATCCCGCTGCCCGCAGCAGGTTCGAGGTCGTCTTCACCTACGCCGGGCTTCATGCGATCTGGGCACACCGAATGGCCCACTCTTTTTACAAACGCCGCTGGTTTACCCTGGCACGCATGGTCTCGCAGATCAGCCGGTTCATGACGGGAGTGGAGATTCATCCGGGCGCGGTCATCGGCAGCCGGTTGTTTATTGACCACGGAATGGGTATTGTCATTGGTGAGACCTGTGAGATTGGCGATGATGTTATTATCTATCAGGGCGTTACACTTGGGGGAACCGGCAAAGAGAAGGGCAAGCGTCACCCTACCGTCGGCAACAATGTAGTCATTGGCTCTGGCGCCAAAGTACTGGGTTCCTTCCGGATCGGCGATAATTCTAATATCGGCTCTAACGCAGTCGTGCTGCGTGAAGTGCCTAACAACAGCACGGTAGTCGGCAATCCCGGGCGTGTAGTCAAGCGTAACGGCGAACGTGTATCCGACCGGCTGGATCATACCAAGATGCCTGACCCGCTGGTCGATTCCCTCAAATTCCTGCAGAAGGAGATCGAGGAGCTAAGAGAACAGATGGGTGCTGAAGATAAGCAGAAGAAGGAACAGCGGCGGCTCGAAAGCCAGCAATATATCGGCGATTATGAAATTTAAGCGTACCGGCATTTCAGAAATCCGGGGACAATAGAAAGGGTTGGGACAAGAATGGCTTTGCACATTTACAACACAATGACGCGCACGAAGGAAGAATTTGTACCGCAGGAGCCGGATAAGGTGAAGATGTACGTCTGCGGACCCACGGTCTACGGCTATATGCATATCGGGAATGCAAGACCGGTCATTGTTTTTGACATGGTGCGCAACTACCTGGAGGCGCTTGGTAATGAAGTCCGCTATCTGACAAATTTCACCGATGTGGATGATAAAATGATCCGCAAGGCGGAGGAGCTGAACATCACCGTAGCCGAGGTTGCCGAAATGTTCATTGCCGCCTACCAGGAGGATCTGGCCGGGCTGGGCGTGAAGCCGGCGACGATGAATCCGCGCGTTACGGAGAGCATGGACACGATTATCGAATTCATTAAGGAGCTTGAAGACAAGGGCTACGCGTATGAGAACGGCGGAGATGTGTATTACCGTACCGGCAAATTTGCCAACTACGGCAAGCTGTCCCGCCAGAATCTGGAGGAGCTGCGCTTCGGTATCCGTGTCGAGGTGGATTCGCGCAAGGAGAACCAGGAGGATTTCGTACTCTGGAAGGCAGCCAAGCCGGGCGAAGTGCACTGGTCCAGTCCATGGGGAGAGGGCCGTCCAGGCTGGCATATTGAATGCTCGGCGATGGTGCGTGAATATTTGGGTACAACAATCGATATTCACGGCGGCGGAGAGGATTTGAAATTCCCGCATCATGAATGCGAATGTGCCCAGACCGAAGCGCTGACGGGTCAACCGCTGTCGAATTACTGGATGCATAATGCTTTTCTGAATATCGGTGACGAGAAAATGTCAAAGTCGCTGGGGAATGGCCTCCTCGTGAAGGATATCCGCGCGCGCTTCAAGCAGGGGGCTATCCGTTACTTCATGCTGTCCAGCCATTACCGCAATCCGCTGAACTTCACCGAGGAAGCACTGCTGTCTGCCGAGAAAAGCGTAGAGCGGATCGCTCTGGCTGAAGGCAATGTGAAGCATCGCCTTGAGCTGGCAGCAGAGGGGGCAGAGGGTGAAGCAAGTCCGCAGGTTACGGAGCGGCTGGCCGCTACCCTGAGCAACTTCCATGCGCGGATGCAGGATGATTTCAATACACCGGACGCTATTACGGCGGTGTTCGACTGGGTGAGCCTGGCGAACCTTACGCTTGCTGCTCCTGAGGCAAATCCGGCTGACTTCGCCGCGCTGCTGAAGGCTTTTGCGGAGATGAATGCGGTGCTTCGCCTCACGGTAGAGGCTGAGGAAGAAGTGGCAAGCGAAGAGGTGGAACGCCTGATTGCAGAGCGTGCGGAAGCGCGCAAGAACAAGAACTGGAGCCGGTCGGATGAAATCCGCGATGAGCTGAATGCGCTGGGAATTCTGCTGGAAGATACTCCACAGGGAATGCGGTGGCGGCGCAAATGAACGGGCTGTTTGATCTGAACCGCGCCTGGTTCCCGTATGAACCCTCTAAGCCGGCCCATCTGCTGCCTCCTATCGTCCTGGCTTATGCAGGTGACGCTATCTACGAAGTTGCAGTCCGGCAGTATCTGATCTCGCTGCCTAATTTGCGCCCCCAGCATCTGCACCGGTCGGCGACAGGACTGGTCTCCGCGAGAGCTCAGAGCAACATTCTTGCTTATCTGGACCCGGTGCTCACCGAGGATGAGAAGGATGTGGTCAGAAGGGGACGCAATGCCAAATCCGGCAGCATTCCCAAAAATGCGGATGTGCTGGAATACCGCCACGCCACTGCTTTTGAATGCATGATCGGCTATTTATATTACACAGGACAGCAGACGAGAATCCAGGAGCTTGTTCACAGCAGTATCGAATATATGATGCACCGCCCCAAGTGAGTATATAGAACAGGAGATAAAACAATGGAAGAATTGAGAACGGAAGAGGAAATACTGGCAGGCAAGCATTCGGTGCTTGAAGCCCTTAGAGCGGGACGGACACTCAACAAAATCTGGATCGCTGAGACCGCGCAAAAGCACCTGACCGCACCTATCGTTGCCGAAGCGCGCAAGGCGGGCATTGTCATTCAGCATGTGGACAAGCGCAAGCTGGATCAGCTCGCACCGGGCGTCCAGCATCAGGGAGTGGTTGCGCAAGCGGCGCCTTTTGCCTATACAGAGGTTGCTGATATTCTGGCAATAGCTGAAGCCAAGGGAGAACCGCCGTTTCTGCTCCTGCTGGACGAAATTGAAGATCCGCATAACCTCGGGTCTATCCTGCGTACGGCTGACTGCACAGGTGTGCACGGAGTCATTGTGCCGAAGCGCCGCTCTGCGCAGATTACAGCTACCGTATCCAAGACCTCGGCTGGTGCAGTCGAATATGTGCCTGTGGCCCGCGTAACGAATCTTGGACAGACCATTGACCGGCTGAAGGAGCTGGGAGTCTGGGTAGTCGGCACGGATGTGGATACCGATCAGAATCTGTTCGGATCTGATATTGTCACCGGGCCGGTAGCGGTGGTGATCGGCAATGAGAACAAGGGGATGGGCCGTCTGATCCGTGAGAAATGCGATGTGCTGCTTAAGCTGCCGATGGCCGGAAGGATCAACTCTCTGAATGCTTCGGTGGCAGCGGGTGTAATCATGTACGAGGTACTCCGCCGCCGCCAAGAACAGGGATAACTATGGCAGACTGGCGCGATATCCTGCTCGTGGACGGATACAACATGATCGGCGGCTGGCCGGAGCTTGCGGCATTGTCGCAGACCGGTATGCAGGGGGCACGCGACCGGCTGCTCGATATGCTGGCCGATTATCAGGCATTCTCCGGGCTGCGCGTCATTGCTGTATTCGATGCCTACCGTGTGCCGGGACTGGGCAGGTCGTTTGAACAAGGGAAGATCCAGGTCTTCTTCACCAAGGAGAAGGAAACGGCAGATGAATGCATCGAACGGCTGGTTGGGGAATTCACGCACCGCCGCAGACAGATCTCGGTAGCCACCAGTGATTTTGTGGAGCAGCATGTCGTTTTTGCCCAGGGCGCACTCCGGATTTCAGCCAGGGAACTGAGGCTTGAGATTGAGGAGAACCAGAAGCAGGTGAAGAAGGCGATTGAGCCGGGAAGCGTGAGCGGGACCCGTCACTCGCTGGAAGACAAGCTGCCGCCGGAGACACGTAAACGGCTGGAGGACTGGCGCAGACAATAGGACAGAAATAGGAGTTGCCCCTCACGAGAAAATGACATAATATGTTATTGAAGATTGTTTTTGGACAAATCCGGTTGACGGTGTAAGGTAACATAATATATACTGTTCCTATATTTCGAGAAGTAACGATGTGTCTTGCGTTGCAGCCGGGGGGATTCTTGGTGAGTGTCGACCTCAAGGAATTAATGCTGTCCGAGTATGATTTCATAAGTGATGAAGAAATTGTCGAGATCTTCCGTGGTGGCGACAGTGGCGCATTGGAGCATTTAATTAACAAGTACCGTAATTTTGTGCGTGCCAAGGCCCGTTCCTATTTTTTGATCGGGGCAGATCGTGAAGATATTGTGCAGGAAGGCATGATTGGCTTATACAAGGCCATCCGTGACTTCAAGGGTGACAAGCTGTCATCCTTCAAGGCCTTTGCCGAGCTGTGCATCACCCGTCAGATTATAACCGCCATTAAGACCGCTACCCGCCAGAAGCATATTCCGCTTAATTCATATGTCTCGTTAGACAAGCCCATCTATGATGAGGACTCCGACCGGACATTGATGGATGTGATATGCGGAAGTCAGGTGCTGGACCCGGAAGAGCTGATTATCAACCAGGAGGAGTTCATCGGACTGGAAGATAAGATGGCCGAGATTCTGAGTGATCTGGAGCGCAAGGTTCTGATGCTCTATCTGGACGGACGGTCCTATCAGGAGATTGCCGAGGATTTGAAGCGGCATGTGAAGTCCATTGACAATGCCTTGCAGCGAGTGAAACGTAAATTGGAAAGATATCTGGAAGTGCGTGACAATTAATGATATAATGACTAAGAAGGCTCGGGACTCGAGTCTTTTTTTAGTGTCCGCTAGATTTGGATACGGCGAATTTGCGATGGCTGAAGCGTCGGAGGATGGCAGGTTTATACACAAGCGAATTGCAGCATAATGATTATGGAAGACAGCTAGCGGTAAAAGAAGAAGCAGGATCAAAGATGACTTATGGCATAAGGCTACAGCACCCGGAATTACCCAGTGCGATGGGGGAAACTTTCGTTGACACAGACATTGATATTATGCTAAAGTGTTTTAGGTAGGCCTAAATTCGCGGCTTTTTTTTGAATCAATATCTACGTCTTCTAATTTGATGATTAGAAGTACGTCTTCGGGAGGTGCACATCATGCGGGTAATTATCACTTTGGCTTGTACAAGTTGCAAACAAAGAAACTATGCAACAACCAAAAACAAGCGAAATCACCCCGACCGCTTGGAGATGAAGAAATTTTGCAAGTTCTGTAACGAGCAAACTCCTCATCGCGAAACCAGATAGTCTTTTGGAGGTGTAGTCGGCGTGAAACGTAGTTTCAAGTCTTTGTTTTCCTTTTTCACTGAGAGCTGGAGTGAACTCAAAAAGGTTCGCTGGCCTAGCCGTAAAGAACTGAAGAACTATACATTGATCGTTCTCGGTACAATTGTAGTTATTTCGCTTTACTTCTGGGTTCTGGACATCGGTATTTCCGCTGTGATTGAAGCGATTATTTAGAGAGGTCCCAGGTGGCTTGATATGGAAAAAAGATGGTACGTTGTTCATACCTATTCCGGGTATGAGAATAAGGTCAAGGCCAATTTGGAAAAACGCGTTGAGTCCATGGGCATGGAAGACAAAATATTCCGCGTTCTTGTTCCTATGGAAGAAGAGCTGGTAAACAAGGATGGCAAGAAAAAAACTGTCATGCGCAAAGTTTACCCTGGTTACGTTTTGGTCGAAATGGTTCAGACTGATGATTCTTGGTATGTTGTCCGCAATACGCCGGGCGTTACCGGATTTGTCGGTTCAACTGGTTCGGGCTCTAAGCCTACCGCTCTGCTACCCGAAGAGGTTGAACAGATTCTGAAGCATATGGGCATGGTTGAACCTAAAGCGAAGATTGATTTCGAAATTAAGGAATCCGTACGTATTATGGTCGGTCCATTTGCGAATTTTGTGGGCTCCGTGGAAGAAATTTTGGCAGACAAAAGCAAGATCAAGGTACATGTCAACATGTTTGGACGGGAAACCCCGCTGGAGTTGGATTTCACTCAAGTGGAGAAGATATAACAAGCACAAGGGTTTCTTGTGGGAGAATGCTGTTTAGCATTCGAATACCACTATTTACGCAAGGAGGTGTCACTCATGGCTAAAAAAGTTATTAAAATGGTGAAACTGCAGATTCCTGCAGGGAAAGCGAATCCAGCGCCTCCAGTAGGTCCGGCGTTAGGTCAAGCGGGTGTCAACATCATGGCATTCTGTAAGGAATTCAACGCTCGTACTGCCGACCAGGCTGGTCTGATCATCCCGGTTGAAATTACAGTATTTGAAGACCGTTCGTTTACCTTCATCACCAAAACTCCTCCGGCTGCTGTTCTGCTTCGCATCGCTGCAAAAGTAGAAAAAGGCTCCGGTGAACCAAACAAGAAAAAAGTAGCGAAGCTGGGCCGCGCAGCGGTTCGTGAAATCGCTGAAACCAAAATGCCCGATCTGAACGCTGCATCTGTTGAAGCTGCAATGCGTATGGTTGAAGGTACTGCCCGCAGTATGGGAATTACAATCGAAGACTAATATGTATTCGATGAACCGGTCATTCATGACCGCAATATGTGGGAGGAATTTCCGCTAACACCACAAAGGAGGAACATTTTCATGGCTAAACATGGTAAGAAATACATGGAATCTGCTAAGCTGATCAACAGCGAAGCGACTTACGAGCCTTCAGAAGCTGTAGAGCTTGTGAAAAAGGCAGCAACTGCCAAATTCGACGAAACCGTTGAAGCAGCAGTTCGTCTGGGTGTAGACCCGCGTAAACAAGACCAGGCAGTTCGTGGTGTTGTTGTCCTGCCTCACGGCACAGGCAAAACACAACGCGTGCTTGTATTTGCAAAAGGTGAAAAAGCGAAGGAAGCGGAAGCGGCTGGCGCTGATTTTGTTGGTGATGCTGACATGATCAACAAGATTCAACAGGGCTGGTTCGAATTCGACGTCTGCGTAGCTACACCTGATATGATGAGTGAAGTCGGTAAACTGGGTCGTCTGCTCGGTGGTAAAGGCCTCATGCCTAACCCTAAAGCAGGTACAGTTACTTTCGACGTTACCAAGGCTGTTCAAGAAATCAAAGCCGGTAAGATCGAATACCGTCTTGACAAAGCGGGCCAAATTCACGCGCCAATCGGCAAAGTGTCTTTCAACGCTGAACAACTGAACGAGAACCTTAAAGCTCTTATGGACGCTCTGAACCGTGCGAAACCGGCTGCTGCCAAAGGTGTATACCTTAAAGGCATCGCTATTTCGTCCACAATGGGACCTAGCGCTCGTGTGAATGCAGCTGCTTTCAGATAATTAAAGGTTGACTCCTAGAGTTATCTTTGATAATCTATGACAGTTGTGAACATTAAGGTGATCAATCTTAAATGTGAATATGCTTACCGTAGACAGTAGGTGCCGTAGGGCTTAATTTCCTACCGAGGTGTTGTGATAGAAACAAAAAGTGCCAGGCTCGCCTGATTAACTTTCCGTTTTATCAAGCCTTCGTGAATCTGCGGAGGCTTTTCTAATGCCTGCGTAGGAACGGCGGGGTTTCTCCGGAATAACCGCCGTGACATAAATTTTCAGGAGGTGTATATAATTGGCAAATGCAAAAGTAATCCAAGCTAAACAGGACGCGGTTGATGTTGTTACTAGCAAACTGCAGAACAGTGTCTCCACTGTTGTTGCAGACTACCGCGGATTGAACGTATCGCAAGTGACTGAACTGCGTAAGCAGCTTCGTGAAGCTGGCGTTGAGTTTCAAGTCCTGAAGAACACATTGCTTCGCCGTGCAACTGCGGCAGCTGAGCTGACTGATCTGGACGCTGTCCTGACGGGTCCTACAGCGATCGCATTCAGCGAGACTGATGCGGTAGCAGCAGCTAAGATTCTAAATGACTTCGCTAAGAAGAACGACGCTTTGAAACTGAAAGGCGGCGTTGTAGAAGGTAAAGTTATCGATGCGGACCAACTGAAAGCACTGGCTGAACTGCCATCCCGCGATGGTTTGCTCTCCATGCTGCTTAGCGTGCTTCAAGCTCCAATGCGCAACTTCGCGCTTGCAGTTAAAGCTGTTGCTGAGAAAGAAGAACAAAGCGCGTAAGCCTTTGCTTCTGGCTTCATAATCAAGACCACAAACCAATTCAAATATAATGGAGGTTCAATCATGAGCAAAGAAACAATCTTAGAAGAAATTAAAGGCATGAGCGTACTGGAACTGAACGACCTGGTAAAAGCAATCGAAGAAGAATTCGGCGTAACTGCAGCAGCTCCAGTAGCAGCTGGCGGCGCTGTAGCAGCTGTTGAAGCTGAACAGTCCGAATTCGACGTAATTTTGACAAGCGCTGGCGCTTCCAAAATCAACGTTATCAAAATCGTTCGCGAAATCACAGGTCTTGGCTTGAAAGAAGCTAAAGAAGTTGTAGACAACGCTCCAAAAGCAATCAAAGAAAAAGTAAGCAAAGAAGAAGCCGAAGCTACCAAAGCAAAATTGGAAGAAGCAGGCGCAGCTGTAGAAGTAAAATAAGTTGATTCAATAGGTACTGCCCCGGAGCAGAAGTCATTCTCTCCGGTTTCCGCAACCCCCTTGAACTTGTTCAAGGGGGTTGCTCTATAAGGGAGCCTTGCAGGTATATGTAGTTCAACGTGAAAGGGAGGATGGTATGTCGCAGCATTATTACTCGCAGCAGCCGGAAGCGCGTCATGACAGACGCAGCATCGATACGGAGCTGAGAGGCAAACGCCTCCGCTTTACCAGCGACGCCGGTGTTTTTTCTAAAGGAGATATTGATCATGGCAGCCGTGTTCTGATTGAGGCGATGGAGATTCCGGAGGATGCGAAGGTACTGGATGTGGGTTGTGGTTACGGGCCTATAGGGATTAGTGCGGCGCATCTCGCTTCTAAGGGACACGTGACGATGATTGATATCAACAGCCGTGCGGTAGAGCTTGCCCGCGAGAATGCGCAGCATAATGGAATCCGCAATGTTACGGTGATGGAAAGTGATGTGCTATCGGCAGTAGAGGGGCAGGCCTTCGATGTGATCCTAACCAACCCGCCGATTCGCGCCGGGAAGGCCGTAGTGCATGCGATTTTTGAACAGGCGTATGATCATTTGAATGAGGGCGGTTGTCTGTGGGTTGTCATTCAGAAGAAGCAGGGTGCGCCGTCGGCGGTTGCCAAGCTGGAGAGTATGTTTGCGGTGGTAGAAGAAGTAGGGAAAGACAAGGGCTATAGAATCTTAAAAGCTCAGAAATAAATAATAATACTCATTGACATGCGATGTCCGTAGTGGTATTATTATAAAATGTCAGTATTAAGCTAGGCTCCATGTCTTTAGTTTGCTGAAATGTCAAGTGATATATTGTTGCCCGGTAAGCGCATGCCGCACGGCAGGTTTCTGCGAATTCCGTTCTCTATGTTCCTGTCACGGCGAAGGTCGCCGGGGCAATAGATAATAGCGCATGAACTGTAGCCTGGTGACGTATAATACGCACGTTTTGGGCAAATCTACTGGATAAGGAGTATTTTGGCCGTGGATAGATGTGCTCTTTTTTCGAAAGATTTCGATAAGGGGCTTTTCTGTATTTATGGCTGAGTCCTTGTGTTATGGTTCCATTATACGGGTCCAAACAAGGGTTCGCAATCAATTTTTAAGTGAGTAGACATGAGGGGTGAGTAAAGTTGGCAGGACATCTTGTTCAGTATGGTCGACGCACTCGGCGGAGCTATGCGAGAATTAAAGAGGTACTCGAGGTCCCGAACCTGATCGAGATCCAACAAAAATCTTATGATTGGTTTTTGGAGGAAGGATTGCGGGAAATGTTCCAGGACATCTCGCCGATCCAGGATTTCACAGGGAATTTGGTACTAGAGTTCATTGATTACAGCCTGGGTGAACCGAAGTACACGGTTGACGACGCTAAAGAGCGGGACGTAACATATGCAGCACCTCTGCGTGTGAAGGTGCGTCTCATCAATAAGGAGACCGGTGAGGTAAAAGAGCAGGAAGTGTTCATGGGAGATTTCCCTCTGATGACGGAAACCGGCACTTTTATTATCAATGGTGCGGAACGGGTTATTGTCAGCCAGTTGGTTCGCTCTCCAAGCGTCTATTTCAGCACAAAAGTGGATAAGAACGGCAAAAAAACTTACACCGCCACAGTAATTCCGAATCGCGGAGCCTGGCTGGAGCTTGAGACCGACGCTAAGGACATCATGTATGTCCGTATCGACCGGACTCGTAAGATCCCGGTAACAGTGCTCTTGCGTGCTCTGGGCTTCGGCAGTGATGCTGAAATTCTGGAACTGCTTGGCAATGATGAATATATTCGCAACACGCTGGATAAAGACAACACGGATTCCACGGAGAAGGCGCTTATTGAAATCTACGAGCGTCTGCGTCCGGGCGAACCGCCTACACTTGATAATGCCAAGAGCTTGCTCGTCGCACGTTTCTTTGACCCGAAACGTTATGATTTGGCCAATGTAGGCCGTTACAAAATCAATAAAAAGCTGCATATTAAGAATCGTCTGTTCAATCAGCGTCTGGCACAGCCTTTGGTTGATGAATCTACCGGAGAAATTCTGGCAGAATCCGGCCAAATGGTGGACCGCCGCCTGCTTGATGAGCTGATTCCTTATTTCGAGAAGAGTATGGCTGCCAAAAACTACCGTGTAACCGGCGGTGTAATGGACAGCGAAGATATTCCGCTTCAGACCATTGACGTATTCTCGCCAATCGAAGAAGGCCGTATCATCAAACTGATCGCCAATGGCAACATTGATAAATCGGTTAAGCATATTACTCAGGCTGATATTATATCCTCAATCAGCTACTTTATTAATTTGCTGCATGGTATCGGCAACACGGATGATATTGACCATCTGGGTAACCGCCGTCTGCGTTCTGTAGGTGAGCTTCTGCAGAATCAGTTCCGGATCGGTCTGTCCCGTATGGAGCGCGTAGTCCGCGAGAGAATGTCGATTCAGGATGCCAATGCGATTACACCGCAGGCGCTGATCAACATCCGTCCGGTTATCGCATCCATCAAAGAGTTCTTCGGCAGCTCGCAGCTGTCCCAGTTCATGGATCAGACGAACCCGCTTGCCGAGCTTACGCATAAGCGCCGTCTGTCAGCACTCGGACCCGGCGGTCTGACTCGTGAACGCGCAGGCTTTGAAGTCCGCGACGTCCATCACAGTCACTATGGCCGTATGTGTCCTATCGAGACTCCGGAAGGTCCGAATATCGGTCTGATCAACTCCTTGTCCACCTTCGCCCGCATCAATGAATACGGCTTTATCGAAGCTCCGTATCGTTGGGTAGATCCGAAGACAGGTAAGGTAACTGAGCAAATCGACTATCTGACTGCCGATGAAGAAGATAACTATGTAGTTGCACAGGCGAATGTACTGATCGATGAGGATGGCTCCTTTAAGGAAGACCAGGTTATCGTTCGTTACAACAAGGATTCAGACAACATCACTACTATGCCTAGCAACCGTGTAGACTACATGGACGTTTCGCCAAAACAGGTCGTATCGGTCGCAACGGCGCTCATTCCGTTCCTTGAGAACGATGACTCCAACCGCGCACTGATGGGATCGAACATGCAGCGTCAGGCCGTTCCGCTTCTTATTCCTAAGGCTCCGCTTGTAGGGACAGGGATGGAGCATAAGTCTGCTAAAGACTCCGGCGTATGTATTGTCTCCAAATATGACGGTATTATCGAACGCTCCTCTGCCAATGAAATCTGGCTGCGCCGTGTTAAGGCAGTTGAGGGCAAGGAAGTCAAAGGCGATATCGTTAAATATAAATTACACAAATTCATGCGTTCGAACCAGGGTACCTGTATTAACCAGCGTCCACTGGCTAAACGTGGGGATATCGTCAAAAAAGGTGACATCCTGGCAGATGGACCTTCCACAGAAATGGGCGAACTTGCGCTTGGCCGCAACGTAGTCGTTGCGTTCATGACTTGGGAAGGCTACAACTACGAGGATGCGATCCTGCTGAGTGAGAAGCTGGTGAAGGAAGATGTATACACTTCGATCCACATCGAGGAATACGAATCCGAAGCCCGTGATACGAAGCTCGGACCTGAAGAGATCACACGTGATATTCCTAACGTCGGTGAAGAGGCGCTCCGCAATCTGGATGAGCGCGGAATTATCCGTATCGGTGCGGAAATCAATGCCGGCGATATTCTGGTAGGTAAGGTTACTCCGAAGGGTGTAACTGAGCTGACTGCTGAGGAACGCCTGCTGCATGCGATCTTCGGTGAGAAGGCCCGTGAAGTTCGTGATACCTCCCTGCGCGTTCCGCATGGTAGTGATGGTATTATCGTTGACGTCAAAGTATTCACACGCGAGAACGGCGATGAGCTGCCTCCTGGCGTGAATCAGCTGGTTCGTGTCTACATCGCCCAGAAACGTAAAATTTCTGAAGGTGACAAGATGGCCGGACGTCACGGTAACAAGGGTGTCGTTGCCCGTATCCTGCCAGAAGAAGATATGCCGTTCCTTCCTGACGGTACGCCGGTACAGGTTGTCCTGAACCCGCTGGGCGTTCCTTCGCGTATGAACATCGGACAGGTGCTTGAAGTCCATATTGGTATGGCTGCACTGCGTCTGGGTATCCACGTGGCTACTCCGGTATTCGACGGAGCCCGCGAGTATGACGTGTTCGATACGATGGAAGAAGCCGGTATGCAGCGTAATGGTAAGACTGTGCTGTATGACGGACGTACAGGCGAGCGCTTCGAGCGTGAGGTTACTGTCGGCGTCATGCACATGATCAAGCTCGCGCACATGGTTGACGATAAGATTCATGCCCGTTCTACAGGTCCTTACTCACTCGTTACACAACAGCCACTGGGCGGTAAAGCTCAGTTCGGCGGACAGCGTTTCGGGGAGATGGAAGTGTGGGCGCTTGAAGCTTACGGCGCGGCGTATACACTGCAAGAGATTTTGACCGTGAAATCCGATGATGTGGTCGGCCGTGTGAAAACGTACGAATCCATTGTCAAAGGTGAAAATGTTCCAGAACCGGGTGTACCGGAATCGTTCAAGGTATTGATCAAGGAACTGCAGTCGCTCGGGATGGATGTCAAAATCCTCAGCGGTGACGAGCAGGAGATCGAGATGAAGGAACTGGACGATGAGGACGAGACGTCAGGCGATAAGCTGAGCCTCAATTTGGAAGGCGCAGAAGTCGGCATAGAGTAGTTCATCAGCAAGCCACTAATTTCATTACACAAAGGACCATGCCCTCTGTTGACTTCAGCGTCAAGAGAGGGCAGTGGTACTAAATCAGGATATAGGTTAAGGAGGGTTGCTCCTTGTTGGACGTTAACAATTTTGAATTTATGAAAATCGGGCTCGCTTCCCCGGAAAAAATTCGTTCTTGGTCCCGCGGAGAAGTTAAAAAACCGGAAACCATTAACTATCGTACATTGAAACCGGAAAAAGAGGGTCTCTTTTGCGAACGTATTTTTGGACCGCAAAAGGACTGGGAATGTCACTGTGGTAAATACAAACGCGTCCGTTATAAGGGCGTAGTGTGCGACCGCTGCGGCGTGGAAGTTACCCGCGCTAAAGTCCGCCGCGAACGTATGGGCCACATCGAACTGGCAGCTCCTGTATCTCATATCTGGTATTTCAAAGGTATTCCAAGCCGTATGGGTCTGGCGCTGGATATGTCTCCTAGATCGCTCGAAGAGATTATCTACTTTGCATCTTATGTTGTAACTGATCCAGGGGAAACTCCGCTGGAGAAGAAGCAGTTGTTGTCCGAGAAAGAATACCGCAGCTACCGTGAGAAATATGGCTACGGATTCCAGGCCGGCATGGGTGCAGAAGCTGTCAAAAAGCTGCTTCAGGATATCGACATCGATAAAGAACTGGAATTCCTCAAAGAAGAGCTGCGTACCGCTCAAGGCCAGCGCCGCAACCGGGCAATCAAACGTCTGGAAGTCATTGAGGCCTTCCGCAACTCCGGCAACAAGCCTGACTGGATGATCATGGATGTACTCCCGGTTATACCTCCGGAGCTTCGTCCAATGGTTCAGCTGGATGGCGGCCGTTTCGCTACGTCTGACCTTAATGACCTGTACCGCCGTGTAATTAACCGGAACAACCGTCTGAAAAGACTGCTCGACCTCGGCGCGCCTGACATTATCGTTCAGAATGAGAAACGGATGCTACAGGAAGCTGTAGATGCGCTGATTGACAACGGCCGCCGCGGCCGTCCTGTAACAGGACCAGGTAACCGTCCGCTCAAATCGCTCAGCCATATGCTGAAAGGTAAACAGGGACGTTTCCGCCAGAACTTGCTCGGTAAACGTGTTGACTATTCCGGCCGTTCGGTTATCGTCGTAGGACCTTACCTGAAGATGTACCAATGCGGTCTTCCTAAGAAGATGGCACTGGAGCTGTTCAAACCGTTTGTAATGAAAGAACTGGTTAACAAAGGGCTAGCCCACAACATAAAGAGCGCGAAGCGTAAGGTTGAGCGCGTAAGTCCTGAAGTATGGGATGTGCTTGAAGAGGTAATCAGAGAGCATCCGGTTCTGCTGAACCGTGCCCCTACGCTGCATAGACTGGGTATCCAGGCGTTCGAACCGATTCTGGTAGAAGGTCACGCGATCCGTCTTCACCCGCTCGTATGTACGGCTTACAATGCCGACTTTGACGGTGACCAGATGGCGGTACACGTTCCTCTGTCCGCTGAGGCTCAAGCTGAAGCCCGTATTCTCATGCTGGCGTCCGGTAATATCCTGAACCCTAAGGACGGCAAGCCGGTCGTTACCCCTTCCCAGGATATGGTCCTTGGTACGTTCTACCTGACCATGGACAACAAGGAAGAAAAGGGTACCGGGATGATCCTGCGTAACGTGAATGAAGCGGTCTCTGCTTATCAGCGCGGAACTGCAGGTCTGCATGCACGTGTTGCTATTCCTGTTAAGGCTCTGGGTAAAACCAGCTTCACTGAAGCGCAGCAGAATGCTCTGCTAATCACTACTGTGGGTAAGATTATCTTCAACGAAATCTATCCAAGCAGCTTCCCGTATATCAACGAAGCTACCAAAACTAACCTGCTGCAGGGAACTCCTGAGAAGTACTTCATCTATGAAAAGGGTGCGGATGTCCGCGAACTGATCATGGCAGCTCCGGAAGCCAGTGCTGTAGGTAAGGAATATCTGGGCCTCATTATCGCCCGCTGCTTTGAGACGTATCACACCACCAAGACTTCAGTGATTCTGGATAAAATTAAGCAACTCGGCTTTACGTACTCTACACGTTCCGGTGTTACGGTTGCCGTATCGGATGTTATCGTGCCTGAGGAAAAAGCTACCATTCTTAAGGAATCCGAAGCTAAGGTTGATGTGGTTGCGAATCAATACCGCCGTGGTCTGATTACCAATGATGAGCGGTATGACCGCGTTATCGAGATTTGGTCGAAGACCAAGGATGATCTGACTAACGTATTGCTTAAATCAATGGACCGCTTCAACTCCATCATGCTCATGGTCGACTCCAAGGCGCGTGGTAACAAATCGCAGATCACCCAGCTCGGTGGGATGCGTGGTCTGATGGCAACACCTTCGGGCCGAATCTTTGAATTGCCAATCAAAGCGAACTTCCGCGAAGGCCTAACCGTCCTCGAGTACTTTATCTCCACTCACGGAGCGCGTAAAGGTCTGGCCGATACAGCGCTGCGTACAGCGGATTCCGGGTACCTGACACGCCGTCTGGTTGACGTAGCGCAGGATGTTATTGTCCGTGAAGAAGATTGTGGTACTGATAAAGGCTTCATGGTTAGCCGGATTCAGGATGGCAAGGAAGTCATTGAGGATCTCTACGACCGTATTGAAGGCCGTTATTCCTTCGAGACCGTCCGTCATCCTGAGACGAAGGAAATCATCGTTCACCGTAACGATCTGATTGACTCGGATAAGGCTGAAGAAATCGTGAATGCTGGTGTTACCAAGCTGCAGATTCGCTCTGTACTCAGCTGCCGTGCCCGTCACGGTGTCTGCAAGAAGTGCTACGGACGTAACCTGGCAACAGGTAAATTCGTGGAAATCGGGGAAGCTGTCGGTATTATTGCCGCACAATCCATCGGTGAACCGGGAACACAGCTTACCATGCGTACGTTCCATACCGGTGGTGTAGCCGGAGACGATATTACGCAAGGTTTGCCGCGTATCCAGGAGCTGTTTGAAGCCCGTAACCCTAAAGGTCAGGCTACAATCAGTGAGATTGACGGGGTAGTTAAGGAAATCCGTGAAACCAAGGACCGCCGCGAAATCGAAGTCCAGGGTGAAGCAGAGTCCAAAACGTATTCCATCACTTACGGCTCCCGTCTGCGTGTCAGCGAAGGCCAGGAGATTGAGGCCGGCGATGAATTAACAGACGGTTCAATTGACCCTAAAGAAATGCTGCGTATCAAAGGGATCCGCGGGGTACAGAACTACATTCTGCAAGAAGTACAGCGTGTATACCGTAACCAGGGCGTTGAAATCAATGATAAGCACATTGAAGTTATGATCAAGCAGATGCTGCGCAAAATCCGCATTATCGATGCTGGAGATACCAGTCTCCTGCCGGGTGCATTTGCGGATATTCATGAATATGAAGCAGCCAACAAGGAAGCCATTCTTGCCGGAAATGAACCAGCAGTCGCCAAACCGGTTCTGCTCGGGATCACCAAGGCCTCCCTGGAAACTGATTCATTCCTGTCTGCGGCATCCTTCCAGGAAACTACGCGCGTCTTAACAGATGCAGCTATTAAGGGTAAAGTGGATAAGTTGCTCGGTCTGAAAGAGAATGTAATCATCGGTAAGCTGATTCCTGCAGGTACAGGCATGAATCGTTACCGTAATGTGAAGCTGAGCGATCCGAATGCTGAAAGCAATGAAGAAGCTTTAGAGCCGGTACCCGCTGAATAATTGAATACTCATGGCAAGCAGTATCCGCGTGACGCAGAAATCTGGCGTGACGCGGCTGTCTGCTGTGATTATTAATAAATTTATTGTCGTTTTTCTTGACATCATGTGCTGAGGATGCTAATATGTCTAAGGTGCGTGAGTAGTCTTGTCATTCTTATTCAGTGGAGGTAATGATTTTCATGACTGATGACAGAGGGTTACAGGATGCTCAGGTCAAGATCGGTTCCAAGCAAACCGTCAAGGCGGTGGAGTTGGGCCAAGCCGCAGAAGTCTATGTGGCAGAGGACGGAGATCAACGGCTTACTTCCAGAATTGTAATGCTTTGCAACAAACAAGGTGTGAAGGTCACTTATGTGGACACGATGCTGAATTTGGGCAAGGCCTGCGGTATAGAAGTTGGTGCTGCGATGGCAGCCGTCTTAAAACAATAGCAGCAAGAGAACGTTTTTGTACCGGGGTACACTTCGGCAGCAAGGACTTTTCATTTGTCTTTTTATGAACCACCTGGGTCTGTGGACTTAATGTTTGTAAATTGACTATCATTTCAGGAAGGGGGTGGCACAACATGCCAACTATCAATCAATTGGTTCGTAAAGGCCGTCAAGCCAAAATCGAAAAATCCAAATCTCCCGCTCTTCAAAAAGGGTTCAACGCCCTCAAGCGTGAGGCTACAAATTTGAGCGCTCCGCAGAAACGCGGTGTATGCACTCGTGTAGGCACAATGACTCCACGTAAACCAAACTCAGCACTTCGTAAGTATGCCCGTGTTCGTCTGACGAACCGTCTTGAGGTGACTGCTTACATTCCGGGTATCGGACACAACCTTCAAGAGCACAGTGTAGTATTGCTGCGCGGAGGTAAAGTTAAAGACCTTGCAGGAGTTCGTTACCACATCGTTCGTGGCGCACTGGATACTGCAGGTGTTGCTAACCGGATGCAGGCTCGCTCCAAGTATGGTGCGAAACGTCCTAAAGTCAAGAAATAAGATGAGCTTATCAGCATAATAACCATATAAGAAAGGGGGATATCCATGCCACGCAAAGGTCCAGTTACTAAAAGAGATGTATTGCCAGATCCATTGTATAATAGCAAGTTGGTTACTCGTTTGATCAACCGTATTATGCTGGGTGGTAAAAGAGGTGTCGCTCAAAGCATTTTGTACAATTCGTTCAAGTTGATTCAAGAACGTACAGGTAAAGAGCCGATGGAAGTTTTCGAAGCTGCCATCAAGAATATCATGCCTGTATTGGAAGTTAAAGCTCGTCGTGTCGGCGGTGCTAACTACCAAGTACCTATTGAGGTTAAACCTGAAAGACGTACTGCTTTGGGATTACGTTGGCTTGTAAACTACTCGCGCAACCGCGGTGAGAAGACTATGGAAGAGCGTTTGGCGGCTGAGATTATCGATGCTTCCAACAACACAGGTGCTTCCGTTAAGAAACGTGAAGATACACACAAGATGGCTGAAGCGAACAAAGCGTTTGCTCACTACCGTTGGTAGGATTGCAGTCGTTCAAATAACTTCTATTTTGAAAGGAGATCCATTTCATGGCAAGAGAGTTCTCCTTAAAAAATACACGTAATATCGGGATCATGGCACATATTGATGCTGGTAAGACTACTACCACTGAGCGGATTCTATTCTACACAGGCCGTACGCACAAAATCGGTGAAGTTCACGAGGGTGCTGCTACAATGGACTGGATGGAACAAGAACAAGAGCGCGGAATCACGATTACTTCCGCTGCTACAACTGCTGCATGGAAAGGTCACCGCATCAATATCATTGATACCCCAGGACACGTTGACTTCACCGTTGAAGTTGAACGTTCCCTGCGTGTATTGGATGGGGCAGTTGGAGTATTTAGTGCGAAAGAGGGCGTAGAGCCTCAGTCTGAAACCGTATGGAGACAGGCTGACCGTTACAACGTACCACGGATCGCATATGTGAACAAAATGGACATTATCGGTGCGGATTTCCTTAACGTAATCGAAACTATGCGTGATCGTCTTCAAGCCAATGCAGTTGCTATTCAACTGCCAATCGGTGCAGAAAATGATTTCGCAGGTATCATCGACCTCGTTGAGCAAAAAGCACATATGTTCAGAGATGATTTGGGCCAAAATATTGAAGTTACGGATATTCCGGAAGAATATTTGGCAAAGGTTGAGGAACTGCGTCTTGAGCTGATCGAGAAAGTTGCTGAACTTGATGAAGATCTGACTATGAAGTACCTGGAAGGCGAAGAAATTACTATTCCGGAAATCAAAGCTGCTCTGCGCAAAGGCGTAGTTGAAGTTAAAATTTTCCCAGTAATTTGCGGCTCTTCCTACCGGAACAAAGGGATTCAGCTTATGCTGGATGCTGTTGTTGATTACTTGCCTTCACCTTTGGATGTACCGGCTATTACGGGTCATCTGGAGGATGGAACAGAAGCGGAACGTCATCCTTCGGATGAAGAGCCATTCGGTGCCTTGGCATTTAAGATCATGACAGACCCTTATGTTGGTAAACTCACGTTCTTCCGTGTATACTCCGGTATCCTGGAATCAGGTTCTTATGTAATTAACGCTACTAAGGGCAAACGTGAGCGTATTGGGCGTATCCTGCAGATGCATGCGAACAGCCGTCAAGAAATCTCCATCGTTTACGCTGGTGATATCGCGGCAGCCGTTGGTCTGAAGGACACTAGCACAGGCGATACACTCTGCGACGAGAAACATCCGATCATTCTGGAATCCATGAACTTTCCAGATCCGGTTATCGAAATCGCAGTCGAGCCAAAAACCAAAGCTGACCAAGATAAACTGGGTGTTGCTCTCGGAAAGTTGACTGAAGAGGATCCTACTCTTCGTGCTCACACTGATGAAGAAACAGGCCAAACCATCCTGGCAGGTATGGGTGAGCTTCACTTGGACATCATCATCGACCGTATGCGTC
This sequence comes from Paenibacillus sp. FSL R7-0302, assembly GCF_038006885.1. Lineage (NCBI taxonomy): Bacteria > Bacillati > Bacillota > Bacilli > Caryophanales > Paenibacillaceae > Paenibacillus > Paenibacillus sp. FSL R7-0302. Next base: position 1,485,964 of record NZ_JBBOWB010000002.1, read on the forward strand.
GTGAATTCAAAGTAGAAACCAATGTGGGTAAACCGCAGGTTGCTTACCGCGAAACGTTCAAGGCATCTGCCCGCGTAGAAGGCAAGTTTGTTCGCCAATCCGGCGGTCGCGGTCAGTACGGTCACGTATGGGTTGAATTTGAACCTCTCGAGCCAGGTACTGGCAGCCAATTCGAAAGTAAAGTTGTCGGTGGTTCTGTACCTAGAGAATACATCGCTCCTGCACTTGCCGGTATTGAAGAGCAAATGAAGAACGGCGTTATTGCAGGCTTCCCGCTTGTTGACGTTAAAGCTACCATCGTAGATGGTTCTTACCATGATGTTGACTCCAACGAAATGGCGTTCAAAATTGCCGGTTCGATGGCGCTTAAAGCTGCAAAAGACAAATGTCAACCTGCATTGCTTGAGCCAATCATGAAAGTGGAAGTAACTGTTCCTGAGGAATACATGGGCGATGTAATGGGTATGCTGAACTCCCGTCGCGGTAGAATCGAAGGTATGGATTCCCGTGGTGGAGCGCAAATTATCCGTGCGAAGGTGCCTTTGTCCGAAATGTTCGGATACTCCACAACACTCCGTTCCGGTACTCAAGGACGCGGCGTATTCTCAATGGAGCTGTCTCACTATGAAGAAGTACCTAAATCCATTGCTGAAGAAATCGTAGCCAAGAACAAAGGCGGAGAATAAGCTTGATTTTTAACTTGCCGTCCGGGTATAACACATAAGTCACCTTAGAACTGCAAATAGGCGGACGGCTCAAATATATGGACCCCACAATAAGGAGGAACTGTTCAAATGGCAAAGGCAAAGTTTGAACGTAACAAACCGCACGTTAACATCGGTACTATCGGTCACGTTGACCATGGTAAAACAACTCTGACTGCTGCAATCACAACTGTATTGTCCAAAAAATACGGTGGTGCTGCTGTAGCATTCGACCAAATTGATAAGGCTCCTGAAGAACGCGAACGCGGTATCACTATCTCCACCGCTCACGTTGAATATGAAACTCCTAACCGTCACTACGCTCACGTAGACTGCCCTGGACACGCCGACTATGTTAAAAACATGATCACTGGCGCAGCGCAAATGGACGGAGCAATCCTGGTTGTATCCGCAGCTGACGGCCCTATGCCACAGACTCGTGAACACATCCTGCTGTCCCGTCAAGTAGGCGTTCCTTACATCGTTGTATTCCTGAACAAATGCGACATGGTTGAGGACGAAGAGTTGCTTGAATTGGTTGAAATGGAAGTTCGCGATCTGCTTAGCGAATACGACTTCCCAGGCGATGACACTCCAATCGTTCGTGGATCTGCTCGTGAAGCTCTGCAGAACCCTGATGGCGAGTATGCACAGAAGATCGTTGAAATGTTCGAAACGATCGACACATACATCCCGCTTCCAGAACGTCAGACTGACAAGCCTTTCTTGATGCCTGTCGAAGATGTATTCTCCATCACTGGCCGCGGTACTGTGGCAACTGGTCGCGTAGAACGCGGAACAGTTAAAGTCGGAGAAGAAATCGAAATCGTTGGTATTCACGAAGAAACTAAGAAGTCTGTAGTTACTGGCGTGGAAATGTTCCGCAAATTGCTTGATTCCGCTCAAGCTGGCGACAACATCGGCGCATTGCTGCGTGGTGTTGACCGTAACAACATCGAGCGTGGCCAAGTATTGGCTAAGCCGAACTCCGTTAAGCCACACACTGAGTTCACTGCTCAGATCTACGTTCTGACTAAAGAAGAAGGCGGACGTCACAAACCATTCTTCACTGGTTACCGTCCACAGTTCTACTTCCGTACAACTGACGTAACTGGCATCATCAACCTGCCAGAAGGTACTGAAATGGTTATGCCTGGTGACAACATCACTGTAACTGTTCAGCTGATCTCCCCAATCGCTATTGAAGAAGGTACTAAATTCTCCATTCGCGAAGGCGGACGTACAGTTGGTGCCGGTTCCGTAGCTTCTATCCAAAAATAATTCAGGCTCTATCCGTTAGGATAGACTGAATATAAGTCAGGCCCCCTTCAAATGAAGGGGGCCTGTTTTATTTTATAGATAAGATTGAGAATTAGATTTCCTTCGCATAGTCCGCACTTGGCAGCTTGGACAGAACGACATGCAGGCTGGACGGCGATGAACTATTATTCGTATAAGCGAATGACTCGTCACCGGCAATGTAGATGGTCTCTCCTTGGATGAAGGAGAACTCTTCCTCATTAACATGAATGGTACCGTCACCGTGTAAGGCGAGGATATAGACATCTGCTCCGGGGTGCTTGTGAACGGGCAGCTTTTGCCCAGGCATGAAATTAAGCACAAATACTACGCTATCGCCTTTTTGGAAAATGATCTTTTTGGTAAAGCGTTCCTCTTGATAATCTACGGCCTCAGCTAATGTTTTCTTTTCCATTATAAATCCCTGCTTTCATTATATTAGTATTATTTAAAGCTTAACTTCGTACTCGCAGTGCTCATGACCGGTGACATTACATTTGATCTCTTTCACTGAAACCTTGCGGCCGAGAATTCGGCACAGAGCACCTTCAATGATAGCTCCCTCCAGATCACAGACCATTCTTTCATCTTCAAGGGAAGGTAGTCCTTTGCAGAAGCAATCGTCAACAGCGATATTAATTTTGCGCTCATCGGAATGAACAATTCGGGGAATCCCGATTTTGAGCTCCTCAAAGATCTGCAGCAGCTCTTCCACGGAATGGACAGGCAGGCTCTCGCCGATCTTTCTGCCAATGGTCACAGTCGTTCCCTTTCCGCCTAACGGCAATCCTTGGTTCATTCCAATTAGACGGATGGTCCGGAATAGTTCAAGCGGTACCATCTTGCCCAGAGTTGTTCTATTCATCTGGCGCATGTCCTCAAAAGTGTATTGTTGCAAGCCCATCAACTCCTTTTCTCTCTATGAACCTATTGTATAGACAGCCGGCGCGTTAATCCTTGATATAGATCAAGTTTTATGAAAATTTGTGCGTCCAGTCACCCGGCAGCGCTTCGATCATTGATATGGTGGGATAAGCGACAGTAGAGGAGGAATGATGTATGGAATGCAATACGTGCAGTTCTCATGCCTGTGTGCGCCAGGTTCCGGTATTCAGGAGCTTGTCCGATGAAGAATTGGTTATCATAGAATCAATCACAGAATCCCATTCATATAAAAAGGGTAGCCAGGTCTGCCGAGAAGGAGAGCCGTCTCAAGCCTTATATGTGGTAAAGAGCGGTCTTATCAAACTGACGAAGAACAGTAAAGAAGGCAAGCAGCATATTGTACGCTTTCTTTTCCCCGGTGATTATTTCGGACAGTTTGCCCTGCTTCACAATAAAAATAATGATGTAACGGCGGAGATTATTGAAAGTGGAGTGGTCTGCCGGATGCACCGGAAGGATTTCATTCCCCTCTTGGAGCAGAATGCGGGCCTGGCGTTTAGCTTTCTGATGTCTGTTAGTGAGCAGCTGCATCTGGCGGAAGAAACAGCAGGGGCACTGCATATGTTTGAAGTGGAAAAACGGTTAGCCCGGCTTCTAGTCTATTTGTACACGAGGAATCTGCCAGAATCAGCACTGACAATGCAAGCTTTGCGACATTCCGTGGATCTCCCATCGGCGCAAAAAGAAGTGGCAGCGATGATCGGCACGACTGCCGAGACCTTAAGCCGTAAGCTGAACAAGCTGGAAGCGCAGAAGATCATCGATATGCATAAGAGAACCGTGAATATTCTGGAGATGGAGGCTCTAATTCAGCTTGCTGAAATCAGTAATTAACAATTTTCAGATAAAACCGTGTGTTTTTTAACTTTTTTTCTGGAAAAGGTGATTTGTTTTGCAAAGGCTCTTGCAATATAGCCGCCTATTAGATATAATAATAAATGTTGTTCTGAGACGTTGCGATGATGTGAGAGGTTACTGACACACCCGGCCCCTTTGCCATGAGGTCGACGTCGGAAAATTTTCACGGAGTATGTCCGATAATAAATTGGGCGATAGAAGGAGGGACTAAAATGGCAAAGCAAAAAATTCGTATTCGCTTGAAAGCATACGACCACAGAATTCTTGATCAATCCGCAGAGAAAATCGTTGAAACAGCAAAACGTTCGGGTGCTGGTGTATCCGGGCCGATTCCGCTGCCAACTGAGAAGCAAATCATTACTATTCTCCGTGCGGTACACAAGTACAAGGATTCCCGTGAACAGTTTGAGCAACGGACTCACAAACGTTTGATCGATATTGTGAACCCAACACCACAAACTGTGGATGCCTTGATGCGCTTGGATCTACCGTCCGGTGTAGATATCGAAATCAAATTGTAATTCATTAAGTAACCAGGAAAAGAAAAGAGGTGTCAACATTGAAAGGTATCTTAGGAAAAAAACTCGGTATGACTCAAGTGTTTACTCCAGAAGGTAACGTAATTGCGGTTTCTGTTATCGAAGCTGGACCTTGTGTGGTACTGCAAAAGAAAGACCTGAATATCGACGGATATGAAGCAGTGCAGCTGGGCTTTTCCGATAAAAAGGAAATTCGCTCCAACAAGCCTGAACAGGGTCACGCCAAAAAGGCAAATGCAACACCTAAGCGCTACGTTCGCGAAATTCGCGGTGTTGACCTCGGGTCACTCGAGGTTGGACAAGAGCTTAAGGCTGACATCTTCGCTGAAGGCGAGTTTGTTGACGTAACAGGTACTTCGAAGGGTAAAGGCTTCCAGGGTAACATCAAACGCTGGGGACAAAGCCGCGGACCAATGGCACACGGATCGCGCTACCACAGAAGACCGGGCTCGATGGGTTCCATCCAGGCTAACCGTGTTCCTAAGGGCAAACGCCTGCCAGGACATATGGGTCACACGACTGTAACGGTTCAAAAGCTTGAAATCATCCGGGTTGACGTAGAACGTAATGTACTGCTGGTTAAAGGCGCTATTCCGGGCCCTAAAAACAGCTTCGTGAAAGTTAAACAAACCGTTAAGAAATAATTGCTGAAGAAAGGAGGAACATGAAATGCCAAAAGTAACACTTTTCAATACTAGTGGTAACGAAGTTGGCGAAGTTGAACTGAGTGATTCAGTTTTCGGTATCGAACCGAATGTACATGTGCTGCATGAAGCTGCACTTATGCAAAGAGCTTCCCTTCGTCGCGGTACACACAAAGTAAAAGGACGCTCTGAAGTGCGTGGCGGCGGACGTAAGCCTTGGAAACAAAAAGGTACAGGTCGTGCTCGTCAAGGCTCCATTCGTTCTCCACAATGGAAAGGCGGCGGCGTAGTCTTCGGACCAACACCACGCAGCTATTCCTGGAAATTGCCTAAGAAGGTTCGCCGGTTGGCCATCAAATCCGCGTTGTCCTCAAAAGTGCTTGAGAATGACATCATCGTATTGGATAGCCTGACCCTGAATGCTCCGAAGACGAAAGAATTCGCAGCGATTCTGAACAACCTTAAAGTGGGCAGCAAAGCCCTGATCGTAGCACCGAGCTATGATGACAATGTAGCACTTTCCGCTCGTAACATCCCTGGGGTGAAATTCGTAGCGGCTGACGGCATCAATGTTCTTGACGTACTGACGTACGACAAACTGATCATCACTAAAGAAGCAGTTCTGAAGGTAGAGGAGGTGTTCGCGTAATGAAAGATCCTCGTGATATAATTAAGCGTCCAGTGATTACGGAACGCACATCCGAATACATGAGCGAACTGAAGTACGCTTTTGAAGTGGATATCCGTGCTAACAAGACCGAAATCAAAAAAGCTGTCGAGGCTATTTTTAAAGTAAAAGTCGTTAGTGTGAACACAATGCGCGTACCTGGTAAACTGAAACGTTATGGCAAATACTCCGGTTATACTCCAGAGTGGAAAAAAGCCATCGTGAAGCTTAGCCCGGACAGCAAGCCGCTTGAGTTCTTTGAAGCGGTAGAATAATACTCTTAAAGTAAGGAGGAAACTATAGTGCCAATCAAAAAGTACAAACCGACCTCTCCGGCAAGACGCAACATGTCTGTGTCTACGTTTGAAGAAATTACAACAAACCAGCCAGAGAAATCGTTGCTGTCCCCGCTGTTCAAGCATGCCGGACGCAACAACCAAGGTAAAATTACGGTTCGTCACCATGGCGGCGGACACAAACGTAAATACCGTATTATTGACTTCAAGCGGACTAAAGACGGCATACCAGGTAGCGTTGCTACAATCGAGTATGACCCGAACCGTACTTCCAATATTGCTTTGATCCACTATGCTGATGGAGAGAAACGTTATATCATCGCTCCTAAAGGCCTTAAAGTTGGGGACAAAGTTGAGTCCGGCCCTGCTGCGGACATCAAAATTGGTAACAGCCTTCCGTTGATCAACATCCCGGTAGGTACAGTTATCCACAACATCGAGTTGAAACCAGGCAAAGGCGGACAATTGGTTCGTGCTGCCGGTACTGAAGCTCAGCTGCTGGGTAAAGAAGATAAATACGTATCTGTTCGTTTGAACTCGGGTGAGGTTCGCAGAATCCTCAGCGTTTGCCGTGCGACTATCGGAGCCGTAGGCAACGGAGATCACGAACTGATCAAGATTGGTAAAGCCGGACGCAGCCGCTGGCTCGGACGTCGTCCTGAAGTACGCGGTGTTGTCATGAACCCTAACGATCACCCACACGGTGGTGGTGAAGGCCGCGCTCCTATCGGACGGAAATCGCCAATGTCACCTTGGGGCAAACCAACCCTCGGCTACAAAACGCGTAAGAAAAACAAAGCATCTGATAAATATATCGTTCGTCGCCGCACAAAATAAGACGCTTCAGGCAAGTTAGTTAAGCGCGAAGCGTCGATTCGCGGTTTTGAAGAACCGGATGAAGGGAGGATTCACACATGGGTCGCAGTTTAAAGAAGGGGCCGTTCATCGATGGCTACCTGCTGAAAAAAGTTGAGGATTTGAACGAGACAGACAAGAAAGTCGTAGTAAAAACCTGGTCCCGTCGCTCAACCATTTTCCCTCAGTTTATCGGACATACGTTTGGTGTATATGACGGCCGCAAACACGTGCCTGTATACGTAACGGAAGATATGGTAGGTCACAAGTTGGGCGAGTTCGCGCCAACACGTACTTACAAAGGCCACGCGGGTGACGATAAGAAAACCAGAAGATAATTAACGTCTTCGTTTGAGAGGAGGGAAAACAATGGAAGCAAAAGCACATGCAAGATCGGTGCGGATTTCCGCTCGTAAAGCGAAACTGGTTGTTGACTTGATTCGCGGCAAGCAAGTGGGGGAAGCAATTGCAATTCTTCGCCACACTCCGAAGTCCGCTTCTCCGGTTGTTGAGAAGCTACTGAACTCGGCGATTGCGAACGCTGAGCATAACTACTCTATGGACGTTAACAGCTTATTCGTAAGCGAAGTTTTCGTTAACCAGGGTCCTACAATGAAACGTTTCCGTCCGCGCGCCATGGGCCGCGCAAGCCGGATTAATAAACGTACCAGCCACATTACTTTGGTGGTATCTGAGAAATAAGGAGGGATAACACGTGGGTCAAAAGGTAAATCCAGTCGGACTCCGAGTCGGTATTATTCGCGATTGGGAATCAAAATGGTATGCAGGCAAAGATTTCGGTACTCTTTTAATGGAAGACGTCAAAATCCGGGAATACCTTAAAGGCAAGTTGAAAGATTCCTCTGTTTCCCGCATCGAGATCGAAAGAGCGGCAAGCCGAGTGAACGTTACAATTCACACTGCCAAGCCAGGTATGGTAATTGGTAAAGGCGGAGCAGAAGTAGAAGTACTTCGCAGCGCAGTTACAACTATCGCCGGCGGTAAGAAAGTACACATCAACATCAATGAAATCAAACACCCTGAACTGGATGCTATTCTTGTTGCTGAAAGCATTGCACAACAGCTGGAACGTCGCGTATCGTTCCGTCGTGCTCTGAAACAAGCGATTCAAAGAACTATGCGTTCCGGCGCAAAGGGAATTAAAACTCAGGTTGGCGGACGTCTTGGCGGCGCTGAGATTGCCCGTTCAGAAGGTTATAGCGAAGGAACAGTTCCACTTCATACGCTTCGTGCTGATATCGATTACGGAACAGCTGAAGCACATACAACTTACGGCCGTATCGGCGTAAAAGTATGGATTTATCGTGGAGAAGTTCTTCCCCCAGCTAAGAAACAAGCTGCTCAGGAAGGAGGCAACTAATCATGTTGGTACCAAAGCGCGTTAAACACCGCAAGCAACAACGCGGTCACATGAAGGGTATGGCAAAAGGCGGAACTGAACTTAACTTCGGCGAATTCGGTTTGCAGGCACTGGAGCCATCTTGGATCACTAACCGTCAGATCGAAGCTGCTCGTATCGCAATGACACGTTACATCAAACGTGGCGGTCAGGTTTGGATCAAGATTTTCCCGGATAAGCCAATCACTCAGAAGCCTCTCGAGGTTCGTATGGGTAGTGGTAAAGGTAACGTTGAGAAGTGGGTAGCTGTAGTTAAACCGGGTAAGATTATGTTCGAACTCGGAGGCGTGTCGGAAGAAATCGCTCGTGAAGCGATGCGTCTTGCCGCTCACAAGCTGCCTGTAAAGACTAAGTTTGTGAAACGTGAAGAATTGGGTGGTGAAGCAAATGAAAGCTAATGAACTTCGCAACTTAACCACTGCTGAGATTGAACAGAAAATCGCCGGATTTAAGGAAGAACTTTTCAATCTCCGTTTCCAATTGGCAACAGGCCAACTGGACAACCCGACTCGGATTCGTGATGTGCGTAAGGAAATAGCTCGTGCTAAAACCGTTATCCATCAAAGAGTACTTGGGATTAGTTAAGTGACGGCGGATGCATAATCCGTAATCAGGAAGGAGGCTAATTATGAGCGAAGAGCGTAATGCACGTAAAGTGCTGATCGGTAAAGTAGTCAGCGACAAAATGGATAAAACCATCGTAATTGCTGTTGAAACCTATAAAAAGCACAATCTGTATCACAAACGCATCAAGTCCACGAAGAAATTCAAGGCACATGATGAAGAGAATGTAGCTAAAATTGGTGATGTCGTGAAAGTCATGGAAACTCGTCCATTGTCGAAGGACAAACGGTGGAGACTGGTTGAAGTGGTAGAAAAAGCGGTAATCATCTAAGACATGAAGCAGATCCCTTTCCGGAAGGAGGAAAATAATAATGATTCAACCATTTACACGTTTGCATGTGGCTGACAACTCTGGTGCGAAGGAACTGATGTGTATCCGCGTACTGGGTGGTACTGGACGCCGTACAGCAGCAATCGGCGATCTGATCGTTTGTTCCGTTAAACAAGCAACACCAGGCGGCGTTGTCAAAAAGGGTGATGTTGTCAGAGCGGTAGTTGTTCGTACAAAACGTTCGGTACGCCGTAAAGATGGGTCTTACATCGCATTCGACGAAAATGCAGCTGTTGTTGTCAAAGACGACAGAAGCCCGCGCGGAACACGTATCTTCGGACCAGTTGCTCGCGAACTTCGCGACAAGGACTACATGAAGATCGTTTCCTTGGCACCGGAAGTAATCTAAAAATCCGAGTGATGCTCGGTTGTACTTGAAAAGGTCAGTTATAGGAGGTGTAATCAATGCCTAGAGTTAAAAAAGTTCTGGAATCCCATAACAATAAACTGCACGTGAAAAAAGATGATGTGGTGCTTGTGATTAGCGGGAAAGACAAAGGTAAAAAAGGCCGTGTCATCGCTGCTTATCCTCGTGAAAACCGCGTCCTGGTAGAAGGCGTGAACATGGTGAAGAAACACCAGAAGCCTAACCAGTTGAATCCGCAAGGCGGAATCATCGAGCAGGAAGCTTCGATCCATGTGTCCAACGTAATGCACATTGATCCGAAGAGCGGGAAAGTTACGCGTATCGGCTATAAAGTACTAGATAACGGTAAGAAGGTTCGGGTAGCAAAAAGATCCGGAGAGATTATCGACTAATACAGTCCTAATGAAAGGAGGTAAATCTTCATGGCAGCAAGAATGAAAGAACGTTATCTGAATGAAATCACACCATCTTTGATGCAGAAGTTTAACTACACAACAGTTATGCAAGTGCCTAAGATCGAGAAGATCGTCATCAACATGGGTGTAGGTGACGCTGTTCAAAACTCCAAAGTACTTGACGCTGCAGTTAACGATATGCAACTGATTTCTGGTCAAAAGCCGGTTATCACTAAAGCTAAGAAATCCATCGCCGGTTTCAAACTGCGCGAGAATATGCCGATCGGGGTTAAAGTAACACTGCGCGGCGAGCGTATGTATTACTTCCTGGATAAATTGATCAACGTAACGCTTCCACGCGTTCGTGACTTCCGTGGTATTTCCAGCAAAGCCTTTGATGGCCGCGGTAACTACACACTGGGTCTTAAAGAGCAATTGATCTTCCCGGAAATCGAGTATGACAAAGTGGATAAGGTTCGCGGTATGGACATCGTTATTGTAACGACTGCTAAGACGGACGAGGAATCCCGTGAGCTGCTGAATCAGCTGGGAATGCCTTTCACAAAATAAGAATCATCCATTTCTCCGAAAATGTTTAGGAGGTGTCAGTCTAAGTGGCAAAGACTTCAATGAAAGTTAAACAACAACGCGAGCCTAAGTTCAAAGTACGTGCATACACACGTTGCGAGCGTTGCGGTCGTCCACATTCGGTACTGCAAAAGTTCAAAATTTGCAGAATTTGTTTCCGTGAATTAGCTTATAAAGGCCAGATCCCTGGCGTGAAAAAAGCAAGTTGGTAAGAAGTTTATAAACGGGAAGGAGGTTTACACACATGACTATGTCTGATCCTATTGCAGATATGCTTACTCGTATTCGTAACGCCAACACTGTGCGTCACGAGACAGTAGAAATGCCTGCTTCTACTATGAAAAAACAAATCGCGGACATCTTGAAGCGTGAGGGCTTCATCCGTGATGCTGAATTCGTTGAAGATAGCAAACAAGGGATTATCCGTATTTTCCTGAAGTACGGCCCAAGCCAGGAGCGCGTTATCACTGGTCTGAAAAGAATCAGTAAACCAGGTCTTCGCGTATACACGAAGAGCAATGAAGTGCCTCGTGTACTCGGTGGCCTTGGAATCGCGATTATCTCCACATCTAAGGGAGTTATGACCGACAAAGAAGCTCGTCAATCTAAATCCGGCGGAGAAGTTGTCTGCTACATTTGGTAATAAACGTCACAAGATAAGGAGGTGCAACACATGTCTCGTATTGGTCGCAAACCAATCGCAGTACCTAGCGGTGTAGATGTCACTTTGGACAACGCCGTTATTACAGTAAAAGGTCCTAAAGGCACTTTGACTCGTGAGCTTCATAAAGACATGAAGATTACAGTTGAAAATAACGAAATCACTGTTGTTCGCCCGTCGGACAACAAATTGCATCGTTCACTTCACGGCACAACCCGCTCCGTTGTCAACAACATGGTGAGTGGTGTGACTGAAGGTTTCTCGAAATCTCTGGAACTGGTTGGGGTCGGATATCGTGCAAGCAAATCCGGAGATAAAATTGTATTGAACGTTGGTTACTCCCACCCGGTTGAAATTACACCGGAAGCGGGTATCGAGTTCGATGTTCCTGCGAACACGAAGATCATCGTTAGAGGGATTGACAAAGAACGCGTTGGCGCTTATGCTGCCAAAATCCGTTCCGTACGTGAACCTGAACCATACAAAGGTAAAGGTATCAAATATGAAGGCGAGCGTATCATCCGCAAGGAAGGTAAAGCTGGTAAGAAGAAATAACCAGCTCTACCTTAATTGTAAGATACCCCGTGCATCTTAAAGTGAAGCTGTTTACGGCAAACTGAAGGGAGTGAAAGGGAAGTCATGATTACAAAAGAGGATAAAAACAAGGCTCGTCTCAAAAGACACCTGCGTGTTCGTAAGAAGATCCAGGGTACTACTGAGCGTCCACGTTTGAATGTGTTCCGTTCTTCGAAACACATCTACGCTCAACTGATCGATGATGTGACTGGCGTTACTATCGTATCGGCCTCCACACTTGATAAGGAATTGAGTGCTACAATCGGAAATGGCGGCAGCGTTGAAGCTGCAAGCAAAGTGGGTCAATTGATCGCTGAGCGTGCCAAAGAAAAGGGTTATGCAGTGGTTGTATTTGACCGCGGTGGATACTTGTACCATGGACGGATTCAGGCTCTGGCTAGCGCAGCTCGCGAAGCTGGTCTTGAATTCTAGAATATTTCTAAAAGGAGGTTAACGACTTGCGTGTAGATCCGAACAGTTTAGAACTGACAGAAAGAGTTGTACACATCAACCGTGTTGCAAAAGTTGTAAAAGGCGGACGCCGTTTCAGCTTTAGTGCACTTGTTGTTGTGGGCGACGGCAACGGCTACGTTGGTGCTGGTATCGGTAAAGCCGGCGAAGTTCCGGATGCCATCCGTAAAGGCATTGAAGACGCCAAGAAAAACCTGATCCACATTCCAATCGTAGGAACTTCGATTCCTCACCTGGTTACTGGACATTTCGGCGCAGGACGCGTTCTGCTGAAACCAGCATCCGAAGGTACCGGCGTTATCGCTGGTGGACCGGTTCGTGCGGTGCTTGAATTGGCAGGCGTTGGCGATATCTTGACAAAATCTTTGGGTTCTTCGAATTCCATGAATATGGTCAATGCTACTTTAGAGGGTCTTTCCCGTCTGAAGCGTATTGAAGAGGTCGCGAAGCTTCGCGGCAAATCTGTCGAAGAATTACGCGGTTAAGGAGGGGAACGTCAATGGCTAAATTGCAAATTACCCTCGTACGCAGTGTAATTGGACGTCCAGAAACACAACGTGTTACTGTTAAGACGCTCGGCCTGCGCAAAACCAACTCGTCCGTGGTTCACAACGACACTCCTGCAATTCGCGGGATGATCAACAAAGTGAGCCACTTGCTGTCCGTTACTGAAATTGAAGGCTAAACAGCCTCGCATAAATTAACAAACATAAGGAGGTGCAAACGATGAAGTTACATGAACTTGCTCCAGCTCCTGGATCACGGAAAGAACGCAACCGCGTTGGTCGTGGACCAAGTAGCGGTAACGGTAAAACTTCGGGCCGTGGACACAAAGGTCAAAACTCCCGTTCCGGCGGTGGTGTACGTCCAGGCTTCGAGGGTGGACAAAACCCACTCTATCGTCGTCTGCCTAAACGTGGTTTCGTCAATCCTACCCGTAAAGAGTACGCGATTGTGAACCTGGAAGATCTGAATAGCTTTGCAGAAGGAACAGAAGTAACTCCTGAGCTTTTGCTTGAAACTGGTGTTGTCAGCAACACTAAGAGCGGCATCAAGATTCTCGGCAACGGTGAACTGGCTGTTAAATTGACTGTCAAAGCAAATAAGTTCTCTCAATCTGCGGTAGAGAAAATCGAAGCTGCCGGCGGTAAAACCGAGGTGATCTAATGTTCAAGACGCTTAAGAATATATGGCATGTTGAAGATTTGCGCAAAAAGATCCTGTTTACCCTGTTCGTTCTGATCATTTACCGCATCGGTTCGTTTGTACCGGTTCCCGGTGTGAACAAAGAAGTACTGGAATCAACAAATCAGGGCGGAGACGCTTTGATGGGTCTTTTGAACACCTTCTCGGGCGGAGCGCTCAAAAACTTCTCGATTTTTGCGATCAGCATTTACCCGTATATCACAGCATCCATCATAGTTCAATTGCTTTCGATGGATGTTGTCCCTAAGTTTGCCGAATGGGCTAAGCAAGGGGAACACGGGAAAAAGCAGCTGGCGCAAATTACGCGTTACGGCACAGTAGTGCTAGGTTTGATCCAAGCGTTTGCCACATCTATCGGGTTTAACCGGATTTATGGCACTGAGATGATTCCAAATGCAACCTTTGCGGATTACCTGCTTATTGCGATCATATTGACGGCGGGTACATCGTTCTTGATGTGGTTAGGTGAGCAGATCACTGAAAAGGGTATAGGAAACGGGATTTCGATCCTGATTTTTGCGGGAATCGTCGCCGCCTTTCCGGGATATATCACCACTACGGCGCAATCAAGCTTCATTCAGCCGGGTCAGATGTTCCTGAATATTCTTAAAGTCGTTATTGTACTGATCGTGGTTGTTGCGATTATTGTCGGGGTGATCTTTGTTCAACAAGGTATCCGTAAAATCCCTGTACAATATGCCAAGCGCGTAGTCGGTAACAAAATGTACGGTGGACAGAATACGCACATTCCGCTTAAAATTAATGCGGCTGGTGTAATTCCTGTTATCTTCGCCGTTTCGCTGCTTCAATTCCCGGTCGTTTTATCGAGCTTCTGGTCCACCCACGCTTGGGCTAAATGGGTCTCGGCCAATCTGGATCATACCAAGCCGCTCGGCATGCTGCTGTATGTAGTCATGATCATCGGATTCACGTTCTTCTATACGTTTGTTCAGATGAACCCGCAGCAAATGGCTGACAATATGAAAAAGAATGGCGGATACATTCCAGGTATACGTCCAGGTAAGGCTACTGAGAAATATCTGACTAGAGTAATGTCGCGTCTGACCATGTCCGGTGCGCTGTTCCTGTCATTAATCTCTGTACTGCCAGTATTATTTGGATCGTTGTCCGGGTTACCGAAGCAAGTGCAGATTGGTGGTACGGCACTGCTTATCGTTATCGGTGTTGCACTGGATACCATGAAGCAGATCGAGAGCCAATTGATCAAACGCCATTACAAAGGCTTCATCAATAAATAGGCGATAGGTTCCGGAGAAGTACCTAAGGCTTTAAACTTCCCGGTACCTATTGTGCTGTTTCTTGCTTGGTGGCGAACTTTCGGGGGGAGAAGAGAATCGTGAACATTTTATTCATGGGCCCTCCTGGGGCAGGCAAGGGAACACAAGCCGCTGTTGTTGTAAAAGAGTTGGGTATTCCTCATATTTCGACTGGTGATGCATTCCGCTTGGCTATTAAGCAAGGCACACCGGTTGGACTTAAGGCCAAATCTTATATTGATCAAGGGTTGCTTGTACCTGATGATGTGACTATTGGAATCGTCGAAGAACGGCTGCAGCAGTCCGATTGCGAAAAAGGTTTTTTATTGGATGGCTTTCCAAGAACCCTTTCGCAAGCGGAAGCGCTGGGAGAAATCCTCAGCCGGCTTGGAACTTCACTGGATCACGTTGTTAACTTGAATGTGGACCGCGGACTGCTGATGGCACGTCTTACCGGACGCCGGATCTGCTCCGTATGCGGAACATCCTACCATTTAATTTTCAACCCGCCGAAGCAAGAAGGCGTCTGCGACATTGATGGCGGAGAATTGTATCAGCGTCCGGACGACAACGAAGAAAGTGTAGGCAAGCGTCTTGATGAGTATGATAACAAGACAGCGCCGCTGCTTGCATTTTATGACGATAAAGGTCTTGTGCGTCAGGTAAACGGAGAAAACGAAATCAATGTCGTTTCTTCTGAAATCGTATCTATGCTGCGGGGTTAATGTAATGATCATTTGCAAATCCGAACAGGAACTTGTCTTTATGAGGGAAGCTGGTCGAATTGTTGCCGAGAGTCACCGTCTTATTGCTGAAGCTATCCAGCCAGGCATTACTACCGGTGAGCTCGACAGAATCGCCGATGGGTACATTCGCAGTCAGGGTGCTGTGCCGTCTTTCAAAGGCTACAACGGTTTTCCTGCCAGCATTTGCGCTTCAGTCAACGAACAATTGGTGCACGGATTTCCAGGGAAACGCAAACTGGTAGAAGGCGATATCGTTACGCTGGATATCGGTGCAGAGTACCGTGGTTATCACGGTGATTCCGCCTGGACATACGGGGTGGGCAGCATTTCTGAAGAGGCTCAGCGTCTGCTGGACGTCACGGAAGGCTCCCTGTACGCTGGACTGGCGTTAGTCAAACCGGATGTGCGCTTGTTTACAATCTCCCATGCAATTCAGTCATACATTGAAGACGCCGGATTCTCCGTTGTCCGCGAGTATGTTGGTCATGGCATTGGGGCAGAACTGCATGAAGAACCGCAAATTCCGAACTATGGCATAGCGGACCGCGGACCACGTTTGAAGCCGGGTATGGTACTCGCCATTGAGCCGATGGTTAACGCTGGAGAACGTTATGTCAGAACGCTGGATGATAACTGGACGGTCGTTACGGTAGACGGTTCACTGTGCGCTCACTTCGAGCATACAGTAGCAGTTACACCGGACGGCATGGAAATTTTCACAAAACTGAATGCGTAGGTGATCTTCACGTGAATACTGGGAGCAGCCCGCAGGTTGGTCAAATCGTGAGAATTCTCAAAGGCAAGGATGCCGGAGAGGCTGCCGTTGTTATCGCAGTTGTGGATAGCAGATTTGTATATATTGCTGATGGAGACAAACGTAAGTTTGACAGCCCAAAGAAGAAGAATATTCAGCATCTGGAGCTCATACCCTTCATCAGCAGTGAGATTGTAGACAGTTTGGAAGAAACCGGCCGGGTCACCAACGGAAAGCTGCGGTTTGCAGTGATGAAGTATGGCCAGCCCGCTGGAAAAAGTGCTAATGAGAAAGGAGACTAACTGTGGCTAAGGAAGACGTCATTGAGGTAGAAGGAACGGTTATTGAGCCGTTGCCTAACGCAACTTTTAAGGTTGAGCTTGAGAACGGTCATCAAATACTTGCCCATGTGTCCGGGAAATTGCGGATGCACTTTATCCGTATCCTAACCGGAGACAAAGTGGTCGTGCAGTTATCGCCTTATGATTTATCAAAAGGCCGTATAACTTACCGTAAATAGATGGGAACTACAACAAAAGTTTTGCTTCGCAAAACTTTGAGGAGGTAATTAACATGAAGGTAAGACCTTCTGTAAAGCCCATTTGCGAAAAATGCAAAGTCATCCGCCGCAAAGGGACTGTTATGGTAATTTGCGAAAATCCGAAACACAAACAAAAACAAGGTTAAGAAGGGGGTGTAGCGTAAAATGGCTCGTATAGCTGGAGTGGATTTGCCACGTGATAAGCGCGTTGAGATCGCCTTGACTTATATTTTCGGAATCGGTAAAACGACTTCCCAGAAAATTCTTAATGAAACAGGCATTGACGTTAACACACGTGTCCGTGATTTGACGGAAGATGAAGTCAGCAAACTGCGTGAAACGATCGACAAAGAGGTTAAGGTTGAAGGTGACCTTCGTCGTGAAATTTCCTTGAATATTAAGCGTCTTACTGAGATCGGCTGTTACCGCGGTGTTCGTCACCGTCGTGGATTGCCTGTTCGCGGTCAACGTACCAAAACCAATGCTCGTACCCGTAAAGGCCCGCGTCGTACTGTAGCAAACAAAAAGAAATAAGAAGAGGTGATAAGAGACAATGGCTAAACCGAAAAAAGTCGTACGTACGAAACGTCGCGACCGGAAAAATATCGAGTCTGGCGTGGCACATATCCGTTCCACGTTCAATAACACTATCGTTACGATCACGGATCCCCACGGAAATGCAATTTCCTGGGCAAGCTCCGGCGGTCAAGGATTCAAAGGTTCCCGTAAATCGACTCCATTTGCAGCGCAAATGGCAGCCGAAACAGCTGCTAAGGCAGCTATGGAACACGGCATGAAGTCCGTTGAAGTTATGGTTAAAGGACCGGGCGCGGGCCGCGAAGCAGCCATCCGTTCCCTTCAGGCCGCTGGCCTTGAAGTAAACCTCATTAAAGACGTTACTCCGGTTCCTCACAATGGATGCCGTCCGCCGAAGCGTCGCCGCGTATAATTCAATCAGAATTGTGATTGTGGTATAATTCTGACGCATCTGCTAATAATAGGTGTTTAGGCATACTACATGATACACCTGATGGGGTGACTGTTTCATATAGGAGCGACGTTTGAAGGAGGGGTACACTCGTGATAGAAATCGAAAAGCCGAAGATTGAGACCGTAGAAGCCAATGATGATGGGACCTATGGGAAATTCGTAGTTGAACCGCTGGAACGTGGATATGGCACGACTCTGGGGAACTCGCTTCGCCGGATCCTGCTTTCCTCCCTTCCGGGAGCCGCAGTGACTTCGGTCCAAATTGACGGCGTTCTGCATGAGTTCTCGACCGTTCCCGGCGTAATGGAAGATGTGACGGAAATCATCCTGAACCTTAAAGCTCTGTCTCTGAAGATTCATTCGGATGAAGAGAAAGTGTTCGAGATTGATGCTGAAGGAGAAGGCATCGTTACCGCGGGTGATATCCGTGCGGACAGCGATGTTGAGATCCTGAACCCGGATCTTCATATTGCAACGCTGGGACCTGGCGCGAGACTGCACATGCGCATTTTTGCAGGCCGTGGTCGCGGCTACGTCCAAGCGGACCGGAACAAACGCGACGATCAGCCAATTGGTGTAATTCCAGTTGACTCTATCTACACTCCTATTTCACGTGTGAATTACGGTATTGATAATACCCGTGTTGGTCAAGTGACTAACTACGACAAGTTGACGCTGGAAATTTGGACAGATGGCAGTATCCGACCGGAAGAAGCCGTTAGCCTTGGAGCCAAAATTTTGAACGAGCACCTCGTTCTGTTCGTAGGTCTTACGGATGAAGCGAAAGACGCCGAAATTATGGTTGAAAAAGAAGAAGACAAAAAAGAAAAAGTACTTGAGATGACGATCGAGGAGCTTGATCTTTCTGTCCGTTCCTACAACTGCCTCAAACGTGCCGGTATTAATACCGTGCAAGAGCTGACTACGAAAACTGAAGAAGATATGATGAAGGTTCGTAACCTGGGCCGCAAATCTTTGGAAGAGGTTCAAGAGAAGCTTGAGGAACTTGGTTTGGGACTTCGTACAGAAGAATAGGACCCCGGAGTTCTTGAGACTTGAGTGAAGGAGGGAAAACAAATGGCATACCAAAAATTGGGCCGTGATTCCAGCGCGCGTAAAGCTTTGTTCCGCGATATGGTAACGGATCTGTTCCTATACGAACGTATTCAGACAACAGAAGCCAAAGCGAAGGAAGTTCGTTCCATCGCTGAGAAACTGATCACTAAAGCGAAAAAGGGCGATCTTCATGCTCGCCGTCAAGTAGCTGCATTTGTTCGTCGTGAGACTGTAGATGGTGAACAAGATGCAATCCAAAAATTGTTCTCTGACATTGCTCCACGTTACACAGAGCGTCCAGGCGGATACACTCGTATCCTGAAGCTGGGACCTCGCCGTGGCGATGCTGCGCCTATGGTTTATCTTGAACTGGTAGACCGCGCGTAGTTTCACAAGCCATGATTTCCGGATGTACGCTTTACGTATTTAACGTTATTGTACTGCAGGGCATAGTACCCTGCCGTGCAAATAACCGCGGGAATCACCTTGTATAGAGTAGAAGGAGCTCCCGCCGGGGCTCTTTTTTTTGAGAATAAATTAAGTATATGGACCAACAGGAGAATGAAATGCGCAATCTATTGATGAAAGTCAATTATGACGGTACCCATTATGATGGCTTTCAGACCCAGCCTCAGGGCAATACGATTCAGGACAAGCTGGAGCATGCTATTCAGCATCTGACCGGTGAGACGCTCAAAATCACGGGCTCAGGACGGACTGATGCAGGGGTGCATGCTTATGGCCAACCTTTTAACTTCATAACCTCCTCACAGATTCCGCTGGAGCGCTGGTGTCTGGCGCTGAATGCCAGGCTGCCGCAGGATATCGTTGTTACTGAGGCTGCTGAGGTTCCGCTCTCGTTCCACTCCCGTAGAGGGGCGAAGCGTAAAACCTACCGCTATACAATTAACGGAAACCGGTTCCCGGACCCGTTCCAGCGACGCTGGCAGCATCATCATCCGATGAAGCTGAACGTTCCTGCGATGGAGCTGGGGCTAAGCTCGCTGCTAGGTACCCATGATTACACCTCGTTTGCGTCCAGGAAGTCTACCAAGACTTCGCATGTGCGGACCATTTATGAGGCTTATCTTGAAGTAGACCGCAGCATGTGCCGCCCGGGCTCTCCTGACCAGGGAGTGATCCATACCTATATTACAGGCAGTGGCTTTTTGCAACATATGGTACGCATTATTATGGGCACGCTGATGCAGGTGGGGCAAGGTAAAATCAGCGCAGATAGAATGCCTGTCATTCTTGCGGCTTGTGATCGTGCAGCGGCCGGACCTACGGCTGTGTCTAAGGGGCTGGCACTCTGGAGTGTGGAATATGACGAGATAGACGACTAAACGGCCGATACTATATTTTTTATGAAAATAAGTACTGATTGTTTAAAAATCGCTTGCGCTTGTCATGTTTATACTGTAATATAAAAGTTGTGTTTTCTTGATGGCTATCCCACAGCCCCGATCAAGGAAATGCCAACAAATAAGTTTTTTAACTCACTAAATTGTAATTCAATCGCGAAACAAGATATACGAAACAGATGATTTTCGTACGAGAACAAGGAGGAAACATTCATGCGTACCACCTACATGGCGAAGCCGAACGAAGTTGAACGCAATTGGCACATCATTGATGCCGAAGGCAAAACACTTGGCCGTTTGGCAAGCGAAGCCGCTGCCCTGATCCGCGGCAAACACAAACCGCAATTCACTCCACACGTTGATACTGGTGATTTCGTAATTGTTATCAACGCTGAGAAGATTCACCTCACAGGTAAGAAAATGCAAAACAAGAAATACTACCGTCACTCGATGCACCCAGGTGGCTTGAAAGTTACCGTTGCGGAAGAACTGCTCAAGACCAAACCTGAGCGTATGATTGAATTCGCAGTTCATGGTATGATTCCTAAGACTCGTCAAGGTAATCACATGAAGCTGAGACTCAAAGTATATGCAGGCGCTGAACATCCACATGCAGCACAAAAACCTGAAGTTTACGAACTTCGCGGATAAGAATAAAGGAGGACAGTTTCATGGCACAAGTACAATACTATGGGACAGGTCGTCGTAAACATTCGGTAGCACGTGTTCGCCTTGTACCGGGTGAAGGACGCATTGTCATTAACAAACGTGAGATGGACGAATATTTCGGTGTTGAAACACTGAAGATGATCGTAAGACAACCTTTGAACCTGACTGAAACTCTGGGCAGCTACGATGTAATCGTGCTTGCACATGGTGGCGGCATTTCCGGTCAAGCTGGCGCAATCCGTCACGGGATCTCCCGTGCATTGCTCAAAGTAGACCCTGAATATCGCGGTACGCTGAAGAAAGCCGGCTTCCTGACACGTGACCCACGTATGAAGGAACGTAAGAAATACGGCCTCAAAGCTGCTCGTCGCGCTCCTCAGTTCTCGAAAC
>NZ_JBBOWB010000003.1:0-143665 GCF_038006885.1 Paenibacillus sp. FSL R7-0302
AACTAAATTTGTGATTGTTAACAGTGGTGCGGCTGGGTTTTTAAACCCTCCAGGACACGCAGAGCATAATTACAGTGTGCGAGAACTAAGCAGAAATAATAAAGAGATTTCTTCCGAATCCCTTAGCAGTGCGTTAATAAATGACTCTATACCAGAAGATATAAAGAATAGAGCTAAAATGCTGCTTGAAAGATTTCCGGGAGATTTCACAGAAGAGTGGGAACATTCAGTCTATAACTACTTTAGATGTGCTTATAGTCCAGATGGTGTAAACAGAAATGTGAATGATTGTTTTTTTCAAAAAGACGGAAACCCTGAACATCATTTAGGCTATCTGTTTATTAAGTCCTTTTATCCAGACTATGAACCCAATCTATATCTGATTGAATTTAATGGTGATAAAGGGAGCTGGAGCAAAAAGCAAGAAACTGAATGATTAAACCATAAAATAAAACAATACAGGAGTGGTAGCATATGAAAAGCGCAATCAAGTGGAAATGTCAATGTGGAGAGAATCATACAATTATAGAGACAACAGCTAATACCTATGCACTTAGCTCATTGACGTTGGTATGTGAAGTATGTAAAGAAATTCAGGTTAAGCGATTAAGTGACGGCATAGTGTCCGAACTGACAGAAGTAGAGACATTGCAATTACTGGCCCATAACTTTCCTTATCTTACTGACATTCAATTCAGAATGTCGTGCAAGAATTATCACAGATACATGTGCCTATATGATGGGTGGACGCATGATATCAAAGTTGACAGGCATTTAGGAGAAGATTTGACGTTAAGTGTGTACGAACGAATTCATGACAACGGCGATCCATTCGAATACCTGGAAGCACTAAACGAATCCGCATTTGTGAATGTAGAAATGCTGCACGAAGTCGCTTGCACGACTATAAACAGCCATTAGGTGCAAGGCGTTAGCAGGGTAAGAAATTGCCTTGCTAGGTTGGGTTCAGCTATAACAGCCCAAAGATTATATAGCAGAGGGATGATCAATTGTGCAGGACTTTTTTAACAGACCATGTGCAGGCCCAGGGCTGACCAGTTACCGTTGTAAGTCCATTTATGGTGGCTGGATCATGATAGGCGCAAAGAACCATGAACATGCTTTATTTGAAGCCAAGCGCAGCAGCGACAGCGCAAGCAGGGAAGATTTGCAGGTATGGAATGGTGCGGAGTATGTAGCAGTATACCTAGAGTTGCAGGCAAAGGCTTAACAGGTTGGTTCGACATACAATGCACCGTAACACCACCGCTTAGGGTGCATTAATGCTTTACCAACCTACAGAAAAGGAATGATAGCAAATGACAGACAAGAAAGTATTTAAGGTTATCAAAATCGAAATTACAGAAGAGAAATATTACAAGAGTCCTGGGAGCAATTATTTTAATATTCCTCTGAACTACACACTTGAAGATGGTAGAAAAATGATTCTGCCATGCAGCAATCAGCGGCTTAAGGATGCTAAGGAAACAGCGGCACGACTTGTGTCGGCTACTGGACATGTTGGGCGATACATTGAAGATATAGGCGGCGGTATGGTATCGCATATCTACAGACATTCAGAGTGGATAGAGTTCATGCGTGTGCAGGAAGTTTGCAAGTTGTTCCAGGTCAAATATGATCAAGCAGAATCAACGGTTACAGTGTTCGATGTAACAGGAACAGAGGTATTGACCATTGACAGCGACCTAGAAGGTGTACCGACATGGGTGCTTCAAGACCAGGGATATTTAAAAGAATTTATTTGGGACAGGCATAGAGCCACGATCATTAATAAGCAAGCAAAGGGGATTTAAAGGCTCATACACTGCATAACAGGATGTTGTTGACCTGTTATGCAGAAATGGCTCTTTAAGCCTAAATAAACAATGAATAGGGGTAATTAATATGAAAATAAAAAAAATCCTTATGGCTGCGACAATTACAGTAAGCTTGTTCTTAGCCAATAACAGCGTCAACGCCCAAGACCTTCAGAAAGTTACATTAAAGGTGCAGAAAATCACCTATAGCGATATTGGGAAATGTTACTATGTCTATACCGAAAAGGATCAAAACGGCGGGCGCTGGGTTATAGACGTTCAGCCTGCAAAGGGAGAAACTTTGAAGCAGCTAAGAAAGAAATACATTGGTCGGAAAATTACAATTACTTATGCAGGCGACGAACAGAGCGACGAAGAAGTCGAAATTGTGAATTCTGTAATTGAATAGTTGGTTTATCCTTCTGCCGTCTAACAGATCAGCGTTAGACGGCAGGCTTGATTCACCAACTAAAAAGAAAGGAAATGGTATAGGGTGGGAAATAGTTTCCCGTTTGAAATCACAAAAAATATTTACAGGCTTGCTAAAAGTTTTTTACGCCATGCTGCACAGTTCAGCCATGCACTTAACAATGATGCAGTAGAAAGGGCAGGTGATGCACGAAACCACATGAACCGCATTCAGGAAGAGATTGAGAACAGTGCAGTAGGCCGTTATCTTCACAGAGGGGAATGTGACTTGATCGTAGAGGAATACAAGAAGGCGCACCCTGAAGAATTTGAATATAACAGCCGTAAGACAAGCGAATTGCTTAATTGTCTGAGAGAGTTCGCCAGTATCGAACTTGATCAAAATCCTGTCATTGATCAGATTTGCGAAATGATGCTGGCACATGAATCAGGTGCAGAAATCAGTATCATTGACATTCGCAATGCGCTAAATAGAATTAAGGATAGCGACCTTTAGGGAAAGGGGTTGTAACAGTGCAGCAGCTAAGAGATAAGATTGATAACATTGCTTATAAACTAAGAAATGATGTTGAAAAAAATCTTGAAGACAAGCTTTATGATTCTGAGATGTATAATTTAGGAATGGGTTCCTTCATTGAAGAATCTATTACCGCTTACTTAGATAAGCTAATAACAGATGAAAAAGTTAGGGTGAAATTCGTTAAGGATGTAAGCAAAAAAGTGCTTGACCAACATAGGTTGGTTGAGCGGCAGAGAAAGATAGATAGAGCTATGAGTATGAAGCTCTGGAAGAAGACTAAGGGAAGGATTCCATGTATCAATGAGTGCGGACATTATAGGGAAATGAGTGCAAAGGAAATAGAGAACAGTACAGGCAAGTATATATGTGCTGAATGCTCACTAAAGCTTGAAGATGATACAAGCGCAATTATGAAACTATTTAGCAAAGATATCTATAAGGTATGTGGTATTGAGTAGGAATATCGGAATATTTAGCAACCAGGATAAAAGCGTTATAGGTGCTATATAGTATATTAAATTCTGGTAACATAAAATATGAGTTTCATTTAAGGGAAGGAGTAATAACATGGATAGGAGCGTTTGCTTGTTCTTTGGCTCTGGTAACAATGTAAAGCTACACTTTGACCAGATCGTAGAGAAGTATAGAGTTCGTGTGTGGAATGGGGATAAGGTGTTCTTGACCCAGGTTGAAGAAACAAAAACGGAATTCAAGGGATATGCCAACGGTGTCGGTGATACCGGAGAAATCCACGTTACAATCCAAAAAACTGATGTTGTGTCAATCAGTGAAGCAGGTACAGCTAAATGGATAGATGTAATAACGGAAGCCTGAATGACCATGACTATATAACAGTCAACTATGAACATTCTTCCAGCGGTCATAGTTTGCGGCTGCGTAGGGATGTATACTAACAAAAGGGGATGTTTTTTAATGAGTAAACCATCAAAAGTAGTGTTAGATTACCTAATGGAGAACGTTGACCTGACCAACTCTGAAACGTTGATTGACAGATTGCAGGAGATCAGCGAATTTTATGCGACAGTTCCAAGTGAAGTGATCGAAGCTAATAAAAAGCTTACAGCAGCAGAAAAGTGGGAGTTGATCAGGCACGTTGCAGCTAAGGGTAAGTCGAAAATGTGGATAGTAGAATAATATTGGTCTGCCATACTCTGCACTCTATCGTATAACAGCGATAGGGTGCAGGAATGGCAGACCAATAACTATTAAAGGATGATGAATATGAATATGGAAACACCGAAACAATCCGTTAAAATTGCCGACCTCATTAAGCTTGATACGACTATCGACCCAATCCAGGTAAACAATGAAGCCTGGAACGAAGTTGAGCAATGCAATTTCATACTTGATTTGTTAGATCAAAATGTCGATGGTGTTTTGCGTATAATCGTCACAGGTGGAACAATTGTTTTCGGTAGAGAAATTATTCACGCAATTCAGCGTTACGTGAAGGGTGAAATAGGATCGCATAACAGCAACCTTAAGCCTTTCGAAATGTTGAGCGAACAGGAACAAAGTGACTTTATGAAGATTGAAATGGATTTACATAGTGTGTCTTCAGAAACAGTAGCAGGGCTGTTTACGAAACTGAATCCTAAGAAAGTATAGATTTTAATCCCTGACTAGTAGCGAACTGCTCATTAGTTCGCTGCTAGAATTGGCTTTAAAATATACTAATATAAAGGATGATTGCAGATGATTTTTAAGACCAGCACGAAAATGCACTATCGGAGCGTTGCAGCCGAAATCATTAAAACTTGGAATGAGGTGTATGCTAAAAGACTTAATGCCCTCCTAGACAGTAACAGAATCATTTTTTTGCACTTCTTTGGGAATAACCTAAAGAACAGCGAAGCTTATAATTGGTTTGCCACAATGCCGAAAAATGATAATAGAAACTTATCGGCGTATAAGATTAACCTGGATATCCTAAAGGATCATTATTTAAAGGCAGTAGCATTCATTGAACAATACGATACAAACTCTATAACAGCACAAAATATAACGAACGGAGTTGTTCGGAGTTGGGAAGTGCTAAGGAAATCGCCTTCAAGAAGTTAATGAAAAAGATTGAAGAAATTGAAGGCTTGAAGGATGAAATGTTTGACCTAATCAGTCATAGACAAGCTGCTGAAGAGTTAAGTGTAAATGTATTAGTTGCCGTAAATGCAGAAATTGTTCGACTTGAGCGCCGAATAGCAAAAGAAAACGACAGATATCTCACTTTAATAGCAACCTATGATCAAACAATGGGTCGAAAGGATAGGTTAAACGATCTCTACGAGGGAAATGCCTATTTCCTGCACCCTGAAGACTTCAAAGATTCTTGAGGTTTTTCGAAGCGTAATATATAATATACTTAACAGTACGATTATGACATTTTGAATTTAACGCTTGAGCATGCACGAAGGAATTATTCCTTCGTGCATGTGATTGGCAGTTGAATTTAATTACAGAAAGGTTGATTGCAAATGGATGCAACACAGCAGGTAGAAATGCAATATGACGAAGAAAAGAGAGAATTCTATGTAGTGCCGGAAGAGAATATGCGGCTTTTACAGGCCAAAATCAATATTCTGAATAACAAGGCGGCAAAGCTGGGTTTTCCCGACATCGAATTGGAGATCGTAGGCGAATCAGAAAAGTCGGAAAGAGTTAAGGATAAGAGACAAGTTAACATTATCAAGTACAAGCATGTCAAAATCATCGGAGAAAGTCCTAAGCTTAACGGATTTCGCTTCATTGCTACCATTGATCACTTATCAGATGAAGGCAACGTAATCAGAGCAATTGAAAGTGGGATTGTGCCTGAACAATTTAGAACAGCAGCTCCTAACTGTGAACACTGTAATTCAAAGCGCATGAGAAATCACACATATCTAGTGCAGCATGAGGACGGAACGATTCACCAAATCGGAAAAAGCTGCCTTAAGGATTTTCTTGGTCATAAAAGTCCAGAGCAGTACGCACGTTATTTTGGCTATCTAATGGATGCAATGAGCATTGCTGAAGACTGTGAGCCAGTGGGCGCTTCTGGAGCAGGTAAGAGATACATGATAACAGAAGAGTTCTTAGAGACGGCAGCAGAGCTTGTACTGCGCCACGGATTTATGAGCAAACGAAAGTGTATCGAGTTGTACGAAAACACAGGGCGCACAGTGCAGGCGACTAGCGATAGAGCGCTTGACGCAATGCAGCCTGACAAGTATTCCGAAGCTAGGGGCAACTTGGTTGAAGAAGTGTCAGAGGAAGCGAAACAGCTTAAACAAGAAGCCTATAGCTGGCTTGAAGCTGTGACCAGTGACAACGAAGAATTGTCAGAATACATGCACAACCTGAAGACGATCTGCTCTGCTTATGCTGTTGACTACCGACACGCTGCGATAGCTGCAAGCCTGTTCGGGGCGCATTTCAATGCAACTAATGCAAGGCAGAAGAAAGAGCGACAAACTCAATTGCCGGAGAGCAATTACTACGGTATCATTGGTGAGAAAGCTGATATAACAGTAAGGTGCTTAAAGGTGATCCAGAGCGAAGGGGCCTTCGGCTACACCTACATACACCTTATGGTGGATGAATCAACAGGAAATCGTTTTGTGTGGAACTGCACAAATGGATCAAAAAGCCTGAGCGAAGACGTAAGTTATAATGTAAAAGGTTCAATTAAAGATCACAATGAATATAACGGTGTCAAGCAAACAGTGCTCACAAGATGCAAGGCCACAATAATAGAAGTGGAAGGTGAATAGTATGGAGTCAATGAAAGTCGCAAGAGAAAAATTGGCGCTCAAAATATTTAATAGCGGAAATATTTTAGGAGGATATAAAGAATCCAAGGCGAGTGAAATCGCCTTGAAGTGCATCGTGCTTCATGAAGATCCATTCAACAAGGCTGGGCTGGTAAGGGATAATGTTCTCAAGTTTGATGTTATGCAAGAAAGCAATGAAATCCTTGAAGCTACCATTGATTATGTAGAAGATATTATTGCACAAAGTCCAAAGCTAATCAGTTCAGTGAACTTGCCGATTGCATTCTATGTCGCTAAAATTTCGATCTTAGAAAAAGTTCCAAAGGAAATCTTTACAGAGAAAGTTGTAACATTTTTTGATAGAAAAAATGAACATTTGCGCTGGGAATATAAAATGTATAGCAATGCAGGAAGCGCAAAGTCAGTTAATGTTTTAAAGCGAATAGCTGTACTAGCCCAAGTTGTGGGGGTGAAGTTTGATATTTCTTCTGCCGACTCCATGAAACTAGGT
Organism: Paenibacillus sp. FSL R7-0302; assembly: GCF_038006885.1. Lineage (NCBI taxonomy): Bacteria > Bacillati > Bacillota > Bacilli > Caryophanales > Paenibacillaceae > Paenibacillus > Paenibacillus sp. FSL R7-0302. Next base: position 7,048 of record NZ_JBBOWB010000003.1, read on the forward strand.
TCGGCTAACTACAACAAAGCAACCAATGACGAGTTCTATCGTCTGCGGTCAAAGCTTGAAGAACATCTTTTCGCTCAAGAGTGGAATAAGGCGAAGGAAAGAATAGATGAAATTATTATGCTGGCTGAAAAAAAGAAATAGCGAAAGGAGTATTTAACAGATGCAGCTAGACAAGATCGACAAGATCATTATCCAGCGCAGCGAAGAGGTTAACTCTTTGCTGCGCTGGCGTGATCTTAATAGGGATTTAGTAAGAGAGTTTAAGCCTACCTTAAAGGAAGGGATAATTGAATTCCAACAGGTCCGTATTTACTTCAAACAAATGGATAAGATTATTGAATACAAAATTTGGTTTGGAGACACCAATGTAATGAGCTTCGTTGTCGATCTTGTAGAGGAAGGATATAGAGTCATTAAGATGGTGACAGAATTCCCGAAAGAGGAAACAGAGAGCCATAGAATGGACGCTGTAACAATCCATGCTTCATTAATGGCTTACATGGCCCATTACGAACGGCATGTAACAAAACGAACTGTACGAACATCTAAGACGAAAAAGGGAAAGGGTGGAAGCAAAAGTAAGTCCAAGATTGTTAAGATCGGCAGAGCGATATATGACGTGAAGGTTCCTACTGAAGTGAGAACTGAGAAAAGACCTTATACGCCTGCAACGGAACCGTTTGAAGTCAGAGGTCATGAAAGGGTGTATAAATCAGGGAAGAAAGTCTGGATTGAGTCGTACACCAAGGGTGATAAGACCAAAGAGAAGTCACCAAAGACATATAAACTTTAAGGGGGCGCAATAACAGTGGCAAAGCGGAAGAATCACCTTCTTTTTGTTAAAGAGAAAAAGGAAGGTGTAGATACACCTGTTCAATTAATCGGCTCATTCGGAAGAGAAATGAAAGCATGGGAAGTCGGGAGGAAGTGGCAAAAGTGGGGCTATAAGTGGACGATACGTTCGATGGAGCAGCATGAAGAATATGATCCCGGTATTATAACATCAAGATTCACCTGGATAGGTGAATAATAAGCCTTCAGCCGGACAGCAGCAGTATTCGAACCTTCATTAACCGCTATTGACATGCAATAATATATCGACTAAACTAAGATTATCAAGCGTAATATATAACAAATAAACTCAACCAGAGAACGAAAGGCTGATATATAATGTCAAACACTGCGGCGGCAGTAGAAGAGTTCAGATACACTGAAGAGGATTCGAAATTTTTACTTATGGCAGAAAAGTTTGAGCAAGCAATGAGGGATAAGCAGCAGCAACCTAAGCTGGATATTAATAAAATTGCTATGTCCACTCACGCTTACCAAAAGGCCGAAGAACGTTTTGGTTTGAAGGATAAGCACAAGGCCACGCAATACTTCAAACGTCTCTTAGAGAAGGCTATGTATATCTGTGAATCAGTGGACGAAACAGGCAGCAGAACGCATATCTACGGGGTTTATGCAGGAAATGGCTTTGCTGTTGGCATGCATATCAATTTGGAATATACTAAGATTGTCACTGTCATTAAGCATACTGTATCGAATTACCCTATGCCGGAAGGCATGCGTGATAAAGTTATGGGAATGTATAAGACTGAACTGCGCAAGCTTTGTAAAAAAGAAATGGCGCTACTAAATAAGATGGATTACATATCTGCTCAAGCCAACGCAGAAATCTATCCTCTGAAGTTCGAAGCAATGAAAACCAAGTCGGCTAAGAAGCTTGCTGCAATTGAGGATAGATTGAATGAAGTTGAAAGCTTTGTCGAAAGCAAGCGTGAAGAATTGGTGGAAATTCAAAACAAAATTCGGTACACTGCACGTTCACTGACTTGCCTGCTTTAGCATAATAGAAAATGAGGGAGGTATTTGCAGATGCATAAACAACGCTACATTCAAAAAAAGAAAGTCGCCAACACCGTTCGTGTTCGCATGATTAAATCGTTCAATGATTTTGTTGAAGGCAGGGAATATCATGTTGATTCACTCATGGCAGATTTTCTTGTGGTCGGAAATCGGCTGGCGGTGCAGGTTTAATGATCGAAGTCACACTGACAAAGGACTTCCAGGCAATCAATGTTAACGTAAATAGCATAATTGACATTGTACCATTAGAACAGACCCAGCGTATTCGTGGACAAGACTGGTGCGTGACACGTATTGATTTCAAAGATGTAGAGTCAATTTATGTCTTTGAATCACATCGGGAGATCAGAAATAAAATTGCATTGGCAGGTGGAAATGTTGTCCAATAGAAGCCAGAATGCATATGAATATTACTGTAATATGTGCATTTGTTTTGGAATTATTCCTTTATCTATAGATGGCTGGGAGTCTATGTGCAAAGGCGAAATTCCAGCAGAAGCTATATCAAATCAATGCGCTGCCGAAATGATGAATAAGCTCATTACGGAAATTTGAAGCGCATACTTCATTTAAAGGAGTGATTTTGTGAAGCGGTTGCAGGGGAAAGAGTATCATGAAATTAAAAAAACACTGATCCCCGTTGCTTATAGCATAACGAATGCAGGGAATATCTGTGTATACTATAAAGGAGGATTTAAGCATTATCTGAATGATGATGAAAAATCCTCCTTTCAATCTGAAGGACTATATAAGCGCTAGGACTAGCATGGCGTTGTACCGTTAGCGATCAAAAAAATGAATGATGATGCATAACGGAAAAGGAAGCTGCACGGAAGAAGCTCCAAACTCTTGTAGACACATATGAAAAATGTGCTAAAAGATATGTGCAGCAAGGCGATCTGGAAGGCGCTACGCTTGAACAGGCTAGAGCTGAGACGGTGAAAGCTTGTTTCTACAGTTTGTACAGCGAACGACTAGATTTGTCCGTCACTGAATAGCGTAAATGTAATTGTCAGTAGACGCAAACTGGACAGTAGGAGGGTAAGGGAATGAACTTCATTTTAGATTACGATAAATTGGTGCGGGCAGAGAAACGGAGAATTGAGTGGCATGACACAGTTGAAGTTACAGCAAAAAGAAGCCCACATAATAAAGCAAAAGGGACTGTTATCGCTGTAATTCCTGCATCAAATGGATTTCCAGTACTGTATGAAGTGCGTTTTCCTGATGGTGATACGGATACCTTCAATCGTAAGCAAATAGTTAAAGTTTAATACGCAGTGCGAGTGTTATTGTGTAATAAGAGGAGGTAACTATGAAAATCGAATTGAAGAATGCTCAAGATGGACATTTCGCAAGCATTAACTATTCAGAAATAGCTGCTATGTATCAATACAGCGTGTACAGTGGACGCAGGGGCTATATGGGGTTTCGTGCGGAGATTCCGACAAAGACGACTGATCGTGGATACACTAAGACGCTGAGGGGAGCAAAAGCTGCTGTATCGCAGAAGCTTGGATATAAGGCAGAATGGTCAAAAGTTTGAATTTTATCTGCCAGTACGAAAGCTGAACATCATCAAACAAGGAGCTGCGCCACTATGAGTGAAAAAGGTGGAAAAATACTCTATGATCTTTGGGGAAGGGTTGACCAAGCAGACTACGACATGATGATCAAGGAAGCATTTGCTTCGATTCCTACTCAATTACAAAAGAAGTTCATTGAAAGTATCCTGGATAGTGATAATTGGGACTTGAATGGTGAGCCTACCGAAGAGGAAAAGAAGCAATTTCGGAAGTACGTCTTGAAGTAAGATGCTTATAAAAAATGCTAAGAGGTGATATTAATTGACTCCTGAACAAATGAGACAATTGTTGAAAATGTCTAACAAAAAACCAGCTCCCCGTTCATGGTCTGACTTGGCTTCAAAATTTAATATTGTATCTGTTCAACTTGTTAACGATCAAAGAATAGCAAGAAGTTATGTTGATCATGGTGAAAATACAATATACGTAAATGAAAAATCAGAATTTTGGATGAATTACTCAAAACCAGAGTTTGGGAATGCCAAAACACCTGAAGAATCAATAGTATTGAAATTTTTGCATGAACTTGGTCATGTAGCATGTGGACACCACCTTTTGCCAAGCGCACAATTCGATTCTTCTGGGCAAACGATAGCAACACCTGCGGTTGAAAAGAAAGAAGCTGAAGCTTGGCAATTCGTGAGGGAGTTTCGATACATCCAAGCATTCACCTTCACTCAATTGTTGAAAGATTTCCAATCGCTATAATCTGGCATATCGAAACTGATCATCGTAACATAAAATCGCAGTTTCATCTAAAGGTGGTTAAGCGAAAAATGTACTTCATAAATAAGAAAGATGGCTCCATAGCCGAAATCATTGACGAATATGAGCAATGGGGAGAAGTCATGCTTCAAATTGGCAGGAGTGTCCAAAAAGTCGTCAAGCGCAGCGAATTGGAAAGCGAATGGGAGCAGAGAGAAGGGAATAGGCCATAATCTTTCGTGACTTGCAACCACTAATATAAAAGAAAGCTTTTAAGTAAGGTGGCGATATGAATGAGCGCACAAAACGATAAGGATATTCAATCTCTTTCCGAAGTAGTCAATGAAGTGGTTTCTCTGATAGATATTATGGATAGCGAACTAAGAGAAAAGATTGATAACTATGATGAAGGTGGAGTTATAGTAGAACAGTTCTCCAAAATCAGAGAGCTGTTGTTCTGGATGAACTTTTGCAAGTAAAGGATGGTGATCTAAATGAATGCAGCAACTAGAATTCTTCAAAATGAAGCAGCCGCACTGATCAAGTACATTGCTTCATGCGAACGTGACTATGAAGAAAATGGATACACAAAAAAAGTGCGTCCAACTCCTGAAGACCTTGAATACATCGAGCATCGTAAGCAAGATAACTTGCACCTTATGGCAAACGCTATGAACGATCTGAGAGACATTCAGGCAGCTATCAAGGCATTGTCGTCAGACTCTTCGGTGATAAAAGAGTATCCTGACTTCCTGGAATACAGGAGCGATAGAGAGGTTATGGAGAAGAGTGGTTTCGACTACTTTGTAATCTCAACCTGCAATTCAAGAGGTAATTATGTGGTCAGATATATGTAGTGCTAAAATCAAGACAGTAATTGGAAAGTGAAAGGTGTATACGCAATGGTAAGAATGTACATCATGGAATGTCAGAAGGATATGCAAGGCTTTGTTAAAGGCGTATACTATATAGCAAGGCACTCAAAGAGTGGACTGAAATTTATCAGAGACGATAAAGGTAAATGGATTCCGTTAGAAAGCCACAAATTGAGTGCTGCTGCTGATTACATGAGATATGCTTTTAATGAAGTACATACTTTCACCGTTGCTAACCATGAGGAAGCAATGGCTGTGAGCCTGTAGAAACGGCCTTGAACGCAAGTCGATAAAAGGCGTAGCTACAGTCTTTTTTACTCAAAAGTCGCTTGACAGTAGAAATAAGCGTGTGATAAAATGAATTTAGTTGATGAAGGTAATAAAAAACGTCGAATCTGTAAGGTAGTTCGTTGACCAGTGCTTAAGTGATATGGTAGAATTATCAGACATATTAACGACGACCGCAAAATAAATTGAAGTCAAAAACCACAGTAGGAAGAAGGAATTATTATGGCAACAAATAAACCAAAACCGCCAGCAGCACCGACCTCTAGCAAAAGCAAGGCTGAAGAAGCAAAAGCGGCAAAAGCAGCAGAAGATGCAAAGGCGGCAAAGGAATGGAAGGACAAGGCCGACAAAGAAGCGAACGCCAAGGCCGCTAAGGAAGCAGCGGACAAAAAAGCCAACGACAAGGCCGTAGAAGACGCTAAGAAGGCTGAAGATGCTAAGGCTGCTAAGGCTGCTAAAGATGCAGCTAAGGCCGTAGAAGACGCTAAGAAGGCCGTACAGCCAGTCGAAGATACCGCTAAGAAGGCTGAAGTGCCTAATGAGGTTGCTGCAACCATGGAAAAAGATGCGCCGGAAGGTCAGGAGGATGCTACTCCTGCTGGAGAAGAAAACGTACAGGAGAATGCAGCTCCACCAGCAGCTTCAGAAGAAGGACCAGGAGTTGCCCTCACAGCCACGCTTCCTACCGAAGAAGAAGAGGATGCGAGATACGTAGTCAAGGGTAAAATCAAGCGTTCTCGGGCCGATAGATCAATTTTTCAGCTTATAAAGGAACGGAGAAAGATCAGATTTGACCACGCAATTCAACGTAATAATGTTTGGTCTGACACGCAAAAGTCTTTGCTAGTCCATTCTATCCTAGATAACTATCCGATTCCTATTATTTATATGCATGATACGCACGATGATCTTTTGTGGATGATTGACGGAAAGCAACGTGTGAGTGGTGCTATTTTTGAATTCTATGATAATAAGCTTGCAATTGATAAAGGAACGCCGCCTGTATTGGTGGAAAACGAAGACGGAACGATTGAGTATGTTGAAATTGAAGGTAAATTTTTCAATCAATTACCTATTAACCTGCAACAAGATTTCCTTGGGTACGATATGGCTATTGTCGAAATTAAAAATATCACTCCAGATCAGGTCGAAGAATTATTCCTTCGCTTGAATGGTGGAACGCCACTAACAAAGATTGAGTTGACCAGAGCGAAAGCAGGCGAAAGAACTATGGCCTTTGTAGAAAAGGCGCACGATACAGTTCTTTTCGGAAAATACTCTGCAATAAGCGTAGGACAGCGTAATCGCTTTGTTGATCAGGAAATGATTCTTCAAACTTTGCTTATCATGATGGGACGTGAAACAGGGATTTCCACACCGGAAGTAGAAGAATTTGTAGTTGCACTTAAGGTGACTGGCATTCCAGAAGAAGTGGAAAAGAAATTCTTTGCCGTTTCTGAATACATGGGTCAAGCGTTCGCACAGTTCGATGATAAATTCAGAAATAAGTCACTGAAGAAGACTCATGTGCCTATGCTGTTCATGAGAGCGATTGAAGCATTAGAAACTGGCATTCCAGCAAAAGCCTTTGGGCTTTGGGCATACTCGTTCTTTATGACTAGATACAAGGGAAGTGAGTATTCATCGTATTGTTCTTCTGCTGTTGCCAGAAAGAATAAGAAGGATATGCGCCTTAAACTTCTGAAGGAAGAATATGACGCAAATATTCAGGATGCGATTAAAGTAGCGGAAAATACTCCTGATAAACATGAAGGCAAAGACTTGGTAATTAAAGACCCAGGTCAGTACGAATTTGATCAAGATGGAAATATTATTACTGGTGACGGTGAAATAGTCGGATAAGGTCGAAGAAGTGTGCATATATCCGTAGATGTATGCACACTTCATTACTCCTGAGTCTAATGACATGAGAAAAAAGGGGAATTTGCAGATGGCTAGAACAGGGAACATGAGAGAAAAGATTCGCAGTCTAATGATGAAATCGGCAGACGGTGGAGCAACAGAAGCAGAGCGGACAGAAGCGCTCCTACTGGCGCAGAAGATGATGCTACGGCATGGAGTATCGGAAGAAGAACTTAAAATGCTTGATGCTTCAGAAGATGCTCACAACTTCGTCAAAAAGAAGGAAGCTTATGAAAAACCTATAACCAATTATGGAAGGCTCAAATTTTACGAGCATAGGCTTGCCATGGTCATTGCTCCGAATTTCCGGTGTTATACATATCACCAGAAATGGAATGGCAAGAAACGCCTGATCTTTCTTGGGATAAAAGAAGATACCGAAATAGCTTGTGATGTATACGAATTCGCTTGTAAGGCTGTTGAATACCTGGGGGCGCAACATCTTGAGGAAAGAGATATTAAGGATAGATCGAAACGAATCAAAATCAAGAACGACTACACATTAGGTTTTATCAAGGGCTTGGATGATAAGTTTAAGGCACAGGTTACAGAAAATGAATTTCATCTAGTGCTTGTGAAGGATGCCTTGGTGGAACAAGTCTATGAAAAACTGGATTTGACGAAAGGTGGGAAGTTTAACATTGGCAGCATGAACGATCCAGTCGCTACGCTTGCTGGATATAGGGATGGAAAAAACTTGAACTACGATGCCAAACGAATCCAGTAGCCCTAAAGGAGCGAACACCATGAGTGAACATGAATGGGAAGAAGAAGACAAAAAGTACGTTATTGAAGAGGTAGATGCACGAAACAATATACTCTTTTCCAATATAGCTATGGGCGCTTATATCGTCCTTTTGATATTGATTTTGTTCCTTTTCACAAGCTAAATTCTATTGACAGTAGACTTTTCAAGTGATAGAATATTCATTAAGAACAAAATATAATGAATAAGGGTGATCAAATGAGTGGTGAAATGATTAAAGCTGTACTTAAAAGACCACAGCAAAAGGCAGAGTACATTGAATTCGAACACACGCTAGAAAATTTGCAAAAATACGTAGGCGGCTACATAGAAATTGTGCCTTCTTATCCGATGGAAGGCTACCTGTTTATCATTAATGAAGAAGGGAAGTTCGACGAGAACTGCCTTCCCAATATCAACTATGGTCGAAATGACTTTATCGCTGGGAACATCCTGGTTATGCTGGATGGCGGCAACTGTGAACTTGCAGGATTGCCGGAATTCGAAGCTAAAGCAGTCATGAAAGTACTGGACGGGGAAAGTAGAAACGAAAGCGGCAGAAGGATGTTATAACCTAAATAGGACAGGCTGAGGGGAACGGAAACGTTCCTCTTTCTAAAGGTTTCATTTTGCTTTATGATTAGGTAAATGGGATTCTTTAACAAGAGAAATGAGGGGATTGATTTGAATTTGAAGCCGATTAATACTCACGACTTAACTGCGAAATATGGAAAAGAGTTGTGGGATATCGTCACACTGCACATTGCTACGCAAGTCATAGTGATTGAAAGGAATGACGAACAGAAAGAATTGTCCCTGGGTGAAGTGGAAATTTTCTTGAAGCAAGATTATGATAAAAATCAATTTGCTTCCGAAATTTGTGATGTTATGAATGCGAATGAACCAGAGATTGGAATTAATCCATTTGGCCTTATAGGGGGGATTAACGAACTTCAAAATTATTTAGGTGATAATTGGGAAGAAGATTTGAGAGTCTTAAACTGTTCTTCTGATATTGCTAATTTATTTATTGAAGGCACAGAGATAACTATTCAGTATTTAAATGGAGAATGGAAGGTTGCGAATGAATAGGGAGCAGAGAAAAAGAATAATGAAGATGGCTACAGCTACAGCCGAAATGGGATGGCATGCCAATGTTGTTCCATCAAGTCAATATGACGGCATTCATGCAAACTATAATACAAATGGCGTAAAGGAAAGTTTTGGTCATCTGGATTTTCAAGTTATTCTTCCAATCGAACCAAAGCAAACTCATGCTGTAATTATTTCATTAATCGAAAGTATTAAACAGGGGAAAGTCTATGAAGAAGGAGTGTTGTATGACGGCATTATAGGCTTTCCTATGGGCTTCAAGAGATTTGTCGAGTGTGGCAGAGAGGTACTTCGCTTAATGATACCTGATCGCCTTGGGCGGCATCCTGATGATCCTGAGTGCGAAGAGTTTTTTAAGATTCAGATGAACGATTTTCCATTTGATGATTTTGCGAAGGAGAGATTGCATTGAAGGTTGAAGGAATTGTTCAGGTTGAAGTTACTGACAAAGAGCTTGGGAAGGCGTTGCTAGAAAAGGTTAAAGGTATGATTGGCGATATGGATTTGGATGAAATTAACGGGGAATTTTTAACCGATGAAATGGGGTTGACATACTATAAGAGTAAGTCGTTTAATGTTAGCAGAAACCCAATTGTAGCAAGTCTGATTGATAGTTCAAACTATCTAATATATGGGAGGGTTTTTAAAATCCCTTCCTTGCCGCCTAAAGGAAATGAGATAAAGACTCTTGAACAGTTGTATGGTAGAGCAATGCAGCTTGGCATAAATCGTTATTCGATGCCTGATTCTATGGACATTATGTGGGTTCGAATGGATCAGGACGATCAGGAGAATTTTCAATTCATGCTGGACAAGCTGTTGATCCCTGATGGCTCAATGCGTGTATATGGAATGAATCACTCTGCGGATGTGATTATGACTGATGGAACATATAAGATTGCTGTGACTAATGATCGAAGCAAAGAAGTCGAATGTGTGAGTATTGATCTTATTGACCTGGACGAAGTAAGAGACTTCCTATTGATCTATTTTAAAGGTATGGATGGCATCCATGATTATGGGAAGGTGACTTATGAGTAATGTAATACTGTTTGAAAAATTCAAGGAAGGAAGGTCTACGCTTGCTGAAATGTGCGAAGAGATCACCGAAGGGTTATTCCCTTTTGTGACCTTTAGAGTCTTCGTAGGCAGCTCTATGGCTTCGTGTGTAACTATCCCTTGGTGCAGGTTTAGACCTTATCAAAATGCCTTCTGGGAGGTTCGAAGCTGCGATTGTGGAGGGACGTATTGCGGACATCCCACTCAAACTCTTTATATGGAAAAATCTTCTACTAAAGAGTATGTGTTCAGCAAAGTTCAAGACGGAGTTTATTTCTTTGACATGAATGTTAAAGGATGAGCAGTGAGTTGCGCATTTGCCCGTGCAGGATGCATTTATTGTGTCGTAAATTGTCGAAACTTCGCTGAACGGTTAAAGGAATTCCTGCACGATTAAATTCTTAGCAGATTTCTGAGCTGTTTTGGAGCTAGTTTGGAGATGTTTTTGGAGCGGTTTTCAGAAGAGTGCTATTGCAGAAATGATATGAGCGTAAAATATACAACGCAAAAGGAAGTGAACGAATCATGTCGTCAGAACTTGTCGAAGGCTTCAAAGTAATGTTTAAAATGAGTGAAAAATTCGAAGTAACCTTGTACATGACGAAAGAATACTATGAACAATGGAAATACAGTAGAGATTCTTCGATCAGAAACGTGCAAATGGAGAGGGTAATGCTAAATGAAAAGATGTATCTTAGTTGAATTTTGGCAACTCTGAACAAAAACTGAACAAATGACTCTGTATACGTGACAAATAAAATGAATGTTGCTATTATAGTAGTCGATCACCGTTTGACTACTATTTTTTTCGGTTAATATATTGAGTAGGGGATTATTATATTTTACACCTCAGAAATCATCTGCGATTTTAGTGAATGGCATCATCAAATTTCCTAAAAACCCTTTTTTTTATGCCGAAAATGAATTTTTTCACTGGCATTTGTTTCGAATGGACTAAGCACGAATAAGATTAGTTTGATAAAAATGAAGGAAAGTGAGATAGAGTTGTCGAAACTATCAAGAGGATTTTCATTTTGAATCGGAAGGCCAGCATGTTTTTGATTGCCTGAAAGCATAGCTTAGAAAGTCCTAAAACCCAAAGAAAATGCAGATAAAATCGTTAGAATCTTATTGACTATATGCAACGAATCTTATTGACTATATGATAAGTGTAAGATATAATAAATACATATTCTAACATGCGAAAGCGACCTCTTTATGTTTATTCCAAAATTTGGTTTTAGAGAATCGGAAATGTATCAATTCAGATCAGTCGGGCAATACATGTAATATGAATTATGAAGGGGATGTTGAAAACTAATGGATGCGAAGCTTGGATTCGCTGAAAAGGTTAAAGATTACATCAATGAGAATAAACATAACAGGAATTTTTTGGAAGAACTGAAATCGTATCTTTTAAAGCATGGAATTTCAAAAGGTGAAACTCAAAAAATTATAATGGGCCTTTTAAAGATCGAAGAATTGGACAAAAGAGTTTTTATTCTACTATCTCTTGCAATAAACAACTACTTGCAAAACAGTGATGATTTAGCTTGGCGGTTTAACTCTTTAAGCCCTTATGAGATTTTCGAGAAAGAAGAAATTGATTCAGCATTGCGTTTCAACAATCTAGAAGACATACATACCGAAAATTCTAACTTGCCTATAATAATTAAGAAGGCTAGAAAAAGTGGTATTGATAGCTTTGTGGCAAACATCCCCATTAGTCAAGTGGTTCAACTTTACAACTCAAATATCCTAGAATATAATTATAAAATTAATAAACAATACAAATTCATAAAGAATATTGAAGGGAATTTTGTGAAGACCATTGATATAAATCTTCGGGAAGTAAGGAAAATCGCAGAAGGAATTTTAAACAATGAATTAAAAATTAGCAAGGTTGTTTTAAATGTTTTGAAAGGCAGTAATGAGTTTGGAAAAGAAATAGAATACGACTCCAAGAATCATGCACTTCGCATATACAACTCCAAAATAGATATCATAAATGGACTCCACGAAATAAACGCACTAGCTTATGTAATGGAAGAATATCCTGACAATAAGTTTAAAGTTGAAGTTGAAATCAAAAACTATACTATGGAAGATATTATAAACTACTTCAACCAAATTAAAATTAGAGGGAGTGTAAACTAAAAGATGATGGTAAAAAATAAACCTTCACAAAAACGAGAGTATAACTTGTTTAACAAGAGCATCAAAGAAGAGTTCTTGATGGGTTACAGCTCCGATACGAGAAAGACATATATAAGAATTCTTGATCACACTTATGAAGCTGAAGTAGCTAAAAATAGGGATTTGTATGATTTCACTAAATTAGAAATTGAAGACGTTTTGTTTAGCTTAAACCCTTTGACTAGATCATCATCACAGTCCAATGGACGAATCATTAGCGCCTACATAAATTGGACTATTGAAAAAAAATACAGAAAAAACCCAATAAACCCATTAAAAACAGTAGATAATTCATGGTTCGATAAATTTGTAGACAAAACTAAGAAGTTATATTTTAGTTATAGTGAGTTACGAAACTTAGAAAACTTTTGCGAAAATGCGCAAGATGCGGTAATACTTAGCCTGCTGTTTGATGGTGTTAGCGGTAAGGAGTGCTATGAACTTCGAAGTATTCTCAAGAATTCTTGGAACGCAGTTTCAAAAACATTGGAAGTAACAGACCTTAATGGTTCACAGAGAACTGTCAAATTATCAGATAATTCTATTAAGTTATTGGAAGAAGCATCTGAAGAAACCACATATATAAAAAAGAATGGGTATATGGTTGATGTTACAAATGGAGAAAAATCCAATCTTCTTGACACTCCTTATGTATTAAGAAGTTCGCAGACCAAAGATGATAAGGATGATAATGAAGTCCATCTTTCAGTTATATATAGAAGATTGACAAATTTGAGCAGTACATTAGGCGCTCCATACTTGACCACAAAAAACATTCTTAGATCAGGCGTGATATATTGGGGGTATTTATTGCTGGAGAAAAAAAGAAAAGATCATGGAAGTGATGCGACACTAGAAAAGGCAGAATTCGATATCTTAGCTAAGAAGTTTAACATAAAGAATCCTTATTCAATTAAAGAGTATTGCAATGAGGAAATAATCAACGAACTATACGGCAAGTAATCATATGGACGCATTAAAAGTGTTTTAGCGATTCCCTTCAGGGCGCAGATGCTTTTAATGCGTCCATATGTTAAATTGGTAGTAAGAGGGGATGGCATCATGAGTAGGAAAGTTGAGAATAAACAAGAAGCTTATATTAAGCTTGATGTTGTTGAGAAGCACTTGAATCAGAAAAACTGGAAGATTAATGATTTACATGACGAACTTCAGCAACGATATCAAATCGACATTGGTTATAAACAATTCGCAAAACTAATGAAAAATTCCACGAACTGGAGATTGACGTATGCATTTGTTCTCTGCGATCTATTTAATCTGAGAATAGACGAACTCTTCCAACTTGAAGAGAAAAAGTGCTAATGATTTTTTAATATCATTATAGCCATTGGTATTTTTTGTATTTATCAAGCGTGAGAAAAAAAGAATTCACCCTGATTGACAAGCTATAATATGGAAAGTATAATAAGAGAATCGTCGCAGGGGGTAAGACTATAGTCACGTAATACCGTAGGACACCCCCACACAACACCACATCATAGATTAGAAGGGGATTGGTCTTAAGGAATGAGAACGTGCGTAACAGCGGAAGAGAAAGCGATTGTCGATGAAAAGTTGTTCGAACTAGGGTTTACTGCTCAAAATAGAGTATACATTAGCTTCCTCATCCAGTCCGAGAATGATCGTCAAGACTTCATGGATCGCTTCTGGACAGAGCGAAGTCGGCAGATGTTGGCAATTGGAGATTACCGTAGAGAAAAAATAGATAAGCGAAACTTGTCGTTCGATGAATTTATTTCGATTTACGAAGAAGGAAGACCGCTGGGGAACGATAATAAGCGATTCATCGAAGAACTGTTCATGCTTCCGTGTGGTAGCGACAACGCAAGCGTGATAAATAACAAGATTGTTAATGAGTACGAAATTATTAGAAGGCTGTATGATGTGGCAAAAGGCGATAAAGGTGTGAATATCACTAGAGCGATCAGGCGTATATGATACGTTTGAAGTAAATGAATCTTGATCTACCATAACGTTGCGCACAGATAAGACTTTATCCGAAGGTACATAATAAGCGCACTGTTGGCAGGCTTCATTATGGTAGGTTAGATTCAAAACCAGAACGCCCGTTCCTATTTTATTAATCTTTTCCCCGAAGATGAATCTAAAATACAGACACAGCAGCAGGGGGGGGTGGTCGCTATGAGTGGTTTTGAGAAATACCATGTACAGTGCAAAAAAGATTTTTCCAATGAGAAAACGAAAGCAACTCTCTTTAGGAAGAACATAAAGTATGAAGTAAGGCTGATCGGCAAGATTGTGATCGTTAAGGATGATACTGGTTGTTGGAGAGATTTACAACATCCGAAAAGTACGAATAAATTTTACAAAGAACACTTTATACCATTTGATGTAACAGAAGTGGGCATAAATACCTAAGACGTTAGACCGTTAAAAGCAAAGTAAAGACAGAAAAATATCCCGGAATAACAAAATCATTGACTTTCCATTAAGCGTAAAATATAATGAATATACTATATAACAGGAAGGGATGAGTATTCCAATATGAAAATTAAACAGAGACTCAAAGCAGACATGGAACAAGCGGTAAGAGCAGGAGACAAACTGCGGTTGTCAGTGATCCGTTCGTTAATAGACGCAGTGCAGAAGGCTGAGAAGGAATTGCTTCGGGAAATGGATGAAGCTGAGATCGCCCACATAGCGCTTAAAGTCAGTAAGGACAACAAAGAAGAATTGAATTATGCAATAGAAGCAGCAGCCAAAGAGAGCAGCCCTGAAAAACGTGTCGAAAGAGAGTTGAGAATTATGTTGTTGGAATCGCAGATCAGTGTGATAGACATGTACCTGCCGAAGATGATGGACGTGAATGAGGTCATTGTACTGGTAGCAGACTTCGCAAATAATCTTGAAGCAGCGGGCCAAGAAGTCAACAAAGGCAATCTTATGAAGGGCTTAAATCCAGCCGTAAACGGCAAAGCGGATAAAGCAATGGTAAGTACGGTTGTTGATAAAGTACTAATGGAAAGAGCGTAGCAGTATTTTTTTATTCCCTATTATAGCATAAAATAAAACAAGTGGAGTGAACATAGTTGAAATTAAACAAATGGCATATGATTATTGCGAGTATCCTATTCCTGGTCGTGGGCTACTTCACATCATCAACAGCAATAGAAATTGCTTCGACAGTATCAGGATTGCTGTGTGTATGGTTGGCGGCAAAGCAAAACATATGGACTTATCCGATTGGGTTCGTGAACATTGTCTTCTTCATGATCGTGTTTTATGATGCAAGACTCTATGCGGATTTCAGTCTTCAAATATTCTTTGCAGTCCTTAGTACATACGGATGGATTTATTGGCTGCGCAACAAAGGAGATCAGCCTGTAAAGGCAACTCAGAAAACATCTGCTGGATTAGCGATTGCTATGATGGCACTAACAATAATCGGAACAGCCCTATGGGGCTATGTCCTTCACCAATATACAGATGCATCAATACCTTATGCCGATGCTTTCATAGCGATCCTAAGTGTGGTAGCACAGATTTTGCTGTCAAGCAAGAGACTGGAGAACTGGTACGTCTGGATTCTAGTGGATGTACTTAGTGTAGGGATGTATTTCTACAAAGGACTTCATGTCATAGGCATCCTGTACATTGTATTTACCATCAACGCAATATACGGTGCAATTGCTTGGCACAAACAGTATAAGGAGGAAAGTGTGAATGTATAAGAAGATAGTGTCGCTAACGATTGCAGTAGCACTGCTGCTTCCGGCTGGTAGTACGTTTGCAGCGCCTAATGCCATAACAGCGAACGGATCAGTGACAAAGAGCGCACAGATCGTAACAGCAAAAACAAAATCTAAATCAACATTCAGCGGTTCAAGGAGTTCGTCACGATCAAAGGTGGGTGGCAACAGCAGGTCTTCAAGTTCTTCTTCAAAGAAATCTACAGGAAGCATGTTCAGTGGTGGAAGATCCAGTACAAAATCACCCACTACAAAGAAGCCTGTTGCAACGAAGAAGCCTTTGACACTGAAGAAGCCAACAGCGACCCAGAAGTCAGCAAGCAGCAGCGGCTCCTTCAGCGGCGGTAGCAGCACCAAACAGTCCACGGCAGGCAAAACCACCAAGAAGTCAGGAACAACCTACAGCAGCGGATATAAGCGGCCTACAACAGTGACAAATGGTACAACAATCAATCCGAACACAGGTAGAAGCTATTATAAAGGCAGCAACTACTATAACAGCAGACCTTCCGGCGTTCGGGTGGGAACAGCATTTATGGCTGGCACAATGTTCGGAACCATGCTTCATCCATGGGGTGGCTATTATCCAGTGTCCGGCGGTGGATATGTCCACCAGGGATTCTCATTTGAAATGCTCCTGCTTGACTTGATTATTATCATCGTGATCATCGGTGCCATCGTATGGATTGTACGATACCTTCGAAAGCGAAATTAGGAGGAAGATAAAATGAAGTTACTTTTTGATAATCAGGATGTGACGGATGCTATTTGCGTATATATCGCTGATCAGTATGAGGGTGGCATTCCTGAAATGGTTGATGATGTGCGGCTTTGCTACACTCCCTCAATTGGCTTTACTGCTATTGGAGAGATTTATGGCGAGTACAATAACCTTACTGAACAGGACATGATTGATGCTATCAGCACCTACCTGCAAATCCACCACTGTTTCATACCTGATTGTATCTTAGTAAACTTACAATACCATTCCGAAATTCAAGGTTTCGGTGCTGAAATAATTATTGAACGATAGGAGAGCGAACCAGTGCTATTAACATATGACGAACCAACTTTTGATCTGAACAATATGCCAACTATGACGAATCCTTTGTACACATCCTTTACATTCCAATGGCCTACTCAGAAAAAATTGACCAGAGGACTTATCATCGGAAAGTTCATGCCGATGCACAAAGGGCATATGGCCCTGATCGAATACGGTGCAAGTATGTGCGATCAGCTCACTATCTTCGTGTGTAGTCTACCTACAGAGCCGATAGATGGTATGCTACGGTATGAATGGGTCAAGGAGAGCTTCCCTAACGTGCGTGTACTGCACTTGAACAAAGCTGATATGCCGCAAGAGCCAAGCGAACATCATGACTTCTGGGGCATCTGGAGACGTGCTACAGAGGAACTGCATCCCGAACCATTAGATTACATCTTCACATCTGAAGAGTATGGCTACAAGTATGCTGAAGTGATGGGATGTACACATGTGCAGTTTGATCAGCCAAGAGAGTTGGTTCCTGTTTCTGGCACGAAGATTCGCAACAATCCTTTTAAATATTGGGAGTACATTCCGCATATTGTGAAGCCGTATTTCAGTAAAAAGATTGCAGTGATCGGCGCAGAAAGCACCGGAAAAACAACCTTAACAGCCAATATCTCTGATTATTACAAACTACAAGGATTTAGAGTTTCAGAGATAAAGGAGTTTGCAAGGTACTGGATAGACAGCGCATTAGCTGGTGATATGAGCAGAATGACAGCCGAAGACATTACGATGTTCGGTAAGAAGCAAATGTCACTGGTGAAGCAGAGCGAATTAAACGGGTATCAGGTAATCGTGTCCGATACCGATGCTATTGTGTCTTCAGTCTTTCAGCGCTTATATTTCGGTGAAGTGTCAGGTGAACTGTTGGATGTGGCTGCTGTTGAACAATGGGATTTGGTTCTCTTCCTACAACCAGACATTCCCTGGGTGGATGATGGACAACGGGACTTCGGGGATCGGAGAGAAGAGATCAATGAAATATTCATACAAGAACTGGAACATCGAGACATTGACCATGTAGTCGTGTCGGGCAATTGGGAGCAAAGATGGTCGATAGCTAAGATGGCTATTGACAAAATCATGAAACAAGCGTAAGATATAATAAAGGTAATGATACACAACAGACTTGGATTTTATTCCGCAAAGAAGTCTGTTTTCTAAATAGTTACAAGCGTAAAATATAACAAATAAACTATAAGGGAATGATACGAACATGTCTACATTTTTCATCATGACGCTGCTTACTATTGCAGTGTCAGCATTTATCGCTCGGGACACATTGAGAATCAAATCGGATATTTTCGGTGCAGAGCCGTTGCTGCCTATTCTGCTGTTTATTGCAGTCGGACTGATTCCTTTCGTGAACATTGTCGCACACGCCATAATCCTTGTTGTTGTCTATACACATGTTAAAGCGATCAGCGTATCAACATGGGTAAAGAACCTTCTTGGAATTAAGAAAGACTAGGAGGGTTCATAATGGCAGACTTAATCGTACAAGTGTCCAGGATCGACGATATTGTTTCTCATGACAATGCAGACCTGCTGGAAGTGGCAGTAGTTAAAGGTTGGAACTGTATTGTTCTGAAAGACCAGTACAAAAAAGGTGATCTTGTCACCTATATCCCACCAGACTCAATCATTCCGCAAAAAATGATTGATAAATACAACCTGGAATATCTGCGCAAGGACGGACGTGTGAAGACTGTTAGGCTAAGAGGATACGTGTCGCAAGGACTTATCCTGCCAGTTCCATCGTCAAATTTGAATGAAGGTGACGATGTTGCGAATCTGCTTGGCATCACCAAGTATGAGCCAGCAGCACCGAAGTATCAATCGAATTATGGCAAGAAGACCAGCAAGAAGGTTGTGAACCCATTTTTCGAAAAATGCACCAGCCCGAACAATGTAAAGTATTACCCTGAAGTCTTCAAGGAAGGCGATCTGGTGGTAGTTACGGAAAAGATTCATGGAACATCATGGAGAGCTGGGACGCTTCCGAAAACCAGTAAGACACTTTGGTCTAAGATCGTAGCTGCGCTTCAAAAGGCCGTAGGACGCTATAACGCCTATGAATTCGTGTATGGTAGCCATAACGTTCAGATCACCCATAACAACCGTTACAAGGGCTTCTACGGCTCAGATGTTTACGGCAAGGTAGCCAAAAAGTATAATGCCACGCAGATTCCGGCTGACTACACAGTATTCGGTGAAGCATATGGCGAAGGTATCCAGGACTTGGACTACGGTGTTAAAGGTGATATAGACCTGATGGTGTTCGATGTGAAATACAAAGGTGATTTCCTGCCTTACGATGAAATGCTGGCATTTTGTGCAAGGTATGGCTTGCCGACAGTGCCATTGCTATACAAAGGACTTTATTACAAAGGACTTGTTGAGGAACACACGGACGGAAAGACAACACTAGCAGCAGCACCCAAGCAAATTCGTGAAGGCTGCGTGATCAAGTCGGCTAACGAAATTAATGATGTACGTATCGGACGAAAGATGCTGAAGTCCATTTCGGTGAACTACCTTCTCCGTGCTGACGGCACTGAGTTCCATTAATACAAGCATAAAATATAATAATATAAGGTGATGAATAACATGCCACAACTTCATGTTCTAGTTGGACTTCCTGCAAGTGGGAAGTCCACATTCGCCAAAAAGCTGAAGGCGACAGTAATATCGTCGGACAAGCTTCGGGAAGAACTGCTTGGTGATGTGAATGATCAAAATAGCAATGAACTTATATTCAATACAATGTACGAACGTGCTGAAAAGCAATTAGCAATTGGACTGGATGTGTACCTTGATGCAACACATATTTCTGCAAAGGTCAGAAAGCGAATTATTGAAAGATTCCGCAAGAAGGCCGACAAGCTGGTCGCTCACTATTTTAACACACCTTTCTATCCAGATGTAGTACATCGGAACAGAGGTCGTGAAAGAAGTGTTCCTTATAGCGTACTAACAAGAATGCGTAACAGTCTTCAGGTTCCTATGTACAGCGAAGGTTGGAATGAAATTGTGTTTCACAATCTTGATGAAGTAAATAAGCAGGTATCACCAGCATGGAGCGAATCAATCCTTACATCGGAACAGTCATATGACTCCTTTATGGGAAGCTTCACCTATTGGGATGCAATCGAAAGCATCATTGATTTGCCGCAGGATAATCCTCATCACTCACTGAGCGTGAGCAGACATACATACTACGTATGGGACTATATCCGAAGAAATTACAACAATGAAGACATCCTTGTGATGTTATGGGCAGCATTGTTCCACGACACAGGCAAGAAGGTTACGAAGTCTTTCAAAACATTGGAAGATGGAACGACAGCAAGGTATGCGAATTTCATCGGTCATGAGAATGTTTCTGCACAATTGGCTGCAAATGTTCTTGCAAACTTCTATGATACAAATTTCGTTCTGAAGGTTGTAGAGATCGTTCAGAACCACATGCGATTACTGAGCGCCGGAGACAGCTCAAAGGCTAGAAATAAGCTGTTCACTGAAGTCGGGAAAGACGTGTTTGAAAAGCTTGAATTTTTCAGAAGCGCAGATACAACCGCAAAATAAACCCACTTAACAGGAGAGTGTTCATAATGCCAAAAGTAAACAAAAGAACTGTCCGTCAACATGTAGAATCTATACTTCGTGATTACCCAGACACACGCAGCAACGACAAGCTGTTGACGATCACATACTGGAAACTTATTGATCGTATCGACCTGGGTATTAATGAAGAAGCATTTGTAGCAGCGTTCATCAACAGCGCAACAATGCCGGAATCAATCCGTAGAGCAAGACAACTTATCCAAGAAGAAGGCTTATATCTGCCGGACGATGCAACCGTAGCGAACCGTAGAGGTAGACAGGCTGCTATGCGTAGTGCTGTTCGTGATAGAGAAGTGGTGTGACAATGATTCAAATTCCTTGGGATGTAGAAGTGATTCTTTACATGCTTCAGACTGACGATCCATTCGCTGAAGCGTTCGTGGTTGGTGGCTGCGTTCGGGATTCGATTATAGGTAAAACTCCGAAAGATTGGGATATTGCCACGAATCTTAAACCAGATGTAGTTATGAGCCTTTTCAACTCATTAAGCTTCACTGTCGTTCCAACAGGATTAAAGCATGGTACAGTCACGCTGATATACAATGGCGAACATTACGAGATCACAACCTTCAGAACTGATGGAGCATATACAGATGGTCGAAGACCTGATGAAGTCCAGTTCGCTTCGAATATCGAAGAAGATTTAAGTAGACGTGACTTTACCATGAATGCTATGGCCTACAACAAGCAAAGAGGGTTGATTGATCCTTTTAATGGATTTAATGATATACAGAAAAAAGTGATTCGTGCAGTAGGTAAGCCTGGAGAAAGATTCAATGAAGATGCACTGAGAATGCTGAGAGCCATTCGGTTTGCAGCAGAACTGGACTTCTTGATTGACTTTGATACCTGCATGGCGATTTCTGATAACAACGATAAAATATCATATATTTCTGCTGAACGTAAACGTGAAGAGTTGATGAAGATTCTGTCTAGTAGGGCTGCTGAATTGGGAGTATTCCTATTAGCTCAAACCGGAATGATTAAACATCTATTCCCGAATATTGGAGCATACAACATGCGTGAATTACGTCTTATCAAACCAGCTATAACAAAGCTGGCATACCTATTCACCTATGTTCTTGATTACAGGGGTGGGCTGAATAGTCTGAAATTTGATAACTACACCATACGTTTTGTGTGTAAGGTTATCGAATGTCTGCGAGAAGTGGAAAGCATGACTTCCGTGGTCAGCAAGCCACAGGCAAAAAAGATGGTCATTAAGTACGGTGGAGAGGAAGTCTCTCAAGCAATGCTGATCGCCATCGTAAAGGACGTTAAGTTTGTTGCTACGAACAATGTGTTTCAGGAAGTTTCGGAGAGTAGAGAGCCAATACACATGTCTGAACTGGCCTTAAACGGCAGCGATCTGGTTGCACTAGGTATGCAGGGAAAAGAGATTGGCGAAACGCTTAAGCGACTCCTGGACTTGGTACATCACGATCCAGGGCTGAACGACTATGGAAAACTAATAAGAAGAGTTTAGGAGCTGGACAACATGAATCATTCTATATATCCAATGGATTTAAAAACGCCAATAGGCAGCAAGGTTGTTTATGCTTTTCCTGATAATGGACTTGTTACCGAAAGTGCTAGGATGGAACTGATGGGACTGATTGAAGGCGAAGCTTATACTGTCGCAGATGTTTTGGTTCATGGCTGGAGTTCTTACGTTTACCTTGAAGAATTCCCTTTTGAGTCGTTCAATAGCGTGAACTTCGCCAACCTGATCGAAAAGATCGAAGAGGAAGGTGTAGTCTTAACACTTAAGGAATTTCTTGAGACTGACGAACCTCTTAAGGTTTATGTCGCAAACTTCCCTGGCGTATGGCTTGGCGGTGAAGCAATTGTAGTCGCTAAAAACAAGAGTGAAGCAGTCAGTTTGCTGACTACAGAGCTTCAGGAAAGATCGTTAGGGCATGCATTGGACAAACATTATTTGTCAGAAATTGATATAACAATACCTAATGCCTACGTTATAAATGACGGTGACTACTAATGACACGGCAGCGCATAACGGTTTATTGTGATGGCGGCTGCCGGGGCAACGGAAAGGCAAATAGTATTGGTGGATGGGGTGTTGTCCTTGGATACAAGGGCAAAACGAAGGAATTGTGGGGTGGAGAGCGCAATGCTACGAACAACACAATGGAATTGACCGCAGCTATTCGTGCGCTAGAAGCGATTAAGACGAACGATATTCCTATTGATATGCACATCGACTCTTCGTATGTCGTAAATGGCATGACAGAATGGGCATTCAATTGGGAGAAGAATAACTGGCGCACTGCCGGAGGTAAGCCAGCAGCCAATAATGAACTTTGGATTCGACTCCTGGAATTGCATCGGAAGCAATGGGAAATCAAATACATCAAAGTCAAAGGGCATGTAGGCGTGGAATTAAATGAACTTGCAGATCAACTAGCAAATAAGGGGATGGATGAAGTTGAGCGAACTTAAACTAATTAAAGCTACAGAGTTGGACGGTGTAACGCCAAAGGCGACAAATGGAAATGGAGTGAACTATGACAACTATGCTGGAACAGTGTTTAAACCATATTTCCCGTTAGAGATTGGAGCCTGTGCGGTTCTAGTCCATGATGGCAATAATTCGTTGCGCACGTCTTTTGTAAGCAATATTGGAAGATCACGCAACGGCAAAGAGCTAAGTCTTGTTACTAAGAATACTATTTACTTCTTTGAGGTTTTGTAATGCTGCATCTATATCGCATCATTAAATTCCGTGCCTGGATGCATGAAAACAAAAAGATGGTCGAATGGCATCCAGAATTTTTCTATGACACATCTGAAGTGACAAGATGGAGTGGAAGTTTCGACTACATAGATGATGATTACTGTCACCTGATGCAGTTTACAGGTCTTCACGATCACAGTGGAAGGGAAATTTATGAAGGTGATATTATCGTTCTTTTTGGAATGAAGGCTGAAATCGTCTGGGGATTTAGCGGTTGGCATCTTAAATGGGTGGACAAATGGGTGGAACATCGACGATTGGCTGGTCGTACCGTGAAGACTGAACCAGTCTTCGGAAACATTGAACTATGGGAAGTCATAGGAAACATTTATGAAGGGTGGGCTGACAATGGCAGAACAGAAGCTATTAAAGCGTAACGCTAACTTCATGGAGTACAGATGCCCAAAGTGCGGCAGCTTCGTTCTGAAAAACCTTTGGGGTCAAGAGTGGTGCTGGAGCAGAAAATGCGACTACGAAGTCGCACAGATCACTACAGACAGGCCAATTCCGGCAGATGAACCAGAAGTCGTGAAGCCGAAGATTAAAGCGCCAGCCAGGGCAAAGACAACCAGGAAGAAGAAGGTGAAGGAATGAATCCTTTAGACTTCGGGAGCAAGGGTGTCAATGTTTACAACTATAAGGATGGGAAACTTGAAAAGAGGTCTGTTGTAGATCAGCGACACTTCGATTTCTTGATGGACAAAGAGGGCGATAAGAAAATTGTCCTTGAATGTTCTACCGTTGGTGACAAGCGATTCTCTTCCTTCGGTGCGAAGGTCAACTGCTTTGGATGGGATGATATTGTGGAATTCCACTACTTCACGTCAAAAGGCTTCACAGGGGTTGCAGTGCCGAACATTAAGAGAAGTTCATGGTCAGACAAGATGCGGTTTGTGAATGCAGTTAAGGGGATTCCTGCCGACTACATGGTGCTGAACGGAAAGGCATATGACGCTGATCTTCTGCCACAATGGTATCACCTGCTTTGGATCAAGTATTTGGACAGAAACCCTGTTCTTGTAGAATATCTGAATCAGTTCGACGATTTTAATGATGTGTTCAAAGGCAGCAGTGTCTCTTGTCAGGCTGATTCGATCAGAAAATATATTAAAGATGGCAGAGAGTCGTTGATGCAAGAGTGCAGTGAGCTGCTTGAAGAAATGAGGGGGAAGTGACGATATGACTATGACTAAGAAAGAAATATATGAGACGATTGTTGACTGGCAAATGAACGCTGGTGAGGACTTTATTGATTATTGGGGATCGAATATTACGATTCCAAGCTTTATGTTCTGGTGTTTGGGAAGAGGATACCTTACAAAAGAGCAGCTTAATGCTTGGGAAGCAGACTACCTTTCTAAAGACCTTTTTCAGCAGCTCTATGCAAGCGAACCGAATTATTTCATTGGTGGCAGCGGAGATTCGATCTACGCTCTATGCGATCACGACACTTGGGAAGACGGTGTAGAGATTCTGTCTGAGTTCATTTCGGAAAGCACGACATATCAGAACAGACTTAAGGTGTTTCTGCGTGAGTGGGCTGGGGAGGAAGCTGTAGATGATGGAGAATAGTTCAAGCAAAAAATATCTGTCCAAAATCCGCAGATTCTACCTACAACGGAATGAGGACGAGAGTGGCGTGAGTGGCACAGGTATTGTTGTTACTGGCGTTGAGTTTCCTTCAGGTCAGGTGGCTATTGAATGGTCTGCTTCTCCAGTCAAATCAGTGACCATCTATCCGAATGTTGAAGCAATGGTTGGTGTTCACAGTCATGGCGGCAAGACTGTCCTGAAATGGATTGATGAAGAGTAATGGGAGTGATCGAAAAATGCTGAATGCTGAAGATGTAGTTGTAAGAGTACAGACTGTTCGTGATTATAATTATGGATTTCAGAACGCTGTCTATAGTCTTGAAGCCGATGTTCAACGCATTGTTGATGAAGCGTTTCCTGAAGTCAAAGATTACTATGAATATCGAATGATTACAGGACATGTGCTTAATTTAGTAATAACTGACTGTTTTAATCGCAGGTCGTGATTACATGAAAGTCCAATTTTATGTATGGTAGGGAGTGGTGAGCATGAGGAAGGCACTGAGCCTAGCTGTGGCGCTGCTGCTGGCCTTTACGCTGGCAGGATGTGTTGCAGAGAACCAGGAAAGCTATGACGCTTCTACGACGAACCAGGAGTTCTTCAGAGTTGACGAAACCATTATTGGGGGATATTCAATTTTCACTGTTCAAGACAAGGAAACAGGTTGTCAATATGTGATGGGAATGGGTCAAGGAACGTCTGTCATAGAACGAAAAGACGGTACAGGCAGGCAGATTTGTGTCATACCCTAAATATGGGGAAGATCGTTTTGCTTGACACAACATCTTGCGATTGACAAGCGTAAGATAAAATGATATACTATGTATCTAACGTCAAGGAAGCACGGGTGATCTATGGCGATTTATGAAAATGGATTGACAATTTTCATGAATTTCACGGGTCACTCTTTTTAATTGCATCAAGCATAAGATATAACAAATAATAGGGGGAATTAAAAATGGCAAATCAAGAATTCAAGTTGACGCAGACCAAATCCAGTTTCACATTCAAAGGTATTGTTGACGGCATGACAAATGATAGCGCTTACCGTGAAGGTGAAGTGAAGAACGGCAAGAATGCAGGGAAAGAGTATCGTTCAATTCGATTCTTCGTGCAGACAAGCCCAACCAATAAGCTGCCTGTTGAAATGTTCGGTATGGAACTGGAATTTGTATACCCTTACAAGCGTGGGAAAAAAGGTGAAAAGGGTACATCCAAGAAAACTCCATTCGCACAACGTAATAACCTTCCTGAAGGCTTTAACCTGATCGGTGTCAACCTTGGCCTGGAACAAGACGAGAAGGGTAAGAACATCCGTAAATCCATGGTAGAGTTTGATGCAGCAGAGTACATTTATGATAATTTGAATGACGGCGACAGTGTAACTGTTTCTGGTGAACTTGAGTTCTCGCAATATGAAAACGCTAACGAAGAAGTCATTAATCAGACGAAGTACATTGTAAAGTCCATTTACCACGAAAAAGCGATTGATTTCGAAGACGAAAAGTTCCAGGAGATCAATGCGTTTGAGCAAGAACTTGTATTCATCGACAAGGATGTAGACAAGAAAGAAGGCGCTGTATTCGTTTCCGGCTACACTATCGGATACGCTGACAAGTTTAATCTTGCACAGTTCGTAATTCGTCCAAATGGAAACAAGAACATCGAGAAGACTGCCAATGCATTCGCTAAGGCATTGAAGTTCGGTGACACTTTGAAGGTGTCTGGTCTGTGCTTGAATAAAGCTGAGACTGTAGAAGTAGATGTATCTACTGAAAAGGCCGACAAAGTGAAGGACGATATTTTTGGTGGGGAAAAGCCTGCTGGCCTGGAAAAACGTGCTGTAACTACTTATGTAACCGAATTGCAGATCACTACTGCTGACAATGACAGCTACAAAGAGGGCAAAGGCAAGTACAAAGAGGAAGACTTTGTTGTCGAAGAACTGGTTGCAGATGAAGAAGAAAATCTGTTTGGAGACGGAGACGCACAGGACATTGACGACGATGATCTGCCGTTCTAATTAAGCATAAAATAAACCAACATCACAGGATGCGTGTTAACTAAATAAGACCCAAACTAATCATTAAATTCAACACTGCAACGCATGAAGAATGCTCTTGTGATTTTATCAATTACGTCGAACCGTAAAATAAAATCACAGGGAGCGATTTCTAAAATGGCTATTAATTTAAAACAAATTCAGGTAAACACTCCGCAGGTGGCATTGGAAGACTATTTCTGGCTGATTGCAGGTGTCCCTAAGAGCGGTAAAACATCTTTGTTTGCAAAGTTGACTGAACAATACTTTGGCGATACATCCAAATCGCTTCTGTTAGCTTTTGAAAAAGGCTATCAAGCGCTTCGTGTCCAAGCTCAAGATGTAAAAGATTGGGACGACATGGAAGAAATCGTTGAGCAGCTTGTGGACGATAAGGAAGAACTTGGAATCAAGCTAATCGGTATTGATACAGCCGACATTATGTGGGAAATGGCACAGGCTTCTGTAATCCAGGAGTGGAATGCTAAAAACCCTCAAAAGCGGACTAAGGATATCGGCGGCGTAGGCGCTAAAGGCAAGTCTGATCAGGGTTTTGGTGCTGGTTATAACCTTGCGAAAGCTAAGATTAGGGAGTCCTTGGATAAGTTGATGAAGGCTGGTTACGGAATCATGGTTCTCACGCACAGCAAGGACAAAAAGGTCGAGCAGAAAGATGGTCTGGAATACGATCAACTGAATGTATCTTTGGCTTCCTCTGCTAGAGAAATCTTCGTAAACATGGCTGACTTCATCATCTTCATTACTGTAGAGAAGAAGCAGGTTGGAACCAATATCGAGACTAAGCGCTACATGTACTTCCGTAGTGATGGTTATGTCGAAGCAGGTAGCCGATTCAAGCATGTGCCTGAACGCATTGAGTACAGCATCCCTGAGTTCCTAGCAGCATTCAAACACGCTGTAGAAGCTGAATTTGAAAGTGGCGTTGACCTGGAACAGATCAAGAAGGAACAAGCAGAAAGACGTGAAGCTGCCGCAAAAGAGTTCATTGAGCAACAAAAGAGTGAGCCTACCGCAGACGAGCTGATCGCTGTACTGGATGTAAAAATGAAGGCGTTCACAAAAGCTGAAAAGCAAGGTCTTGTTGAAGTCTTCAAGGAGATTCTTGGCGGCAATGCTAACTACAAAATTGTTGAGGATGTAGCGCTTCTACAGAAGTGCGTTGATCATCTTGCAACGCTGGAATAGTTAAATAATCAAAAATGGGGTAGCTATATGAAATATAAAAACGTAGTTACTGCTGTGGTTGCGGCGGCAATTGCACTTACATGTGTGACTGGCGCTTCAGCTCCAAGCAGTAATGAAGTTGCTGAAGTTCCTGTCGTTAGGGCTGTACATCTAACGACAGAACTACCCTTTTTGTACAGTCAAAATGTTACGAAAATAGTAGCTGCAAAGCCTTTGACAAAAAATGTGCAAAAAGATGGAGTGCGTATCATTGCTCCTAAAGCAATTTCTGAGACCACTGAGGTCAAGCCTAAGCCGGAATTCAAGCAGGTGGCTGCAACTCCAAAGGTGGAGAAAGAGGATAGCTTTAAAGGTTATGAAAACATTCCTCTGAGTAAGACATTACAGAAGAAAATTTCGGCATTCGCTGACAAGAAGGATATTCCTGTTACTCTTGTGTATGCATTGATGAAGCAGGAAAGCGATTTTAAATCCAACCTTATCAGTAAGACGAATGACTATGGAATTATGCAGATTAATCGTAGTAACTTCAAATGGATTACTAAAGACCTGAAAACAGAGTATGGAATCACCTATAAATGGGATGATACCTATAAGTCTGCTGTTGCCGGAATCCATTACCTTGCTTTGATCAAGGAGTCGTGGGAAGGCAAGGTTTCTGACAAAAAAATGCTGCCAGTAGTGTTGATCAGTTACAACATGGGAACACGAAACGCAGTGAAATATATGAAAAGTCACGATGCTACAGATTGGGCATATGTTCGTAAGATCATGACCTACAAAGAGAAGATTGAAAGGGGTGAAAGCTTGTGAGTATTTCAATTGATGAATTGTATGAGATCGGAGACACAATCTATATCAATGAAGCAGGACGTGAATACCTTTTGGGAGAACTAATCGACGAATGGGTAGATAAATATGCTTATTCTAGCGCACTGATTATAGCTGGTGTATACAAAGACGAACACACTCCTGAAGAGTCATTGTACTATGTTCGTTTTGAAGACGATCACATTGATCAAACCATGTTTGAACTTTCTACCAAAGAAGTTTCAGATGTAATCCTTAAAAGACCAGACAAACTTAAACACCAATGGGCGTTTGAAGCTGCAAATTTGCCAGATGATCTTCCTGGAATACACAGCCCATTGTTTGATACATCAGCTAAACCATTGAATTCATTGATAATGGCAGAAATCGAAGCTTCTCTGAACGGATTTGAGAAGAAGGGCAGAGAGCTTGGCGCTCTGGTGGATCGGAAGCAGAAGGCTTACGGGAATTCTGTTCAGCAGTCATATGACGTAATTAAAGTGTTTATGAAGCCTTACCTGAACGATGATGGTACATACACTATTCCTGAGTCGTTGCTGCTTCATTTACTGCTTCAGGTGCGGATCATCGACAAGCAAAACCGAATTTTCAACAACCCTGGTGGTGATCTGATGGAAGAAAACACTTATCGGGATATTGCTGGCTATGGCATGCTAGGCGAACATATGACAGATCACAAATAACACATTAAGTGCTTACTTCATAAGGAGGTAAGCACTTTTTTGTATTGACAAGCGTAAGATATAATGATATTCTAGCCATACAGGATAAGTTAAATGCCAGGATATTGCCGGGCATATTAAGCGTAAAATATAATAAGGGTGGTTTTAATTATGGCTCTAAAGAAAAAGTCATTAATCGTCATGGTTCCAACAACGGTAGAGCAAATTGTAGCAGCAGAGATTGTAACTGAATGTGATTTACTCTTAACAGTTAGTTCAAATGGTGGTGGTGATGGTGACATTTCGCTTGAAAATGCCAGGGCAAATTATCAGAGTGGAGTTTCGCATCGTCCAATCCGCATTGCAATGAGTGAAAGTGGTGAAATGATGTACGATTCTTTAACTGTTGAGCAGGCTAAAGAACTTGGTAATGCGCTGCTAGAAATGGTTGCTTATATTACTGATACAGAAACTGCATATATGTCAGAGGGGATTTTCGGATGATGAAAATAGACAACGAATTAATCTTGCTTCCTAAAGAAGACCTGTTGAAGCGGAAAGCTATGCTTGAGAACTTACTAAGCACAACAATAGTGGACGAGTTCTCTTATTTTATTGGGGGAATCATCAGCGGATTCGGACAACAGATTACATCTCAAGAATGCGAAATTCCTTCATATATTCAACTGGGTTTTGAAGAAGAGTGGAATGATGGTGATGCTACATATCCAACAATTTCAGGCGTTTCGCTACTCAACCAAGATGAAGTAATTTGTGATGCAGACATATGTGAAGTGCAAGAGGAAGAACTGTATTTTGAACTTTGGGAATATATTTCTGAAGCGATAAACGAAAAATACAATATCCGTGAGCTGGAGAAACATTTGGGTACTAGCCCTACTCTCATTAAGTACAGAAAGGTGGATTCTAATGTCTGATATGACAATCGTACTGCCGGAAGATCGTAGAAGTCGCATTACATTGCTAAGAGATTTGCTGAATAAGGATGTAGAAATTCAGATCGAAGAGGATGTAGCAAGCGACCTGCGCATGTTATTTAAGCTGGAAAATGTTGCTGCCAAACTTAAGGAGTTCAATCTGCCAGTACCAACAGGGGTGAGAGTTGAATTTTATCCTGAAGGTGATGATGAAGGCGGTACATACTGGCGCATGTCGTCATTTACGCTTGTTTCTGATGTACAGGAAGAAAGTGATGATTATGAAGTAAACATTGACGAAATGTACGAAAATGCTGAATGGCCTGCTTATCGTGAGTCATATGATTGGCAGAGCAGCAAGTACAAAACGATTGCCTATCATGAGAACATGCACGACTACATTCGTGACGGCATTTCAGATGTGATGAACGGGAAGTCGATTTACGATCATTTTGGAGACTATCATATGTTCAAACTAAATCCAGGAGAGTGATATACAATGGCACACCCTTATGTGCATGCTGAAAACTCAGCTAAACGATTTGGTGGCAAACCTGAAGACTATCTGGCGATCCATGAGTGGTTTGACGCAACCAAGGCGTGGTATCCAGAAATGACTCACCGTTCAATGCGGCATCATTCAGAAGGGATTTATGAGTGCGCAGCCCTGTTCGGAGAGACATTTATCAACTCCGATGGCAAGAGAGTGTACACCAGATATGTCGGTGAGCAGCATGTGGTCGAAGATTTAAAATTCATTCCTACAGCAAGTGACTGGCTTGAATGCATGGACATGCAGCTTTGGATGATGAACAGGTCGAAGCGCTTATCGGAAAAGGTTATTGAGCGCAAGCATGGATTTCCTGACAGAATGCCGTCAAGTGTTTCGCCGCCAGTAGAGAACAGGCCACAAGGAACTGTGAAATCATTTTAAGGGAGAGTGCCTATTATGCCAGGGATTTATGTTAAGGATGATCGTCGAAAATCCGTCAACCTTGAAGATGTAGAAGTCGGAGATATTATCGTGACCGCAGATGAAGAAATGTTTATGGTATTCAAAGGAAGTATACTTGTTGACTTTAGTTATGGGCTGCTAAGGATTACCCATGATGTTTCTGTTGTAATGGTGACTGACGACGATCTGATCGAACTAATCACTGAGTTCCACATTGAGCGGAAAATCGTGGACATTGTTCACAATGATCGCATTACATTGAACCTGTATTGACACATAAAAAAAAGTGTGTTATCATATTCTCCAATAAGCGTAAAATATAACAAATCAGGCGGTGATGAGAGTGAGTATTTTTAAACAAGTATTTAAGATTAAGCGCAAGCTTACCCTGGGTGAACAGATCGAAGTGGCAAAAGGTCATGCCTATGAAGCGCTAGGGATGTTCGATGAAGCCTACAAAAAGCTTGATGGTGCAAATGAGATTCTGTCTCAGGCGGCTGAAGAAGCTGAACGGCAAATGGTCGAATCGAGCCGACACTTCGAACGGACAACAGACGAGATTCGGATGAACAAGGCTGTCCAAGAACGACTTAAAGCGTTCACATTATAAGCGTAAAATATAATTAACTTAACAAATGAGATAGGGTGGACAATTGCGTCCATCCTACGTTTATTTAATGGGGTGAAAAAATATGGCAGCAGCAATGATTAAGTGCAAATGGTGCGGAGAAAAAAGCCTGAAAACAGAAATGACCTGTGAGGAACGAATGTCTGACAAAGGCAATAGAACGAGAGTGTACGTCCACTCTGTTAAATGCTATGACGAATATCTAGCTGATAAGGAATTCAAAAAGAAAGAAGCAGAGGAATTGGATTTCCTGCATGAGACGATTAAGAAGGTTCACAGGATTCCTATTATCCCGCCAGCTTTCTTTGTCATGCTCCAAGACCTTAGAAATGGCACTGTAAGAGTCGGCACGAAGACTAAGAAGTATAAGGAAGGGGTCAGCTATAGAACGATTGCTGATACGTACCTATACATACAGAACAGCGTTGATTGGGCCAAGACTAACCGGAAGTTCGATGGAACAATGAAGGAATTGCGTTATTGCTTCGTAATTATGCTAGACAAAATTTATCTGGTCGATAAGAAGCAGAAGAAAGAGAGGTTTGCTAAGGAAATTTCGCAATCTAAAAACGAACATAACCAAGCTGCCGATCTGGTGAACTTTGAACACAGAGAAGTCACTTTTAAGAAGAAGAAGGCTAAGAACGACATATCACATTTACTTGACTGAGGGTGGAATCCATGGCAACTAAGACTAAAGCGGGAAGTAATGTTAAGAGCGATAAATATCTGGATATCATGCGTGAAGAGGTACTGATTCCTGAAGCGTATTTGACAGCGCTTTTTTGGAATAATCCAGAGCAATATATTTTCTACCCTGAAGAGAAGATTAATACAAAAACATTACTAAATACTCCCTGGGCATTCTATTTCGGGCTAGGACGTAAAATGCAGCAGGCTGGCGTTAAAATATTTGACGATATCTCTATTATGAAGCATGTCAAAGAATTGAATGTAATGGAGAGGTTTGAGAAGTATGGTGGCTTCGATACCGTTCGTGAAGTGATGGAAGAGGTTGAAGGGTTCGAACCAAACCTTGAAGCTTATTACTCAGAAATTAAGAAGTATGCAATGCTTCGAAACCTGGGAGGATTGTTCGGTGATAAGGTTTATGAGAAAAATGGTAAGTATGATTATCACAAGATTGATAAAGAAGACCTATATCTATACTGGTTCGACAAAGTAAATCAGCTTGGCCTTGACGGTGACGCAAAATTTGAAGAACACTTTCTACTTGAAGGTCTTGATGAAGATATTGAAGAGTGGGACGCAACACCGGATATCGGATTACCATTCTACAATAGTAGCCGCATGACGAAAATTTGCACTGGCTTTGACTATGGGAATTTGTACATCTATGGCGGCTTTGGTGGCTCTGGAAAGACAGCAATGTCATTTAACAAGGTAGTTATGTCTTGTATCGAAAACGAAGAGAAGTTGCTGATCATTGCGAATGAGCAAGGGATCAAGGAGTTTAAGAAGCTGCTGCTGACTACGGCTCTTGGAATTAAGAAAGAGTACCTGTACAGACAGCGTTTGAACGAAGGTTCATTTACCGAAGAAGAGAAGAGAAAGTTGAGCAACGCAATTGAGTTCATCAAGGCATTCTCTAAACAGGGTGAAGACAAGAATAACAGCAAATTGGTTGCTCTGGTCTTTATGGAAGACTATATCATGGGTGATGTTAAAAAAATTATTCGTCACTATGCGAACCGTGGGTACAAGTCCGTAATGATTGATACAGGTAAGCCGTCAGATGGCAATGCTGCACAGGCACGCTGGGAAGTGTTTACGGAAGACTTCAAGGAACTGTACAAGCTTTGTCGCCCGAATGGTGGTGGCCTGAACCTGCGCATGTGGGTTAATGTACAGCTTGCCGACAACGCATTAACTCGAAGATTCCTGAATGAACATGCCTTCGGAGAGTCGAAGAAAATTAAGAACGAAGCTTCGGTGGTATTCATGGGACGAAATGTATGGGACGATGAATACGAAGGTGGAGACAGCGAAATCAAGGCTTGGAATTACAGACCGAAGACTAAAGACGATCATTTCGCTGAAGAGGATGAACGGGGCTACGTCAAGGAAGAATTCACCCTGAAACGCTTCTGGACGGACGAGAAGGGCAACACGTACCCTAACCAATACTATCTTATCTTCACGCCTAAGAACCGAAGAGGAAGAGATAATAAGGGTGGACAGCCAGTGTTGATTATGCAGAGTAATTTCAATAACAATTCATGGCATGAAGTCGGCTGGTGTCATATCCATGATGATAGAAATTACTGATTGTAATGATATTTAAAAGCGTAAAATATAATGATATTATTAGTTGAATATAACAGGATACATGGTGGTGAATCGAATGGCTGCAAAACAACTAAAGTCTGGTGGTAGCACGATTAACTTGGAATTATACAGGAAGACAAGAAGCCGTAGCTGGGGAGCAATCAAACCAGTTACGCAGGTTGTACCTGACAAGAAAAAGAAGAATAGCAAAAAGGCTTGCAGAAGTAAGGTTGTGGAATAATGAGCGATCTAAAGCTTCTGAAAAAGCGCATCTACAAGGACGAACGTATTGAAGAGGTTTTAGATGCTTTAGGATGCAAAGGTGTCCATAGGGAAGCAGGCAAGGTAGTAGCAGCCCTTCCTCATGGCAACAATAAGCGATCTGTACAAGTCAGAGAAAATGAGAGCCTGTCTTCCCATATACGATCAAAAGGGATCAGGGGGGATATCTACACTATTGTCTCATATATCAAGTTCGGATGCAGCACTGAGTCAGAGATCAGCGAGAATTTACCCGAAGCTAAAATGTGGCTCATTGATGAATTTGGTTATGAAGATGTGCTAGAAGAAGCTAAGGTTAAGGTAAACTCTTCTACTCTGAATGGTTGGCTGAAAGACCTGAAGAAGAAAAGGGCAAAAAAGCAGGCGGTTGAAGACAAGTTGCCAAACAAGCCAATCAGAGAGCAAGTCAAAAACTCATATCTTATGTTGCCATATTACCCCTGGATTGAAGAAGGGATATCATGGGATACTCAGGCAGAGTGGGAAACAGGCTTTGATTGGGATACAGGAAGGATTATAACACTTGTACGCAATTTGGTTGGCGATCTGATCGGAGTTAAAGGTAGATCGCTAAATGACGACGACGAGCGCAAATACATGTATGTTGAAAGAATGAATAAAAGCATTGAATTGTTCGGGCTTCATAAAACACTTCCTTACATACTGGAGAAGAAAGAGATTATCTTGTTCGAAGGGTATAAAAGTGTGTTTAAAGCTTGGCAATATGGATACAAGAACTGTGCAAGTATTGAAGGCGACGATATTTCACCAGATCAGATTGCGCTAATCAAAAGCTTTGGCCTGGATGTAAAAATTGTCTGCTGTTTTGATAATGACAAATCCGAAGAGGAAATTATTGAGCAGATAATTAAGATCACCAATCGCAAGGTTTTTTACACGAATAATGCTTCTAGGCTATTGTCCGGCAAGGATTCTCCAGTTGATAGAGGGCTGGAAACGTGGGAAAGAATCTACAGCGAAAAACTTTTAAGCAACCCTTGACCGCAAGGCAAGCGTAAGATATAATAAATAATATAGAAAGAACACATTGGAGGATAACAAAATGAAATTTTACGCAACTGGTTCCAAGCAAGTTAAAGAAGTGGTAGACGGTGAAAAGGTTACATCTACTAAGAGCATCCTGATCGACCTGCAATCCGAAACTCGGGTTCTTGCGGTACAAGAAGCCGAACAAGCTGCACGTAAAGGCAAAATCACCCTGGATGGTGTATACACAGCTAAAAACTACCGTCATGATGCTGCATTACCAATGACCAAATCGTTTAAAGAGCGTAAGAAAAAACGTGCTGGCGTTCGCAAGCTTAGTTTTGCACGTCTTTAAAAACAGTCATTAAGCGTAAAATATAATAAAAACGGGGGAAATAAAATGAATACCATCACAAATGAAAATGTGCAAATGCTTTTCTCATTGCTGAATAAGATGCTTGACCGTCAGGAGATCATCATTGATCAATTAGGAACGCTCAATGATACTGCCGAGATCACGATGATCAACACCATAACTGCTGGCGACAATGACGTTGTTAACGGAAACATTCTGGCAGATTCACTGACAGAAGAATCCCCTGATCAAGAAACCGCATATGGATTGGAAGACGGTTTCGCAGTAGAAGAAAATGAAGTTGGTGATGGAGTGCCGGAACTTACCCCTCTGGAACGCATTGAATTTGCAGCAGCAGAAGATGTTTATGATCTGTCTCTTCAAAATCACCTGCCGTACAAGTGGTTTGGATCAACCAGTTATCACTACACTCCAGAAATGGCAAGTAACGTGAGGTTTTCAATCAATAGTGAAAAACGCACTATTGCTGCCTTCCTGCTGAATGATGGCGCTAAAGTGAAATATCGTGGAGTAGCGAAGTGTCACCCTGATGATCATTTCTCCCTCAACATCGGTATTGCGATTGCACTACGCCGTTTGTTCCAACTCGACATTCCTGAAGAATACATTGAAAAAGCGTAAAATATAACTAAAGAAGGTGTTCATCGTGGACAAGCTTGGGATTGTAGCGTTTGCCAAGGAAGTTCTTGGCAAACACATCTTCGACTATGAAGAGAAGAGACTTGAGAATTACGAAGAATTAATGAGTTGGTCAACATACAACGAGTGGATCAAACCTCCAGTTAAGAATCAATTCATATACAACATTTATGTGGCGCATAAAGAATACCTCAAAGCTACAAACGTAGCTTAACACAACCGAAAAGGGGATACAAACAATGAGTATCGAACTGGCAAAAGAACACTTCATCGACCTGCGTAAGAAGGCGACAAGAGCAATTGAATTTAGAGGCTTGGGAGAGCAAATTGCTAAAGTAGCTTTGGTTCTCGATATATCTGGATCAATGTCTAACCTTTATGCAAATGGAACTGTCCAGGATGTTGTCGAAAGAACACTGGCGCTTGGCATTAAATTTGACGATAACCAGGCAATTGATGTATTCCTGTTCGGAGTTAACGATTATGAGGTTGGCGAACTGACTGAAGATCGTTTCTATGAATACGTAAGCAGAGAAATCACTTCGAAATATCGTCTTGAAGGAAGTACAAACTACGCAGGTGTAATGCAGCGTATTATGGATAAGTACACCAGTGCCGGGAAGTCCAAGAAAAGCCCGTTAGGAAAAATCTTTGGCAGTCTGATCAAGGAAAAGAACGAAGCTGTGACAATCGACGAGCCAGTATATGTACTGTTTGTAACTGATGGCGATAATCATGACAAAGAGGAAGCTAGAAGAGTGATTCGTGAAGCGTCTAAACGAGGTATCTTCTTCCAGTTTGTAGGTGTGGGGCGTGAACCATTCCCATTCTTAGAAGAGTTGGATGATCTACAAGGTCGTTTCCTTGATAATGCGAACTTCTTCTATGCCGGAGATATTAAAAACTACGACGAGCAAACATTGTTTGATAAGCTGTTGACTGAATTCCCAGGCTGGATTGAGCAGGCACGTAGTAAGAACCTTATTAAGTAAAAAAACCATAAAATAAAACAAACATAAACGGAGGAATTACAATGGCAATCGAATTGGTTAAACGTGGAGAATCTGTAGACTTGTTGAAGAAAGACCCAACGCTTGAAGTCGTAGCACTCGATCTTTCATGGGGAAATCAAACCTATGATGGTCGTGCCGATTTCGACCTGGATGTATCTGTATTCGCAGTAGATGAAAATGACCGCTGCAAAGACGATCATGACATGGTGTACTACAACGATCAATATCTAGTGCATCCTAGCGGCTCTATCACTCATAGCGGCGACGAGCGCACTGGCGCAAAGGTTGGCGTAGACGAGCGCATTACAATTGAGCTGAAAAAGGTTCCTGATCGCATTAAGCGTATCATTGCCGTTGTTACAATCTATGATGCTGTAGATCGCAGACAAAACTTTGGTCAAGTCAAAGAAGCTAGTGCCAAGATTGTCAACAAAGTTACAAACGAAGAGTTGTTCGTATACGATCTGGGCGAAGAGTTCAGCCGTCAAACTGCTGTTCGTATGGTGGAAATCTATCGCTACAGAGATTCGTGGAAGTTCAAAGCTGTAGGCGAAGGTTACGAAAGCGGACTTGCTAAATTCGTGAAAGAATTCGGATTGAGCGTAAGTGGCGGCAACGATCACCTATAAAACTAAACAAACACTAATGGAGGAAACAAAATAATGACTCACCTTTGGGAAGGCATCGTATGGTTATTCCATACGATGGGCACTACTTACGCAGACTTCTTTTCTATGAACACGATTCACGACATCACTTCCGATCCATTGGGCAATCTCTGGAATGTACTGCTTCTGGTGATCATGGAAGGGTTGTTGTCAGCAGACAATGCGATTGTTCTGGCTGTGATGGTATCAGTTCTGCCAAAACATCTTCAGAAGAAAGCCTTGTTCTACGGTATGGCTGGAGCGATTTTATTCAGACTTTTCGCTGTTGGGATTGGGACAACGCTTGTGAAGCTTGAGATTGTAACTGTGCTTGGCGGCGCTTACCTTCTATACCTTGCAATCAAACACTTTCTACCAAACAGAGATGATGGTGACGCTGTTGAACCTGCGAAAAAAAATTGGTTCAGCAGCATTGCCAATAGCTTCAATGTCAAAATCCTTGCAACATTCGGACTATTCTGGGCCACGGTTATCCAGGTTGAATTTATGGATATTGCCTTTTCGGTAGACAGTGTTCTAGCGGCATTCGGAGTTAGCAATAAAGCTTGGGTTATCTTCCTGGGTGGAGTCATGGGTGTATTCATGATGCGAAGTGTTGCGAAATTGTTTGTGAAGCTGCTTGAAAACGTGAAGGAACTGGAAGTCACAGCTTACCTGCTGATCGGTGTGATTGGTCTTAAGATGATGCTTACCATATTCGGAATTCACATCAACCAAATCATTTTCTTCTCTGTTATTGTAGCGCTGTTTGGTGGAACGTTCGTTGTTCATCACTTCAATAAAAAGAAGACAGTCAACTAAGTTGCTGAAGGACGATCCCTCAACTGTTGTGTTGAGGGTGGTTCAGTTTAAGGGGGATCGTTATGAAGTATGTGTATTGGATTCTGCACTGGTTTGACTGTCCAGAATCTTCGCTCAACAAATCGAAGCGTGGAAAGTATACCTGCAACCAATGTGGCAGAGATCACTTCATTTTTACAAGGGGGTAAGCGCTTTATGAGTCAGATTCGCATGAAGATCGGAGCTGTCGTCAGACATAAACGCACGATGGCTTATGGTACAGTCGAATACTCTACATTTGGATATTCAATTCATATGTTTGACGAAGTACGGAAAGCTCTAGGGAAGACTCTTGGCGCACCTGTACATGAGCTGCTAGAACATTGGGATGTTGTAAAACTTCCTAAAGGTTATGAGAGATATAAGTATGGCGGCATTGTACGTAAGGAGGTTCATTAATGGCTAGTCTAAAGGAAATACCAGACGACCTGAAGGTTAAAGCGTTTCATTCAATCGTTGATATGTATTACAAGGATTCCACACTAAGTCAGTTTGGTGACGAAGTGCAGAAGTTAATTATCACACTAAGAGAGCTGTATAAATAAGGGAGTGTCAAAGATGAATATCATTTTACTTGTATGGGGCATTCTAATGCTCTTTGGGAATGTCAAAGGTTACATTCGGCTATTCCAGTCGGAAAAAGAGATAAACGTCGAACTGTACGAAAATATTAAAAAAGGCGAAGAATCGTATAAAGAAGGCTTTAAGACGGTAATGAAGATCACATACTTCATTCTAATCATGTTCAATATCGCATTCTGGATTGTTGTCGCTAATATTGTAGGGAATGTCATTATAACGCTAATCATTGCGCTATTTATTGTTATGTATCTTCAATCCACAGGTAAGATTGGCGAAATACTTGAGCGAAGATATATGAAGGTTGGAAGATCAAGATACATAGTACACCCAACAATGACGATAATTATCGTGATCTTTATCGGCACATTGTTAGGCATAATTTAATGAGTGGGGTGTGGCAGAAATGCTTTGGAAACCAAGGAAGCCTGCCGCATCCTCTCGAAAAGGTGCGGCGAAAAATATCATTGTTGAACTATTGAACAGCAGAGGTATTGTTGATACCGAAGGGTTTCTCAATCCACCTGAATCTGTTTTACATAGCCCCTATTTGCTAAGAAATATTGAAGAGGTATGTTACAAGATCATCGAAGCAGTCAAACAGAATAAACGTATCTGTATAAGCGCCGACTGCGATAGTGACGGCGTTTTTTCTACGGCTGCAATGGTCAGATATATTTCGCAATTCACAGACAACTATTACGTATCATTCAATCAGCGTTCAGAAGGTCACGGCGTTGAAAATCAATTACACATGATTACTGATGATACAGATTTGATTATTATCCTGGATTCCTCTACGAATTCATCAGATGCTTGCAAGTCTCTGCAAGATAGAATGATTGATGTGGTTATCCTGGATCATCACGACTATGAGAACGAGAATCCTCATGCTGTGATTGTTAATCCTAAGCTTGACGACACATATCCGAACAAACATATCAGTGGCGCTGGTGTGGTTTACAAGGTGCTTCAAGTCCTTGACGATACGTTCGGCACAGGTGCAGTAGACGATCTGATTGATCTTGTTGCCTGCGGGATGTATGCGGACATGATGCCAGTGAATGTACTGGAGAATAGACGTATAATCATCCAGGGAATGAAGAATATCAATAATATTGGCCTGCTGGCAATCCTGGATGCAACAGCTACGGATTTAGAAGCAGTTAATTCACAAACCATTGGCTTTACAATCAGCCCTCTGATTAATGGCTGCGCAAGACTTGACAAGATTGAGCTTGGCATTGAACTACTGCTCTGTGACGATTATGACAGATGTGCAGAGCTTGTAAAGACAATGAGAGCCTTGAATGACGAGCGTAAAGTGACAGAGAAGATGCTGTTTGAAAAATACTCTAGCACCGTTAATCATGAGGACAAAATCCTTGTTGCAATTGACGAGCATGCCAGCAAAGGGTTTAACGGCCTGATTGCCAACAAGATCGCTCAGGAGTTCCACAAGCCAGCTATTGTTATGCGTGAGCATGAGGGTTCGCTTGCCGGAAGCTTCAGAACCTACGGCGACTTTCAAATGAAAACCTTCCTGAATCAGAAGGTGGTAAAAAAGTACATCAAGTATGCTGTTGGACATGAATTTGCAGGCGGTATCGGAATGAGGGCTGCTAACTTCAAAAAGTTCATGGACTTCATGAATGAAAAGCTGAAGGATTATCAATTCGAAGTAAGCATTGAATATGACATGGAACTTGATGCTGATTCAGTAAGCGTGAAGCTTCTTAGTCAGATCGAAGAATTTGATTACCTTACCGGAACGGAATTCCCACCAGCGCTATTCCTGATTAGGAACCTATTCGTTGAAGGTGATCGGAAGGTTATGGGAAAGAATAAGGATACTGTGAAGATCCCTTGTGATGGAGTAGATGTGATCAAGTTCAAAGTCAATGAGAAGTGGGCTGAGGACGTCGGACAGATGGATTACATCGACGTAGTAGGGCAGCTAAAGCTTAACGAATGGAAGAAGTGGAATGGTCAAGTGGTTGTCACTTCTCAGATCGTTGCGGAAGACTATAAAAACGGATAAAGGATGGGACTAAGATGCCTAAGAATAACGGAGAAGTATGGATTAAAAAAGCGACTATTGAGTTCAGTGACGGAACTGTAGCTGTACATGAGAAAAACATATTCATTGTAACTCCAGACGAAGGATGGGACGTTGCCGCTTCTGAAGGATTGGTAGAAGACGTGATTCTTAACTTTGCATATGATGTAATCGACGAGATCGAAGGTTCACGCTTAGAAGCCGAATCAGTAACAGTCGTCAATTAAAACAAAGGCATATTCACATTGACATAAATAATGAATCATGTTATAATAGATATTACCAAGTGAAGGTTGGCTAGGACTTATATCTAGCCAACCTTCTTTTTATCTATAAGCATAAGATATAATGAATTCAAGGAGTATATATCATGTTGATTATATATGATTCAATGACAGGTAACGTTGAGAGGTTCGTCAAACGTTTGAAAAACATGGAATGCATCAAGATAACCAAAGACCTTAAAGTGGACAAACCCTTCGTGCTTGTGACATATACAACTGGTATTGGCAAGGTTCCTAAGAGAGTCCAGGAGTTTCTTGCTGACAATCACAACCATCTTAAAGGAGTTGCAGCTAGTGGGAATATCAATTGGGGGCAAGTGTTCGCAGCGAGCGCAGACACAATAGCTGAAATGTATGGCATTCCAATTGTACATAAGTTCGAACTTTCCG
This sequence comes from Paenibacillus sp. FSL R7-0302, assembly GCF_038006885.1. Taxonomy (NCBI): domain Bacteria; kingdom Bacillati; phylum Bacillota; class Bacilli; order Caryophanales; family Paenibacillaceae; genus Paenibacillus; species Paenibacillus sp. FSL R7-0302. The sequence continues at coordinate 49,835 of NZ_JBBOWB010000003.1, forward strand.
GCAACTCCACAGATGCATCAAAATTCACAACAAGGGTGGGAGAGTTAGAATGAATTACATTGAGCTAAACAATGAAGTGATGAATAGGAAGAATGGGTTCTTCCAGCTTGAAAAGGATCAGCAGGCCGCAGCGGAATTCCTGAAGGAAGTAAAGAGAAAAAGTAAGAAATTTGACAGTATACTTGACAAAGTAAAGTGGATGGTGCAGTCCGACTTTTACTACGATGTATTCGCAGAATACAGCGAAGAAGAGGTCTTGTCTATTTATAATTTTGCATATTGTGAAAAATTCGAATTCAAGTCCTATATGGCTGCATCGAAGTTTTACAAAGAATACGCCGTTAAAACCGACGATAAAGGTCAGTACCTCGAAACCTACGAAGATCGTGTCTCAATCGTCTCATTGTACCTGGGAAGGGGGGATTTCGAACAAGCAATGAACTATGTTGAAGCAATCATTAAGCAGCGATATCAGCCTGCTACGCCAACATTCCTGAACGCAGGTAAGAGTCGTCGTGGAGAAATGGTTTCATGCTTCCTACTGGAAGTGGGCGACAACCTAAATTCAATCAACTTTAATATCGGAACATCTATGCAACTGTCTAAGATCGGCGGCGGTGTAGCACTAAACCTGTCGAAGCTGAGAGGTCGTGGAGAGTCCATCAAGGGTGTAGAAGGTGCTGCAAAGGGCGTATTACCTGTGATGAAGCTGCTTGAAGACTCTTTTAGCTATGCAGACCAAATGGGACAACGCAAAGGTGCTGGTGCAGCTTACTACAACATTTTCGGGTGGGATGTTATTGAATTCCTGGATACCAAAAAGATCAATGCTGATGAAAAGTCACGTATTCAATCTCTTTCGATTGGCCTGATCGTACCGCACAAGTTCTTTGAATTAGCTAGAGAAGACAAGGATTTTCATATGTTCGCTCCATATTCTGTATTCAAGGAGTACGGTGTGCAGCTTGACGATATGGATATCGACAAGATGTATGAAAAATTAGTTAAGAACAAACGTGTGAAGAAGAAGGCTATGAATGCAAGAGATATGCTTACCAGGATCGCAGTGACTCAAATGGAATCTGGATATCCGTACTTGATGTTCAAGACGAATGCGAACAAGTTCCACGCACTGAAAGATATTGGAAGCATAAAACAAAGTAACTTATGTACAGAGATTTTTCAACTTGCAGAAGAATCCATTATCACCGAATATGGTCTGCCTGATGAAATCAATAGAGATATCAACTGTAACCTTGGTTCCCTGAACATTGTTAATGTGATGGAATCTAAGGCTATTCGTGATTCTGTATATGCTGGAATGTATGCGCTTACATCTGTATCCGACATGACCTCTATTGATAATGCACCTACGGTTAAGAGGGCCAATGATGAACTGCATGCTGTTGGCCTAGGCATGATGAACCTGCATGGATATCTGACTAAGAATAAGATCGCATATGAAAGCTCTGACGCAAGAGAGTTTGCCGAAGTATTTGCAATGATGATGAATTTCCACTCCATTGAAGCTTCTATGGATATTGCAAGAAATCGTGGAGAAGTATTCAAGGATTTCGACAAATCAGAATACGCAAAGGGAACTTACTTTGATATGTATGCTGAAGACTTCACTCCGAAATCTGACAAGGTTAAAGCGCTGTTCGAAGGCATTCATGTGCCTACGCCGCAAGACTGGGCTGAACTTGCAGCCAAGGTCAAAGAGCATGGCTTGTACAATGCTTATCGCTTGGCTATTGCTCCTACGCAATCTATCTCATATATTCAGAACGCCACATCAAGCGTAATGCCTGTCGTAGAGCAGGTTGAGATTCGCACCTATGCTACCTCAACAACATACTACCCAATGCCATACTTGGCTGAAGACAACATGTTCTTCTACAAGAGCGCTTACAACATGAATCAGTTCAAGATCATTGATATGGTTGCTGGAATGCAGAAACATATTGACCAGGGTATTAGCATGATCTTGTTCGTAGATAGCAATACGGCTACGAACGATCTGGCGAGATATTACTATTACGCTGCAATGAAAGGTCTTAAGAGCCTTTACTACACAAGAACTAAAAAGCTTGATATTGCTGAATGCACATCCTGTGCAGTATAAGCCAACACATCTAACTGCTGACCTTAACTGGTCGGCAGTTTTTTAATACCAAAAATACAATCGGAGGTTAGTGAAATGAAGAATTACAAAGCCGTAAACTGGAACGAAAGTGATGAAATGGTAATGACTTTTTGGAACCAGAATGTAATGCAATTCTGGCTGGATACAGAGATTCCATTGTCCAGCGATAAGGGAACCTGGGGGCAACTAAGTAAGGCTGAACAAGAAGTTTACAAGCGTGTTCTTGGTGGTCTGACACTCCTGGATACCTTACAAGGTACAATCGGGATGCCTAAGATCGCAGAAAAGGTTGATCACCTACAGAAGAAGTCCGTACTGTCGTTCATGGGCATGATGGAGAACATTCACGCCAAATCCTATAGCAGCATCTTTACTACGGTTGCTTCGACTCAAGAAATTGACGAGATATTCGAATGGGTTGAAGGCAATAAATACCTTCAGAACAAAGCTAATCTCATTGCTGAATACTATGAAAATATCAACGATGATCTAAGCCTTTACTTGGCAATGGTGGCTTCGGTGTTCCTGGAAAGCTTCCTATTTTACTCTGGATTTTACTACCCATTGTACCTTGCTGGTGGCGGTCATAAAGGTGATGCAAAAATGACTGCAAGTGGAGAGATCATCAACCTAATTATCCGAGACGAGTCAATTCACGGAGTATTTGTTGGAGTGCTGGCACAGGAAGTATTCGAGCGCCTATCAGCAGCAGAGCAGGAGCAGGCCAGTGCAGAAGTGGTGAAATTGTTTGACAAGCTGTATTCAAACGAAGCGCTCTACACTGATGAACTGTACACGAATATCGGCCTTCAGGAAGATGTGAAGAGATTCGTTCGTTACAATGCAAATAAAGCCCTTCAAAACCTGGGGCTGGACACACACTTCGTAGATGAAGATGTAAATCCAATCGTTATCAACGGAATGAAGACTGATACAAAGACACATGACTTTTTCAGCGTTAAAGGGAATGGTTACGTTAAAGCACTGAACGTAGTGAAAATCTCTGATGCAGACTTTGTGTTCAACTTCTAATACACATTGACAAGCGTAAAATATAATGATATAATTTGGTTCTAGGTGATACCAATATATCGCTTAATTTGAAGCGTGAAATATAACAAAACAAATGGAGGAAAAGACATGGCTAAACGTTTCTATAAAAAAGGTGAAAAAGTATGGATTAAGTCGTTAGAGAAGTCGGGCATGATTCAGGAATTGAATATACCTGAACTGGAAGCAAAAATTTCATATTTCAACGAAACAGGTGGATTGGATGTAAAGACGTTCAAGTTCACTGAGATCGACAAGCTGCGGATCAAGACTTCTGGTTCGGCTCAAAAGCCTTTAACCATCCTTGTGAAGTACTTTGATGGCGATGCAACTGAACTGAAAAAGATCGAGAAGGGTGACTGGATTGACCTGCGTTCGGCAGAAACAGTCGAATACAAGGCTGGAGACTTCATCAAGCTTCCTCTGGGAGTAGCTATGTCTTTGCCGTTTGATCATGAAGCGCATGTTCTACCACGCAGCAGCACGTTCAAGAATTTCGGTGTGATTCAAACCAATTCTAAAGGCGTTGTTGACGAATCGTATCGTGGCAATGATGATCAATGGTTTATGCCACTCCTGGCTATGCGTGACGGCAAAATCGAAAAGGGTGATCGTGTTTGTCAGTTCCGTATTCAGAAGAAGATGGAACCTGTGAATCTGATTACTGTTCCTGAGCTAAAGACTCCTAACCGTGGAGGTCACGGAACTACGGGCGTTAAATAAGTTCCTTACAAGCATATAATATAACTAACTTTTAGGTAAGAATAATATCTTTTCTTGCCCAATGGTTATTAAAGGAGTGAGAGTGAATGGGTTATTCAACAAATTTCGAATGGTCAATTGTACATAACGTCCCTGTTGAGATTTACAGAACAATAGAGGACTACATTGAAGAATCTGATTTTGGTTATGCATTTCACGATTCTTATAATTGGTACGATCATGAAGCCAACATGAAAGATTTATCAAAAGCATTTCCTGACGTTGTGTTTGAACTGCACGGAGAAGGCGAAGACAACGAAGATATGTGGTACAAATATTTCAAAAATGGCAAGATGCAAGTCTGCGAAGCGGTCATTAGCTTCGATTCATACGATGAAAGAAAACTACGATAAAGGAGCTATGCGAAATGGCAAGTTATACTTACGGCAATGTTTCAACAGGCACGAATCTCCACTTCATTAAAACATCACCGAATAATATTGTACTGAAGACTGCTGGCAAGAACGTTGTTAAGACAGAGGAATACGGAGTGAATGGTGGATTCTTCTATCTGAAGGATCAAATCTCTATTGCTGTGAACAACGATGTTCCAGTGCGTGGCGTTGTCGGTGGATATGGTTCCGGCTGGTTCAACGAGAAGTACGCAAGAGGAACATTGGTCTGGGACGCAGCAGCAGGAAAATATAGCGTTCAGATAGTACCCACAGCCAGCGAAATCGAAGTGATTGACAGATCACGGTATTGGGCGCAGGGTGGTATTAGTATGACTCTCCAGGATGATACGACCTGGAAAACTCTTGCGAAGCTTCAGGGAATGCCAAACATTGACGGTAAGACTACCCGAACAGCATTGGTATGGAATTCAGGGCTTAATATCTGGTTGATCGTCACGGATACACTTTGTACAGCAGAACAGTTTAGATTGGCGATCAAGAAGAACATTGGCAGCGGAACGTTGGTTGACGGCATATTCTTGGATGGTGGCGGTTCTTCTCAGCTAAGATGCAAAGAGAAAGTCATTGACGGTGACGGACGTTCGGTTGTTCAAATGGTCGCAATAAGCGCAAAGTAAAATGAGGTGAAGAGATGAAAGAGGAATTTATTATTTTTGTGAATGTTTCATACAACATGAAAACATGCGATTGGGTTTACAAGACATATGATACTTATCCGGCGAATAGCGAAGTGAAAGATGCTTTAGAACATTTCAAGGAAAAACCGCATCCTACCATTAATACTCCAACAATCCACCACGCCAGAGTTGAAAAACGCTACATCTTAAACTAAAGGAGAACAACATGACTACACAACTTTACCTTATGAAATATTCCGACAATTGGGCCGACGAAATGGACGTGCAAGGGCATTGCATCATTAATCAGAATGATATGGAATACTTTATCGACTCTGCCGAAATGGTTGATTATTCAGACTTCTATGTTGGCACTAATGAAGAGATAACGTATAAAGGCAAACAATCTGTTTTGAAAGCTGTAAAGTTCATCGAAATCACCAAAGAAGAGTCAGAAGTCTTGGAGCGTCTTGGACTGGATGATTGCGGATTTGCTTCAACCTTCTACGAGTTTGTCACTCTGCATGCGGGAGAAGATGGCGAAGGCGATTGTCCATGGTAAATGATCATAATTGGGGAATTAGGGAGGTCTTAGATATAAAATTCTTCGACCTTCGATTTAAAACTCCGCATAATATCGTCTCTATGAAGGATGCCGTCACAGCGTATGAGGAAGGCTCTGTGGCTGGAGTGCTAGTGGACATAGGTGGCAGGGTAGATTTCCTTCAGCTAGGCAAGGACGTGCTTCCAGGCTTCAATCCGCTCAAGCTAGTGTACCAGTGGGTCGTCCTTACATAAAAGTAAGATTTCATCTAAGGAGAGATAGCTATGAATCGCACAAGCTTACTGGAAGATATTATATTTCCAGACATGGAAGAAGGCATATTGGCAGTAATTGAGGGACATTCGGACATGTTTGAATCGAAATTCCTCGCACCTGCGCATGTTGCTGAACACTTGAAGGACGAATACGGCGCTGATCAAGGTAATACTGACACTAACGGATGGCAGTGGGATTACTGGACAAGTTACCGCATTCATGGAGTGCAGTATATGCTTAGTGGTTCGGCATACTTCGGCAATCTAAAATTCTTCAAAAACGAAGACGGAAAGGATGCATGGTGATTGGAATGTCAGTTTATTATGCAATAGGCTGTCACACATGCGAAACACAGCTTGATATGGCTGGAGTCTCCAGGGAGACAAGAGTGCGCTGGGTTGGTGAATTTGTCCACAAACACTGTTTCCATGACATAGTTCTTGCGAATGACGCAAGCTGTGACGAAGACGAAGATATTTATTTTAAGATCACGGATTACCAACATGAGAAACGGGAGGGTTAGACATGGAACAGTATCTAAAAGATCAATACGGTGTTATTGAAGATGAAAATTACTTGCAAAACGAAGCCGATATTGTTAGCTTCTTCAGTGATGGACACGAATACTTCGAAACAGGTCAGGGCTACTACGAAGAAGAGGTTACAAAAATCTGCAAGATTGGTGACAAGTTTTATGAGGTTGATATGCTTGCGGAAATCGGCAGCGCAAAGCAAGATCGTGGAGATAGATTGTATTGGGTTGAACATATTAAGAAGGTTGATTATTGCGAGATCACTAAGCCAATCCAAAGGCCGACACTTCACAAGAGCGAACCGTATTATGACTACTTCGAAATAAGGGATTTCCTTATTGAAAAGTACGACCACATCACTAAGAGTCATGCTGATAAGCATTGGGATGAACTGATGGAATGGGGAGACGTGTACAACGGTGGATTCGTCCATGTCTATACAAACCTTCATGAAATTTCGCATAAAGATGATGAAGACCTGCGTGAATTCTTAAAAGTATGGAATAGGGAGTTCGGCAGCGTGACCTATGTACACACAGAATGGTGAATAGAAAAGGAGAGATTCAAATGATTAAGAATATCGCAACGGAAGCAGAGTTTCAGACAGAGACAGATGCAGCCGAAGGGTTGATGATCGTGAAGTTCGGAGCGCCTTGGTGTGCGCCTTGCAAAGTGATCGACAAAACACTGGAAGAAGTGTCCGCAGAAACAGGGATAACCGTCCTGAAGGTGAACGTTGATGAACTGCCTGAGCTGGCTGGACAGTTCCGCATCATGTCTGTGCCGACGACTTATTTTATCAAGAATAAGGAAGCAGTAACAATACTAAATGGCGCAGGTTCCAAAGATACTATTCTGGGCATCATTACTACAGAAGCATAAAATATAACTAATACATGAGAAGAGGTTACGACATGAGTATCGCAGAAAATCAAGAGTGTTTAACTTTAGTAGAACATTGGGATACGGGAATAACAAATATCAACCTTTTTACAAGAATGCTGCTACGCATTGATAAATCGAATGCAGAAAGCCCAGTTTTCATTGAGCTATCTGATAACGATGAAGATGAAATTCTTAATTCGGTTGGCATGACATTGGCAGTCGATCAAGCAAAACTATTGGTTGATTCCTTGTCCACAATCGTTTGTCCAGATAGTGATAAACGATTGTGGTCGTTCTATTGGGATTGCGGACGAGCCGGAAGCTTAGACGGAATGTTTGTGGCAACCGAAGCCGAAGTGAATGCTGCAATTGGTCATAACGTGAATTTCGGTGAAGTGTTAGGAAAGCACAGTGAAATCTACGGAACAATTGATGAAGGCGATATTACTGAGGTTCAAATTGACCCTGCATCACTTGAAAAGGTAAGTGCTGTGCTTGGTAGAACATGGAGTGGGATAAACCCTCTTGACTCCGTTAATTTTTATTGCGAAGAGTGCGGAGACGAGTTTGATGCAGACAGATTAAATGAAGATGGATACTGCCCATACTGCGCTGCCGAATTAGAGGGGGATGAAGAAGATGCCTAAATTATACGAACTGAGTGAGCATTACCGCAAGCTTAATGACTATGTTGAAGATGCGCTTGATAGCGGCGAAGAACTGTCTGAAGATGATCTTCAGATGTTCATCGACACAATCGAAGGTGTCACCGATCTGATCGAAATCAAGGTAGAAAACATCGTCAAATTCATTCGTAATATCGAGGGAGATATTGCTGCATACAAGAATGAAGAAGGGCGTTTGGCTAAACGCCGGAAATACATGGAGAACAAAGTAAAAGGGCTTGAAGACTATATGGCGAACATGCTGACTGCTGCGAACATTGATGTTGTGAATGCCGGAAACTTCAAGGTCAAATTCCAAACAAGTAATGCTTCGGTTGGCATTATTAATGAGGAACGTATTCCTGAACAGTTCAGAGTGAAGCAGCCCGACAAAATCCTCAAGGCTGATCTGCTGAAGGCACTGAAGAGACTCAAAGAGGGCGAAAGCATTGAAGGCGCTTACCTCATTAATACCAACAGACACATGCGCATTTCTTAATGTTTAGAATCAACAAGTTCCTGGATTGGATTTTTAAAAATCCTCACACTTGCTGCTTCTCTGACAAAAAGACTGACAATATTCTGCCGAACTGCGACAGGGTGATTGTCATGAAATGCAGCAAGTGCAGTCAAACCAGGACAACTATCCTTAGAGAGCCTGAACCGACAGGACGTGTGGCGCTGTGTCACATTAGCCAAAAGAAAGTTGAATCGCATAAAGAGATCATGGATCGTGTTTGTGACGACTTGAAAAATCATGTTCGCTCTGAACAGAGAGTGAGGTTCTGATGAAGCTTATTATTGAAAAGAATTGGGAGTACGGTGAAGACGGTGTATATACCAGACTTGTTAATGCTAATACAACACAAGTGATCATGGAGGGCGACTGGTATCATGACAAGATTGACGAACGGATTGACGGATTCTTCACCTGTCTCAATCATCTTTGCATACCCCATGACATTGAAAGAGTTGTTTTGAATAAGGACAATGAAGGTGAAGACGAATGAGTTTTTATGACAAACAATACAAGGCTCTTGTCCAGAATATCGTGCAGAATGGATATTCGGATAAAGGTCAAAACGTAAGAACTGTATGGGCAGATGGAACACCAGCTCATACACTAAGCACTATATCGGAGAAGCTGGTATTTGACTGCAAAGAGGTTCCAATTCTGACAACGAAGCGTGTAGCCTGGAAGTCAGCAATACATGAGCTGCTTTGGTTCTATGTACATCGTACCAGCAAGGCTGACTACCTTGACGAGAATAACGTGAAGATTTGGCGTGAGTGGACACGTTCGGATAATACAATTGGCAGAGCATATGGATACCAACTTGGCAAGCCGATTCGTACAGGGAATTGGAAAGTCAACCCTGTTAGTGGTCACGTAAGCTTTGAATTCACCAATCAAGTAGAACGATTGATCCAGGGGCTTATCAATGATCCTGCATCACGCAGGCACATTATCACCTTGAACAACATTGACGATGCCTGGGACATGGCCTTGCAGCCTTGTGTGTGGCACAATCAATGGCTTGTGAAGAATGGCAAGCTGCACCTGATTGTAGGCGTTAGAAGCAATGACGTGGCCCTGGGGCAACCATTCAATGTATTCCAGTACTATGTGCTGCTACGAATGATCGCTCAGATTACAGGTTACGAAGTTGGTACAGTGACTTTCAATATCAATGATTGTCACATATACGATAGACATATTGATCCTCTGCTTGATCAAATCGAATTAGAAGGCTTCAAGGCTCCTGAACTCTGGATTAACCCAGACGTGAAGAACTTTGACGACTTCACCATTGATGATTTTAAACTGATTGGCTACGAACATCATCCATCAATCAAGATGGAAGTAGCAATTTAGGAGGATATATATGATAAGTCTGATCGTTGCTACAACACCAAATAACGGAATAGGCAAAGATGGCAAGATGCTTTGGGAGATTGGCGAGCTGAAGTATGACATGAAACACTTCATCGACAAAACTATCGGCAATATCGTGATCATGGGCAGGAAGACATATGACAGCATTGGAAAGCCACTACCCGGAAGAATGAACGTTATTCTTTCCAGGGACAATGACTTTAATCCTGATGGCTGCTACGTATACGATTCATTCGAAGCTTTGGAACAGGATATATGGGAATGCTCTGACCCTGAAGAAGAAGTGTTTGTGATCGGCGGGGGAGAGATTTACAAACACTTCTTTCCATATGCTGATCGTGTCTATCAAACAATCGTAATTGGCGATTTCGAAAAGCCTGATACATACTTTCCAAAATTAGAGTGGGGAAGCGATACAGAGTGGATGCTAAAAGATATGAAGGGATTTTCAGCAGATGAAAATAACAAGTACCAGCACCATATTTATCAGTATGACAAGCGAAATATATAACGATATAATAGAGGGAGAGAATGAGGATGAAGCTGTTTTCAATTAATGATGGCGAAGCACTAATTTGGGGCTATGACGCAATAGATGCAGGTGTGATTGCTATTGACTTATTTAGTATTAGTGTCAATAGTGCAGTCGAAGTGCCAGATTCTACCGTAGTCTACGTTATGATCGACGAGGAAGAGGGTACGATTGAGTGGTCGCTTATTGAACCATTTAAGCTGTATCAGCGCACAACGGTTGCGAATCTGCGCAAGCTACTTGAACCTTTTAAATGAACAGACGGTAAGGCTGATTAATTTCAGCCTTATTTTTTATTCTCAAATTCCACCAGAGCATAAGGGAAGATTTAAAACAGGTGGTGAGAACCATGAATACTTATTGGGAAGACTCCGTTAAAAAGCATCTTCGGAAGCAAAAGCGTGACTTCTTCATTAAAATCAGCGAAACAATTCCTATCTTTGAAGATACAAGCCAGGAAATGATTGACTTACTGATCGAAATAAGAAAGGGTGATTCAAATGACGGAACAGAAATATAAGCGTGGACAAAAGGTTGTTGTCGATGGCTATGAAGGCATCTTTATTGTTGAATCATTCTTCTATGAATACTCATTTGACGAAGACGGTGAGTGGGAGAGCGGACACTACGACCTGAGAAGTGAAAAGTCAGGACTGATGTTGGAATACGTTGATCATGAGGATACAAGCATGAGAGCGATTGACGAGCCTAAAAAGTTAGACAAAGCTGAAATCGACAAGCTATTAGACAAGCACAATCAATACATGAACCTGCATTCCTTATTAAATTCCACTGGTGTCATTGATTCGGAGTATTTGGACAAAGCCAATGAGATTGTCAATTACTTAAACAAAATCTAAATTGAAAGCCCCATCATTTACTTGTTGGGGCTTTTCTATGTTCATCGCATGCGTAAGATATAATAAATTATTTCATTGACATAAAATCAAGCGTAAGATATAATAAATTATACAATAAGAAAAGACGGAAGAGGATAGAGAGTTAAACGCCAAAATGACGATTGCAGTCGTCATCTTGACAAACTCTATCCTCGCCTTGTTACTCCATCCTCACCCTCAACATCCTGCTTACCAAGTAGGAAGACCCGAAACCTTGACCCCGCAAGGGGCTACGGCGTAGGGAGGGGCGAAAATCAAGGCCGTCTCTACTTTAGTGTATCACAAAAGGCGGTGCTAAATGAGCAGCAGAGTATTATTCCTTGAAGATTATTTAACTAAACTAGGGCTTACCGAAGCATTGAAAGCACTTGATCTTATGAAGGTCATTATGTGCGCAGAAAATGGATATAAGCGCCATAACGGTGATCATTACTACTACCACTTGGTAGATGTTGCACAAGACCTGTTGAGTCATGGAGTGCGTTACGAGCCTTGTATTGTGGCAGCATTGCTGCACGATTACATGGAGGACGTTCCAGGAGTGACGTTCGAACTTATCGAACGGCAATTTGGGTTTGAGGTTGCTAAATACGTCGAACTGCTTAGTAAGAATCCTAACGTTGACTACAGCATTCCGTCAAATCTCCTAGCGTATTTAAGTGGTATTGGTCAGCATGTCTGGACTGCGTTGATAAAGACAGCAGATCGCAAGCACAACTTCTCCACTTTGAAAGATGCCAGTTTTGAAAAGCGTATGAAACAAGCTTTGGAAACTGAACAATTCTTCATTCCTGTATTCAAACAATGGCGCAAAGCTTATGTAAGATGGGCTTCATATTTCTACGGAGCGAAAACAGCAATTGAGCCGCATTTATGGGCGATCAAAGAGTATCAAACCGAAATAGATCGACTTAAGGGCAAGTATGCTTTGCCAGTAGGGATGCTATAGGAAAATAGGCGTGGAAGGAAGGGACAATTAGTCCCTTTAAAAATTATATACAAGAGTAAAATATAACAAATAAGGGGATTGAAAACATGAGTAAAATTCTTAAGCGGATTGCAAAGATTCTGAGCAGGCTGGTTGATATGCCTATTTACAATCTTCGTAAAAACCCAATTATGCTTACCGATGCTTATAATCTATCGCACCAACACCTGAAATGCAATACCGATTGGGAAGTATCCCATATGTACAACCGTTCGCAGGGAATGTTCTTATATGGATTCAGCGAGATCGCACTATCTGTCCTGTCAGTCCAAGTGACTTTCCATGATGTATATGAAGCCGAAGCTGCTGCAAAGAGAATGGGAATCACCTTCCCAACTGAACTATGGATGCGTGTTGTCACGGAATGCAACGGATATGCACCGTTGGCTGTCGAAGCATTGCCTGAAGGTACATGGTGTCCTGCCGGAACGCCTTTCGCACAAATCCGCAACACCAAAAAGGGTTTTGGCGATCTGGTTACTTGGTGGGAAGGCGTGTTCATGATGGCTTATTTCCCAAGTGCTTGCCTGACTGAAGCATATGACATGCGACAATACCTGGAGCAACGTGCAAATCAATTCGGTTACGGTGAAGAGTTCATGTGGAAGTTCCACAGCTTCGGTTTCCGTGGTCACAGATCGCTGGAAGATGCTTATTGGGCTGGCACAGCTTGGAATGCAGTTCTGCAAGGTACTGACGACTTCCACACTGCTCAATACACTCCTAACGCTCCAATTGGCAGTATCGCAGCACTGGCACACAAAGTAACACAACAGTTCGACAATGAATTCGATTGCTTCAAACATGCAATTCGTGAGACTGCTGCAAAAGGAGAAAAGGTGGTTGCCTTGGTAATTGATACATATGATGCATATCGTGTCATTGATGAATACCTGGTTCCTTTGTCTAATCTGGCAAGCTTCCATGACGTGAAGATCGTTATGCGACCTGACAGTGGAGATACCTGGGAGCAAGCTGTTCGTATCTACAAGAAGTGCAAGCAGGCAAGTATCACTAATGTATCTGTCATTATCGGTGAAGGTATGTCGTTTGAGAATGCCAAGAAATGCGACGAATACTTGATGCAGCATGGAGTTCCAATCAGCTTCGTATTCTACGGCATCGGCGGTGGATTCTACAAACACATCGAACGTGACACACTTGGCTGGGCTATGAAGACGGCTTTCTCTAATGGTAAGCCACGTATGAAGTTCTCCATGGAGCCTATTAAACGCAGCATCCCTGGACGTGTAGGTGTTGTGCGGAAGGGCAACGATCTGTTCGTTGTACCTCATGATTCGATTGAGAACGAAATGGATGATCTGTACAACTACGTTTACCTGCACGATGCAGAGAACGTCAATGATATTCCGGTTATGGTTCGATCTGACTACAACGAGATGCGGGAACGTTTGGAAGATGCCGACAAGACTCAGGGCAACATCTACGTATCGGAAGAGATTAACGATTTGGTAGAACAATTCCGTAAAATCTATAAAAGTTAAGGGTGAAATATAATGAATAGTATTAATGAGCGGCATATTATTAGCGGCCCCGTTACTGATCATGGATATATCTATGATCGTAAACCTTACCAACCTTGGACGGATGGCGCACAATCTATTACATCTACCTTTCCAGTAGCATTTCAGACCCCGAGTGTACTCAAGCCTTACAAGCTTGGGTTCATGCTTGGACGTTTCCAGCACATCCACATCGGACACGAACATGTGATTAATCAGGCTCTTGCTGTATGTGACAAACTAATCATTCTGATTGGTTCTGCACAAGAGGATGAGACACTGAGGAATCCTTACGATTCCGTGAGACGGAAGATGCTGATCAAGGAGATATACAAGGACGATTCAAGAGTGATCGTAGACTTCATTCCTGATCTGACGCATGAAAACGATCATTCACACGATTGGGGCAGATTCGTGCTGGCGCAGGTCGCTAAAACAGCAGACAGAAACAAGCTGAAGATCATGCCGGACTTGATGATTTTTGGCAACGATGAAGAACGATCAACTTGGTTTGATCCTGAAGATATCGCAGGAGTTTCGCAGCTTGTAGTGAGCAGAGGTCAGATTGTGATCAGTGCTACAAAGATGCGTGAATATCTTGTTGCTAATAACTTCTGGAAGTGGCGGCAGTATGCCAACGAAAAGATTCATCATTATTTTGACGACCTGCGTGACGCATTACTTGAAATGGATGCATATAAGGAGACTGAATCTAATGGAAATTAAATTCTTGAGCCAAGACCACAAATACAGAAGCCCAATCTTCGAAGTCATTCAACAGACTTTGACGGTTAACGGCAATAAGATCGTTCGGGATGTTGTCATGAAGAGTCCCTGTGTTGTCTGTATAGTCCACAACATCGACTTTGACACTGTTGTACTGACCAAGGAATTTCGTATCGGAACCTTTGATGAAGAGTTGGGCCTTATTGCCGGAATGATCGACAAGAATGAGCAGCCTATTCAAGCAGCTATTCGGGAGACAATCGAAGAGACGGGATACCAGCCTGTAGCTATTGAATTCCTGGGCAACTCAAATTCATCTACTGGCTTCACGAACGAAAGGATTCATCACTTCTATGTCCAGGTTAGCGGGGATCGTAAGGAGCAAGACCTGGATTCGGACGAGTATATCGCCATCGAGGAAAAGCCCTTCAAGAAGTTGCCCTACTTGATTGATAGCGGCTGGATTCAAGGAAACCATGCTCATGCTGCCGTGCTGAAAGCTATGTTTGCCGGAGTGATTCCGGGAGTTGTTCAATGAGTAAAATCCATGCGGATATGACGACTAGGATGCAGCGAAACAGGATCAAGGAAATGCGTGAATGGGTTTCAAATTGCGACAATGATCCGAAAGCCGAAGAACGCAGAGTCGAGCAAAACTGTAAGGTTTGCTTCTATGAGCCGCCACGAATGGTATTTCAAGCGTTCACTGATACATCTTGCAGAGGATGCGGAACCTCAATGACGTTCAGCAACTCCCTTACAGATAAGTATTGCGAGTCATGCGCTAAAGCTGAAGAACTTTGCAAGCATTGCGGTGGGAGTGTGGAAGATGAATATTGAGTCAGCCTTGTTAAAAGTGCAGAAAAATTACTTCGAATCACATGGAATTCGAACTGATATACATTACTCCGAAGGAAAAGGTGCATTGCTTGTCGCTAAAAATGCGCCTTTAGAACCTCAGAATGTTCTTGGGTCAATTTCAGAAGTATTTCTATTGTTAATGCCAGATTTTTAAAGGAGGAACACACATGTTTTTATGGACAGCATTAATTGCTCTACCTTGGTGGGTTATGACCCTATGGGGAGCGTACACAATCTACTTCATCTGTCGTGCTTGGTACATTTGGCAACAGACAACTGATGATGGACTGAAGGAAGGATACAAATACGTATTCCTTGGACACAAGCCTAAATACCTTCGCCTACATCACATCTTACGAATGATCATTGATATTCCACCTGCGCTGCTGGGACTCTTATTCCCGTTGATTCGTGCGATTTTCCGCATGAAGATTTACGAGTTCAAACAGCCTGAAAAGGTAGAGAAGACCAATGGGCAAGGATAAGCAGCTATTGTTTTCCATTTCCGCTAAAGACTTCAGAGTCGATACCTTTCGGTGTAGCGGTAATGGTGGGCAGAATGTCAATAAGACGAGTTCTGGTGTACGTATTACGCACCTTGAATCTAAGGCAGTAGGTGAATCAACAACCTATCGTTCGCAGCACCAGAACAAAGCTGAAGCCTTGAAACGTCTAGTGGCATCAGATGTTTTCAAGAAGTGGCATAAGCTGAAGACTTCCAAGATGATGCTTGAACTTCAAGGATTGCCTTCGCTTGAGCAACAGGTGGATCGAGCCATGCATCAAACTAACATCAAGGTTGAAGTGTTTGAAAAAGAAGGCCAGAAGTGGATTGAAGAAAAGAGCAGTTAATTTGAAAGGTGTTCTGCTGTGCAGAGCGCCTTTTTCTTATCTAAAAGGAGCGATTGAAATGAATGAACATACGCTTGTGATCGTAGATACGCCGGAAGAAGTAAAAGAACGTTTTGAATATTTCATTAGTCTTGTTGGGAAGGAGCAAGTGTTTCAGGCTGCATTGCAAAAGGATTATGCAAGAATTCAGACCACTACTGGACACACAATCAGCTTCATGATTAAGAGCATCAACATCAGGGGCAGACGTTGCCAACATCTGTTCAACCTGACTCAAAACATTGATTACCACAGTGAATGCGCCTTGCCTACAGTCAGACCTAAGTTCCAATACTAGGAGGTTCCATGATGTTTAAACGGATTCGAACCAGGATAGAGAGATTCTTCAGAGCAGTAGGCTGCGCATTAGTAGACATATTGGAAGGTATTGCAGATATAGTATCGTCCATTTTTGATTGAACCACAAAATATAATTAGTCAATCTGATCGTTATACCTCAACTAGAGTGTTCATAACCAGAAGACAGAAAAGGGTGTTGTTATGAGTTGCGAAAACAGTACATTTGAGATTATTGAAGAGATAGTGGCAGTTCCATGTAGCTGCTGCCACTCTGACGAAACATTTGTGAATCTGCATCTTCACACAGCGTATTCACTGCTTGATGGAATGAGCAGACCTGAAGATGTAGTCAAGAAGGTAAAGAGCATGAATCAAAAGGGGTTTGCAGTTACAGAGCATGGTAACGTGCATTCCAGCGTGAAGATGTACAAGCTTGCAAAGGAAAATAGCCTAAAGTTCATCTACGGTTGCGAATTCTACATTTGCGACAATCGTTTTGAGAAGGATAAAAACAAGAAGTATTACCATCTGACTGTTCTGGCAAAGAATGAAAAAGGCCGCCTGAACATCAATAAACTGGTATCATTTGGCTTCCTGGAAGGCTTCTACTACAAGCCACGTATCGACTTCGCTCTGCTTGAAGAGTACGGTGAAGGTTTAATTATTCTAAGCGGCTGCATGGCTTCAGAGTTACAGCAGACGCTTGCTGGAGGGAAGATTCAGAATGGCGGTATAGAAATCCTCTCCGGCAATGTAGAACGTGCCAAAGAGGTCGCTATACGCTATCGAAAGGCTTTTGGTGAAGACTATTACCTTGAAGTCCAGTCACACAGAGAGCAGAGCCAGCAAGACCTAAATAGAGCCATTACCGACATTGCTCATGACCTGGGAATCCAGATCGTAGCAACAGCAGACAGTCACTTTGTTAATGAAGAAGACTTGGAATTACATAGCATCTTCATTGCGATCAACCGCAATCAGGACAGTTACGAGTCTGATACAACATATATGGATACACAGATTCAGAGTGAGAAGGAAGCCTGGAACCTGCTGCAATCACTGACCGAAGACGAACGTGATATAGCGATCCGAAACACTTCTATTATTATGGACAAGTGCAATGTGACAATTCCACTTTCAGCAGCTCTGATCCCAAAAATGAATATACCGCCTGAGTTTGGATCACAGGAAGACTTCTTGAAACACCTGTGCAATAAAGGATGGATTTACCGTAAAATAAACAGAAAAGATAAGAGACTTGTTAAGAAATACAAAGACAGGCTAATGTATGAGTTCGAAGCAGTTAGTGAAATGGGATTTGCCGGATACTATCTGCTGGTTCATGGCTACGCAAACTCAGTAGAACGAAGAGGTATTGCCAGGGGTTCTGGCGGTGGCAGTCTTATCGCATATCTCCTGAATATCGTTGACATTGATCCTATCGAACATGGCCTGTACTTCGAAAGATTCATCGACGTTGCGCAATTGGACTTGCTGAAGGATGGAGTTATTACTAAAGAGGAACTGAAAATCCCCGACTTCGACCTGGACTTCGCACCTGAAGAACGTGACCTGATCGTTAAGAACATCGTAGAAGAACATGGTCAAGAGCGTGTAGCTGCCTTGGGGCAGTTCGGATACATCAAGTCAAAATCTGCGATTAAGGATGTTGGTCGAGTTCTCAACATTCCATTTGAAGAGACGAACGAAATCACGAAGCACATGGACGATGATGATGAATCCATTGAAGGCGCAATGCTGACCAACTTGGCAATGAAACAGTATGAGAAGAAGTATCCTAAGCTGTTCGAATACGCCAAGAAGCTTGAAGGAATACCACGCTCTTACGGTATGCACCCTTGCGGCAAAGTGGTTACTATCGAAGAAGTGTTGCATTACACTGCTATATCGGAAAACGAAGGTGAAATGGTACTGCACCTTGATATGAAGGATGCTGAAGCACTTGGCTTGGTTAAGGTTGATTTACTTGGCCTGAGAACCATTTCGGTGATATACGACACACTTCATATGATCGGCAAGGACGTTGAGTACATTCGAAACCTTGACTATACGGATGATGATGTTCTCTCTATCTTCAAGAATGGATTCACGGACGGCATATTCCAATTCGAGTCTGAAGGCATGAAAAGCGCTCTGATCAATATGCAGCCTACTTGCCTTGACGATCTATCCGCAGTAAATGCCTTGTATCGTCCAGGTTCGATGAAATACATCAACGATTACATCAACCGCAAGAACGGATTAGAGACGTTTGAATATCTCCATGCCGATCTTGAAGCAATCCTGAAAAATACTTACGGCATCATCGTGTTCCAGGAGCAGCTTATTGAAATTGGTAGATTGGCGAAGCTTCGGAATCCAGACTTACTCCGGCAGGCAACTGGTAAGAAGGATATCAAGAAGTTGAACAAGGTTGAGCCTGAATTGCGTCAAGGGCTGTATGATCGGGGATGGACAAAGGAGCAGGTAGATACTCTATGGGAGATCATGCTTGAGTTCGCAAAATACTCCTTCAACAAATCGCACAGTCAGTCATATGCAATCATTGCATTCATCTGCGCAATGCTGAAGAAGAGACATCCTTTGGAATTCATGTGCGCTTGGTACAATTCCCTTGAAGGGCATCACAAGAAGCTTGAGACTTGCCACAAGGAAATGAAGCGTCTGGGAGTTAAGATTAACAAGGCTGACTTCCGCAGCGCTTCTCCAGTATGCGTGATCGAGAACGGAGCCTTGACTTACGGCCTGACACTCCTGAAGCACTGCAACAGACAGATTGCTGAAGACCTGAGCGGACTTTCCTTCCGCAAGTACAGCCGATTCATCGAACTGCTGATCGACATTAAGGAACACACGATCATCAACAGCAAGCAGCTTGATATATTGATTCGCCTGGGATACTTCTCTGAGTTCGGAAGCGTACCACGTCTCTTGACGATCTGCAAGGAGTTTACGGACGGCAAGATCAAGTACAGCAAGACTCATAAGGACAAGACTAAGGTGAAGCGTATAGAAGCGCTGAGTGCCTATGAGGATACTTTCAACAATGATTCCTTGAAGAAGTTCAGTCCAATGGAGATCATCTTGTTTGAGAGAGAGATTTACGGATTCATACATTCCGTTTTTCCTTTGGTCGATGGTCATGTGGTAGGAGTGCTGGAGATTGATATGAAGTACACTCCAAAAGTGAAGACAATCATCTTCAGATCAGGGGAGATTCTTGAATTCAAAGTGCGGAAGGACAAGTATTTTGGTCGGAAGGATATCGAAGCATTTACTGCTAATGATACCATCAAGATCAAGCGCATGTCTGAACGTGAAAAGATGAAGAAAACTGATGATGGTTGGCAGGGAACAGGAGTCAATGAATACTACCTTGAGCAGTGTTCGTTGGTTAAATAAACCTCTTTACTTTTAATCAAGCGTAAGATATAATAAATAAACAGATGGTCAGCTTTCGCTTAGACCTTTTCATAAAGTTTCTAAGCGTAAAATATAATTAATGTTCGAAGGGAATTGATTTTATGCGGAAGCAAGATGGAATATATCTGCTTAATACTATTCGTCAGTTGGGTGCAAAAGATGATGCTGTACAAGCATTTCTTGGTTTGGTTGAAATGGAAGCAAGGGCTGAGGTTGTCGGGGTTAAGGCAACGCAGGAGTTTGTTGATGATTATATTATAGAGAAGAGTCTTCTTGAATTGGCGAAAACATTGCTGATTTTGCAAACTAACCGTATCTCCTTGCTTACAAAGGAATTAGAGGAAGCGCAGCAGAACAAACCCACTCCAGCAATGGGCTGAATCAGTGATCATAAGGGAATTCACTTGCTTACTTTAGGTAAGTATGAAAATAATCCCCTTATGATATCTACTATTTTTCATGCTTGTTTGTATAGATAAAATTCGGATTTCATGGAGGGGTGCAAGATGTTTTGGAGCCGTAAACGCAAGCAGACGACATGTGACCATGATTGGCATGAACTTAATACTGACAGAGAATTTGTTGTCGATTATCCTGTAGGTGAGTATAGAACATTTATGTATCTGTATTGTCCAAAATGCGATCTGAGAACGAAAGTCTCCTTCTCCGAAGGCAGGTCAATCTTACGAGCCTGTGAGATCAAAAAAGAATACAACAAAGTGAGGACTGCGCAACTATGATCACGACAACCAGCCAAAACGGACATTACCTTAGAGCAGGAACATACTCCATTGAAGAAGTGCTTTCAAAGCAGCTTGATCCAATCGAAGACGGAAGAGTTGTTCAAAAGATCAGGAACAACGATTTACATAAAGTTGATTTCGATGGCGACCTAATCAGCATGGATTCACATCGGTACTGGTTGTTCAAACATAAGGGTGTCGTATGCAAGCGCTGCGGGATCGTCGGCGTATTCTTTGCAAAAGAAAAAGACCGCAAGGCTAATCACTATCACTTCAACCTTTATGCCCTGGATGCTAATGGAGATGAAGTCCTTATGACTAAAGACCATATCCTTCCTAAGAGTAAAGGTGGCAAAAATCACATCGACAACTACGATACGATGTGTTGCAAATGTAACTTTAAAAAATCAAATAAATAATAAAGGAGTTTTTAATAATGGAAGTATTGCCATTACGTTTTACATTCACTATCCCCAATGACGATGATTTAGAAATTTACACAGCCGATTGGACTTCTTTCGATGTATTGTCAGAGCGAAAATACATTGTTATGTGGATTGATGATGATGGGTATCCGTCTGGAACAGTCTATAGCTTCGAACAAGTTGCTAAGTATGTCACTAACGGAGAATGGGTTGTCGTACAAAATTTAGACAATTAGAAGGGAGTTTTAAGACATGCTAATGATTGAGATTCCAATGGAAGAGTACCATGAATTGCTGAGACGAAGCGAAAAGCTGGAATGCCTGGAGAATTGCGGCGTTGATAATTGGAGCGGTTACGGTGATGCAATGACGATGATGGAAGAAGAATATTGATTTTGAAAGGAAGTGAAGTTGTGCAGATTTTTATACTATTAGCCTTGGCTGTATTGGCGATAGTCCTGATTGTTATAGCTATACCAGCTATTTTAATTAGGATCATCGGCGCATTAATAGTCATTGTATTTATTGCGGTCGTATCTCTTGTGTTATGGATTTTCTTTTTCGCAATAGAAAAAATAAACTTTAGTAGATACATGAAAAGATACAGAAAGTAGGGGATGCATTATGTTTAACTTCGTAGGCACAGGGAGTGCATTTCATACTAAGCGTGGAAACAACAGCGCATACATTAAACGTGGAAAGACTTTGTTGCTGATTGATTGTGGCAGTGCAAACTTCGACAGAATTCTTGGACTTGGACTTCTTCGTGGGATAGAAGAAATCCATGTTCTGCTTACACATCTTCATCCAGATCATGTAGGATCACTTGGAGACTTGATATTCTATACCTATTACAAGATGAAGCCATTCATGGAGCCTAAGTTGATTGTACACGCTCCGAACGATCTGAGTGTTGTTAAGCTGCTTGAAATCATGGGGGTTCAGATCGGCACGTATGCTTATAATGGTTTCCCTGCTGATAAGACACAAGTGTTAAGAGCTGAGGACTTTCATCTTCTGATTGATGCCCTTGAGGTGTCACATGCACCGGAACTTGAGAACAGTTACGCATATAGCATCTATGATCATAGCAATTGTGAGCTTGCCTACTACAGTGGAGACTCAAACATGTTCCCCGAAGAGTTCATGCAGCATGTTGGCCTGTACGACTACATCTTCCAGGATACTTGTTCGGCTGACTATGATGGCAATGTACATATGTCTCTGAAGAAACTAGAGAAGTTAATACCATTGGAGTTTCGTGAAAAAGTTCATTGCATGCATACAGACAGAAGCTTTGACGGTAATGCTGCTTTTAATCTGGGATTCAATACGGTTGTCAGTTTCTAATGCAAGTGTATGTAACTGGAGGGAAGGGTAACTCACGGATTGTAGCTTGGTCATACGTGCGCAACCCCGATTATGATGGATTCCAATTAAATCACGATCAATATCATTTTAAAGAAACTGATCATGTCGATAAGGTTGTGGTTGATCAGTCAACAGCACCAGATTATTATATCGACCTTACCAAAGTACCACGAACGGTGAATCGGAAAGGCAATATAATACGTTTCATAAAGCACAAAATATAACTATATTACGTTTCGAAGAAAGGGGTTATCTCTTTCTTCTTTTTGCGTTAGGGGGAAACAAGATGAATTATTTATACGCATTTGACTTATCCATGGACTGCACAGGTCTTGTCATATTCAACATCGACACTCAGCAGCCAATGGTGATCACTTCATTTCCGACGAAGAAGGCATGGAGCCATGGCAAGCGCCTAAACCAAGTCTACGAGGGCGTGAAGCAGTTTAAGCACAATTACCCATGTAAGGTAGTAGCAATCGAACGTGGCTTCAGTCGATTCAACACAGCGACTCAGGTGATCTTCAGAGTGCATGGCCTGATTAATTGGCTATTCTACAAATACGAACAGTTCTACTACACACCAAAGTCTGTCAAGGAAGCAATCCTTGTTGGGACAGCTTCTAAGGAAGCGATCCAGAAGAAGCTCCTGCTTGCTTATCCCCATGTTCAGTTCGAGAATGAAGACGAGTCAGATGCCTTTGCAGTAGGTCTGACTTACTTTATTAAAGAGTGTAAGATGCCCTGGGAAAAATCGAGCCGAAAGCAGCAGACAGCAAAAAAGAGAACTTCTGCAACACCCAAAAAGAAGGGGCAAACTAGCTAGGTGTTTATCAATTTACTTACAACTTTTAAGCAATCTCTCTAAAGAGCTGGTTGCTTATTCTTCCTCAATTGAATACTTATACTGACCTTTTCCCACTCTAACTATTAGAGGGGTTTGCTTCATCATTGAATTCAAGTGTGTTGTCATATTTTTTTGAGTAATATTTTCGAATCCTTTTTCATTTAGCATTTTACAGATTTCACTAGGACTTGCTGTTTCTTTTTTATCTTTTAAGAACTTGATGGTCGCATTAAGCTTTTTCTTCAATTCGGCAGGGGTGCTGATGTGATATTTTTTCTTCTCCTTAATCGCTTCATTCTGACTTTCTTCATCCTTATAAGACACCACCTCTGAGGATGAAGAAACTTCTTCGATTGCAGGAGAAACGAAATCTGATGGAGAAGGAGGTAATGCAGGAGCTACACCGCCAAATCGCTCAATCATCATTCTGTTTAGCATATCAGCCATTAGGACACCCTTATCTACAGCAGCCAACTGGTGCATTACTCTCATGAGCTTAAATGATCCATATTTCCCCATGAGTGCAGATACAGCATGTCTTGCATCATTGGACATTTCTACGTCTGCCATCTCAGCGAAAAAGGTGAAAACCTCTTCTTCTTCAGAAGTCATAGTGTTTCCAAACCCATATAACACCCAATTCCGAAGCATTCCTACAATATATGAGTAGGAGTGTTTAATCTGTTTTTTCTTCGAAGTCCTGTGAATTGCTTCTAAGAACCAATAGAATGCTGGAATCCCCTTACTCTTCATTTCCCTGTAGGTCTCAGCGATTCCATCTTTAATTGTTGCATCAAAGTGTTTCATTTCTTTCTTGTAAACAGTCCAAAGTACTACCAATGCTTCATGATCATTTTTTGGTTTATTGTATCTTTCATCATAATATGTCTCTAAACTTTCAAAGGTTATCAATGTCTCAGCTCCCTTTAGTAAATGCCAATTACCAACTTTAATATTGTTCAATTAAAATCTACCTTGTTTCTAATTGTATACTGAAATTTTGAGAAGGGCAAACCATATTCTAGTAGAATTAATTCAAGAACATAATGTTAGATAGTTTGTATTTTAATTGAGTTTAAATCTTATCTAGCTTATAATTAAGAAGCTACTATTGACACACTAATTTAAGGAGAATTTAAATGAGTATATTCCATATGTTCTATGATCGTCAGGGTAACCCTATTGAATTCTTACAGCTTGCTGAACTGCTAGAAGATCCAAATGTACATAGAGTTTCAAAAAACACATTCAAAGACGGATCATGGCTATCGACAGTATTTACAGGAATGCAGCTATACGAAGACAGGCTTCGCATATTCGAGACAATGTTTTTCCCTTCTGCGGGTAGTCCTGAGACGATAGGAAGATGGGACACTGAAGAAGAAGCTTACACCGAACACGCTAAGGCGTTGCAACAGCTTCTAGCTCAAGGATATAGCTCCTTATGATCAAAGAGCATACACTTGAACCCGATCTATCCCAAAGCCTGTATGACGAGCATACAGACTGTGTGAGCATCAAGAACTGTTATATCAATATATTCAATATTGCAATTGAAAATCTGTACAAGTTTGATTTTGAAGGTTGGAAAATTGCTTATGGATATATGAGTAGCGTCGATAACCTCATGGTACGTCATTGCTTTATCGTCAACCGTGCAGGGCAGGCTATTGATCCAACTATATTCGCAATAGGGAATAGGAATGATGAAACGGTTGCCAGGAAGATATATGCGTCATTTAAAGTGTTTGACGATCTGGACGAATATGCGAAGGCTATAGAGGATAATAAGAATATTCCTGATTTGCTAAGACCGTTGATGCCATTGGATATATCATTCGAATCAACCTGGGCTAAACCAAAATCAAAAATATTGATCAGGTAATATTGTATGCTTTAAAGATATACGGGTAATACTAAAAATAAGCGTAAGAGAGTCGGCCGACTTTTTATATATACGCAAGCGAATGCGGTGCGCACCGCAGCATTTCCTTTAGCCGAACGGAAAGAAAATGCCCTAGCCGGAAATCGACGGATTTCTGGCTATTCGTGTTGTCTTCAGTATCCCTGGCAGGATATTGAATCGAAGTTTGTATTTTTTACATATATTCACAAGAATCAAGACGGCATAAATGGAATAAATTCGATTTTATTCCCTACTATATGGATTTTTGTAGATATTTATCCCATTTATGGTATAATGGCAAAGAGGACGGGTTGGCGCCAACTTCTTAAACCTTAAATATGGTTTGAAAAAGGAGTTTAATTATGAAGAAGTTACTCATACTGTTTCTCTCTGCCTGCTTATTGCTTGTCGCAGTTCCATTAGCCGGAGCTACTGGAGCTGATAATGTTGGTGTGGATGAAGTCGAAAAGGGCATACCTTTAGTCAACGATAGAATTGTAAATATTCTAACCGAAAACAACATTGACTTTATCGTGTCAGATGGTACTCTTAAATTAGTCGATACGTCTCCTGAAGTTTTAACAGAGGTAAATAATTTACTGGTTTTAGAATTCAAAAATAGTTCTTTTGCGGCTAGAAGTTATCCTACTCCCTATACACATATGGGTGGATATGATAGATACGTTTCAAGTAAATTTACAGCAGCGACAGAATATGCTTTAGGAGCTGCTGTGACCGAATTCGTAAAGAGTAAAGGGATTTTAGACCCATGGAAAGTCGGGGCCGCAGCAGGAATGGGGTATGGAGTTTATTACTTTATTCATCGTAACGAAGAAAACTTGTTTTTCAAAATTCAATATTTCTACAGAGAATTAGGAGCAGGATATTTTGATGCGAATGGCAATTTCATGGGCGATTATGAACTTTTGAAAGAAATACATGTTACAAATAACTCCGACTATTCTGGCGGTGTTCTCTCGACAGACGCAAGACGTTCTACCATAATTGATCCTTGGTTCTAAGGAAAGAAATGGGATGATTGAATTTTGGGATACCTGATTACTTTCATAGCTAATTTCGCATTAGCATACTTTCTTTATGATGATCCTAGCTATGTGAAGCCATTAATACAATCGTTCTGTGTAACACTTGCGGTTATTGCAGTAGATGTGATTAGGAAATACAGAAAGAAAAGGGATTAATATTTTAGGGGCATATATCATTGATGATATATGCCCCTAAGTTCGTTAAAAATATTCAATTCATTCAGACATCTGCACAAAACACGTATTTTAGACAAATGTCCATGCCGGAGCAATAAAAAAAAGCTCCACCTTTCGGTAGAGCCTTTGTTGATATCACAACACCACATTCTAATGAACAAGGATATTTTAACATTCCATCAAAGAAAAATCAAATTAGCGTTAGTGATCTATTCCGTGATTGTTAGTCGTTATTATTATGCTGTTGGATGCGTCTGAAAATTCATCTGCACTAGGGGTTACTATAATTGAGAACGAACTAATCAGCAAAACGGTTGTTAACAACAAAAGTGTCTTTTTCATCATTAAACTCCCTCTCTAAGATATTTTTCATTATGTAGTAATACTCTTGTTGCTGGGAAGCATCGGCATGACTTCTTACCATCTCAAAAAATGCTACACCTTTCCTAAAACCCGTTTCATCATTTAGTCTACCACTTAATACTATATTTTCCAGGGTTTGATTTATTGCATCAATAATTTTTCCTTCTTTAAAATTGTAAACGGACAATAAATAAAGATATTCAGTATAATTACGAACTCTTTCTCTTGACTCATTATCTACATCTATCTCCACTTCATCCTGTAATTCATTTAAAGCCCAATTCACAGAGTAATTGTGCTTCAGCGCCGATTCCAGGATGGTAATTAATCCAGGTATCAACTCTCTACTATTCTCCATAACAAATTGAACATATTCAGGCAAAACTTCTTGGTTCCCATCAAGCAAATCGACGACATAAGAATTTGCAATTGCGATATTCTTATAATATTCGATTTCAGACAATGACTCTTCATCTTCAAGTTTTGTCCAACTTAAATCAGCATATTTTTCAATGCACTGCCTTGCACCCTTATGATCGCCCAACTTTTGCAAGGCTATACCCTTCGCACAAAGACTAAATCCAAAATAATATACAAGGGATCGCTGCAATTCTTTGGCTTCTGATCCCTGCGGACTTGTCCCATGAATCACCGCAACATTTTCTAAAAGTTTGTCTGCTATTGTTATCATTGCTGTCCAGTTGCGAAGCGAGAAGGAAGCTTTTAGCATTTTTACTAATGAATCAGCGTTCAGATCAGCTAGTTCCAGCAACTCCTAGTCCACTCCTTATGTTCCATTTTATGACATCAATATTACTCCTTTTCCATCCATTGGTCAATTACATAGTTTACATCTTTTCCCTTTACGTGATTGCATTCCCAAAACGCAAAAAGCCCAGCATTTCTGCTGCGCTTTGTCGCTTTATAAATTTAGTTATCTTCGTCTTCGTCGTTTTCGTGCGCATTCGCATACATGTCGGGGTAAGCTGAGTACAGATGATTTGCCAAAAGAGTTGCTTCAGCGTCCGTCAGAGAATTAATCGAATCTTCACGATTCACTAAGTCCTCTTCACTCTCTCCTGTTGTGAAAGAACTGTCGCAGGAACAAAGCAGAATGTCTTTATCTGTTTTTGCCTTGGAGTATAGAATGTCAAAGTCTTTGCGATTATCTCTTTGGAAGCCTACATTATAGGCCATAACCCTCAAGTCGTCGTCTTCATCGAACATTGCAAGTATTGTGGAAAGTGATTTGCTTTTACCCAATTTAGTTCCCCCTTGGCACGATGTACTGTAAAAAAATAAGCAAAAAAAATTGACTACTCCCACTTTTACATGTATAATAGTGGCATAATCAACATATGTTAGAGAGAGGATCGACAGTGCAAGGTGCTTGCATTCTCATCCTACGTAGCGACAAGAAGTAAGCCACTCAAACTTTGCGAGGGTAAGAGGTGGCTTACTTCTGTTTTTTATTGCTAGAGGAAAGCTTCACTATCTCGACTACAACCGCAGCCAGAGCTACCACTACTCCTGCTATCTCAACAAAATCCATGAAGTTTCCCATCAGCATCACCCCCTCTCTCTAAACGAAGGGTGACGCATCACTCTACACCTTGCACTGCCTTATTCTAAGTATACCACATTTTGTCTGATATGGGCAATAAAAAAAGCAGACCGCTTGTTGGTCTGCTTCATTTTATTATTCGGTTAGCTTCGCTGCTTTATCGCTCAAAATATCGGCTACAACTCCAATTGTAAATCCTACAATCTCTGCGATCATCCTGGAGTCAACCTTGTCTTTAATGCTCTGCGGCAGCTTATTGTATAAGCCGTAAACAATCTCTGCTTCCTTATTCTTTAATGCTTCAATCAGTGTACCGACAATAACCTTGTACACTTTACTTGAATTCTTGAAGTATAAAACAGCGATCAAGGCCACTACAAGTAACGCTATTAAGTATTCCATCTAAATCACTCCTATTTCTGTGTTCTCATAAGAATTGACAGATTCAGTACGGAAAGTTCGCCAGCAGTCAGCGTACCTTTGTTGACTTTATCAATCCACACTTCAGGACTGTTAATGATAGCGCTTCCGTTTATGATCGTCTTATTGTACTGCTTGACACCATTAATGATAATATCTTTTTGCCATTGTGCCAGTTGCATCGGTTCATCATCCTCTTCTTTTGTATTTGCCGGAACAGTTGTCTTCACAGGTTCTACCGCTTGACATGCAGCCAATTCCTTGACTACATCCTGGATAAACTGAGTCTTGCTGATCCCCATGGCCTTTAGCGAATTCTTATACGGGTCTGTCTTGCGACTTGGGTCTAATTCATTGTGGCCTGCAATCTTCTTGGCTGGATCAAGTTTGAACTTGTAGCAAAGATATGCTATGTACCAGACGTAGCGTTTGTAAGCTTCAGAGTTATTGATCTTGCCGCCATAACAAAGTTCGATCCCGATAGCAACATCGTTCGCATCGTCTCCATACAGAGCGTTATCTGTTGTTACGTTGTATAGGACATGCCAAGCCTTTTCTGGCGTTCCTGTAGTAGCAGGTATACACTCAATAATGCTTACATCATCAATAAATGTATGTGCAGAAGCAGAGAGTTCGTTCCGTGAATTTTCATAGAACTTAACGTTTCCTCTTGCTGTGCTACCTGGATTACCAGTGTCGTGAGCGACAAGGAATCTTACTCCAGGCATCTTGATTCCAGAACGTCTCTTTGTATTAGATGTAAGATAACTTGTAGCAATCGTATATTTCATTTTGAATGACATTATTTATCTTCCCCTTTCTATTTTGACTTGTTTTATCATTTACTTATGGCAATCTAGATGTGTCAATTTCACTGTCCTCATACATATTGCCTTCAGTTGTACTAAACGTTAATTCGCTGCTATTTGGCGAAGATGTGGTGGTCAAACGAGTCATTGAATCTCCGACAGTCTTTGTGATCGTCTTTGTAGTTAGCGATTCAGCAACCTTTACACCTGCGAACGCACCAAGTTCATAGCCTAACAGCATCAATAGATTATCAGAGATATCTCCGACTACCACGACTTGATACAACGAAAACCCTAGCGTGATGAAGAAAGCTATTATCAACGCCGATATTCTTGTTTCATCGAAGGAGAGTCCATCTTTAATCCACTTCATAACTTTCCCTTCTTTCTGTAAACGCTTTCAATTGTCTACACACTGAACCCAAGGAATTGTGCAATCAAACCTACAACCAGGGTGGCTACAAAACCCCATGCCCACTTGCTGTTGTTTTTAATCGCTTCAATCTCTCTTTCATTTGCTTTTGCCATGGCAATCGCTTCTTCTGCCAAGTCCTTTGCGTAATCAACTTTTTCTTCTGTCTTCTCAGCACGATTAAGCTTTTCCTCAATACGTGTTGTTCTGTCTCTCACATCAAGTATTGCGTCAAGCAATTCCTTATTTGAGTAATTAGCGCTTGTTGTCACTATTTTCACTTCCTTTTCATAAAAATGAAATGCAAAATAGGAGAGCGGCAAATTGCTCCGCTCTCCTTCATGATTAAATTATAACATTTTATTTTACGCATGTCAACATTTTATTCATTCTGCCTTATGGTAGACTCTATCTGCTTGCTGCACTTAGATATTGCCTAGTAGTGTGTTCTGCCCACTAGCACCATCAACGACACTAGCGCTTCCTCCACCTGTTACATTACCCATAATAAGATTTGTCTTTGCTGTAGCATCCGTAGTGATTGATTGGTAAGTATTCCTAACTACATTTTTTGAGATGGAATTTTTTGTAGCAGTCCCTGTGATTGAAATGCCTGATAATACATTTTCGGAAACAATATTACTGTTTCCTGAAACAACCATATTAAATGTATAGTTGGTATGAGTTCTATAAGAAACTCCATGAACTAAATTTTCCGAACCACTAATCAATATTCGCCCAGCACCATTAATATTCGGAAGATTAATAATCTGATTTTGATTTCCTGTAACGCTTATTAGGTCTGCTGAAGAGAGTTGATTTTCGTGAAAATACAGGTTGCACACACTGTTACCACTTCCTGCTACATCAATTAACGCTCCATTAGTACCGCCAGCGTTACTGGAATACGAACCTAGCTTTACATTTCCAAATTTCGCTCTATTGCAATTAGGTCCAAAACTAACATATTTACTTCCAGGTGAAGCTAGAGAAATAGCGGTTTTACTTCCACACCCTAAAACATCAACTCCTTCCCTCATATCAATAGACGTTTTAAGATTATATGAACCTTCTCTTATAATTATTGATCCACCCATAAACAGATTGCTTATTTGCGCATTGATAACAGCCCCCAAATCCATGCTACTATCAACAACAATGTCAACTCCGTCTGATGCAACCCAACCTATTGAAACAGACATTGGTTTTCCTCCACCGCCACCGCCAAGGGTTAGCTCTGTCCATGATGGTGATGATGGTGTCCCTGTGTTAAGCTTTATTGTCCTTACTGTTGGCATATCTTCACATCTCCTTTTTTAATTAAAAGAGGAGGCTTCTGCCCCCCCTCATTTATTTATTTATTATTCTGTCACAAACCAGATCATGTTCGTTGCTGGACTTGAAGGTGCTGAAGCCCCAGCGTATACACTAGCAACACTACTGGAAATAGATTCTAGCTTTGTCCTTTCATCTGATGTCATGATTTTCTTAGTAGTAGTTTCAATTACATCCGCAGCAGATGGGGAGCCACCACTACCTTGAATAATGTATGCGCTTCCGTTATATACCAAAGTATATACCCCGCTAGGTAATAATCTAGTTATAGCACCATTTGCCTGTCTAATAGGTACTCCAACAAGACCATTTACCGACAACGTGGGTTGTGTTGTTGGATGGGAAGGTGCGTGAGGTTTGATTGTACATCTGAAACCTTCATATGGAGCGCCATTTAGAGTTGACGGCATTACGTTAAATTGAACAGAATAAGCAATTACGTTTGACGCAATACCAGTAGTCACCTTATATTGCAAGTTCATTGTTTTTGCAGATTCTAACTCAGAAAAAACATACGACCCAAAATCTCTAGCATCTTTAACCGCACTTGCAGTTGCAGCAAGTGTTGTTGAATCGCTATCTGAGTCAGTGCAGAGTTGCACTAAGCCTTTACTGTCTGTTGATGCATCAGGAATAGTGTTCCAAGATAAGCTACCTGCCGTTGCACCAGCGGTTAAAAATTTACCACTGTTAGCAGTACCCGTAGCTGGTACATGCAAATTACCATCACCTGTCGGATGTGAATAGACTGTCTGATTAGCTCCATTAATAGTGATAACACCATTGGTTGCAGAGTTGGCAACTACGTTGGCACCCGCTGTAATGCCATCAAGCTTCGCTTTATCTGCTGCTGTCAACAATCCGTTCACAGATGTAGTTGCTGCTGCAATAGTCGCAGATGCACTTGCCACTGATCCATTGATGGTTAGTCCAAATGCCAGAGCGCCTGTTCCAGCCGTGAACGTCAATGTAGGGCTTGCTACAGTTGACTTGGCATTCCAAGATGTTTTCTCGGCATCAGTAACGAATCTAGCTGTTGACGATTGCGTAATATCAGCCGCAGTAACGCTTGCCCATTGATAGACACCAGCAGTTGCAGATGCATTCAAAAACTTACCACCATTAGATGTGCCATTTGCAGGGATATGAAGATTTCCGTCTCCAGAAGGATGCGTGTAAACAGTAACAAGTGAACCGTTGATCGTAATTGCGCCGTTTGTTGCATGATTTGCTACAACATTCGCACCTGCTGTGATACCATCTAATTTCGTTTTGTCTGCGGCACTCATTAATCCGTTATCACTTGTGGTAACTATATTAGTTGTCGCAATCGCTCTCCAAGCAGTCCATGTATCAGAGCTGTAAAGCCCATACCGATAAAAGATAGGTGCGTCCACATTGTAAGGATAGATATATTGCATCACAGCCATATTGTTATATCCTTTGATTGTATGTACTGTGCAGTACGCTGTACCATTAAACTTGTTAGCAGGATTGTTGCTGAAGAATACAGTAGTTCCTCTATCGTAAGCAGAAGGTAGTGCCGCACTATCCTTGTAGTTGTCTGCCTTCGTGATCAAGACATCATGATCATGAGCAGCAGGTGCAAACGTGGACGGCTTGCTAATCACAGAATTCCAATCAATAGCGCTCCAAGATAAGCTGCCTGCTGTCGCTCCGGCAGTCAGTACTTTACCGCTATTCGCAGTACCTGTAGCTGGCACATGAAGATTTCCGTCTCCAGAAGGATGTGAATACACAACAGCTTCAGATCCATTTATATTAATATTTCCGTTTGTTGCGGAATTCGCAACAGCCGAAGCACTTGTAGCAATACCGCTCAGTTTCGTATTCAAAGCCACAGTGAAGCTTGCAGTTGTTCCGTCCAGTACAGCCTTATTGCTATGTGTGTGACTATTAGTTACAGCAGCATCAATATTGGCTACTGTTGAAGATGGCTTTCCTGAAATGTTCGCCCAGGTCAAATTTACATTTGCCCAATCTGCATCAGCAACCGTACTCCATGCTGTTCCATTCCAGATATACGTGTCGCCCGTTGCTGTCTCAAAGGCCATATCTCCAGTGATCATACCTGTTAGGGCATTTCTGGCGGTTCCATTTGTAACTACATACACCTGTCTCTTAGCTTCGTCAGGAAGCTGATCCAATGGAACTTTCCCTCCCACCAGATCAGCCTTAAGAAGAAGAGTGTCTTCAACACTCTTCCCACTTGCTGCAATGATGTTCTTAGCCTTACTTATTGGATATATATTATCCCAATCGGAACCGTTTTTCTTTTTAATAAGAATATCTTTTTCAGCCATTTAAAACGCACCTCTCTTTTCCTTATACTTCTTCGAACCAAATGTCTGCATCGGTAGGAGTGGTCGTTCCTACTGCTACCTTAGATTTACTGTTCCAAGTCGCTTTTTCTGTATCGGATGAAAACCTTTTGGAAGCGCTTTCCGTTATCTCCGTAGCAACATGCGTATGAGCAGTCGGAGCAAATGTTGTTGGCTTAGTCGTGATTTCAGACCAATCTACATTGCCCCACGTTCCACTACCTGCTGTCGCTCCAGCTTTAAGCACCTTCCCGTTGCTGCTTGTACCTGTAGCTGGCACGTGAAGATTCCCGTCTCCAGAAGGATGCGTGTAATAGTTTGCTCCAGCAGCAATACCGTCTAATTTCGTCTTATCAGGTGCAGCCATAAATCCTGCTACAGAAGTCGTTGCAGTCGCATGAGCAGTGCCACCAGCTCCTACGTGAGTCAGGGGAGCTACGTCAGTAATCCCGTAACCAGCAGACGTTGAAGGCGTTCCAGTAAGACTAGACCAATTGACAGTTCCACCTCCACCGATAAGGAGCCAACTTCCAGAAGTGTTATCCAAATAAATCTTACCTGTATCTACAGCGATATATAAGGACTTCGAACCTGTTGCGGTTGGTTTCCCTGCATCATTGCCACTCGCCATTTTCGAGGGGGTAAAGCCTAATGCATTGCTTACATCGGTGACGCTTAACTCTGCACGAATTGCGGCAGAGTTTTTGTTTTCAACACTTCCTAGCCCTACATCGGATTTAGTCGTTCCATGTGGATTCGTTCCTGCTGGGTGAATGTAAACGTCAATGTCTACTCCGTTGACTTTGACCTTACCGTTGCTTCCACTAACCTGAACTTTTGTTGCTCCATCAGCAATCCCATCAAGTTTTGCTTTCAGTGCCACCGTAAAGTCGTTTGTTGAAAGCCCTTTCCCTGTTACGACATCAACTTTGCCTGCTAACTGACTAAGGATGGTTTGCGCAAAGTTTGGGTCATTGCCTAGTGCTGCAACAATTTCTTGCAATGTATCGAGCGTTTCTGGTGCGGTTCCTACCAGAGCGTCAATAGCTGCGGAAATGTCTGATGGTGTTGCCTTTGCACTCCAACTCGCACGTTCAGCCGCTGTTATATGTGCAACAGTGTCCATGACATGCTGCTCAAGCGTCTTGCCATTGCTTGCTTCAACAAGTCCTGCCTTGGTTTTCGGAAATAGATTATCCCAATCAACACCGTTATTATATTTCATTTGAATATTCTTTTGAGTTGCCATAATATATATTCCTCCTGTAATTATTCTTCGTCAAGATAAAGGTCTGACTTGCCTTCTGTCATTGATGCATTCGCAATGATAAGGCCGAAGTTCTGGATTTCTTCACTGGATAACTCCTTAAACCAGAAGAAGGGTTCTGCTGTAGCAGGTTCATCTACAGTCATTGAAAAATGTTCTTCCTTCAGAGTTCCTGTTCCAGTTCCATCAGCGCCCCTTTGAGCAATGATCAGCCAGCTATTTGTATAAGTCGGAGAAATACCCTTACATTCTCTAATGCAGACATACGAACTGCCGTTAAACGAAACCTTGTTTAACGGGAAATAAGTCTTTGTGGCGCTATACTCTTCGAATACTTGAAGCCTTGCATCTGTAGAAATAACATTGACTCTTGCACTTTCAGTGTCCTGTATTTTCAAATTCGCTTCTACGATCTTGTCATTCATTTGCTGAATCTTATTTTGACCATTAACCACGCTTCCATCAATCAATGTTCTTGCTACATCGGCATTCGAGATCGCTTCTAGCAGGCCACTCTTCAGAACTTCGCCATTAGCGGACAAATCTACCAAATTGGTTCTCAGGATACTTCCTGTCGAAACAGTAGCATCTAGTTCTGTCTTCAGCGCATTGCCGCTTGAGATCGAACTATCTAAAATTACCTTTGTAGAATTAGCTGTTGTAATCGAACCATCTAGATCGTTTTTCTTTGTGCCTGCTGTAGAAATGCTTCCGTCCAGTGAAGACTTAGAAGTTCCGGCAGTTGCAATAGAGCCATCTAGATTAGTCTTTGTCGTGTTTCCTGAAGTAATCCGGCTATCCAGATCATTTCTCAGTGTCGAGCCTGTAGTGATCCTGTTGTCCAAATCAGTTTTTAGCGTTGAGCCTGTAGTAATCTTTCCACCAAGACTTGTATTCAGCGTATCTGCTGCTGAGTTCGTCGCATCTAATGTCGTCTGCTTAGTTCCGGCAGTGGAAATCGAAGTATCAAGAGCAGTCTTCTTCAGATCAGAAGTTGCTATGCTGGCATCCAATTGTGTTTTTGCAGTATTTGCCCTGGTCACACTTGAATCCAGATCATCTTTCTTTGCTGTAGCAAGAGCGCCCTGCTCTTTAGCGTAATCACCTTGAACCTTGGCGTAGTCACCTTGAGTATTTGCGTGAGTAGCAGCAGTATTAGCAGCACCAGTCGCAGTATCAGCGTTAGTTTTAGCAGTATTGGCAGCGTCTTTTGCGGTGTTCGCAGCGGTTGTAGCTGTATTTGCGCTATTAATCGCAGCAGCCACACTCATCAACAATGTCCAGTTAGTAGTTGTAGTCAGCGCCTTATTCAATGTGCCATCCAGGATACACATGTAAACATTTTGATTTACGCTATCAACAACAGTTTCGCCGTAATTGTAGGTTATAGAAGCGGAATAGGTTCCCTTCCAAGCCATGTTCGTGATCTTCTGCCATTTGGTTGTGTCAGTAGGCAATACCCCTGTACTCGCAACAACATTCATATAAGTGGAGCCATTGTAATATACGATGTTTCTTGGAATATATGCAGTAGCAGCAGCGTAAGTTCCCTTATGGACAAGGGAATCTCCTACGCTCTTTGCGTAATCTCCTTGCTGATCTGCGTAAGTCGCTTTAGCGTCTGCATTTGTTGCAGCAGTGTTCGCTTTTGTCGTAGCAGCATTAGCATTCGTTGTAGCTGTATCCGCACTTGTCTTAGCGGTGTTTGCAGCAGTAGTTGCATTGTTAGCGTTTGTAGTAGCGGTATCGGCGTTAGTCTTAGCAGTGTTTGCAGCAGTAGTTGCAGCGTTTGCATTTGTTGTTGCAGTAACAGCATTATCAATAGCAGTCTGCACACTAATCATCTTATTCCAAGATGTAGCATCTGTTAGAGCCTTGTTCAAGTTCGAATCAATGATAGACATGTAAAGAGTATTGCCAGAAGCATCGGATACGAAGTCTCCGTAATTGTACGTTGATGATGGCGAATACACTGCTCTCCACGTTGTTCCAGAAATACGTCTCCAATAAGTTGTATTGGTAGGCAGATTTCCTGTGCTTGCTGCAACACAAATGTAAGTGGAACCATTATAGTATACAATATTTCTCGAAATGTAAGCGCTTCCAGATGAATACACACCTTTATAAACTAAAGCGTCTGCAACGGATTTAGCAGCATCACCCTGAGCCTTACCGTAATCACCTTGAACCTTAGCATAGTCACCTTGAGTCTTAGCATAGTCGCCTTGAGTCTTAGCGTATCCAGCTTGAGTAGCTGCGTTAGTGGTAGCTGCTCCAACTCCCGCTAATGCGGTTGTCAATTGTTCTAAACCTTTCAATCCTTCAATACCCTGGTCTATCATATCCTGAAGAGTAATTGTTACATCAGGATTCGATCCGTGAGCATAGATGCGTTCAGCAGGATATTTGATGAATCCTCTACCTTTATAGGAAGCGGTTACAGTTTTACCTTCTTGAGTAGGGTGAAAAGTGATCAGTCCGTTTGTATAGTTAACAACAAACTCTCCGGCAGATGTGGGAACATCATTATAACCCTCAGTATAACCAGCAATATTTACGTGCGTAAATTCGTCTGGAATCTCCTGAAGGGTGATTACATTGTTTATGATCTTCTGTGATTCGTTCAAGCTGACATATGGGTCACTTGCTGTCCCACTTCTGAATTGAATCCGAATCGGGTCATTGTACTGTAAATATGTGTTCAAGAAAACCCCTCCTTGTCTAGTATATTATATCATTATATTTTACGCTTGTCAAGCTATGGAATTCAGGGCGTTCTTAATGCTATTGATTAAGGTTGCTGAAATGCTCGTAACTCCACTTGTGACTGTCGTCGCCTTTGTGGGTGGATTTATAGCATTTATAGCATTCGATGCTTGATTATAAATTGCGGCTGAAATTGGTGTTCCAGACGAAACTGTTGTGAACGATGCAGCAGAAAATCCCTTATATGCTCTAAAGGCATTAATTCGCTTGGTAAATTCATTCCAATCTGATGAAGTTATTGTCAGCTTGGCCCCTGCAACCTTGTCTCCACCTGTCCAGTTAAAACTTACTGGTCTAAGGAATTCGATTTTTTGAGAATAGCTTAAGCTAGTCAAGACCGCACCTGAATTTGTCGTCAAGCTCGAATACGCTCTAAAGTAGTAGTTCCCCACAATGTTAGATGCAATTGACCATTGTACATAAGCGCCATTACTTGTCACTACCTGCTGATCAACAAATGTATCATTCGATCTAAGTCTTCTTTCTACTACAACAGCATTGAAAGTTGTTCCTGACATTCCACCAATAATGAAGCTGGCAGTTGTTCCATCATATTCGCCCGTTAGTGTTGGAGTCTTTGGATTCGTAGTTGCATTTGTAACTCCAGACCATGGATTCCATGAGCTTCCACCATCCATACTTACTCTTACTCTAAAATCATACTGCATACCATATGGAGCAAGATTTACACTTGCGGTGTTCCCCGTTGTAATCAAAGAATTCCAAAAGCTATTAACTGTAGGCTTATAGTTCAGTTCATAGTGAGTTGCGTAATTGACTCCACCCCAAGACAAGTTAAAGCCATTATCGAATCTTGAAGAAACTGTAACCATTGTAGGGATGCTTTGTGCTGTTTTGACAGTGATCATTTTACTGTCTGTTGCCAAATTATTAGAATAGTCAAATGCCCTTACTCCAATTGTGTAATTAGTGTTCTGTGTTAGCCCCGTTATCTTCATCCCGGCAGGATTGACAAAATATTTCGTTTGAACGCCAGAGTTGAATACATTTGCATTATTAGCGCCTGCAATATAATAGAAGATGTAGCCCCAAACTCCACTACCCGCATCATAAGCTCCATTAACATACACATCAATCATAGAGTCTGTTACTTCCCCATATCCTATAGAACCACTTGTTGTAGGCGGTGTTAGATCAGGCGTTTTGAAGTCGTAGGAGCCTGGATTCCTCCCCAGCCCTACGCTATTCCTTGGAACGACTTTAACTGTATATTTGACCCACTGTCTATCCAGTACAATGTCAGCGTAATAGTCATATGAATTGCTGACACTTGCCTTAAGTACGTCTCCGCTTCCCTCATTGTCATTGGCATAAATCGCATAGCCAGTTGTTGCATCCGCTACAGTGTTCCATGTAACCCTGAATACATTTGGCGAACCTATTTCTTGTACCCTGACATTAGCTGGTGTGCTGGAAGGTCTAGAATACATTTGGACTGCTCCACTACCAGATTGATTCCCTGCACTGGACTGCCCATAAGCATCTGTATTATATGGGGTTGCGTAAGCAGTGTAATATTGGCCTTCATTGTACCCAGCGCCACCGTTGCTCCAAAAATCATAAGATGTTCCTGACCCAATTGTTAAATTGTGTACTTCATTCCCCAGGCTTACTGAAACATATGTGGTATTCGCCCCGACACTCCAGGTAACTCTTCCTCCTACTCTCCCAGAATCAGTTATTGGGTATAAATTTAGAGATGTAAGATTTGAAGGAGTTGCTGGCAATGGTCGCACATCTGTCGTCCCGTTGCTAGAGTTGGAGCCTACGTAGGTCGAACCAGAGTACCAATCTATCGAAACGCTATAATATGTGTTGGGTTGCAGATTTGTAAACGTATACCAGAAATAATTAGAACCCTGACCTGATGCATAATAACTTCCATTTAGATACATCGTACTTCTTGTAATGTCCGCACCTGAAGTACTGGTGCTATCAGGTGTTTTAACTGTACCACTGTAAGATGCTGAACCTATAGATGTTGTTGTTCTTGTAGCACCTGCTGATCCTGTTCCTGTGGGCGCTGATGTTCTTGTTCCAGGGGAGACAGTACCCAATGATACTGTTCCACTGTAACCGTCTGTATCAGGTCCATAGGTTCTAGTGTCTGATGCATTATGACTCCAACCATTCTGCGTCCACTTCCCCCCTGACCATAGCCATCCCCATGATATTGTACAATCATAAGACTTGGATACATACTTGCTAACCCCAGGGATTGTGCTGACTACCCTTGGTGGATAATCACATAAAAACGTAAGCGATTCATGCGATCTACCGGAATAACTCATTGCCATTTCTCTTCATCCCCTTTTTCTACTTGACCTTAATATAAAAACCGTGATATTATTGAGCATAAAATATAATAATTGGAGTGACGTGTGTGAATTTCAAATCAGCAAGAATATTCCTTACTGGATTTGTTGTGGGTGCAGCAGTGCTAACCTCAACATCCTCATTTGCTGCTACTGCCTTTGAAAAGATAACAAACGCTTACATAAATAAGTCTGTTAAGATCACTGTCGATGGTGATAACGTCAATTTGACGAACAAACCGATAACATATAATAACGTGAATTATTTACCTGTAGCTGAAGTAGCAAAGGCACTTGGCGCTACTACAACATGG
The DNA here is from genome assembly GCF_038006885.1 of Paenibacillus sp. FSL R7-0302. Classification (NCBI taxonomy): domain Bacteria; kingdom Bacillati; phylum Bacillota; class Bacilli; order Caryophanales; family Paenibacillaceae; genus Paenibacillus; species Paenibacillus sp. FSL R7-0302. Next base: position 90,233 of record NZ_JBBOWB010000003.1, read on the forward strand.
GACAAATCCAACCAAACTGTCAACATCACGAAATCCACAATAGAAAGTGAGGTGACACCAATGGAGGACAATTTCACATTTGCACAAGAAGATGGATTGAAGCTCCCTGCAATAAATGCAGAAGGGAAAACATTCTATCAGCTAGGTGATGGAAGAAATAAATACTCAATTCAACCGAACAGCATTTTATACGATGGAATAAAGAAAGAAATAACCATCTATGACGAAAGCCACGGTGTTGTTATGACGATTCAAGTTGATGCTGCATACTCAGCTTCGTCTACAGCATTTCTATACAATAGTTCGGTTTACTTGAGTGATGAAAAGCTAAAAGAAATAAAAGAAAGACTCAGCTAAGAGTCTTTCTTTTATTTCTAGGCAGCTTGTTTTGTGTTAGTTTCAAACCTTAAAATCATATGATATAATAGGACAGAGCATTGAATATACATCCTTAAGGAGTTGGAATTATGCGTTCAGTGGACATCTTTTTTTATGATCCTGAAAATAAGCTATGGTCTTTGCTGCAATTAATTCGGATAAGAATATCATTTTCCGAATATGAACTTGGCATAATTTCTTCTGATGAAGAACTCAAAAAGAGTGCAAGAATCGAAAGGTTTAAAAATTATGTCATTAAAGAATTTAAGAATAAAGGTGTTTCCAGAGGTGAAACTATAAATATCATCCAGAAGGAATTTGAAGATAGAGGGATTGAATTTTTAGAACTCCCGAAGATTATTTATAAAATTTGGGATTAATAAATCTCGATCCTACTATTATGCAAAAGTAGCCGTAATCCCTGTTACATTGCCTGTGAATTTCCAATTCCCATTCGCATATACATTATCTCCACCTCGACTTAATTGCAAAGCCCCAAAACTGTGCGGATTATACAGCCATATATTTCCGTCAGCTCCATCCTCAACTCTAAATATATTTGATCCAGTAGCATCGTAAACTCTGATATCTCCGAAATTCGACAACAGCTCAACTCCCGCACCACTATTTGCCGATTGCCGTGATCTGATAGTCGAACCTGTGATCGTCGAACCAGTAATTGTCGAACCTGTGATCGACCCTTTGAAGTTACCGTTAAGCGCTGTAAGAACACCCTTCATTGAGACGCTAAATGGTGCAGCAGCAAACGTCGATGCCCCGAGATAAACACCCTGAGAATCAGCCTTCCATACATCTTCACCCGCACCAATCGTGATCGTACCCCCATATATGTTCGGAGACTCAATGGTAGTTGAAGTAATCCTGGTTGATGTGATGTATCCTGGAACTGTAGGGATGTACGGCTTATCCGAAATTTGCGTATACGAAATTGTGGCTTCTGGAGCCATAAACACATTCCGTCCAATGTACAAGGTTTCAATCGACTGCGTTTTAAACTTGCCATCACTGGTCAATACACTCGCACCGTTCACCTTGATATCTCTGGCATTGATAATGCCGTCTACAGTCAGATTCCCCGAAGTGACATCATAAAACAGCATGTTTGACCACGTAGGAGAAGACATGCTACCTGTATTCTTCTGGAACATGAATCCCTGTGTAGCATTTAACACTGTCCGAATAGACACATCCGACTTCACGATCACCAAACCATTCGCTGCGTCGATTGTAACGCCGTTGTACGCCTTGCCTAGACCTACTGAAGCATCCTTGGCCCTCTGCTCTCTGACGGCTGCAATCTCGTTGATCAGGAGCGACTTCCGGTTTTGCAGGTTCTCAAAGGCTGTTTTAATGCTTGTTCGATTGGCTGCTGTAATCGTAAGAGGGTAACTCTTGTCGATCCACTTGTTGACTTCGGTAGTCAATGAAGTTAATGCGCTGGAATAGTTGGTCGTCAGCGTTGTGATCCCCAGCGTTCCGGCAACACTAACGATGCTTGCACTTTCTGAAGTAACCTGTGCCAAGCTATTCTTAAGCGAATTTGCTTCTGCAAGCGTTATCACATTGTCAGATGAAAATCTGTCGATATCGCTGTCCAGAGTGCTGATTGCTGCATTCAGTGTAGTCACCTTGCCATCGGTGTACGTCTGGGAGTTTGCTTGCCGGACTGCTGCAATCTTATTGATCAAGACTGACTTTGTACTCTGCAAGGTGCTGAATCTCTGTTTAATAACCAAGCGTTGAGCAGCGGTGACGCTAATCGGATAGTTTGCCTGATCTACCCATTTGTTTAACTCTGTCTTCAGAGCCTTTACAGCCGTGTCATAGTTGGTTCTTTCGTCTGCAATACCTAGCACGGATGCAGCATTTATCAGGTCAATGCTTTCCGAATCTACCTGGGCCAAGCTGATTTTCAAGGAATTCGCTTCAATAGAAGTGATCATTGCGTCACTTAGCATATTGTCTACGTTAACTTCCAGGGCGTTCACAGACGCTTCTACCTCAGCGATATCGGTGTCGATGTTGGCAAGGATTGTTGGGTCAAGCTCTGACGCTGGAAGCCCTCCTACGACCTTCAGGGAGCCACCAGCGATAGTCACGCCGTTACCATCCACCAGGAACAGCCGTTGACCTTTGTTGTCCGTAGCGTCGATTGTCAGGTTGGTTCCTGCAAGAATCTTACCGATGATTCTTTCTCCAATAATTCCATCCTTTGTAATAGCATGTGACCAAGTATTCCCGTTGTTTCTGGTAATAGCAAGTACTCCATTCTGAATTACAAGGTATGTATTCGGGTCTGTCGTATCTCTGATCAGGATACCTCTTTCGCTGATCGTAACGGTGTTATTAACCCCGGCAAGAATACTTTGTTTGGTCGCATCCATAGCACTATTAATATAGGCTTCTACGGTTGATTTGGTAGCTTCCACACCATCCCAAATAGACTTGCTTGCATTTAAGGTTGTCGAAGCCGAACTGGACGCATAAATCATTTTCACCAGTTTTTCTTCGTCGCTCAAAATATCCTTGGTGTTCGCAATAGTCAGAGTAATCTTGGACTCTTCAAAATCAATAGTATATTCAATGAGCTTCGCAGTCATGTTTGCCTTCACTCTGTCATGGCGAATAGTCATGATATCGCCAAGCACAAGCTTCGACCAGTCACGCTGAGATTCCACAATATCAAGAAAGTTAACAGCATCAATCGTAATAACAACCTGTGGAATCTTCATAGTTTCAAAGTCTTCCAAAGCATCGTCGTAGAGCGCCTGTGCGTCACTGTAATTTTCGTTTGTCCATTCCTTCTCAATAACATAGTCATTTAGCTCAGTCAGTAATGCAGGAGTAAAGAATTGATTATATGCCATTGAATTCCTAAGCGACTGAACACTTGATTGTGCGACCACTACATTACTTTGAGCAGCAGTGATCTCTCCCTGCTTAGTGACGATCTCTGCTTGCTTGGCATCCTTTTTAACCACTTCCGCAGCAGCCGATACAGAGTCTCCCTTTGCATTAAAAGAATCCAGCTCATTATCAATGTACTTCAATTCCTCTTTAAGCTTCGACAAATCGTTATTCTTTTCAGTCAACGTAACCTGGAATTTTTCAACTTGCTGTTTGAGCGCAGAGAAAGTGCCTTGTTTTCCTTGAAGGTACGCTGTATAGTCCAGAATGGCATGACACAGAGCATCACTCATGTAATCACTATGACTAATTACATTTTTGCTTGTATCTCTTTGAAATGGATACATGAAGTAGGAATAATCTTCAATGTAGTTCTGTCCTGTTAAGTTGACATCCTGGATGGACATACCTTCCTTGCCGAATACCTTGAGTCTTGTTACCATTTCGTCAGACTTACTTTCTCTTGTAAGGCTTTGAAGATAGTGTCCATAGCTCAAAGATAATCCACGATCAACTCCATAGTTCTCTGCATTGTGGAATTCGATTTTTCTATTTTCCGTATCCCAGATGATCAGCGCATTGAACGTTTCAGCAACCTGGAACAGCGCATCTAGCACTGTTGTTGATGAAAATTCAAACGATCTATACTTAACATCAAATGCAGCATCAATATACCCAACTTTCCATCGGGTATTGTTTAAAATGCCAACAACCTCTCTTGGTTGTCCTGTATTTATATCAATTGTGGTTCCACCAGAAAGGACGGTGGTCATATTGATACTGATTTCGCTGAAGCTTCGAACATTCTTTCCTGCCATTTCATAAGGCAGAAGGTAAGCTGTAGCAATTTTCACTTCATTACTGTCGTCAGCCGTATCTTCAATTGCATTGATGATATACCATTCTTCTTCAGTGCCGATCACAGCTTTGATCAGATATCTATCCCTCAAAATGTCCGCAGTTGGATTCACTGAAAGCTTATGACCAATATCAATATTGAATGGAATCGTGAAGACCAATTCATTTATATTTCCCAGCTTAACTGATAATGTTTTATTGTACGCTTCGCTAACCTTTTTGATAATTGTCTTATCTGGTTTAGCCAAGAATAGTTCAAGCTTTGCAGGTTTTAACGACAGGTCAATATCGCCCATAGCCATTGCACTTCACTCCCCTTTATCCTAATGTCTTGAATTGGTATCTAAAGCTGATAATTGCCTTGCCTGTGATCGTCAGCGTGTTAATACCTCTAACAAGTTCAAGATAATTATTATTGAAATTCGAATAACGATAAGTAAGTGGCACATCCGTTTCGATATGCTCTCTTTCATTGTCGATGTATACGATTTCATTGTTTGCCAGCCCAACAAACTTGAACTCCTTATTTTTGTTCGTGGTATTTACTATCGAAATATCCCCAACACCGATTTTCTTGATGAAGATTTCTGGCTTGCAGATCAAATCGCCATCATTTGCAATGGTGTAGGTTGCACCTGAAACATTGTTTGAATAGTCCAGCTTCTTTGACACCATTATTGGAGAATACGTATATGGGCTGTCACAGCGCATATTAAGTGTGATGTATCCCTGCTTATTACCGTTATGAACCAACTCTGGTTCGTCCGACAGCATACAATAGAATATCCTTGTAGGGTTTTCAGCAAAAAACAATGGCTTGTAATATTCCTGGTTCCCTAACCATCGTGCAACTTCCCGATACTTCTTATCATCCCAACCATTCTCAAACGCAAAGGTTAAACTTAGAGCGATAGGTTCGTATTCAATTCTGTTGAAATAAGGCTTTGGATTCCCTGCGATTGTTTGTTCAATAATGCTTCGTGATGCAAGGTATTGCTCTTTGTACATACCTGAATCAGCAGTAATATTTACAATACCAAAATCGTTACTGTACTTTCCGTCATAGCTAAATGCGACACTTTCCATTATAGGCATTGATATTTCCCTCCTAATAAAAAAATCTATAGGGGATTCATCCCCTATAGTTTAAAATTTACCGCCTAGTTTTTTGATTCCGGCAACAATCTTCTTAGTCACAATATCAGCACCCTTTTCGTCGCCAACTACGCTTCCGATCTCGATGATGATATTGCCGCCACCAGCCACACCAGCAGCAGAGCCACTTGTCGGGATTTTAGGTAGCAGACTTTGAACAAAGTTCTCCAGGTTTGGAATGAAGTTTTTGGCAATGTTCTGAGAAGGAACCATGAGTTCATCCTTCAAGGCCATTATCACCTGCTCATTTGGTGCAGCATTGAACAATTTGTTCGCAAGACTAACCTGCTTATCCCCTGCACCATTCACAATACCTCCTGTATGGTAAAGAGGTATTCCATTCTTCATCCATTTTCCTGTCGCAGAATTGTAAGTCGCTCCAATCTTTGCTCCATACGATTTATTCTGCGCTTCAAGCTTAGCCTTCTCTGTAGCAGTGGCGGTCTTCCACTTTTCAGAGTTTTCCTTCATGGCTTTAACAATGGAATTTTCATCTATTGTATAGAGCTGCTTGCCATCCTTACCGACCCAATTTCCGTTCTTATCCTGAGTCGCATCAATATTGTCTGCATACTTCTTATTAGCTTCTGCTAATGCTTTTTTGTCTGCATCAGTCGCAGAGAAGTAGGCTTCAGAATTAGCTTTCATTGCCGCAATGGTGGATTCAAGGCTTCTTGCTTGATCAAGCTTATCAATGAATTCTTGCATCTTGTCAGTCATGTTTCTCTGAATCACTTCCCCAACAGCAGGAAGATTATCATCAAACCACTTCTTAAGTGTTCCAAGCTCATTGATTGCACCCTGAACGCTCCCTGCGACAATTGCAGCTTTCAATTTCGCAAAGCGCTGTTCGTCATTAAGCAGATCGTCATAATGTTTCTCTTGATCTTCCTTAAAGTCTTCAAGCTTTTTCTTCAGCTCTTTGTATGTGCCTTCTTCGATCCTAACTTTTTTCTGATTGTATTCATCCCAAATTTCAATCTTGAATTCGGCTTCTTCCTTGTCGATCTTCAATTTTCTTTGGGAATCTTCAATCTGTTTCTGAAGCTGTTCTTCTTCAAGAGTGGCTGCGTGATCGTACTTAAGGTTGTCTATTTCTCTGTTCGAATCAACCAATTGCTTCTGAAGGGCTTTTAGCTGCGTTTTGGCTTCTTCAGAGTTGTCCATAGAGAGTAGAGTGATTTTGTTTAGAATCTCTTGGCGTTTTTGTTCTGCATCCGACAGGTTTTGACCGTATGAACGTTCATCGGAAAGCTTTTTGTTGGCCTTGATTTTATCGTTTATGTTCCTCTCATACTTCTCTTGTTCTTCTTCCAGCCTATCCATTTCATCGTCATGGGCTTTTTCAAGTTTTTCCCCAATATCTTCAACCATTTTACTGACTGCATCAGCTTGGGCCTGAATAGCGTCCTTGATCGCCTGGATAGCACCGTCTGCAACAGTCTCACGTTGAGCCTTCATTGCATCTGTGTTCGACTTGATTGATGCAGATAGATTCCACCACTCAACAGTTAACCCTCTTAGAGTAGTTGTAAGTTCAGCTTTCTGCTCAACGGTTAACTTATCATCCTTCAGCATTTGTCTAATATAATCTGCTTCCTTACTCAAAACAGTCTGTCGATTCTTCATTAGCCCTATTTGAAGGTTTAGTTCATTTCGGTACTCTTTAGAATCTTCTGAATAAGCAGACATTTTCGCCTGAGAGAATTCTGTGTTATGTGCGTTAAGTTCAAGTTGCTCGTTAATCTCTCCAAGCTTGCTCTGAACGACATTCCAATTCCCTGATTTGATCTTACTGGCAGCTTGGAACCATTGGTCTGACATGTCGGCAATCGAACCTTGAACGTCCTCAAGCTCTTTCCTCAGATCATTTAGCTTCTCTCTGCCTTTGTCATTAAGACTGTTGAAATCTCCCATTGCAGCGATCTGACTTTTGAGAGTTACTTCTTTCGCTCTAAAAGCTTCTGCCTGTTTGTGAGTTTCATTCTTCAAAGCCCCAAGAAGCACGATCTCTTTTGAAATTGAATCTCTGTACTTGGCAGAATTCACAGGATATGTTGCTGTGAGGTTTTCTTGACGCTGAAGTTCCTCATTCAACCTGTCCAGTTCAGTTCGCTGCGTCTTGTATTCTTCAACAGGGTCTTTTGGCTCTTTTTCCTTTTTTTCTTTCTTAGGAGAGATCGAAGTCCCTACCGTTTTAGCGGCAGCAGCAGCTATTTCAGCAGCCTTTTTAATATTGTCTAACTGAGTCACAAGCGCCTTAGCCTTGTTTCCCTGTTCATTCCAATATTGCGCTTCTGCAATACTTGTAGCATTGTACATCTTCTCATACATCATGTTGTTAACTTTGTCGTATGATTCAGCAACAAGAGCAGTTCCGTTTATCTCTTGTTCAAAAAGTCCGAACTTTTTCAGGAGGATTTCTCCATCTTGAGCAAGCGCACGTCTCTTAGCTTCCATTTCTGCGTTCATTGCATTTATCGAAGATGTTTTTTTCTTGTTGATGGCATCAATATTCAGTTGAATAATTCCATTTTCAATTTTAAACATGTTAACAAGCGCAGCATCTTTTTGAACAAGTTTCATAACCTCTTCAGCGCTAACCTTCTTACCGTTAGCATTATCTTCAAGAAGTCCGTTAAGAATTTCTAACGTGGATGAAGTGTTCTCGTATGAGCTATTCAAAGACTCCATAGCGGCCTTATACGTCATGACTTCTGCCTTAGCTTCAACAACTTTTTCAGTCGTCGTGCTGAAGCTATTATATAGGTTTGCAGCTTGATTTCCGACACCTAATGAATCCAGTGCAGATTGAAGTTCGGCAATAGCTACCGATGATTTTTCAACACCATCTTTTTGAATGCTTGCAAGGCTTTTTACAATAGAGCGTACAGTTGATCCAATCTTTTCGCCATCAATCTTCGAAAAGTCCATAGATTCAACAACTTCATTAAGTGAATTCTTAAGCTTGTCGTCTATAGTCAATGAAGCGAATTTTGCCGCTGTCGAAATGACGCTATTAATTTCATTCCTAGCGTCATTAGCCTTAGCTGCAACTTCACGCTGAACAGTTAACATTTCACGTTCATTTTCAATCCTTCTCTTGAAGTCTTCGGTTCCTTCAGGAGCATCGTAATCTTTTACTGGATTCATGAAAAATTGGTTCATGGCTGTGTCAGCGATCAGTTCTTGAGCTTTCTTGTACTTGTCGATATAATCCTGAATGCTCTTGTCAGAATTTTCTAACTTTAATTGCCCATCAAGATCGGCAAGCTGCTTGGCTGAAGCAATTTCTCTGTCGATTGCTTCGGCATTTTTAAGGTGTGCTTCGCCTTTACTGTCGATGCGCTCAACTAGACTTGGCATAATATCTGAAATTTGCTGAATAACGTCTCGATACTTTTCTTCGCCCTCAGCATCTAAAGTGCCGTTTTCTTTCTCTTGATTCAATTCCTTGTATGATTTAAGCAGGTTATCAAGCACTTCTCTGTGTTCAGTAACACTGGCAACAATTTTCGATTCTTCTGCAACTTTTTCAGCAGCAGCCTGCTTAGTTGCGTAATAAGATTCAGTAAGCTTCTGAAGCCCCATTGTGATACCTGTGATGATCGCAAGCGGAGCAATTGATACAAGTAGACCTTTCGCAGCCGTAGCAAGCGCTACCATGCCTGCTCTCCCTGCATATGCAGCACCAGTCATGCCTACCATTTCCAATTTTACAGCAGCGATTTTAGCATTCAGTCCTGAAACGAATGGGATCAATCCGGCACTCATTGTTCCTAAGCTTTTTCTGAAAGTCGAACTTAGCGCCATAACCGCAATAGCTGCAACGTTCATAATTACAGGGAATGCACCCATATGCTTCACTACAGAGTCAATAGTAGTCCCAAGGCCAGTCAGCATTGCAATAGCACTATTGATACCGTCAGTCTGGAATGTGCTTTGGAAAATTCCTGTCCAAGCATTTTTCATCTTAGTCAATTGCGCTTCTGTTCCTTGTTGATACAGATTGAATTTATCCTGAGCAATACCAGCCTTGGTCAGCGACTTCTCGTACAGATCAACGGAATCTTCGTAGCCTTCCATGATGTTTAAAAAACGTGCCTGTTGGTATGATCCCGCCACAGTAGTAGCGATATAGCTCTTTTGTTTCCCCGATAATGAGTCCCACTTTTTCCCTAGATCATCCATAACCGAACCGAAGTTTCTAAAGTCGCCGTTCGCTTCAACAGCTTTAATACCTACAGCGTCAAGCGCCTTTGTTACTTGGTTGTAATCTACGCCATCAGGGTTTTCAGAATCAAAACCTCTTTCTTTAAGGGATTGAACTCTAGCAATGATCGACTTGATAGAGTTACCAATTGTTTCAGCACTTTCTCTCGTCCGAGAAGAAACAACCGCAACCCAGGATGCAACCTTTTCAAATGGAATGTTTAATGCGCCAGCAGAACCCCCGACCTTCTGCATAGCACGCCCGATTTCATCTGCGCCTGTTGCTGTAGCATCACCCATATATGAGAAAATGTCTGTCGCATGTGAAGCAGAGACACCCATTGAGTTAACCGTGGCTGTTAGGATGTTGGCAGAAGTAACAAAATCCAAGTTGGAAATTTTGGCATAAACAGTAGCATCTTTCATGCTTTCGATCATGTCTGTACCTGTTTTACCTTGTCGTGCAAACTCTACGGCCCCTCTTGCGATTTCCTGGGTAGATACACTCATTTGCATACCTAAATCATGGAAGTCTTGAGCGTAATGAGCCACCTCAGCCTGACTTTTCATCAGAGTAATAGATAGCTCAGTGAGCGATCTGTTCAGTTCATTTACGTATTTTACGCCGTCCGTAAAGAAGTGTAGCGTCTGGTAAAATGCTGTCATACCAGCCATCCAGATCGGAATCGACTGTAAGGCGATCTTGAACTTGCTCATGAAGTCCAAGTTGCGGTTGGCTGTATTGTTTAGACCATTACCAAGCTGCTGTAACGCCCCCGTAGCCTGCGTTACAGATCCTTTGAACACCTTGGTTGTTCCATCGGACTGCTTCACCTTGGCATTGTATTCGATCAGCCTACCCGTTGCAGTATTGATATCCTTTGTGAAGGAAACATTACTTCTGTCGATAGTATTATTTTTTCCATCCTTATACTGAGAAGCAATTAGGTCTTTGATCTTTTGTTCGCTATATTTTCCATTAAAAGCGCTTGCAGGAACATCGGCAAGCTTAGTTCCTTTGGCAGCTTCTTTCGCACGAACCTTCTCCAATTCTTTGTATCTGTTTTCCAATTGTTTGATTCGATCCATACGGGCCTGAATGCGTTTCATTTCTTCCCCTGTTAATTCCCTATCGACAGCATTTGCAGACTTAATAGTCTCTGTAACTCTCTTGTATGCGTTCGCAATACTTTGACCATTATCTTGATTCCTGGAATTAGCGCCATACGGCTTTGTGGAAGATGTAGCTGTTGTAGCAGCCTTCTGAGCATCAGCAAATATTTTGGCAGTCTGCTGTCTTAGCTGCTTGGTATTTTCCACATAGGTTTGACCAACTGTTTTGAATACATTTTGCTGAACATAGTCGAATTTTTTCTTGCCTGTGATGGAATCTTTCCCTGTCACGACTTTGTTCGTAAACGTCTCCCACTTCATTCGTTCTCTAATCATTTTGCCAGCAGCATCCGTGTACTCAATGGTAGCCGATTTCAGTTTTCCTTTATCATCTGTAACGTAAGATGCCTTAGACTGCCGACCAGTCTTCTCAATCATAGTGTCAATCTGCTTAACTCTTTTTTCAAAGTCTTTAAAGCCATCACCACTGAGATTAGATGTTTGGTCTACGACTCTTTTGATCTTCTTTTGCTGATCAGCCATCTTGCTTCCAAGACCCTTAAGCATTACGTCAGCATTCTTTAATGAAGAAGTATCAACTTCAAGTCGAAGCTTAATGATTTTCTTTTGTATGCGTTCAATCGCACTATTTATATTTGCTACCGTCTGCACTTCATTTAGGTCAGCAGTAAGTAAAATTTTCAAATCCGGCATCTATAATACCCCTCTCATATTTGCAAATAAAAAAGAAGGGTATTTTTCAATACCCTTACTCGCCTTCGATAATGTCGCACCAGCGGTCATACATAACTGCTTCGGCTCCACTGTATATTTCGTCCGTATTCAGTGCAGCATGTCGCACTACTTCGAACATTGCTTTCTTGTCCTCTGTTTCTTCGATGATAAAGTCTTCATTCATCAAGATTTGAAACTCTCTGTTAAATGCATGCATATCAGCAATTTTAAAGGTAGTTGATCCATCTTCATTTGCTGAACCTACTGGTGTGCCATCTTCTTCATTCTTTTCGCTGAACTGATTGATTAACTCCATACGTTCCTGATCCGTTTGCTCCATTTTCGCAACAAGGAATTTACAGAGACGTGAACGCATTCTTGATTCCTGCGCACCCAACTTCAAACCAATCAAAAATGAGTGGAACCCTTCAACTTCAAATGTTTTCATTTTCATTATGTTTATCCCCTTTTCATAGCCGTTTTCATGATTTTTGACATAGAATAAACACGCATCACATTTCGTGGCGTGTCCCTGTTATGTCTATTATTATATCATTTTATATTACGCTTGTCAATATGGACAAATCTCCTTGCTGACCTATATCTCATACTTAAGCTTTTCATCAGATATTTTGTCATAATTGATTTGCAGATAGTGATCTTGCGTAACGGCTGTGGACTTGTGATTCAGGAGTCCTGATACAGTCTCTAGGGACATTCCAGACTGGAACAGCAAATTGCTTCCACTGTGGCGCAGGTCATGTGCGTGAAGATCAAGGTTAATCAACTTGCCAATACGCTTAACCCAGCTCTGTTGAAGAGTTACCTTCTCAACCTTTTTCCATTCACTCTTGAAGTTTGCCAGGAGAAGATATTCACTTTCAATTTTACTCTTCTTCCGATATTCAAGCCATTGCTTGATTAATTCCATCGTTCTCTTAGATGGGAACAGCGTTACCAGATAGCCTTCTTTTTCTAACACATCATTGATACGGCCTGTTTTGAAGTCGATCTGTTCGATCTTGATATTACTGATAGCATTTACTCTTGCCATTGTACTCAATGAAAGTTCGAAATATAGTTCTAGCTGCAACTCCCCTTTCTTCTTTAAATGTCTTCTCAGTTCTTCAACCTGCTCTTTGGTTAAGAACGTCTGTTTGACTTGAAGCTTCTCTCCCTTGCCCACTCTAGGTCTATCCAGGTAATCAATCGGATTCGATTCGATCCTGCGCTTCTTCTTCAGATTTAGGTAAAACGATGATATGCTAGACATTCTTCGCTGAATCCGTCTTTCATTATTCCCCAGCACTGAACTACAGAAAGCAATATAATCCTCAATCATATCTGCTGCATCCTGAACATCGAAATCCATAATATCTACATTACGGTAATTCTCCAGTATGTAGACGAGCCATTGATTGTAATCGTTCTCATAACTTTTCTTACTTGCATCTGATAAGTTCATATTCTTTGCCACAAAATACTTCCGAATATGTTCAGTGTTTTTCGGATTGATCTGACTAACCTTATCCTTAGTAGCGTATTGCTTGTATTGCCTTGGCATATTCTCACCTTCTTATTTAATCGTCAGTCCTTTGGATTGCAACCCTCTCTGAAGTTTTTTCTTGAATGAAGCTTCAATTTCCACCTTAGCTTTGCTGAAGAATGGTCTTGGCTTTGTCCAGAAACCTTCCCCGAAAATATGACCGCTTGTACCGTCATTGATTGTCTCTACTAGGAAAAAGTTGTACTCTTGAGGATTGTAATGCTTAACTGTGCTATGATGCTGTCCCATCCACTTGTTCGCATAACTAGGAGCATAGGATTTAATTTTAGTATGATCATTGAAAATCCTTGCTGTCGTGAAGTCTCCTGTTTGGAATACGTCATGCGTTGTACTATTGAGCAATTGCTTAGTTCTCACATATCTGATTGGCCTATGAGAGTAAACTTCATTCTCGATGTGATCTTTCAGAGTCCTTTCGCCAGATTTGGCGATATCGTTCATTGCAGAAAGAATCATTTTGCTCAATTCTTTCTGCAATCCTGCAATACTTTCAACTTTTCTACTCGCCATTCATATCAGCCCCAAAGTTATTCGTCTTCAGGTTCATTCCCCTCAGACGTAATGCGGTCATACTCCATCTGCATTTCAATCGCAGCAAGGCGATCATTTAATGCTTTAGCATCTTCTTCAATCTTATCCAGCGTCTCTGTAACAGCTTCGTAAACGCTCTCAACTTCGCCATCTTCAAAAGACATAAGGATTGGATTTAGCAGCTCCAGATCAATCAGCTTATTCAAAAGGCCAATCTGTTTAGTCACATCGGCAGGCATATCATTACCAATGGACGTGAAATGCTTAACGATAAGTAGCATTACATACGGAATGAAAATCGCTTCCATGTTAATGCCCTTCTGCTTTGCATCTTGGATTTTGACAAGCAATTCACTGGTTAGTTCCATGATCTTTGTTTTTCTGAACTTTCTGTCAATTTGAAGCTTGTAAATCTCGCCTGTTACTGGACTTTGAATCTTTGCATCCGAACGATAGTTAAGCACCTTATCTTCTTTAGTAATTAGTGTGCTGGTTAAATTCTTAGCCATTTGTCTACACTTCCCCTTCTATTCTCTTCAATGAAACATGTATTTTATATTACGCTTGCATTCAAATAAAAAAAGAACCAACATTCGCTATTGAATGCTAGTCCTTTTTTATATGCCCTGAAACTATGTAACGAAGTATAGGGGCAGAGAACTTGTCTCTACCCCTATATTATACACCATTCCATCTACCAAGTCAATTATATTTCACGCTTGACAAACTTAGTATTTGATCATGGAAATCATTTCGCTATCAGTGTCTCTACGGAACACGTCAAGGTTCATGTCGAACGCTGTTGGTTCACCGTCTGCTTGGAACGTCAAGGTGAAGTTAGGAGCGATCTTCGCTTTGTGGATGATGAACTGGAATGCTTCATCTTCACCAGTACGAGCGTTACGAATAACGGTGTCTCCAACTACCTTAATGTAAGCAGGGAATTTGTCAGCAGAGATACGAATTGTTTGAGCGTCAGCAGTTGTTGCGAACAGGTAGTAAACAGCCACTTGCGCACCTACAGCAACGTCAGCAACGTCAAACGTAATGTCTCCAGTGGCTACAGTAGCTTCAACAGGATTGGAGTCGTCACTAACCAGGAATGCGCTTACAGTTCCAGCTAGTGGAGTCTTAGAAGGAGTAACCTTAGTCTTGCCAGTTGCACCAACTACAGCGGTCAGAACTTCACGGGAATGTACATTCGCCACGCCTGTAACAACCTTATTACCTGTTAGCAGGGAGATAGATTTCATACTCATAAGAGCATCTTGCATCTGCACTGTAGCTTCACGGTTGAAGTCCCAGCCTAGCAGCTTAGGATTACCTTTACCGCCCCGAGCGTAAGAAGTCTCAGCTTGGTTTTCAATAACCGTCATTTTTAATGTGTCCAGGAACAGGAACGGCAAATTGCTTGAAAGGTCGAACATTGTTACGTCCGCAACCTCTTTTACGCCATATTTATCCAACATAATTTTTATTTCCTCCTTGTATTTTGAGCTTATTTATTTTTAGGCTTGTGCCTAGAAACCTTAGTCAATCTTTGCAGACCAATGCTTGAGATTGTCGATCTTAGCACCTTGGATCATAGCCAGGATGTTCGTCTCATATGTTGATATCGCTTCTAATCTTCTGTATTCGTCATACAATTGGTAGGTTGTGATATCCCAAATATTTGACTTGTTATATGTATTGCTCTTTGTGCTTACTGCACTGACAATATCCGCAATATCAATTTCCTGATCCGGGCTACTCTCTTCGGCCTTTTTCTTGGATAAAATCTCTTTCGACTTCTTCAATTTCTCTAAGATTCGTTTTGCTTTTTCATCAGCAGGATTGGTACGCTTGTACGTCTCAGTTGCTCCGATTAGGCAATTTTGATACTTGAGAATCTGAACAATGTCCGCAAAGTTCGAAAAGTTAATTACCTTGCAATCACGAATGTCTCTGCTTGAGTCTTTAGCGCCGAAGATGAACGCCTTATCCGTAATCACTAAATCTTCTACTGTCTCTCCCAGGAATAACGCCAAACCTTCTGAGAACGCTTTCAAAAGAATGTCACTTTGCGACATGATAACAATGTCGATTAATGAGTATTCGTCGAATTCTGCTACATCCTGCAAAATGTCTTTCTTTTCCATGGTTAGAATGCTTAAATATTTGCTGTAAGCACTATATCCAACATCCTTTATTTGTCGCAAAGTCAACGGCCTTACCTCTACGCTATCCGCATGCAAAGGATCACCGCACAGCAAGTTCAGCCGAAGATCAATGTCATTATCAAAATCCTTTACGTCCATTGTTGTCACCCACCAAACGTCACCATTTGAGTGTGTAGCCTTATGGCATCGAATTTATCATTAACGTGTAGGTGATCAAATCCCGTAATGTCAAGTCGTCCGATCGTGCTAACACTCTTTTTGTTGAATTGCCTGAACAACTCATGTACGATCATGTATGGCCTAACCCCTGATTTCCCATCATTAATCAGCCATAATGATTTAGCGCAAACAATATCCACGTAAATAGTAGTTTGTAAAACCGCTCTACTGTCGTCAATCGCTCCTTCGGGATAATAAACCCGAATCTCCACACTGTCTTCAGGAGTTGTAACAGGGTCAAATGGATAAGGATGAAGTTTGCTGCCAATAAGGTTCTTTGCCGGAAGTAAAATATCTGGTTGTGACAATGGGTTCTTCACATTGTTACTGACATACTTCACGATATTCTGATTTTTAATGATCTCACCTAGCAAAATCACTAGGTTGTCAGACATAAGTTCAAAACTTACCATAAGTCACCACCATTTCCACCTGTATTTGTTTCCAGAACACTCTTGTAAAGCTGAGAGTTGTCGGCTACCCGAAGAGTAAAATCATCGGCAGCAGACCTTGTTGTAAGCTTGCATGTGATCTGCAATACTCCCTTGCCGTATTGGTTAACGTTGGATACATCATCTACTCCAGCGACCTCATAGACACTTCCACCAAGGATAAACCTTTGTGATGAAGTTATGGTCTTCGTTTCTTCATTGGCCTGTACGTAGGCGTAAATCCCGCCGACCAGCATTTCAACCTGCATCTTGTCGGTTTGAATATCGTATTTTGTACTCCGAGTTGCCGCAGCACGAACAATGTGTTCATGAAGCAATCCATTTGCATCAATCCACCGCAAATAGTCATTACATGACTGGATAGATAACTTTGGCGAAATCTCTTCGCCTAAAATATCAAATGCAAGCCAATACTCACTATCTTTCAATTCGATTAAGCTGCCTATATCCGCTGTTGTATTCGGTCTTAGAAGCAGATTCTTTTCCTGGGATGTGTCACCGTCTAGCACACGAACATCCGTCTCGATGCCGTTAATCTTTACTTTCCGTGCATTTGGTGAATTCATGAATTTCCGATCTGCGATCTGCATCGTATGATTGAAAACTGCATCTGCATCACCATTTCCATCCCTGGAGAGTTTTCTTCGATAATGATCAGTAAAGCTCATTTCACTCACCGCTTTCGCTAGTGGTTTTTATCTTCTTAACAACTTCCAGGCACTTGAATACCTCTCTCTTGACCACCGAATGATCCCCCATATCGAAGAACATAACATCTTCAGAAAGAGACTCTAATGTTCCTACAAGCGTTAGGTAATCAGGGTTGTCCCGCACTCCTTCAACCGCCCAATACAAACCTTCCAGCTCATATATCAGGGATTGAACATACGCAAATAAGCCCTCATTCTTCTCTTCATACAGCGGTAGAATCTTGTAGACTCTATCAACCAATGCTGATGAATAGTTTGAGAACAGTTTACTTTTCATTTTAAATTTACTCATGCTAGATCACTTAAGTCCTTCTTCGAATAGGAGAACTTTGTCATTAACACTTCAACTTCTCTGCGCATTTCTTTGTAGAGATTCAGCATTTCTTTGACATGATTCGCTTGCGAATAAATTTTATAATCCGAGTCCGACATTGCAATTTTATATGTTTCGCTTGTAACCACTCTTGGTTTTAAGTAATTGACAACCATAATGCTTGCAATAATGTCTTTCTCTTTTTCTGACAGGTCTTCATTGAATTGCTTCAACTCTTCGTCCCTGTCGTACAGATTGGATAGAGCGCTATCAAAGTGGATAACTGAAGATTTCAAGTAAATCCCCAGGTCTTCTTCAATGTCGATATCTGACATGTTGAGGAATGAATAGTCGCTTATTTTAGAAAGGAAATATTCATAAACGTCTGTGTAAGGTGTTGCCATAATGACAACCCCCCTTAGTCTTGGAACATTTTAAGATCAATGTTCAAAGCCTTGTCCAGCACTTTCATGATACGAGTATCATAAAGAGTTTCGTTGGCAACCATTTCTCTCGCTTTGTCTGCAACAAGATCCTTCGTTCCCTTTGGTGCTGTTGCCAAGATTTCCTCAATCTCTTTCGGTGATTTAGAAAATAGTGCAGTGATTTCATCTGCCGCAACGATTCTTTCATACACCTTTTTGAGTCCCAGGAATTGTGCCACTTCTTCGTCTTCTATAATTAGCCAAGGTTCGTTCAGAAAACGTCCTTGTGATGCTTTCATAGTCATTAATTCTGATACAGGTAGATACTCTACATCACCAAAATTACCCCACTCTGCCACATATCCATTCCGAGAGATATATGTAAGTGAACCATTTGTTACGTTTTTGCATTCAACCAATTGATTGCGATCAACTTCAACTTTCGTCTTCTTAACCTCTTCCTGCTTTACAGGTTTAGTTTCTACAACTTCCACAACTTCTGTTGCTTCAGCCGTCTTAGCTGTTGTTTTTTGCGCTGCCATATGAATCCTCCTTTTTTCCTAATTAGGTGTAAATGATAAAATAGGAAGGGTGGATTACTCCACCCGACCTTTGACAACTTACGCCAGTGTGTAAACGCCGTAAGCGTTGTTGAATACTACCACTATGCCGTACCGAGTGATGAACGTGTGTTCCATGCTCATGTCCATGTTGCCTTCAGTGACTTCCTTGATGATTGACTGACCTTCACGTACAACCTTAACAGGCTTTGTGTTAGCAGCCAGTACCAGCAGCTTACTGTCGTCCAGAGCGAAGTCGAATGTATTAGGGCTGAACACTTGTGGGATTTCCATCAGTGGGACACCTTCATAAACATTCAGGATTGCATTCTGGTTCAGTTGATTCTTCATATCTTCAGATACAAGGAATGAAGTTGCGTTGTAGGAAGCGCCGATTTTCTTCAGAGCGTTACGAGTACCAGCAATGATCAGTGGAGCATAACCATTAGCGGTAGATACACGTTGCAGCAATTCACTCATGTTCGCATCAGAGAAGGAACCAGTTTTCTTGAATTGTGCAGGCAGGTATGTGGAAGCGCCCATGAAGCTTGTGTAAATGTCTGAAGCCAGCTTCAGGCGAACTGCTTCGTCAATTTTAGCAACAAGTCCCGCCCAATCCAGACGACCAGCAACAAACCGTAGGAAGTCTCCGTAGACTTTGATACCGAACACTTTGGTTGCAACAGTGAAGGTGTCACCAATGTTCAGCTTCTGTCTGCGCAGGTTAAGATGCCCATCGGCAATTTCGCTGACTGTCAGAGTGGAGCGATCTTCAACATAGAAGATGTTGGTGTCGCCCAGGTTAAGGTCACGATATTCAACGAACTGATCGAAGAAGTTTGTTGAAGAAATGCCTTTAGTAATCAGGTCGTCAAGAACAACTTCCAAGATTTGGAACACTTGGCTTTCGTGATTTTTGAATGTACGATAATCAGGCTTATCAGTACCCATCAATTCGATAAACTCTTTGCGGATTGCTTCAGAAGCTTGGCCCTTAGAGAAGTTAACGACGTTACCTCTCGCAGCATCGACGCAAAGTTTTACAAGATTTTCATTCATAGCTATATGAACCCCCTATTTAATTTCTATATATTTGTGCCTATAAAGCGTAAATGGTTTATCTTACGCTTCGTTTTTGATTACTTCGATTACTACGTATTTGTTGATACGTGAAATCGCACCAGCTTGACCAACTACAGTTGTAGTACCAAGAACTTCAATATCAAGGATTCGTGCTACAAACTTTTCAGTAGTGTGAGCAGTTACCTCTTTCAGCTTGAATCCATTGTCAGCAACCAGGTAGTTACCCTTAACTGGTTCAGCACCAATCAGTGTCAGACCATCAGTTGTTACAGAGTAGATGTCATTTGCTTCAATACGGTATGCTCTAGCTGCTGTGCCTGCTGGAATACTGAAATTCTCCAAGGCGTTGTCAGTTTTTACGTACTCTGACTTCACGATTTCAGGTGAATAGATAAGTACCAGATTACCTGCACCAGCGGTAGGTTGTACCAGTGTACGCAGTTCACGATCAGCCGCAGTAGCGTAGCCACCAGCGATCCCTACGAATCCATTCTGAAGCACACCTGCGTTATAAACGACAGACTCAATGTTACCGTTGTATACGGCTCTCACTCTGTCCAAACGAACAATTGCATTTGCCATTTCTATTTTCCTCCTATTATTACTTTATTTTTTGCTTGGATAGCCTTTACTTAAGATGCTTCTCCAAGATGTAGCTGTAATCAGAAACGTCAGTTTCTTTTGGCTTCGTAAAGTCAACCTTAACGTTCGTTGGCTGCTTTTCTTTACGAGAGAACTTAGCGTTCTTTTTGCCGACAATTGCGAATAATTCCTTTTCGATATCAGCGATTTCCATATTCGAAGCTACTGCTTTCACTTCTTTCATTTCGTCTTCTGATAGCTGTTCAGCAAATTGTTCAAACAATTCGTCTTCCTGTGCCTGTCTTTCGTCAGCAAGCTTTGCACTTTTGTAGCTGCGCAATTCCTGGGCTTCCGTTTCCAGATCAGTATTCGCTTTCTTAAGCGCTTCAAACTCAGCATTCAGAGTTTCAAACTCACCCTGTAGAGTAGTAAGTTGTGTATTCAGCGCTTCTGCTTGTGCAGCGAAATCTATACTGTTGTTATCTGGTTCTGGGTCAGGTGTTACGTCAGGTTCTACAACAGCAGCAGGAGCTTCTTCGCCAGCGAATTCAGCCAACTTAGCATCAAGTTCGTCTTCCGAAGTGTAATCTTCAAGCTTAAATCCCTTCGCTTGAATACCTTCTTCAGTCAAAGAATACTTGGCTAGAAGTTCAAGAAGTTTCTCTTGCATATCGTCACCTTCCTGTTCAGTAGTTGTATTTGTACCATCCTCTAAGGACTGTTGATACCTTGAATAAGCGACTTTAAATTCTTCCACTTTGGCATTGATCTCTTTCTGTAGCGAACCTACTGCAAACTCTCTTTCGATTGTTGCGCTGTTCATTGCTGGCGATACGCCACTACCCAGGATGCAAGCGCCGAAGAACTTGAAGTTTGTAAAATGGAAAAGTCCTTGATTATCCCAAATGCCTTCATAATCGTGGTGGACTTCCATACTTTGGCTTTTAACTAGATCACGATTCATGATCTCCGTTGGAGTGTCCCATTTCTGCCAAAGCAAGCCTTCGCAAGTCAAATACTCTCTTGAAACCCCATCATCACCTACACGAACTTCGAACTGTGCGTTGTTGTCCTGCGGAATGACTCCGTAAGCTTGACCAATGTACTTCACATCAATGTCACCGTCTTTACGAACCAGAACCATTCGGTGATCTGTGTAATCTTCTTGAACGCCATTGTCTTCGATGTATCCAAGGATTGGAGTGTTGGCTAGTGATGGTATTGCTTTTTCAACATATTCCTTACTGAAAACGCTTCCATTATAATTATGACCAGTGTGCATCAACCAAATCTTTACACGCATGAACCTGTCGTCGAATTCATTCAAAACTTGAAATACAACAGGAACCTGTCTATTAACCTCTTTCATTGTTAATCACCGCCTTTCTGGAATCTAGAAATTACTCTCCTGTACCCTTTTCATTGTCACGACCTTTGACTCCCTTTTCACCAATCTTGCTGTCGGCCTTTTTGGGTCTTCCCTGTCCACCATTCGTGTCCTTCACATCGGTTTCGCTTTCCGCACCGCCTGTGTGAGATGAAGATAGAGGGATCAGTCTTTCAGGTAATCCGAGTATTTCGTTTTCCAGAATAGCCATGTTCACCATAGAACTAGGAGACATGCCCATCGACGCACCAATGATCATTTTTGCTGGCACACCAAACTGTGATGCTTGCAATGCATTCTCAAATATTTCCTGCTTATTGAATATTGTGATATCAAGGAAGTTAACCCTGAAATTGATGTTATTAATGAAGAACTTCAGTCTTCTATTGACCCATCTCTCTATCTGCCGGAGAACTGTGAAAATAATAGCTTCGTCAGTCCTAATTGATTTCTCCAGACCTACGCTGCTGGACTTGTCGGTATTGAACAGCAATTGACTTACACCAACCTGTGTCCAATAGTCTCTAGTCGCCTTTTCAACGTTATCTGCGTCTGCCTTGTCTTTGTCGAATGAAATATCTGTAACTTCGAACGGTGCTGTAATAAGACCCACTTCATCAGGCAAAGCTTGAGAAGCCTTGTTGTGGAACATCATCATGTTTTCAAAATCAATCGAAAAGTCATTGTTGTGTTCGCTGTCTTTGCGCATTGGAAGCTTTTGATAGAGAACTTTGTAGTTCGCAATCTTTTCCCTATCCTTACGCAACGCTTTAAAGTCTTCAATATCAAGTAAGGATTCAAATACACCTACGAATGGCGGGATTACATTATCCAAATCTTCATTGATCTTGATACAGATCGTCTTTGCAGAATCTAATTCCTGCCACTTCAACTTCGAGTCCTTAAGGTACTTGTTGTACATAGATTTGAATTCCGGTGGATACATTTCGAGTTGATCAAGGTTGCTTTGGAAGTAACTAAAATCAAATGCGAAATTGAAACAGCCATCTTCTATACTGGAAATGGTGCAGTAATTAGGATTCAACTTCTGAATGAAGTACGAATTTTTGCCGATGTGTTCATATCCATAGAAAATGTCTTCACGGAAGGCAATACTTAGAACCTTACTGAATTCATGCTTAATATTCATTGAGTCAAGGAACTGTACAGCTTTTTTGTACTGACGGCTCAGTGATTCGACATTCACCTTATCGAAGTCAACGTTCACAGGTTCCACGATATAGTCGAGTGTGAGCATCTTCGCAAAATACTGAATTAATCGCTTATATTGCGGACTCTTGCTAAACAAAGTGTTACTTACGTCTCTTAGAGACTTTTCGTGCTGCGCAGGGTTGTCCATAAACGTAGACACTTCGCTGCGCTTGTACTTTTTCAATAACGAACTGGAGCTAGAAGTCTTTGTTAAGTCCTTCAGAATTAAGCTGTTCAAAGTAGCAAAATCAAGAACAACATGCTTTCTGAAAAATTCATTATCTTTCTTATCTTCGCTCATTTACTCACCACCCTTCTCGTAGACTTGATTTCGGTGCTTTTACCGCAAAGAACATTGACGCATCAACCTGTTCTCTCTTACGCTTCTGGTTTTTCATTTCAAGCGTGTAGATATAGAATAGGCCATACTCAAATGCTGAAAATTTATCCTTGTTGATCGCACGACTGATTTGTTTAACCTGTGTCTGACTACCAGACTGCTTGTACTCCAAGTTCATGATCTCTTCACAAAGCAAGTCAGTCATAACGTATGGCATTAACGCCTTACTCTTCGCTTCCGAATCTCTGAGCTTCTTTTCGATTGACGCTCTAGCCTGTGACTCAGTATGAAGTAGTTTTACTTTATGGTTGCTTAAAACGTTCACGAATACATTGTGAATATCACTGGCCTTGTTTTCTTTTGTGTTTGAACTTAAAGCGTAGATCATTGGAATACTATTTTCTTTCTTGTACTTATCGTATCTTTCATCATTAATTACTGAGTAAGGTGGATTTTCATCAACCTCTGTAACCATCAAGTCAACTAAACCTTTACCTGCACCGTTGGAGTCAATCACGACCACTCTCGCCTTGAAATCGTTTACCTTTTTCTTGATGAAAAGGGCTTGATCAAGGAAGTGTGTTCCTTCAAAGCTGTAAATGTTAACCAAATGTTTCTGATAGGTTCCGTCTCCCCGAGGTACGATCTTCAGTACTACCAAGGCACAGTTAGCGTTTTGTGAGCCTTCACTACGGGCTACGTCATACGCCAGAACGTATTCCACATCCTTTTCGTTGCTTGCCTTCTCTTCAGCCTTCACAAGCGTTCTAGAGTCGTTTAGATCGTCTAGCTGCACCAGTGAGTTATCACTTGTGCCTGTCCATACGCTTTCATACTCTCTCGCAAATGATAATGGATTGAAGGTTGGCTGCTCTTTCAATTCGTTGATAAAGTCAACGTCGAGCTGTCCATGCATACATGCCAATTCGAAACCTGCGCCTAAGTTGAACGAAGACTTGCCTTGTGCCATTTCTCCCAGAACCTCTTTCATTTTCTCAAAAGCAAATGACTGCTTGGTTCCACTGGTTGTGATGTACCATTGGAATTTATGTACTTCACTTGGATCAACGCCTTTACATGTAGCAATTCTGTCGTTAGCCATCAGAGGAATAACAACCTCATTCAGAGTGTCCTTCTTCATCTTTTCGTCAACGATCTCTTCTACTGCTCCACCATTTCTACGACCACCTCTTGCGGACTGCGCAACTTGAACAACGTCCAGTTTAGAGCCGTTATGGAAAATCAGTTTAGTATAGTCGTTGTTAAAAATGATCTTGCTGACCTCACCTTTGAGAATTGGATAGTAGTTCCATATGTTCTCAATGTTTTCTTGTGAAATCTTAGCAGCCTGCTCTTTGCCGGGAGCGCATATAAATAACTTTGTCCCAGGAAACATTATGCATTTCAAGTACAGTGCTAAAATCTGAGTGAATGATTTCGCTGTTCCCCGAGTGAACGTGAAATAAACCTTCTTGTATCTGAAGAGGATGCGAAGCATCACCCGTTGATAGAAGTAAAGGTCAATTTTACAGTCCGCTGGTTTTATGAAATCAATGAATCTATCAGGATAGGCTCTCCAGTAGGAACAATAACTGCGCCAATCTTTCTTTGCTTCCTGGAATGATCTGACCAGGACATTTTTCTTGGTAATGTCTACAGTCACATCTTCAGGTCTTTTGTAATTAAGGAAGGAAGCCATATTACTCACCAACCTTCGGTGTATCTTCTGGCGGTTCTGAAAGCTGCCCCATATTCATGAGCTTTCGTGTGTAGTTGTTCAGGTACAATATCGTCTTGTCGATAATGTCTTGCTCATACACCATGCTGTACGGCTCAATAAATCCATCCCGTTCGACCTCTTCGAAGATCGTAGAGAAGTTTCTTATGCCAGAACTTTCGCTGCCGGAAATTTTGTCGATTGGACGGAAACCGGAATTCTTTTGAACATCAGCAAATTGCTTATTAAGTGCTTCAAACGTTTTGAAATCATCTTTCTCTAACGCTCTTTTAATCTTCACCTTAAGCTGACAATACAGTTCAAGATTCGTCTTGTGCTGCGGTGTCGTAATAGCGTTTGCGTCAATCATTTCTTTCCATGTAATTTCCAATTCGTAATACTCCTTGTCGGAGTATCCTGTTCCCCATTTACGGCGAATATCAGGAGTGGCCTTGTCGTAAATATCTTCTTCGGTGATATCGAAATCGTTATCATCTTTAAATTTCAGTAAGTCAACCTCACCATCAACACTATCCTCATAAGTGAGATTTTTGTACTGATGCAATGCGGATATCTTCCGCAGATACCAGCCTAAAGGCTCTCTGCCGGAATCAAGCGACTTCTGCCATTCTGTTGCCAGGAATGGTCTGTCGATCTGTCTCAGCACTCTTTTTACCGAATCATTATTCGTAACATCAAGTTCTTCCTGAATACATGCCTTGCAGATCGTAACCCTGCCGTCTGGAAACATGGAGCTGCTAGAAGAATAGAAATTCTCTGTGATCTCACGCTCAGTGCGGCATTTCGTACAAACCTTTCTGGCCTTCAAAATTCTCTTTGCCATAAAAATCCCTCTTATCTTTCTAAGAAAAGACTCTTTAGCTGCCACCCAATCGAATGATTAGGAAGCATAAAAAAATCTTTTCTTCATTTATTTGTTGCCTTTCATGAACTCAAGAGTTGCAATGTCGCTTTCGATTCTTTCTGCTACAGCAGTTTTGAATCCAAGCAAGTAACCCTTATTAAACAGTGAAGCAAGTATTTCCAATGCGTGATCGTCTTGTTCGGCATTCTTCAGTTGAAGCATATGCTGATTGACAATCTCTTCTGGACTCTCTATGCCGTATCCATTACAGACAGGGCAATCGCATTTATTTACACACATTTGAACCCATCCTTTAGATGTTTTGCAGATCAACTCTAATAGGAATCAAATCGCCTTCACCAGTGACAATCATGATCATCTGCGAAGCATTTGTAGCCGCATTAAAGTTTTTGCTGTAACTATTTCTTCCTTCTAAGCTACCAACACCAATCACTAGCCGTCCGTTATCAGACTCCTGCATGTGAAAGTGGTGCAAGTGACCATAGATTAGGCAGTCAAAGAATTCGTTCTGCATGGAGATATAACCCTTCATGCGATCTTTTTTGTTGCCATTGTCCAAATGACCATGAACAAGCTTGATCTTCTTGCCATTGATCTCTTTATTCATTTCAGAAGCTCCATCAGGTGTCGCTTCAAACCTGAGTCGTGGCGAATTGATGAACTGAATTGCAGTCTGGATATTGTAGTTGATAATAACGTTGGCGTTATCATCATCAAAGTTGATATCCTTATCTCCCTGTAATCTGTCATGATTACCAGCGATACCGCTGTATTCCACATTCACGAATTCAGATAGGGCCACAAGAAACTCAATGACCAGTTCACTAGCCTTCAGTATTTGCTGTGCCAAACCGAATTCTGCGTCCCGACTCTGCTTCGCTCTCATGTACAGATGTTCGATGAAGTCTCCAAGACCTGCAACGATAACATCGGCAATTTGAAAGCGCTTACAATATTCTGCAACCCTAATAAGATATTCCCTCATTCTTGATCTGGCAATATCGTAGTTGTATGTATTTCCGTATACATCATCAACCAGCGCACCTACGTGCAAGTCTGTCAGGACGATTACAGCTTTATTGGACGTTCCACTTGTCACCCTTGCATGAGCAGTGATTTTTGGAACATTAAGTTTAAATTCTTTGAACACTTCAACGATCTCTTCTGCAACCACTTTGCTCAGATGAAATTCTCTTCTGAACTTGTTGATCTCTTGAAGGGTTAGTTGATTTTCTCTCTTTTCAGAGTAGAGAGAACCAAGCATTCGATTGAGTGATTCAAGCTTGCTAGTCGCAACCATATCCATGTGCTTACCCACAGATTTGAGTAATCCAGCCTTGCCTTGATACTCTTTGATAAGGCAGCGATACGATTCGTTAGAATCTGAGTCATGGTATCCTTCCTCTTCCATCAGTCGTCTATGTTTCTTCCAATCACACCGCAAACTAGGCGACAGCTTTTGAAGTTCGATCTTCAATTCAACCGCAGTATCCAGATGATCTTTTGTGACCTCAATTACATCGTTTTCGCTGTTAGTGTAACTTCTGATCTTCTCAGTCATTTACACCAACCCCTATTCCTCTGTTTGCTCAACAGATTGTTCTTCTTTGATAGAAATAGTGACATGTTTGTCTTTGAACTCTTCAAGAATCTGCATTAATGCAAAATACTCACTTGGTTCTTCGCCCTTACCGAACTCTTCAATAATAAAGTCTTCGTGAAGATGCCCCTTTAGGCTGATGCTATTAACTCGCTTTGCCATTTTCTTTCACCCTTTTTCTCATTGTGTATTTTTGCATACGACTAAAAGACCATAATTAAAGAACCTACCACTCAATGGTGACAAGTTCTTTAAATATGGTCTTCCTACTCTCATTCAATATACATAGTATATCATTTTATTTAACGCTTGTCAATATATTTTTTCTCTTATTGAAAAGTGTAAATTAAATATACGGTTCTAGGGAGAATCGAACTCCCCTCTCTGCACTGACAATGCAGCGTCCTAACCGATAGACGATAGAACCATGGAACGCCTGACAGGACTTGAACCTGCAACGTGCGGTGTAGAAGACCGCTATTCTTCCAATTGAATTACAGACGTACAATACTCCTTGATGGAATCGAACCACCGACAACACGCATATAAGACGTGTCTTCTAACCACTGAATTAAAGGAGCATACGAATGGACTCTAGTGGTAACGATCCACCCTCTAAGGATTTTCAGTCCTTCGCTAATCCGTCTCAGCTAAGAGTCCATATTATGGGCAAGGAGAGATTCGAACTCCCGAAGCACAAGGCAACTGATTTACAGTCAGTCCGCTTTATCCATCTTGCATACTTACCCAAATTAATATTTATGACTGCGACCATTCATGAAGACCTAGCTTAAAATCCAAGTAATCATCTACCACATTCATAACTGTTTCTGTCACGTCAATCTCCATGCCTTCAACGATACAGAATATCTTTCCTTCATCATGTCTGAATTCCATAGTAATTCTCCTTAAAATAAAGGTTATAGCCGTCCAGGGGAATTTCTCCCCCGTTGACATGCTATTATTATATCATTTTATTTTACGCTTGTCAATAGTGTGACACAACCTTTTTCTTGACTTTCTTTTACATCAATAATTCTTTGGTTTCTGCTGCCCCGAAATAGAAGTGTTGTATCTCTTTCTGCCAAAATAAATCTTCCATCAATCAGAACGTCACACAGGAGAAGTAATTGCTTCATCACTCTGTTACTACATATCTCTTCATATGTGAATCCACTATATGACCATACACTGATATTGGGAACCTGCTCTCTCAGCAGTTTAATGAAGGGGATCACTTCTTTTGTTGAGAAAAATGGGTCGCCGCCACATAGAGTTATTCCATCTAAAAGCGGATTACTCTTCACATCGTCGATAATTTCAAGCTGTCTTTTAATTGTAAACTCTTCACCGTGCTTAAAATCCCATGCATTCGTATTGAAGCAGCCTTCACATGCATGTTTGCAGCCGGAAATAAATAGGACAGAGCGCAGGCCACTGCCCTCATTTATACTTTCCTTGTAGTATCCTGATAAATACATTCGACCACTCCTAGCCGTGCTTCACTCTATCTTTCTCTTCAGCCCTCTTGCCGCTGTTGAACCTAGTCAATAGATTGCCTACCAGATAGCCTGTGATGCGTCTGATTTTGACGATACGCCCACCTGACTCCAATTCCCCGCACTCAGGACAAGCGTCTCCTATGACCCCATCAAAGCCGCAGGAGTCACATCTATCAATCGGGTGATTTATGCTGAAATATCCCACGTTATTCTGCAAGGCATATTGTACAACCTTTTGAAAGGCTTTTGGGTTATTCTTCATATTTCCATCAAGTTCGACATAGCAAATATGACCAGCATTTGTCAGCTCATGGAAAGGTGCTTCTAGCTCAATTTTCTTGTGAGCTGCAATTTGGAAGTATACTGGAATATGATTTGAATTGGTGATGTATTCACGATCTGTAATGCCTTCCATAATACCAAACTGCTTCTGATTGATTCTAGCAAACTTGCCAGCCAATGATTCCGCAGGAGTGGCGAACAATGTTATATTCGTATCTAATAACTCTGATTGCCGATCACAGAAGTCACGCATAAACTTGATGATCTCATATCCAGTATTCCACGCTTCCCGATCTTCTCCGTGATGTTTGCCTACAAGCGCCTTAAGACACTCTGCAAGACCAACAAAGCCAATAGACAAACTACCATGTTTTAATATCTCCCCGACCTTTTCGTCTGGATGCAACATTTCACCGTTCATCCATGTACCATTTGCCATCATAAAATCACTGGCCTTGGCTGGCTGACTTTTCTGAATCTCATATCTGTGCAGCAACCCTTCCAAACTGATCTCCATAACTTCAAGCAGCTTGTCATAGAAGCCCTCAATATCGCCCTTGAATTCGATTCCGATCTTCGGCAGGTTGATGCTGTTGAAGCTAAGGTTGCCACGACCTGATTGATGATTGTCTCCATGTCGATTTGAAATCACTCTGGTTCTGCATCCCATGGTTCCAATGATTGAATCTGGTTCATCCTCCCTGTAATATTGAAGATTATAGCTTGCGTCAACATTCACAAAGTTCGGGAACAGACGCTTGCTAGAACATTCAATTGCCTTCTGGAACAGGTCGTAATTTGCTTCTCCTTCATTCTGATTAATCCCTTGCTTGCACTGGAAAATCAACTGCGGGAATATTGCGGTTTCTCCATGACCAAGGCCGTTGATGGATGCCTGAAGAATTGAATCAGAAACAAGCCTGCCTTCCCATGAAGTGCATAGCCCAAAACAAATACTGGAGAACGGAACCTGTCCACCTGCTCTGCTTGCCATTGTATTGAGATTGTGAACCATGCTTTCTGCTGCCTGGAGAGTTTCGTTTTTCGTCTCTTCTACTGCAAATTCATAGACATGTGTTAGACTCATGATCTTTGGATTTCTGACATAAATCTCTTCATCGGAGAACAGTCCTCTGACTCTAAAATACTTCATTCCCTTTTTGAAATGCTTCCTAAATGACTTAGCTACATATGGAGCTAAATCCCAATCAATTTTGCTTGCACCGCAGCCACCATATTGAGAGTTTTGCTGGGCCTGGAAGATAATAGCCACCTGAGCCATTGCCGTTGAAATGCTATTTGGTGTACGTACACTCCCCTTGTCTCCAACATAGAATCCCGAAGCCAGTATTTTTTCAAACGGAATGAAGATACAATTATGCGTACCAAGAGCATAAAAATCAAGATCATGGATATGAATATAACCTTCGTCCATGTACTTCATAATATACTCTGGAATGACAAATTGCCTTGCAAACTCCTTGCTTGTCTCACTCCCCATCTTACCCATCTTTCCACTAAAGGACTCGCCATTGACATTCGCATTCTCTTTGATAATGTCCAAGTTCTTTGTGTCGATAATATCCACTCCCAATTTTTTTAGAAATATATTCGACATGCCATTTCCCCCTTAAAATAGTAATGCCCTACACCAATAAGATGTAGGGCTTGTGATAATTCTATTTGTTTGTAGAATGAGACTACTTGGACTCGAACCAAGAATGATGGATTAAAAATCCACTGTGATAACCATTTCACCATAATCCCATATTGGCAGAGGACTTGGGGCTTGAACCCAAACTACCTGATTCAAAATCAGATGTGCTAACCATTACACTAATCCCCAGTAAAGCGTCCTAAGTTGGACTGGAACCAACACACTCTTCCTGAAACGGAAGCGACTTTACCATCTTTGTCTATTAGGACGATATTGTAAGCTTACTCGATGGGACTTGAACCCACGACACTCCGCTTAACAGGCGGATACTCTAACCACTGAGTTACGAGCAAGATATTTACAGGGAAGGCGGGACTCGAACCTGCAACTCTCTGATTAACAGTCAGATGCTCTACCATTGAACTACAACCCTATATTGGTGGAGAGGAAGGGATTTGAACCCTCAACCTTACGCTTGCAAAGCGTCTGCGCTACCAATTGCGCCACAACCCCATATGAATACCCACTGAGGGAATTGAACCCCCATATCCAGTGTGTAAAACTGGCGTTCTCCCATTGAACTAAGCGGGCATGGCTGACATGGCACGATTCGAACGTGCAAGGAATTTCACCGCCTGGGTAACAGCCAGGTGCGTTTACCAATTTCGCCACATGTCAATATTTGGAGGAAGGTGAGTGGACTTGAACCCTCATAACGACTCTTCGCCGTATACGCCAGCTTTCAAGGCTGGTCACTTACCATTAGTGTAACCTTCCATATAAGGATAGTAGAGGATTTGAACCTCTGAGGGACTTTCGCCCCTATCCACGTAGCAGGTGGACGCAATAAACCAGACTCTGCCAACTATCCATGGTATGGGCTAGGAGAATCGAACTCCTATCAGTAGGTTGGAAGCCTACGGCACAACCAATATACCAAGCCCACATAAATCAATTGCTACGCTCTGGAATCGAACCAGATTATTCAGGCTTATGAAGCCCGACGAGATTTCCAACCTCAACCGCCAGCTATATTACTGCTCCACTTGGATTTGAACCAAGGCTTCCCCCAGATCGACGGGATTGTTCTAACCGCTAAACTATAGAGCATTATTGGTAGAGTCAGAGAGAATCGAACTCTCGCCACGTCCTTATCAGAGACGTATACTAACCACTATAAGATGACTCAACATTGGTGTGTGGGGCTGGATTCGAACCAGCAATCAAAGCGTTCCTTCTTTGTCTCCCGTTACAGGGGAGTGCGACTCGCCAACCTTCGCCGCCCACGACATATTTGGTACGGATAGGGAGACTCGAACTCCCACGTCTTGCGACACCTGATTCTAAGTCAGGCAAGTCTACCAATTCCATCATATCCGCAAATTAAACTGATACCCCCTGTCAGATTCGAACTGACACTGCTGAAGGCTTAAACTTCATGTCTCCTGCCATTGGACTAAGAGGGCAAAATATACAAGGTGCAAGAATTGAACTTGCGTCTCACCATTCCAAGTGGCGTATTCTACCGTTAAACTAACCCTGTAAAGGAATGACGCATGGGGGAATCGAACCCACCGAATACAGGATTGAAAGTCCTGTGGCTTCACCACTTGCCGAATGCGCCATATTGAAGAATGCTGGTGGAGAGAATCGAACTCCCATAAGCTGCTTACAAGGCAGCCGTAATGCCACTATACGACACCAGCAAGTAAGCGGAAGGCAGGATTCGAACCTGCGCTCTGCGGTGTTGCAAACCGCCGACTTAGCCACTTGTCCACTTCCGCATATTCAAGGCTGAGAAGACCTTGAATAGTAAAGGGTTTTGCGATTTTTTCGATAAGGAAAATCACCGAAACCATTATAACTTCAACCCCATAAAAGCCTTATATTGTGTCTTAAGCCACAAGTGATAATCTCACTTAATCAATGCTTCGACACTACCGTCGTTGTGTTCAACGATTGTAAGCAAGCCCTTGAATTGCAATGCTGCTTTGGTGTGTTCATTGTCAGGTGTCTCCTTTGTTGAGAAGCCGACCTGCGAAGTCATTGTATGTACGTAATAGGTCTTTCCTCTACACTTCACTATCCATGCAGGTATACTGTGAGGATCAGCGTTGTGTGCTTTGTTAAAGTGAAATACAATTCTTTCAACCTTTTTATTTATCAAGGTTTCCTTCATAATTTTCACTCGTTTCATTATAATAATCGTTGGTCGCAAGCAGGATTCGAACCTGCGCTCACTCTCTCCTACGAGAGCCGCCTTCCCACTTGGCTATTGCGACATATGGGGTAGGGCAGGGATTCGAACCCTAACCGCACGATTCACAGTCATGCATGCTGCCTTTACAACATCCCTACCATATGCAACTCCACCATACCAGCCATGTACAAACCAGCAGGGCAATTTACAATCCCCCGAATAAACTGACTCATGGATTTTATCGAAAGGCTGCGCACGAATGCGGTCTTAGCCTGACCTCTGCAAGTTTAACCTCTGAAGCGCCGATCCTGGCGCATGAAGAAATTTGAACCCTGAACTCTTTGAACTCTTCACCTTTGACACTTGAACTTTCAACGAATTTTATTTACTCCCGCTGAGTTTTCTTTTGTAATTTTCCCAATGTGGAAAATAACTTTAAGTATCATATAGTGAACATTTATATCCTCAAATGTCGAAAAGGTGTAAGAGTTAGTCGGTTTTCGATATAGTGGAGTTGTTATAATTTATGCTTGTATACTATTCAGCAACTTCAATGTCTGTACGTGTATTGCTTTCAGACAGGATAAAGTCTACTTCGTTTTCAAACTCTTCGATCTCAGCAGTAAGCTTTTCGATCAAAGTTTTCAGAACGATTGGATCAATGAGCTTCGCTTCGTTTTCGGCATTGAATGACTTGGTGATTTGCTCAATTTCAGCATCTTTACCTTTCAATGCGTCACCTTTGCCCAAGATGTTTTCAATCCGGCGCTCAAGCTGCACTTTTACATTTTGATTCTCACGAACCAAAGAGTTAATTGCCCCATTATACTGATTACGCAGCGTGTTCAGGAACGTCTTATCGTAGATAATGGAACCTTTACGCTCAATCGCTTCAGCAACACTCATTGTCCGTCCACTCGGGAATTTCACAGGTGTTGTAGCATTTGACAGAACTATCTTCGACTTGATTTCATTGCGACGAGTGATCAGCGCCGTGATTGATGCAACTGACGCTTTAGCTGCTTCAGCATATGCTTCAGGTGTAATGTGACCGTCGATCAGCTTCTTGCCTACCTGAATTGTCGCCAGCTTTGCTTCGTTAATCGAACGATTAATGCGTGTGTCCAGCAACTTCAGTTCGTTCAGTGCTCTTGTGATTGAAAATGTAACCATTTAAGACCTCTCCCTTTTATCTCTTTTGTTATAATTTATGCTTGTGATATGTAATAAAATTAATTCATAACGTCTTGTCTGTTTTTATATTATATCATTTTATTTTACGCTTGTCAACGTCTTTTATGAACTAATTTTATCCCATATCATTATTGGAATATGGCAAAGGCTGAAGGAATCTAACCCACTCCGTTGAGGTTGGAACTCAACATGCTAACATTACACCAAACCTTCATATTAAAAAATAAGCAGAAACCCTTCTCACCGTCCCTGCCAATGGTCGAATGCTACCATTTTTTAATCACTTCGACCCCTCACCAACTTTGTACATTGGCTACTCAACATAAATTATTATATCATTATATCTTACGCTTGTCAATGCATTTCGCAATCTCTTATTTCCCTTATAGATCAGCGAACACTTTTGAAGCGCTGCTGCGCACATCTTCATTTAACATGACCACACCGACCAGAGGATTGCCTTTCAACTTGTCTACGGCCTGATATAGCCCGTTATTATAGATGTACTTTTCTTCAGCCTGATTAAAGTCTCCACTAAATACAACGCAGGCATGCTCTGCCAAACGTGTACCAATAAGCTTCACCAGCTTTAGTGTCAAGTCCTCTGCTTCATCAACCAAAATGAATGTGTCACTGATCGAGAGTCCCTTCATATAGTAAGGAATCTCTTTCTTCAGGATGCCGTCTCTTTCCATCTGATCTGCTTCAAACTCTCCCTTATCAAGATGCTGGACAATTGGCTTGAAGAAGTCAGAAGTCTTGTCTTCTTTCGTTCCCTTCAGAAATCCGATTTGTTCACCGGAACCGATTGGGTTACGAACCATCATTAATTTGCGGTAATGCTTAGTGCTATTGCTGCCTTTGACGAATTCAATCGCAACCTTGGAACTTAGGTATGTCTTGCCACTACCATATGTCCCAATGATGAATTTGATTGGGATTGTTGTGTCCCATAACAGGTCAAGGGCGCATAACTGTTGCGCATTTTGTGCATTTACTACTCTTCCAGGCGGCACGACCAATTCGGCAAAAAACTCACCTGTCCAGCGGTAACAGTAATATTCATCGTTGAATTTAATGACAAGATACTGATTAATCAGCAGATCAAACATATTCGTTTCATCATTATAGATTTTGTTCAGTTCTTCTTCGTCAAAAACTTCGATTTCCTTTACCCCTGTGTACGTTGCTTCAACATTCTTTTCGAAATCCAAGTTGATCAAGGGTATATTGTACCCCTTTGCTTTGAATTTCAGCAAAACATCTTCAGTGATTAATCCATAGCCACTTTCGACACAAGCCTGGATGATCATGTTGTCTACGTAACCTGCTTCGTGTTGATCGTCCACATCCCATACGTAATCCTTCAGATCAAATACAAATTTGTCTTGATTTGCTTCGATATGTCTTACAGCCTTTCTTGCACGAAAAGCCAGATCAGGCTTGTCTCTGTTCGACTTGTGCTTGTCAAGTTCTCGTAATACATGAGATAGTATAACCACTTCATGACCTACAAGCACTTCAAGCTTATCCAGTAGCACATTCGTGTCAACAACGTATAGCATAGAATCACCCTGTCTTTTTAGTATAGAAAAAAAGCGGATAAGGAATTATCCCTATCCGCTTTCTCTTTTTCAATGCTTATTATTTAACAGCAGCTTTCAGGCCAGTAACACGCAGACCGACTGTTTTTGTAGCTGGAATTTCAATCGCTTCACCAGTCTGTGGGTTACGACCTGTACGTGCGTCACGCTCACGAATTTCGTATACACCATGACCTGGAATTGCTACGTTATTACCTTCCGCAAGCAGGGATTCGATTGCTGCGAATACTGCTGTGGTATATGTCTTTGCTGCCTTCTTTGTGGATTTAACGCCTTCGTCCAATACTACTACCTGTGCTACACGCTCAACCAATGCTTCTGTATTTACTTTTGTCATTTTGAAAATCTCCTTTTTCTCATTCGAGTTGTATTTTGTATTTGTACAGTCGTTTTTGTTATATTTTACGCCTGTAATAACCAGTATTAAATAGTCCTTTCGACCTCTACTATGTATCAGTCTACGTCTTGCACTTCTTTCTTTTCGAAACAAAGATAATTTGACAATATCTCCAAACAAATCGAAGTTTTGTTGTTGCGGTATTTCGTGAAATACCAATTCCACTTTAGCAGCAGATCATCAACAATCAGTCTTCTATTGTCTATTGGAAGCTCCTTGTCCAATTCAATCCTTGTTCCATCGGGAAGTATTAGCTTCATAGTGGATTGTCCTCTCCCTGAACATTAAGCAATAATCAATCATATTTTACGCTTGGCGTGTTGTTGAAAATGATATAGTGTTTAGCATAAAACTATTTTGCTTAATTCGATCAATCGACTATGCAATTATTATATCATTATATTTTACGCTTGTCAATCGTTTTGTTGATGGGGGTGAATTCTTGTTGTAAAGTATCCTATATAATAGGACTCTGTATGCGTTCACCCCAACCAACAATATTAGTATATCATTTTATCTTACGCTTGTCAATAGTCACTATCCCTCTTCTGTCTCGTCTAAAAATCCAAACAAGCCATTGGGCGACTTCATGCAAATCTAGACTTTAACTGACTTTGATTTGATCTGTCAAAATCTCACAAAGGAATGTATTTCTTCTCAGGTTTTCAACCTTACGCATAGCCTGATTTATCACTTCTGGCTGGCAAAGGATCACCAAAAACTCTTCCGGCCTTGTCCAAGCAGTGTATAAAAGGTTGGCATTTAATTGATGTGTATGTGCTGTGTCTGAGATGGATATGATTGATCTACAGGAGCTGCCTTGTGACTTATGCATTGTTATACAGTATGCATGTAGTATCTTTTCCAGGTCAGCAGTAAGAGTTACAACTTCTACTCCATCGTAATCCACCTGGATTATTTTATTAATGTAGTCTATCAGCGTGATGCTTCCTGTTTCTCCGTTCATGACTTCGACCTGTTTATCGTCAACAGTCTTCATCTTGTAAGAGTTGACTGTGTTAATAACATTGTCGCCTTTACGAAAAAACATTTCTTCTTTTTCTCTGATCTGCTTAATCTGCATGGTGTTTTGTTCTTCTTCATTCTCTGAATCGAGAGGATTAACAATCTCTTGCAAAGTCCTATTAATCGCATAGGTTCCAAGCTTGCCCTTCTTTGTAGGAGATAGAACCAACACACCGTCAGTTCCGTATGTTTTAATCATACGTTCATAATAGTGTTTGTATCCAGTCTCCATTTTTCGCTGCGGACATGCTACAAGTAGACAGTTCTTACCGAACTTTTTAACACCGACAAATTTGTCTTCAATGAATTTCTCACCCATCCGTACCATTGTAACCAAATCAAGAATGCCGCCTTCTTTTTGTCTGAAAACGGTATCAAGTTTAGTCACAGGAAAAACACCACTCTGTTGACAATCGAACAGAAAGTTCCCTTTATCAACTGACGGTATTTGGAACGAATCTCCAATGAAAAGTATTCTTGCATTCGGATTCTTTAGCTTCCCTAGAAGTATTCTTGCTAGGGATACGCCGCACATAGATGCTTCATCGACAATAACCACGTCTTCATATATGTTGATCTCTTCAAACTCTTCTTCGCTTTTCCCAATTCCTACGGCTCTGTGTATAGTAGATGCATCACGATTCGTATACTTTGAAAGAACCTTTCCTGCCTTGCCTGTTGGTGCAAGGAGCCTATATGTAAGGGACTTCTCTTCAAGCAATTCGATTAGCAACTTCTGAAGCATCGACTTACCGCAGCCAGCATATCCAACCAGAAACGACACACTGTTATTCTTGAAGCGATCAAAGAATGATTTTTGTTGATCAGTTAGTTTTATTTTATGCTTATATTCCTGTCTTTTAACAAATTCATCTGGATCATACTGTAGTGTTGTAGAGTTGCGCTGAAAATACTTGAGCGCTTCAGCCACTTCGATCTCCATTTCGAAAGTTGCTTTCAAGGCATAACGTTGATCCACTTTAATAATATCCTCAACATCCGGCAGTGACGCTTTAATTAAAGTTTTCTTTAGCTTCAGTAATTCGTATGACTTTGAAATCATGCGTGATTCATTAATATAGGTATCGCCATTCATTTCGGCTTCCTTAATTACATACCTTATCGCAGCATGTATCCTGAATGGGCTGTCCTTCGGAATCCCTAATTCCAGGGCAACTTCATCTGCCGATTTGAAACCAAACCCTCTCACGTTTGTAAGGATATATGGGTTTTCTCTCAGCTTCTCTGACAGAAGCGTTGCAGACGGAAATTCCTTTAGAAGCCTAGTCAACACCTTCATGTCCAGCATCGGAAATTCATTGATCAGTTCGACCAATTCAAGGTTGCTCAGGAGTCGTTGTCTAATTCTGTCGTAAGTAAATTTCCCAAATCCATGTACACGATCATAGTCAAAGGTGTCTTCCTTAAAGTGTTGAATTACATCTTCACCTTCATATATGTTGTATATCGCCTGTAGCTGCAATGGTGTGACAAACGAACTGACATATTCTTTCTGCTGCTCCGGCGTTACTGGCATTTCCTGTCTGATCCGAACAATTTTGTACTGTGTACCCCAATCCTTCGTATGCTGGATTTCAGCCTTAAGCTTATAGACAGCGTTTACATCTAAATGGTGCGACACTCCTATAACCGTCATATTGCCGTAGATGTTAAATGCAACTTTCTTGTAGTCCTCTAATTTCGCTGGCATGCAAGCGAACATACCCCAATTGGAGTCTTCCTTGTATCGCACAACGCCTTTCACTCTTATGTCTATATCAATTATCTCTTTATCCATTTTCCGCACACCCCTAACTGTCGTAACATTATATCATTATATTTTATGCTTGTCAATTTGTTTTATCTCTCGCTCATGGCCTATCATACTCCGACCTCTTGATTGCTCGCCAGCGCCACTCAGCGCCCTTCTAAAGACGGTCTAATCACATTCATGAGTGTTTGTTCCTGTCGAACAATGACTGCCTGTGTCAAAGCGTCAGGGCGATCTGATGTGAATTTTTAGAATATATAATGCTTATTTAATTAAATCGAATTATTAAACTCTTGCTTGACTAATTATATTTGATGTCTCATAATAATAAATATGAGACATTATTACGAAAGGGGAAATACATAATGACAGCAGCACACGATAAACTAGCAGTCCTTAGAACGGAGACAGTCTACAAGGATATAGCAGGATTCTTAAATAGAAAGAACATCGGAAATGGCGATACTTTGAAAAGCACCGCAGCCGATTATAAAAGAGATATTGAAAGATTCTTTAGTTTGATGATGAACAAAGATTTGAATGAATTGGAAATCCCTGACCTTTTCGTGATGCGGAAAGATGTTGAAGAGTTCCAGACGCTACTTGCCAATATCGGATTTAAATCAAACACTATTAATAGACACATTAATAGTTTGAGATCGTTGTATAAGTTTTTTGAGGAAAATGCTTCGAAGTATCGGTTTAGAGATTCTGAAGGAGAATTGGTGCAAATCACGCATAGTGCATGGAATGTTGATCCCGTTGTTATGAACGATTCCGAATCTTGGGGCATGTACACTGATGAAGAAGTCAAGCAGATGATTGAACTTGCGAAAACTCTCCATAATGGCGAACGGAAATCCTTAGCTATCGAATTCGCAAGCGTTTCTTCCTTTCGTATTGATGCTGTAGCAAACCTGGAGTATAGCGACTTCCGCAAAGAAGGCGATACATGGGTTGTAAAGCATCTTGATAAGAAGAAAATACATGAAAAGTCAATCAGAAGCGATTTGTATGAGCGCCTGCTTGCAGTCAAAGAAGACAGCAGCAATAAGGTTTTTGATTTAAATAAGAAAACTTTACAGCGAACTATCCATACACTGAATGAAATGATGGGACTTGATGAAGAACGAAACCTTACCTTTCACTCCATCAAAAAGTACGGGATCGGTGAAGTTTATATGATTACTGGCGGTGATCGCCTAGCTACTGCTTCCCAAGGGAATCACAATTCTTTTGAAACTGCCGAAAAGTATTACCTTCTATTTCAAAAAAATTATGCAAATATGCCCTCCCTGATGATTGGTCAAAAGCTTGATACCAGCCCACTGCAAGACCTGGACAAAGATGGCCTTATTGATCTGATTGAGTCTATGCCAAGATCAGTCCAGTTCGAAATATTGAATAAGCTGAAGAAATAGCCCATATGATTTATGGGTTTTTTCTTTGTCAAAATCATGATATGATTCCTAATAGGTTACGCTTCTGTAGACAATATAATAAAATATAATATACTATAATATATATATTATTTAGATATATTAATCATAGATATATATAACAAGGTTATTACTCGGATTTTATTGTCTACGGAAACGTAACCTATTGGATAAATCGCTGTAATCAAAGCAAAACCCCTACAGCACTCTGTAGAGGTTCGCAATTCTGTTATTTGGATGGTTAACTCTTGTAACTTCAATAAACTTCGCTTCTTCAAGTCGCCGGATATATTTAGTGAATGTTTCGTAACTCTTGATATTCAGGCTTTCTATCATCTTCGAATATGGACATTGATAGGCTCCGTATATGTCGCACCTGCTTTTGATATAAGCGTATATGTAAAAGCAATGCACTCCCAACTCCGTATCCCCCATCATTGCATCAAATACCGAATAATCAATCCTATGTGTATTCTCCACCTGATAAAATGTTCCGTCTAGGATTCTATCGTTATATGATTCGCCTGTTCTGTGAAATGATTTTATTGGGTACTTAATGCGATAATTCCTCTGCGCTAAACTGTGATGCCTTCCCGACTCTTCCTTTAGCTGCTCTATCGTTAAGAACGATATCTGACCGAATTCGTCCTGATCATATGTGACTGGATAGTCTTTTGTGGTAATAGTATATCCGATCTTGTCCAGCAGCCCATCCTTTTTTACGATGTAGTCGATTCGCTTCTCCAGGGGAGAGTATCCAAGTTTCTTCTTAATATCCCCCTGTGTGATCTTTTCCGATTCCACAAATTTGCAGTACCTGTATAAATACGTGACATAATACATATAGGAATACGCAAAGGCCGTATGTGTAAAGGTTGAGATATTTCTAGTTAATTCGTCAAATATTTCATTAGGTGTATATATTTTCATATTTCAATTCCCTTTCGATCTTAATAGGTTACGGTTGCGTAGCAGTTGACCGTGAATTAATTATATCTTTCGGTTGCTCTTTTCGCAAGCATAAAGTATAATGAATTTGGTGATGATGAATGATGAATTTAGAAGTGGTATGCGGAATTATCCGAAATGAAAATGGTGAAGTTTTGATTGCGCAAAGACCAGCACATACGAGTTTTGGCGGCTCCTGGGAGTTTGCTGGCGGTAAGATCGAAAAAGATGAAGCTCCTGAAGCAGCATTGGTCAGAGAGTTGAAAGAGGAATTGGCTGTTGATGTAACTGTTGGTGATCACATAGGCATATATACACATGAATTCAGCGATAGAACTATTAGGCTACATGCTTACTATGCTCACACCGATCAGCAGCCTGTCGCATTAGAACACCAGGAATTGATGTGGGTACATCCACTTTCTTATCGAGGATCATTCCTATTGGATTCTAACAAGCCGATTTTGGACGAAATCATGCTAGATTCATTGTTTTAATGCATGTTTTGCTCATATATCAGAGAATTTCGCATAAAAAAGGGCTTATTTCCTTCGTTTTTCGTTAAAAAACACGAAAATGAACACAAAAAAGCCCTTCCGGTGCGAATCAGAAGGGCTTTTTTGATACGATGAAAATGTTTGACAAGATTTGCATCCATTAGACTTTTACCTAGGACGTATCACATTGATATAGACTCAAAACTAAGGCTCACAATATGACTCCTATTAAGTTATGTTAGAAATATACCATTAGTCCGGTATCTACGTCAATAGGTTGTGGATAAATAATTTTCTTCCAAAGTTATCCCCAATATGATATAGTTAACGCACGATGATTTTACCAATGTTTGTGCGAGTATGCTTCAGACGGTCTGTGCGAGACTGTCGCCTGCGATAATAGTATCGGGTTTCTATACCTTTTTTAAGGTATGTGTTCCCTTTATTTAATCATACCTTTGGAGTGTATCTCGTAGATTGATAGAATCATGATTACGGTTATTTTGCGTACAATCAGATAATTTCAACTATAAAAAAACAAAAAAATAAGCACCAACCCCGAAAGCCTGCTACACATAATCAATTGAATGTCTCAGGTCGCCAAACTAGCGACATTCAGTGATTCCAAGTGGTGTAGGTAAAGGACGATACAGAAGGTAAGTGCTCTGTTTCTTCAAGTATATGCTTGGTATGTTTTTATTATACCATCTTACTTTAAAAAATGGAAGCCCTGAACCTCTCTTTGCCGCACCTTTTTTCGGAATTTACGGTGCTGAAAGAGAGGTTTTTCGTTGTGCTTACAAGGAAAACAGGTGTTCCGTACTGGAAAGAGTTTGCAGAGTTCCAAACGTTTACTAGCGTGGAAGAAATGGTAGATACTGTTAAGTCTGTCTGTTCCGAATACTGCCTTACCGAGACGATCAAAGCCGTGCTGAATACCATTAAGCTCCATGCCAAGAACTTCGTCGGCGTATGCTGGCTGTATCGTGAAGAGATTGCCAAGAAAGCGAAAGTGTCTTTGTCTTCGGTTAAACGTGCCATTAAGGAACTGAAGGATGCGGGGATTATCTCTGTCATTACAAAGATGCACACAAAGCGTGGCGGTCAAACGCATAACCTGTATGTTATCAACAATCCTGTGGATATTGTGGATAACATTGCCAAGGAGCCTGCGATTGAGCCTGCTGCTGAACCTCGCAATGAGCCGCCGCAGCAATCTGTTCAGGAGTCTTCAACCCCTTGTCCAGCAAGCGATTCAGCAGTTCAGGTTTTGGCCTATAAGAATTGCCATAATAACTCTCATAAAAACCCCAATAAACTTCAAAACATTAAAACCTTTAATTCGATAAAGATCGAAAAAGAGAACGAGCATGTAAACATCCTGGCTAATGTACCTGATGAATTCGTTAAGATCATGGAGCCTTACTACGGAGATTCACCAGAAATCATCTTAAACCGATGGAAGACTACATGCGTTGCGATCAAGAAGTCATGCTTCCACATTGGCAACACCTCCTGGGAGACGATCCGTCAGGCTTGGAAAACGACAATCAACAGGTACAAACGCAGCAAGATTAAAAACGAAACTGACGATGGCCTGGGTGGATTCTATTACAGAGTTCTCTGTGAAGAAGCTACGGCTGACTACCTTGTTTCAGACGAATACCAAGCGTTCTGCGGAAATAGATAAGGGATAGGCTGCACTAGCAACCCATCCCCTATGTGTAATCAGTCATATTCTTTTATCCGCTTCGCAAGTTCTGGGTAAAGCTGATGGAAATACATTTTTAGTGCGTCATTGACTATTCTGTATTTATCCCCCCATCCATCCCCTGCAACCTCATTGATCAGTTCAAGTATTTCATTTTGTATGTTATAAGCCTGGGAAGTGT
This sequence comes from Paenibacillus sp. FSL R7-0302, assembly GCF_038006885.1. Classification (NCBI taxonomy): domain Bacteria; kingdom Bacillati; phylum Bacillota; class Bacilli; order Caryophanales; family Paenibacillaceae; genus Paenibacillus; species Paenibacillus sp. FSL R7-0302. The sequence continues at coordinate 133,764 of NZ_JBBOWB010000003.1, forward strand.
GCGTATCTTTAAGTCGGGCCTGCTTCCGGCGCTTGGGTACATATGCCAGAACAGGTGTCTGATCTTGCGCTTCCGGTGTCTCTTTGGGCTTTTTGGGGCTGGCGTTCTTTTTTGTACCACTAACATCTTTTTCCTTATTTTTAGCCGTATCCCCCCCTGCACCATCCCTCACTTTGCGTGTAGAGCGATTCTGGGTGCTCTTACCGCCTTCGGGCGGTATTGGCGGTGTAGTTGAGCCACCATCAGGATTAAGCTGCTCTGGAGTCAAATTAGGGCCATTCTCCACGCCTGGGCTTACATCGGGATTATTGACACTATCTCCATTTACCAGGGCATCCCTGGCTTGCTGTGATCGGGTCCGTCTGCCATTATCAACATTCTTCATCCTATCTTTGATCGACAACGTTGATCAACTCCTTAACAAATCCCAAATACTGATTGTTAACCTGTTTGAGTTCAGAATTACTTTTGGTTAATCCAAAGAACGGCGCACGGGCAACGGCTGCTGTACGCTGTATTACCTGACCAAACAGCAACTCAGGGTATTCCTCTGATATCAATTCGAAGTAATACGAATTGTCAGCACGTCTATTATCTATCAGCGTCCGAAGTATTCCGGCAACTTTCAGATCAGGATTAAGATTGTCCTGGATATGCTCTATTGTTTCAAAAAAGCTTAGTATAGCTGAATGGCAGAACTTACTTGGTTCAAACATAACCACCACGTAATCTGAAGCTGTGAGAGCGTTATAGGTCTGCTCACCCAGGGCAGGCGGTGTATCTATAATGATATAGTCATAATCGTCCTGTACGGTGCTTAGAGCAGCCTTCAGAGCGAAGTTAGTCTCCTTCTTCTGCTTGTTGTGAACAGTAAGGTATAGGTGACTAGCAAGTGTCGTGATCAGTTCGTCAGACACAAGCACATCCAGCGTATCCGTAACCTTTCGTATGAAAGGCTTCGCATCCTCTGCCTTAATAGCTTCCATCGTTGTCTTCCCCCCAAACTCATACGGATCGTCGATCCCTGTAAGCATCTGAGAGAGATTGCCTTGTCCGTCCATGTCTACCGCCAATACTTTATAATCTGCGCTCAAAAGGCTTGCTACGATGCCTGACGTGGTGGTCTTTCCGCTGCCGCCCTTCTGAATTCCGAACGATATTGTCACCGCCAACGCTTGTCGCCCCCTATTAGATTACATATGTACTCATAATTGCATAAGTACAAGTAAATGTCAATGTTAAAGAACATATACAAGTACATTATTAACTACTCATGTAAGCACTTATATAAGTACAATAACATATACAATTACTTACATAAGCACTTACTTAAGTACTTATGTAAGTAATTGTATAATTAATTCTATAATTAATTATATGCATATAAGTAAATGTATAAATAAAAGTAAAAGTAATTATACATGTAAATATACAAATAAACGTTTAAATAAAAGTAAAATTAAAAATACATGTAAATATAAAAGTAAAAGTAATTATACATGTAATTATAAAAGTACATATATAATTAAATATAAAAGTACTAATAAAAATACTAATAAAAATACTAATGCATGTATAAGTATTTTTAAAATTAATTTTCAAAACAAAAAAGCGGCATCCGTAGACACCGCCTGATGGTTGTATTATTGCGAAAGCTTGAGCAGCTTTGAGGTCTTGTCCTTGTTTGGAGTGCGCAAGTCCTGCACGATCTCCTGCTGCTGCGCCGATCCGATACTGCCGCCTTTAGCTTCCACTGATCTCAATATCTGATTAACCATGGTGAGAATTTGAGCTTCGTCCATTCCACCCCTGTTATTTGCTGCACCTTCAACGCATTCAATGATGTGGTCAAGACCAAGGACTTCAACCATCTGGATTAGCTTATTGAAATTGTCTTCCTGACCTACCCTAGAAAGCTTCAGTTTAGGCAGACACGCCTTGCGGTAGAATTCCGATTTGTTGTCACGCTTTTGGTGGAATTGAAGAAACCATTCATATTGTTCGTCCGAATCGAAATCGTCTCTGTTAACTCTGAAAGCAATCGTAGTATCTTTAGCCAATTATTACACTCCCTTATGCCAATGCTAAGCGGCTGTTTCTGAGGAACACACCATAACGGTAGAAGCCAATTACATTTGCGATCTGGCTGTTGTCAACCAAGATTAAGTCCTTTTCCCATTCAAGAAGATAAGGATAAAGTGGTTTAGCGGCACCGCCAGTCAATGCGAGACGGTCGAATTTATCACGGTTCGTCCAGCGCTGATTAATCAACGGAATGACGTCTTCAGCATATTGCCGGATGTAAAGGTCTTTTGGGTGCTTGATATCAATTGAAGAACGCTTGGAGATTTTATAAGTATCAGGGTTGTCGCCTAAGATTTGAAATTCAACAAGTTTAGCAGTTGCCCCAGCATTAGGGTTTTCACGGTTGATCCAGTCAGCAATATTCTGATAAACCTTATACATGCCCATATGGAATGTTGCTCTGTCGTCACTCTGAGCATCCATTTCTTTTACTCCGTCCACGTCAAATGTGCCGCCACCTGCATCCAGGATGCCAATGTATTCCTCTCCAGCTTCTTCGTCTGCGACTTTACCTTCATCATCCAGGTAGATCGACATTACAGTGCCGAGTGGCTGCGTAAGAACCTGAACCTCTTTAACTTTAGCTACCTGTTCTTCATCATTCTTGGTAATTACGTGTGTACCTTCGAAAACCTTCTTCAATTGTTCTTCAGCCTTAGTTCCCTTTTGTACTGAAGGAACACCTGTAACCAGAAGTATTTCGTCGTTATCTTGAGACATTTCAGCAAGTGCGAATTCAGAGAGCAGCTTGTAAGGCTTCTGCATGTAGCGATCCTGGCTGGTGAACGTGTTGATTGGGTTCAGTGCCTTGTAGATATCCTGCCCCCAGAGGTAATTTTCCTCTTTATATTGATTGGAAGAGAATGTGTCCAAGACCAGCTTGGATTGAAAGTAGGGATCAGTCTGCAAGAGGTCTTCACGAATGAACTGATTAGGTAGCAATAACGGGGATGTTCCGTTGTGACCGTATCCTTTTACCCATACATTTCCGTGATCAAGGCCAAGTACCTTGAGTTGTTTTTCTGCGACTGCTTTAGCTGCCATTGATGATCTCTCCTTATTTTTCCCGAGTGTTTGTCCGGCTTATGAAACTATTGTATAACATTTGTTAAACAAAAAGCAAGACATATTATGGTAATGTTGAACAAATGTTAAACTGTTAAACATCTGTTAAACAGAATAAAATATCTGTTAAACAATTGTTAAACAAATGCCCAAAGCCTTGATATAACAAGATTTATGAGTGTATGCTATATAGAACAAGTGTGTGAAAGGGATGAGTGAAGTGTATTTTCTTAATGAGGATCACAAAAAGAACTATGCATTGGCGTTAGAACTATATCCAGAAAGTAGAGGAAGTACCGAATATCAGGTTGGATGCTATATTATGGCTCACCCAGAGATATTCCCCAAGACTGGAATGAAAAGACGCATTGGAGTATTCGAAGGATGGATTAGACAGGACTTCTCCACTGGAATCCGTTTACTTATTGATGCAGGTCGAAATATGTATGGTGGTGGAAGAGTCAAGTTTAATCTGAATGATGGGATCACAACCTGGGATGCAGGCAACTTGGGAGTGTTTATTACAGCCTGCGAGATTCGCAAGGGATTCCATAGGATATAACGTTCGGTTTTAGCATATATAGATGAAGCAATGCATTTTGCGGTTGCCGACGAACATTGAATTCATCAATGGATTCATGTATAATATAGGCAAGCAACACCTTAAGATTCATCTGAATGTTAAGCCTGACAAATAGTAGAGAATGCACCGCAAAAGGGTGCTAACGTATATGCTTGGTATTGTATTGATTATTCACCTGTTTGGTTGGCTCTTTGATAGCACCTGATGGCCTGGAAGTGTGATCTAGCCAGTAGACGAAAACGGTTATAGATGCCTATCTTTGTCGTTAGGGATTTCCATGAATTACGTTAGGGATCAGTGCCTAGTGCGATCATGAGAAAGCAATAAATTTGGATCATCATCGTATTGAAGTGGCATATGCTGTGTTTCTTATTATGAAAAAACGAGAGACATGGATAGGCTTATTTGGGTACGATGAAATAAGGTAGCAGGAATGAGGTGGTTGAGTTGATCAGAGTGATCGAATTGGAAAGTGGATAGGATAGGTCTATGTATAGGTATGCGAAAATACGGTGAAAAGTGGGTGGAGGTTGAAAAAAAGGTAGTTGAAAATAAAGTGTGGTCGAGTTAATGATGTGCCTACGGGTCTGTTGGAAATGTAAGTGCTTTCATGACTAGAAACCACCCCCCCCGGCCCTGTCTCATAATTGGAGTTATGCGACATACCCGTGATATGACGGCCCAAAGTGCTGTTTCTGGCCCATCTGCCGGGCTGCGCTGCCTAGATGTAAAATGATGGAATATTACTAATTAATCCCAGATTAGAAATAGCTGGGACGGATCACGGCCCGACTTGACGTATATTGTAACACCGGGCGAATTGTCGGAGACTCACATACCACACATACGCACACCTGTCAATAACGTAATTACGTAATCTCCTAAATAATACCATGAATGTTCTTGTCTTTTTCCCATGGGACGAAATTAATCCCACCAAAGACATAAAGAGTCCCATAAGCATATTCAATCAAATTTGTCAATATGGAACATATATTCTATTTTCGTCAACCTAATTACCTTGACAGTTCTCTAAGGCCGCCAGAAGCCCGTATAAGCTCTTAAAATCATTTGGGTTATCCTTATACTGCCTATACCCTTAGCGTCGATTTTCAATATATAGTATGCAATGCAATCCTCAACGATGGATCAACTACTATATATAGTGTGATCTTAGAATGTCCAATATCTACCATACTTCTAATCGAATATAGTTATCAACTGTCCATCCCATGATAAATATTATTTATATGCGAACACTAATACGAACGCTATGCAATAGTAAGCGACTTACATATATCAAGAAACATACACATAATTATCAACCGTGATTATACCACTAACTATTTATTAACCACGTACGTACATAAACCGATTAAGTTACTATTAGTAATTGGAGCAATTGGATCGGGCAGGAGGATACCGCCCAGAACCCTACATACACTCACACGCACCCACGCACACACATACGCAAGGCCGGGACGTTTTGGCGACATATAATAGAAGGAACTCGCTTGAGCTTTAGAAGACCACCCAGAACCCTACACGCACATACTGAGCCATGCACATCCATAGGCAGCATAAGCCACCTATAAGCCTATCTAAGCGCCTTCATGACCCGATAGATAGATTGATAGGGTTAGGTATATCAACGGCTTAGAAAGTCATACAGGCCCGTGTAAGGCTGAATCAACCCTTTACCCTATATGATACGGTTCATCCTGGGATGCTCCAGGCGACCAAATGACCCAGACCACGAATCAAAAAAATCATAAATATTATTAAAATAGGTATTGACATCTTAAATTTAAAACATTATTTAAGCATAATTACGCCCTATATCGACCAATAATTGTCATAAAAAGCCGGATTCAGCGTCTAATTGTGACAAAGTACCGAACAAAAATTCAAAAGGGTTGCTTTATCTATTGCCAAGGTGATATATTTATCTCACGAAAGAGACACACACACCGCACGACACACATTCGCATGACAGTAGAATTACAAAGCAAGCCCACGCAAGGCACACGCAATACACTAAACCACGCAAGGCCGTAAGATGTGTAAGACTGCTTTAAAGGTAGTGCAAAAGCGTAAAATATAACTAATCGCAAAGACAGCAGGCGAAAAAAGTAAGACCTGCCCAGCGGATCAGATTCTGTATAGTGGGTTTTGGTTACGGCCTAGTTTCCCCGTTATATAGTCGGAACGTGACAGCAATAAACAAATTGATCTTTGAAAACTTAACAGAGCAGCCGCAAGCCTGAAAGAGCGGCACACGCTGAAAGCACCAGCGCAAGTTATGCCATGACAGGCCACAAGGCCAGAGCGAACGCATAGGCGGGAATCTAAGCGTGTAACATTCATTTGATTAAATCATTCATTCCGAGTGTTCGGCTTATTTGCCGAGCGCTTGAATCCTATAACATTCAAGTTGTGGGATTCAAGCGCTTTACAAATTATGTCAAGCGTAAAATATAATGAATCGGAGTGATTGCAAATGACAAACAAGAAGGCCAAATTACAAAAGGGTAGCAAGTTGAAAGTTCTTGCTAAAAACGATGTAGGTGACAAAATCAGCGTGGATTTTGATGATTTTATGCAGGCTGACAAATGGTTGAAAGATAATGGTTTTGTCATGATTGCATGTTCTGGCAAGCTGGGAAAGCCAAAACAGTAACACCCACACATGAAAGATGCTTTACCTGTCATGGCAGGATGTAAGCCCATTAAGCCATGAGCGTTAGGAGTTAGGCGGCTATAACAGCGCCTATCTTCTAGGTTGGGACTATAACAGCCCATACACACCAAACAAAAAGGGATGATTGCAAATGACAACATTAAATAACATTGTAAAAATGATTATCGAAAAGAAAGATTTAGAATCCCGTTACGGCTGGATATCCTGCTTTGAAGCTCCGAAGGAGTACGACAGAATGGATAATCTTTCTACTGACATTGAAAAGGCCATAAGAGAATATTTTAACAATGACTTTACAGGTTTCACAATGGAAGCTGTTAGAAACTCACTTGAAGATGCAGCCGACTACATCAAAGAAAACAGCCTTGACATTGAAAGTGAAGACCTACAAATCAGCTTCAACACCCAGGACGATTACATAACAGAGTATGTAGTTAGCGACACAAATGAGCAAGCGAACGAAATGTTTAACAACCTGTTTTACTTTATGGGCAGTGATCTACGGGCCGCATGGCTGCGCAGTCACTACCTGGATCATGAAAGCAATACATTCTATAACCATTTTGTAGACTTTGTTATAACAGTTCAGCAATAACACGTTACGGCGTGTATAAACAGGCCAATAAGCCGTAAGCGTTAACCGTCAAATAAAGACGGTTAGGAGGTTCAAAATATAATATAGTAAAGGATGATTGCAAATGATGAAACGCCCTTTAATAAAGTATAAAAGACAGACATTGACACAAGTAAAGGCAGAAATTAAATCTAAAGGATATTGGGGCGGAACCGTAGTTCCTTGTAATCTCCGACCTGATTCAGAACTAGCTATAAGGGATGTTCGTTTTACAGCCGAAGATATGGAGCCTAGCCCAGATCATAAGGACGGAAGATTTTTAGACTGGATGAATCAATTCGGTTACTACAATCTAAGTAAACAAAATGGTTATTATGCTGCCTTTTACAAGCAGATTATTGACCTAAGCAAACCGCCTTTAAGTCGTTCCGGCGACTCTAAATAGACCTTAAGCCGGAAGCGTTAACCGCCTTTATTCGGCGGTTAGGTGGGACAACCCAAAAATAAACAAAAAGGAATGATTGCAAATGATAGTACATGTTGAAATCAGTTTTAAAGTAGGTTTCAGTAATTCGGTTGATTCAAGCTTTTATATTCACGAAAGAAACTTTGAACGTGATCTGAAGGACATTACAAATTTTCTTAACTATGCCTTTAAAGATGAACGCCACAATGACAGCGTGATAACAATTACAGAGGGCGACGACAATGTTTTCTATCTTGAAAATTCGAAACGCTTCATTCTGACCGAATATAACAACGGGTTCCAGGAGCGTCCATATAACAGCCTGGAAAAAGGCTATATAGAAACAGCTTCCAAAACGTTTGGGACTGAAGGGAGCGCAAGGCAAGAAATGAAAAAGGCTGTCATTAAGAGCCTGAAACAAATTCTAAAGAGAATGGAAAATGTCGTCTAAGCGACTTTAAACAGCCTTTAAGCTTAGAGCGTTGCCTTGTGGATCATTCCGCTAGGCAGGTGGGAACCATCCCAATAACTTAAAAGGAATGATAACAAATGACAATTACAGAACAGATTAAAAATATGGTAGATGAATACATAACAGGCGTTCAAAAGGTGGACAACCATGCTTTTATTTTTAAAACCAGAGAAAAAGTCGTGCGGTTCTGGTGCAGACTGCTGGAAACTGAATTTGATTCACTGCAAGCGCTGGATAGTGAGCGCAAGCGTCTGAGCCTTCCAGAGATAACAGAAGGCTATAAAAGGGTTTACCTGGAGTGCCTGAAGGATGCAGGAAAGTTATCGAATTCAAAGTTTTCACCTGCGCTTGATACCATAGAAGCCGAAACAGTTAATTCGATCATGTTTAAAGTCATGATTGAATGTGACCTAATGAATGAGGGTGAAATACCAGGAATGTCCAGAAGTGAAAGAAGGAATAAAAACAGACAAGTGAAGGAGTTTTTTCAGCGGTGGGTAAGCCTGGTTCCGTATGACGAGAGACAGGTTTTTCTATCTGAAATTCAGACGTTGCAGCGTCTTTAAACAGCCATTAGGCTGCAAGCGTTGCCCAGCATATAGCGGCTGGGCAGGTTGGGACATTTTGACCCATAACCACAAACCAGAAAAGGAATGATTACAAATGATTAAAATTGTGTCCGCAAAATTCAAAACGGATTCATATAACAATGGAGATGCAGCAACCTGGGATAAAAAAATGAAAGAGTGTGACAAGATTTCTGCATCACTAGAAAAGGGGTGCAGCGACCTTTTGACCTCTCTTGCTATTCATGGTTATGTAAAAACTCACAACGAAAACAGAGCTATTGAAGTGGTTAACGCTTTGATGTCGGCGGGGTATCGTTCCTCATACAAATTCATTGCAGAAAAGGAGATAAAATAATTATGACGAAAGCAACAGTAAAAATAGGCACAAGACGGCTTAAGCGAGTAATAGCCAGGATGGGCAAAGGTGATGTAATCAGCGACAAAGCTTTTAATAAGTACGCAAACGGCGTAACTAAATACAGCCTTGCAGTGTGGGATGCGGTTATAAAGGAATTGCCTGCCGATGGTTTTTACAAAGCTGAAATGACATACAGACCCGAACCGCCTTATAATGTAAAGACAGCGATTTTACACCTATATCATAACAGCGGGGTAAAAGTGAAGTTACACGGCGTTAATTCTGGATACAGCGGTGAAGGGCCAAGGGGAACCTTCAAGGTGCTTACAGATATCGGTTTTAAACAGGCGGACATTGCTTTTAAGAAGGAAACTTTTCTGTTACGCCGGAGAGCGACAGCAAACACGTTGCAGCGTGTATAAATAGCCATTAAGCTGCAAGCGTCCTGCCATATAACAGCGGCAGGGGTTGGGAACTACTAACCCATTCAAACTAAACCGAAAAGGATGATTTCATATGAGTAACAAGCCGCAAGCATACGAACCAGCAGAGGGGTATAAATATCAAATTTTAACGAAATATGCAGGCGAAAAGGCGTATGAGCATTGTGACTATGCCCGAGACGATGCCGATAAAAAACACCTATTGAATGAATACCGCCTAGCATACGGCGCTGCTTTTAAATTTAAAACCATACTGTTACCACAAAAGTACTGGAAAGATAAAGGGGAGCTTACTAAAGCTCAAGCCCTGGCAAACTTCCGGCTTTACAACGTTGACTGGTTAAAAGAGAACAAAAAGGATATTCCTGCAAGGCGGCAGGCTTGGCACGATTACACCGACATGCTTTGCAAGGATGGACAAATAACAAAAGAGCAGTATAACACCTGGGACAACCCTTTTTAAAGTGTTGCGGCACAATAACAGCCCATTAAGCCGCAAGCGTTGCCGATCTGAAATAGATTGGCAGGTTGGGACGTATCAAGCCCAAAATATAATAAGAATGGAATGTTAGCACATGAAATACGA
>NZ_JBBOWB010000004.1:0-39338 GCF_038006885.1 Paenibacillus sp. FSL R7-0302
GTTTCGAGAACTGAGGAGCGCGACGAGCAGCTTTGAGGCCGTATTTCTTACGTTCTTAAATAACGCTTTTCGATTAGTTCCGATTTCCGCATATAATAGGTAGTTTTTCGTTTTTGATTTCGATTAATTCCGATTAGTTCAGATGCAAATATGGTCAGGATATGGTCACGGACTCAGGCTTAATAAGCGCCGTATGCATGTTGAGGCTATAAGGTAACGCTAACTTTTCCGTGTAATCTTAATACGTATAATTAATACGTTGACACGTACTAATTATACGTGTATAATGGAAGTATAAGGAGGGTTGAGATGAAGGCATACAGTTCAAGAGAAATCATAAAACTACTTGAAGAGGACGGATGGTTTGAAATCGGAGTAAACGGCAGTCATCATTACTTCAAGCATCCGACAAAGCTCGGTAAGATCACGGTGCCGCACCCACGAAAAAGCTTTCCTCCAAAGACTCAAGCAAGTATCCTTAAATCAGCAGGGTTGTAGGGGCGCAAGCCCCTCCCCTCAAGGAGGTTAAACCATAGATGAAAAAAGATGTATACCGCTTTTGGTCGCTGCTGGATGCGTCCGAAGATGGGGTATCTGTTCGCTTCCCCGATCTGCCTGGCTGCCTGACTGCCGGCGATACCGCCGAAGAAGCGCATGCTGCCGCAAGGGAAGCACTGGAAGGATTTTTGTATGTGATGGAACAAGACGGGGATTCTATTCCGGATCCGTCCACACTAGACGTAATTTTGAAGCAGGCGGAAGCTGGAGAAGCTGCTTTGGACGTAATGGTATGGATGCCTACTGTTCGGGCGGCCATGGAGTCCAGAGCTATCAAGAAGACACTGACCGTGCCTAAGTGGCTTAATGACGAAGCAGAGCGGCAGCACTTAAATTTCAGCCAAGTGCTACAAGAGGGACTGAAGCGGAGTCTTGGAATCGATAATCAGCGTGTGTAATCTGGTAATTACGCTGCTGCCTGGACGAGAAGAGTTTGAAGTGTAAACGAGAAAAAGCCCGCCTACCAGTTAAGGTAGACGGGCTTTTTCTATGTATGCTCTAAATTCAATCCGCTCCCGGACAAAGCGCGCACCAGCTATCTTAATCGATTCTGGTGTGTACCCCTCCACAATGCCGTAATAGTCCATCAGATGCCCGATTGGGTCCGGTTCCTCCCGGTACCATACAGACACCTTTGATTGTGCTAGGGCTACGATAAAGAAGTCCTGGTCGCTATTCAATACTTTGTATGTAGTACTCACACCATTCACTCCTAAGTAATAAAATACCCCGCCTTAATGACGGGGCACGATTATTTAATTCTAACTATTTTGTTTGCGCTTTTTAGTGGTCTACTGGATAGTGTTTCTGGCGAACAAAACTGCAGGATTTCATCTTCTTTAACGCCGGTCATAAATGAGATTTCAGAAATAGATACACCTAATTTTTCGTCTAAATACTTAATAGCTTGCTTAAGCATTTTTGGTGTTTCTTTAGGAATCTCATCATCGAATGGCTCAAATGTCCTCCAGCCTTTTCTGCTAGTTTGCTGGCGAAGATACAAGCAATATTCAGGAGTGAATAGCTCCAGTTTTTCAGCTCGGTATATAATCATTTGAACAGATACAAGCCAATGCTTTTTTAATATAAGCAAGTAATCTAATCCTAACGAAGAGAGATCTTTAGCTAATCCTGATTCCGGAAGTAGCAAACAGCTGGCTAAATAATTTGCTTCATACTCCATACGTTTTGCATTCTCTCTTTTTCCGTGTACCTTTTTGGAATATTTGAGGTGTAATATAATGTGGCCTAATTCATGCGCGATGTTGAAGCGCATTCTTACAGCCGACTTTATTTCACTGTTCAAGATAACATACGGAGTTCCATCCAGAACAACAGAGCAAGCATCAATTCCTTGATGATTCAAATTCAAATATACAATATGAACTCCTAATTTTTCACACATTGCAGTGATGTTGCTTATGGGGCCATCAGTTAAAGAAAACTGCGACCTAATCTTGTTGGCTAGTTTCTCGATTTCTTCTTCGCTCGTTGGAGCAAAGGCTTCTGAATCAACTGCCTTAGTTAAACTTAAATCAAAAACCGGCATATTAACTTTTTTGCGAACGGCCTTAATGACCATGTCTATAAGACCTATCTGTAATTCAGTCTGATCTTTATACTTTTTAGCAACGCTGGCTTTACTCCTGTAAACAAAGGCTTTATCATCAATGATCGTCTCTATATCTTTAGTGTAAAAGAAAGAAACTTCGAAATTAAGTATCCCTGCCAGCAGCCTTATCATGTCTATATTTGGATTTGATTTGTTTTTCTCATATTTAGAAATGGCCTGATGAGAGATCCCTGTCTTCTCCTCAAGTTCTTCCAAGGTGTAATTCCTAATTTTTCTCGCTTCCATTAGCTTCTTACCATTAAACTCGTTAAGAAGATTGTTGCTTATCATTTTCCTCCGCTCCCTCAGCAAACCGCTGGAAGTCCTCGAAATCAAAGTCATCAATCTCTTTTACTTGCGATACCGGGCGTGCTCCTTCAATAACCGTAATCTCATCAAGTAACGAAATGCGACCTTCAAGAATTCCCATGCTGTTTGGTATACCCAAACTAATAAACAATGGTGTCTCACTCTGATAACCATGGTTAACTTGAAAGTATTTTTGAACATTTTCTTCAACTACTAATGAATTATCCTCAATGTCAAAGTAACTCTGAACTGGCTTTACAAGCCTATCCCTACAGTAAGCTTTACGGCCACATTTATTTTTGCTTTTGACCTGATTAAAGTGCAGCAAAACGTTGTCATCGTATAATTCCGTAAATGAGTGTGAATGGTTGGAGTTATAGCCAGTCCGATACTTCAAAGGCAATTTTCCGCTTTTTGATGCTTGCATCATTAAAAACTCTACTGCCAGATTTTTAATTTCAGGCAGCAACTTATATCTACCTCTTAAACTTTTAAAAGCAGCAGTATTATTGAAAATCAATTCAGACCACTGGTAAGCATCGGTAATTTCTTTAGCCAATAATGCCCTGACGTTTAAAGGTATGTATTCCTCAATAACTTCTCTGGGGTCAGGGTTAATTACAAAGAACATGAGATTCACCTCGTTTTATGCTTTTGCAACTATTCTACAATAATGAACATTTTTTTGCAACCAAACAAAAACAAAAAAGCCCACCAGCCGAAGCCAGTAGGAAGAAGAACACTACTACGATATAGGAGTCTGTGCCTTAAGATATGCCACCTCGATTGCCGCCCGGATCTCCTCCGGCGTAATCTGGATACCCCGGCGGCCTAACTGCTGGCGACACCGGCGAAGAAGCACATGTAGTAGCGCGGGAACCCGCTACGAGCCGGTCGTGCATGGCTGGCCTTCACATATATTGTTCTTTGTAAAATACATAGATTGATTTTCCTAAATCTGCTAAAATGGTTGTGTTTATAACTATTTTTATGCGGAGGGAATATGAATAAATTTAAGTTTATATTAGCGTCTATTGTCGTTGCTCTAATCTTGGGTGGTTGTTCAAATGATAAAAAAGAGAATGCAACTCCGTCAACAACACCAGCAAGCACACAAGAATCAAAGACCGCAGACTATTGGACTGTGATTGATGGTGCTACATGGTCTGATGATTATGAAGGATTGAAGACAACTGTTAAAAAAATTGTAGTATCTAACGAGGTTCCGTTAGATGGAAATAAGAAACCTGCTGTAGGTGTGAGCTTTACTATCGAAAACACTACCAAAGATACATTTACAACCTATCCAGATCAAGCTGTATTAGTAACCTCAACTGGAGAACAAGTAGAAGCGGACATGCATCAAAGCGAGATTATAGGCGGAGAAATTTACGAAGGAGTTACTAAAAAAGGAGGCGTTATTTTTTTTCTTAAAGAAGGCCATGTCGAGGATATAAAGTGGATTACTTTAAAGTGGCTTACCCATAAAGGCGGGTCATCTGACATTACGCGAGATAATCAGAAAAATTATGATGTGAAAATAGAATTTTAAGCATTCCCCCGCCAGCATCAACCGGCGGGGCTTTTCATATTCGCAAACGCTTGGGAATTTCACCTTACTTCGGTTACCTGAGCCTTAAGATATGCCGCCTCAATAGCCGCCCGGATCTCCGCAGGCGTGACCTTGATGCCCCTGCGGCCTAGCTGCTGCGTTGCATACTCCAGAGCCTGGGCAAGCTTGACCTGATTCTCTTCGCTTTTGAACACCGTAGCAGCGTAGGCGTATGCCTCCCCGGCCACCTTGTGCAGCAGATCCCGCTGTTTGGCGTCCGTGTTGCTGTCAAAGTACGCTATTGCCTTAGCCCTCACTGCGCCAACAGCAGCCAGCAGGACGGCAGCCAGAGCGCCCACAACGGCGGTGACAATGGTCGTGACATACGGCTGTGCCGCCTCAACAATAGGTTGCATCTTACTTCGCCCCCTTGGTTGTGATGGTCGCCGTCTTCGTGATGTTATTAAAATCCACGGCTGCGCCCAGTGCCTTGCCTATCGCAACCAGCGGCACGTATACCCGCCCTTCGATCAATACACTCTCATCCCCTAGCCGGTTACCATTGACCACTGTCGCCGCTTTATCTACTCGCATATCGTTTGATTCCTCCTTCTTCTTTTTGAGTCCGGCAACTTCCGCAATCCCGGCCACAATAGCCGCCGCACATTTGCGCCGGTAGGCGTCCGATTTAAGCAGTGCCGCTTCATCCCTGTTGCTCATGAATCCGCACTCCACCAGGATAGACACGGCATTGGATTCCCGCAGCACATGGAAATTCTCCGCCTTGACTCCCCGATCATAAAGCCCTGTGGCCTTGACGAGCTGCCGCTGCACGGCCGTAGCTAACGCTACCGCAGACGCCGGGCGGGTAATATAGGTGAACGTCTCGATGCCCCGGGCTGCGCTCCAGCCGGACCCCATGGCGTTCGCGTGGATGGATACAAGCAGATCGGCCCCCCACTTGTTGGCGGCGTTGGTGCGCTCTTTGAGCGGGACGTCCCGGCTGCCGTTGTCAGCGTGAGTATACATCGTCTGCACCCCGTCATACTCCAGCAGGCCCGCCCGGACGTACCGGGCAGTCACGCTGTTAAAGCTAAACTCTCTCATACTGTCGTCTGGGCAGCGTTTGCCCGGCGTCTGCGGGCCGTGTCCGGCGTCAATGGCTATCTTCATGGCTTCTCTTCTCCCTCTTAGGCAGGGACACAAAGATGTCCTGTCCTTTGGTGTACATCAGCACCGTAAGCACCAGCAGCCCTACGGTGGTCCCGACCTGCGCCACGGCCCAGGCTGTAGATTTAAGCGCTGCATACACGCCCGCGCCGCCTGATGCCGAGGTGAAGCGAATCCAGAATGCTACGGCCATCTTTACCGTGTAGGCGCTCAGAAAAAAGAAGACCGCGAGCATGAACAGGCTCACCGTCTTCCGTTGGAATCGCTTGTGAAAGTACATGGACAGCGCGATAAACAGCAGCACTGCGCAAACCATAGATACGGAATAAGCGATCAGCAGCAAAATATCAATTCCCCCCATGGTAATGATCCCCCTTGTCATAAACCAGGAAGCGCGCGAACTTGTTCCGCTCGATTTCCTCCTGGATCTCCCTCGACATATTTTTGTATCGGGCAATAGCCAGACTCACCCGACCAGACGCCTGTTCCAGCTCCATCTCTTTTTCTCGGTGCTGGGGCGATAATCGTTTTAACCATCGACTAAACACGGTTATCCTCCCCTATCCTCATCACTGCCGTTATGGGCGGCATGATCTATTTTGAGACGCTGCAACACTTCAAGCGTGGGCGCCATGAAATCGGCCCGCTCTTTATCCAGAATCGCCTGCAGCCGGTCCCGGTCCTCCTCTGCACGGTCCAGCAGTTCACGCGGCACCAGTTTCCCGCGCCGGACGTCTCGGACAAAACCAAAGACGATAAAAACCAGTACCAGCGCCACGATATAGGCAAGGCCGTATTTGTCTGCGAGCGGCAGCAGTTTTTCTAGATTATTGACGCTAGTGCTATTCATTCCCCCGCTCCCCTCTCCAACATGAATAGCCCCCGGGGACCCGAGGGCAATAATAAAAACGCCTGTGCGGCGTTAATTTGTGCTGTGTTTTTTAATCAGGAATTGTCATAGAGACGACACTATTATATCCGTCGTATCCAAAAAGCACTCTCCCTTCTTTTACTCCATAGAGCGTGCTAGGGAACCCATTGATTGAGGTTACTTTGGGAGAATTCCCATGCAATCCTGTTACTTCTATACGATTAAACTCGCCAGAACCCCCTGTAAAGAAATAACCAGCAGCATAGAAGAAAGGTCCAGACGTATTATCAGAAACAAGATTCCAGTAGCTACTACCAGATCGGTAAATGTACGTATCATAATTACCATCTGAAGCTATGAAATTTTCACCAGCAACACAAAGGTAATCTGCAGGCCACCCTGATTGCTGATTAAAAACAGGACTAGTGTTATCCACCGCAAAGGTCTGCCCGAAATCTTCTGAGAAACATAGCTGGTTATTATCAGCAAATGCCCATACTAGGCCAGTGTAAGGGTCTAAACAAGGCTGACACGTAGAGAAATAGGAGGCTCCAAATAAAGTGGACCGTGTCCAGTTTATACCATCCTCTGAATAGCGAAGGTAAGTTTCTCCATTAGCTTCTACAACTGCTATGAATCTATTTCCTGCTCTTATGATTTTACCTATAAAATGCACATTGTATATTGATGGAAGTTGATTACGAGCTATTACTCTCCACGAGTCACCGTTGTTAGTACCCAGGTAGTATGCTGGATACTCAAGGTCACCGCTACCCTGACCCCAGTCATTGTAGGCTATTAGTATACTCCCTCTACCAACTACGTACTGTGGAGCTCTGTACGTATCTGTTTCGACAGGGAAATTGTTCTTGACAACTTGATCCCAAGAGTTTTCAGATTTCCCAAAAAAGATTATCTCTCCAGTAGCAGAATTGCCTGCTATGTGTCCATGTTCGGTAGTGTAGCCTCCAAAAACACGAGGATTGCTCCCAAGATAGCCCCTATCACGATTGGAGTCTCCCAAAATTCTATCTCTTGTTCCACTTACTAAACCGCGATCTGTCCCTATCGTCCTTCCTGAAAGGACATCTTCAGCAAGGGCTGTACCGTATTCCCCCCCTTCACCCTGTAAGATAAAATTTGTGCCATCATATACAACCGTATATACTCCATTCAGCGCAAGGGTAGCGGCGTTACCATTTGGCTTCTTGACGGGCTTGGCCCCAAGTCCGTTAGGATTAAGTGTTGGGTTAGCTCCGCTGGCTGCATGTGCCTTGAAGCTAAATTTCATCCCCGCAGCCAACGTAGGCGCAGGGGATAGCGTCACAGTATATGCCGTTGCTGTACCGGCGGTTGTTCCGTACCCGGTATTGTTATTCAGCAGCACCTTATCTGCGGCTGCCATCAAGCCCGCTGCGGCCGTGGTCGCAACTGATGTAGACGCCTTAGCATTCCACGCGGTACGCTCGGCTGCCGTGCTGTGCTTTGTTGTATCAGCCGCATGATCCTGCGCAGCCTTAACAGCAGTGTCCAAAATATCCATATTGCCGTTCAGGTCGTTAATATCTACAATGTCCGTTCCTTCAGGCTTCTTCAGTCCTAAATTTCCTGTGGTCTTCATGACTCTCGCTCCCTTCTCCGCATTAAAAGCCTCCGGGGATCCGAGGGCAAAATAAAAACGCCCTCTATTCGGCGCTTGTAATCTCTGATGCTTGTTCAGTTGTAATCTTTTGGCTTAATCTCGTATCTCGGTAACGTGGCATTCTAAGCAATCTGAACCACTTGGGAGAAGGTGTTAACGCCTAAGAAAAAAGAGCTTACGAAATTTTCCGGAATATCTGTTAGTTATTGGGGAATATGTGTTAGTTGGACTCATCTGCCGCCTGTGCCGCCTGCGCCACCTCTTGATCTTCTTGGGCCGCTCCATTCAGGAATCCGGCAAGTTGTTTAGCCTCTTCACCAAGGACAAACATCTGAGCCTGCACCTCCGTTAGTCTCGCGGCTGCCTGTCTGCGTGTTATTGTCGCGTTTTTTTGATTCATGTCGTTTTACCCCTCTCACAATCTAGTAATATTTTCATGCCCATTATACAAAATTATGGTTCTGTGAATCCCTATTGTAGTAAATTGTCGAAATTAGCCGGAACCCGGATTGCCCCCGTTCCATATTTCGACACCATCCACCAAGATGCGGTACAGCCGGACGCGCTTCCAGTACGCTATACCGCCGTTTACGCTGGCGTGTGCCCGTATGAAGTATGAACCGGAAGCGCCGATAATGTTAACGTTTAAGGTCCTGCGCGGCCCAAGGGTGCCGGTGTATGTCCGGTAATTGTATAAACCGCCACCACCCCACTGGTCCGTCGAGACAATGAAAATGGCATCACTTCGGATGTCCGCTGCCCCCTCCAAAGCAAAGTCAAAAGTAACCGTTGACTTTCCTGTAAGGTCAACCGCAACTGCCGTAACCGCCGCGCACTCCCCGCCGCCAGCTCCCGGGTTATAAGCATACAATTCCACATGGTCCGACTGTTTGGCGTAATACGAATTACTCCCGTAGGTTGCGCCCTGCAATACCCGGAACACAGAGGAATAGAACTGCCTCCATGTCCCGCCAACATTCACGAAAGCACTGTTAACGGATTTCCATACCCCGCCTACGTTTACGGAAGGTGTGGCGGCCTTCCAAGCGCCGCCCACGTTAATATTAAAAGGCATCGTCATTCCCTCCTTCAATCATGAGTATTGCAGCCAAATGTCGCCTTCAGAACCGCCAGAAGGCGCTGACATTGACTTGGTGACGTTTTTTGATGTGTATATTTCATTCCATTCCTGATATGCTCCCTGCCCTCCCAATTGCGGCGGGTTGCCCACACGAAACACCAAACGCGACGTGCTGTAGTGCGCCGCCAATTGCATAATGGTGTCGCCTCCGGCAGCCATCACGAACATTTGCCCATAGTCCATTGCTGACTTGCCTTGTGCGCTTGGGCTGTTGCTCATGTTTGCGCCCAAACGGAACAAGCCGCTTGTCGTCATTTCGTTGAAGTCGCTGCCGCTAAATGCTTGTTTCTTGACAAAAGAGTCGGCGTGAAGTCCGTCCAGCAAATCAGCGTTCAAGTTATCAACTAACGTCGTGCTTGTCACCGCTAACGGGGCTGATCCGGTGGAAGCCACGGAGACAAAGCGTGTAGCGTTGAGGAATCCCGAAGCGTCGCGGACTGCGGCCGTGTTTCCGCTCCCCCCGTTAGCGCTGGCGTGGAATCCATCTATCATGTCAGCGTTAAGATTGGCGACAAGAGTCGTAGAACTTATTACCAGTGGGGCAGTGCCGTTTCCTGAGGCCGCTTGAAGTTGGTACGACTTGAATACGCCGCTATCACTGAATATATACGAAGTATTTACAGCTAATGATGGTGCCGTGCCATTCGCTGCCGTGGACGGCGTTAAAACCAATGTTTGATCCGCTGGCCTGTACATTATCCAGCTTTTATAACCCGCTAACTTGGCTATAAATCCGTTACTAGCTGTTGACGAAACTGTTTGGAAAGAAGGACTTGCCGTGGTCTGGACATCTTGGTTCATATTGTATCCGTCCACCATATCTGCATTCAGATTCGTCACCGCTGTGGTACTGGTGACACCAAACGGCGCTGTCCCTTGGGCTGCGTTAGAAATGAACCGGCGTACCGTTATGTCTTGGTTGGCATCTTGCGCCACAATGGAGTTAGCCGCACTTCCTGTGGAGGCGTGAAATCCGTCAACAGTGTCTGCATTACCTCCACTTGCCGGCAAGCTCGAAGGAATATCGGATTTATTAGCCTTAGCATTCCATGCCGTGCGCTCTGCTGCCGTAATATGCCGGGTTGTATCGGAGGTATGATCCTGCACTGCCTTGACAGCAGTGTCCAAAATATCCATGTTTCCGTTTAGATCGTTGATATCTACAATATCCGCACCTTCAGGCTTTTTCAGCCCGAGGTTGCTTGTTGTTTTCATTACCTTCACTCCTATCCATACACTCTTAGTTCATTCCAGGTCTTGCTATTTGCACCACTCCAGGTTAGTGTTCGGAGTGAATCCCAGAAGGTGTACGTATATGCAAACTCATAGGCCAAGTGCGCCGGCTTAATCTCTTCAAGCAATTGAATAAGCCCGGCCATGTTGGGCGGGATGCCCAGAGTGCCGATAAAGCGGACAATGAACCGGTATTCGCCCGGCACCTCTTCCACCAATACATCACCGCCTGAAAATGCGGAGGCTGTTCGCTGAATCATCTGCGGGGTGGTGGTTCCAATTCCGCGTAGCTTGGCAGATATCAATTCCCGGCGAGTCGCCAGAGACTTCGCTGTGTCAACACTGAGACCCAATTCCTGCTCCCATCGTCCAAGGCTGTATGTTGCCGTTTCTACGGCATTCTGCGACCTGACTTCTTCTGCACGAATATTAAAAAAGGTGATCTCTTCAGACAAAATGTCAAGAAGCTGCCGGAGTTTCCCCGCTTTGTTGTACACATCGGGAAGCTGCTTGCTGATATCCGGGGCCAGTATTCCGCCGGGCTGATCCTCATCAGAAGTTCCAGAGTATAGCAAAGTACCATATTTGGATTCACTGTAGGCCACCTCTACACCCCCTTAAGCTGGTTCCAGGTAAGCGAACCTTTAGGCATAAAGTCCAAATATTGAAATACAGTTGCTGCCTCTGGGTGGCAGAAGAATATTTCACTAATGCCTATTCTCCTATTTCCATTAGCATCTGCTTGGCCAACCGAACTATCATAGATAGTTATCCGAAACTGCGTAAAAACACCTTGAAAGTTGGGATATAGGGGAATGAGCAATTCCTTTGAAGGTAAATCATTAACACTTTGATCTTTCAGAACGCGCCAGCCCGCGTTATTATAGCTATCGTAACCCTCTATTTTATATTTGGAAGGATACCAATACCTACATGTCCAGCCAAAAACGCCGCCCGTCTGTGTGTGTACGGCAGGAAGACCAGAAATGGTAATGACTGTTGGTGTTGAAGCAGGCACACCCAGCGTTGTATATGATGGCTCCAGTCTTCCATTAAACAAAGAGGGCAAATCGAACAAAGCCACACCAGTCTGAGTAAGTGTAATTTCACTGCGCTTCCCTGCATTGAGCAATATATTATACTCGTGTCCCACCATAGTATTAGATGTTGAGGGAAAGATACCATATATCCCCCCATTAGTTATCTGAGGGTATCTCTCATCATGTGTATGTGCTGATGGAGCATAGGTAGAAGGCTTTCCCGCCACACCTGCCCACGGGACACTATCAGCTATCGCAGCAAAATCCACCTTACCGTCATTGTTCGTGTCATAAATGCTTTTGAGCATATCGCCCGATGTCTGCGCAGCGACCAGCAGCACATTCCCCGCTGTGGAACCGATATACAGTTTGCTTGTGTCGGTGCAGTACCCCAGTTCTCCCACGGCCAGCGTGCCAATGGCGGATTCAAGGCCTCGCCGGATCTGTATTAACGCTTTTCTCGCCATATGACCCGCCCCCTAAAATGTTCCGCCGTCGATAGTGCTTACCGTGAGCTGGTTGCCATTCGCAGCATCGTAGATAATGCTCGAACCGTCTATATTGGCCTCTATACCTGTCGCATTGACCAGGATGCCCTTGCCCGGCTTTGCTGCTACGCTTGTTGCTCCTACGGTAATCCCGTTGCCAGCCCCAACGGTCAGCGTTACACTGTCCGCCTGCCCGCCGCCGGTTAAGCCGTTCCCGGCTGTAATCGTCTGCAGCGCTCCACCAGTCCGCACCCAGGCGCTCCCATTCCAGCTATAAATCTTCTGCTCATCATCCACATAGGCTGTCCAGCCGACAGCCGGAACGTAATAGGCCCAAGCCCCTGAAGCATATTCCGCAATCTGATTCGTTTTGCCCGCCCAGGCACCGGTTGCGCCAGAAGGGATGATATACCGGTCCGCCTCTGCCGGACTGGCTGGCGGAGCTGTAAGGTTCTGATCCTTCACGGAAGCCTGCGGTTCGATATTATGCTTCGCCAGCTCAATTTCGTTTTTAATTTTTTGAGCGGACCATAAATCTGTAATGGCTGTTCCGGTATCATTGATTAACCGGTGCTTGGTTGCATCATTGATATGCGTTGCGATTTCTGCCGCGGTCTTCGTATTCGTGCCGTCCGAAACCTTATTCGGATGCCCTGCGGTAATGTCCGCCTTAAGCACCTTGGCATAGGTTGCACCGTCAGCAACGTTATCAAGGGTACCGGTTAGATCCGCCAGTGAGAGAACATTGATGCGGACCCATGCGGAACCACTGTCAAAGTACAAATAGCCTGTATTGGTTCCGCTAGTGACATAATATAGGCGGCCCACCGATGCAGCCGCCGGGCGGGAGGCTTCGGGACCGGATAGCGCCCGACCAACCATGGAATTAGAGGTGCCATCTCCGATGTAAATTTCTTTTGTATCTGTACAGAAGCCCATCTCCCCGGCTTTCAGCACCCCATAAGTGGTCAACTCTGCCCGTGTACCGCGTTTAATTTGAATGGTTTGTGCCATCCTTACACCTCTCTCTCAAATGATCCGCCGTCAATGACCCCAGCCTCTTTATAACGCTCCACCTCGGTCTGCGTGGCTGTGATAGCAGTTTGCACAGCGTTAATATCGTCGGCTTCTACGGTGTCCCCTGGTGTCTCATAGGTCACAAACACTTCAGGCGTTGTCGAGAATATCTTAATTAGTCGCCGCCATGGTGTTGCATCGGGAAATGAAACACTGTAGTTACGTATTTCCTCACCTGTAAAGCGGGGGCCAGTGAACACGCGAATCGTCTTATTGTTAATATTGTCGTGCCGAAGCGGACCATCATAAGAACCGCCTTTTAATGCAATCCGCTCTTCGATAACATAATCGTATCCGGTTTGGCTTTTGTTCAGCTTCTCATTAAAAACATCGACACCATTTGGATAAGCCATCTTACACCCCCAAATTCACAGCACCGAGCAACGGCACCTCTTCATCAGCAAGCGCAATATTCGCACTGCTTCCGTTCAGGGTCAAGGCTGAATAGTCCAGTACGCCATCCGTGCCTAACAGCAGCGCACCGATCACGGCATGACTGACATATGACACTGCAAACGCCGCCTTTTGTCGCCATTCCTCAACCCTAGCGCGGAAATGGTCTATAACGTCTTGCAGCGAATACCCAGCAGCTAATACCACCGTTGCCGTGATGTTGATTGTCTTGGCGATGGCGGCAGCCACAGTGACCACCGCGCCTATAGGCGCTTGACCCTCACCGCGCCCCGGATCGGGGTCAATGTAATCCTGAACCTGCTGGACTAACCCCGCTGATGCAGGCAATTTATCGGCGTCTGCAATAACGACCTTGACCGTCTTCGGTCCGGCCCATAGCGGGAAGACCTTTGCCGCTCCCACGCCCGCGACTTCCCGGCTCCACCGCATATAGTCAGCTTTGTTGCCGCTCGTGCCGGGGTTTTGCCTGCGTTGCAGGACACGTTCTCTGAAAGCTGCATCTGTCTCCCTGTCTCGTCCGTCCTGGGTCTGCTGGGCATTAGTGACGGATACGACATCCGGATTAGGATTGACGACTACGGTTATAGTGCCGGCCGGCATATTGCCCTCTGCCCCCATCTCCACGGCCATAATCTCCACAGTTCCGGTTCCAGTAGAAGAAAGCTTGACCGTTTCCGTGGTTTCAAACCGAACGCCAGTTGCTGTAGCCACCAGGAACCCCGCAAGCAGTTCATAGTCCGGTGTGCCGGTTACGGTGATTACGCCGGAGGCGTATTCCTCGCTGTACACCGACAGCCCGTCATTGCCGCCCAGCTTGTAGAGATTGGCCCCGGTTGACGCATTGATGGACGCCGAATTGTACACATCTTCCAGGCGTTCGTCTGCCTTTCCTAGATGCCAAGCGAACAGCCGCAGAATCATCCCCATAGGCGACTTTTCGGATGTGTCCAGCTCTTGGCCGTACACCTCCTTGGCTTTATCCACGACATCATCCAATATTTCAGCATACCGCTGGCGCTTAAATCCCTGCTCATCCACCGATTTCCACCCCCTCTACTGTTATGACCTCGCCATTGACGCCCGTTGCGGTGAACGATACAACAAGCTGCCGGAGCTGACGGTTAAAATTGAACTCTATCGCGTTCACAGTCTGTATTCTCGGTTCCTGGAGCAGCCCGGACATAATTTCATCCTGCATCTCGTCACGGGAAACCCCCTTGCCTAAAAACTTTTGGTGATCGATGCCCAAATCAGGATTGAGAAACCATTCCCCCTTTTGCACACCCAAGATCAGCCTGCAGGATTGGGCGATTTCATCCGGGCCGGATATCATTAGAAGTTTCCCTGAAGCAACCTCAATATCACCGACATCATCAAGCTTTATAGTGAGCATGGCATTACCCCCACTATGACAGCATCATTTCGGCTGTGCCGCCTACCGGAGTCCGGCGCGGCTACTCGGCCGGTCAGAGTGTTTTTAATCTCAGCGTCCGCGCACACAACATATACGATGTCTCCCGGCTGCAGGGCGGGACGCATAACGGTTTCAAACTCCTGCGGTATTTTGCCGGTGCCGATGTCGATGTCTAATTTGAATTTGAACTTTTGCCCCGCTACCGGTACGGACATGATCTGTGCAGGATCACTGCCGGTTAGCTTCAGCAGCGGCTGCACGGAGGCGGTCAGCTTCGCAGAGTCAAAAGTGATTACCTTGCAAGGCAAAGCTACGTTGATGCCGTCCGCCTGCTTTGCTCCATGCCCGCCCATGATCCGGGCCAGTGCTCCCGCTGGGTCTGTCTTGCTCACATGATCGCCTCCACTTCAGTGATAAAATCACCAGTATTAGAAAACTTATGGCTGCCGCTCCGAACATGCAGCTTGCCGGACCACTCTCGGCAGGTTAGATTAATCACGGATGCCGTAGTAATCCGCCGCTGTAACTGCGCCTGGATTTTAAAGCCCTTGATGCCGTTATCCTCGAAATATTCCGGGCTACCAATCAACCCGGTCGCCGGAGACAACGCAAAGACCGCATCCGCGCCGCTACGTAGGTTGCGGACATACAATTTGCTTTGGTTGATATAGACCGATGTGCCGCAGTCCTTGCAGACCTCCGTAATGATGTCGGTGACCTTGCCCTTTGCTGTATAGCCATCCTGATATCGGTAATCCTGGTTTAGGGTCATTTGCGCCACCGGCAGGCCGATGTATCCGGCCATTTGCATAATGATGGCACTGGCAAGTGTCCCCTTCGCAAAAGCAATTTCGGTGACTTCCCGTTTACTCAGGTCCTCGCTGTCCAGGACATTAATGGTCGTGATCTTGTCCACGCCTTCCCAGCGCGTCCGCACCGCCGATATGCGTCCGTGTAAGATCAGGCCAATATCACCGGTATAGCCTGCATTGACCATCAGCACGCCGTTACGTTTGATATTGTTAATGGTGGTCTGCGCCAGATTCCACAGCCGTATCTCCGATTCATTGGGCAACGCATCCGCATCAAAAGGAACATTTCCCTCCATGCTGTATTTGCTCAATGCAAAAGACATATTGCCCGTCATGATCTCAGCTACACGGCCGAAATTTGTTTTAGCCATCGGAATCATCCTCTACAACCAGCAAATATAAAAAGACGCTCACGCCGAGCGTCTCCCAGGTTACAGCACTGCTATGCTCTGACAGATCAAACGGGAAGATAGGGATTTTAGGAAACCTATTATCCTGGACATCATAGAATAGCGTCTGACCATACACCAGCTTTTCCCCGTAGACCAAAACCTGCCCGTCTCGCTCAAGGTCCACAGTGAAAAAATCGTAATCAGCATTGTAGTGGATCTCAAACGTAAACACCTCGTCGGCAATGGAGAGGTCAAACCGATAGGGAATAAGGTCCTTTTCAATTTCAATGTACTCCATTCACTCGGATCACCTCACTTGTTCCACTTACTGCCGGGCTTAAATTTGACCTGTTGAACCTTGTCTTTATCCTTGTCCTTATCTTTGTCCTTATCCTTGCCCGTTCCCTTCCCTTTGTCTTTTCCAGCGTCTTGGCCTTTGGTCTGCTTGGTTCCGCTGTTGACGATAGTCGCAGCCTGGGCCTTAACCGGCGGCGGCAACGTATCGACATATGAGGCGGCAGCAACACGGATTTCGCGCAGCTCCATGCTGAATGTCATGCCGTCCGCAGTGGTATAATCAGTCGCCGTCGAAAAGTCCGTAATCACGCCCACGAAACCATTCCGACCTACATAACTGACAATCTGGCCTTTATCCTTGACCGATATGATATCTGCCCGCGTCTTCGCCGCCTTTGGCCCGGCAATAATTCCGGAAAGGGACAGGGTCCGGGCCTGGGCCTGTACATGGTCAATCAGGTTGATGCCCTTTTCAACCGGCTGCTCCGTGACCGTTACCGGAAAGCTGGGCGACTCGCTTTGAACGGTGATGTACATGCCATTAATTAGCGCCACTGATTTCCACCCCCATGATCCGGGATGCTGATTCTAAAAAGTCCTGCAGCTTTTGGTCTACAATACTGCCAATTTCCTGCGCTGTTTTAGCATCCGCATTGCCTTGAACTGTAATTGTGATGGAAGGAGCAGTAAAGTTAACTCTTTGATTATTGGTTGTACGAGCTGGTGCAGATTCCGGCGTATATGGATCAGAGTCACGGCTAACTTTTTCTTCAATGGGAGCAGGCATATGATCCGAAAAACTATTTGGCATTGTCCACTGTGGCATACGATCGTAATTGATTCGGGAGTATTCTTTGTTCTCCTTTGCAGTTAGGACACGCTCGCCTTTGTGCAGTTCAGATATATAGCCGTCAAATGGGACATAAGCTAAACCATTAGCGTTACTCCCGTCAACAACCCTACCTAATACAGCATCAGGCGTTTCCACTTCTGCGGTCGCAGTCGTCTTAAAGCTGAATGCGTTCTTAATTTTCTCTCCCAAACTCCTGACTTTTATCATAAGATTCTCTGCCATACTGCCAATGCCGTCAATAAGACTCTGAATAATGTCTTTACCCATTTGCATAAGATCGATGCCCTCAAAGAAACCTGTCACACTCTCCCACATATCCTTAACCGCCGTCAACATCTTCGTGCCAACACCCTTAATCCCGCTGATAATCTGCCCCCATATCCCGGTAATCTTGTTCCAGACCTTCGTCATGAGAGAATTGGTTGTATCAAACACCCGGTTCCAGGCTCCCTTAATCGCGTTCCAGACTCCCGACACCGCACCAGACACTGAACCGGTGATGCTGCTCCAGATCGACTTAATCTTGTTCCAGACAGCGGTGAAAATGGATGAAGTGACCTCTTTGACCTTGTTCCAGGCTCCGGTTACTGCATCCCAAACGGCAGACGCCCCGTCGGATACTGTCGTCTTAATCCAGTTCCAGGCAGATTTAAGCCAATTCCACACGGCTGTAAATACGGCTACGGTCACGGCCTTCACTTTATCCCAATGCTTGATGATGAGGCCCACAACCAGCCCCACAGGCCCGCCAATTACGGCCAACAGGACGAAGCCCCATTTCTTCAGGAAGGCTGTCACGGCGTTGAATGCAGTCATGAACGCTTTCGGAATCGTGACTTTGAAGAAATTCAAAGTTGCTGCGGTCGCTGTCTTAATCCCCGCCCACATCTTATCTATGAACGCACGGAACTTGTCTGAACGCTTGTAGGCTACTGTCAGCGCCACGCCTAGCCCCACCAAGGCCAGCACGATAAGAGCGATAGGGTTCATGCTTATGACCGCGTTGAACGCCGTCTGAACGGCTGTGAACGCTTTGGTGATGCCTGACCAAACCTTTGTAGCAATACCGGCAATCTTGGTCGCGGTTGTTACGGCAAATATGGCCGCTTTATAGGTCAGCAGCATGGCAGCTATACCGGATACAATAGGGATAAACCCTCCCCACTCCACAACCGCCTTGCCGACATCATACATCTTCGCAGCAATGTTCTGGATCTCCGGCCACAATGCCACCGCAGCCCCGAGCAACTTTGTCCCTACTAATTCGACTATCGGCTGCAGGCTGGTCCACAGCTCCTGTCCCTTGGTGACCAGCGTATTAAACGCATCCCCCGCCATCTGACCAAATTGCTGCAGGTAAGGCATTGCCGTCTGTATCCAGCCCCCGACCTTATCCACCACGGCAGATCCAAACTGCTGGAGATACGGCAGCGCCGCCTTTACCCAGCCCGCTACCGCGCCCAGCGCCTTTCCTAACCCGTTTCCGATGGCGTTCCCTACTGCTTCAATTTGTGGCTTGTGCTCGGATAGCCATTGACCAAATTGGTTGAAATACGGCAGCAGCTTTTGCCCTATCGGAATCAGGATGCCTACCTCGATCTGCCGGCCGAACATCTTCATGGCCTCGCCGGGCTTTTCAAACTTGATTTTATTCAACTCGTCCATAGTCTTCTTGCTTTTATCAAACGACTTGCCCGCCGCGCCCATGGCCGATATGACGTTGATTTCCAAGTCTTCAAACTGCGAACCCATCAGCGCGACACCGATATTATTTCTTGCAACTGGATCAGCTATATCCGATATCATGGAGACAATATCGCTAAATGCCTGTTTCGACTGCGGGCCGCCGCGTGCGAAGGTCTGCATCATGGCTTCTGCATTTAATCCTAATGCCGTAAACGCATCCATGGACGTCTTGCTGCCATCCTTGGAACGAATGTTGAACTCTTTAACAGCGTCGCCAACTTTGTCAACTTGAAAGACGCCTTCCTTTGAGCCAGCGGCGAAGACGTCAAACATTTCGTCTGCACTAAAGCCTAAGCTCTTGAATTGGTTCGCGTATTCATTTGCGGAGTCTACCAGCTCCCCGGATTTATCAAGCCCCCGCTGCGCACCCTGCGCTAGTAGGTTGTAAGCATCTTCCGATGTGATGCCGAACTGCTTCATCATGGTATCTACCGACTTGATTGATTCAGGGATTTCAAAACCAAACTGATCTCGCATCAGGATTGCATTCCTGGTGGTGTTCTCCAGCTCCGCCCCGGTCTGGCCGGTTACCTGCTGCACGTTTGCAATAGCTGCGCCCAGGTCGTTCCAATCTTCACCGAAGTTGTTGGCATACAAGTTCTTGGCAATCCCTCGGGTCGCTTCCATTTGTTCCGCCGTCGCTCCAGTAGCTCCCTCGACCTGCTTCATGGCCGTTTCGTAATTAGACGCTGCATTTATTCCGGCCGCAGCAATACCCACCATAGCCGCGCCTGCCGCCGCTCCCATGGCAACAACGCCTTTTGTCAGCTTGCTGATCTTTTTGTCTGCGCCGTCCAAGCCTTTACTATTGAACTTGAAGCCCACCGCATACATGAGTGATCCGATTATTCCGCCTGCCATATGCCCCCTCCTTCCTGAACAGAAAAAGACGCCCCGAAGGACGTCTATTTCTTGCTCTTATTCAGTTCTCTTTGCTGCTTAATATGAATGTCCAGGGCTGCATTCGCCTCAGCTACGTCTTCGTCGTCCATGATTAGCAGGTCGGAATAGGTAATTCCCATGTCCGAAAGCAGCAACCGCCACTGACTCCAGTTCTCTTCTGCGCGGCGCTTGGCTTCGGTTTTACTGATCCTCGGCATCGTCTTCCAGCTCGTCGGTATCCTGGCCGGTGATAAAAGCGAAGGCTTTACCTACAATCTCCGTCATTTCTCCGTAGGAATCGAAATCATCAAGCCGTACCTTCGGTTCTACAACGACATGTTGCAGCATTTCCTCCGCAAGCCGTTCATCAGATGGAATACCATGCTTGTTCTTTACCCGGTCCGTGATTTTGGTCACGTTGCGGACTCCTGGATGCTGCAAAGTGTATTCCTTGCCGGACTTGGTTGTGACCTTCTTTTGCTTAAAATTAGACAATTGAATTACCCCTCTCGGATTTTGATAATCCCAAACGCTTGGGATTTTAGTTCATGCTCAGGTCTAAGCATTGAAACTCATACGACTTATCGCCCGCTTCGCTACCATACTCCCGGTCCGCAGGCTTTTTGAGATATGCCTGTGTGGCGACGTTCGTTTCCTTCGGCGTCCCGGAAAACATGACGGAAACAGGAACCAGTTTGCCGCTGTTCGCAAGTCCATCCAAATAAGGAACCTGCGGGCTGGTCCGCTGCAGAGTGACGGTGATGGTTCCCAGGGGATTGTTCACCTTATTGCGGATTACATCCCCCTGAGCGCCTACCGCTGTCGTGTACTGCTCTTCATCCTTGGCCACCGTCACCAAATCCTCGCCGTATCCCGTTAAAAAGACGCCATCCACAATCGTGGTGACGTCCATCGAATCGTATGTTTTAACTTCTCCTGCCACTTGTACCGCCTCCTATGCAAATTTGATTGTGCCGCGAATGGCGGCCTTGTGAATCGCTCCAGCAATAACAAATTCAAACTGCCCATCTGGATAGTTCCGGGCGGCAACGTTGGCTGGATCAACCTGCGAGCGCGGCGGGAATGTCGTATTATACAACGGCACGCCATCATCATCCGCCGCAATCATGCCCTGCAAGTACGCCCGCTGTAGAACTGTCCGAACCGCGCTCTCGATCTGAGCAATGCCGCGATTGTCATACGGAATTTTGCTCAGGGCTGCTTGTGCCTGGTTGAACAGATCCTGAACAGCGTACTGGATCGAAAACACGATGAAGTCCTGACTGTGAATGAAGTCGATGAACTCCCCGCTGACCGCCCGGCCGTCGCTGGTGACGTTGGTTCCGGCCTTGGTGACATAGGTGTTAGCACCCAGCGCATGGATAGCATTAAGCTCTGTGGCGTCGATGTCCATTGGAGCAATGCCAACCAGTGTCCAGCCCTTCCATGTCACGCTGCCCACCGGCAGGCTGCCCACAGCGCCGACCCACGCCGCGTCAGGGTAGTTGTTGACGGTGGAATGATAGATTACCGCCGTGCGGTCATAGCCCTTTGCCTTGATGGTCGCTAGGTCCGCCTTGCTGCTGGTCCGGGCGACAAACTGCCGGGATTTATCTGCTTCCACCGCGTCGGCAATCAGGATTAGGTCTTCAACCGTTGTTGTAGTGGTGAGCAGAAAGTGCCAATCCTTTAGAAACAAGGTCGGCAGCAGATCCGCCAACGCTACCGGGCTTGCACCGGTCTTGCGGGAGATAATCGCTACCTCTGCAGGCGGATTTTTCTGTGCAAACAACGCAAATGCCGCTTTGTATTCCTCGGTGCTGGCCGGATAGTCCGCCCGCACTGCGTCGATATCCGCGTAATTCTTGAAGTCTTTACCTGCCGTGCTGCTGCCCAAAATCAGGGGCTTGCCGAATCCACCCAGGATAGGTGTCGGCTTAAGTACGGCAATCGTTACTGTAACATCACTAATGCTCAACATAATCACTCCTTTGTATTGGTGCTGTATCGATCCAGCCGGATAAATCAGAAATCACAAGATCCGTTGCCCGAAGCTCGACATCAAACCCCTGCCGCCGCTCCCATTCTTCGCCTATATTGATATCACGGTTCTGTATTTCCCCGATCTCGATCACAATCACATCCAGTGTGTCTTTCAGCAGATCCCGGCCTGTCGCCTTGAACCAGTCCCGCGCCCGCATGGCATTAACCATAGCGACGTCAGAATCATCGGCATAACAGTTAAAAGAGGCGGTAAAGGTCACTTCCTCCCGCCTCTGCTGCTGCCCGTTCTGCTGGGTTATGATGGGTTGCCCACCGGAAGACTCAAATCCACCGATAAAGCTGTAAGTCATGAAATCGCCGGGGGGAATATCACCGCCGCCGTTCATCTCGATCACCAGCCCGCCGGTTGCCTGCTCCAGTCCTTCAACAATAGAAACTCGAATATTCTCAAACGGGAGCATTGGCGACCACCTTTCTGAGCAGGTATTGATTGACGTCGCTATACTCCCGGTCCGGCGACTCCGCCACGGTGTACTGTACACCCAGGTACTCGATACGCTCCCCGGTGGCGTGTACGGCCGTTGTGTAAAGCATACGGTCCGTCTCGGTATAATCTCCGCCCTCTGTGGCGCGCAGGCGGGCGCTGACCGGCTGGATGCTCCCGCTCCGCTGCACACGCTCCGGCGGGGACGGCACCCATTTCCCCTTCACCCATGCGCCGCCACTGTCCCGCACCAGGGTATAAGGCCGGAAATACTTCCGGACGACGCCAGCAAACCTAAATTGTCTCATCAGCGCGGCCCCCTTCGTGCACGGGCAATGACGGACCATGACAACGCCTCTTTCAAGCGCAATTCCTCGGCCTGCAGCAGCTTACGCCCCTGCTTGTGGCTGGCATAGATAGCGCTGAGGGGTGGCTGCTTGATCCGTTCAAAGTTCGCGCGGGTCTTTTCAAGACCGGCCTCGCCAATCTCTTGATAAAGCTCCTGCGGCGTCTTACGGCCAAAGGCGATTTCAGTCACGCCCGCCTTAACAATTTTGTTGATGATGGGTCGGGACTTAATTTTCCCCGTTCGTATAAAGGAGCGCTCCGGGATGTGCTTCGGCGCGCTGCCAAACTCATGAACGATGCCGATTACCGCCAGTTCTTCGCTGCCTCGGATGCCGACTACCACCCGGTGTTCTGTGATAGCCTTCATTCGTTTAGTCAGCTTCTTCAAATTTTCCTCGCCTGTCACCTGCACCCGTACCCCGGTTGCCCGGCGTCTTGGTGTCGCCATAGTCTCACCTCACAGTTCCGGCCGCACGTGCGGCGCAATCAGCGCTTTAACCGCCATCGGCATGTCAGCTTCCGCCGCTGCATATGCAACCGAAATATCCCCGACCCGCTCTGAGGTAACCCCCGGCTCCCGCTGCAGGTGTTTTGCCATCAGCACACAGGCATATTCCAGCGTTTCGGGCAGCGTGGACGGGTTATCCTCCGTAGCATCTCCCGGCAGCACGTAACCGGCGGTGTAGGTCACCGACAGCCCGCGTTCCCCGCCCGGCCAACCGCAATACCGGAAGAAGATACCGTTATCCAGCGTCTCCACATCAGTAAAGGGAAGGTCCGGCTTTTCATAGATCGAAATGGAGTGAACGGGATAGTTCGGCAGATACAAATACTGCCCGCGCATCCCATTCACGCGCCCGGTGTACTGCTGGAGCTTGAACCTCCGGCGGCACTTCTCTTCAATGGCTGCGGAAGCCACGGTAAGCAGCGCCGTCAGCTCTGTATCTGGCATATCGCCCGCCGGATCAACGCCCAGGAGCCTAGCTTTTTCCAGCGTCGTTAGCATCCGGCGTCACCTCGCCCGCTTTTCCCTTCTTCTCTGCGGGCTTCGCGGCTTCCGGTGCCTGCGGTTCAGCCGCCAAATAGCCCGCTTCCTGCAGCTCCGCAATACGTTCCGGGGAGTCTCCAGGGTACAGTGCGCCCACAATGTAGCGTTCTTGTGTCTCCTTATCCCGGAATACCTTCAATACCTCGTAATTCTCCGTGATCTTCGCCATGATTACTCTCCTTCTGCCGGTTCATCCGGCTATGGGATTAAAAAAGGGGCGAAACGCCCCTATACTTCGTCTGAAATATCCAATTGGCCGTAAATAGCCGCGCCCGGGTCCCAAATCTTGATATCATCCCGCATAATAGTTCGGAACTCCGTGGTATCCCGTCTCCAAGCGTCGCCGCCCTCTTTCGTGCTGGCCAGCTCGAAGAATTTGCGGGAAAACAGCTTGATCAGTTGTTTAAGGTTACCGATAATGATAGGCGCTTTTCCAGTAGTGGTGTCACTCGGCAAATACCGATTCGCAACCACGACAATCCGGCGACCCTTGTACACCATACCGGTAGGTGAAGTGATGTCCGGCTGCAAAAGTGGCCGTCCCTGGGCATCAACCAATTGATCCAGCCAGTTATAACCGTCCTGGTTAGTCATGATCACGGATGTTTGGCTAATTGCTGGGTCCAAATCGACATTAAGAACGCGCTTAACGTCACCAAAATTGGCTAAATCCACTTTCGGAAGTGTCTTTGCAAGCGTGGTGATCAGCACATTCCGTGTGACTACCGCTTTGCGGCCGATCCAATCTGTAATATAATCAATCAAATTCTGATCACTATCGGCTAAAAGCTCATTTGTGAGTGGAAGGATACCGCCACGTTTCCGAACCTTGTAATCGATATCCTGAAAGGTCGGGTTGTCGATTTCAGGAATTGGTGCGTACTCATCAATTACCGGGAAAGGAACCATGTCCTGAATCTTCTCCATGACACGAGAACCGGACAAAGAATTTACCGAAATGACGTCCACATATTGGGAAAGATCATCCAAAGAGCGCATAAAGGTATGAATCTTTGTTTGGATATCCTTCGGAACCAACAAATGCGAATCCCCTGCAGGGATGGCCGGATTGGTTTCCCCTTCGTTCATCACGGCGCGGCGTTCGTATTCCTTAACCACACTCCGCATGTCCGCCGTCACCCCTTGGCGGCGCAGGCCGCGAAGGAAAATGCTCTGATACTCCTTCTCCAGCTCTGCATCTTCGCGCTTGTCCATGTCGGTATTCCGGCCGCCCAGCTCTTCGCCGCCGCCCAGGTTGTCGCGTTCCTCATTCTCCAGCTCCTGGAGCATCTTCGCCTTCGCCTGAAGGGAACGGACTTCATCCATCAGTTCTTCTGCTTCCTTCGTCTTATCCTGCGCCAAGAACGAACGCACTTCCGTTTTACGCTGCTCCAGTTTCGCCAGCAGCTCCCGCAATTCTTTATTCATGTGTGTACCTCCGTATAATGGTTTTTGGCCAAACAAAAAGAGCCGATTAAATCAGCTCCAGCTCAATTAACATTTTCTGTTTTGACAATTGGTCGGCTGCCCGCTGCTCACTGGCTTTATAATCCTCCAGGCTTCGGGCGGAAACCTCATTTGCCGGGTACGCCGGGAAGGCTACCGGGGAGATTTCGTACAGCTCCGCATTGAGAATGGAGCGCTTATAAAGCTTGCTCTTATCCTCGCGCGTCTCGGACGACCATTTATCCTTGGTCACCCGCATTCCGAAGGATACGCCGTCCACATCCCCACGCTGGATAATGGCAAAAGCATCATTCCCGCTCGTAGTATCCGGCAAGTCCAGTTCAAACCGCAGCTCCTGCTTACCGCTCAGGAGCCGTAGCGTGCCGCTCTTGGTATTGCCCAGCACCTGAGAGGTGTCATGCGACCATAGGCCGACAACATCCCTTGCAGCTAGGCTCTCGTCAAACGCACCGGCAGCAATTTGTTCTACAAATTCATCACCGTACCAGTCCCGCATCGTTTCGCTGTCGCTCTCATACTTAATCGCGCCGGTGATGGTCCGCTTACTCGGCTGTTCCTCCGTCGCCTCCGTCTCCCGGATCTCCAGCTTCACCGGCATTGCCCGCTTCTCCTTCGTCGGAGTCGGGTTCGTCTTCTTCTGGCTCAGTTTCTTCACCCCCCTTCACGTATTGCTGGCCGGCCATAGTCAGCGGTATGACGTTGCCATTGAACACCAGTTGATCCCCGCCCGGCATTGGTGGCTTGTCTTCCGCTGCCCGCGCTTCGTTCGGCGTGAGAAAACCGCCCGAAATCCCTTTCGCGTGGGCTTCATACCGCGTTTTCAGGTCAGCCCGTAGAATGGAATCGACGTTGAATTTGCAGTAATACCCGTCGTCCAGCTCCGAATCCATGAACAGCTTGTAGGAAAGCTCCTGCTCATACGTGGTTAGAATCGGCTGCTGTGTATCGGAATAGAATGCAAGCTGCTGCTGCTCTACATTGCTATAAGTCGCCTTCGCTAAGTCGTTGAGCTGGTGCATTTTAACGCCGAAGGCATTGGCAATCTGCCGAAACGTCAGCTCCGTGTTTTGCAAGAACTGCGCGTCGGCCATGCTGATAGATATCGGCGTGAACTGATAGCCGTAAGGCATCATGGCGACTCGGTGACTGTTTTTCAGTCCCGCTGTCATGCTTTCAAAATTATCAATGAATACCTTTTTGGCTCCATCATCCAGGGAGCCGGTATATTGCACCAAACCCTTCACCTGGAGGCCCTGTTTGTAGAAATTGTTGATAAACTTGCCTGCGGAAGCCGCATTTTCGGCGGACGTTCGCAGGTAATCCATCGTATGCACGCCCACCAAGCCGTCCAGTGTAATGCTGCCCTTGAAATGCAGCACCTCGTCCGGCAGCAGCTTGCGCTTTTGACCGTTGCCTATGTCCACCTCGTACCATAACCGGGTCTGGCTGGATGCAATACGCAGCGTCGGGTCCGACAAGATCCCTGCATCATCCACAATGACCCGGACTTTGCTGGCATCCATCGGCCATAAGCCCACCACTCTACCAGTCCGCTTATCAAATTCAATAGAAGCATAGGCGTTCCCCATGGCCCGGTTCGCCTCGATAGCCTTCCAAAAGTCCGCAGCGGACATATAAGGATTCGGCCGCAGTTTCAGCAGCCGGTACAAATAGTGTTTCGCTGACTTGGTAATCCCGGAATCGTCCTCCTGGTACACTTTAAGCGGCAGCTTGGATATGGCATCCGATAATACCTTAATGCAGGCATATACCGTGTCCACCTTCAGGGCGTTCCAGCCTTTGATATTGACTTCGCCCGGCCCCACATCCAAACCGAGCCATTCCAGCAGCTTCCGGTCATTCAGGCCCACTTCATAGTTCCGCGTTTCCGCTTCGTTCCGGCCAAAACCAAACATTCGCGTTAAAAAATTCTGTCTCACACATGCACCCCCTCCCTCCAAGGCATTAGCCCCATAGTTTCTTTAAGAAATCTTCTTTGCTGAACTCTGATACATCGGATGATGTGTCTTCAACATCAAACATCGCCCGAACAAAGGCATTTATGATAGAGGCTGCGGGGTCAATCCGCTGCCGGGATTTCTGTTTATCCAGCATGATATTGTCATTGTGATCCGCCCGGGCTATGGCATTTCCAAAGGCCCAAGCAATGACCGGGTCATTGTCGTGAATAATTTTCTTTTCTAAGACACTATCGCGGAAGGACTTGGTAGGTTCTCCAAGCGTTTTTATCCCCTGCCGGATCTCCACGGGGATGAACCCCTCTGTTTCCATGTTCTGCGCAAACTGAGTGGCGTTGTACGGGTCGAAACAGTTCTCTTGCACCTTCCACCCGTTCGCTTCAATCTGTTCCATGACATACGCCTGAACAAACCGATAATCCACTACCGCGCCCGGCGTTGCAGTCAACCAACCTTCCCGCACCCAACGGCTGTAAGGAACCTTGTCCTTCTTTTCCCGCTGCAGCAAGGTTTCTTCCGGCATGAAGGAATGCCCCCGCACTGCATAGCGCCCATCCTCCAAGGGAAATACAAATCCCACACTGGTTAAGTCGATCTTTGAGGATAAATCCACACCCAAATAACCCAGCTTGCCGCGAAGTTCCGGGAAGGGGATCGCTTCCGAAGCACCGCAGGACTTCCACCGGTCCGCCCGAAGATATTTTTTCTCCCCTGTCGCCATCCACACGTTCATATTTTTGGTTAGAAAGTCGTCCATCGCTTCCGGCTTCTCCAGCGCCTCATTCATACGCGCCCGTATATTGTTCAGTCCTTCGGGATACGATGCCGCAATAGGGTTCGCCTTGAGCCAAGCCTTTTCATCGCGGATATCATCTATCAGGTTCCCGTCTTCGTCTTTGTCCAGCTCATTGACCATGACAAAATACTGCTCATTCTCGGCTTGGTCGGCTGGATCAAGCAGGCGGGACACATAATCATATTCCACACGGTAGCACGGCCCGCTGACATCCCCGGCCGTGGTAATGACCATCAAAAGAGGCTGCGGCCGGGCTACCATCCCGGAATCCAGGACGTCATAAATCTCCGTGGTCAGGTGGGCGTGATATTCGTCAATGATGGCTGCCTGCGGGTTCAAGCCATCTCCGGTCTTCTGGTCTTCTTTGGATAGGGCGCGTATCACGGAGTCCGTTTTGGTGTGCGTGATCCTCCCGTATGCCTCCCGCCATTTCCCCTTCAGTTCCGGGCAACCTGCAAGCATGGCCTTAGCTTCCTTGTAGACAATTTTCGCCTGCTCAGACTTCGTAGCCCCTATATACACCTCGGACATGCCCTCACCAAAGGCCATAGCCTCATAGGTGGCGACAGCTCCCAGCGTCTGAGACTTCGCATTCTTCCGGCCTACCTGCCAATAAGCCTTTCTGAACCGACGGTATCCGGTCGCAGGGTCCACCCAGCCATACACATTCCCGAAGACAAAGACCTGAATATCATGCGGCTGCAGGCGTTCCCCCTTAAGCACTCCTTTGGTATGCCTGAACAGGTTCATCCATTCAAAGAATCTCATCGCTCGGTCTTCGTCAAAGACATATGGGAAATCCTTGCTTCCGGCGCGGTCCATATCTCGCAGGAATCGTTCACACGCCTGCTTGTGCTTCTGGCAGGCCGGCACATCGTCGTGAATGACGTCGTAGCAATAGCTCATCATCCAGTGTTTCAGGCCCAGCATTATACATCACCAAACTTTTGTTCAAATTCGGACTGTTCTCCCTTTTCGGGTCCCTGTGGAATCACCAACCGGCACCGCGAAGCAATGGTCAATCCAAGGTCAGACGCCGCCTGCCGACATTGTTTAAACAATTTGTCCTGGTTCAGCAGCAGGTCAGCATAGACGCCGCTGGCCGCTTCCTTGATGGTCGTATTTGGGATCAGTTCCCCGTCCACATCATCATTCTCCTTGACCTCGTACTGCACGATCGGCTTCCGGTTGAGCAGCGCCTCAGTAACATCAAGGTACATTTGCCGGGAAATGATATACCGTGCCAGAGCGTCAACATCCAGATTCGACATGATGCCGATCCGCTCCAGCTCCTTCGCAATTTTGTTGAAATCCCGCTTATGCTCCTTGGACAAATACGAAGGCGCTCGGATTTTATCGGCGGGCGCCTTCACTTCCTGCTTTTTTCTTGTCTCGATTTCTTGCTTTGTCAAGTTCTTTTTTCCTTTATATAAAAGTAAATCAATGGGTTGTCTTTTTCCAGCCACTTCCAAAACCTCCCTTCCGAACTTTTCAGTGGGGAACTTTATATGCGTTAAGGGGGGCGACGGTCTACGCCATTTTAATTTTAAAAGTTTTTTCCAGGCCCCCCGGGTCTGAAAATTTCTTAAAATAAAAAAGTTTAAATTTTATCGTCCAAATCCGCCGTCTTCCCTGACTGTCTTCTCGCTATGGTGCGGGCCACACAATCCCTGCCAGTTCCTCCGGTCCCAGAACAGCGCTGGATCTCCCTTGTGGGCTATGATGTGGTCCACGTGTGACGCCGCCCCTGCCAGCCCCAGCCTTG
The DNA here is from genome assembly GCF_038006885.1 of Paenibacillus sp. FSL R7-0302. Classification (NCBI taxonomy): domain Bacteria; kingdom Bacillati; phylum Bacillota; class Bacilli; order Caryophanales; family Paenibacillaceae; genus Paenibacillus; species Paenibacillus sp. FSL R7-0302. The sequence goes on from NZ_JBBOWB010000004.1 coordinate 29,395, forward strand.
TACACTCCACGCACAGCGGGTTCTCCATAAGGTATTGCTCCCGTGCTATCCTCCACTTATGGCCATAGCCACGGCTTGCCGCCGTCCCCCTGCGCTGCTCCCGCTCCTGTCGGTGCTTGTCACAGTACCCGCCCTTGCTCACCAGCTCACGGCATCCAGGCTTTCCACAAGGGCGTTTAGGCTTGCTAGGCATTCCTTTATCCTCACCCTCTCCTGTTAATATAAACAAAAAAGCCCAATCAAATGACTGGACTATTTTCATTATTTGATTGACAATAGTAAATCAAAATGCTATAATGTATATATAAGGAGGTGATGATAATGAAGACAAGGAAAGAAAGACAGAAAGAGGATAGGGACAACAAAATCAAATCGGTGACAGCAATCATCGGCTTGATTGTCCAAATCCTCACCCTCATCAAACTACTGCTCAAGTAGTGAAACCCGAAACCTCGGCCCCGCAAGGGGCCAGGCGGTAGGGGGATGAATAACAAGGGCTGTCTTTCTTCCAGTATAACATAATGGCGGGAGTGATAAAATATGACTCAAAAGACCACAAACATTGTAACCTATGCCACACTTGTCATAAGCATCATTAACTTGATTATTCTGGTGGTGAAGTGGTAATGACGCCATTTAAAGACCAGCAGGAAATGAATGAATGGGTTTCTGAGAATATCCTCTTCACCTCGGAAGCCATGGAGATTATGAACTGCACACGGCAGAATCTTCATAACTTTGTTCAGAAGGGCCGGCTTGTCCCTGTGAAGACTGTCGGCCGTGACCGCCTTTTCCTTCGCTCTGATTTGCTGGAGCTACAGGAGTCTGTCAGTTCCTACAATCGCAAACCTAAAGCAGACAAGCCCGGTGAATGACGCCGGGCTTTCTTTATGCAAAGAAGCACTTTCAGCAACCTTGTAAATAAAAAAGTCCCATCAATAGACAGGACAAATCCAAATACATACTTTACAATCGTTAAGTATCATGGTATAATTAATATATAAAGAGAGGAGGTGATAACATTGAAATCAAGAAGCGAAAGACGCTCTGAGGAAAGAGTTGAGCGCATCAAAGCGGTGACTGCAATCATCGTTTTGATCAACTCATTCCTAGCTTTGGTCCTCTCGATCATCGCCATTGCCAAAGTGCTACTTAAGTAGCACAGCCCGAAACTCGGCCCCGCAAGGGGCTGAGAAGTAGGGAGACAATAAAGAGCGTCTTTCACTTCACATTATAACATATTTTAAATCTAAGGTTATAGGAGCTGTCAACATGACAAAAAAGACGTATGAAACTCTTATTCTTATCGCCTTCGCCTTCAGTGTCATTGCCTTGCTGCTCACTATTATCACCCTGGCAAAGGTGGGTTGGTAATGTACACTTTCAACAGTAAAGAAGAATTAGCGGAATGGATCTCCCGCGAAGTCTGCGGCGTCTCGGAAGCGATGGAGATACTGGAATCCTCTCGGCAAAATATCCACGGCTTCGTGAAGAACGGCAAGCTTAAGCCAGTCAAAGAAACTGGCCGCGAACGTCTATTCTTTCGCTCTGATCTCCTGGAGCGGAAGGAAGCAGCTAAAGCCTACCATACGAAGAAAATTGCGCCCGGTGAATGATGCCGGGCTTTTTTTGTGCAAAAAGAGCCGCCTTCCAGCGACTCCCACCCGTCAAAAACATATTAATATATTATTATCAATGGCTTACAACTATAGGTGGCAACCGTAAGACAGAAAATCACATGCAAAATAAAAATAGGTTATTTGCTTTGTTGAATGCTATCTTCTGGTCTGCCCGCTGCAACATTACCTGAACTGAACCCTTCTTGATATCCATCTCATTCGCTATACTCTGCATCGACATTCCAATAGCGTGATGAAGCACGTAACATTGCCGCTCCCGGTCCGAGAGATTCCGTAGGGCATCTTCAATCTTCCACTCTTCTTCTCGGGTTAATGGCCGGCCTACCTCAGCAGGCTCAAACTCAAATTCATAGTCGGTCAGGTATTCCATCCATTGCGGGTCCCATACCTTCGTCCGCTGTGATATGCTGCGCCGCTCCATCGACCTGCGGTAACCCGGCGGATATCCGGTCTCCATCCATTCGATACTGTATTCCAAGTCGCTCACGCTGGCCGCTATGGCGTTCTTCTCCAGCTTGATAGGTTCCATTTGCTTCCGCAGCTCGTCCCGCTCCTGTTTGGTCTCAGCTATCTTCAGCCGTTCTTTGAGTGGTTCCAACTCCTTCTCCAACTGAGCAAGCTTCCTGTTCAGCCCCTGCTTAGTCTCTTCATAGCTCGCAAGCAGGTCAGTCATTGCGTGTGCCACGGCGGCGGCGTCCATCTGGCTCATTCTGCAGATCACTCAAAATGAACGCTGCGTTGCCCGGCACAAAGATACCGCTGTGCTCCCCTAAGTTGATCCGGTATCCGTCCCGCTCCCGTTTGGCTCTAAAGGATACGCCAGAGACGATGTGTCCTGTAGCCGCTGTAAGGCTCTGTGTGGTCTTTATAATCATAGGGGTATGTTCCTCCTTATAAGGATAAGTTCACAGGCTAGCGGCCCCCGCTACGCTGGGTAATTCGGTCGGTCTCGGAGGCCTCCGGCCCTAATGCATCATTTTCTCGGAATGGGAAACTAAAAATCCATCTCTAGCTGCCCAGTTACTCCCTTGATATGGTCGCTCCATACAATGTGACTGCTACAACGGTTTGAATCTGCAGGAACAAAATATGCTTGTTTCAGGTTCTTACCGCATCCATTTGATCCGTACCAAACTGAAACTCGTTTCAATACTGTCCCTACTTTCCAACCATACATGGCTTCGTAATTTGTACATTTATTAGAAATTAAAATATATTCCTCCTGTTCGGCTGGAGATAACATTTCAGAGGGTTTCACTCTTACACCTTCCTTCGCTATATGCGTCCCTGCTGCAGCAATCTACTCTCCATGAATCACGACAGAAGCGATAACCGTCTGGATTCGTTCACCTTCAAAGGTCTCGATAGTGTAGGATGCTCTTTCATCAGGTTCACCGCTGTTATACCAAGGAGATATCGAAAAGGAAAATTCAGGTCTCCCTTCCAAGTATTTTGCAACGGTATCCCAAGCTTGCTGTACTTCATGCGGAATAGGGGTTGTATTCAATGCATTCCCTCCTTCAATGGTTAATTGCTCCGCTCCCCAGCCGCAGCAGGGGCAGCGGAATACGTTCTGTTTAATTTCCTGCATGTCCGCTGAACACTCCAAGCACACCAGAATCATGTTTCTAGCTCCACTTCGGCCCTCTCGGCGGCGGTCAGACGGCTAAGGTCAATCTGCTCCCTCCTCCGGGAGTACAGCGGGGCATAACTGTGCGGCGAGAATGCCTTCGGAACGTGTAGATAAGCTGCTGGCTGCTCCCATGCTGCAACGTGCGCCCCGAGCTCAGCGCAGCGGTAACGGGGAAGGAATATCCAACCCTCCGGCCGCGCCGGGCGCCATCCGGGGCCACCTGTGATGTAAACGGGCAGCCCGCAGGCCGCAACCTCGGAGCGGGACAACCATCCGTTTTGATCAGCCATAGCCCAGCTCTCTCCGGAGGATCGGCCAGAGCGGTGTCAGATGGCGAATCCGGATGTAACGGCAACGATCTTGCTCTTGAAGTTTGCCTTTGTAATATTCAACTTGCTCCTGCATGATGATACCCCAACAGTGGTGACACACCGGGACGGTTGCCCATGTGGTTGTGGCATCGAGCTGGCATGTAGGTACTGAGCACATTTTTCTCAATGGTCCGGCTCCTCCTCTCTATCCTGCTTTTCTTGCCGGAGCTTCGCTTCCTTTTTGGCCTTGAGCTCCGCAAGCAGTTTCTGCTGTAGGGCGATATCCTCGGGAGTCGGGCCGTCCGTTGTCGGCTTGACGACCTCAATATGTGCCTTGCCACTGTAACCCCCGCGGTTCCCCCGGTTGCTCGTTTGCTCTGGCGGCTTGTCCTTTGTCCAGGGTTCGTCAATACCCTCGGCCTTCCAGCGTTTGAGGATACCCTGCACGTAGCTTAGAGTCCGCTTTCCGGCTAATACTGCTTTTTTCATGGCTTCACAAAGCCATTTTTCGGTATAATCCTGGATAAATTCGTTGAGCTGGTCTTTGGTGATATCGCTTATAGTGCCAAACCCCTCATTTTCAAACATCCTGAATGCATCAGAGATTGAAGGAAGAGGACCACCACCATAAAGGTATTCATCTTCGGCGGCATCGGGCGAATCCGACATGCTGCCTTCTATTCCGTTCTGTTCTTGTTCTCTTCTCTTCTCTTCTGTTCCGTTCTCTTCAGTTCTGTTCAGTTCAGTTCCCTTCAGTTCAGAGGGAGTTTCTTGGACATTCCCGGAAGTTCCCGGAAAGTCAGGGAATTTAGAACGCGTCCGCTTATGCAATCCCTGCTGATGCTTCTCAAACTGCTGAATCTGGACGACTCTTTCGCCATCCACCTCGTACCATAAAATAAGCCCTTGATGATCCAAAACATGCAGGGATTCGCGTATATCCTTAATGGACTTTTCCAACATCGGAACCACCAAAGCCTTGATCTTGCCCGGTGATCCCGCCAGGCGCCCAAAGTCATCCGCATGCGGGATCATCCAGGTGTATAGAAGCATATCGAAAATATTCGGCAGCTCGTTGACCTTCTCCGATATTGAAATCACTTTTGAGAGCATTCTTTTTTCAGCCATCGGCAGCGCCTTCCTTGTTGTTATGGGAATTTCCCGGAATTTCCGGGAAAGCTCGGGAATAGAATTCCTCCCGCTTGTTGATTGCCCACTGCTTCCCGCCGGCGGTATAGTCCACATAATGGTGACATGTTCCGCTGTTTACGCTGGGTCCGCAGAGTATGGCGACATCGTTCACGGTGGTTTCGCCTTCAATCTGCCAGCGCCGCAGCAGGTGAGCGCATTGCAGGCCTTCTGTGCTGCCGCACTGCTCGCAGCAGCCGCCAGAACGCTCCAGTGCCGCCGCGTAAACTTCTTTGCTGATAGCTCCCCGCTGCTTGGCGGTGGGCTTATTACGCTTATGCTTGGGCTTTGGAACAGGATGAAACCCGAAACTAACCACGGCGGGTACCGCCAAACATGAGTTGATTGAGACATGAATAATTGCAGCAAAGCACATTCCCGCAACGTACAGCGGACTGACCGAAAAGAATCACCCGACGGCAATTCGGATCTGCACAGGTTCCGACAATTAAAAATTTCTCCTTATCTGTTGTTTTCATTGCTTTTTCCTCCGCTCCCTGATAAACTGACCGTAAATTTATTTTTGCAAAGCTACAGTCCGCGGCTCCTACCCCGTCGGGCTGTTTTTCGTTTGTCCACAGATTATCCACATTGCGTGGTGATCTCTGCCCGACTGCTCCAGATGGCAAGCAGCTCATCCCGGTTCTGCCTGAACATTTGGATGGCATGGCGCTCATTCGCTTCATCCCCTCGCAGTTTGGCGTCTTTACTGGCCTCCAGCCAAAAGCGCATTTGATAACGGTATTCTCTGGCGTCTTTCATGATTAATCCTCCCGCCGGATGGGTACCCAGGCCGCAACATAGTTCATCACTTCCTGCAGATCATGCTTCAGCACATCTTTGTAGCTGCTCACGCTCCAGCGGTCCTTGATTTCCTTATGGAGCTGCCGGAACCATTCGCCGCGGGCTTCTTTAATTTGCTCAAGAGCGCATACGCGCTGATTAATCGCCTTCTGCAGCCGGCGCTGCTGCCCACTGTCCAGCGTGATTTGATTTTCAAGCTTGTGCTCCACATCCTCCAGCCGTTCGGTGATGATCTCCTGACCTGCAAGCAGGTTATGTGTAGCAGCCATTAGAGAGCGCAACGAATCGTGGGAAGAGGCTTGCCCCCTGAAATAGCTATTGACTAACTGGCGTTGGACCTTCCACGCAAGATCATCATTGAATGACTTGACCAACATCAGATATCCAGACTCCGTGATTACTGTCCCGCCGCGCGGGCTGGAAATTCCAAAGCGACGAATTTCGTCGGATTGGAAATGCTCCGGTGTAACATCGAAATAATCCGTTCCGGAAATAAAACGCTCCCGATTCTCACGGAAATTGCGGCTTGCTGTTCCTTCCGGACGCCGGTGAAGCTCGTCAATATCCCGGAATGTTACAATACGCTGCCCTGAAATTTCACGAACTTGAAGATTCCTCGCCTGCTGATTGACTTGAATTTTTACAACTTGTGTCATGGTGCGTATCCCTCCAGTGATGTGATGTAACGTACCTCTACGTCATTGATTACTGATTGCATCTCTTTATCCCCGGCGTGATGTCGGCGGTACATGGCGATGATTTGCCGGAGAAGATCCTGCGGCGCCCCTGCATCCAAACAGGATTGCATGGTCACCTGAATGTTGTACATATCATGGCTCTGTTTCATTTGCTGTTGGCTGCCGTTCAAAATGCATTGTTGCTGTTGATGAATGACTGCATTATCCATGGCCCTACACTTCCCCTGGTTTGATATGATGGCTAGTTAACGTATCAGCTTTGAGCGCGATTTATTTAACGCCTCAAAATTCATATCCAGAAACCTGCTCATTTCAGAAGCCCGAAACATCCAGCGCCCACCTTCACCACCATTTGTGCAAAGGTGCATGTCTTGCTTGAAGCTTGGATTCAATAAGATGTTTGCAAGGAGCCAATCACGCTTGCGGCACGTTTCTGCTTCGAGCCTCTTCATATCCCACCATACGCCTGGGCTGTTTTCTTGAATTTGTCTTTTGATCTCAGCTTCAGTTAATTGCCGGACATATTCAGGATCAATGACAACCTGAATGATTGGAGAATCCATATTTATTCACCATCCAATTCATTTTGTTCCTTAAAAGGAACGTCCAATTCAAAAAAAAATTCCTTTGGTATTCCGAATTTCTCACATAGTATTCTTGCTTCGCTTAGTGAAAAATCACCTCCAGTTCCATTCAGTTTTTGATTAATTGCGCTACTAGTTTTACCAATAACCGCTCCAACTTCAACCTGAGAAATATTATTTTGATACAGATAAACCTTAATTTTGCTATAGGGTTGCCTTCTTCTGACTATCTTTGGTGACATACCTACCACGTCATCCCCTCCGTCCGTTCCTTTTTAGGAACAACATCAGATTAAACGAGCAAATAAACTATGTCAATATTTTTTTGTTCCTGTATAGGAATAAAGTTTATATATTTGTTGCATAATAGGAACTATCTGTGTATCATATTAGATGTGCATAATATTGTTTAGGAGGATAGTTCATGTTTGGTGATCTCTTAAAGAAACTTAGGTCAGATAGAAAATTGAGTATTGACCAGTTCGTAAACGAAATTAACAACAGATATAACACTACTTTTAGTAAGAGTATGGTTTCTCGTTGGGAAAATAACTTAACTGACCCTAAAATGGAGGCAGTTCGGATAATTGCCGATTTCTTTGATGTTTCTTTAGATTCTCTTCTTGAAAGTTCATCAGACAATAAAACTAAGGATCAAATTGAGTTTGAAGCCTTTATCAATGATCCTGATAACAATTTGTTTTTTAAAGAATTGTTGAAAGCTCCAGAGGAAAGAATAAAGGATTTACGGAAAGTCTGGGAGATTATTAAACGCGCTTCTGAAGACGATAAATAAAATTCTGTAGCATCAGCTAACAGGCTGGTTCTGCACATCCATACATACGAACAAACGATCTCATAGGAGGGATACTATGTTTAAATATTACAAAAAAACTCATCTTGAACAGTTTACAGAACAACTGTACTTAGACAATAACATCTCGGTTCCTGAGAATATAAATATCGACTTTATAGCAAATAAACTTGGAATTTCAGTTGTGTTGTTTGATTCAGATAGCCTTTCTCATGAAACTAAATCCGGGAAAAAAATTATTTTTCTTAATAAACGCAAATCAGGTTCAGATCAAAGAAAAGATTTCTTGCATGAACTATGTCATTTACTACGGCACGCCGGCAATCAAACAACCTTACCACAGCCATTTGTGCAGTATCAGGAAGAGGATGCGGAATTGTTTGTTCTTTATGCTTCCCTCCCCTTCTTCATGATTAAGGAATTAAATCTTCCTCCGGATCATGGACAAGCTATTAAACAAATATCCTCAGCCTTTTCAGTGAGTATGGAACAAGCACGTAAACGGTATGAGCAAATCTTACGCCGAGAATTTGAAGCACTTATCTGTGCAGAGACATCGGCTACATACCAATCAAGAAAGGAGGTGAAAACAATCATGAGTAAATCAGTGGAGTTTGCAGTCTATTATGACCCCTCTGGAATAACTGATGGGCCTTCACAGCTTGTTGTAACCTTAGACGAATGGACCCTTATGAACTGTCGAGAAATTGAATTGCCTGTCGGAGAACGCCTTGCAGAGATTGATTTAGAGGAAATCCAAAGAATTGAATGTGTGCCGGCCTTCAGCAGCGATGTTATCTGTTTTGACGGTAAAATTACACTACAAGTCCATCAGCTTTTGTACAGGCATGGATTAAAACAAAATTGTTTTATCATTCAAATGAACGATGTTGAAATGAAGATTGCCCGGGATCAAGCCATGACCCGGAACCTATCATGGTAAGGAGTGAGAATTTTGGCCAGCTTTCAGAAATACGAGACCAAAGCCGGCGCCCGCTGGATGTACAAGTATTACGGTCCTATAGATCCTGGGACTGGAAAGGCCAAGCCTTCAACGAAACGCGGTTTTAAAACCAAGAAAGAAGCTCAATTACATGCAGCTCAAACTGAAACAGATATTCACCAGGGAACATTTCTAACAGATAAAGAGTCTACATTTGAGGATGTTTACCTGTTATGGGAAAAAACAAATTCACCTAACTGGAAGCCGCCAACACGTAGAGCGGTAAAATCAAAATTTAAGAAGCAGCTTCTTCCTCACTTCGGCAAAATTAAGATGAAAGACATCACTAAAAAATACTGTCAGGAAGTAGTTATCAAGATGGCCGAAAAGATAAAGACTGTAGACAATATGAAGATGTATGCCAACCAAATATTTGAATTTGCAATTGAAAATGATGTTATAAAAACAAACCTAATGAAAAAAGTCAAAATTCCAAAAGCAGAAGAGCAACATTATGCACCTGAAGAAGAAGAGCGCAACTTTTGGGAAAAGCACGAGGTAAAGAAATTTCTTGCTATCGCAGCCGCTGAATGTTCTTTTCGAGATTACGTAATGTTTCACACACTGATATACAGAGGGCCGCGTAAAGGTGAAATGCTGGCGCTTGGAGAGCAAGACATCGATTACTCTCAAAAGCATGTGGCTCTGAATAAAACGCTGTATTGGGAGGACGGGAAATATTACGTTCTAACCTCAAAGACGCCCGCTTCACGGCGCGTTCTACCGGCAGACAAGAAAACCCTTCAACTTTGGAAACGGCTCCTTACAATGCAAAAGAAACAGCAGTTAGCCGATGGTCGAAACGGACCGATTAAATTCCTGTTTACGCGGGAGGATGGTGTAACCCCGCTCAGACTGGCTTATTTAAATGATCTGCTGGAAGCATTGATAATAAAGCATAACCTCCATTCAGTAACGGTTCATGGCTTAAGGCATACCCACGCTTCATTGCAGTTTGAGGCTGGTGCAACCATTAAGGAAGTTCAATACATCTTAGGTCATTCAGATATCAATATGACCATGAACGTCTATACCCACGTCACAAAAGGCGTGCAAGAAAAAGGATCGAATCGCTTTGAAGATTTCATGGATAAAGACGATCCAATTACCGGTTCTAATGTGGTCGTATTAGGGGGAGGAGACATTGATACTGAGGATTGTGAATAAATATGGTCAGGATATGGTCACGGCCATTTTAGAGGGCAAAATTAAAGCCCCTGACCACGAGGGCCAAGGGCTGAAATTCCTTGATGCTATGCGATTCTTAAC
>NZ_JBBOWB010000005.1:0-14659 GCF_038006885.1 Paenibacillus sp. FSL R7-0302
ATTTACTGTTCGCATTTTCATTTATGCACTCTTCCTTGTGGGTTTTTACCACCCAACCATATGTATAAAAGTGCAAACTCCAATATACCCCCCATCCCCTCCAAAATTCGTCCTAAACGACCTCTTCTTTCTCCCCCACACTCCGGTCCGATCCACACAAAAAACCCCCCAGGGCTACCCTGGAGGGTTACGGCTTACGATCATTAAGCTCGTTAAGTTGTAAGTTGAAAGGCCCGCGACATTTTCAGAGAAAGGCCTGTAGCATACTCGTATCTTGCTTCCCAGTAAGCGACCTTCTTGTCGTCATTTTGGGCGGCGTAGTATTCGCGGAAATGCTTGGCCTCTTCGGCGTCCAGGACGATCTGTTCAAGCTGGTCCTTCACTCGGTTGATGCGGATATGTTCTGATGCCATGGTTGATTCCCTCCCCGTTTAACAAAATGTTAATTACTACAATAACCACGTATCCGGGCAAAAAGCAAGCCTGAAAAAAAGTGTTGCAATGCCTAAACACATTGGTTATAGTTGGTAACAAGCGGTAACAAACGGTACCGAATCGTTAACGTTTGTTACCGCTAGTATACGGGATTGGAGGTGAATATATGTCTATTGCTATTATGCGCCCTGCTCTACCTGATGAGATTCAGCAGGCCATTCAAAATCTGTGTGATGCTGATTACCCTACCCGCGCTGCGAACGTGGAAGTAGGGTTCTTGGACCTAGTATACCGTGCCTTAATCGTTGAGAGCGTACAAAATGCTTAACGTCACAAAATTGTCACAACTCCAATTGTGAACATTTTCGACATCTTTCTACATTATACACCACAATACACCAAAATACCCGCTTATAATGTGGAGGAATATTTTACCTATACACCAGTTTATCAGATTTAGCGCCACTTTACCATAGTTTAACCAACTTTTGACGGATTTACAGGGACAGAGTAAGATCGAGATAGGAACAAAAATGAGAACGGCTGTTCCTATTTCCGGTCTTATAAGGAGGTTTATCCCATGCCTAAAACAACCGACACGCACCCCCTGCTCGTTACCTACCTGACCGTTGAAGAGATAGCCACAGGATTACGTATGGATGTTGAAACGATCCGGTCCTATATCCGGTCCGGGTCGCTTAAAGCCATACGGATGGGCAGGCAGTACCGTGTATCAAGCATTGACTATCAAGATTTTTTGGACGAGCGTAGCACTGGACATTAGAGCCGTGGGGGACTCCCTTCCCCCTCAACATACAAACATATTCCAAGGAGGCACTACCATGTCAGATAACCAAAATCTCCCAGCAGTAAATGATCAATCCCCCGTTGTAATCAACGATGATTCCGCAGGCGGCTACATCTCCACTACCATCGACAGCTTTACAGGACGTACCGTCCAGTTTTACAGCTCCATCCCTGACGATGGCACGGCTGAAACCAAAATCAAAATCTATAACGCCATGTCGGAAGCGACCGGGAAACTGGTTGACCAGCTCAACCGAACTCTGGTCCTGACTGATCTTGTGGCGTCACCAATACAATTCTTGTCCGAAGAAACTGGCGAGCTGGTCGATGCCGTCCGTATGGTTGTGTTTACGGAAGATGGCGAAACCTACACCGCAGTAGGCAAGGGCATCCTTAGCAGCATACAGAACATCATTGGGCTGTTTGGTCCTGCCCCATGGAAACCCGGCATCCCGGTAACCCCTGTTAAGAAAGCGACCAAGAACGGTTTTGATACCACCATCCTGCGCATGGTCGCCAACCCATCCAAGAAATAGACCCATCACCACATCTGAATGTACAAGCCCCCTCCCCTACTGGTAGGGGGCTTTTTATCCGCGCCAGGGAGTAGGTGACAGGTTGGATGAGAAGAAGCGCCAGGAGCAGCTAGAGAAGAAGCAGCGCAAGGCGGCCAGAGAGCGTGAACGCTATCAGGCGGCCCGGCGGGCAGGGTTTACGGCTGCCGAAGCTAAGAGCATTACGAAGACCCTTGAAGGCAAGCCGGAGCTGGTCCAGGACATTGCTGTCGTCTCTCCGACTGTCGCCAAGGGAATAACCAATCTTACCGAGATTATCGCCAAGCTAGGACAACCGCTGACGCCCGGCAAGCCAATCAAGGCCCCGAAGCCTAAGTTTGTAGCCCCTAAACCACATGTACCCCTTACAGCCAAGCAGCGGGAGCTTAACAAGCAGGCCGGAGCCTTCAAGCGCTTCCTGCGCCGGAATCCTGCCCTATCCCAGCGGCAGGCGCTGGAGGAGTGGCGTAAGCGCGGGCATACAATGAGTACCGAGCGCGGAGCCGATATTTACCGGGGCATCCGTGGTACAGCCAAGGCCCACAACAAGCGGACCCGATATAAGACCTATGGGCTGGACGACAGCCCCGAGGGACAGTATTTTTTGAAATCACGCTATATGTACTTGATGGAATATGAGTGTTTGGTCTCCGGTACCGGGATGGACGAGACCCGGTATATGTGGATTGCCAGTGACGTCAAGCTGACCAAGCTGGAGCGTAAGGAACGGGTGCTGGACGCTTACGACAATGGGGAGCTGGATCAGAACGAATACTATCTTGCGATCTATGTCTATGAGGACAGCATACGCACCGTGTATGTGGTGGACACCCAGAAGCGGTCTGCGAAGTTTAAGGCGTTTGAATCCAAGAGCAAGCAGGCGAACCCGGATTGGTCCATATCCCGGATACTCCGCGAATACCGAGTGCTGAACGGGGGTGGATCGAATGCGTGAGCCGCATACGCTGACGGCTACCAAGCGGTCAGTAGTTCCGAGGAGGATGATCTTTTTTGACTCAGAAGCCTATACGGAAATCGCCATCACAGATCAAGAGATACAAAGAGCAACGCGCGGTGAAAAGGTTGAAAAACCACATGTCCCTTATCTGGCCAGCGCCACCTATTACCACAGACGCAAGGACAAAAACCCCATCCGCAAGCAGCTTGACTACTACGGGGAGGGATTTTTAGAGCGTTTTTGGACGGACGTTGACGCCTATGCCCGGTCCAATGAGCGGACCTGGATATTTGCACATAACGCCAAGTACGACATCCAGGTGACGCAGGGCGTGTACTTGCTGGTGCAGCTAGGCTATCAGGTAACCGGGTTTTCGGATGCCAATCCGTTTATCCTAAAGCTGACCAAGGAGATCACCCACGACAGCAAGGGGAATCTCTATATGCAGCTAGATAAGAAAACGGGCATCAGGGTACCCACCCCGCGCCGGAAAAAGCTGGTGATCCTCTCCAGCACGAACTATTACAGTCAATCACTGGCGTCACTGGGCGAAATCTTTAAGCTGCCGAAGCTGGATTTTCCGCATGGTAAGATCGTGGACATGAGCGACCCCGCCGATCGGGAGCAAGCCTTGGAGTATGTACACCGGGATGTCGATATCCTGGAGACCGCCATGCTCAGTTTTATTGCATTTATCGAACGTGAAGACCTGGGCCCTTTTGGCCTGACCGTGGCCGGACAAGCCTTTACCGCCTTCCGACACCGCTTTGTAGAGGATGAATCGATCTTTATTCACTCGAATCCGCAGGCCCTGGAGGTTGAGCGGCGCGCGTATGCCGGGGGTCGCAATGAATGCTTCCGGCTGGGTAAGATCCCGGAACCGGTTATTGTCCTGGACATTAACAGCATGTACCCCCATGTGATGGCTACGCATCGATATCCCACCCGGCTGCTCACGTTTTGGCGGGAGTCAACGCCGGAGAAGGTCTTGTCTATGATCATGGACGACTACCTCATTTGCTGTGATGTCGTCCTGGATACCGGGGATCAAAATATATTCCATCAGCGGAGCAGCCGTCTGATCTTTCCCGTCAGCACCTTTGAAACCACCCTGACGACACCGGAGCTGATTGTTGCCTTTGAGCGGGGGATGGTCCGTAAGGTCCGTAATGTGTGTGTGTATGAGGGCGACACCATATTCGCATCGTATGTTGATTATTTTTACACGGCCCGCCTGGAAGCCAGCGCGGCTGATGATGAGGTGCACGCCCACCTGTTTAAAATGTTCCTGACCAACCTGTATGGCAAGTTTGGTCAGAAGAATGAGACCTGGGAAAAGACCGATGAAGCCGATCCCACCGTGATCGACATGCAGCACGTGTTTGCCAATGGGCGTCACGAATGGGTGAAGGTTTTTGGGGGCGGCGTGTGGATGCGCAATACCGATGAAGACGATCTGGAAGCCTTTAACTCCTTCCCCGGGATCGCGGCCCATGTCACCGGGTACGCCCGTATGCTGATATGGAAGGTGATCGAGACGGCCGGGAGGGCGAATGTCTATTACACGGACACGGACAGCGTCTTTGTCAATGCTGCCGGGAATGCGCTATTAGAAGCAGCCGGGATGCTGGACAATAAGCGCCTGGGCGCGCTTAAGCGGGAAAAGGCTGGCTTTCTATGGTTGAATGGCTGCAAGGACTACATGGGCGTGTGGGAGCTGGAAAACGGCGACCGGAAGCATGCCAAGTATCGCCATCATGCATGGACCCGCAAGCCCCGCAGCATCCCTCTGACGCGCCCCCAGCGCCGCAGAGTGGGCAGTTCCTGGCGATGGGGTAAGAGACGCACCCGCGCGGCGTACCCGCGCACGGTGACGCCTTGGCAGCTCTACTGGAAGGAAATCAAGATCAAGGGCATACCCAAAAATGCCGTACCCCTGGAGCCTGACGCCGCCGGGCACCTACGGTTTGCGGTGACCCAATGGGGCGGGTTTACGGATCGGTTTCGGAAGCGGGATTTCCAGCATTACGAGAACAAGGTCATTATTAAAACCTTGAAGCGGGAGTACACCAAGGCGTCCATTATAGACGGGGTGATTGTACAACCCTTTAAGATGGACTACGCCGCCGATCAGGAAGCCCAGGCCCGGAAGGTCTTGGAGGATGCCCGCAAGGAGACGGCGGCGACTGTCAATGAGGACCCGATCCGTACGCTGTGCCTGCACTACGGCTATATCAAGGTCCCAGCGGACGGGGAGCGATACGCCGGGGAATATGCTGGCTTGCCCAAGGTCGCCAAGGTCAAGTACTTTAGGCGCAGGGGGGTAGACCTGGACATATGGGCGCATGATAATGGGTTGGACGTTCGTACATTACTAGATCAATTAAGAGGGTGATAGCATTGTTCTTTTTCGGAAGCAAGAAGAGACTAGCAGAACTTGAAAAGAACATCATGAGCAAGCTACAACAGACGGAAGACCATACCCAAGATATACTCCGGCAGCAGGAAGTCATGCACGAGCAGCGGTGGTTGAGCTTACGCCAAACGCAGCGAGATATCACGCGAAGAATCTCCAATATTGATGGCGTGCTGGTAGAGCTGGGACTCGCCGTGGCTCCACCGGAGGATCAGAAGGGGGGGTCATGGACATGACCAATGATGAGTATTTTTTCTACGAGTGGCTGATCCTCCAGAAAGGGATGTCGCTGGAGGATTTTGAACGGCTGTCCGATAAAGAGGTTAATGAGCTTCAGGCCGAATGGAAACGAGAATACGACAAACTCATATAGATCAGGAGAGTGTGCCCTATGGAGGGGAATGCGATGAATCATGAACAACCCGAAGACCTTGTACTAACGATCTACGGCACGACCGAAGCCGCCGAATACCTGCACGAAGTCACCGGGCAGCCCTGGGACGCCCGGAAGGTCGCCAAGTATGTAGACCGTTCGCGCGACCGGGGGTTTCCCCCTGGCGCGTTTCCGGGGCCGGATGTACAGCTCCGCTGCGGATCAATCTGGATCAAGGACACGCTGGACGATTACCTCAGTCACCGTAAGCAACCGGAGTAACGCAAAAAAGCCGCCGGGCATAGGCCCTGGCGGTTTTTTGTGTGTGCTTTAGTTCATTTCAATCCACACCCCATAGGGGGCGACTTGTACCCTCAGACTATCACAATTGGGACAACCTGTAAAACAAAAATAAAATATGCGAATGGGTGATCCCATCCCATTTCCAGTTTTTACACCTGTCTGATATGATCGTCTTACCCCAGGCCGGGACGAGTAAGAGAGCCCCCCCCTTAGCTCTCCAGCATCCGCCTGGGCAAACCACGTAAGGAGGGACAAGCGTATGAAATGGCGCTACAATCACCCATTGTATAAAAAAGACGATGGTGCCGATGGAGGTGACACCCCCGCATGGGCTTCAAAATTATTGGACCGGGTGGACCAGCTACAGGCAAGCTTGTCAAAGGACACGCCGAAAAGCCAGGACCCCAAGGACCCAGCCAACCCCGATCCACTGACAATCCCCCAACCCAAGCCCCCGGCATCGGAGACATCCGAATCATCGGAGGAGCCGACACCCCCACCCAAGCGCCGCCTAAGGGACTTTCTGATTTAATCCCCCAACCTACCGCCCCAGCCGGGGCCAAGAAGAAACCCACGAAGAAACCCACCACCAGCAAGGCCAATGACAACCAGCTCACCAGTGACATGCTATCTAGCTTCCTGGCCGTCATTTTTAACCTCTTGGCTACCCGGATGGGGCCGCACTGGACCCTGTCACAAGCGGAAGCCCAAGCCCTGTCTGACCCCATCACCCGCATTATGTCACGGTATGACCTGACGAAAAAAGCGGGCGCGTATGCCGACTTTATGGCCTTAACGGTCGCGGTTGTGGGTATTGTCGTGCCTAAGCTTATGTTTGAGATGGCCAAACCTAAACCCCCGAAAAAAGGAGCAATCACCCATGTGGACCCCGTTCAGCAAACCCACCGAAACCCCCCAGCAAGCAAGCCAGCCCCAGCAAGCCAGCCCGAAGCAGGAGCGCCTGGTCACCCTGATCATGCAGACCAAGGAGCTGCTGCCGCCAGCAGCCAGTATGTTGATACCAAACAGCACCTTGCAGGGCTTTTGTTCCCGGCTTGACGACGACAAGATTGACGAGATTGTCGCCCACTTTAAGCAGCTTGTGGAGTATGTGGACCAGGGCGGTCCGAACCCCCTTGAATCGGGCCTGTTTGGAGAGTGAGGCCTTGTGCATCCTGGCATAAAGACCTCAGAGCATGTCATCATTCCTGGTACCACAGGCTGTGGTAAGACCCAGCTTGCTGCGGCCTACCTCTCCCAGTTCCCCAAGGTGGTCAAGCTGGACACCAAGGGTGAAGCGCTGACGGAGCTAAAGGCCGGACGGTCCCCCTGGCCGCAGGTCCACCCCAAAGAACTGACGGTCGTCACCAAGCTGCAGGACCTGATGGACAATCACGACACCCCCTATATCATCTACAACCCCGTATTTGATGAGCTGCAAGATGAGTACTACGATGTTTTTTACCAGTGGGCCTATGCCCATAAAAATATCACGGTCTGGACGGATGAAGTGATGCAGGTCCTACCATCCCCGCACAAAATCCTCAAAGGCTACAAGGCTATCCTCACCCGTGGCCGTTATTATGATGTCGCACTCTGGCAGCTCACCCAGCGGCCCTCTGAAATCCCGCAGCAATGTATTGCCCAGGCTACACATGTCTTTTGCTTTGATCTGCCCCTGCCCGGCGACCGTAAAAAGATGTCCGAGGTATGCAGCTCCCCCCAAATGCTAAATCGTCCAGACGGCCATCAGTT
The DNA here is from genome assembly GCF_038006885.1 of Paenibacillus sp. FSL R7-0302. NCBI lineage: Bacteria > Bacillati > Bacillota > Bacilli > Caryophanales > Paenibacillaceae > Paenibacillus > Paenibacillus sp. FSL R7-0302. The sequence continues at coordinate 7,602 of NZ_JBBOWB010000005.1, forward strand.
TTGGTATTTTCGGTCCGGCTGGCGGTCCTCGATGCTGGGCGTACTCGCGCCGCCTGAAGGGAGGTGATCGCTGTGGACCAAAAGCTATTTGGGATGGGACTCGCCAACATTTTCGCGCTGTTCATCCTGTTTATCATCATGATTGTGGTACTTAAGGTCGCTCTGACCAAGCACCCCGTTAAGGGCATTTCAGAGTTCGTCCAAAATATTTAACCCCCCAAGCGCCGCCTGGAGAGGAGGTGATCCCCGTATGTTTTCCGCACGTTTTTGGATTGGCATCTTTGCCAACGTCCTGATCACAATGATCCTGATCGTCATCATCAAAAAGCTGTCCGCCAAGTGGAATATCCCATTCCTGGCAGCCGTGTCCGCCGAAGTGTAAGACCCGCCCCAAATAAACCCAACCCCCGAAAGGAGCCACTCCTATAATGGCTACTCAACAATTAACCCCTCAGCAAAAAAATGCGTATTTTGCCCAAATGACCCGCCAGCACTGGCAAACCGCCCCCATGTCTACAGGCAGCGGAGCCGCCCTGGGCGACTCTGTACAGTTTGATGTCCCCAAGGTCCGATTAACCAGCCGTATCCGGATGATGATCACGGGCGACCTCAAGGTAACCCATGCCACGGCTACCAGCTTTGTACCGCAGCCGTTCGCGCCTTACAACCTGATCCGGCGCGTGTCGGTCGATCTCAACAACGGGTTTAGCCCGTTTACCGTCACAGGCCAGGAACTGTACATGCACTCCCTGATCCGCGACAATGCCCAGGTGCTCCAGCGGCAGGATTCCGGGCGCGGTAAGGTCGTTATGGGCCGGACGTCATCGGCCAGCGGCGCGACCAATCAACTATCCTTTGTCGTGGATCTCCCGCTCACACTCAACGACCGTGACCCGGTCGGCCTGATCGTCTCGCAAAACCCGGAGACCACGCTCACCGTTAAAGTGGACTTTGTGGACGATGGCAAGGTGATCCTGGACAACCCAACCGGGTACGGCGTGACGCTGACCAATCTCAAAATCGTCCCCCTGGTAGAGTCGTTCTCCATCCCATCCTTATCCGAAGCCTTCCCGGATGTGTCCGTCCTCAAATTGGTGCAGGCTTCCCGTGAAGCGATTCCCGGCGCGGGTCAAATGCACGTATCCCTTCCGCGCGGCTACACCTACCGTAAGATTATCTTTTTGGTCACTGATGCCAATGGCAAGGGCGTAGCGGACGCCGATCTGGCGGGGAATATTGAAATCGTCCTGAACCAAGCGGACATCCCGTATCGTCTCCCGGCCAACCATTTAGCGGCCATCAATCATGAGCAGTTCGGCGTCACGCTGCCCCAGGGCGTCTATGCGTTTGACTTCTCATACCAGGGCATTTCCAACCTTGGCGGCGCACGTGACTACTTCGACACCGAGAAGCTAACCGAGTTTTGGCTCCGGTTTAATGCTCCGGCTGCCGGACAGATCACCGTTGTGTATGAGATGCTGTCCCGCCTGCGGTCGTAGTCGGTAGCCACAACCTAAAAAGGAGGTTTACCCATGAGTGTATCCATGGCAGCGCAGGGCACGGGTCAGATTGCTTACCCGATGTCCTCGCTCTATCCGGGGATGTATACCGGACCCAATCAAACCGAGGACACGGTGCCTGATGTGGAGGAGCAGCAAGTGCTTGCATCCATTGAGGACCCCGCTCCGAAATCAGTCGATAAAAAGCAAAAAGTCGGCATCCTGGCCCTGCTGGGCGCTTTAGTCGCCCTGCTCGTCCTCTTTGGGCGGGGGTGATAGAGCAATGAAAAATATCCGAATTGAGGTGCTAACCATCGTGAGTCATTTGATCATTACACTGGTGATCCTGCTGGGGTATGTCGTGACCCTGCTGACCGGACACAATGACACCACACTGCAAAACATGCTGCTCCTGGTCGGCGGTTTTTGGTTTGGTATGACGGGTAAGACCGCCATCACCAAGCCCAAGGACAAGCCGGACAGCACCCCCACAGACGATGGGGGGCCGGGCCGTGAATAAAGGTATTATCCTGGTGCTGATCATATTGGCGCTGTGGTATTTCATCACCCGCTTTAAAAAGCGTAGTTAGGAGGCGGTATCTATGGTCCAGGGCTTACTCTACATCCTGCTCATCATAGGCTGCATCTGGATTATACTCGGGGAGGTCACAGGCAAAGGCTACATCAGCAACGTGATCACGGGGTTAATCAAATGATGCAGCAGCTCACCAATTTTACTCAGTCATTAGGCTTTATTGTCGCCTTTTTGATCATGGTGCTGCTCTTGGCGCTGACGGTCGGGGAGAAGGCCACCACTATGTTTTTATGGCTGGTCCTTCTCTCTATGGCCCTGCTCAACAGCAGTTCAATAATTCAACTCACAGGGAGGTTTTCCGGCAAATGAAAACAATTTTAACAATCGCCACCGGGATCGGTATCCTGATTGCTGTCTATCTGTTTTTAGGCAATTTCAGCGCGACCGTATCGATCATCAATGCGGTCGGCAAAAACTCCACCGCTGGCATTAAGACACTGCAAGGGCGTGATTAGCATGGGGCGCTTTACAGGCTATCAGCAAATGCTATCGCTCATGGCCTTGCGCACACTTACCGCTGGAGGGGTGTCCATCCCGGACATCCCTCTCGCTATAGGTGTGTCCGAGGACCTTCAACCCATCCCCTTAGCCTACCAGTTCGCGCATACGGTCCCAGCCGTCCAAAAGCCCATCCTCTCCATAGATGATGTGGCGGTTAACGGACAGGGCAACCCGATCCACCCCACAGACTTTGGTCGCTCCGGCTACCTGGGGGATGCGATCGGGCAAATGGAGGGGGTGTAAGCCATGGCTAAAATCGACATGTCCCTACTCTTTAAGGGCAAGCGCAAGTACATCACCATCGGGGCAATCGCCCTGGTCGCGGTCCTGGGAATCTATCAGGCCAAAAGCTCCGGGGGCGGCGGGGGTACGGGTTTACGACCGATTGACCCCGGCCCTGCTCCGGGTAGCTCCGGGGGATCAGGCACACCGGGCGTGACCCTCTCCGACATACAAAGCGCCATATCCGACTATGCGCAGCAGGATCAAGCGTCCACGCAAAAGCAGTTTGAGAGCCTGCAAAAAGGCACAATGAGCGCCATTGAGTCACTGACCAGCGGGTTTAACACGGCGATGGAATCTCAGTCCAGCCAGTTCACCAAGGCGATGGAATCTCAGTCCACCCAGCTCAACAAGGCACTGACCGACCAAGCCGGACAGTACGGGTCCACCATCAAGCAGTTGACCGAGTACACGGACAAGATGTTTGACACCTTTACGGGTCAGCTGACTACGATCCAGGATCACAATACCAAGAATTACGCTTCGCTTAACGACAAATTGGCTTCCTCCCTCGGGGCAATGACGAGCGCGTATGAAACCAAATTCAACCAGCTTAACAACCAATTAGCGCTCAGTAACGACCGCCTAACCCAGTACCAGCAGCAGAGTCAGACGGCGCTTGATCGTGCCGTACAGGATGCCCTGGCATCCCGTTCATCCGGGGGTGGTGGGTCATTCAGCAACAACCCGGTATCCAGCAGCAGCCAATCCATCCAGGGTTATGTCACTGGACCCTCAACGGTTGTCCAAAGTAACGGGTACGTGCAAACCTATTACACAGAGGCCAGCGGTAACACGTATCAGACCACCGACATGGCGACCCAGCGGGCCAACTATGACAAGGTCAATACCAACAATACACCGGAGCAGCAGGCCGCCATCGACTACAACCGTAACCGGATGGATCAGATCGCCGCAGCCGCTAAAGGTAAGGTACTGGTTAATGGGCAGTGGGTAACCAAGCCATGAGTAAGGAGCGCGAGGAGTTTTTTAAAAAATACCTGCCGGATGCCCAGCGTATACAGGCAAGGTATGGTATCCCTGTCAGCGTCACTCTGGCACAGTCAGCGTACGAATCCCGTAACGGGGATAGCGGGCTGACCACCAAGGCCAATAACTATTTCGGGATCAAGGCATTTGCGTCCTGGCTGGGAGACATCTTCACGACCAGCACCAAAGAGGAGCGCCCGGACGGCTCGTCATACGTCACTGTCGCTAATTTTCGCAAGTACGGGTCGGCTGCCGAATCGTTTGACGATTACGGTAAGCTGATCAGCTCATCCAAGACCTACAGTAAAGCCATGGCCGTCAAGTCAGATCCCTTTGCCATGGTGGCCGAAATCGCCAAGGCGGGATACGGTACGGACAATACCTACAAGCAGGACGTTCAGGGCATCATCAAAACGTACAACCTGACCCAGTATGACAAGGCGGGTATTGTCGTGGACACTCAAGCCCTACAGGATGCCCTTAAGCCCATGGGGCTTGGCGGCAACAAAGGACCCGCTACAGTCATTACGGATACGTTCGGGGACCCCAGCGACAAAAGCCCCCAGGACGCCTATGACCGCTTTGGTAACCTTAACCCCCCAGCCACCGAAGCCCAGGAGATATCCAAAGCGATTGGGGATAAGGTCCAGTCGATCGGCACGGGGCTGCTTCGCCAGGGCTCACGGATTGTAATCATCATCGGTGTTGCTGCCGTGCTCATTGTCGCCATCTTCATGATGGTAAAATCTACGGCCGTTAGTACGGTCACAGGAGGGATTGTTAAGTAATGCGTAAATACAATGCGGACCTACTCATGACGGAGCTGGTCGGGAGCCTACAGGTTTCCGTCCCTTCCGGGATGAAATTCGTTTCCATCATCAACCCGACCCCGAACACGATAGAGATTTACCAGGACAGCCGGACCGCTACGGATTCATCCGTACGGTCTATGCTGGCCCAATGTCAGTTTTACACACAGATCACGCTGCCAATCGATGCAAGCCCTAACTTCACATTTATCTATAAGGCGGGTACGGCTGCCGGATCGCTGTTTAAGGCAACCGTCATTTTCGCGGATGAGAACCTTAACATCAATGGTCTGATCGGTAACCCCGGATCGTCCGATAGCGTGGTGATCAGCGCGGACAGTGTAGGGCTGGCCCGCAGCACGCAGCTCCCCCAGGCGCTGTCCGCAAATGGAGCGCTTAAGGTCGATGTGGTCAATAGCGCCGCCCACCCGGTCACCGTGTCCGGGGAGATGGAGGTTAAAAACGATGTCGGTAACCCGCTGGCCGTGATGTTCGCGGCAGCTCAGGCGGTGACAGTGAGTGGAGCGGTCACGGTGGGCAATGAGGTAGAGGTCAAAAATGATACAGGTAATCCGCTTAACGTTAAATTCGCGGCAGCTCAGTCCGTGAAGACTGATGCGGGTAGCCCCCTGGCTGTGCTTATGCAGCCCGCTTCCTTCACCGTGATGCAAGGGGTTACCGGAGTCAACTCCTACAAACAAATGCCCTCCCAAGCCACTACACAAGTCATGGTACAAGCACCAGCTACAAACACCTATCCCGTTAAACTCGGAAACAGTCCTACCACATGCTTCCTGATTCTCGATCCTGGTGCAGTATTCGTCTTCGATGTATCCAACGTCAATCAAATCTATTTCGCCAGTGACGCTAATGGTCAGCTCGTAACCTTTTGCTGTAAAGGAGTGAGCTAAGTGCAATACATTCCACCGAAATCCAAAGCTTCAAAACCGACCCGAATTCTCCAGCAAGAAGGATACTACTGGAACCTGGAAAGCTATCAGTGGAATCGTATTTATTATGTCAATAAGCTAATAGCCGTCATCGTCAGCTATCAATACTATAGCCCCGACACGGAGGATACTCGTAGAGACGTAGCAACCTACGTTTGTACCGATGACATGTCCGATCCACAAATATTTTCCGGGCGATACCTAGAAATGACCTATGACGCTTCGGAAAAATGTGTCGATTTTCGCATAAACTTCGAGACCAATATCCAAGAAGTTTACATTCAAAAGGTTTATAAGGAGGGCATGTATAATGTCTAATCAATCATTCGTTGATACCCTCGGTCCCCTGGCCGTAGCCGACTACAAAAAGACGGGAGTTCGCCCCTCGATCACAATAGCCCAGGCTTGCCTGGAGAGTGGATTCGGTGGCAGCGGCTTGACGGTTAAGGCAAATAACCTATTCGGGATCAAGGGGACAGGTAACGCCGGAAGCATCGTCATGCTGACCACGGAGTACGTTAAGGGCAAGGCCATCAAGGTCAATGCTGCATTCCGCAAGTATAAGAGCTGGGGGGATTCTATTGCGGACCACTCCCGGCTGATCCTGTCGGGGACCAAGGACAACCCCAAGCGGTATCACGGGGTACTAACCGCCAAGACCTACCAAGCCGCAGCGGTCGCCATATGGCAGGGTGGGTACGCCACTGACCCCAAATACCCGGACAAGCTAATCAAGCTCATTCAGGATTTTAACCTGGATAGGTTCGATAGGGAGGGGGAGGAGGTCACCATGGACAAGGCAAGCGCTAACGCAATTATTGTTAAATATTTACAACCAGCTTATGCCGCCGCTAAGACCGCCGGAGAGCGAAAAGTAATCGGTGCTCATGCCGATCTGATTCGGGTAGCCAGCGGGCAAGCGCCGCAAAATCGATAGAGGTTTATAGCATTAATCACTGATAGGATAATCAGGATAGTGCATACTGTTAATAGATGGTAATCGGCGCATAAAAATGCGAACACTCATGCAGCCATCGGACACAATTACATTTTCCTCATTTTGTCAACCCTCGCAAGAACCCCCTCGTAAGTACCGTTTCAAAATGCCACATTCGTGGTAGAGTCATTCATAGTAGTTGCTCGACCTTGGATGCTTTAACCCTTGCCCAGTGATCGCCCCGGAAATGGCGACGCTGGGCCTTTTTTGCGGGTTGGGGGGTATGTCGGAAGGGGTAAGGAGGGGTCAGATCGTTAAGGGGCTTAAAATCGATCCTAGGAGGTTTGGCGGCTGGTAGGTTTATAGGGTTAATTATCATGGACAGGAGGGGGTATCCGGGAGCGAATAGAGGTGTACGGTACAGATTCACAATATAACGTGTTTGTCAAGAAAAATATTTATAAATCTAGCGAATACAGAAATTGGGATTAATAG